>CAJTDS010000007.1 GCA_910575165.1 Eggerthellaceae bacterium
CGATCCATCCTTCCGGTCAGGTTTTAGGCGACTTCACCCTAGGATGGATCTTCTTTTTAGGCGGGGCGTTGATGGGACATCCTCAAGGACTCCATGTCAACAGTGGTCTAACATAGAGAAAAACGAAAGCCGCTCCTCGTTGGGAGCGGCTTTTCTGTTGCAATCGATACTGCCCTGTTGCGGCTGACGGCTACTCCATCACGCGGATCCCCACGTACACCGCGGTCTCGGGCAAGCCGGCGATGTCGTAGACCTCCTCCAGCGCGATGGCGGAGATGCGCCAGGTGTAGGTGGCGTCGTTGTACTGCACCGTACCCTGCTTGTAGGTGTTGCCCGCATCGTCGACGCCCTGGGTGTCCTCGGCGACGGTGGCGGGGTCGAACCCTTCGATGGCTATGGCGCTTTCGATGGCGGCTTCGACGGAGCCCGAACCGAAGTCGACGTAGCGCACGACGTCGTTGACGCCTGCCTCGCGGTCCACCTGCAGGGTCCACGAGCCGTTAAGCAGCTTGGCGGCGCGGGCGGCGTCGAGGTTGGCGATGCCCCGGGAGAGCATCACGGCCGCATCGGAAGGGGAGACGTCCGAGGGCAGCTTCATGACGTTGAGCGTAGGCTCGCCCTCCTCCTCGTCGCCTGCGGGCTCCCCCTCGATGCCCAGGTTGTAGATGGCAAGCCCCTCTTCCTCGAACTTGGCGAGGATGGAGTCGTTGTCCAGGTCGAGCAGGGTGGTTATCTGGGGGATGTCGTAGGAGACCTCCCGCTCGAGGTTCTCCTCCACCGTGGCAAGGGACAGCCTCACCGAGTCCTCTATGCCGCCGATGGTGCTGGAGCCCCACCAGGCGCCCACGCCGAGGGCCACGGCGGCGAAGGCGAGGGCGATGACCCAGGCCTGCCCGGGCATGCTGACGGGGCGCTTAAGGCCGCTCCCGTCGGGGTAGAGCGTGGCGTCCTCGGGTCGCAGGGCGAGGTTCGGGCTGGTAGGGGGCTCGTCGTTGCGCTGGGCATGGGAGCGCGGCGTGCGCTGCGGCTTGGGTGCAGGCTCCGGCTCGGGGCTCGGCCCGGTGTGCAGCGGGATATGCTCCATGGCCTGCGTCGCCATATCCTGGGATTCGGAATCGTGATTCATCGGCTCTCCTTGACCAGCCCGCCCGCTAAGGTGTTTTTCGAAACGATTCGGTATTATAACAAAGGATTTAGCGGCCCCTATGGTAGCATCGGAGACCGCATCGGCCGGTCATAGTTCGCGCCGGTGCGTCCGCCCAGCCAAGGCGGCCTGACGAAGCGATGATCGAGGAGCGCTCTTAAGATGGACCTGTCTATCTTCACCACCCCGGAAGCATGGATCAGCCTGATCACCCTTATCTTTCTGGAGATCGTGCTGGGCGTGGACAACATCGTCTTTATCTCCATCACCACCAACCGGTTGCCTAAGGACAAGCAGCACATCGGGCGCAAGCTGGGCCTGGCGGGCGCTTTGGTGATGCGCGTCCTGTTTCTGTGCTTCGCCTCGTGGCTCGTGCATATGACGATCCCGTTGTTTACCGTTGACCTGGGATTCTTCTCCCATGGGTTCTCCATCCGCGACCTGGTCATGCTCGTCGGCGGCATCTACCTTATCTACAAGGGCATCGAGGAGCTGCGCGGCATGCTGGCCTTGACCGAGGTAAAGGCAGAGCACAGCGAGGAGCACAAGCAGAAGCACATGCTTTCGCTGTCCCAAGCGGTCGGCACCATCATGGTCATGGACATCGTGTTTTCCATAGACTCGGTCATCACCGCCGTGGGCCTGGCGAACCATCTCATCATCATGATATTGGCCGTGATCGTCGCCGTCATCGTCATGATGGTGTTCATCGACCCCATCTCCGACTTCATCAACAACCACGCCGAGATGAAGATATTGGCGCTGGTGTTCATCGCGGCCATCGGCGTGCTTCTGGCGGTGGACTCCTGCGGCATCAATTCCGGCGTCGAGGTTCTGGACATGCACATGGAGAAGCTCATGGTCTACTTCGCCATGGTGTTCTCCATCATTCTGGAGCTCATCCAGATGCGCTACAACACCAACCTCAAGAAGTACGAGTCCGAGCGCGCGGCGCAGGCTGCCCAGGCCGGCAGCGCGCAAGCCGCCGCCATGCCCTCCTCCGACGAGGGCTCCGTCCGCTAGCTGCGGTTTCGGCGGGCCCGGGGTCTTTTGCTTTTCGCGCCTGGCGCAGGCCTAATTCCCAGAAGGACGCTTCCGTATCGGGTTATTTGGTGGAAGCGACTGCGCCGCTGGTGGGATGCGCTAACCTGTAAGGCGTGCCCGCAAGGGACGTGGAACATATATCTCGCGAAAGGGGATACCCTATGACGACGAAAGTAGGCATCAACGGGTTCGGTCGCATCGGCCGCTTGGCGTACCGCGCCATGGCCAACGATCCCGAGATCGAGGTCGTGGCCGTGAACGATCTGGGCGACATCCCCACGATGGCCCATCTGCTGAAGTACGACTCCGTCCACGGCCGCGCCTTCGACACCGTGGAGGTCGTGGAGGACGGCTTCGTGGCCGACGGCCACCATGTGAAGGTGCTTTCCGAGCGCGACCCAGCGAACCTGCCCTGGGGCGAGCTGGGCGTCGACGTGGTGGTGGAGTCCACCGGCTTCTTCACCGACGCCAACAAGGCTAAGGCCCATCTGGACGCCGGCGCCAAGAAGGTCATTATCTCCGCTCCCGCCAAGAACGAGGACATCACCATCGTCATGGGCGTCAACGACGACCAGTACGATCCGGAGAAGCACAACATCATCTCCAACGCCTCCTGCACCACGAACTGCCTGGCTCCCGTGGCCAAGGTGCTCATGGACAACTTCGGCATCAAGCGCGGCTACATGAACACCATCCACTCCTACACCAACGACCAGAAGATCTTGGACTTGCCCCACAAGGACCTGCGCCGCGCCCGAGCCGCAGCCATGTCCATGATCCCCACCACCACCGGAGCTGCTCGCGCCGTGTCGCTGGTGCTTCCCGAGCTGAAGGGCAAGCTGGACGGTTTCGCCACCCGCGTTCCCACGCCCGACGGCTCCATGGTCGACCTTACGGTGGAGCTTGGCCAGGACGTGACCATCGAGCAGGTTAACGCTGCCATGAAGGCCGCCGCTGAGGGCCCGCTCGCCGGCATCCTGGAGTACACCGAGGACCCGATCGTGTCCATCGACATCGTAGACGATCCCCATTCCTCCATCTTCGACAGCCAGCTGACCATGGTCATGGGCGGCGAGGGCAACCTGGTGAAGGTGGTTTCCTGGTACGACAACGAGTGGGGCTATTCCAACCGCGTCAAGGACCTGGTGAAGATCCTGCTGTAAGGCAGCTATCGCAATCGTTGGAAGGGCGGCTGATCGGCCGCCCTCTTTCTATAGGCAAGGAGGGCCCCGTGGCCGACATCAAAACCATCGACGAGCTGAACCCTGCGGGCAAGCGGGTCCTGGTGCGCGTCGACTTCAACGTCCCCATCAAGGACGGCTCGGTGACCGATGATACCCGCATCCGGGCGGCGCTGCCCACCATCCGCTCGCTGGTCGAGCGAGGTGCGCGCGTCATCCTGGCAAGCCATCGGGGGCGCCCCGACGGCACCGGCTTCCAGGAGGAGTTCACGCTGCGCCCTGCGGCCCTGCGCCTGGCCGAGCTGCTGGGTCAGCCCGTGGCGTTCTCGTCCGACACCGTGGGCGAGGACGCTCGGGCCAAGGCCGAGGCGCTAGATGACGGCCAGGTGCTTCTGCTTGAGAACCTGCGCTTCGACAAACGCGAGAAGAAGAACGACCCGGCCTTCGCATCCGAGCTCGCCTCGTTGGCGGACGCCTACGTCAACGATGCGTTCGGCGCGGCCCATCGCGCCCATGCGTCCACCGCCGGCATCGCGCAGCTGCTGCCCGCCTACGCCGGCTACCTCATGGAGCGCGAGGTGGCCACGCTCACCGGCATGCTGGAGGATCCCAAGCGCCCCTTCGTCGCCATCCTGGGCGGATCGAAGGTGTCCGACAAGATCAAGGTCATCGACGCGCTCATGGACAAGTGCGACACGCTGATCATCGGCGGCGGCATGTGCTTCACCTTCCTGCTGGCCCAGGGCAAGTCCGTGGGCACGTCGCTCAAGGAAGACGACTGGGTGGAGCGCGCGGGCGCCATGATGGACAAGGCGGCGGCCTGCGGTTGCAAGCTGCTCTTGCCGGTGGACGTGGTGGCAGCCGATGCGTTCTCCAACGACGCCCGCACGGAAACGGTTTCCGTCGACGTCATCCCCGACGACATGATGGGGCTCGACATCGGCCCTGAGACCGCGAAGCTCTACGGCGATGCGGTCGCCGGTGCGGCCACGGTGTTCTGGAACGGCCCCATGGGCGTGTTCGAGATGCCGGCCTTCGAAGCCGGCACCAAGGCGGTGGCCCAGGCCGTGGCGGACAACAAGCGAGCCGACACCATCATCGGTGGCGGCGATTCGGTGGCGGCGGTGAACCAGTTCGGGCTGGCCGACGAGATGACCTTCATCTCCACGGGCGGCGGTGCCTCCATGGAGCTGGTGCAGGGCGAGGCGCTGCCCGGTGTCGAGGCTCTGAAGTAACAACCCTTTTGAGGATAGGAGGCCGTCCATGGCGCGCAAACCCTTGATGGCAGGCAACTGGAAGATGAACAACACCATCGGCGAGGCGGTGGTGCTGGCCCAGGACATCTCGAACAACTTCGAGCGGGATTGGAGCGATTCGGTGGATGTGGTGGTATGCCCGCCCTACGTGGACCTGAAGCCCGTGAAGACGGTGTTCGACTTCGACAAGACGCCTGTGGCCGTGGCTGCCCAGAACGTGTACTTCCAGAAGAAGGGCGCCTTCACCGGCGAGATATCGGTGGAGATGCTGGCCGAGATCGGATGTGTGGCGGCCATCGTCGGCCACTCCGAGCGCCGGGAGCTTCTGGGCGAGACCAACGAGGACGTGAACCTGAAGCTCAAGGCGTTGCTGGAAGGTGGCATGTACGCCATCGTCTGCTGTGGCGAGTCGCTGGCCGTGCGCGACGGGGGCGGTGCGCTCGAGTATGTAACGGCGCAGGTGAAGGCGGCGTTTGCCGGCGTGGATGGCTTGGACGCGGCCAAGTGCGTGGTGGCCTACGAGCCCATCTGGGCCATCGGCACGGGGCGCACGGCAACCCCGGAGCAGGCCGAGGAGGTGTGCGCCGCCATCCGCGCGCAGCTGGCGGAGATGTACGGCCGGGACGTCGCCCAGGCCATGCGCATCCTCTACGGCGGCTCCATGAACGAGGGCAACGTGGAGATGCTGCTAGCCCAGCCCGACATCGACGGCGGACTGGTGGGAGGGGCGAGCCTTAAGGCCTTGTCCTTCGTCAACCTGGTGAAGGCCTGCCTGTAGCCGTTTTGTTCGTATGGATGTGCGGCCCTTCGCGCTTTGCTCGGAGGGCCGCGCTGCAAGAAAGCGTTTCGACCGAGCTAGGAGCATGCCATGTCCGTTTCCACCGCCGAGAATGCCATCTCGGACGCCGTGCGCACGCCGGCCTGCCTCATCATCATGGACGGCTTCGGCCTTGCCGAGCCCGGAGAGGGCAACGCCATCTCCCTGGCTCGCACGCCCAACCTCGATAAGCTGTTCGCGGCCTGCAGCCATACCCGGCTGGAGGCTTCGGGGGAGGCCGTGGGGCTTCCGGCTGGCCAGATGGGCAATTCCGAGGTGGGACACCTCAACATCGGCGCCGGGCGCGTGGTCTATCAGGAGCTCAGCCGCATCAACCGGGCTTGCGCCGACGGGTCGCTGGCGGCCAACGACGTGCTGCAGCGGGCTTTCGCCGCGGCGAGGGAGGACGGTGCGGCGCTGCATCTGATGGGTCTGCTCTCCGACGGCGGCGTCCACTCCATGAACACCCATCTCTACGCGCTCCTAGAGGCGGCCAAGGATGCCGGCGTGCCCACGGTGCGCGTGCATGCCTTCCTGGACGGCCGCGACGTGCCGCCTGCGAGCGGCGCTGACTACCTCGACCAGCTGCAGGAGGTGCTCGACGGCCTGTGCGACGAGGGCTTCGACGCGCGCATCGCCACGGTGTCGGGCCGCTACTTTGCCATGGATCGCGACAAGCGCTGGGAGCGCGTGCGGCAGGCCTGGGAGGCGCTGGTTCAGGCCGAGCCCCTGCGCCAGGACGACCTGTCCGCCTCCGATGCGGTGCGTCGTTCCTACGACGAGGGCGTAACCGACGAATTCGTGGTCCCCTTCGCGCTGGACGGCCGGGGAATCGCCGACGGCGACGCGGTGGTGTTCTTCAACTTCCGCCCCGACCGTGCCCGAGAGATTACCCGCTCCATCGTGGACGAGGCCTTCGACGGCTTCGAGCGCTCGGTGCGCCCGCAGGTATCCTTCGTATGCCTGACCGAGTACGATCCGGCCATCGAGGCGCCGGTGGCCTTCCCGAAGGAGTTCCCGGACAACGTGCTTGCCGACGTGCTGGCCGACCGGGGGCTTCGGCAGTATCACATCGCCGAGACAGAGAAGTACGCCCATGTGACCTTCTTCCTGAACGGCGGCATCGAGGCGCCCAAGGCGGGGGAGGAGCGGTGCCTCATCGCCAGCCCCAAGGTGGCCACCTACGACCTGCAGCCCGAGATGAGCGAGCCCGACGTGGCAGACACCCTGGTCAAGGCCATCGACGAGGGGGAGGCGGACGTTTACATCGTGAACTTCGCCAACCCCGACATGGTGGGGCATACCGGTGTGATCCCCGCAGCCGTAGCCGCCGTCGAGGCTGTCGACGAAGGGGTGGGCAAGGTGGTTCGGGCCATAGGGCGCGCCGGCGGCATCGCCTTCGTGACCGCCGACCACGGCAATGCCGACAAGATGCTCGCCGACGACGGAACGCCCCATACCGCCCATACCATGGCGCCCGTTCCCTTCCTGCTGATGGATGCGACAGGCGCGGGGATGCGCCTGTCGGGCGAGACCGGGGCGCTGTGCGACATCGCCCCGACGCTGCTGGATGCCATGGGCCTTGCTGCGCCCGAGCAGATGACGGGAAAAAGCTTGCTGGCCTAAGGTCGGAGGGCGGGGCCCTTCTCGGCCGGAAGCGGCATGGTCGACCCGTGCGAGGTTGTCCTTTGGCTTGTGCGGGTCGACCATGGGATTGCTGTTTGCGAAACGGTATTGCTGGTCTGCGGTGCTTTCTTCCTGGCCGCCGGAATATGCGGCATTGCTAATTCGAAAGCCTGTGACCTGCGGTCTTCGAGCCTTTGCAAACGTCCTACATCCCGTCGATGATGTCGAGACGTTGGCGGGAGCCCTCGCTTCCGTAGCCATAAGAGATTCTGTCAGGGGCGGGGGTCGTGGGAAGTTTCCCGCGGGCCGCTATGTTCCGCAATGCAGCGGCCCGCTTTCGGGTGGGTGGTCTTAGGCGGCGATATGCTGGCCAGCGATGTAGCCGTAGGTAAGCGCGGCGCCGTGGCTTGCTCCGGATAGCGAGAACGGATAGTCGTCCACGAAGCGGCCTCCCTGAGTGTTGCCCACGGCGTACAAGCCGGGAATGGGGCGAAGGTCGTCGCCTAGCACGCGGGCGAATTCGTCTGTCTCGAGGCCGCCCATCGTTACGAGCAGGCGCATGCAGCTCACGTCGTCCACCGAAGTATGCTTGCTCATGTCGTAGGTGATTGCCCTGAACGGTCCCTCGACGATGGGGTGCATTTTCTCGGCGGCTTTGCCGAAATCATCGTCATGGCCTTTCTCGCACAGCTCGTTGTAACGGGCTACCTCGTCGAGAAACGTCTTCGCGTCTTCGCCCTTGATGTTCAGCTGTGCGGCAAGTTCTTCGAGCGTGTCCGCTTCGGCTGAATAGGTTTCGCCGTCACCGAAGCTGCGTATGTATTCCAGCGTCATGTCCAGCTGAGGATAGTAGTCGGCAGCCCTTGCGTCGACAATCTGAAATACCTTCGTGCCTGGTTGCGCGACCATGATTTTTGCGATGTTGGTCATGCTCAAGTCCTCGTTGCAGAAGCGTCGGCCGTGCTCGTTGACCTCTAGGAACTGATCCGCTCCGAACTGAAGGATGTGCGCCATGACCGCATGGGGCCCGCAATCGAGATGGCCGCCGGCGGCTACGCCCATAATCTGCCCGTCACCGGTGCTCGCTGGATTGCCCTTCATGTCGCGTGCCTCGTGGGAGAACAGGTACTTGTCCCTGTTCTCGAAGATCCAAGGGGCATAGGTCTTGAGCATGTCTTCGTTGAGGCTGTAGTCGCCGGTAGCCAAGATGACACCCTTCGACGCACGATAGCGCGTGTAGGTATCGTCGGCCAGGTTCTGGCATACGACGCCGGTTACCCGACCGTCCTCTACGTCGAGCTGCACGGCGGGGGAGTCGAACACGGTTAGCGCATTGCCGCTGCCTACGGCCTTATCGATATTCGCTTCTAGCAGCGGGCGATGCGTCTCGTTTCCGCCGCCTACGCTAATGCAGCCGGGGAACAGGCGCTCATGGTCGATGCCAAACCGATAGGTGTCCTCCGCACCGTCGCCGTACAGGTATATCTGGTTCGGATCTTCAGGGAAGGGGTCTTCGAGACCTACGAGCATGAGGTCGTCCATTGCCCCCGCATACCATTCGAACGCTTCGCCGCATCGCGCAAGCCACGTATTGATGACGCGGTAGTTGCCGCGATGGGCCATCTGTATCATGAGCTCGTTGGCGACTACCGTAGGGTCGACCTCCTGTACGCCTAACTTGCGTGCCAGGTCGCTGTTGAATGCGGCAAACATGCCCGAGCGACAGTTCGGAATGCTTGTCTTTTCCACTGCGATGACGTTTGCGCCGCCCTCGGCCGCCGCGCGCATTGCGGCAACGCCGGCAACGCCCAAGCCCACGACCACCACATCGCATTCCTTTGTATCGGCGATGGCGTCCTCGGGAATCGTCTCTCGCTCCTTGCCTTGGCTACCGTCCCCCTCGGCGTCAGCTTCCTTGGCGGCCTGGACCGGAGCGCAGCCTGCCAAGCCTGCCGCAGCTGCGGCTGCACCGGCCAGCGCTGCAGCGCCGAGGAACGAGCGCCTGGTCATTTCGTTCGACGTCGTGGGGGTTGCAGCTTTGCTTTTCACGGGTCTCCTCCTTTGCTGCCAGCCTCTCCGCGGCTGGCTGTTTCGGTAGGAAGAGAATGACTTTCCCGGTCCTTGCCGACTAGACCCGAAAGGTATGCAATACCTGCATTCAGCCATTGCATACGAAACGGGTGTAAGACGTGAGCTGGGGTTTTACCTATTCCTATTGTTGATTGCTTCGACGGCCGCCTGCTCAGCGAGCGAAATGAGCTCTTGGCGAGAGTGAACGCCGCATTTCGCATAGACTTTCTGGAGGTACGACTTGACGGTGTTTTCGCTGAGCACGAGCTTCTCCGCCATGAAGGGGACGCTGCGGCCGGAGGATGCCAAGGCGAGCACGTCGGTCTCGCGCGGCGTCAGCCCGACTTTTCCAGCTATGGCTTGCACGCCTGGTCCGAAATCGCCCTGTGCGGCGCTGTGGCTATGGGCCGAGGAGTATTTCGCGGTGACGAGCAGATCGATGCCTCGGTCGCTCAGCAACCAGATCGCTGCCAGCGAGTATCCGAGAGTAAGCAGTGCTATGAGGCTGCGGTCCGCGATGTCGATGCCCGCAACAGCCAGTCCGAAGAGGACGATCGAGCTGGAAAAGAGCATGGCGCCCATTATGCCGAAAACCGCTGGAGTGGAGAATGCTCGCGTCTTTGCCATGAGCACGGCGGTGTAATAACCCAATCCGGTGAGGAGGCCGTAAGACATGCTTGCGAAAACATAAGCGGGGTAGTTGAGGGCGTTTGGCAGGAGTAGCAGCAGAAGCGAGCCTATGGTAAGGGACGATATGATTTTAACGCCCGTAGAGAGATTCACGTCGCCCAAGGAAAGAAGGATTACCGCAAGTAAAGCGACAGTCACGAGGTCGGAGGAACCCGGATAGAACGCTCCGGAGTCAGCGCTGGAGAACGCGAGGTTCTGAGTGATGCCCGAAATCATGCTGGCAAGGCACAAACCCGCGATGGTGCCTATGAGCACGTGCTTGTCGACTTCCAGGGGGCGGCTGTCGCGTGGGTTGGAGTCCTTTCCCAATGCGCGATCAAGGCGGTTGAGGCATATCAGTGTCGCCGCAACGGTAACGAAGAACGTGAATGTCGCGTGCGTGCTTGCCCAAGGGATGGCGGCGGCGATGGAGGAGGTCAAGGCGCTCAGCACTATGATGGCCGCTACGATATGCGAATTGAACCGAGTCATCAACTCGAGCCAGAAGAATAGCAAAGTGGTATTGCCGGCAGCGAAGAGTAGGAAGCAGATGAGGAGCATGGGGCGGGGAAGGGCTTGCCCGACGAGGGCTAATCCTGACAGTATGAAGACGGCCGCCACATAGAAGATGCACGGACAAGCGCGCAGGGTTTGGAGCCGCGATCCTGCGGCTATGAAGATCGTCGAGGTGATGGCCGAGGAGAGCACGTACAGCAGGGTTCCGCTGTACTCGAGCGGCCCGATACCCGGAAGGGCATCTCCGGCAAGCAAGATAGCGGTCCATCCAGAGACATCGATTGAAAAACCACCGAGAACGAGCAGGGCGATTGCCCCCAATGTCTGTTGAGGGGGAGAAGGTGTCCATCTTCTGTTTGGTTTGCGCGTCAAAACAATTCCTTGCTAGCCTTTGACGGAGGGGACGAGGAAAGTATAGCAGCTGTCGGGCTGTACGCGAGGAAGCCGGTAAGGCCTTTTCGCGTCTGCGAGAGGGCATTTTAATCGATGGGGCGAACGGCGATCGTCAAGAGGATCCAGCGTTGGTTCGTTGCTTTAGCAACATGGTTGCCGGTCGTATCTGGGGTCGCGGCGCCTGCGGGACGACCGGGCGCCTGTCGGCGGGGCTTTCCCCTGATGGCGTGAAATTTGCGAGTTTTTCCCTGAGAGATGCGGGGAAGCTGATAGACTTTTGAGGAATGCCCGAACGAACAGGAGGCCGATTCATGGCGCTGTACACTCCCGAATACCAGCCCAACGGCAAGGAAGTCGCCGTCATCCGCACGTCCAAAGGGACCATCCGCGTCCAGCTCGCCGGCGAGGACGCCCCCATCCACGTGGGCAACTTCGTCGAGCTGGCGCAGAAGGGCTTCTACGACAACTTGAAGTTCCATCGCTACGTGCCGGGCTTCGTCATCCAGGGCGGATGCCCCAACACGCGCGATTTGACCCCCGACGAGGTGGTGGCCAAGGCCCGCAGCCCCTTCGGCGGCTTGGGCACGGGCGGTCCCGGATACACCATCAAGCAGGAGTACACCAGCAACCCCCGCAACTCCCATGAGGACGGCGCGCTGGCCATGGCCCGCTCCCAGATGCCCGACTCGGCCGGCTCCCAGTTCTACCTGTGCCTGGGGCCGCAGCATTCCCTCGACTCCGGCTACACGGTCTTCGGCCAGACCGTCGAGGGCAAGGACGTCATCGGCCAGCTTCGCGTCGGCGACGTCATCGAGGGGATCGACATCGAGAACGCCAACGAGGCTTAGGACCCCGGGCTTCGACGTATGCCTGCTCCGCCGCTTCGGCGGAAGGTCCCGAAGCGTTAGAACGAGGTAAGGAAGCAGATGAACAACGAGCTTTTCAATCAAGCGAAGGACGCCTACCGGGCTCGCAACTACGAGCTTGCGCTGGCGTTGTACACGCAATGTCTGCAAGATGCTCGCAATCCGCTCGGCCCCGGCGAGGAGGGACAGCTCTACCATCAGATCGGCAACTGCCTCGTCAAGCTCAACAATCCCACCGAGGCCATCCAGTCCTACACCTTGGCCACCGCCGACGGGGCCTACGATGCCTGTGGGGCCGTGAACTACAACCTGGGCATGGCCTACGCGTCGCTTCATGATTTCGAGAACGCCGAGCGCCATTTCGAGATAGCCGTCTCCGATCGCAAGTACGGCGCCGCCTACAAGGCCTACGCGGCTATGGGCAACGCGCTCATGAAGATGGGCAAGACGGCCGAGGCGGGCGTGGCCTACCGCGAAGCGGCCCTGGACGACGCGAACCCCGACCCTACGAAGTCGCTGCTGAACCTGGGCGTGTGCTTCATGGCTCTCGACCGTCCGGCCGACGCGGCCAGCGTGTACGAAAGCGCGCTGCAGCTGAACCCGCCGGCGGACACCAGAAACCGCCTGTACGCCAACCTCGGCCAGGCCTACGTGGCCGTCGGCCAGATGCAGAAAGCGGTCCACGCCTTCGAGCAGGCTTTGGCCGACCAGACCTACTTCCTGTCGGACTCGGCCCGCATCGACTACCAGAAGGCTGTCGGCGCCGTCTCCCAGGGCGCTTCCGACTGCACGCAGAAGATGAGCCCGGTGATGCTGGGCAACGACATGTCCGGGCTCGACGTCATGGCCGAGCCGCTGATGGATTACGATCAGGATGGCCAGTACGCTTTGCAGGCAGCCGACGGGTACGCTGCGGGCTACGGTCCGGAAGGCTACGAGGGAGACCCGGGCTACCAGGGGCAAGGCAGCGGCGACATGTTCTTCACCGCTACCGACGAGGAAATCGAGAAGTGGTCCCGCGGCATCGCCAAGCAGGACCGCAAGCGCCGCAACGTGGGGCTCAAGGCCCTGGTGGTAGTTGTTTTCTTGCTGGTTGTAGCCTTTGGTGCTTGCATATTCCTGTATATCCAAGGCTTTGGCTTCCCCTCGCAGGAATCGGTCATCGGCCAGCTGTTCGACGACCCGAAGGCCGCCGTCGACACCTGCTTCGCCGACGAGGTGGATGCCGCCAAGGCCGCCACGTTGGTGGAGCTGGTAGTGGAGGACCCCGAGGTTGTTGTGGACGGCATGAACAAGTCCATGACCGAGTCCACCGCCTACGTGACCGCCCAGACGCCGCAGGGGGGAGATGTGGACTACAAGGTCTCGCTCGTGAGGTCGGGCATCGGTTGGAAGATCTCAAACATCGAGCTTTACTTCGCCAGCCAGAACTAGGGGCATCGGGTATCGTCGTTTCAGGAACGCAGCGCGTACGCGCTTGTGCATGATGTTCGCAAGATAGGAAAGGAAGCTAACCCATGGCAGTGCAGAAGACCTACAGCATGATCAAGCCCGACGGGGTCCGCAACGGGCACATCGGCGAGATCGTCAACCGCTTCGAGCGCGCGGGGCTGACCATCGAGCGCATGGAGATGGGCATGGTCACTCCCGAGCAGGCCAAGGCCAACTACGCCGAGCACGAGGGCAAGCCCTTCTACGAGGGCCTTATCGCCTACATCACCTCCGGTCCCGTGGTCAAGATGGTGATTTCCGGTGAGGGCGCGGTGGCGAAGTGCCGCAGCCTCATGGGTGCCACCAATCCCGCCGATGCCGCCCCTGGCACCATTCGCGGTGATTTCGGCCTGATCATGGACGAGAACGTTATCCACGGCTCCGATTCGCCTGAGTCCGCCGCCCGCGAGATCGCCGTGTTCTTCCCCGAGAACTAACGCATCCGCGACGTTTCGCTCGCCGAGCCCGTCTCCTTCGGAGGCGGGCTTTTCTTATGCCCCGACTTTGCCGATGCGCAAGGATAGACGGACGGTCCTGCAAGGTTTCCGTGCAAAGCGGATGCGCACAGCGAAAGGGGCGGCGACTGACGAGCCGCTCTGTCCGCAAGCAACAGCGAATGGGGGCGCACCGCTTTGGAGGGAACACGGGGCGGATCGGAGGCGGATCGGGCGAGAACGATGGGGGCACCCTGCGCGGAAGCGGCAACGGGCGCGTCGCGCCATGCCGTCACATCCGCAACATGGGGCATGGCGTAGCGGAGGGCCGCCTGTCATCTTCCTGCAAGGGCGAGACGCTAGTCTGTTCGGAGGAAACGGGGAGGAGGCAGCGATGCTCGGGTTCGAAAATCGGCGCGACGCGGTTTCGGGAGGGATGGCAGGCGACCGTCCTCGGGCCCTGGCGCTTGCGGCCGTCGCCATCGCGGTTGCGGCCGCGGTAGTGCTTGCGTTGGTCCGGCTGGCGTCGGGCGGCGGTTCTGGGCTGGTTGTTGCAAGGGGAGACGACGGCGAAGGGCTGGCTGCGGCCGATCGGGTCGTGTCAGATGCCTCCTTCGCTGCGGATGAGGAGATGACTGCGGGCGAAGAGGGGGCGACGGGCGCTGCCGTATCGGATACCGCACGAGCGGACGAGCTGGAGGAGGGGGCGCTGCTTGTGCATATCGGAGGATGCGTGGAGGCGGCGGGGGTGTACGAGCTGCCGGCGGGTGCGCGCATCGCCGATGCCGTGGCGGCCGCCCAGGGCTTCACCGACGATGCGGCTCCCGATGCCGTGAACCTTGCCCGCCCGCTTTCGGACGGAGAGCGCGTGATCGTGCCGTCGGTCCGGGAATACGAGGGCTTGCAGGAGGGCGGCCTGTGGGAGCCCGACGGCGATGCGGACGACGCGGCTCCTTCCCAAGTCGGCGGGAAGGTGAACATCAACACGGCGACGGCGGCGCAGCTGGAGTCGCTTCCCGGCGTGGGCCCCGCCACCGCGCAGAAGATCGTGGCAAGCCGGCAGTCGGAAGGGCCTTTCGGATGCTGCGAGGACCTGATGCGCGTCTCTGGCATAGGGCAGAAGAAGTACGATGGCCTGGCAGAGCTTATATGCGTTGGGTAGGCGCCTGCGCAAGGGGCGCGAGCGCGGCGATGCGCCGTCGGGCGTGCGCCCTTCGATCCCCTTGGCCTTGGCGGCGGGGCTGGCGTTCTGGGCTGCGTGCGCGTGCGCTGTTAGCGCGGGGGAGCATCTGGACGCAGGCGGCTGCATGCTGCTGGCCCTCGGTTGCGCGGCGGCGGCCTTGGCGGCGTTGCCGCTGCTTCGCGCGCCTCGGGGGGCGTACGCGGCCGCGATGCTTGCGGCGACGCTTGCCGGCGCGTTGAACGGTGCAGCGGGGTCGGCGATGCTTCACGCCCAGGGAGAGGTCCCGACCGCCGAGGCTGTACCCTTCGTGCTGCGCGCGGTCGAAGACGGCAGCGAGACCGCGTACGGCAGGCGCGTGCTGGCGCAGGTCGAGGAGGGCTTTGCCGCAGGGGCGAAGGTGCAGGTGCTTTTCGGGGGCGATGCGGACGTCCTCCACGGGCAGCGATTCGTCGCCGAAGGTTCGCTGCAGGCCGTTAGCGGGTCGAGCGCCGAGTTCCTTTGGGGCAAGGGGTGCGTGCTGCAGCTGGGGGCGCAGGAGGTGGAGCATTCGCCGGGGCAGGGGGTGCGCGATGCGGTGGCGGCGGTGCGGGCGAAGGCGGTGGAGCGCATCGGGTCGCGTGGAGGCCAGGACGCCGCCTTGGTGGCGGCTTTGGCCTGCGGATGGCGCGGTTCGATCGACGACGAGCTGTCCTGCGCCTTCAAGGCTGCGGGTCTGAGCCATCTGATCGCGGTCTCGGGAGCCCACCTTTCCCTGGTCGTCGCCTTCGCTTCGGCCGTGCTGGGGGCGCTGCGCTGCCCGAGGGCGGCGGCGGTGCCGTTGCAGGCAGCGCTTATCCTGTCGTTTCTTCTGCTGTCTGCCGCGTCGGCATCTGCCGTCAGGGCGTCCATCATGGCTTTCTGCGCCATGGGGTCGTTCTTCGCTCGTCGCCGCCCCTCGTCCCTGAGCGCGTTGGGCGTCTGCATGATGGTCTTCGTGGCCCTCGACCCGTTCGTAGCCGTTTCGGTGTCGTTCGCGCTCTCCACGCTCTCCACGCTGGGAATCGTCCTGTTCGGCAGGCTCTTCCAGTGCTGGATCGCCCGTGCGATGCGATGGGCTCCCCGCTTCGCCCGGGATGCGTTGGCGCTGACGCTCGCGTCGAACGTGGCGGCGACCCTGTACGGCTCGGCGCTGTTCTCGCAGCTCTCCTTGGTGGCACCGGTGTCCAACGTGGTTGCTGCGCCCCTGTTCGCCCCCTCCTGCATCGGCAGTGTCGCGGTATCGCTTCTGGCGGGATTGCTCCCCGACATCCCTTGGGAGGTGCTGCAGGTGGGATGCGTTTTCCCGGGGATCCTGGCCCGGGCGGTACGCGCGTGCGCCGCCGTTCCCTATGCGAGCGTGGCCGTCTCGTGGAGCCCGCTGGCGGCCTTGGCTGCATCCGGGGCGATCGCCGCGGCTCTGTACCGGCTGTGGCCCGTGCCCGCGGCGCGACCGCAGACTCGGACGCCGGTGCGCCGGCAGCTGGCGGGGGTTGCGGCGTTTGCGGCGGCTTGCGCCCTGACGATGCTGCTGGGGGTCGCGGTAGCGCCGGGCCTTTTTGGCGGCGACCGATGCGCCCAGATGGTGATGCTGGACGTGGGGCAGGGGGATGCCATTTTGCTGCGCGGGTCGGAGGCGACGGTTTTGGTTGATACGGGCAACAAGCCGGCCCTTCTGCGGCAGGCTCTTGCCAGAAACGGCGTCACGTCGCTGGACGCGGTGGTGATAACCCACAGCGACGACGATCATTTCGGCTGCCTTGCCGATTTGAAGGGGGTGGTGCAGGTACCGTCGGTCATGGTGGCCGAGGACGGCCTGTCCTGTCCGTGCGCCTCGTGCGAAACGCTCAGGAGCGATGCGGAGGTGCTGGTGGGGCGGGATGGGCTCGTGGGTTTGAGCGCGGGCGACAGGATGGAGATGGGGTCGATGAGCCTGGAGGTGCTCTGGCCCGTCGCTTACTGCGACGAGGGCGGCAACGGCGACAGCCTCTGCCTTCTGGTCCTGGTGGATGCGGACGGCGACGGGGCGACGGACTATCGCGGGCTTTTGACGGGGGATGCGGAGCGCGGCGAGCTGGCAAGCCTCGTACAGGCGGGGGCGCTGGGGCCGCTCGACGTGCTCAAAGTGGGGCATCACGGTTCGAAGAACGCCCTGGACGAGCGGACGGTGAGGTCGCTAGATCCTACCGTGTCGCTTATCAGCTGCGGGGATAACAATCGCTACGGGCACCCTTCCGCCGAAGCGCTGGCGCTGCTGGAAGAGGCGGGCAGCGAGGTGTTTCGCACCGATGTGCACGGAGATGTAGCTTGCCGGTTCGACTCCGACGGCATGGAGGTGCGATGATACAATGGGGCCATGAGCCAAGCGAGCGCACAGACGAAGCCCGGAACGCCGCTGCCAGGGTACCTGGTGGTGGGCGACGACGCCCTGAAGCGAGAGCGGATCGCCGCGGGCATCAAGCGGCGCCTTGCCCAGATGGGCGACATGACTTTCAACACCGATACGTTCGAAGGGGGCTCCGCCGAAGGCGCGTCCATCGTGAACGCCTGTAGGACGGTGCCGTTCCTCAGTCCGTACCGCCTGGTATGCGTTACCGAGGCGGACAAGCTCAAGAAGGCCGACTCCGAGGAGCTGGTGGCCTACCTCAAGAGCCCCAACGAGAGCACCGTGCTGCTGCTGACCGGCGAGAAGCTGGCGAAGGGCACGCGGTTGTACAAGGCGGTTGCGGCGTTGGGGGCCAAGGCCGTCATAGAATGCGTTGTGCCCAAGACGCGCGATCTGCCGAACCTGGTACGCGAGATGGCGCCGGCCCACGGGGCTACCATGACCGCGGATGCCGCCCATAAGCTGGTGGAGCTGGTGGGCGACGATACCGTGCGACTAGATGCCGAGGTGGCGAAGCTCGCACTGCTGCACGAAGGGTCGCAGCCCATCGGGGTGCGCGAGGTGCTCGACAACGTCTCCCAGGTATCGGAGCCCACCCGCTGGGACTTCGTGAACGCGTTCTCGGCACGCAACACCGCCGCTTGCGTGGCTATGCTTGGGCAGATGAAGTCCGTGTCGCCCCATTCGCTCATCGGCCTGTGCGCGAACCGGCTGCGCGACCTCATGGCCGCGCAGTCGATGATTCGCCGGGGCACGCCGGGTGCTACAGCTCAGGCGCTGGGCAAGCAGGATTGGCAGGTCCGGTCCATAGTCGCCGACGCCCGCCGGTTCAAGGCAGTCGAGCTCGAGCGGGGACTTCTGGGGGCGCGCAAGACCGAGATGGCCATGAACAGCGGCAAAGACGCTGACGACGCGTTTCTGGAATGGGTGATTTCGGTCACCGGCCCGGCCGGCCGCTAGCGGCTGCGCAAAACGGCTCGGAATATGAGGAAGGCCCGGTTTCCACCGGGCCTTCCTGGCAATCTGGTTCGGGATGCGCTTACTCGGCGGCAGCTTCGCTCTCGGCGTCGCCCTCGCCCTCGGCGGCGGCAGCAGCAGCTTCGGCGGCAGCAGCCTCGGCAGCTTCCTTGGCCTTGCGCTCGGCAGCCTTCTTCTCGGCCTTCAGCTGGGCCTCGCGGCGCACGGCCTTCTCCTTGCTGGCGGCCTCCTGGGCAGCCTTGCGGGCGGCCTTGGCCTCGGCCTTCTTGTTGGAGCCGCTGGGAGCGACCTTCTTCTCGGGCTTGACGTAGGCAGCGCGGATCTCGTCGGTCACCACGGTGTTGGCCAAGGCCATGATGCCGCTCTTGCGGTTGGCGGCCTGGTTCTTATGGATGACGCCCTTGCTGGCGGCGCGGTCCATGAGGCGGCAGGCGGCAAGCGCGTAGGCGTAGGCGGCGGTGCCGTCGCCGGCGGCCACGGCGTCCTTCACGTGGCGCACGGCGGTCTTCAGCTCGGACTTGACCGCGCGGTTGCGCAGGCGAGCCTTCTCGTTGGTGAGGATGCGCTTCTTCTGGGATTTGATGTTCGCCATGAGGTATGCCTTTCGTAGTATCGTCGGTATGGCTGGCATGTATCCAACGATACGGGCGCGCAGGGCAGGCGTACCGGCTGCGGCAGGCGATCGGTGCGGCGGGCAGGATTTTCCGTCGCGGGCGCCGAGACCGCGGGGTCTCGGGCCGGCCAACGGGTACGCAATCGAAGCAGCCTCGTCTGCAGATTCGGCGGTGCGGGCACCGCGCGGGCGTACCGTTGGATACACAATGCGGTAGAATAGCAAAAGTTTGCCCGAAGCGGCGGAAAAAACACGGATACAGCTCCTTTAAGGATGAACGAACACAGCATGACAATAGATCCGAGCCATATCAGGAACTTCTCCATCATCGCGCACATCGACCATGGCAAGTCCACCTTGTCCGATCGCGTGCTGGAGCTTACGGGGACCGTTGCCAAGCGAGACATGCAGGAGCAGCTGCTGGACTCCATGGACATCGAGCGCGAGCGCGGCATTACCATCAAGAGCCAGGCGGTGCGCGTGGAGTATACCGCCGAAGACGGCGAGGTGTATCAGCTCAACCTCATCGACACGCCGGGGCATGTGGACTTCACCTACGAGGTGAGCCGAAGCCTTGCCGCCTGCGAGGGCGCGGTGCTGGTGGTGGACGCCACCCAGGGCGTGGAGGCCCAGACCGTGGCCAACGCCATGATGGCCATGAACGCCGACCTTGAGATCGTGCCGCTCATCAACAAGATCGACCTGCCGGCGGCCGACCCCGATCGCGTGCGCGCCGAAATCGAGGACGGCCTTGCCCTTCCCGCCGACGACGCGGTGCTGGCCTCGGGCAAGACCGGCGAGGGCGTGCGCGACATGCTGGAGGCGGTGGTCTACAACATCCCCGCGCCCGAAGGCAACCCCGACGGCCCTCTGCGCGCGCTCATCTTCGACAGCTACTTCGACGCCTACCGCGGCGTGGTGGCCCTCGTTCGCATTGTGGACGGTTCCATGGGCAAGGGCGACCGCATCCGCATGCTGGCCACCGGCACCGAGGCGCTGGTGGAGGAGGTGGGCGCCCGCCGTCCCGCCGAGACGCCGCTGTCGCGCCTGTCTATGGGCGAGGTGGGCTACCTGGTCACCGGCCTGAAGGACGTGAGCCTGGTGAAGGTGGGCGACACCATCACCGCGGCGGCGGGGGGAGTGGACGAGCCGCTTCCGGGTTACCGCGAGGTGAAGCCCATGGTGTTCACCGGGCTCTTCCCCATAGACGGCGACCAGTACGAGCCGCTGAAGGAGGCACTGGAGAAGCTTTCGCTGAACGACCCGGCGCTTATCTGGGAGCCCGAGAAGTCCCATGCGCTGGGCTTCGGTTTCCGCGTGGGCTTTCTGGGCCTTCTGCACATGGAGGTGATCAAGGAGCGCCTGGAGCGGGAGTTCGGGCTCGACCTTCTGGCCACGGCGCCTTCCGTGGAGTACCACGTGTACAAGCAGGGCGGCGCCATGGTGAGCCTGCACTCCCCCCAGGAGATGCCCGACGCCTCCGAGATAGAGCGGGTGGAGGAGCCCTACCTGAAGGCGAAGATCCTCATCCCGCCCGACTACGTGGGGGCGGTGATGGACCTGACCGTGGCCAGGCGCGGGTCATTCGTGAACATGAGCTACCTGTCGCCCACCACGGTGGAGATGATCTGGGAGATTCCGCTCTCCGAGCTGATCATGGACTACTTCGACAAGCTGAAGTCCTCCACCAAAGGCTATGCCTCCTTGGACTACGAGTTCGACGGCTACAAGGAATCGAAGCTGGTGAAGCTGGACATCCTGCTGTCGGGCAAACCCATAGACGCGCTGTCGTTCATCGTGCACCGCGACAAGGCCTACGACCGGGGGCGCGTGCTGTGCGACAAGCTGAAGGAGATCATCCCGCGCCAGATGTTCGAGGTGCCCATCCAGGCGGCCATCGGCGGGCGGGTGCTGGCGCGCCAGACCGTGAAGGCCAAGCGCAAGGACGTGCTGGCGAAGTGCTACGGCGGCGACATCACCCGTAAGCGCAAGCTTCTGGAGAAGCAGAAGGCGGGCAAGAAACGCATGAAGAGCATCGGCAACGTGGAAGTGCCCCAGGAGGCGTTCATGGCCATCCTGAAGGTGGACGAGTAGCTCCATGCCCTTCCTCGGCTACAACGTGCTGCTGGCCCCCATGGCCGGCGTGACCGACGTCGCCATGCGAACGCTGTGCCGCGAGCAGGGGGCCGACATGTGCTTCACCGAGATGGTGTCGGCCAAAGGGCTCTCCTTCGCCAACGATAAGACGCGCCATCTGCTGGATTTGGCGCCGGGGGAGGACAAGGTGGCCGTGCAGCTGTTCGGCCACGAGCCAGCCGTGATGGCCTCCCAGGCGGCCTGGATCGAAGAGCAGATGGGGGAGAGCCTGGCCTATCTGGACATCAACATGGGGTGTCCCGCCCGCAAGATCGTGAGCAAAGGCGACGGAAGCGCCCTTATGAAGGACCCGGAGCTGGCGACTGCCATCGTGAGCGCCGTGAAGGGGGCCGTGAGCCATCCGGTGACGGCGAAGTTCCGGCGCGGATGGGGGCCCGATAAGGAGACCGCCCCCGAGTTCGCCCGGCGCATGGAGCAAGCCGGCGCCGACGGCGTGACGGTGCACGGGCGCTTCTCGCTGCAGATGTACCATGGGTTCGCCGACTGGGGGTGCATCGAGCGCGTGAAGGCGGCGGTGTCGGTTCCCGTGTGCGGCAACGGGGACGTGTGCAGCGGCCAGGACGCCGTTGCCATGAGGGAGCGCACCGGCTGCGACGGGGTCATGATCGCCCGCGCTGCGGAGGGCAACCCTTGGGTCTTCGCACAGGCGAAGGCGGCTTTGGCGGGCGCGTCGCAGCCCGAGCCGCCGACGGCCGCCCAGCGGCTGGCCATGGCGCAGCGCCATGCACGTCTGCTGTCCCAGCGGGAGGGGCGCAACATCGTCCGCATGCGCAAGCACGCCATGTGGTACGTGGCGGGACTTCCGGGGGCGGCGGCCGCCCGCCGGCAGATCAACGAGTGCGAGAGCTTGGAGGATTTCGAGCGGGTGCTAGGCGAGTTGGGTCATATAACTAGTTATAACTAGAATAATTGTCAATGGCATCTAAAATCAAGTAATACCTAGTTTTAAGACGTAATCCCAGCTCAGTTGTTGATATTCGAGGTGTTGCCGAAAGGGGGATTCAATGCCGCACGACCCGTACAAGGCGCTGTACGTGCACCTTCCGTTCTGCGTGAGGCGGTGCCGCTACTGCGATTTCGCCACCGAGGCGGCACCTTCGGACAACCCTGCGATCGAGCGCTACGTGGAGGATCTGTGCCTGCAGGTCCGTCGCGCCTCGAAGGAGGGGGAGCTGGGTGCGGTGGAGACGGTCTACCTGGGCGGCGGCACTCCCAGCCATGTGGGGATTTCCCGCCTGTCGATGCTGCTGTACACGCTGTCGCTGTCGATGCGCCTGGAGCCGGACGTGGAATGCACCATGGAGGCGAACCCCGAGAGCTTCGACGCGCGCATGGCGGCGGACATCTGGGCGCTGGGCGTCAACCGCCTCTCCTTGGGGGTGCAGAGCCTCGACGACGAGGTGCTAGGGATTTTGGGAAGGCCCCACGATGCGCAGGCGGCGCTCGCAGCGATTGCAGCGGCCGGAACCCGCTTCGACAACGTGAGCGTCGACGTCATGTGCGGTATCCCGGGGCAGAGCGTAGCCTCGCTTGCGGACACGCTGCAGCGCCTGGTGGACGCCGGCGCGAAGCACGTGAGCGTGTACCCGCTTGCAGTGGAGGAGGGCACGCCCCTGTACCGCGACATGATGCGCGGGCGCTTCCCCGAGCCGGACGAGGACGAGCAGGCCGAGGCCATGGTGGCCGCAAAGGAGCTGCTGGAACGGGCCGGGTTCCACCGCTACGAAGTAGCCAGCTACGCGCTCGAAGGGTTCGAATGCCGCCATAACAAGGCCTATTGGACCGGCAAGCCTTACCTGGGCATCGGGCGCTCGGCTGCCACCATGACCCAGAACGACCAGCGCCGCATGCGCGTGACCGACGGCCAGGTGACCGACGATCTGGACCGGCGCCAGATGTACGCCGAAGACCTGATGCTGGGCATGAGGATGTCCGAGGGTGTAGCGTTTGAGCTGGTGGAGGAGGCGTCTTCGGTGCTTCCTGATGCAAAGCAAGCGTTCGCTCGTTTGATCGAGCTCGGTTTGGTGGAGCGGACTGAAAGGTCTTACAGGCCTACCGAGCAGGGGTGGCTCCAGGGAAACGAGCTGTACGGCGCGTTGTTCGATTTAGCCTAGCGAATAATAGGTAACAACTATTTACTAGCGATAGCTAGTTAGAGGGATGTTTTTGGGCGTAGGTGACTCTTGCTTTAGAATGAGCTGCGCTACGGACGGATGCGGGGCAATTTGCCCTGCGAGCGCGAGGAAGGGCTGTGTCTATGGGGCGTCTGCTTGAGGGCCGGCATGTGACGGTGGTCGGTGCCGGGCTTGCCGGTACCGAATGCGCTTTGCAGCTTGCTGCTCGCGGCGCCGCGGTGCTGCTGGTGGAGATGCGCCCTGCGGTGCCCACCGAGGTGCACCGCGGCGGCGGCTTCGCGGAGCTCGTCTGCTCGAACTCCTTGAAGAGCGTAAAGCCCGCGAGCGCGGCGGGAATGCTGAAGGCAGAGCTTGGCGCCCTGGGGTCCTACCTTTTGGGCTTCGCGCAGCAGACGCGGGTGCCGGCCGGAGGTGCGCTGGCGGTGGAGCGGGAGGCGTTCTCGGTCCTTGCGACCCGGGCGGTGGAGGGTTGCCCCCTTATCGAGGTGCAGCGGCGCGAGGCGCGCGACCTGTCCGCCGAGGCGCGCGAAACCGACGCGCTGGTGCTGGCAAGCGGGCCGCTTACCTCCGATGCCCTGGCCGCGTCGCTGGCGGAGGCGACCGGCGCCGAGTCCCTGGCCTTCTACGACGCGGCCGCCCCCATCGTGATGGCCGACTCCCTCGATTACGCGCGGGTGTTCCGCCAGAGCCGCTACGAGGAGGCCGGCGAGGGCGAGCTGGCGCGGGGGGACTACCTGAACGCCCCCTTCACGAAGGAGGAGTACGGGCGGTTTGTCGACGAGCTTCTGGGCGCCCAGTGCACCGTGAAGCGCTCCTTCGAGCGCAAGGATCTGTTCCAGGCGTGCCAGCCCATCGAGGAGATCGCCCGCGCCGGGCGCGACGCGGCTCGCTTCGGCCCCATGAAGCCGGTCGGCCTGACCGACCCGGCCACCGGGCGCCGTCCGTGGGCCGTGGTGCAGCTGCGGGCCGAGGACCGCGCGGGCCAGAGCTTCAACCTGGTGGGCTTCCAGACCAACCTCACCTTTCCGGAGCAGCGGCGCGTGTTCTCGCTCATCCCCGGGTTCGAGCATGCCGAGTTCGCCCGTTACGGCGTCATGCACCGCAACACCTTCATCGACGCCCCCCGGCTGCTCGACGCGTCGCTTCGCCTGCGCGCTGCCGCCGATGGCGCGCCAGTGTTCGTGGCGGGGCAGCTGGCGGGCACCGAGGGGTACTGCGAGGCCATCCGCTCGGGGCTGCATGCGGCGATCTCCGTGGCCGCCGAGCTGTCGGGGCGCGCACTTCCCCTGCCTGGTCCCCAGACCGCCTTCGGCAGCCTGCTCTCCTACGCCACCGATCCGGCCACGGTCGACTACCAGCCCATGCACGTGAACTTCGGCATCATCGAGCCCTTGGAGCGCCCCGTGCGCAACAAGGGCGCCCGCTACGAGGCTTATGCCAGGCGCGGCGCGGAGGCGCTTGAGGCCTATATCGCCGAACTGGATGCGGCCGGTCTGCTGGCGCCGGCCCGGCCCGACGGGGCGCCCGTCGCGCCGGGGGCGGAGGCGTAAGGCCATGGACGGGGCGCCCTCCGATCAGATGCAGCCCGTGGCCGCCGATCCGGCGGTTCTTGGGTTGGTGGACGGCTTCTGCGAGTCCTTCGCCACGGAGCGGCGGCTGAGCGAGCATACCGTGCGGGCCTACCACGCGGACCTCACCGCCTTCGCCGTGTGGTGCCACGGCAAGTCCGTCGACCCGACTGCGGCCGGCGTGCGCACCTTGCGCCGCTACCTGGCCGACCTGAGCGCCGCCGACTACGAGCGCACCACCATCAACCGGCACCTCTCCAGCCTGCGCAGCTTCTACCGGTGGCTTATCGTGCAGGGCGTGGTGGCCGACGACCCGGCCGGGGCGCTCATGGGGCCCAAGAAGGATCGGTCGCTGCCGGCGGTCATAGGGCCGTCGGACATGGCGGCGCTGCTGTCGGTCCACGGGCCGCGCGATAGGTCGGGGCGCCCGAGGAAGCAGGACGCGCGTGACATCCGCGACCAGGCGCTGCTGGAGTTCCTCTACGCCTGCGGCGTGCGCGTGTCCGAAGCCTCCGGGCTGCTGCTGGCCAACGTCGATTTCCGCCGCGGATCGGTCAAGGTGTTCGGCAAGGGTTCGAAGGAGCGTATCGTTCCGCTTCACCCCATGGCGCTCGCCGCCATGGAACGCTACCGCGACCAGGCCCGCGACGAGCTGCTGGTCCAGGGTCCTGTGGCTTACTTCTTCGTGTCGAACCGAGGCGGGCGCTACACCACCGACGCCATACGCAAGATGTTCAAGCGCACCGTGCGCGAGGCGGGCCTCGACGAGAGCCTCTCGCCCCACGCCATGCGCCACACCTTCGCCACCGACGTGCTGGGCGGGGGAGCGGATCTGCGCAGCGTCCAGGAGATGCTGGGCCACGCGTCGCTTTCCACCACGCAGATCTATACCCACGTGGAGGCCGAGCGTCTGAAGGCGGTGCACTCCCAGGCCTGTCCGCGGGCCTAGCCGCCGCGTTTCCGGCGAATTCTTTCAACAGCGTTTCATCGGGGATTCGACGGGAAAACGAACGGCCCGCCCCGTACCGGCTGTCGCTTTGGCGGCCCCATACTTCGCAGTGTGGACGACTGGGCTGCGAAACGAAAGGGGAGGACCATGAAACGGAAGGCAAAGATGCTGGCGGCGGCCGCCATAGTGATTCTCGCCTTCGCCCCCTTCCTGTAGGGCGGGCGCACAAGGGCTCGGAACCCTCGACGGCAGCTCCCGTCGAACAAATTCTGTCCATTCTCTGATAAAACGTATGTTCGTGTTTGCGCGCGCCGTCTTTCTTCGGGCGAGTTGCTATACTTTGCCCCTGAAAATTGCAGAGAGGCGCAGCGCCGCTGGTCGCGGTCTGCGCGGAATCGCTTTGTGCAGATAGGGAGCATCGGCCCATGAGCCAGAACGCCATCGTCATCAAGGGTGCGCGGGAGCACAACCTCAAGAACATCGACCTGACCATTCCCCGGGACAAGCTGGTGGTCATCACGGGCCTGTCGGGCAGCGGCAAGAGCTCGCTGGCTTTCGACACCATGTACGCCGAAGGGCAGCGCCGCTACGTGGAGAGCCTGTCCAGCTACGCCCGCATGTTCTTGGGCCAGATGTCCAAGCCCGACCTGGACAGCATCGACGGCCTGTCGCCGGCGGTGTCCATCGACCAGAAGACCACCTCGCGCAACCCCCGCTCCACCGTGGGCACCACCACCGAGATCTACGACTACCTGCGCCTGCTGTTCGCCCGCGTGGGCATACCCCATTGCCCCGAGTGCGGGCGCGTCATCAAGTCGCAGACCACCGACCAGGTGACCGACGACATCCTGGCGCTTGCGCCGGAGGCCAAGGCCATCCTCATGGCGCCCGTGGTGGCTGGCCGCAAGGGCGAGTTCACCAAGCTTTTCGCCGACCTGCAGAAGGAGGGCTTCTCCCGGGTGCGCATCGACGGCGAGATTGTCAAGCTTACCGGCGAGCCCGTGGTCCTGAACAAGAAGATCAAGCACTTCATCGACGTGGTGGTGGACCGCGTCGCCTTGAAGGAGTCGGCGCGCAGCCGCGTGGCCCAGGCGGTGGAGCTGGCCACGAGCCTGGCCGAGGGACGCGTGCTGGTACAGGTGCTCGACGAGGCGGGCAATCCGCTTGGCGAGGCCGGCGGCACCTCCAGCGGGGCCACGGGCGGCCTGGGGGAGGGGGAGCATCTGTTCTCTCTGGCGCTGGCGTGTCCCGAGCACGGCCACTCCATCGACGAGCTGCAGCCCCGCGACTTCAGCTTCAATGCCCCCTACGGCGCCTGCCCCGACTGCCTGGGCATCGGTTCGCGCGATGAGGTGGACCCCTCGCTTTTGGTACCCGACCCCTCGCTCACGCTGGCCCAGGGCGCCATCGCGCCGTTCAAGAGCGGCAACTACTACCCCCAGGTGCTGCGTGCCGTGGCGCGCCATATGGGCAGCGACGACGACGTGCCCTGGGAGGACATGCCGCCCAAGGTGCAGCGTGCCATCCTGCACGGCCTGGGAAACCAGAAGGTGCGCGTGGACTACGTGACCGTGGACGGCCGGGAGACCTACTGGTTCATCGAATGGGAAGGGGTGCTCGAGGCCGTGCGGCGCAAGTACACCGAGGCCCAGTCGGACACCGCCCGGGAGAAGCTGGCCAGCTACTTCGCTACCATTCCCTGCGCCACCTGCCAAGGCAGGAGGTTGAAGCCCGAGATACTGGCGGTCACGGTCAGGGACAAGTCCATCTACGAGGTGACCCAGCTCTCCGCCGCCGACAGCCTGGCCTTCTTCCAGGGCCTGAGCTTCTCCGGCGCCGACGAGGCCATAGCCGGCCCCATCGTGAAGGAGATCGTCGCCCGCTTGAAGTTTTTGGTGGACGTGGGCTTGGACTACCTTACCCTGGAGCGTGCCACGGCCACGCTGTCGGGCGGCGAGGCCCAGCGCATCCGCCTGGCCACCCAGATCGGCGCCGGGCTCATGGGGGTGCTCTACATATTGGACGAGCCCTCCATCGGGCTGCACCAGCGCGACAACGAACGGCTCATTGCCACGCTGGAGCATCTGCGCGACCTGGGCAACACCGTGGTGGTGGTGGAGCATGACGAGGACACCATCCGCGCGGCCGACTTCGTGGTGGACATGGGGCCGGGCGCCGGCGAGCACGGCGGCCAGGTGGTTGCTGCGGGAACCCCGGCCCAGATCGTGAAGGCCAAAGGCTCCCTTACGGCCGATTACCTGTCCGGCCGCCGCACCATCGCGGTGCCCGAGAAGCGGCGCAGCCCCGGCCGCGGCGAGTTGCAGCTGATCGGAGCGACGGAGAACAACCTGCAAAACGTCACGCTGTCGGTTCCCTTCGGAACCATGACCGTGGTCACCGGCGTCTCGGGCAGCGGCAAGAGCTCGCTGGTCACCGACACGCTGGCGCCGGCCCTGGCCAACCGCGTCAATCGCGCCCATCGCCGCACCGGCGCCTACCGCAAGCTCGTCGGCGTCGACAAGATCGACAAGGTCATCAACATCGACCAGAGCCCTATCGGCCGCACGCCGCGCAGCAACCCCGCCACCTATATAGGATTGTGGGACGACATTCGGCAGCTGTTTGCCGGCACCCAGGAGTCGAAGGCGCGCGGCTTCGGACCGGGGCGCTTCAGCTTCAACGTGGGCGGAGGCCGCTGCGAGGCCTGCAAGGGCGACGGGCAGATCAAGATAGAGATGCACTTCCTGCCCGATATCTACGTTCCCTGCGAGGTTTGCGGCGGGAAACGCTATAATCGCGAGACGCTGCAGGTGACCTACCGCGGCAAGAACATCTCGGACGTGCTGGACATGACCGTGGACGACGCGCTGTCGTTCTTCGAGAACATCCCCGGCATCAAGCGCAAGCTGCAGACGCTCCACGACGTGGGCTTGGGCTACATCCGCTTGGGGCAGCCCGCCACCACGCTCTCGGGCGGCGAAGCGCAGCGGGTGAAGCTGGCAAGCGAGCTGCAGAAGCGCCAGACGGGCAAGACGTTCTATATCCTGGACGAGCCCACCACGGGGCTGCACTTCGAGGACGTGCGCCAGCTGCTGGAGGTGCTTCAGCGTCTGGTGGACGCCGGCAACACGGTGCTGGTGATCGAGCACAACCTGGACGTGGTGAAAAGCGCCGACTGGATCGTGGACTTGGGCCCGGGCGGCGGAGAGCGGGGCGGGCGCATCGTCGCCCAGGGCACTCCGGAGGAGGTCGCCCGCGTGGAGGAGAGCCACACGGGGCGGTTCGTTGCCCGCATGCTTGCGGCAGGCGGGCGTTAGGGAAGAAGGGACGGTGCTATGGCAGCTGTCGAGGTGAGGAGGGCCGAGCCTTCCGATCTGGAGCGCGTGATGGAAGTGCTGGGCGACGGGCGCGCGGCGCTGGGGGAGCTCGGCATCGACCAGTGGCAGCAGGGCTATCCGTCCGAGGACGTGGTGCTGCGAGATATAGCCGCCGGCAACTGCTGGGTGGCCGTGCCCGACGACGAGGGCGCCGTTATGGCCACGGCCTGCATCACTCTGGACGGTGAGCCCATCTACGACGTCATCGAGGGCGCTTGGCAAACCGACAGCACTTCGGCCGACCCCTCTTACGCCACGGTTCACCGCGTGGCCGTCTCCTCCCAGGGCGCGCGCCGTGGGCTCGCCAGGCTGCTGTTCGGCCATGCCGAGAAGCTGGCCCTGGACGCCAGCTACCGCAGCGTGCGGGTGGACACCCATGCCGGCAACGTCCGCATGCGCACCCTGCTGCCGTCGCTGGGGTACAGCCAGTGCGGCGTGGTCATGCTCGCCGACCCCAAGGAGCCCACCCGCGAGCGCACCGCTTACGAGAAGGTGGTGGCCTAGGGGCGTTGCCGCTGCGGCGGCTCGGTCCGCCGCCGTCCGTCTTCGCGTCCGCTGCAGGTCCTTGCGCCTTGCTGCAAGGCTCGTCCCGTCCCGCCCTGCGCCGCCAGGGCGGGATTTTTTTTCGCACCGTTCAGCCGACGTTTTCGGACGAATGGTGTTTGACCAGGAGTTTTTCAGAGTAGCGGTTTTGCATGACAAGGGGTTTTCGGCGTCGTGGGCACAATCAGGGCTTTGCACGATAGACCGGACGCCGCGACGCTGCCATGGTTCGCCCATCAAGTTCGCATCGGGCCGGTTTCGCAAAACGGCCAGATGCGGAAGGCAGGCTGGTGCGGCGCACAAAGGGAAACGCCGCATCGCGATCGTCACAGGAGGCGAACACATGAAGTTTCTTGGCATGGGAGTACCCGAGCTGCTCATCATCCTGGCCGTCGTGCTGCTCATCTTCGGGCCGCGCAACCTTCCGAAGCTGGGGGCGTCGCTGGGCAAGACGGTCAAGGGCCTTCGCGAGGGCATGAGCACGCGTATGGACTCCGACGAGGACGACAACGAGGAAGAGGTCGTCATGGAGATCGAGGAGGCCGAGGACGAGCCGGCTCCGGCGAAGAAGACCGTCCGCAAGAAGACGGCGTCGGCGGCCCAGAGCGCCTAGCGCTTTGCCGGCGCACGGTCTTCCGGCCGTTGGGAGAAGGCATAACCGTACATACTGGCAGGCGCATCTCCCTCCCTGCGCCTGAGGAGCCCCGGGCTGCAAAGCCGGGGCTCTTCGTTTTTTCTGCATTCTGCAAGCGGGCATTCGCTTCGCGATACAATAACGGTTCGTACTCTTTCGACGACAAGGCGAGGCAGGGCAAAGGCATATGGCGGACAAGCGGCAGGCGGGCGCGGATACGGCTTCGGGCGCTCTTTCCCCGTCGCCGCGCAGCCACCTGCGCGCCTGCGCGCTCATGGTCGGCTTCGCCTGCTGCATGGGATACCTGCTCATGATGGCCACCGGGGGCATGGAGGCCGCCGTGGTGGTAGGGGGGCACTCCCTCGACGACGCCGACCTGGTTCTGTTCCTGCTGGGATGCTCCGGCTCCCTGTGCTTCGTTGCATGGGCGACGCCACGGGCGCGCGACGCGGCGCTCTCGCCTCTGGTTTTGCAGGCAGCCTGCTTGCTTGCGGCCGTCTGTGCCTTAGGGTCGCTGCCGTTTTTCGGCACCGGGGTGCTGCGCGCGGTCATGGCGCTTCTGGGTGGCGCTGCGGGGGCGCTCATGCTGGCTGCTTGGGCGCGGGCGCTGCAGCTGCGCTCGGGCGGTTCGACGGTGCGGGCGATCCTCGTGGCCTGCGGCCTGGCCTCGCTGGCCTGTTTCTCCGGGGCGCTGTTCGGGCCGGCGACGACCGTGGTCTGCGCGGTGCTCATGGCCTTGGCGACCATTCCGTGCATCCGGCTGTGCATGGCCGATGCCGACCGCGCGGCGGGGCCCGAGGCGGCAGAAGAGGCCCTTGGGCGGGGGTCGGGCTGTGCCATCGGCATCGGCGACGTTCTGGCCACGAAACGGCAGCGGCTCTCCACCAAGCGCCTTTCGGACAAGATGCTGGGGGGCGCGGCGCTCTTCGGAGTGGCCGCCGGCTTCATGTACACCTTCGACAGCCCGTCGCCCGCAGGCGTTGCGCCGGCGTTCGTCTGGAGCTTCCTTCTGCTGGGGCTTTTCTCCATCGCGGTCCTTCAGCTGCTCTCCGACGATTCCCGCCTGGTATCCGGGCGCCCGAACCCCCTCGAGGCGCCGTCCCGCTCCCTGCTGGGGGCGTATCGCCTGGCGCTACTGCTCATGATGGCCGGGTACCTGTTCGCCCCGGTGCTTTCCGATTTTGCCGTCACCGGGTCCTCCATCGTGCTTGCGGGCTTCCTGGGCCTGCAGTTCGTGCTCGCCGGCATGTTCCTGACCGTGTCGAAGGTGGCCGAACACGATGCGGCGCTCTCCTTCTCCCGCGGATTCTGCTTTCTGTACCTGGGCCAGGCTGCGGGGCTTGCAGCCGGCACGGTGCTGCAGTGGTACGCCGTGGCCGGCGCCTTCCCGTACTTCGTCGTGGGCTGCGCGGGCTTGGTCGCTCTTTTCGCCTACCTGTTCCTGTTCACCGAGGGCGACTTCGGCGCGCTCATCGCCATCGCCGCTGAGATCGACCGCTTCGACGAGGCGTGCGAGCTGATAGCTTCCCGGTTCGAGCTGTCGAAGCGCGAGTCGGAGCTGCTGCCGCTGGCGCTTCGGGGGCGCTCGGGGGAGCGCATGGCATCGGAGCTGTTCATCTCGAAGAGCACGGTGGAGACGCACCTGAGGCGCATCTACCAGAAGACCGGTACGAAGAACCGCCAGGAGCTGATAGATTTGGGCGAGCGCACGCAGCGCGAGCTGGCCTTGGGGGCCCGTCCGTGAGGCGCGCCGGCTTCGCGCGGACGGCGCCTCGTTCGCGCTGCGCCCGCCTCGCCCGCCCGACCGTTTCGAAGAGAGGACGCCTATGAGGTATGGGACGACGCTGGGGGAGCCGTTTCTCCAGGCGCTTGAATCGACGGTGTCCGCCGGCACCGTAGCGCGAGAGGTGCCGCTGGCGGGGCGGACGACGTTTCGCATCGGCGGTCCGGCCGAGCTGCTCGTGGCTCCCGGCTGCGCTAAGGAGGCTGCGGCGGCATGGGCGCTCGCGAAGGCGTTCGGCGTGCCCGTGCGCGCCTTGGGCGAGGGCAGCGACCTGCTCGTCGCCGACGAGGGCGTGCGCGGCGTGGTGATGGCCCTCACCGAGGGGCTCGGGGCCGTGCGGGTGGAGGGGGACCGCCTGTTCGCCGAGGCGGGCGCCTCCAACGCGTCGGTGGCCGAGGCGGCCCGGGCGGCGGGCCTTGCCGGCTACGAGTTCGCCTGCGGCATCCCCGGCAGCATCGGCGGTGCGGCCATCATGAACGCGGGGGCCTACGGCGGCCAGTTCTCCGACGTGGCCGAGAGCGTCCTGTGCGCCGACGACGAGGGCCACATCTTCGAGGTGAATGCCGCGCAGGCGGCCTGGGGATACCGCGAGAGCCTGATGGGGGAGCGCGGGCTGCTGGTGCTGGGGGCGACGCTGCGCCTGCGCCCCGACGACCCCGACGCCATCCGCGGGCGCATGGACGACCTTACCCGCCGCCGCGAGGAGAAGCAGCCCCTGTCGCTGCCGAGTGCAGGGAGCACCTTCAAGCGCCCCGAGGGGCATTTCGCCGGCAAGCTCATCGACGATGCGGGTCTGCGCGGGCACCGCATAGGCGGCGCGCAGGTCTCCGAGCTCCATGCCGGCTTCGTCGTCAACGCCGGCGGGGCCACCGCGCGCGATGTGGCGGCGCTCATCGAGCATGTGCGCACCGTGGTGCGCGAGCGGTTCGGGGTGACGCTCGAGCCCGAGGTTCGTCTATGGGGCTTTACCGAGGAGGATTGCAGGTAGATGGAGCTTTTCGAGCTGGTGCTGCTGCTTTTGGGCTCGGTGCTCGTGTCGTCGGTGTTCGCCGGCGCCATATCCAAGGTGTCGCTGCCCCTGGTCCAGGTGGCTATCGGAATCGTGGTGGCCGTGCTGTGGCAGGAGCCGCTGGTGGTGGAGGTGGACCCGGAGCTGTTCCTGGTTCTGTTCATCGCCCCGCTGCTCTTCGACGAGGCGCGCCATGCGAACAAGCGGGCGCTGTGGCGGGAGAAGGGCGGCGTGGTGTCCCTGGCCGTCGGGCTGGTGCTGGCGACGGTGCTGGTCGTCGGGTTCGTCCTCAACGTCTTGGAGCCTTTCATACCGCTGGCCGCCGCCTTCGCGTTGGGCGCGGCGCTCGGACCCACCGACGCCGTGGCCGTGACGTCGCTTTCCAAGGACATATCGCTTACGCAGCACCAGCGTACCCTGCTGCAGGGCGAGGCGCTCATCAACGATGCCTCGGGCGTCGTGTCCTTCCAGTTCGCCATCGCCGCGGCCACGACGGGAGCCTTCTCGCTCATCGATGCGGGCGTTTCCTTCGCGGTATCGTTCTTCGGGGGCATCGCCGTGGGAGTGGCGCTGGCGGCCGTCGCCATGCTCGCCTTGCGCATGCTGCGCCGCAGCGGCCTGGAGGACACCACGGTCTACGTGATCTTCGAGGTGTTCATGCCCTTCATCGTGTTTTTGGCCGCTGAGCACCTGGGCACCTCGGGGATTCTGGCCGTGGTTGCCGCGGGGTTGTTCATGACCTTCAGCCGAAGCGAGTCCGACGCCTTCGCCAGCGAGCGCAAGATCGTATCCTCCAGCGTGTGGGACGTGATCGTCTTCGTCATCAACGGCGTGGTGTTCGTGCTGCTGGGCATGGAGCTGGCGCTGCTGGTGTCGCCCACGTGGGAGGTTTCGGGCATGTCGCGAAGCACCATGCTGGTGCTGGTGCTGGTGGTCACCGCCATCGTGCTGGGGGTGCGCTTTCTGTGGCTGTGCGTCATGGAGTGCTTCCATGAGAGCCGCGAGACGGGCAAGCGCTGGTCGATGACTGCCCAGGGGGCGAAGAGCGCGCTCGTTACCACGCTGTCCGGACCGAAGGGGGCCGTGACGCTGTCCATCGCGCTCACCATACCCTACTACGCGACCTCGGCGACCAATACCATCGTGGCGTTTCCTCACCGAGGCGACCTCTTCTTTTTGGCGTCGGGCGTCATCGTGCTGACGCTGCTTCTGGCCAACTTCGTAGTGCCGCTGCTGGCCCCGCGCCAGGAGGAGGACGAGGCGTCCTCCACCGAGGCCGAGATCGCGATCCTGCGGCGGGTGGCCTCGCAGCTTTCCAGCCAGGACGAAGGGCCCAGCCCCGCCACCGCGGCGGTGGTGGCCGACTACAACGAGCGGATCGCCTCGCTTATGCGCGAGCAGGCGTCCGCCGAGGCCGTGCGCCAGGTTCGCTTGGAGGTGATCGAGCGGGAGCTGGCCTTCCTGGACACCGCCGCGGCCGACGGCTACGCCTCGCAGGAGGCGTGCGAACGCTATGCGCGCCGGCTGGAGGTGTCCCACAGGCGATTGTCGGGCCGCCGCGGCGACAAGCATGCCCTGGGCTCGACCAGGCCTCCCCGCACCGCCGCCTACTGGATGGGGCTTCTGCGCAGCGCCGTGGCGTCCAAGGACGCCTCCGAGTCCCGGGCGGCCGAGCGCCGTCGGCTGAGCATCGGCGTGGAGACCGTGGCGGTGGGGTACCTGCAGGGCTGCATCGACCAGCTGTCGGCCGAAGGGGAAGGGCCGTCCTCGTCGACGGCGCCTTTGGCGGTGCCCGATGATCGCAGGCATGCGCTGCAGCTGCAGCTGAGCGAGCATCGCGGCGCGTTGCGCATGCTGGAGGCGGCCCGTGCGGCGGCCGACGCGGCGAAGACGGGCGAGATCGATCTTGCGGCCCCGTTGGACGCCGCCGGCATCCGGGAGAGCATCGAGTCGGTGGAGGCCGAAGGGCTTCGCCTTGAGCTGGGCCAGATCGCTCGCTTCGAGGACGAGGGGCGCCTCTCGCGCGGGCGGGCCAACGAGCTTCGGGAGCACGTCTACCTTATGCAGATGGCCCTGGGCCAGAAGTAGGGGCGGTATGTTCGACGGGCGTCTACTGGGTTTTTCCGGAGTGCGGGCGGCTTTGGCCCTGTGCTGCCTGCTGGCGCTGGCCATGGCGGCCGCCTGTTTCGGGCAGTCCGCTGCCCTGGCGTCGGCCCTGGACGCTCTGCGCGCCGGGTCGCCGGCGGATGCCGCCGCGCTTCCGCTCGCAACGTTCGTCGGTTGTCTCGTGGTCGTCCGCGCGCTCGGCTGCCTTCAGGACCGCGTGGCCGACGCGCGGGCCTGGGCCGTGGCGGACGAGCTTCGAGACTGCCTGGTCGGCAAGCTGTTCGACAGTGCCGGCCGCGTCTCGGCGCGCCAGGGAGCCGGCGCCTTCGCGTCCCTGGCCGTCGAGGGTTGCTCCCAGGTGCGCACGTACCTGAGGCTGACCTTGCCGCGCGCGGCGAACCTGGCCTTCCAGATGGTGCCGCTTCTGCTGTGCGTAACTGCGCTCGACTGGGTTTCCGGTGTTATCGTGGCCGCGGTGGTGCCCGTCATGGTGTTCTACCTGGCGCTGTTGGGAAAGCAGGCGAAGGCCTCCGCCGTCGAGCAGCTGTCGCGGGGCTCCTACCTTTCGGGACATTTCCTCGACTCGGTCCACGGGTTGCCCACCCTGGTGGCCTTCGGTCGGGACGGGGAGTGGGGCGCATCCGTCCGTCGGGCCAGCGAGCGCTTCCGCGAGGCCACCATGGCCACGCTCAAGGTGGCCACGCTCTCGGGGGCGGTGCTTGACCTGGGCTGCACTCTGGCCGGCGCGGCCGTGGCGGTTATGCTGGGGTTTCGCCTAGTGGACGGTTCCGTCTCGTTCCTCGGCGCCTTCACGGTGCTGCTGCTGGTTCCCTTGGCCCTGGCGCCCCTGCGTGCTTTCGCCTCCGACTTCCATGCCACGCTTGACGGTCGCGAGTCGCTGACGCGCGTGCTCGAGCTGGTGCAGGGTTTGCCGAAGGAGCCGTGCGGCGTCGGCGATGGCGGGCTGCCCGAAGACGCAGAGTCCGGGCCCCGGGAGGCCTCGCTGCGCGGCTGCGCGCCGTCCGCTGCGAGCGCGGGGTCGGCCGAGACAATGCTGCGCTGCGAGGGGGCGGCGTTCTCGCGGGACGGGGCGCCGATTCTCTCCGATGTGAGCCTGCTGGTGCCGCGGGGGTCGAAGATGGCCCTGGTGGGCAGGAGCGGGGCGGGGAAGAGCACCTTGCTGTCGCTGATGGCGGGCATGGAGGAGCCCTGTGCGGGGCGGCTGTGCTCCCCGGCGGGCGGTTGCGGGCGGCTTGCGCAGGCGCGCTGGCGCGACCGCGTGTCGTTCGTTCCCCAGAACGCGGCGGTGCTTGCCGCTTCGATCAGGGACAACGTGGCGCTGTACCGTCCGTGCGCTTCCGACGGGCAGGTACGGCGCGCCCTGGAGCAGGTGGGCTTGGGCGACCTGCTCGACGGCTTGCCCGACGGGCTCGACACCGTCGTTGGGCGCGGCGGGCGCGCCCTGTCGGGAGGGCAGGCCCAGCGTCTGGCCCTCGCCAGAGCCCTCGTCGACCCCGACCGCGACGTGCTGTTTCTGGACGAGCCTACGGCGTCGGTGGATTTGTGGACCGAGGCGGAGATGGCGCCGGCCCTGCTTCGCGCCATGGAGGGGAGGACCGTGGTCATGGCCACCCACCGCCTTTCCTGGTTGGAGCACTTCGACCAGGTCGTCGTGCTGGAAGCGGGGCGCGTGGTAGCCCAGGGAACCCCCGGGTCGTTGGCCGGCATCCTGGGGGGCGTCTGCGCGCCGGAGGGGCTTGCGGGCGCCGCTGCGGAGCATCTGTCGCTTCGCGGCGCCCTGGAGGGGAGGTGCGGCGATGGCCGGCAGGCGTAGGGAAGGCCGGGCGCGCTGGTCGTCGACCCTTCGCGCCGACCGATGGGTGGTGCCTTATCTGGGCCGCTACGGCAAGGTGATGCTGGCGGCGCTTGCGCTGGGCGTGGCCGGTTCGGCGTTCGCCATGGGCCTTATGTTCACGTCGGGCTACCTTGTCAGCGCCAGCGCGCTTGTGGCCAGCATCATCGTGCTGCACGTGCCCCTGGCCTGCGTGCAGCTGTTCGGCGTAGGCAAGCCACTGCTCGGCTACGGCGAACGGCTTGCCAGCCACGACTGGGTGCTTCGGATGACCAGCAGCCTGCGCACGCGCCTGTTCGGTGCCTACCGGATGCTGTGCCGGCAGGGCACGGGTCGCTTCGACGCCGCCGCGCGTGAGGCCATGGGGTTTCTGGGGGAGGACGTGGCCCATATCCAGAACCTGTACCTGCGCTGCGTGTTCCCCATGGTCGTCGCCTGGGGCGCCTCGCTCGTCGCGCTCTTTGCCATCGGCATCGTGTCAGTGCCGTTCTCCCTGCTCATGCTCGTTGAGATCCTGGTGACGGCCGTTGTGGTGCCGTTGTGGTCGGCCGCGGTGAACGGGGCGCGCATCGAACGGCAGCGCGCTTTGCGGCGGGAGCGCCTCGAGCTTCTGGCCGACGATGCCTCCGCGGCTGCCGACTGGCTGCTGTCTGGCCGTCGCGACGACTTCCTGGCGCGCCAGCAGGCGCTATCCGGGCAGGAGCGCGCCCTGGAGCGGGCCCGGAACCGGTTCGATTACGGAAGGGACATCGCCCAGGCGGCCCTTTTCGCCCTGGCCGTTGCGGCTGCGGCGCTTTGGGGGGCCGCGGTCTTCGCGCCGGCGGGCGCCTTCGAGGCCAGCTGGATGTGCGCCTTCGCCATAGGCCTCATGCCGCTTTTCGACGCCATAGCCCTTCTGGGGCCCGCTGCCGAGGAGGCCGGGTCCCACCGCGATGCCATCCTTCGGCTGAACCGGCTGGCGGAGCCGGACGGGCGATGCGGCGGCTTGCGGGCCTCCGGTCCGTCGACACCCGACCCGTCATGCCCCTTGGCGGTGGAGTTTCGCGATGTGACCTTCGGGTACGGCGATGCGTCGAAGCGGGCGCGGGGCACGGCGGTCATGGACGGCTTCAGCCTGGCCATACCCGTCGGCCAGAAGGTGGCCGTCCTGGGGAGAAGCGGCGCGGGAAAGTCGACGCTGGTCGCCTTGGCGGCGGGGCGGCTGCACCCGCAGGCGGGCGAGGTGCGCCTGTTCGGCCGCCCGGCGTCTCGCCCCGGCGAGACGCCGGCAAGCGAGCTTGTCGCCTTCGTGCAGCAGGACGCCTACCTGTTCAACCTGACGCTGCGGGAGAACCTGCTTGTGGGCGACGCCGAAGCGGGCGACGAGGCGCTGGAGGCGGCCCTTCGCGCCGTGGGTTTGGGGGAGCTTCTGGCCGCCATGCCTCGCGGCTTGGACACGCCCCTGCTCGAGGGCGGAATCCGCTTGTCGGGAGGAGAGCGCACCCGGGTGGCGCTGGCCCGCGCATACCTGCGGAAAAGCCCGTTGGTGCTGCTGGACGAGCCCTTCGCCGCCTTGGACGAGCGCACCCAGGAGGCGGTTACCCGGACGCTTCTAGAAGCCTTCGCCGACCGCACCGTCGTGGTCGTCACCCACGACGAGCGCAACCTGGGCCGGTTCGACCGGGTGCTCGTGCTCGAGCCGTAGGCGCCTGCGAACGCGAACCGTTGGATTGCCGATGCTGCCGCGCAACCTACGGCGGCCGCTTTTCTGGGAACATGGGTGCTCGACGAAAGGAGCATCCATCATGGAGACCAGCAACGAGAGCTTTCTTCAGGCCCTCCGTTCGTTGTCGGAGGCGGCCTCGCGAAGGGACGGGAAAGGCGAGGGAACGTTCGACCTGGGCAACCCCGAGCTGCCCGAGCCGGTCGACGGGTTCGTCGATTTCGGCCATCTGAGCCTTCGGGGCCTTCCGAACACGCGCGATCTGGGGGGCATGCCTGCCGCCGACGGGCGCGTCGTCGTCGCGAACCGTCTTATCCGCTCGGGCGATCTGCACAAGGCTGCCTCGAAGGATCTAGAGGTGCTCGGGAACCAGGTGGGGCTTCGCCGCGTAGTGGACTTCCGCACCGCCTTCGAGCGCTCGAAGGCTCCCGACCCCGAGCCCTTCATGCCCTTTGCGCGCTTCTACCATGTGCCCGTGGTCAGCGAGCAGGCCGTGGGCGTGACCCGCGAGGCGGGGCTGATGGGCGACCTCAGGCTGTTCCGCGAGTACAGCGGCACGCCCTTCGAGGCGGTGGCGCACGTGTACCGCCAGGCGCTGCTGGGCGAGGACGGCATCCACGCCTACTCGTCGCTGCTCGAGATCCTGCTGGCCGCCGATAGGGGGGCGACCCTGTGGCACTGCACCGAGGGCAAGGACCGCGCGGGTCTGGCGTCGGTCATCGTGGAGTACGCCTTGGGGATGAGCCCCCAGGTCATCATGGCGGACTACCTGGCCACCAACTGCTTCGTGCGCAACTGGGCCGAGCGCATGGCCGACGCGCTGGGGCGCGCCCATCTGGCGGAGATGCTGGACGGCGACGTGGATGCGCTGTTCTACGCCAATTCCGTCTACCTGGTGACCGGCGTGGCGGCGGTATCGGAGCGCTACGGCTCCTTCGACAACTACCTTACGCAGGCGCTGCACTTCGGGCCCGGCAAGCGCGAGAAGCTGCGCCGGATGTACCTGACCGAGCTGGACTCCTAGTTTTTCGTCGCCGCGGCGGCGCACCCGGGCGCGCCATGCTAAACTAGCGGTTGCTTGAAACTATGGCGCCGGCGGGCGGCTTCGCACGCCGGCTTCGGAAAGGGTGGTGGCCATGGGAAGGCCAGCGGGGGCGAACCGCAACACGAAGGAGCGTCTGCTCGAGGCGTCGGCCGAGCTGTTCTCGCAGCTGGGCTACGCCGGCACGTCGGTCAAGGCCATCGCAGGCGCCGTGGGCATCAAGGACGCGTCCATCTACAACTACTTCCCCAGCAAGGAGGCCCTGTTCTCCGAAGCGATCGAGCGGGAGCGGCTTTACTTCGCCGAGGCCATGGACGCCCGCGGCGTCTTCTTCGACGCTGCCACCCAGCGCGTGGCCGCCGAGGCGCCGGAGAGCTTGGAGGCCTTCGAGGACTTCCTGCTGTCGTACTGGGAGCCCTTCTTCGCCGATCCCCGCGTTGCGCGCCTGAGGCGCATCCTGGTGCTTGCCGCTCCCTGCAACGACGACGCCCGGGTTATGCTCCTGCGGCTGTTCTACGACCATCCGCTGGGCTTTGCGGGCAGCATGGTGGAGCATTTGGCGGCCGAGGGGGCCATGGGACAGTGCAACCCCCGCGTGGCGGCCTACGAGGTGTGCGGGCCGGCCCTGACCATGCTGGGCCAGGGGCTTGCCTGGTCGGAGGCCCAGCGGCGCCTGCGCTCCCAGTACCGCGCCTTTACCCGCGCGCACAGCCTGTAGCGCCCGCCTGCGCACTGCGCGCCCGCAGCCCTTTCGTCGCCGTTATCGGCAGAAGGCTTGAAGAAGCCGTGCACCGCGCGGTGCGTGGGCTATACTAACCAGCTCAAGGCCAAACGACGGCAGAGAGGTTCTCTATGGGCGGTTTCTTCGGGGCAGCATCGAAACGCGACGTGGTGCTGGACGTGTTCTTCGGCGTCGACTATCACTCTCATCTGGGCACGCGCCGGGCGGGGCTCATCTTCGTCGACGAGCGCGACGGGTTCCAGCGCGAGATCCACTCCATCGAGAACACCCCCTTCCGCACGCGCTTCGAGGACGACCTGCCGGGATTCCACGGCACGAGCGGCATCGGCTGCATCAGCGATACCGACCCTCAGCCGCTGCTCATCCGCAGCCATCTGGGCACCTTCGCCCTCACCACCGTGGGCGCCATCAACAACGCCGAGGCCCTGGTGGAGGAGTTCTTCGAAAGCGGCGAGAAGCAGTTCATGGCCATGAGCTCGGGGGCAGTGAACTCCACCGAGCTGGTAGCAGCGCTCATCAACCAGAAGCAGGACCTGGTGGAGGGCATCCGCTACGCCCAGGAGCGCGTCGACGGCTCGCTCACGCTGCTCATCATGCTGCGCGACGGCTCGATCATCGCCGCCCGCGACGCCATGGGGCGCCTGCCGGTGCTGGTGGGCCGCGACGAGGACGGCCGCTGCATCTCCTTCGAGTCCTTCGCCTACCATAAGCTCGGCTACGCCGACGACTACGAGCTGGGTCCGGGCGAGGTGGTGCGCGTCACGGCCGAAGGGGTGGAGCAGCTGGCGGCGCCGGGCGAGCGCATGAGGATCTGCTCGTTTCTGTGGGTGTACTACGGCTACCCCAACTCCAACTACGAAGGGGTCAACGTGGAGGTCATGCGCTACCGCAACGGCGCGGTCATGGCCCGCGACGAGCTGGCGCGCGAGGGATGCCTGCCCGACGTGGACTACGTCGCCGGCGTGCCCGATTCCGGCGTGCCCCATGCCATCGGCTACTCCACGGAAAGCGGCAAGACCTTTGCGCGGCCCTTCATCAAGTACACGCCCACCTGGCCCCGAAGCTTCATGCCGTCGAACCAGGACGTGCGCGACCGCGTGGCCAAGATGAAGCAGATCCCCGTGCCCGAGCTCATCGAGGGCAAGAAGCTGCTGTTCGTGGACGACTCCATCGTGCGCGGCACCCAGCTGGGCAAGACCGTCGACCAGCTCTACGACGCCGGCGCGGCCGAGGTGCACATGCGCAGCGCCTGCCCGCCTATCATGTACGGGTGCAAGTACCTGTCGTTCTCGCGCAACACCTCCGACATGGACCTCATCGCTCGGCGCACCGTGCAGAAGCTCGAGGGGGACGAGGGCCAGCAGCATCTGGACGAGTACGCCGACGCCGGCACCGAGCGTGGCCGCTGCATGCTGCAGAGCATCTGCGAGGAGCTGGGCTTCGACAGCCTGGGGTTCCAGTCGCTCTCGGGCATGATCGAGGCCATCGGCATCGACCCGGAGTGCCTGTGCACCTACTGCTGGGACGGGCGGGAGTAGCCTTTAGGCCCGCGCCCCGACCGCTGCGGCGTCCCTGCGGGGGCGCCGTTCGCCTTTCAAGGGGGGAGTTCCGGCGCGCCGACCGACGAAGCCGTTGCGCTTATCGCCGTTCTCGGCGATAATGAGAACATGTGTTCCCGTTACCGCTACATAGCCATCGACCTCAAGTCGTTCTACGCCTCCGTGGAGTGCCAGGCCCGGGGGCTTGACCCGCTTACCACGAACCTGGTGGTGGCCGACGCGTCCCGTACCGAGAAGACCATCTGCCTGGCAGTATCGCCCTCGCTCAAGGCCTACGGCATCGGCGGGCGCGCACGGCTGTTCGAAGTTGTGCAGCGGGTGCGGGAGGTGAACGCCGAGCGGTTGGGGGCGCTTCGACGCGCAGAGCGTCGCGGCGCGCGGGCGTGCGGCGGCTCCGGGGACCCCGCTGCACCAGCCTCTGTCCGGGCGGGCCTGTTCCCGAACGACTGCACGGGGCGCGACCTTGGGGCCTACCGGCCCTTCGAGGGGGCGCTCTTCCAGGGCTCGTCCTTCGACGACACAGCCGTGCGCGCCAGCGCCGCCCTGGAGCTCGACTTCCTCGTAGCCAAGCCGCGCATGGCCACCTACCTGGACTACTCCACCCGCATCTACCAGGTGTACCTGCGTCATTTCGCGCCCGAGGACGTGCACGTGTACTCCATCGACGAGGTGCTGGTGGACGCTGCGGGCTATCTGGCCTCGTCGGGCAAGACCGTGCGCGAGCTGGCCTCCCAGGTGGTGTCGGAGGTCTACGCCGAAACGGGCATCACTGCCACGGCCGGCATCGGCACGAACCTCTACCTGGCGAAGGTGGCCATGGACATCTTGGCCAAGCACGAGCAGCCCGACGGCAACGGCGTGCGCATCGCCGAGCTGGACGAGGACGCCTACAAGCGGCGTTTGTGGTCCCACGAGCCGCTGACGGACTTCTGGCGCGTGGGTCCCGGCTACGCCCGCAAGCTGCAGGCCCATGGCATGCGCACCATGGGGGACGTGGCCCGCTGCTCGCTGGGCGGCCCGGGGCAGCGCCTGAACGAGGATCTGCTGTTCAGGCTGTTCGGCAAGAACGCCGAGCTGCTCATCGACCACGCCTGGGGGGTGGAGCCGGTGGGCATGGCCGATATCAAGGCCTACCGGCCTCGCAGCAGCTGCAAGGTGTCCGGCCAGGTGCTGCAGTGCGCCTACACCGCCGCCGACGCCCGGCTGGTGGCCTGGGAGATGGCCGACCAGCTGGCGCTCGATCTGTTAGCGGAGGGTATGGTCACCGACAAGCTGACGCTGACCGTGGGCTACGACCAGGTGGGGGAGGGGGAGTCCTTCGACGGGCGACTGGATACCGACCGCTACGGGCGCACCATCCCCAAGCATGCCCACGGGACGGCGAATTTGGACGAGCCCACAGCGTCCTCGACGCTCATAGCCGAGGCGGTGACGGGGCTGTTCGACAGGCTGGTGGACCGGCGGCTTCGGGTGCACCGCATCACCGTGGGCGCCGACCAGCTGATCACCGAGCAGGAGGCCGCCTTCAGGCGAAGCCATCGCCAGCTGCGCCTGTTCGAGGACGAGGAGCCGTCGGAGGCGGCGGACGGCGAGCTTGCCCGGGAGCGCAAGGTGCAGGGGGCCATGCTCGACATTCGCGGCAAGTTCGGCAAGAACGCCATCCTGCGGGCCGCGAACCTGCAGAAGGCGGGTACCGCGCGCCAGCGCAACAACCAGATAGGGGGCCACAGCGCATGAGCGACTACTCCGATATTGCGGGCCTGTCCCGGCCCTGCTCTCGCCGTCCCCCCATGCCCTTGTCCGACCGTGCCGCCCAGTTCGCCCCCTTCGCCGCCCTTTCCGGCCACGAGGCCGCAGTGGCCGAGGCGGGCCGTCTCACCGACGAGCGCGCCGTGCTGAGCGACGACCAGAGGGATGCCATCGACCGGGCGCTTGCCCTGCTGCGCGAGCGGCTGGGATCGCGCCCGGCGGTCAGGATCGCGTACTTCAAGGCCGACAGCCGCAAGGCCGGTGGCGCCTACCGCACCTGCGAGGGGCGCCTTGCGCGCATCGGCGAGCACCCCGGCTCGCTCGTGCTTGAGGACGGTGCCACGGTGCTCCTGGCCGACGTGGTCTCCTTGGAGCTGACCGACGGTGGGCTGCCCTCGTAAAAACTCTGTAACATCGAAAGGGCCGAGGCCGCTGCGCCCGTACCTTTAGTATCATGGTCAAGCTCAAGGCCCCTGCGTGCGGACGAAAGGACGTTCTATGGAAAAAGTGCAGATGACGACCCCTCTTGTGGAGATGGACGGCGACGAGATGACCCGCATCATCTGGGAGCTCATCAAAGAGGAGCTGCTCTGCCCCTTCGTCGATCTGAAGACCGAGTACTACGACCTGGGGCTTGAGAATCGCGACCGCACCGACGACGCCGTGACCGCAGAGGCCGCCGAGGCCACTAAGCGGCTGGGCGTGGCGGTCAAGTGCGCCACCATCACCCCCAACGCCGCCCGCGTGGACGAGTACGGCCTGAAGCAGATGTGGAAGAGCCCCAACGGCACCATCCGCGCGCTGCTGGACGGCACGGTGTTTCGCACTCCCATCCAGGTGGCCGGCATAGAGCCGTGCGTGCGCAACTGGGAAAAGCCCATCACCATCGCCCGCCATGCCTACGGCGATGTGTACAAGAACACCGAAATGGCCGTCCCCGGGCCGGGCGTCGTGGAGCTGGTGTACACCTCCGACGACGGCCGGGAGAGCCGCGCGCTCGTGCACCGCTTCGACGGCGCCGGCGTGGTGCAGGGCATGCACAACCTGGACGCCTCCATCGCAAGCTTCGCCCGCAGCTGCTTCGAGTACGCCCTGGACGTGCGCCAAGACCTGTGGTTCGCCATGAAGGATACCATCTCGAAGGTCTACGACCACCGGTTCAAGGACATCTTCCAGGACATCTTCGACGCCGAGTACGCCCAGGCCTTCGCTGATGCGGGCATCGAGTACTTCTACACCCTCATCGACGACGCCGTGGCCCGCGTGATGAAGAGCGAGGGTGGCTTCATCTGGGCCTGCAAGAACTACGACGGCGACGTGATGAGCGACATGGTGTCGAGCGCCTTCGGGTCGCTGGCCATGATGACCAGCGTGCTGGTGTCGCCCCAGGGTTTCTACGAGTACGAGGCGGCCCACGGCACCGTGCAGCGCCACTACTACAAGCACCTGCGCGGCGAGGAGACCTCCACGAACTCCGTGGCCACCATCTTCGCCTGGTCCGGCGCCCTGCGCAAGCGCGGCCAGCTGGACGGGCTGGGCGAGCTGGTCGCCTTCGCCGACCAGCTGGAGGAGGCGACGCTGTCCACCATCGCCTCCGGCCAGATGACCGGCGATTTGGCGCTCATCACCACGCTGCCCGACCCGCAGAAGCTTTCCACCCACGACTTCATCCGCACCATCGCGGGCCGTCTGGAGCAGATGCGGGAGCAGCTGTAAGCCGAGAACTTCTGTAAACGCTCTTCATTGCCGAGCCTGTGCCGATGCGCGCAGGCTCGTTCGTATACAATAAGCAAGTTTCACGCATCATTACCTCGGGAAGAAGCTAGGACCATGGCCAACACCTACAAAGACACGATGAACCTGCCCCAGACCGATTTCCCCATGAGGGGCAACCTTCCCGCCAGCGAGCCGGAGCGCTTGCGCAAGTGGGAGGGCGAGCACCTCTACGAGAGCATCCTGGCCAAGAACAAGGACGGCAAGCCCTTCGTGCTGCACGACGGCCCGCCCTACGCCAACGGGCCCATCCACATCGGGCATTCCTTCAACAAGATCCTGAAGGACTTCGTGGTGAAGTCCCATGCCCAGCGCGGCTTCTTCACCCCCTACGTGCCCGGCTGGGACTGCCACGGCCAGCCCATCGAGCATATGGTGGAGAAGAACCTGGGGCCCGAGAAGATGGCCCAGACCGACCAGCCCACGCTGCGCCGCCTGTGCCGCGAGTGGGCCCAGACCTACGTGGACGTGCAGCGCGAGGGCTTCAAGCGCCTGGGCGTCAACGGCGACTGGGGCAACCCCTACCTCACGTTCCTTCCCAACTACGAGGCGGGCAACGTCGAGATCTTCAAGGAGCTGTACCTGGCCGGCCAGATCTACCGTGGCCGCAAGCCCATCCACTGGTGCAAGCGCTGCCATACGGCGCTGGCGGAGGCCGAGATCGAGTACGCCGACCTCGACTCGCCCTCCATCTTCGTGCGCTTCAAGATGGACGTCATGCCCGGCGTCTTCGAAGCAGCCGGCGCCGAGGGCGACGCCTACGTGCTCATCTGGACCACCACGCCCTGGACGCTGCCGGCCAACACCGCCGTGTCCCTGGCGCCGGAGGCCGACTACGTCATGGTGCAGGCCGACGGGGCCAACATGATCATGGCCCGGGCCCTGGTTGAGTCCGTGGCCGAGGCGGCCGGCTGGCAGGAGTGGTCCCTGGTTTCCCAGGACGACGGCGAACCGGTGGTGCTGAAGGGCAAGCAGCTCTGCGGCCTAACCTACACCTGCCCCATCCGCCAGGACCTGAAGGGCACCATCATCTACGGCGACCACGTTACCCTGGAGACCGGCACCGGCGCCGTGCATACCGCTCCCGGCCACGGCCAGGACGACTACCTGGTGGCCTTGGAGTTCGACGTGCCGCTGCTCATGCCCGTGGACGACAACGGCGTGCTGACCGCCGACGCCGGCCCCTTCGCCGGCCTGGACGTGTTCGACGCCAACCCGGCCATCATCGAGTGGCTCTCCCAGCAGGGGACGCTGGTGGCGAGCAAGGTCATCAACCACAGCTATCCCACCTGCTGGCGCTGCCATGAGCCGGTCATCTTCCGCGCTACCAGCCAGTGGTTCGTTTCCATGGACAAGAACTCCCTGCGCGAGAAGGCCCTCGACGCCGTGGAGGACGAGGTCCAGTTCCATCCCGCGTGGTCTCAGAAGCGCATCGAGGCCATGGTGGGGGACCGTCCCGACTGGTGCATCTCGCGCCAGCGCAGCTGGGGCGTGCCCATCCCGGTGTTCTCCTGCGCGAAGTGCGGCGAGACCGTAGCCACCGAGGAGAGCTTCGACGCGGTCATCGAGCTGTTCTACGAGTACGGCGCCGACGCCTGGTTCACCAAGCAGCCCAGCGAGTACCTGCCCCGCACGGTGAAGTGCGAGAAGTGCGGCTGCTCCGAACCGGTGCCCGACAAGAACATCCTGGACGTGTGGTGGGAGTCGGGCGTGTCCCATACCAGCGTGCTCAAGCACCGCGCCGCCGAGGGGCTGACGTTCCCCGCCGACGTGTACCTAGAGGGTTCCGACCAGCACCGCGGGTGGTTCCAGTCGTCGCTGCTCACAAGCGTCGGTGCCTACGGCGTGCCTCCCTTCAAGCATATCGTCTCCTGCGGTTTCACCGTGGACGAGTTCGGGCGCAAGATGTCCAAGTCGCTGGGCAACGGCCTTGATCCGGCCGAGGTGATCGACACCTACGGCGCCGATGTGCTGCGCCTGTGGGCCGCCACGGTGGACTACGGCGTGGACGTGTCCATCGCCGACAGCATCCTCAAGCAGGTGGCCGGCGACTACCGCCGCTACCGCAACTGCTTCCGCTTCCTGCTGGGCAGCCTGTCCGACTTCGACGACAGGGCGGATGCGGTGGATGCGTGGGATGCGCTCGAGCCCATCGACCGCTACATGCTGGCCAAGACCGCCAAGCTGCTCGACGAGGTTGAGCAGGCCTACGACGAGTTCCGCTACAACGGCGTCTACCGCCTGACCTTCGATTTCGTGAACGACCTGTCCGCCGTCTACATGGACGTGGCCAAGGACCGCCTGTACGCCGAGGCGCCGAGCTCCCCTCGCCGCCGCGCGGTGCAGACGGTGCTGGCCAACATCCTGGAAGTGCTGGTGCGGGTGCTTTCGCCCATCATCTCCTTCACGGCCGACGAGGTGTGGGAGCACTATCCCGAGCCCATGCGCCGCGCCGAGGGACGCCCCTCAAACGTGCAGCTGGCCGGGTGGCCCTCTCGCCGCGACATGGTGCCCGCGCTGCCCGCCGACGGCGGCAAGGAGGCGCTCGCGTCCTTCGCCTGCGCCCTGGAGGCGCGCGATGCGGTGACTAAGGCCTTGGAGGAGGCCCGCGTGGACAAGCTGGTGAACAAGAGCCAGGAGGCTGCGGTGCGCATCACGGCGCCCGCGCCCACCGCCCAGGCGCTGCGCGATTTCGGCCCCGAGGTGCTGGGCGAGCTGTTCATCGTGTCCGGCGTGGAAGTGCTCGACGCCGCGGAGGGAGCCGAAGGCATGGCCGTGGAGGTGCTGCCGGCTCCGGGCGAGAAGTGTCCGCGCTGCTGGAACTACCGCGAGCTGGGAACTGACGCGGCCCATCCGGACGTGTGCGGGCGCTGTGCCGCGGTGCTCGACGAAATCGGCTTTAAGGCGTAGGGCGCCATGGGAATCGAAACGGACGGTCAGGGCGCTCCTCGCGGGCGCTCCCGCGACGGCATCCTGCGCGCCGCGGGGGCCTTCGCCCTTATTGCGGCCTTGTGGCTTGCTGCCGACGTAGCCACCAAGGCCTACTTCAACGGGTTTGCCCTGGGCAGCGTCGTCGGCGGGCCCTATCTGGGGATCTTCCAGTTCCGCCTGGTGCACAACACCGGTATGGCCTGGGGGCTGTTCGGCGACTCTACCTTCGCCCTGGGCGTCATGTCCGTCGTGGTGTGCGCAGTGCTGACAGGCTTCTTCCTGGCCAACATTCGGCGGATCACGGCGCTTGAGCTGGTGGGGCTTGCCTTGGTGGTGGCCGGCGGCATCGGCAACGCCCTCGACCGGTTCACGTTGGGCTACGTGGTGGACTTCATCGAGACCACCTTCATCGACTTTCCCGTATTCAACGTGGCCGATATAGGTGTGACCTGCGGTTTCATCCTGTTCGTGCTGGGTCTGCTTTTGAGCTTCAAGGCGTCCGAGGCATCGTCTGAGGGGTCGGCGCAGCCGGAAGGTTCGAAGGGGTCGAAGGAGGAGGGCCGCTGATGGCCCTGCTGCGCTCCTATACCGTGGCCGCCGTCGACGAGGGCATGCGGATGGACGCCCTGTGCGCCGAGCGCGGTCTGTACGCCAGCCGCAGCGCCGCCGCCCGCGCCTGCGATGAGGGCCGGGTGCTCGTGAAGGGGCAGCCCGTCTCGAAGAAGCACCAGGCGCGGTCGGGGGACGTGGTGGTCTACGAGGTGGAGGAGGAGCCGGCCGACACGCCGCTTTCCGGCCAGCCCATCCCGCTGGACATCCGCTACGACGACGACGACGTCATCGTGCTGTCCAAGCAGGCGGGACTCGTGTGCCACCCGGCCGTGGACCACGCCGACGGTACGCTCGTGAACGCGCTCATCCACCGCTTCGGCGCGAACAACCTCTGCAGCGTGCAGGGCGACCGCGACCGGCTGGGCATCGTGCACCGGCTCGACCGCGATACGAGCGGCCTTATGCTGGCGGCGAAGAACGACGAGGCCGGCTCCAAGCTCATGGAAGCTATCCGCCTGCGCTCCGTCGACAGGCACTACCTGGCCCTGGTCCACGGCATCATCGCCCGGGACACCGGCATGATCGACGCGCCCATCGCCCGGTCGTGGGACATGCGCACCCGCATGGCCGTTCGCGACACGCCCCAGGCCCGCGACGCGCTCACCACCTTCAACGTGCTGGAGCGCTTCCGCGCCGAATCGGGCGACGACGGCTACACGCTCATCGACTGCAAGCTGTTTACGGGCCGGACCCACCAGATCCGCGTGCACATGGAGTTCGCCGGGCATCCGCTGGTGGGGGAGCCGGTCTACCGGGCCCATGCGCCGAAGTCCCCTGCCGCCGATTTGGGGTTGGAGCGCCAGTTTCTCCATTCCTACAAGCTGGGCTTTGGCCATCCTTCCACCGGGGAGCCCCTGGTGTTCGTGGACTCGCTGCCCGAGGACCTGGCGGCGGTGCTGGGGGGCTTGGCCGGGCGCTCTGCGGGCAGGACCGAAGCCGGCGTCTCTGTTTTGGGGGAGACCGACGACGTTTCGTAGCCCTTCGGGGGCTTGTGCTCATATTGTCGCGTCTCGATGCGTATTTAATCCTGTCTTACCAGGTGCGGCTCCGATTCGCGCATCGTCGGCTACACTGCGGAGCAACGTTGCCGCAGAGAAGGGGTGCAATGGTGTCAGTCGATGAAACCGTTGGGGTGCTCATGGTAAACACCGGCTCTCCGGAGGAGCCGACGCCCCGAAGCGTGCGCAAGTACCTTTCCCGCTTCCTGTCCGATCCCCGCATCTGCCCGATGAACCCGCTTGCGTGGCGGCTCATCCTGCATCTGTGCATCCTTCCCGTCCGCGGCAAGAAGTCCGCCCGCAAGTACCGGGCCATCTGGACCAGGGAAGGCTCGCCTCTCTCCATCGCCCACGACAAGCTCAACCGGGGCCTTCAGCGGGCCTACGACGAGCAAGGGGCGGCGGTTGAGGTGCGCACCGCCATGAGCTACTCCGCTCCGTCCATTCCCGACCAGTTGGAAGAGCTACGCTCGTGCGGCTGCACCCGTCTGGTGGTGCTGCCGCTGTACCCGCAAAGCGCCCATTCCACTACCGGAGCCGTGAAGGACGGCCTGGCCCGTGCCCTGCGCAAGCTGCCGTGGGATGTGGAATGCGACGTCGTGGAGCAGTATTCCGAAGACGCCGTGTACGCGAAGGCCATCGCCGCGTCCATCCGCAACGCCGGGTTCGGCGAGCAGCCGGGCGACCGCTTGCTGTTCGCGTTCCACTCCATCCCCTTGGCCGACATCGAGCGCGGCGACACCTACGAGCTGCAGACGGGGGCGACCAGCCTGGCCGTGGCCTGCGAGCTGGGGCTGGACCGCACGAACTGGACCATCGGCTACCAGTGCCGCTTCGACAAGGGCCGCGAGTGGCTGGGCCCGTTCACCAAGGACGTGCTTGCGCGCTGGGCGGCCAACGGGCGGGGGCGCGTGTTCATGGTGTGCCCGAACTTCGCCGTGGACTGCCTGGAGACGCTCTACGACATCGGTTGCGAACTGCAGCCGTACTACGAAGACCAGGTGCGGAAGAACGGACGCGACTACGACGCGCAGCCGCTGGTGGCGGTGCCGTGCCTGAATGCAACCAAGGCCCATGTGAGCGTCCTTCAGCATGTGCTCGCTCCCTATGTGGGCGCGGGTTCGGGCGCCTAGGCCTCGGCTTTCGAAAGGGGTTTCATCATGACGAAGCTTGTAGAGCGCGAGGACGGTCGCCCTACCGTGGTGCTGGGCGTCACGGGATGCATCGCTGCCTACAAGGCATGCGAGCTCGTGCGGCTGCTGCAGAAGGCCGACGTGCGCGTGAAGGTGGTCATGACCGAGCATGCGACGCACTTCGTCGACCCTCTGACCTTCCGTGCGCTGACCCACGAGGAGGTAGCCGTGGGGCTGTTCGACGATCCGTGGGACCCCATCCATCATATCTCGCTGGCCCAGGAAGCCGACGTGTTCTGCATCGCCCCGTGTACCGGCAACGTGCTGGCGAAGCTGGCCTGCGGTATCGCCGACGACCTGCTGACGACCGCGGCCTTGGCGGTGACGTCGCCTCTGGTGATCGCCCCGGCTATGAACGTCCATATGTACGAGCATCCGGCCACCCAGGGCAATCTCGATGTGCTCGCGGCCCGCGGAGCTTGCATCGTGTCGGCCGACGAGGGGTATCTGGCCTGCGGCGATGTGGGCCGCGGCCGCTTGGCCGAACCTGCCGTCATCGTGGAAGCGGTGCTCGGGGCCTTGCGCGCCCGCGACGCGCGCCCGCGCGATCTGGAGGGCGTCCGGGTGCTGGTGACGGCGGGGCCTACGGTGGAGCCCATCGACCCGGTACGCTTCGTGTCGAACCATTCCTCCGGCAAGATGGGCTACGCCCTGGCCCGGGCAGCGCAGCAGCGGGGCGCTGCGGTGACGCTGGTGAGCGGCCCTGTGGCGCTTGAGCGCCCCCAGGGTGTCTCGTTTCGGGGCGTGGGCAGCGCGTGCGACATGCTCGGCGCCTGCGAGGAGCTGTTCCCCGCAGCCGATATAGCCGTGTTCGCGGCGGCGGTGGCAGATTACCGTCCCGAGCACGCTGCGCCCCGGAAGCTGAAGAAGGGCCGTGCCGACGACGACCTGGAATGCATCCGGCTGGTTCCCAACCCCGACATCCTCGCCACCATGGCCGCCTGCAAATCCTCGGGGCAGACGGTAATCGGCTTCGCAGCCGAGACCGAGGACGTAGTGCCCAATGCCCGCGAGAAGCTGGCTCGCAAAGGGGCGGATATGATCGTGGCGAACCAGGTGGGGGAGGGGCTTGTCTTCGGTGCCGATACGGACAAAGCGTACCTGGTGACCTCCTCTTCGGTGGAGGAGCTGCCCGAGATGGCTAAGGACGACCTTGCCCATGCCATCCTGGACGCGTCGGCTGCCCTGCGCGCCTAGTCCTTGGCGCTTCTTCCCGCCTTCCTGTTCTCCGTGCTGCGGGATTCCAACAAGTCGATCAGCTCGCGCTTCTTGTGCACGCCCAGCTTGCGGTAGATGCTCTTCGAATGGGAGCGCACCGTGTCCAGCGAGATGCACAGCGTTTCCGCGATGTGCGGCAGCGTGTAGCCTTTGGTCATGAGCGCAGCCACCTCCTCCTCGCGCTGTGTGAGGTGGAAGCGGGTTGCGAGTACGCACAGAGTCGCTTCGATGCTCGCCGGCTCGGCACGGGGGGCATCAGGCGGCCGGGGCGCATCCTGCTCGCCGGATGCGCCGCTTCGGCGGGACTGACGAAGCGCCACGGCTATGGCTGCGATTACCAAGGTGAACGTGACCGCAGTGACGGCGAACACCGCAAGCGAGCTCGGCTGCAGGGTGGGGTCCCGGGGTAGCAGCAGTCCGACTCCGGCAGTGATCGCCACGGGTACCGAGAGCAGTCCCAGGGTGCAGCCGGCGAAGTAGGGAAGCGCCGGTATGCCCTCGTCGTAGGCGCTTTCCGCGATGACGATCCAGCAGAATAGCATGAAGCACTCCCTGGTGGCTCGCAGGAAGCTTGCGGCGAAAACCGGATCGTCGTGACGAAACGCGATGAAGCACAAAAGCCCGCTGAATATGACGAGCATGAAGAAGGGCCATAGGTCGCGCACGCTTCGGCGCAGGGCGAAGATCCACAGGCAGCAGAACGCGAACACTACGATGAGCAGCACGGGCCAGTAGAGCTTGTAGGAGGAGCTGAGCAAGCGTTCGGTGGTGGGGACGAGCACCTGGGTGATGAAGCTTGCCAGCGTGCACAGACCGAGCAGGAAGATCATGCTCCAGGGGATGCGCTGGCGAACACCCGCGCCAGGCTTGCTTGCGGGCTTGCGCGGCGAACCCTCGCGATCGGTTTCCATAGCCATGAGGTAGCAGGCGTAGGTGAGCGGGTAGGATAGCAGGGATGCCACGGCTATGGCCTGGGCAGGCATGAATGAGAACATCCAGGTTGCGATGCCGTAGAGAGCGAAGGCCAGCGACAGCCCGAAGCAGGAGCGAACCGGATCGATACTGCAGAAGTGCACGCCTAGCGCCACGACGCAGAAGCCGCTGGCGGCTCCGTGGATTACGCTGCCGATGAACACGAGCGGCGGCAGCGACGAGATGATGAGGGCCGTGGCAACTGTTCCGCCGGCGGCTGCCACTCCGATCAAGCGCACAAATGCGTGCTCCGAGTAGTCGATTTTCCGGTCGGCCGCTATGATGGCTGCCATGACCAACGCCTGCACGACGTAGGCGGTAAACGGTATGGCGCCGTCGGCAAGCCCCGGACCGTTGCGGAACATGGTCCAGGCACCTATACGGAACGAGGCGAGCGCGAAGGCCGCCAGGAAGGGCAACGAGGCTACCTTGGCGAGGGCTCCTATGGGTTTTCTCTCCGAAGCTACCAGGGGCATGGCTGCGTTTCCTACTTCCTGCTCTGTCGCTGCTTTGCACGGGCGGTCCACGGCGCTCGGCGTGCCCTCCATTGAATCCCTGCGCTGGTTTGCCCGCATCGCATCAATGATGTGATTCGCTCCGTCCCGCCCTCGTTTTCCCCGCAATGATGTGATGCGGGGGCAACGCATCTCCCCATACCATAGCAGAAGCCGCCCACGGGAAGGGGCGGGTTGCCAACAAGATGCCTTCGGGCAGAGGAGGGGAGAGCTATGGAGCTATCGCGTCGTGATTTTCTCGGAGCCGCGGCGTTTACCGCCGCCGGCTTCGGATCGCTGGCCGTGGCTGGCGGACTGGCGGGCTGCGCCGCGCCCAAGCAGGATGCGCCCAAGCAGGATGCGCCGAAAGGAGACGAGCCTAAGGCGGCCGACGACGGCGTCGAGGCGGGTGCTGCCGAGCCGGCGCCGGCGGCGGGGGAGGGGCTGAACCCCCAGAGCGACTACACCGCCTGCACCACCGACTTCAAGCCGCTGTTCGAGCCGCTGACCATGGGCGGCGTGACGCTGAAGAACCGCATCGTGAAGAGCCCTGCCGGATCCGACACCTGGGCGCCCGAAGGGGATGCGCTCAACGACAACTTCCTGGACTACTACGAGAACTTCGCCAAGGGCGGCGCGTCGTTGGTGTTCGTGGAGAGCTCCATCGGCAAGCTCATGGGATTCAAGCCCCTGGAGCAGACCGCTTCCGGCTGGCTCGTGTCCGACATGACGAAGATTCCCGACCTCATGGCGCCTGTGTGCGAGCGCATCCACAAGCACGATTCGCTGGCGGGCTTCCAGCTGGGCATGGGCATGCTCAACGAGGAGACCACGGTCATCACCGACATGACGCCCGAGAACATCCAGTGGCTCAAGGATACCATCGTGGAGCTGGCCGTGCAGCTGAAGGCCGCCGGCTTCGACGTGATGGAGCTGCACTGCGCCGCCACCCAGATCCTGAAGTACTTCATGATGGCGCGCGTCAACAAGCGCGAGGACGAGTACGGTGCGCAGAACCTGGAGAACCGAACCCGCTTCCTTTGCGAGGTCATCGCGGGCATCAAGGAGGCCTGCGGCCAGGACTACCCGGTGCAGGTGCTCATTGACGCGGTGGAGGAGAACGACGCCGCCCTGGGCAACAACGACGGGTTCCTCACCCTGGAGGAGTCCGTCGCCAACGCCCAGATGCTGGAGAAGGCCGGCGCCGACTCCTTCTACCTGCGCGTGTCGGTCCCCGGACGCCACATCGCCCAGTTCGCGCCCGACCTTATGTTCTCGGGCTATCGGTCCGAGGGCATGACCGGCTTCGGCACCCGGGCCGACTTCTCCCAGCATTTCGGCGGTATCGTCGACGGCGAGCACTCCGGTGCGGGCATGCTCATCTCGGCATGCGAGGCCTACAAGAAGGGCTTGTCGAAGGCGAGCGTGTCGGCGGCCGGCTACATGGACCCGCGTACCGCCCCCGACCTCATCGTGGGCGCTGTGGCCGACGGCAAGGTGGACTACCTCATGATCACGCGCCCGCTGACCGTGGACCCGGAGATGCCCAACAAGCTGGCTGCCGGCAAGCGTGACGAGATCGCCCCGTGCTGCCGGTGCCTGCACTGCCACTCCAAGGGCGGTCCGGCCGAGTACGCCAACGACGGCACCGAGTACTGCCGCGTGAACGCCGTCACCCAGCGCGCCTACACCGAGGATATCCCGGAAGGCTACGAGCTGCTCCCCGCCGAGACCAAGAAGAAGGTCATGGTGGTGGGCGGCGGTCCTGCCGGCATGGAGGCGGCCCGCATCGCAGCCCTGCGCGGCCACGATGTCACCCTCTACGAGAAGAGCTCGTCTTTGGGCGGCCTGGTCAACACCGCCCATGCGTTCAAGGGCGACCACGAGCGCTTGGGAGATCTGGTGGACTACCTGGCGCATCAGCAGGACGTGTGCGGGGTTTCGGTGGTGACCGGCACCGAGGTGACCGCCGAGACCGTGAAGACCGAATCGCCCGACGTGGTGCTGGTGGCCACGGGAGGCAAACGCGAGACGAAGCTTTCGGGCGCGGGCCCGGTGAAGGTGGCCGGTATCGCCGACGTGGCCGGCGCCGACCTGGGCCAGCGCGTGGTCATCTGCGGCGCCGGGCTGCAGGCGGTGGACATCGCGCTGTACCTCTTGGCCCAGGGCAAGAAGGTGCAGCTGGTGCACGACCAGCCCAAGGAGCTCATCGACAAGGAGCAGTCCATGTGGGTGCGCGCCTTCGTCATCCCGCACCTGTACGCCCAAGGCGTCAAGATCTGGAACAACGCCCAGGTAGGCAAGGTGACCGACGAGGGGCTTTCCATCACCATCGCCACCGGCGAGCAGAAGGTGCTCGCCTGCGACACCGTGCTGGAATGCTACGACATGGTGCCGAACACCGAGCTGGCCGATGCCATCGGCTCTGCGGCCGAGGTGAAGTGCATCGGCGACTGCGAGGCCCCCTGCGACATCGCCATGGCCATCAAGGCCGGCCACTTGGCGGCGAGGGCCATCTAGCCGAGCGTTTCTCCAGGCAGGCTCCGTAAAGCAGGCCGCTCCGGCGTCGCAAGGCGCACGGGGCGGCCTGCTTTTCCATTGTTGAGGGGACAGCATTTCGATGGAGGGGCCGTGAACGTGATGCGTAGGGTTTCGGTAGGTAATCGGGAGGGAAGGTGGTTTATCCGGCGCCATTCGGTGAAAACGGCCCCTGTACGTAACGTCTCCATAACAGCTCGGTAGCATCGCGGTTGCTTTTGCTCGTTTGCCAGTGAAAGACAACCGCTTACCGATTGCGAGGAGGCCGCTTTGCAGACCAACGAACTTCGGCACCGTCGATTGCGTTCTGGGCTTATCGCCCTTGCGCTTGCCCTGTCCGCCCTGATCTTTCTGATCGCATCGCCCCGGATGGCCTTTGCAGCCGATGAAGAGTCGGGCGCGGCGGTGCCGGGAGCCAACGGGTCCTACGGCACTTCGAGCCTTTTCGCCGACGAAGGGGCCCACGAGGCCGCCAGGGAGCATCGCCGCTCCAGCGCCAGCGGCAACGCGCAGCTGCTGGGCGCCATCCTGGGCGAGATCGCCAAGAGCTCCGATACCGTCTACGAGCAGCAGGCCGAGGCCGCCCAGGAGCAGCGCGAGCAGCAGCGGCTGGAGGAGGAGGCGCGAGTTGCAGCCGAGGAGGCTGCGCGCGAGGAGAACGTGCGCGCCTCGGTGGCCGACATTGCCCTGGGGCTCCTGGGCGTTCCCTACGTGAGCGGCGGCACCACCCCGGCAGGCTTCGATTGCTCGGGGCTGGTGCGCTACTGCGTGTTGCAGGCGTGCGGCTGGGAGCTGCCCCGCACCGCCGCCGGTCAGTCCGCCATGGGCCACAGCGTCTCGTTCTCAGAGCTGCAGCCGGGCGATTTGCTGTTCTGGGGCGGCGCCGGCGGGGCGTGGCATGTGGCCATCTCCCTGGGCGGCGACTCCTACGTCCATGCGCCGGCGCCCGGCCAGTCGGTGAGCGTGGGCACCTTCCAGTATTTCACGCCCAGCTTCGCCCGCCGGTTGAGCTTCTAGGGATTCGCTAGAAGCTGCGCTGACTAGCTCCCGTCAGCCGAGCGCTTCTTGTTCTGTGCCTGCACGGCCGTGATGGCCGCCACGCCGTAGATGTCGTCGGCCGAGCAGCCGCGGGACAGATCGTTTACCGGCGAGGCGATGCCCTGGGTGATGGGGCCGTAGGCTTCGGCCTTGGCCAGGCGCTGCACCAGCTTGTACCCGATGTTGCCCGCGTCCAGGTCGGGGAAGACGAGCACGTTGGCCTTGCCGGCGACGGGGGAGCCGGGCGCCTTCGACGCGCCCACTTCGGGGATGATGGCTGCGTCGAGCTGTAGCTCTCCGTCCAGAAGCACGCCCGGAGCCAGCTCGCGGGCCAGCGCCGTGGCCTCCACCACCTTGTTGGCGTCGTCGTTTCTCGCCGAGCCGAAGGTGGAATGGGCGAGCATCGCCACTCGCGGCTCGGTGCCGATGAGCGCCTTCCAGGATCGGGCGGACATGGCGGCGATATGGGCGAGCTTCTCGGCGTCGGGCTGCACCTCCAGGCCGCAGTCGCTGAACAGGAAGGTGCCGCTCTCCCCCAGATCGCAGTCGGGCACCACCATGATGAAGAACGAGCTCACCAGCTTGACGCCAGGTGCGGTCTTGAGGATCTGCAGGCTGGGGCGCAGCACGTCCCCGGTAGAGTGGCAGGCGCCGGCCACCATGCCGTCGGCCAGGCCGTCCTTCACCAGCATGACCCCGAAGTAAAGCGGGTCGGCCACGGTCTCGTAGGCCTTCTCGGCCGTCATGCCCTTGGCCCGGCGCAGCTCGAAGAGTTCCTCGGCGAAGCGCTCGCGAAGCTCGGAGGTTGCCGGGTCCATAAGCCTCGCGCCCGCAAGGTTTCGGGAGCTTGCCGTCATGGCGTCGACATCTCCCAGGACGATCAGGTCGGCAATCCCGTCGGCCAGTATCCGCTCCGCCGCCTGCAGGGTCCGGGGGTCGTCGCCCTCTGCGAGCACGATGGTCTGCCTGTCGGCTTTGGCGAGGTCTATCATGGAGTTGAGGAAGCTGCCCACGGTCGGTCTCCTTTCGTTCTCCGGCAATGCCGTCGGAGCATGTCGTCACAATTCCTTCATAATAACCGAGGGAGGCCGCCTGGGGGCGGAGAAGTCCATAAACGGTCTGTGGTCTGGGATGATGGGTGAAACCGAACAGGCGATCGCTTTGAATGCCATAAATATATGCTCTGCGCTTATATATATTTGAAACTCTGTTTTTTGCCATCGATTGTAGTTATGTCCTAGGGAATGGGCTGCCGAGGGGGCGCGGCGCGGGCATTTTCGATACCATGAGCAGTCATGCAAAGGAGCGGACTGGAAAGGATGGGCTGCCGATGGGCGAGGTGGAACCTGTTCGGGCGGCGGATGTGAGGGCTGTCAGGCCCGATGCGCTGACCCCTGCCGAGACGTTGGCGAAAGCCGAGGCACTTGGCGTTTCCAAGGCGGCCATGGCTTCGGGCCGCTGCTTTCTTTCTGCCATGCTGGCCGGTGCCTTCATTGCCTTCGGCGCCCTCTACTTCTGTATGGTGATGGCCGACGCTGACCTGCCCTTCGCCGCCCAGAGGATTTTGGGCGGCATCTGCTTCTGCCTGGGGCTTGTGCTCGTGCTCTGCTGCGGCGCCGAGCTGTTCACGGGAAACATCCTGCTCGTGTGCGCGAAGGCCTCCGGGAAGGTTCCCTGGTCGGGGGTGCTTCGCAATTGGGGTTTGGTGTGGCTCGGCAACCTGGCGGGGGCCTTGGTGGCCGTCGCGCTGGTGCAGTTTGCCCAGATAGGCCTCATGAACGGCGGCGAGGTGGGGCAGGCTATGGTGTCCGTGGCCGCCGGCAAGGTGGTGCTCGACCCGGTGCCCCTGTTCTTCAAGGCGGTGCTGTGCAACGTGTTCGTGTGCCTGGCGGTATGGATCGGCTTTGCCGCCCGCACGGTGACCGACAAGGTGATCGGCATCCTGCTGCCCATCTCCGCCTTCGTGGCCTGCGGGTTCGAGCACTGCGTAGCGAACATGTTCTTTCTGGTGAACGGCCTGGTGGCAAACGCTGCGGGCTTCGGAGCCCCGGGGGCTGTCGAGGTTGCGGGCATCGCGTACAACCTGGTGCTCTCCACGGCCGGCAACATCGTGGGAGGCGTTCTTGTGGGCCTTGCCTACTGGTGCGTCTACCGCGCCCGCCAGTCGTGAGGTTGCGTCGGATAGGTGGAGGGGCGGCCGAGACCGCCGCTCTTCAGATAGAATTTGTACGTTTGTGTTTGATTGCCGGCGCGGCAGAAAGCCGGCGGCGTGATGGGAAGGTTGTCGGTGGCTGACCGTATGGGCTCCTTCTTAGCGAGATGTGCTGGAAGGCTGACTGCATCTACGAGATCGTGCGTTCTTGCCTACACGGCGGTTTTCCTCGCTGCTCTCCTGGTGACGCTGTTTCCCTTGGTCGTTAATGGAAAAAGTCTTTTGTGGTATATGGATGCCACGGTGCAGGAGTATGCCTACTACGCCTACTTCGGGCATTGGGTGCGCGATGCGCTCTACCAGATTTTCGTCGCCCATGGTCCGGTGTCGACATGGTCTCCGTTCTGGGGATACGGTGATGACCTTTATACCAGCTATCTGCCATACCTCCTCAGCCCCTTCTCCTTGACGGCGATTCTGTTTTCCGCCGAGAACGCCGAGGCCGCTTACAACGCGGTGATTGTCTTACGGCTGTACGCAGCGGGGCTTGCGTTCATCCTCTATGCGCGTTTGCGCAACATAGGACGGCCAGAGTGCTTGCTCGGAGCGGTGTGCTACGTCTTCGCGGGGACGTCCGTGGTCATGTTCCTGCACCCCTCGTTCCTCGACAACCTCGTTATTTTTCCGTTGCTGCTGTCTGGCGTGGAGCTCTTGCTCGCCGGGCGAAACCCGCTGCTGTTCGTCTACGCCTTGTGCCTCGCGTGCCGCTCCCCTCAGTCCGCCCTTCCATTCTGCGTGTTCTTGCTGGTATACATTGTCTACCGGACTGTCTTCGCCCCCGACTCCCTGCCGCGAGAAGATCGTGCGCGCGCGGTGAGGCGACTTGTCGGTTATGCAGCGCTTTCGATGGGGTTACAGATGGTCTTTCTGGCGCCCCTGCTTCTGGATACCATGCTGGGGATGGATCGGCTGCAGGTAGAGCGGGATGTTCCGCTTGCCTATTCGGGACAAACCTACATCTCTCTTTATCTGGGCCTGGTGGGCAGGGAAGTGCTGAACGCGGATGGCTACTGGGGGTTCGGCCCCCTGTTCCTGTGCGCCTTGGTGCTTCTGTGCCTTCGTTGGCGCGAGCACAAGGCCCTGACCCTGCTCGTTGCCGTTGTGGTCCTACTTGTAGGGGTGCCCTTCTTCTCCAGCGCGCTTAATGCGTTTCAGTATCCCAACGTTCGCTGGTTCTGGATGCCTGCGTTCGTCGGCGCGTGGGCAACCATGCGCATGCTCGGCTGCTTCGGGGGCCTGAGAGCCTCGGAGGCGAAGGTGCTGGTGACGGTTTGCGCGCTGTACGGAATCGTCGCTCTTCTGCTGCCGGGAGGGGAGGCTACGGCGTCGTTCTGGATAGCCTACGGCTGCTCCCTTGTCGTCGTGGGCGCTCTCGTCGCTTCGACTGCGCGCCTGATCGATGCCACGCGCACCTTCGCGCTGCTTGTCGCGGTGGCCGCCTTCGGAGGCGCTGTTAATCTGGCTACCTATGTTTCCCCTGCCTACGATGGCAATATCTCCGGTCTCAACGATGCGGGCGGCGCCTATGCGGATATGGCCTACGGCTCGACCGCCGCTCTGGATAGGCTCAACGAGGACTATCACGGGCTGCAGCTCGAGGAGGGCGATCTGTGGCGCTACGATGATGCGGTCGATCACGCGAACAACGCCAATCTGTTCAACGAGCGCTTGGGCATCGACTTCTACTCCTCTCTCTACAGCAACGACGTCGACCAGTTCCATAGCGACCTGGCGTTGAACAATCCGTCAGCTGTGTACTATCTCGGCTTGAACGGGCGCAGCTCGTTGGAGGCGCTGCTCGGCGTGCGCTATTTCATCGCTCCGCGCGACGACGAGGGGACCATCGTGCCCTTTCAGTTCGACGAGGTCTCCTATCGCTACTTTAACTGGGACGTTCTGACCACTCGCCAAAGTTTGGCTCTCGCTTTCGTCCAGAACGGGATGCTGACCCGCTCCCAGTGGGATTCCCTGTCGCCTATCGAGCGTCAATCCTGCCTGATGGGGTCCGTCGTTGTCGAAGATGCCGACTTGCCCGTCCTCGCGCAGTCCGGGCTGGCCCCTGTATCCCTCGACCCCGTCGGCGCTATGGCGTCGCTAGGCGCTCCGGACGAGGTTCCCTACGAGGTGACGAGCGCGGTCGACGTGCCCACGCCCGAGGACGCAGAGCGGGCGGCCCGGACTGGCAAGGAGCTGGACTATCCCCAGAAGCTCGCCGCGGGCGAGGCGTCCGGTTACGTTGTCCGCGCCGAGGATGGCCAGGGCTTTGTGGTGCGCAGCGGGTCGAGCAGAGTGCACCTCGACTTCGACGCGCCGGCAAACAGCGAGGTCTACGTCGTCTTCGAGAACCTTCGCTTCACTCCTTTCAGCAGACTTGACACCTACACCGACGAGGAATGGGAGAATGCTTCGGCCCTTGTGCGCGGCAGCGTGCTGTGGGATTCCGCTACCTCCGAGACGACGCAACGCGCTTCCGTGTGGGCCCGTGGCATCGACAGGAGCGCCTGGTCGCAGGGGCAGGTTTACACGACCGACTACTTCATGTACGCCGGGCATCACGACTTCGCGCTCAACCTTGGCGTTTCCGAGGAGCCGTTGACCGGCGCGGTGCTGGAGTTCTCCGCGGCCGGCGTCTACACGTACGACTCCATGACGGTGTGGGCCCAGCCCATGGACCGCTTCGATTCCGCCGTCGAGGAGCTGCAGCGCCAGCAGGCAAGCGACCTGCACTACGGCAACGGGGTCATCTCCGGGAACATCGACATGGAGGAGGACGGCCTGCTCTTCCTGTCCGTTTCCTACAGCGATGGCTGGTCGTGCACGGTTGACGGGCAGCCTGCCGACGTGCTGAAGGCCGATGTGGCGTTCATGGCCGTCCCCATGGCCGCCGGCGCCCATAGCTTCGAGCTGCGCTACACCACGCCCTACGCCTTCGAGGGGGCAATCGTGTCGGGCATCTCCCTTGCGGTGCTTGTCGTGCTCTTGATTCGCCGCAGGAGGCGCCCGCGATGAGCGGCTCTTCGGTAGAACGCGCGCTAGCCTGCGAGGACGCGCTTCAGGGCCTCGATGCGCGCCAGGTCGCCAAGATAGAGCGCGCCTCCTACGTCTGGAACACGCTGGGAGGGCTCGTCAACGCCTTTCAGTCAGTGATCATGCTCATGGTGCTTATGCGCGTGAGCACGCCGGCGGTGGCCGGGGTGTTCACCATCGCCTACGCCAACGCGAACCTCTTCCTCAACCTGGGGAAGTACGGCATGCGCAGCTTCCAGGTGTCCGACGTGCGCCAAGCCTACACCTTCGGGGCCTATCTGCGCTCCCGCGTCATCACCACGGCGGCCATGGTGGCCGTCTCCTGCGCGTACCTGGCGTTCTCGGCCGTCACCTTGGACTATTCCGCCGACAAGGTGCTCGTCGTCCTCGTCATGGGCCTGTTCAAGGCCGTCGATGCGGTTGAGGACGTGTACTTCGGCAATTTTCAGCAGGTGGGGCGCCTGGACGTGGCGGGTCGGCTCGTCACGGCACGCGTTGCGTCCTCCATCGTCGTGTTCGGCGTCGGCGTCGTGTTGAGCGGCGATCTGCTGGCGCCCCTTGCGATCGCCACCGTCTACACGGCCCTGTTCCTGGTTGCCGCCTTGGCCTACGCCCGCCGGCGCTACGACCTGCCGCGGGGAGACCGCCGCATCGCTCCTGGCTCGGTGGTCGACCTGCTCAAGACCTGCTTCCCGCTGTTTTTGGCGGCCTTTCTGCTGTTCTACATCGGCAATGCGCCGAAGTACGCCATCGATGCCTGTCTCGGCGATGTCGAGCAGGCCTACTACGGGTTCATCGCCATGCCGGTGTTCATCGTTGGCCTGCTTGCGAGCTTCGTCTACAACCCCATCATCACGCCCATGTCCCGCTTCTGGGATGAAGGGCGCGCAGGCGAGTTCCTCCGCATGTTCCTCGTGCAGGTGGGGGTGGTGATTGCCATCACCGCTGTGTGCGACCTGGGAGCCTACCTCATAGGGCTTCCCGTTCTCGGGTGGCTGTACAACGCCGATCTGAGCCCGTACCTCGTCGAGCTCTTGGTGCTGGTCTCCGGCGGCGGCCTTTACGCTCTGACCACGCTCTTCACGCTGGGAATCACCATCATGAGGAATCAGCGCCAGCTGGTATGGGGCTACGTGCTGGTGGCCATGGCGGCCATGGTCGTATCGAACCCCGTGGCGTCTCGGTGGGGCATCGCCGGCGCTTCCTGGGAATATTTCGTCCTCATGGCGGCCCTGTCGCTATGCTTCGGCATCATCTTCGCCGTCGGGTTTGCCCGCGCCTCTCGTAAGCGGGGTCGGCATTGCAGCCGATAGGCGATAGGGAAGCTGCCCGCTAATATATTCTTCGCGCTTATAGAACTCCTGTTCCCCGTTGTTCGGCGGTCTCATCGCTGCTAGCTTATGCCCTCCATCGAGGTGATGGGTAGCTTATTCAACGGGGGTGATCGCTATGCCGACCTACGTTTCCCAATCGGCGTGCGCCGGAGTTCGTCCGCCGCATCTGGTCTCGCTGAGCCTGCTGTCGAGGCCGGCCCATGTCTCGCGCCTTCTGCGCGAGCGGCGGGTTCCGCGCTTCATCGTGGCGCCTGCCGGGTCGGGCAAGACGTCGCTTGCCTTGGACTACGCCGAGACGGTGTTCTCGCTTCGCAACGTGTTCTGGCTCGACGGGAAGAGCCCGTGCTTTCTGAGGGATCTCGACAACGGCACCATCGCGCGCAAGGTGGGGTCGATTTCCGAGAAGCCCTTCCTGCTGGTGGTCGACGACGTGCCCGTGCTGGATTCTGACAGGGCCGAGCGCTTCGAAGCGGCTATAGACGCGGTCATCGATGCGGGAGGGGAGATGGTGGTGGCCTGCGCCCCCGACGCGGACGTGTTCGCCCGCCAGACCGACCGGGTGCTGCTAGACGCGTCCGATCTGCTGCTTTCCGACGACGAGTTCGACGCGCTGGCGCCGGCGGCGCAGATGGCCTTGGCCCAGATGCCCCGCGGCTCTCGCCGGGTGGCGGGCTTCGCCTGGGGCGCGCCGTCGCAGGCCGTGCTGCGGCTGGAGCTGCTGGCCGCCGAGGTGTCCGACCCTCGCGAACGGCTGTCGGTGCTGGCCATGCTCCTTCTGGGTGAGGGAGGCCTCGACGAATGGGGCGACATCACTCTCGATGGAGAGCCTCTGGCCTCCCGCCTGCGCAAACGCTATCCTCTTCTGGGCGTCGAAGAGGATCTGGGAAGCTTCGAGTCTGCGTCGTTCGCCCCCGCCGAGGTGCATCGGGCTTTCAGGTCGCACCTCGCCGAGCTGGCCTTCTGCTGCGAGGGGAAGAGCATCGACGGGTTGGCGGAGCGCGTGGCCGACCGCCTGATGGCGCAGGGGCGTTGCGAGCGCGCCTGCGGGGTCGCCCAAGCGTTCCTGGCGCAGGCCAAGCGCGCCGAATGGCTTGCCCGCAACGCCTCGGAGCTGCTCGACCAGGGGTGCCTGCTGCCGGCATCGGACCTGTTCGGGTCCTTGACGCGCGCCGCGCGCGCGTCCCGCAAGGAGCTGCTGGTCGACCAGGAGGTGCGCAGCGCCTACCTGGAGTTTCCGCCGGATACCGCCGAGGAACCGCCCGACGCGCCGCCCTTCAGGGGCTCTTGCGACGCCGTGGTCCGGCTGCTCGCGCAGGTCGCACGCTTCCACGGCCGTTGGATGCCCGAGGCGTTCGAGCGCGCTGCGGGGGCGCTCGAGGACGCGCGCTGCGACGGGTCCGGATCGAGGGCCTCTCGGCAGCACGGCGATTTGGCCCGCGCCTATCGCGTCATCGCTGCCGCTTCGCAGGGCTGCGCCTGCGCGGCGTCCGAGTGGCTCTCTCTCCGGGAGAAGGTGGGACGCTCGTCGCTGCTTCTGCTGGGCGCCTGGGTGCTGGAGGCGGCGGCCGAGCGGAAGGGGGAGGAAGCGGCCGCACAGGCCGAGCCGTTCGGCATCGGAGCCGGGCGCCCGCTCGACGACATGTGCGCCGGCATGGTCAGTCTGCTCTGCGACGGTTCGGGGTCGGCCCCGTTTCCCGAGGCCATGGCATGCCGGGCGCTGGGCCTGGCGTTGGAAAGCGGGCTTTCCCCGGTGCGCGTGCCTCCCGGTATCGCCCAGGGCTGCCACGGGGTGGAGCTGGGCCTGTACGATCAGCGCAGGCGCGCTTTGGCGGCACGGGCAGAGGAGCGGCGGGATGCCCCGCGGCGGCAGAGGCGCGGCGGGGCGGCCGAGGGGATGCGGGAACGGATCGACGCCGCCTCGGCCAAGCCATGGGCTCCGGTCCTCACCGTCAACCTCTTCGGTGGCCTGGACGTGAGCATCGGCTCGCAGAAGGTGTCTCCTCAGCGCTTCGCGCGCCAGAAGACCAAGACGCTGCTGGCTCTTCTGGTGCTCAATCGTGGGCACGAGCTTACGCGGGACAAGCTGGTGGAGCTTCTGTGGCCGGAATCCTCCGTGGAATCGGGCAGGCGCAACCTGTACTGCAACTGGAGCTCGCTGAAAAAAGCGCTGTCCTTGGAAGGGGGAGGCTGCCCGTACCTCGTCCGCCAGCAGCAGGCCCTCAGCGTGGACAGCAGCCTTATAGCCACCGACCTGGAGCTGTTCGACGACGTGTGCCATGCGCTGCTGTTCGAGAAGCCTGGCTACGGAGGATGGGCGGGGCTTCACGGCCAGCTGAGCACGGCCCTGTCGGGGGAGTTGCTCCCCAGCGAGGAGAGCAACCTCGTCATCCTGCGCCTGCGATCCCAGTACCGCGACCGTCTGGTGGACGCGCTGGTGTGCGCGACGAACCGGCTGGTGGATTCCGGCAGCTTCGCCGAGGCGCTTTGGTTCGGGCGCATGGCTGTGTCCCGGGACGCCAGCCGCGAGGATGCCTACGTAGCCCTCATGCGTGCCCAGATAGGCGCCGGGCAGCGCAAGCCCGCCATGGACACCTACTTCTCTTGCCGGCGCTACCTTGCCGACAACCTGGGCATCAACCCGTCGCTGGAGACCATCAACCTGTACAACTCGGTCATCCTCTCCGAGGAGCCCTACGGCTTCTGATCGCTGCAGCCGCCTTCGCCCGCCGCAGCCGTTTCGCAGTATTGTGGAAACGAAAGCGCCCAGCCCTGCGTCTGCGGCGGGATAGGATAGACTGCACCCTATGAGCGAAAACGAGATCGCATACTACGTCTGCTCCATCCTAAGCTTCGTGCCAGCCATCGTGTTTCACGAGGTCATGCACGGCTATGCGGCCTATCGGCTGGGCGACCCCACGGCCAAGCGCGCCGGCAGGCTCTCCCTCAATCCCCTCAAGCACATCGACCCGTTCGGCACCGTGCTCATGCCGCTTATGCTCATGATCATGAACATGCCGGTTTTCGGTTACGCGAAGCCGGTTCCCTACAACCCGTCCTACTTCAAGGATCCGCGCAAGGGCGACCTCATCGTGGGGCTTGCCGGTCCTTCGGCCAACCTCGTCATGGCAATCCTCGGCGCCGTCGTCTACACGGCCATATCCTACCTGGTTCCGTCCTCCGTGCTGGTGTCTAACACGGTCCTGTTCTACTTCTTCACCATGTTCCTGCCCATGTTCAGCCTGATAAACCTCTACCTCATGTTCTTCAATCTGCTGCCCATACCGCCCCTGGACGGCTCCTCCATCTTCGCGTTCTTCCTTCCGGTGAAGTACCTGCCCAAGTACTACCAGGTGCAGCGCTACGCGTTCCCCATCTTCATGGTGGTGGCCATCCTGCTGCCCTACGTCCTGCACGTGAACCCCTTCGGCATCTACCTGGACGCCACGGCGGGCAATCTCTTCGACCTGCTGTTCTCCGCGGCTCGCTGAGCGTGGGACGGTCATGGCCTTCAAGGTTTCCATCGACAGCTTCGAGGGTCCCTTCGACCTGCTGCTGCGGCTGGTGAGCCGCCAGAAGGTGGCCATCGGCTCGGTGTCTATATCCCAGATCGCCGACCAGTTCCTGGAGGAGCTCGGGCGCATGGAGCGGCTCGACCTGGACGTGGCCAGCGACTTTCTGCTGGTGGCATCCACGCTTCTGCAGATCAAGGCGGAAAGCCTGCTGCCCAAGCCCGTCTCCGCCGATATGCGGGAGCTCGAGGAGCTTACCGACGAACAGGCCAGGGAGGTGCTCGCCGAGCGGCTGGTTCGCTACAAGCAGTTCAAGAACGCCGCTGCCGCCATGGACGGGATGCTCGACGAGGCGCTCAAGCTGCATCCGCGCCCCTTCGGGCCCGACCCGCAGTTCCTGGCGGTGCTGCCGGACTTCCTGCGCCAGACCACGCTCGACGATCTTGGCATGCGGGCGGCGGCCTGCCTGGCCCGGCGCGAGGTGTTTCTGCTGGAATCGGAGCATATCGCCGCAAAGCCCATTCCCCTGGAGAAGTACGTGCGCTCCCTCTACGGCAGAATCGCGCAGGAGAAGCACGCCAGCTTCAGCCAGCTGGTGGGGCCCGATGCGCCCACGGCCATCGTCGTGGTGTCGTTTCTGGCGGTGCTGGAGCTCTTCAAGCGCGACCTGGTCAACGTGGCGCAGCGCCATCCCTTCGGGGACATAACCGTTACCTACGTGGAGCATGACGGGCCCGTCGACCTGGCGTTCGAAGGCGGGTTCACCTCTGCGGGAGAGGAATCGTGATGGACGAGCCTTTGCGGGGAGAGGTTTGGCAGGATGCGGACGGTGCGCCGGCCGAGGCTGCCGAGCTTGCCGCGGCCGGTGACGGGTGCGGCGGGGCGGAAGGCCGCTTCGGCGAGCTGTCGTCGCTCGAGGACCTGATGGGCGCCGTGGAGGCGCTGCTGTTCGTGTCGGATGCGCCCGTGCGCGCTGCGACTTTGCGCGAGATGACGGGCGCGGAAGGCGATGCCGTCGCGCTTGCCCTGGAGACGCTTCAGCAGCGTCGGCGGCTCGACGGCAGCGGGGTGGTGCTGCGCGAGGTGGCCGGCGGCTGGCGCCTGTTCACGAGTCCCGTCTACCATCATCTGGTCGAGCGCTACGTGGTGTCGTGGGATACGCGCAAGCTCTCCCAGGCTGCCCTGGAAACGCTGGCCGTGGTCGCCTACCTGCAGCCGGTTACCAGGGCCCAGGTAGCATCGGTGCGCGGCGTGAACTCCGACAGCCCCATAAGCTCGCTGGTGGAGAAGGGGCTCGTGCGCGAGGTGGGCGTGGCCGATGCGCCGGGCAACCCCGGCCTGTACGGGACCACGAAGGCGTTCCTGGAACGTTTCGGCCTCGCGAGCGCCGCAGACCTTCCGCCGCTTGAGCTGTACGCTCCCGACGAGGAGACGAGGAGGCTCATCCGCGAGCGACTCTCCGCCTCCTCCCCGGCTCCCGTCGTCGAAGAGGGTGCGCCTGCCGACGCCGACCTCGGGCTTCCGGAGACATCCGTCGCCGCTTCTACGGAGGGCGTGCGAGCTGCGGCTGTTCCGGAGCGGCCGGCGGAACCCCTGGAGCTTCCCGACCTTGCCTCGGCGTCCGAACCGGGTGCCGACCCGCTGGCGGGCTTCGTGTTCTCCGAAGACGACGAGGGCTTCGAGGTGGCCTTGGCCGACGGCGTGCCGGGCTCGTTGCTGGTAGAGGCCCTTACCTCGGGCCTCGGGCTGACCGAGAAGGTGTCGGCCGATACGCTTCCCCGGGAAATGCGCGGTATCTTCGACGAGGCCGATGGGGACGGCGGCGATGAGTAGCGAGGTCGATCTTCCCGCGCAGGCTGCGGCAGGCTCTTGCGGGGAGGCGGAGACGGTGTACCCCATGCGCCTGCAGCGGTTCCTCGCCCGCGCCGGCGTCGCCTCCCGGCGGGGGTCCGAGAACCTGATGACGGCAGGGCGCGTGACGGTCAACGGCGCCGTGGTCGCCGAGCTGGGCAGCAAGGTGGACCCGCGCTGCGACGAGGTGGCGGTGGACGGCCTGCCGGTCAAGTGGGGCTCGGCCCCCGTCACGCTGATGCTGCACAAGCCCGCCGGGGTGCTCACCACCATGGACGACCCCCGGGGGCGCCCCACCGTGGCCCAGCTGGTCCCCGTGGACCGCTATCCCGGGCTGTACCCGATCGGCCGTTTGGACGGCGACACCACGGGGCTTCTGCTCTTCTCCACCGACGGGCGGTTGGGCCATGGGCTTCTGCATCCGAGCCATCATGTGTCGAAAAGCTATCTTGCCTGCGTGGACGGCGCGCCCTCCGAAGGCGCGCTCGAGCGTTTGCGCGAAGGGGTGCTGCTGGACGACGGCATGACGGCGCCCGCCCGGGCGGAGCTGCTGACGGGACGGGAGGCCGAGGCGGCCCTGGCGTTGCTGGCCGTGCCCGAAGATGGCGCCCCCTCCGGCACCGACAAGCGGCGCAGGATGCTGGCGGAGGCGCGCCGCAAGAATCGCTCGGTCGTGCGCCTGGTGCTGAGCGAAGGCAGAAAGCACCAGGTCAAGCGCATGCTTGCTGCGGTCGGGCACCCGGTGCTCGCGCTGCATCGCGAGCGGTTCGGCCCGCTGGGGCTGGGGAGCCTCGCCCAGGGCGACTGGCGAGAGCTTTCAGCCGACGAGCTGTGCGAATTGGAAGGTGCCCTGGCCCACGGGGCGCCTTCCCGATAGGGCGTGCTAGAATATCCGCTCAGCTTGGAACACCTGCTTGCGTTTAGCACGAAGGAAATCGGAACACCCATGGAACCATCTGCTCTCCCCGAATCGGGAAAACGTCGATTCGGGTCCATAGCCATCGTGGGCTTCGGGCTTATCGGCGCCTCCATCGCCCGCGCCGTCCTGAAGGCCGACCCCGATGTGCGCATCCTCGCCGTGGACGCCAGCGCCGACGCCTGCCGCAAGGCTCGGGAGCTGGAAATCGCGCAAATCGCGGTGCTGCCGGGCGACCCGGCGTTCCGTGCGTTTGTGGAGGACGAGGCCGACTTGGTGATTCTGGCGGTCCCCGTGGACGAGGCGCGCACCTACTTGGGATTGCTCGCACAATGGTCCTTTCAGGGGCTTATCACCGACACCCTTTCGACGAAGACCAGCGTCTCGAAGCTTGCCGACGAGGTGCTGCCCTATCCCGAGCGCTACATCCCGGGGCATCCCATGGCCGGTTCCGAGGTGAACGGCATCGAGGGCTCGCGCGCCGATCTGTTCGAGGGGGCACACTGGATCCTATGCCCCGACGAGGCCACCGACCCCGACCTGTTCGCATCGCTTCACGAGCTGGTGACGGGGCTGGGCGCGCGCGTAGTCTCGCTGCCCCGCGCCGACCACGACAACGCAATCGCGGTGGTGAGCCATGTGCCCCACATCGTCGCCTCGTCCCTGGTGCAGCTTGCCAGCCGCCATGCCGACGAGCAGCGCTCCCTCATGCGCCTGGCCGCCGGCGGATTCAAGGACTCCACCCGCATCGCCGCAGGCTCTCCGGAGCTGTGGTGCGGCATCTCCTTCGATAATTGCCAGGCGCTGTCCCAGGGCCTTTCCGAGATGCAGCAGATCATCCAGCAGTTCAAGGACTCCCTTGACGCCGGCGACCGAGCCGGGCTCACCTCGCTTCTGGCCGAGGCGGCCTCGGTGAGGCGCTCGCTTCCCGCCACCTGGGTCCCGTCCACGGAGCGGCTGCTGGAGGTGCGCATTCCCATGACCGACCGTCCGGGCGTGGTGGCCGAGGTCACCACCATCGCCAGCTCCGTCGGCTGCAACATCCAGTCCATCGAGATCGACCACGTCACCGAGTCGAGCGCCGTGCTGTCGCTGGTGCTCACCGACGAAGGGGACGTGGGGCAGCTGTCCTTCAAGCTCATCGACGCGGGCTTCGCCGTGTCGTTCTCGCCGCTTTCCGCAAAGGAGCATGTCCATGTCGGTTGATGCCTCTGTTCGCGAAGACCCCGCCGACCAGGCTGGATCGGTGCGCACCATACGTCCGCTCGGGCGCCCGCTGCAAGGCTCGATCCGGGTTCCGGGCGACAAGTCCCTGTCGCATCGCGCCGTGCTCTTCGGCGCCATGGCCGAGGGGACCACGCGGGTAAGCGGCGTGCTGGACTCCCAGGACGTGCGCTCGTCGGTGGCAGCCGTAACGGCGTTGGGCGCGAAGACGGACCTAGCCGTCCAGCCCGACGGCAGCCTGGCCGGCACCGTGGAGGGGTGGGGAAGCGCCGGGCCCCGCCAGCCCGACGGCCCCATAGACTGCGGCAATTCCGGCACCACCGCCCGTCTGCTCATGGGGGTGATCGCCCCGTGGGATGTAGAGGTCACCCTCACCGGCGACAGCTCGCTGCAGAGCAGGCCCATGCGCCGGATAACGGCCCCGCTCATGAAGATGGGGGCCGAGTTCTTCCCGGCCGGTCGGGAGCATCTGCCGCTGACCGAGCGCGGATGCGCGTCGCTGGCGCCGCTGCACTACGCGTCGCCCATGGCCTCGGCGCAGTTGAAGTCCGCGATCCTTCTGGCCGGAATCTACGCGCACGGCGAGACGTCGGTGGTGGAGCCGGCTCCCTCGCGCAACCATACGGAGCTGATGCTGCCTCAGTTCGGCGTGCCTACCATGGCCGGCGAGCGCGAGGCGGCCGTCACCGGGCCCGCAACGCCCAGGGCGTGCGCCTTGGACGTACCGGGCGACCCCTCGTCCGCGGCCTTTCTCGTCTGCGCGGCCCTGCTCAAGCCGGAAAGCGCGGTGGAAATCACCGACGTCAGCCTCAATCCCACGCGCATAGGGTTCGTCCGCACCTTGGAGCGCATGGGTGCCGACGTTTCCGTCAGCGTGGTCAAGCATGTGGGCAAGGAGCCGGTGGGCACGATAACCGCCCGCTTCACGGCGCGCTTGCGGGGCTGCGAGGTGCCCGCGAGCAAGATCGCCTCCATCGTCGACGAGATTCCGGTGCTGTCCCTCGTGGCTGCCCATGCTGCGGGAATCACGGTGTTTCGCCAGGTGGGAGAGCTTCGCGTGAAAGAGACCGACCGGCTTCGCGCCGTGATCGAGGGGCTTGCGCTCATGGGCGTGGACGCCTGGGAGGAAGGCGACGACCTGTTCATAGAGGGGCAGCCGGGCCTGCATCCGCCCGCAGGCCTTTCCTTCGACACGGGAGGCGACCATCGCCTCGCCATGACCTGGGCCCTTGCCGGTTTGTGCGGCAACGAGCCCGTGAGCGTGAGGGATTTCGGCTGCGTGTCGGTCAGCTACCCCGGGTTCATCAACGACATCGAAAGGTTGGCGTCATGATCGTAGCCATCGACGGCCCGTCCGGGGCCGGAAAATCCACCGTCGCCAAGGCGGTCGCCCGAAATCTCGGCTATTCCTGCCTCGACACCGGCGCGATGTACCGCGCCGTGGCGTGGCTGGCGCTGCAGGAAGGGGTCGACCTGGCCGACGAGGGGTCCTTGGGGCAGCTGGCGCGCCGCTGCACCATCGAGTTCGGCCACGAGCCGGGCGACCCGCTGCCGCGGCGAGTGCTCGTCGACGGGGTCGATGTGACCGACGCCATCCGAACGGCCGAGATCGACAAGGCGGTCAGCCCCGTCTCCGCCGCTCCCTCCGTCCGCGAGGCCATGGTGGCCCAGCAGCAGCGCATCGGGCGCGGCGGCGACTACGTGGTTGAGGGAAGGGACATCGGCACCTGCGTATTTCCCGAGTCGCCGGCCAAGGTGTTCCTGACCGCCTCGGCCGAGGAGCGCGCGCACCGCCGCGTGCGCCAGAACGTCGACCGCGGCGTGGGGTCCATCGACTACGAGGAAGTGCTCGCCGACATCGTGCGCCGCGACGAGGCCGATTCGTCCCGGGCAACCTCTCCGCTGGTCAAGGCTGACGATGCCGTCGAGATCGACTCGACGGGCACCTACATCGAAGACATCATCGACCGTATCTGCGACCTGGCGCGCCAAGCGCAGGAGCGAGAGCGCTTCGCGACGGAGGCATAGCATGGGCCTGTTCCTCTCGCAGCAGCAGATGTGGGACCGCCCGCTTGGGGGCGCCCAGAAGAAGGGGCAGATACCCCATTGGGCTGGGCTCATCCTGTTCGGCGTGCTGGCGTTTCTGTGCAAGGTGCTGTTCCGCTACCGCGTGGACAACCGGGAGAGCCTGAGGGGCTTCAAGGGGAGGCACGGCGTGGTGGTGGTGGGCAACCACACCTCGTTTCTGGACGTGGTGTTCATGTTCATCTCGGGCATGCCCGGCCAATGGACCCGCTTCATGGGCCGCGACAGCCTGTTCGGGAAGGCCCACGGCTTGCTCGGCTGGATCATCTCGCGGGTGGGGGCCTTCCCCGTCCGCCGCGACAGCGCCGACCGGACCGCCATCAAACGGGCGGCCCGCATGCTGAAGGACGACGAGGTGGTGGGCATCATGCCCGAGGGCACGCGCCGCGGCAAGAGCGGCAAGGCTCCCGAGCTGCATGCCGGCGCGGCCCTGGTGGCCAAGATGGGCAATGCGCCGCTGCTGCCCATGACCGTGCGCGATGCCGAGAAGGTGAAGCAGAAGGGCCAGCGCCTGCGCTTTCCGAAGGTGACCGTGGAGTACGGCAGCCCGGTGCTTCTGTCGGACTTCGACTTCGTCGAGAAGGCCGATAGGCTGGAGGCTTGCTCGTGGTACGTCATGCGGGAATGCTTCGCGCTGTTTCGCCGCACGGCTCCGGAACAGGTTGACATGGCCGAGCTGTTCCCCGATACCCGGGATTACGCGCCGCTGTTCGCCGAGCATCCGATCCCGCGCAGGACCACGGCCGAGGTGCTGGCCTTGCTGGAAGTCGACGCAGCCTAAGGGAGGGGCCGACCATGAAGGTTGTACGAGCCGAGAAGGCAGGGGCCTGCTACGGCGTGCAGCGGGCGCTCGACCTGGCGCAGCACGTCGTCGAGGAGGGCGGGTGCGTCTACACCCTAGGTCCGCTCATCCACAACCCCCAGGTAGTGTCGGAGCTCGAGGCGCGCGGGGCGCGCGTCGTGGCCGGCGTCGACGAGCTTGCAGGGAGGGCCGGCACCGTTGTCATCCGCAGCCACGGGGTCACCCCGGCTACGCGCCGCTCGCTCGAGCGGCTCGACTTTGCGGTGGTGGACGCTACCTGCCCCCACGTGTCGCGGGCCCAGAACGCCGCCGCCGAGCTGGCCTCCCAGGGTTGCCGCGTGGTCGTGGTAGGGGAGGCGGGCCATCCCGAAGTGGAGAGCCTGGTGGCCTACGCCCAGGAGGCCGGCGGCCGCGTGGACGTGGTGGCCGACGCCCGCAGCATCCCCGATGACGTAAGCGATCCGGTGGGGGTGGTGTCCCAGACCACCCAGATGAAGGAAAATCTTTCCTCCGTGGTGGAGGAGCTGAAAAGGCGCGGGCTCGATCCGCAGGTCAAGAACACCATCTGCTCCGCTACCCGTTCGCGGCAGGACTACGCGGCCGCCCTCGGCAGCACCGTAGACGCCATGGTGGTCATCGGCGGGCGCAATTCGTCGAACACCACGCGCCTGTTCGAGATCTGCGAGGCGGCATGCCCTCGCAGCTTCCATGTGGAATCGGCCGACGAGCTGGACCCGGCTTGGTTCTCCGGATGCGCCACCGTGGGCGTGACCGCCGGTGCCTCCACGCCGGAGTCCCAGATCGCCGCCGTATGCGGTCGCCTGGAGGGCTTCTAGGTTATGGCGGTCTACCCGGGCAGGGACATCGAACGGCAGGCCGTCGCCGACGGACAAATCGTCCGGTCGCAGGAGGGGCGGCCTGCTTGCCGGGTGCCGCGACCTGCGCGGGCGCGCGTCGTCGCCGTGGCTCCCGGTTCGCCCGCCGACGACGCCGGCTTCACGCCCGGGTGCTTCCTGACCTCCGTCGACGGCCAGCCGCTTCGGGACCTCATCGATTGGCGGTGGCTTTCGGCGGAAGACGAGATCGCCGTGGGATACATCGACGGCGACGGTGAGGAAGGCGTCTGCGAGCTGTGGCGCGAGCCGGGGGAGAGCTGGGGATTCGAGTTCGACGGGGTGGTGTTCGACTCGGTGCGCCAGTGCCGCAACGCCTGCTCCTTCTGCTTCATGCGCCAGCTTCCCGCCGATGCGCGCGCTTCCCTTACCCTGCGCGACGACGACTACCGCCTGAGCTTTCTGTGCGGGACCTTCGTCACCTTCACCAACGTTCGCCCCGAGGACGAGCGGCGCATCGTGGAGCAGGCCATATCCCCGCTGCGCTTCTCGCTGCACGTGTCCGACCCCGATGTTCGTCGCGCCATGATAGGGCGCCATGCCCAGCACGGCATCGAGGTGCTGGAACGGCTTCTGGCCCAGGGCATCCAGGTGCACGCGCAGATCGTGCTGGTGCCCGGTGAAAACGACGGGGAGGTGCTGGGGCGCACGCTGGAATGGGCCTACGAGCGCGAGGGCATCCTGGATGTGTGCGTGGTGCCCTTGGGGTACACGAAGCACCAGGGCTTCTTCGCCGAGAGCTTCGACCGGCCCGATGCCGCGCTCGCCGTGCTCGAGCAGCTCGCCCCCTTCCAGCGGCGGGCCTTGGCCGAGCGCGGGCAGGGCTGGGTGTTCGCCGCCGACGAGTTCTACCTGAACGCCTATGGCCGCCATGTGCTGCAAGCGCTGCCCCCCGCCACCTTCTACGGCGACTTCGAGATGTTCGAGGACGGCGTGGGCATTGTGCGCACCTGCGTCGACGGCTGGGAAGAGGCCTGCGCGCAGGGGCTTGACGACCTCCTCTCCCGGAAGGCCGACGCTGCCGGCGTTTCGGTGCGTCTCGTGGCCGGCTTCGCCATGGCGCCCTATTTCGGCGACCTTATCGCCGGCTCCCGCGCCGCCGAGCGCCTGGCGCCGCTTTACGTCGAGAACCGCTACTTCGGAGGAAACGTCGACGTCACGGGGCTGCTGTGCGCCTGCGACGTCGTGGATGCCGTGACCGCGCTCGCTTCGTCCGGCGGTTGCGAGGGGCCTGATTCGGGTCGGACGATCGTGGCCGTCCCCTCCGTCATGTTCAACGACCGGGGCCTCACCCTGGACGGCCGCACGCTTGCGGATATGGAGAAGGCTGCGGGCGAATCGGGGATTCACCTTGTCATGGTATCCTGTTCGCCGACGGAGTTCTTCCCGGACATCATCGCCGCAATCGGGCGCCTCTCGACTGCGGCTTCCTAGAAAGAGGTAGCCCATGACCATGCCCATCGTAGCGGTGGTGGGGCGTCCGAACGTCGGCAAGTCCACGTTCGTGAACCGCATCGCCCAAGTCGACGACGCCATCGTCCACGAAATGCGCGGCGTCACCCGAGACCGCTCCTACCACAACGCCGACTGGAACGGCCTGGAATTCAAGCTCGTCGACACCGGCGGCATCGAGATGGGCGACGACGACGCTTTCCAAGGGTCTATCCGCAGCCAGGCCTTCGCCGGCGCCAACGAGGCCGATGCCATCGTGTTTCTGGTCGACGGGCGCACGGGCATCAACGCCGACGACGAGGAAGTGGCCCGCATCCTGCGAAAGACCAACAAGCCGGTCTTTCTGGTTGTGAACAAGCTCGACCACCCGGGACGCTCCGACGAGATGTGGGAGTTCTACCAGCTGGGCCTGGGCGATCCCTGGCCCATATCGGCCCTGCACGGCCACGGCACGGGGGACTTGCTCGACGAGCTGGTGGCGGTTCTGCGCACCGTGGAGCTGCCGGCCGGCGCCGACGAGGAAGAGGGCATCAACGTCGCCATCATCGGCCGCCCCAACGCCGGCAAGAGCTCGCTTACCAACCAGCTGACCTCGGGCGAGCGCTCCATCGTCTCCGACGTGGCGGGAACCACCCGCGATGCCATCGACACCCATGTGGTCCACGACGGCGTGCCCTACACCATCGTGGACACCGCTGGGCTTCGCCGCAAGAGCCAGATCGACCAGGACGTGGAGTACTACGGGTTCGTGCGCGCCATGCGGGCCATCGACCGCGCCGACGTGGCGCTGCTGGTCATCGACGGCACCTTGGGGATGACCAACGAGGACCAGCGCGTCGCCGGCTACGCCCACGAGCGGGGCTGCGCCATGGTCATCGTGCTGAACAAGTGGGACGCGGTTGACGGTCCCGAGCGCAAGGCCCAGATCCGCGAGCGCATAGCCGATCGCATGACGTTCGTCGGCTATGCGCCGGTAATCGCCATATCGGCGCTCACGGGCAAGAACGTCCACCGCATCTGGGAGGCTGTGGACGCGGCCTACGCAAGCTATTCCAAGACCATTCCCACCTCGGCTCTGAACGGTTGGCTCGCTCAGATTCGGGAGAGCGGGCATACGGTCAGCCAGGGCAAGGCCATCCTGCGCATGAAGTACGTCACGCAGACCGCCTCCTGCCCGCCGCGCTTCACCTTCTTCGTGAACCGGCCCGACTTGGTGACCGACAACTTCGAGCGCTTCCTGGAGAACCGCATGCGGCAGCAGTTCGACCTGACGGGCACCCCTATCGAGCTGCGTTTCAAGAAGAAGGATTAAGGAGCTGTATCTATGACGGGTTTTGCCTGGTGCACCGCGGCCGGCGTGTTCGCGCTGGCGTTTCTCTTGGGGTCCGTGCCCTGGGGCGTCATCATCTCGAAGCTGTTCTACAAGCGCGACCTGCGCGACTTCGGCAGCGGCAACATCGGCACCACCAACGCCATGCGCACGCTGGGCAAGGTGGGCGGCGCGGCGGTGTTCGTGCTCGATTTCGGCAAGGGGGTGGGCGCCGGGCTCATCGGGTGGGGCATCGCCCAATGGCTGCTGTCGGGTCCCGAGCCGCTGAGCGTCTACCAGACGGTGTCCGTGATGACCGCCACGGCGTTCCTCGGCTGCACCTTCGGCCATATCTTCAGCCCGTGGCTGGGCTTCAAGGGCGGCAAGGGAATCGCGGTGGCCATAGGCTGCCTGTTCGTGACCTTCGGCACCGTGGGCTCGCTGCTGGAGATTTTGGTGTTCGCCATCCTGGTGCTGACCACGCGCTACGTCTCGGTGGGCTCCATCGCCGCCGCCGTCGCCTGTCCCATCATCGCCACCGTGCCCTTCCACGGCTGCCCCTTCGCCTGGGCGTGCTGCCTGCTGGTGGGCGGCACGGTCATCTGGGCCCACAGGGCCAACATCGCGCGCCTGCGCCGGGGGTGCGAGTCGCGCATCGGCTCCAAGAAGAGCATGCCCTCGGTGTAGCCGGCGCTCGTCCGTCCTGCTTGCGTACCCGAAAGGGGTGTGACCATGAAAATCGCCGTTATCGGAGCCGGGTCGTGGGGGACGGCCCTGTCAAGCGTGCTTGCCGCAAACGGGCACAACGTGAGCCTGTGGGCGCGCAAGCCGCAGGTGGTCTCGTCCATCAACAAAGACCACGTGAACCCCCGCTATCTGAGCGATTCGGTGCTGCCAGCGTCCATCGTAGCCACCACCTCCTACCGCGATGCCCTGCGCAACGCCCAGGCCGCGGTCGTGGTCACGCCGTCGAAGCTGCTGCGGGGGGTAGCCCAGGCCCTCGACGGGGTAGTGGAGGGCGGCTTTCCCGTGGTCATCTGCTCCAAGGGCGTTGAAGAGGGAAGCGGTCTTCTGCCTGCGCGGATCTTCCATGACGAGCTGGGGGACGCCTGCTCCGTGGCCGTGCTGTCGGGACCCAACCACGCCGAGGAGGTCGTCAAGGGCACTCCGTCGGCCACGGTGGTGGCAAGCGAGGACGCGCAGACGGCCGCCCTCTTCCAGACGCTTTTCGCCAACGACGCCTTCCGGGTGTACACCAGCGACGACGTGACCGGGGTGGAGCTGTGCGCCGCCTTCAAGAACGTGATAGCCATCGCCGTGGGCCTGTCCTACGGGCTCGGCTACGGAGACAACACCGCCGCCATGCTCATGACCCGCGGTCTGGCCGAGATGAGCCGCCTGGTGGAGAGCTGCGGCGGCCAGGCGCTCACGTGCCTGGGGCTGGCCGGCGCGGGCGACCTTATGGTCACCTGCATGTCCCGGCATTCGCGCAACCGGCGCTTCGGCGAGATGCTGGCCCGCGGCGGGTCTCTGCAGGCGTTCGGCGACGAGACCCATATGGTGGCCGAGGGCGCCTACGCATGCCAGAGCCTGGGCGTGCTCTCGGCCGCCTTCGGCGTGGAGCTGCCCATCACCGACGTCATTCGCAGCGTGGTGTGGGACGGGGCAGATCCCAGGCTTTTGGCCCAGGAGCTTTCGGCGCGCCCGCTCAAGCCCGAGTTCTGGTAGGGCTTCCGCAGGCCGGCGGGGAGGGTGGCCCTCGTAACGGCGAAGTGACGGACGCCTTTCGCTCCCGTTACCGATGCCCCGCTGCGCTGGAAAGGCGGGTCCGGGTTGCGTATAGTGCTTGTTGTCGGAAGGGCAAGCGAAGAGAAGAAGACCTTCCGGCGGTACCTGGAAAACCCCATACACCCTGGCCCGTTCTTGCGTCTCTCGTGTGACCCCCTCTCTCTCAAAACCTTCAACGGGCCGTACAGCATGCGCATCTTCCCCTTCTCCTCTATGCGTACTGCTTTGCAGCAGCCCCCGGCTCCCCACCGGGGGTTGCTGCTTTTTCGGGTCCGGGTCCTGCGCGACGGTGCCGTTCGGGAAACGTTCCTGCCACAGCCGGGCGTTCGCGGCGGCCGCTCCCGGTGCTTGTGAGACCATGGTGGCGACGGGGTCGGGCTTTGCGCTTCGGCAAAGGAGCGTTCGCGGCGCGGCACCGGTGCTTCTCAAGGAGGTTCGCTATGAAGGACAAGGCTCATATTCGCGTGGCGCTTATCGTCGTCGGATTCTTGGCGGCGATCATCGTCGTCGGCTTTCTGGCCACGAGCAGCTGCTCGAAGGGCGATCCGGCGGTGGAGGAGGGGATGTCTCCCTGGGCCGACGCCGAGACGCTGGAGCGGTGGACCCAGACCACGCTGGACGAGCTGAACGGGCGCGACTACGATGCGCTGGCTGTCGCCTACGCCACCGGCGACGTGACGGCCGAGTACTTGGCCGAGCAGTTCGACGGACCCCTGGATGCGCTGGGGGCCTACGAGGGCGTGACCGACAGCATGTTCGTCCATGGCCAGAGCAACGCCCGCCCCTACACCTGCGTGGTGTGGGACTTGGCCTACGAGAACGGCGCCGCCCAGATTCGCGCCAGCTACTTCGAGGACGGCAAGCTGGCCGCCCTTCTGTTCATGTCCTAGCCGGCCCGGCAAAACGGCGTCTTCGCGCTTCCGGGCGCCGCTTAGTGGATAATTCATCGGGTTTGGGGCGGCGTGCGGTAAGTTTGGCTATAATCCCAACGCATCGCGGGCGTAGTTCATTGGTAGAACCTCAGCCTTCCAAGCTGATGAGGCGGGTTCGATTCCCGTCGCCCGCTCCATGAATCCTCGGGAAGTCGGCCTTCGGTCGGCTTCTTTGTGTTTTATATGAGCGCTGCTGGCCAAACGTGGTGGACACGCGCGGCGGCGTTGCGTATAATTCCACTCAGCATTTAGCAATGCGAGCACGGCATGCGCTGCGCGCCATACTTTCGACTTCCGGAAAGTGGGTTCATCCCGCTTTCTTTTTATGTAGGGCGAAAGAGGCTCGCAGGCGCGGCTCGAAGATGGCAGCCACCATGACGACGAAAGGAGGCGCGGTGCTCACAGCGAAGGAGCAGCAGATCTTGGACGCTCTGGAAGGCCGCGCGCAGCAGGAAGGCGTCGAGGTCGTCACGGTGGAGGTCGTGGGCTCCAAGCACGCGCCCATCATCCGCGTGTACATCGACACCGAGGAGGGCGTGAGCTTCGACCAGCTGGCCAGCGCCCAGGCGTGGATCAACCAGATCATGGATCGGCTCGACCCTTTCCCGGGGGCCTACACGCTGGAGGTGTCCTCGCCGGGCATCGACCGGCCGCTGCGCACCTCCGAGCACTTCGCGGCCGCCGTCGGCCAGGCGGTGGCGGTGAAGACCGTCGGCCCCATCGACGGGCGCAGCTCCTGGACTGGCACCGTGTCCGCCGTCGAGGGGGATGTGGTGGTGCTGCAGGTGGACGACGCCCTTGTGCAGATCCCCTTCGACAACGTCAAGAAGGCGCATGTGAAGGGGATCGTGGACTTTAGCGGCTAGCATACTTGCGCCCGGCGCGGCGCGAACGGAAGCGGAAACCGGACGGACGGCATGTTCGCAAGGAAAGGAAAAGACATCGTGGCAACATCGGAACTGATTGAGGCTTTGCAGGCCCTTGCCCATGAGCGCAAGATCGACGAGTTCTACCTCATCGAGCGCCTGGAGCAATCCTTGGCGAAGAGCTACGAGCGCATCCTGGACCTGGAATGGGACGCTCGCGTGACCATCGACCGCCAGAGCGGCAAGATCTACGTCTACGAGCTGGTTCCCCAGGGCGAGTACGACGAGGAGACCGGCGAGTACGAGTCCTACGAGGAGCGCGACGTCACTCCGGCCGACGTGTCCCGCATCGCCGCCCAGAACGCCAAGTCGGTCATCTCCTCCATTGTGCGCGATGCCGGCCGCCAGTCCATCTACCAGGAGTTCTCCGACCGCGTGGGCGATCTGGTCACCGGCACCGTGCTGCAGGGCACGCCCGACTTCACCATCATCAAGATCCGCGACGGCGTGGAGGCCGAGCTTCCCCACTACGACGTGAAGCACTACCCGGGCGAGCGCAACGAGCGTCCGGCGGGCGAGCACTACCGTCATAACCAGCGCCTGAAGGTGCTGATCATCGAGGTGCGCGACCCCAACTCCGACGCGCCCCGCATGCGCGGCGAGCAGGCCCGCCCGGCCATCGTGGTGTCCCGCACGCACCCCGATCTCATCCGCCGGCTCTTCGAGATCGAGGTTCCCGAGATCTACGACGGCCTGGTGGAGGTCAAGTCCATCGCCCGCGAGCCCGGCGCCCGCTCCAAGATCGCTGTGGCCTCCCGCGAGCCGAACCTCGATCCGGTGGGCGCCTGCGTGGGCCCCAAGGGCAGCCGTGTGCGCATGGTGGTCGAGGAGCTGCGCAACGAGCGCGTCGACGTGATTCAATGGGCTGACGACCCTGCCGTCTACGTGGCCAACGCGCTTTCGCCGGCTAAGGTCAACCGCGTGATCGTGGACGAGGAGAACCACTACGCCACCGTGGTGGTGCCCGACGACCAGCTGTCGCTTGCCATCGGCAAGGAGGGCCAGAACGCCCGCCTGGCGGCCCGCCTGACCGGCTGGCATATCGACATCAAGTCCACCAGCTTCGCCGGGGAGCCCCTCCAGACGGAGAACATCCTCATCGACGAGGAGGACGACGATGCCGACACCTGCGCCTACGTCGGTCCCGACGGGGTGCGCTGCCGCAACCATGCCCGCCCCGGGAGCCGCTTCTGCGGCATCCATGCGGAGATGGGCGGCGAGTAACCATGGATTCGGCGGCTCGGGAGACCAAGGGCGCTGAGCGGGCCATCCGCCAGCGCACCTGCATCGGATGCGGAGCGGTCGCGCAGCGCTCGTCGCTTGCGCGCATCGTGCGCACTCCCGAGGGCGCCGTGTACTGCGACGCTGGCCAGAAGGCGGCCGGGAGGGGCGCTTACGTGTGCGGCTCCCGATGCCTTGCCGGCGCCGTCAAGAAGAGAAAGCTCGACCGGGCGCTCAGAACGACGCTCGCAAGCGACCAGATAGCCACGATCGCGGCCAGCGTCGAAGCCCTTGGGCTCGATGCCCGTAAGTAGAGGAGATGCCCATGCCCAGCATGCGAGTCCACGAACTTGCCAAAGAGTTCGACATGTCCAGCAAGGAGCTGCTCGACAAGCTCCGCGAGATGAAGATTCCCGCGAAGAGCCATGCCAGCATGCTCGCCGACGCCTACGTCACCAAGATCCGCAAGAACCTCGAGCCCGAAATCAAGCAGCGTGCGGGGAAGCTGGAGGACGAGGAGGCCAAGCAGCTGGCCGAGGAGCAGGCGGCCGAGGCCGAGCGCAAGGCCGAGGAGGAGCGCGCCCGCCGCGAGGCAGTGGAGCAGGAGCGCGCGGCCCGCGAAGCCGAGCGCGCCCAGCGCGCCGAGGAGAAGGCCGCCGCGGCAGCCGAGGCCGAGGCGGCGGCCCCGGCTCCCAAGCCCTCCCATTTCCAGAGCCTGGCCAACCAGATAGAGAGCGAGAAGGAGCGCCAGGCCCGCGAGCGCGCCGAGGCCAAGGCGCGCCAGCGACAGGCGGCTCTGGCCAAGAAGGTGGCCGAGCGCCAGCGCGAGGCCGAGCGCACCCGCGCCGTCGAGGAGGCGCTGCGCAACCGCGGCCGCTCCGGCAAGTCGGCGGCCCATTCCGAGGCCGAGGCGTCTTCGGAGCCCAAGAAGGCGGCGCCCGTGCTCGGGGCCCGCAAGAGCGGCTACGACTCGCTTCTGGCCCAGATCGAGCAGCAGAGGATCGCCCTCGAGCAGCAGAAGCAGCAGCATGCCGCCGATGCGGCCGGCAGGGGCGCGGGCAAGGGCGCCAAGAAGCACGGCAAGCGCCATGTGGAGCAGTACGTCCCCGAGCTTGAGGCGCAGATGCAGGCGTCGTCCTCCGACGACCGCTACGCGCAGATGGCCGTGCAGGCCGAGAAGCTCCAGCGCGACAAGGTGCTGGCCGAGGCCCGCGCCGCCGTAGCCGCCGCCTCGTCCCACGAGGGGGAGGGGCGCCGCAAGAAGCGCAAGGAGAAGCGCGAGGCCGAGGCCCGCGAGCGCATGGAGCTGGAGGCCATCGAGCGCGGGCTCGATCCCACGCTTGTGCTTGACGATTCCGTCGTGGAGATTCCCCAGGGCGCCACGGTGGCCCAGTTCGCCGAGCTTCTCGGCGTGGCCCCCAACGACATCGTCAAGCGCCTGTTCATGCTGGGCCAGGTGCTCACGCTTACCCAGTCCATGTCCGACGAGCTGATCGAGCTCATCGCAGACGACATGGGCCGCAAGGTGCGCGTGGTGTCTCCGGAGGAGGAGTACGCCGTCGTCTACCACGACTCCGACTCCGACCTGCTGCCCCGTCCCCCCGTGGTCACCGTCATGGGGCACGTCGACCACGGCAAGACGTCGCTGCTCGACGCCATCCGCCACACCGGCGTGGTGGCCAGCGAGGCCGGCGGCATCACCCAGCACATCGGCGCCTCCGTGGTCGAGATCGACGGCCGCCAGATCACCTTCATCGACACCCCGGGCCACGAGGCCTTCACCGCCATGCGCGCCCGCGGCGCCCAGGTGACCGACGTCATCGTGCTGGTGGTAGCCGCCGACGACGGCGTGATGCCCCAAACCGTGGAGGCTATCAACCACGCCAACGCGGCCAACGTGCCCATCGTGGTGGCCGTTAACAAGATCGACAAGCCGGGCGCCAACCCCGACCGCGTGCGCCAGGAGCTCACCGAGCGCGGCGTTATCCCCGAGGAATGGGGCGGCAAGAACATGTTCGTGGAGGTGTCCGCGAAGAAAAACCTGCATATCGACGACTTGCTGGAGACCATTCTGCTGCAGGCCGACGTGCTGGAGCTTCGCGCCAACCCCAACGCCGAGGCCTCCGGTTTTGTCATCGAGGCGAACCTGGACAAGGGCCGCGGCCCGGTGGCCACGGTGCTCGTGCAGCGCGGCACCCTGCACCCCGGCGACGTGGTGCTGGCCGGCACCTCCTACGGCCGCGTGCGCGCCCTGGTCGATCCCCACGGCACCCATGTGTCCGAGGCCGGCCCCTCCGACCCGGTGGAGGTTCTGGGCCTGAACAGCGTCCCCACCGCCGGCGACGAGTTCCGCGTGTTCGAGGACGAGCGCGACGCCCGCAAGCTCGCCGAGGAGCGCGCCCTGCGCGCCCGCATCGCCGAGCGCGAGACCAAGGCCCATATGAGCCTGGACGACCTGTTCAGCCGCATCGAGGACGGCAAGCAGACCGACCTGAACCTCATCGTCAAGGCCGACGTGCAGGGCTCCATCGAGGCGCTGCGCGACGCCTTCGACAAGATGGACCAGTCCGAGGTGCGCATCAACGTGGTGCACTCCGCCGTGGGAGGCATCACCGAGACCGACGTCACCCTGGCGGCCGCCTCCGACGCCATCATCATCGGCTTCAACGTGCGCCCCACGGGCAAGTCGCGCCAGCAGGCCGAGAAGGAGAAGGTGGACATCCGCCTGTACCGGGTCATCTACCAGGCCCTCGAGGACATCAACGCCGCGCGCGTGGGCCTGCTGTCCCCGGACATCGTGGAAGAGGACACCGGCATCGCCGAGGTGCGCGAGACGTTCAAGGTTCCCAAGGTGGGCACCATCGCCGGCTGCTACATCACCGAAGGCGAGATCCACCGCGACGACAAGGTGCGCATCGTGCGCGACGGTACCATCATCTTCGACGGCACCATCGCGTCGCTGCGCCGCTTCAAGGACGACGTCAAGTCTGTCAAGCAGGGCTACGAGTGCGGCATCGGCATCAACGGCTACCAGGACCTCAAGGTGGGCGACACCATCGAGGGCTACCGTAAGGTCGAGGTGGAGCGCACCGAGTAGCATGTGCGGGGCCGAGGGTAATCGCTGCGTTACTGTTCGGTTGCTCTTGGCCCTTGTTGCGCCTGATGAAACCTAAAGCGCTTAAGCTTGCGCTGTAGGCTTTCGTCAGGCGCGTTTTCGAAGCGCCCTAGAGGCAAGGAGGCATCACCATGAAGCAGAGCGCTGCCAACCGCAAGGTGAACGAGCGGGCTCGCGAGATCATCGCCCACATCCTTCTGTTCGAGATATCCGACCCCCGGCTCGACCTGGTCACCGTCACCGGCTGCGAGGTAAGCTACGACCGCAGCGTATGCAACGTCTTCTACACCACCGAGCCCGAGCGCTACGACGAGGTGGCTGCGGCGTTCAAGGGGGCGTCCGGCGCCATCCGCTCGCTCATGGCCAAGGACCTGGAGTGGCGCGTGGCCCCCGAGCTGCGCTTCCTGTTGGACGAGAGCGTGGACAACGCCGAGCGCATCGCCCAGGCGCTTATCAACGACCCGCTGCACGGCAAGGCGGACGACCCGACGGAAAGCGACGTGCCCGCCGATGCCGACCCGGCCGCCGACGAGCGGGCGGAGGCTTTCGAAGCGGGCGACGCGCAGGCTTAGCTCTTTCGCCTGCGCCCCAGAACCAACCGATCCGCCACAAGCGACAAGGAGCGCCCCTCTATGGCCCTGACGCCTCAATCGAACACGACCCTGCAAGCCATCGCCGACGTTCTTCGCGGGGCCGACGAGGTGGTTCTTGCGGGTCATGTGAGTCCGGATGGGGACTGCCTGGGGTCGCAGCTGGCTTTGGCGGCGGTCTTGCGGTCCATGGGCAAGCGTGCGGTCTGCGTTCTCGCGAAGGACGAGCCAATCGACGCCAACCTGCGGTTTCTCCCCGGGGCGGCCGAGCTTGCGCCCGCATCTTCCTACGAGGGCGCACCCGACGTGTTCGTGGCCGTGGACGTTCCCAACGCCGACCGGTTGGGCGAGGCCGCCGCATCCATCCTGAAGCGCAGCCCTGCGAGCGTGACCATCGACCACCATGCCGCGCCGCAGCGCATGACCGAGCTGGCCTACGTCGACCCGGACAGCCCTTCCACCACCATGCTCGTGTGGGAGCTCGCCCGCGAGCTCGGCTGCGCCGACTGCTTGGTTGCAACGTGCTGCTACACGGGGCTCGTTACCGACACCGGGCGATTCCAGTACCAGAACACCCGCGTCGGCGCCTTCGAAGCCGCGGCCGAGATGGTTCTCGCCGGCGCCGACCCTTCGGCGGTGGCCACGGCGGTGTTCCAGAACCGCTCTCATGCCTCTATGCGCTTGGAAGCCCTGGTGCTCGACCGCATGCTGTTCGGCGCCGACGGCCAGCTGGTGCTCAGCTGGCTTACGTTGCAGGATTTCGAGACGGTCGGAGCGGTAAAGGCCGACGCTGAGCCGCTCGTGAACTCGCTTCGCATGCTCTCCGGCGTGCGCATCGCCTGCATGCTGAGGGAGCAGGCCGACGGTATTCGCGGCAGCCTGCGCGCCAAGGACGACACCGACGTATCCGTCATCGCCCGCGCTCTGGGCGGCGGCGGCCATAAGGCGGCGGCGGGTTTCACCTTGACCTGCGCCATGGACGAGGCGGTGGGGAAGGTGGCTGCGGCTTTGGAGGGCATCCTGGCCGTTGGCTCGCCAGGCTCTGAGCCCCGAGCTTAAGGAGGGCGGCATGAAGCGCGGAAGCTCCGGCCTTTCCCTGGTCGCCGCCGTGGACAAGCCCTTGGGCCTCACCTCCCACGACGTTGTGGCCCGCTGCCGTCGTATCTTCGGCGAGAAGCGGGTGGGGCACACAGGAACCCTGGACCCTCTGGCCTCCGGCGTGCTGCCGGTGTGCGTGGGTCCGGCAACGCGTCTGGCAGCCTATCTGACCGCCGACGACAAGCTCTACGAGGTGGCCATCGCTTTCGGCGCCTCGACGGACACCGACGACGCCCAGGGCGCGGTGCTCCATCGCGGCAGCGTTCCGGAGCTTCTGGAGGACGAGGGGTTCGCCCAAACGCTGCTTCACGGGCTGCTCGGCCGCTCGATGCAGCTGCCTCCGGTGTACAGCGCCATCAAGGTCAACGGCACCAAGTCCTACGAAGCAGCACGGAAAGGCCAGGTCATCGACTTGCAGCCGCGTCCCATAGAGGTTATGTCGGCCCAGCTTCTGGGTATCGGCCTGGTGGCGGGGGCGCAGGACCACGAATACCTGTCCTGGCGCGTGCTCTTCCACGTGTCGAAGGGCACCTACATCCGCAGCCTGGCGCGGGATATCGGGCTGAAGGTGGACTGTCCGACCCATGTGGCCCAGCTTAGGCGCATGGCGGCCGGCGGTATCACCTTGGACGACTGCGTTTCCCTGGAAGCGCTCGAGCGTTTGGGAGAGGGGGCGGCGATCGACCCGGTGCGTAAGCTGGGGCACCGGTTCTTCTACGGTGCCGACGGCATCGCCGAGCGTATCTCCCATGGGTCGCCAGTGCGCGCCGGCGACGTCCAGCTGTTCGATTACCTGCGGCGCAGCGCCTCGGAGCAGCTGTGCGCCTGCACGTCTGGCGTACGCGAAAGCTGCGCGCCGCCTTCCGACGGGGAGCTCTTCTCGGTCGTTTCGGACAACAAGCTCCAGGCGATCTACGCCTACGACGAGGGGCGGGGCGCCTACCTTCCCGAATGCGTGTTTCAGATAGGAGTGAGCCGTGGCTGCGATATACACCGTTGACGAATCCTTCGACCCGGGCATCTTCGAGGGCGCATCCTGCGCGTTCGGGGTGTTCGACGGAGTGCACGTGGGCCATCGGTTCCTCATCAGCGCCACCAAGGACACGGCGTCAAACTCTGGCGGCGCCAGCTTGGTCCTGACGTTCGACATCGATCCCGACGAGGTGTTTCGGCCGGACAGCCTGAAGAAGCTCATGACCAACGAGCAGCGCATCGCCATGCTGGCCTCTACGGGGGTCGATGCGGTGGTGGTGCTTCCCTTCACCAGCCGCTTCGCCTCCTCGTCGCCCACGGCCTTCCTTGCGCGCACCTTCGGCGACCGCTATCCAGCCTACCTTCACGTGGGCTACGACTTCCGGTTCGGGTCCCATGCGTCGGGGACCGTCGCCGACCTGCAGGCGTGGGGACAGGCCGCCGGGACCCAGATCGTCGCCCATGAGCTGAAGAGCGAGGACGGGGCGCCTGTGTCGGCCACGCGCATCCGGGGGCTGCTCGCAGCCGGCGCCATCGAGGACGCCAACCGCCTGCTCGACCGGCTGTACTTCGTAACCGGCGAGGTGCAATCCGGTCGCGGCGAAGGGGCCGACATGGGGTTTCGCACAGCGAACCTGCTGGTCCCCGAGAGCCTTCGCGTTTTAGGGGAGGGGGTGTACGCGGCCTATGCCTGGGTGGACGGGTGCCGCTACAAGGCTGCGGTCAACGTAGGGGTGGCCGCCACCTTCGCCGACGTCGCCACGGCCACCGTCGAGGCGCACCTTCTGGATTTCGAGGGCGACATCTACGGGCGCACCATCAAGGTGGAGTTCGCGAACTGGTTGCGGGAGAACCGCCCCTTCGACTCCATGGAGGAGCTCATCGCCACGGTGAAGGGCAATATCGCCTGGGTGCGCGAGAACCTGTGAGGCGGACCGGCGTGCCCGACGCGCCGCCGCTGAAGCGCCGACCCCGGACACTGCCCGCCTGGCTCCGCCGCACATCGGGTCCACGTGGCAGGACGGCCAATACGTGCGCTCGAGGGACTTGGTTCAGGTGAGGGCCGCCTTTGAGGATCTGCTCGAACGGTTGCACACCGACCATGTGGAACTGGGCATGATCCGCTTCGTGGACGACCCGAAGGAATTCGCCGAGCTTATGGCCGGCGAGTTCTACGGCTACGTGAAGGAGCTGCTCGACCAAGGCAAGATCGGCCACGTGGGCCTTTCCACCCACAATCCCGAGGTTGCGCTGGCCGTGGCGCGCGACGGGCGCATCGAGATGATCATGTTCAGCCTGAACCCCGCCAGCCCTGCACCGTGAGCATAAACATCGCCGTGGTGAACAAGTACTACGACCTGGCCGCCATGCAGGAGCGCGTGCCGGAATCGGTGCGCGAGCACTACCGAGCGCTGCCGGTGACCGTCGATGCATGCACCGGCTGCGTGGCCTGCGAGCTCCGCTGCCCCTTCGGCGTGCCCATCGCCAGCCGCATGGCCCAGGCATCGGAGCTGTTCGGCTAGTCGAACAGAGGAGACGTGCCGTCCCGCCGGCTGCGTCGCTTCTGCTGTCGGGCGCATTCGGCAAGGCCGCTCTGCCGCCTGGCGAGCAGGGCGGCGTGAAGATATTACAAATGCCGGTATTTTTCGCTTGCATGACCGGGTGACTACGGGTACTATAGTCAAGCTGTTTCGGGGCAGTCCGAAATCGCACAACGGGTTGTGGCGCAGTTTGGTAGCGCACTTGACTGGGGGTCAAGGGGCCGCAGGTTCAAATCCTGTCAACCCGACCAGCTTGCATCGGGCCGGAGGCGAAAGCCTCCGGCCCGTTCCTTTGCACGGGCCGGCATCTTCGGGGTGTCGGCCCGTTTTCGGATTGCGTCCCGGCAACGGAATGCTGACGAGGGGCAATCGAAATCGCGGTGAAAAACATGAGTCGTTTGTCCAGGTATATCCTCTTATCAGCGGAACCCGGGGTGAGCGAGGGGCTTCCGCGCCATGGGCTTTTATCGATAGGAGGTTCTCATCATGAATCCTGATGCGAAGAAAGAGCGGTTGGAAGACGAGCACGTACCGCAGACCATCCATATCGCCAGCGGAATCGGCAAGGATCTGTACGAGGCGGCCGAACCGCCCTACGTGTCCATCTACCTGCCCGTGCATCATGATACCCGCGCCGGGGGGCGTACCTGGTGGGACGAGATAGCCTACAAGGATGCCGTCAAGCTGGCGATGGCCGACCTTGGGCGCGATTACGCCCGCGAGCAGTACAAGGGCATTGCGGCGCGCTTGGACTACCTGGAGCATCATCCCAACTATTTCACCTGGGAGAACACCCAGGGGACCATCGCGTTTCTGGTGAGCAACACCGACGTGTACGTATACATGCTCAGCATCCAAACCGACAAGCCGCTGGTGGTGGTGGGCGACGAGTACTACATCAAGCCGCTGGTTCGTCGCTACGAGCACGACCTTCACTACTACGTGCTCATGCTCTCCAACGACCGCTTCGGCTTCGTGGAGGGCAGCAAGGACTCCCTGCGCCGGCTGCCCATGCCCGTCATCGACGAGAACGGCATACCCCACCAGGTGGAGGCCGACTTATCCGAGCCCTTCGCCAATTCCGAGGAGAAGGCCGACGACCCGCATGCGGAAGCCGGGGCGCTGGACTACGCCACGTTGGAAGGCCATATGAGCGCCTACCATGGATGGCTCTCCAGCAACGAGGTGAAGCAGGAAGAGGGCGAGAAGTTCTTCCGCTACGTGAACTGGGCGGTGAGCAACTCCTTCAAGCTGCACGACCCTACGCCGGTCATCATCGCGGGCCTTCCCAAGCAGCAGTCCGAGTTCCGGCGCATCTGCACCATCCACGACGTGGTGGAGCAGGGCATCGAGAAGGATCCGGCGGGACTGGACTACTCGACGCTGCTGGCCGACGCCGTGGGAATCATGGAAGGGCTTCGCGATCAGAGGCTCTCGCAGATGAAGGAGCGCTTCGACTACGAGGAGTCCAAGGGCAAGGCGTCGGCCGACCCGGTGTCGGTGGCTCAGGCCGTCTTCGACAAGAAGGTGGCAGTGCTCATGGTGGCGCGCGGCAAGTCGCTGCCCGGCTCCTATGATTCCGCCGACGGATCGGTGCGCTTCGATGCCGACCCCGACGTCGCCGACGACAAGCTCTACGACACCGCCGCCCCCGACGTTGCCGACTCCCTGGCCCAGGCCGTGCTCAAGCAGGGCGGGGAAGTGGTCGTGCTGCCGCCCGATCAGATGCCGGCCGAGTCCTCGGTGGCGGCGATCTACCGCTACTAGGCTGTCGCGGCCATGCGCGGCCGGACGAGCGTCGCCCGGTTGTGGAGGCTCGCCGAACCGATGACGATGCGCCCGAAAGCCTGTTGACTGCTTTCGGGCGCATCTCTATGCTGGGGAATCATGAAACGCATCGAACATACGAAACCGCATGCCGAAGCGCCCGTCGCCGCCGTGGACGCCTCGTCATGCGACCAAGCCGAGCAGGCGGCCATCGTCGACGCCATCGACGAAGCGGACCCGGTCGGACCGCTGGCGTCCGAAGCCGACGCGGCGCGCGACGCGGCTGAGGCGAAGATCGCCCGCATGGGCACCGAGAACACCTTCAAGCTGCTGCTGGAGTTCTCCATCCCCGCTTTGGCCGGCGTGGCCGTGCAGATGCTCTACAACATCATCGACGCGGTGTTCGTGGGGCATGCCGTGGGCGCCAACGGCTTGGCGGCAACCACGGTGGCAAACCCGTTCATGATGGCCATGGTGGCCATCGCCATGCTGGTGGGCGTGGGCGGCAACGCGCTGTGCGCCATTCGCTTGGGGGAGGCCCGCAAGGGCGAGGCGGAGCGTGTTATGGGCAACTCCTTCACCCTGCTGCTCGCCGCATCGTTTCTCATCTGGGCCATCACCGCCCTTGCGCTGGAGCCTATTCTGCGCCTGACCGGAGCCGATGACGTCATCATGCCCTATGCGGTGGATTTCGTGGTGGTGCTAGTGGCGGCCTGCCCGCTGCAGAGCATCGCCTTCGGCATGAACAACTTCATTCGCACGGCGGGGCATCCCAACCGGGCGCTGGGCAGCATGCTCATCGGCACCGCCTGCAACGTGGTGCTGGGCTACCTGTTCATCGTCGTGTTCCAGTGGGGCATGCGCGGAGCGGGCCTTGCTACGGCGCTGTCGTGGCTGGTGTCGGCGGTGTTCGTCATGGAGTTCTTCCTGCGCAAGGGGTCTCCCATGCCCTTGCGCCGCCGCAACCTCGCCGTTTCCTGGCGCATAGGGCTCAAGGTCGTGGTGCTGGGCATCGCGCCGGCCGTCACCGAGCTGGGTTTCGCCGTGTCCGCCGCTCTGGAGAACAACCTGCTGTCCTTTTACGGAGCCGCCGACCCTCTGGGCGTGGACGGCGCCTTGGCGGTCATGCGCGTGCTCGCCTCCGTGGGCATGATCACCTTCATGCCCTCCATGGGCATCGCCACCGGCGTGCAGCCGCTCATCGGCTACAATTACGGGGCGAAGAACTACGCCCGCATGAAGCGGGCTCTCTTCCAGGCCATCGGTCTGGGGGCGGCCATCTCCACGCCCCTGTGGCTATCCGTCATTTTCTTCCCGAACGCCTACGCAGGTCTGTTCGGGCTGCCCCAGGGGTACATGGCCGAGACGGGGTGGGCGCTCATCCTGTACCTGATGTTCACGCCGGTGCTAGCCATTCCCATCATCGGGTCGAACTACTTCGACGCGACGGGCCAGGCGGTGAAGGCCACCGTCCTCACCCTGACGCGCCAGATCCTTTTCCTCATACCGCTTCTGGTCGTCTGCCCGCAGGTGCTTCCCTCCTTCACGCCGCTCACCCCGGTCGAATCCGTGTGGTTCGCGCCCTCCATATCCGACCTCACGTCCACGATCGTCGTAGGCGCGTTCCTTCTCGTGGAGTTTAGGCGCCTGCGCAAGCTCGAGCGGCAAGCGGGCGTCTAGGGACGGCGAAAGGGATACCCGGCTCCCTTTTACCGAGCAATGGCCCCTTGAATCACGGCTTTCCTGCGAACGAAGCGCTCTCTTTAGTAAAGTAGCCTGAAGAAAAGGAGCCGCTCGGCCCCTTCGCTTTTTAGGCTATCGACTCGCAGGAAGGGAGCCTTCGTGGTACTCATCGGGTTTCTCATTCTGGCCCCGCTTGTCTTCGCCGCGCTTCTCCTGGCGGTGCGAAACAACAAGGCCCGCAAGGTTATCGTGTGCGCCGGGGCCGCGCTCGTTGCTGCAGGTTCGCTGGTGCTGGTGTGCTTGGGCACGGGAACGCGCGGAATCATGTTCACGTTCTACTCGCCTGTGGTGGACTACGTCTGCATGGCCTTGAGCGTGCTCATCGCCGTCTGCATCCTGGTGTTCGGCTTCCGCTACAGGAACGTGGCGTCCATCGTGCTGGCGCTTGTGCAGGTGATCGGCTCGCTCGTGTTCGAGATCGCCTTCGCCCACAGCATCGTGATCACCGAGTGCCTGTACGTCGACTCGCTGTCCCTGGTCATGACGTTCATCATCGGCGTCGTCGGCACGGGCATCTGCGTGTACGCCCTCGGGTACATGGACGACTTCCAGGCCCACGAGCCCGAAGGGGCGCCCGACCGCCGGCCGCTGTTCTTCGCGCTCATGTTCGCGTTCCTCTCGGCGATGTACCTCATCGTGTTCTCCAACAACATGCTGTGGTTCTTCACCGGCTGGGAGATCACCACGCTGTGCTCGTTCCTGCTCATCGGCTACACCCGTACCGACGAGGCGATCAGGAATGCGTTTCGCCAGATAATCATGAACCTCATCGGCGGCATCGCGTTCCTGGTGGCGCTCTACGCCATGGCCATCACCTTCGGAACGCTGTCCTTAAACGAGCTCATCGTCGTGGGTCAGGCCTATCCGGCCCTGGTCAGCCTGCCGGTATGCGCCCTAGCCATCGCCGGCATCACCAAGGCCGCGCAGATGCCCTTCCATACCTGGCTTCTGGGAGCCATGGTGGCCCCCACGCCCACAAGCGCTCTGCTCCACTCGTCCACCATGGTGAAGGCGGGCGTGTTTCTGCTGGTGAAGCTGGCGCCCTTGTTCGCCGTGTGCCCGGTTCCCTCCATCATGACGGTGCTGGTGGGCGGGTTTACCTTCGTGCTGTGCTCGTTCATGGCCATCTCCCAGAGCAACGCCAAGCGCGTGCTCGCCTATTCCACCATCGCCAACCTGGGGCTCATCGTGGCCTGCGCCGGGGTGGGGACGCCCCAGGCGGTGTGGGCCGCGGTGTTCCTCATCCTGTTCCACGCCATCGCCAAGAGCCTGCTGTTCCTGTGCGTAGGCACCGCCGAGCACCATATCGGCAGCCGCGACATCGAGGATATGGACCTGCTGTTCCAGCGGATGCCCCGACTGGCGCGCTTCATGATGTTCGGCATCATGGTCATGTTCATCGCCCCCTTCGGCATGCTGATGGCCAAGTGGGCCACTCTCGTGTCGTTCATCTACGCGGGGCAGGTCGCGCTCATCGTGCTGCTGGCCTTCGGCTCGGCGGCCACCTTCATGTTCTGGGCCAAGTGGCTGGGCAAGCTCTCCGGCATCGCCGGGTCGCCGCAGAACGTGGAGCGCACGGTGCACCGCAGCGAGTGGTTCGCGCTGTGGCTCATGGTGGCGCTGGGCGTGGCCGCCTGCGTGGCCATGCCGGCCATCTCGACGTTCTACGTGGAGCCCTACCTTCTGGGCGTTTACGGCGCCTTCGGCCAGGACATAGCCGAGACGAACCTGTGGCTGGCGTCGCTGTGCTCGATCGCCGTCATCGTGGTGCTGTTCGCCGGGGTCGGCCGCAAGGGAACCGCGAAGCAGGCGCCGGTGTATTTGGCCGGCGTCTCCGCGGACAACGGGCAGCGCGTTTTCAGAAACTCGCTGTCCGGCCAGACCGAGGCCGCCTCGCGCAACCTCTACCTGGACGAGCTGTTCGGCGAGGGCCGCATACGCCGGGTGGGCGAGGCGGTATGCGCGCTTCTGATCTGCGTCGCCTTCGTCGGGTGCCTTGCCGGCATGCCCATCCTGTTCTAGAAAGGACGTGTGCTCCATGGATCTGTTCTACGTACTCGTCGGCACCGTCGTTTTCGCCGTGGGCGGCCCGGTGCTCGGCTGCCTGCTCGCCGGCATAGACCGCAAGGTCACCGCTCGCATGCAGGGCAGGGTGGGCCCGTCCCTTCTGCAGCCGTACTACGACGTTCGCAAGCTGCTGGAGAAGGACCGCGTGGCCGTGAACTCCTCCGAGGAGGTCTACGTGGCGACGGCGCTCGTGTTCACGCTTCTCGCCGGCGGCATCTTCTTCAGCGGCGGCAACCTGCTGCTGTGCGTCTTCGTCGTCACGTTGTCTGCGCTGTTCTTCATCGTGGCCGCCTGGTGCACGCGAAGCCCCTACGCCGAGGTGGGCGCATCCCGCGAGACGCTGCAGGTGATGGCCTACGAGCCCATGGTGCTGTTCATGGCCATCGGCTACGCCTTGGGCATCGCCTCCATGACGGGATTCCTCTCCTTCGACGTGAGGGCCGCATTCTACATGCCGGCCCCCGTGATCTTGAGCAACGTGCTTGTCTTCGCCGGGCTGCTGTTCGTGCTCACCATCAAGCTGCGCAAGTCCCCCTTCGACCTGTCCTACTCCCACCACGCCCACCAGGAGCTGGTGAAGGGCGTCACCACCGAGATGAGCGGGCGCACCCTGGCCATGGTCGAGATCATACACTGGTGCGAGAACGTCCTGTTCTTGGGCTGGGTGGGCCTGTTCTTCATCTGGAACAGCGCAGCGTCCATCCTGCTCGCCCTGGCCGTGGTTGCGGCGGTGTACTTCCTGGAGATCTGGATCGACAACAACTTCGCCCGCGTGAAGTGGCAGGCCATGCTCAAGGGGGCATGGGTGGTCGCCTTGGTTGCCGGCGTGGTCAATATCGGCGCGTTCGTGGTTCTGTAAGGAGCGTGGCAATGGCATTCGCATCGAAATCACCGTGGGTGATCCACTACGACGGCTCGAGCTGCAACGGCTGCGACATCGAGGTGCTCGCCGCCCTGTGCCCGGGCTACGACGTGGAGCGCTTCGGCATCATCAACACGGGCAACCCCAAGCATGCCGACATCTTCCTGGTGACCGGTAGCGTCAACGAGCAGAACAAGGCGGTCATCAGGGAGATCTACGACCAGATGGTGGAGCCCAAGGTGGTTGTGGCCTGCGGCATCTGCGCCTGCACCGGCGGCATCTTCCACGATTGCTACAACGTGCTGGGCGGCGTCGACTCCGTCATCCCCGTAGACGTGTACGCGCCCGGATGCGCGGTCTGCCCCGAGAACATCATCGACGCGGTGGTGCAGGGCGTGGCCGTGCTGGACGAGAAGTCCAAGGCGCTCAAGAAGAAGAGGAAGGAGGCGGCGCTATGACGTTTCAGAGCCAGTTCGTACCGCTGAGCATCGAGGAGCTGCCCGCGCTGGCCGTCCGCTGCAAAGACGACGGATGGCGCTTCGTGCAGATGCTGGCGGTGGCGGTGGAGGACGGCGTGAACCTGGTCTACTCCTTCATGAAGGACGGAGTCCTGGTCAACCACGAGATCGCCTCCGTCAAACCGGAAGACCACGTGCCCAGCATCACCGATACGTTCCTTGCCGCCTTCGTGTTCGAGAACGAGGCCCACGACCTGTTCGGCGTTCAGATCGACAACATCGCCATCGATTTCGGCGGCCATTTCTACGCCGTGTCCCAAACCTCGCCCATGACGGTGATAAGCCCCGCCCAGAAGGAGGCGCGGGAGAAGGCGAGGAAGCTTGCCGCCGCCAAAGCGGCCAAGGAGGCCAAGGCGGCGAAGGAAGGCGGCGAGGCCAAGGCTCAGGACGGGGAGGACGCCGAGCTGGAGGCCAAGCTAGCGGCCATGGACCCCGAGAAGGCGGCGAAAGTGCGCGCGGCCATGGCCGCCAAGGCCGCGAAGGCGGAAGGGAAGGAGGCCTAAGCGACATGGGCAAGCAGACTATCATCCCCTTCGGCCCGCAGCATCCCGTGCTGCCCGAGCCGCTCCACCTGGATCTGGTGGTTGAGGACGAGAAGGTCATCGAAGCCATCCCGCAGATCGGGTTCGTGCACCGCGGCCTGGAGAAGCTGGTGGAAACCCGCGACTACCAGCAGTTCGTCTACGTGGCCGAGCGCATCTGCGGCATCTGCGCCTTCGGGCACTCCATGGGCTACGCCGAGACGGTGGAGCGGCTCATGGGCGTCGAGGTGCCCGAGCGCGCCCAGTACCTGCGCGTCATCTGGCACGAGCTCTCCCGTATCCACAGCCATATCCTGTGGCTGGGCTTGGCGGCCGACGCCTTCGGCTACGAGAGCCTGTTCATGCACTGCTGGCGTCTGCGCGAGCGGGTGCTCGACATCTTCCAGAAGACCTGCGGCGGGCGCGTCATCCTGTCCGTCGTGAAGGTGGGCGGCGTGGTGCGCGACATCGACGTGGCGCAGCTCAAGTACATCCTGGACGTGCTCGAGGGCCTGCGCGCGGAGTACGAGCAAATCTGCCGCGCTTTCCTGAAGGACACTTCGGTCAAGAACCGCACCGTGGGCGTGGGCTACATCAGCACCGAGGATGCGCTTGGCCTGTCCATGGTGGGTCCCTTCGCCCGAGCGAGCAACGTCGACTACGACGTGCGCAGCCTCGGCATCGGCGCCTACGGGCAGCTCTCCGACTTCCAGCCCATCGTCTCGTCCGACGGCGACTGCTACGCGCGCATGGAGGTGCGCACCCGCGAGGTGGTTCAGTCCATCGAGATCATCAAGGAGATGATCCTTCGCATGCCCCAGGGCCCCATCGCCGTGGACGTGAAGGGCGCCCCGGCCGATGGCGCCGAGTCCTCCATGGTGGTGGAGCAGCCGCGCGGCGAGTGCTACTACTACGCGCGGGGCAACGGCACGAAGTACCTGGACCGCATGCGCATGCGCACGCCCACGTCGCAGAACCTGGCCGGCATGACCGTGGCCCTAGCCGGCTGCGATTTGGCCGACGTGAACACGATCATTCTGACCATCGACCCGTGCATCAGCTGCACGGAAAGGTAGGCACCGATGGGAGTTATGAAGCTGGCCGGCATGACGCTTGCCGGGCTTGTAAAGCAGCCCGAGACCATCCAGTACCCGGCCGAGGAGAAGCCTGCGATCCCGGGGCATAAGGGCCGGGTGACCGTAGACGTCGCCCAGTGCATCCTGTGCGGCATCTGCCAGAAGCGCTGCCCCTGCGGCGCCATCGCGGTGGACAAGGCATCCCGCAGCTGGACCATAGACCGCTTCCGCTGCGTCCAATGCGGAAGCTGCGTGCGGGAGTGTCCGAAGCATTGCCTGACCATGGATCCCGCCCGACCTGCTGTGGCGGCCAAGAAGCATCTCGACAGCTTCGAGGTGCCCGAGCGGCAGAAGACGAAGGCATCGGCGGCGAAGGAGAGCGCGCAGTCCTAACCGCGGTTCAGAATGCTTTCCCTTTGACGAAAATGGCGTGAAGGAGCCTTCCTTGCGGCGGTGAAGGCGGTGGAGCTGGTACAATGGCTCATCGCAATCATACGAGCGGAAGGCTTCTCTTTTCATGGAACTCCAAGGGCAGACCGAAGATACGACGGACGGGCAAGGGGTGGTGGACCGCGTTTTCACCGCTGCCAACGTCATCTCGTTCGTTCGCCTGTGCATGGTGCCCCTTTTTCTCGTTCTGCTGCTCCAGGGCCACGGCATCGCGGCTACGGTCGTGTTCGCCCTGGCCGCCTCCACGGACTTCCTCGACGGTCAGGTGGCCCGCAGGACCCATACCGTTTCGCGTTTGGGCCGCCTGCTCGACCCCGCCGTGGACCGGCTGCTCATGATCGCGGGCGTGGTGGGGCTGCTTATCGTCGGGCGCTTGCCGCTGTGGATCGTCCTGCTGGTTCTGGGGCGCGATCTGGCCCTGCTCGTGGGCGCCGCCTACTGCCTGCGGCGCTGGGGCGCGCGGGTCGACGTTATCTTCGCCGGCAAGGTGTGCACGACGCTTCTGTTCGTCGGCTTCGCAGGCCTGCTGCTCAACATGCCCCTGCTTCCGGGGCTCGGCCTTATCGACGCATCCTGGCTCCCCGGATTCGGCGTCCAGAGCGTGTCATGGGGCATCTGGTTCATCTACGCGGGCCTGGTTCTGGGGGTGGCGACCACTGCCTATTACGTTCGGGCCATGCTTCGCGCGATAGCGCAGGCGAAGGCGCGTCCTTCGGAGGAGCGCCATGGCTGACGCTTCGGGAAAGACCCCCCAGGCCCCCCGGTCGCGTCCGACGGTCCGCAAGCAGGCGACCCCGCGGTCGCGCAGCGGTTCGGCCTTGTCGCCTGCCCATCGCGGCAGGTGGTTCGTGCTTGCCGGCGCGGCGGCCTGCCTTCTGCTCGTAGCGGTGGCTGCGGTGCTCCTGTCGAACGGGGCCGATTCGCCGGCTGCCTCCATCAGCGGCCAGCCGCGCATCGCCCAAGGCGTGTTCGTCGGAAGCGTCGACCTTTCCGGGAAGAGCGAGGCGGAGGCCGTGTCGGCCATCGAGGCCGCCTACGGTCCGTCGCTGAAGTCGGCGAGCGCCGTTGTCTGCGGCAGCGAGGATGCCCTCGACGCCGTGCCGTCCGCGCCCGGCGAAGGCCAGCCTGCCCAGGGGAGCATCGCCGCCGAGCAGATGGAGGCGTCGTCTTCCGGCAGCCCGGATGACCTGACGTGGACGGTGACGCCGGCCGACCTGGGCGGTTGCGTCGATGCGGCGTCCCTAGCCCGCGACGCTCTCGTCGCGTCCGGGTACACGGCCGACGAGGCGACCGGGACGTGGCAGGGAAGCAGCGCCGTGGCCAATGCCGGCGACCGCGGCAAGGTGGTCTTACAGCCCTACTGCGCTTTCGATCCCGAGCTGCTGGAAGAGTTCGCCGAATCGCTGGACGAAAGCCTGGGCACCGGGTGCGTCGAGACCTCCGTCGTGGTCAGCGACGGCGGCGCCCGCGCGGTGGAGGGAGCGCCGGGCACCCGCGTCGACCGCGGTATGCTCTCCCTCGAGCTCAGCTTCGCCTTCCTGGACATCTACGGAACCAACGCCTTTGTGGTCTCCGTCGAGGACGCTTCGCCGAGCGTCTCCCTTGCCGATGCGCAGCAGGTTGCCGACGAGGTCACCCGGGCGCTTCACGGGGGAGCCGTATTCACCTGCGAAGGGGCTTCGTGGAAGGCCGGCGCATCCCAGCTGGGGGATTGGGTCGACGTGGTTCTCGCGGCCGACTCGTCGGGTAAGGCGTACCTTCGCCCCGTCGTGGACGAAGAGGCCATGGCGCCCGCGCTCATCGCGAACCTGGCTCCCGGAAGCGAGGCGGCCGCGGTGAGCTTCTCGGTGGCCGACGACGGATCGGTGGGGGTTTCCGTGCGGGGAGCCACCCATTACCCCAACGCCCAGCACGCCGCCGAGCTCTTGCAGGAGACGCTGTTCGGCCAGAACGGCAAGGCGTACAGCGCCGACGGGTCCCAGCAGGCGGAGGACCCGGCGCAGGTCGAGGTCGAAGCGCAGGACGCCCCCGAGAACCTCACGTTCGACGAGGCGGTGGCAGCCGGCCTGGTGCAGCGCATCTCCACGTTCACCACCGAGTTCAGCACCGTGCCCGGCACCGAGAACCGCAACCACAACATCGCGTTGGCCTGCGAGCTTCTTAACAATTCCGTCGCCAAGGCCGACGGCGGGCGCTGGTCGTTCAACGAAACCGCGGGCAACTGCAACGCCGAGCGCGGGTTTTTGGACGCCGGGGCCATCGTGGACAACGAGTACGTCGCCGAAGTGGGTGGCGGCATATGCCAGGTTGCCACCACGGTGTTCAACGCGGTGTACGAAGCGGGCTACCCCGTGGTGAGCCGCTCCAACCACTCGCTCTACATCGCCAGCTACCCCATCGGGCGCGATGCGGCCGTAAGCTGGCCCGATCTTGATTTCGTCTGGGCAAACGATACCGACAGCGACGTGCTGCTGCGGGCGGAGTCGGGAACGGGCTACCTGACCGTGTCGCTCTACGGCGTGAGCCCCCGCTACAGCGTGTCCACCGAGACGGGGGACTGGCAGGAGGGCCAGAAGCACGAGACCCGCCGCGAGCGGGACGACACTCTGGCCCCGGGGACGAGCTACGTGAAGACCTACGGCAGCGACGGCAGCCGCGTGTCGGTGATTCGGACCGTCTACGCTGCCGACGGCTCCATGGTCCGGCAGGACAACTTCGTTTCAAGCTACGCTCCGATTACCGAGGTCGTTGTCGAGGGCCCCGACGCTCCCGACGAGCCGAAGGACGCCGGGAGCTCGGGCGAGGGAGCCGCCCAGAACGGCGATGCTTCGGGCGCGCAGCCGTCGCCGTCATCGTCCGACAGCCAGAGCCAGCCAGACGACGCGCAGAACGTTTCAGGGTAAGGAGGACGGGTGTACTTTCAGCCGGAGATAGAGACCATGCCGCGCGAGGAGCTGTTCCAGCTCCAGCTCGAGCGCATCGGCGAGACGCTTCGCAACGCCTACGAGAACGTGCCGTTCTACCGGCAGCAGTTCGACGAGGCGGGGGTGAGGCCGGAGGATTTCCGCTCCTTCGAGGACCTGCAGCGCTTCCCTTTCCTAGTGAAGCAGGACATGCGCGACGCCTACCCGTACGGCCTGTTCGCGCGGCCCAACAAGGACGTGGCCCGCATCCATGCCTCGTCGGGTACCACCGGCCAGGCCACGGTAGTGGGGCATACCGCTGCCGACCTGAGGAACTGGGGCGACTGCTTCGCGCGCGGCATCGCCATGGTAGGGGGCAGCGCCGACTCCACGCTGCAGGTGTCCTACGGCTACGGCTTGTTCACCGGCGGCCTGGGCGCCCACGCCGGCGGCGAGGCCATGGGCTGCACGGTCATCCCCACCTCGTCGGGTAACACCAAGCGCCAGGTGCAGATGATGCGCGACCTGGGCACGGACATCTTGGCCTGCACGCCCTCCTACGCCCTGTTCATCGCCGACACCGCCATCGAGATGGGTTACGATCCGGCCAAGGACTTCAAGATCTCGGCCGGCATATTCGGCGCCGAGCCCTGCTCCCAGAACATGCGCGACGAGATCTCCGAGAAGCTGGGGATCCAGTACTGCGACGTCTACGGGCTCTCCGAGGTGATGGGGCCGGGCGTGGCCATGGAATGCGCCGAGCGAAACGGGCTGCATATTGCCGAGGACCACTTCTACTGCGAGATCCTCGACCCCGACACCCTTGCGCCAGTGCCCGACGGGGAATGGGGCGAGCTCGTAATCACCACGCTGACCCGCGAGTGCTGCCCGCTCGTGCGCTACCGCACCCGCGACGTCACGCGCATCATCAGCGAGCCGTGCGCGTGCGGGCGTACCCACCGCAAGATCGACAAGCTGCGCGGCCGCACCGACGACATGCTCATCCTGCGCGGCGTGAACGTGTTCCCCTCGCAGATAGAGCAGGTGATCACCTCCTTCGAAGAGGTCGTGCCGCATTACCAGATCGTGCTCAGCACCCGCGGCCCCCTCGACCACATCGAGGTGCAGGTGGAGACCGTTCCCGAATTCCCCTTCGACGAGGTTCGCAAGCTCGAGGACCTTCGCAAGCGCCTGGCGGCCGAGCTGAAGGGCAACCTGCAGATTGCCGTGGACGTCAAGATCGTCGAGCCGAAGACCATCGCCCGCTCCGAGGGCAAGGCGAAACGTGTCATAGACAACCGAGAGGCAGGCAACCGATGATCTTGCAGCTTTCCGTTTTCATGCAGAACGAGCGGGGTCGCATGGCCGACGCCTGCCGCACCATAGCCGACGCCGGCATCGACATCCACGCGCTTTTCGTGGCCGATACCGAGCAGTTCGGCGTTCTGCGCGCCCTGTGCGACACGCCCGCCACGGCCGCCGAGCGCATGCAGCAGGCCGGTTGGCGCGCCACGGTCACGCCCGTTATCGGCGTGCGCGTCGACGACGTGCCAGGCGGGCTGGCGGCGCTCCTCACGTTTCTGGACGAGCGCGACGTGAACGTGGAATACGGCTACTGCGTGTCCTTGGAGGACGGCAGCGCCGTGAACATCTTGAAAACCGATGGGGACAAGGCTCTTGAGGCCGTGCTCGCCGAGGCGGGCTTCGCCATCGCGCGACCCGAGGAAATCTACGACATTGACTAAGCGAGAGAACATGTCCTCATCCTTCCTGCGCAGCCGCCGTCTGCCGCTTCGGCGCGGCAGCTCGCTGCCCATCGTGGTTGCCGGCGCGCTGGCGTTGGCGCTGTCCCTCGTTCCCGTATGCGGCACGGCCTTCGACCTGCTGCCTTCCGACGCGGGCGCCGGCGTTCCGGTCGCCCATGCCGAGGTGCGCAAGAGCGACGTCATCCTGGGCTCGTCGGTGGATTCCCGGGGGCTTTCCGTCGCCCAGAGCCCCAGCATCGAGGCGAAGTACGCCATCTGCATGGGCTCCGACGGGACCGTCTACTACGAGCGCGATGCCGACTCGCCATCCCAGATAGCCTCCGTTACGAAGGTTATGACGGGGCTGGTGGCGCTCAAGGCGGTTGATGACGGCATCGTGTCGCTCGATACGCCCGTGGAGGTTTCCGCCGAGGCAGCTTCGGTGGGCGAGTCGTCGGCCGGGCTGCTCTACGGCGACGTCATGCCCCTGCAGACGGCGCTTGCGGCATTGCTCGTGCCTTCCGGCAACGATGCCGCGGTGGCTATCGCCCAAACAGTGGGGCAGGCCATGATTGACGCCGGCACGGCAAGCTCCGCCGATCCCGAGCAGGCCTTCGTCGACGCCATGAACGAGGAGGCCTCGGCTCTTGGCTGCGCCGACACGGTCTACGAGAACCCTCACGGGCTCGACGACGACGGCTTCGAGGGCAACCTGCACAGCACCGCCCGCGACGTGGCCCTGGTGGTCAGGGAGGCCATGGGCTACCAGCAGTTCCGCGATGCCGTGGCTCTGGGGGACACCGACATCACCGTCTCCCGCGCCGGCTCCGACGCCACCATCCATTTGGTGGCTACCGACGAGTTCCCCCAGTACACCGAGTACGCCGTGGGCGTGAAGACCGGTTTCACCAGCTTGGCGGGCGCTTGCTTTGCCGGGGCCACCAACAAGGACGGGCTGGAGCTGTACTCCATCGTGCTCGGCTGCGAAGACGAGTCCACGCGCTTCCAGGATGCGGCGACGCTGGCCGAATGGGTGTATGACCATCTGGTCACCTATCCGCTGGCGAACAGTCCCGACCGGGTGGCCATGGACGGCGCACAGGTGCCGGTCGTCGCAGAGGTCGCATGCTTGGACTGGATAGACAAGACGGTGCCTGCCACCATGGAGGACCCGTCGGCCACCGTGGAGCTGTTCGACCTGAACGGCAACATCTCCCAGACCGTGGAGTTCTACGAGCCTACCGGCGAAGTGAGAACCGGGGACGTGGTGGGGCATATCACCTTCACGCAGCGCAACACTATCGTCGCCAGCCAAGACCTGGTGGCGTGCGAGAGCGTCGCCGCGCCGGGCATCTTCGAGCGCGTGGGCATCTTCTTCGACCGGCTGGTGCGCAATTTCACCGGGGCCGAGCAGCATGCGCGCTCCGTCGTGCTCAACACCACGACGCTCATCGTCGACAAAACCGCCTCCTAGGCGGCGTGCGAAAGGAGGGAGCAGATGAACAGCTTCTGCCCCGTATGCAACAACCCCATCGAAGCGGGGGTGAGGGTGTGCCCCAGCTGCGGCTTCAAGCTGCTCGAGGCCACCCAGCGCTTCAGCCCCATCGAGATCTCCGAGCAGTCGCGCTCGTTCGTGGCCGCGCCGCCGGCGACGGCGTCGCTTCACGTGGTGCGCGGCCCCCAGACCGGGGTGAGCTACCAGCTGGGCACCGAGCCGCTGCTCGTGGGCCGCAGCCCCAAGTGCCCCATCTTCCTCAACGACATGACCGTCTCCCGCGAGCATGCGGTGGTCGCTCCCGACGGGGACGGTTTCGCCATCACCGACAGCCATTCCTTCAACGGGGTGTGGGTGAACAACGAAACCGTCGAGCACCATCACCTGCGGGACGGGGATATCATCCAGGTAGGCGTGTTCTGCCTGCTGTTCAAGGAGGAAGCGGCGCGCTAGCCGCCCCTCGGCCGAGAGAGATGGAAAGGAGCTGCCGGTGCAGCTTTTGTCTGGCAACGAGGCCGTCGCGCAGGGGGCCTGGGAGGCTGGCGCCCACGTAGGAGCTGCTTACCCGGGCACGCCTTCGACGGAGACCATGGAGGCCTTCGCGAAGAAGGACGGCGTCTACGCCGAGTGGGCGGTCAACGAGAAGGTGGCCGCGGAGGTGTGTCTGGGGGCGTCCGCCGCGGGCGCGCGCGTGCTGACCACAATGAAGCACGTGGGCGTGAACGTTGCGGCCGACCCGCTGTTCACCGCCGCCTATACGGGCGTGGGCGGCGGCATGGTGGTGCTGGCGGCCGACGATCCGGGGATGTACTCGTCCCAGAACGAGCAGGACTCCCACTGGTACGCCAAAGCCGCGTGCATCCCCATGCTGGACCCGTCCGACTCCGCCGAGGCGCTCGCCTTCACGCGCGACGCGTTCAAGCTTTCCGAGCGCTTCGACGTGCCGTTCTTCATCCGCTCGTCCGTGCGCGTGTCCCATACCAAGACCCCCGTTGAGGTGGGGCAGCGCACCGAGCGCGAGCTTCGCCCGGCCCTCGACGATCCGCGGAAGTGGGTTATGATGCCGGCTTTCGCGAAGCCGCGGCGCAAGGCGCAGCTGCAGCGCATCGCCGACTTGGAGCAGTGGGCGGAGGAGTGCTCCTGCAACCGTGTGGAGGAGGGAGACGGGTCGGTAGGGGTCGTGTGCGCCGGCGCCGTCTATCAGCACGTGCGCGAGGCGCTGCCCGACGCCTCCGTGCTCAAGCTCGGCTGCACCTGGCCCCTTCCGGCCCGAAAGCTCCGGCGGTTCGCGGAGTCGGTCGACCGTTTGTACGTGATCGAGGAAGCCTCCACCTACCTGCGCGACGGCGTGAGCGCCTGCGGCGTCGATGTGAGCGATACGCCCCGGCCTCTTCCCACCGACAGCGAGCTGACGCCGGGGCTGGTGCGTGCGGCGTTCGGGATCGATGAGCCCGCCCATCGCGACCTGCCCGCCGACCTGCCCGCCCGCCCGCCCGCGCTCTGCGCCGGATGCCCCCACAGGCTCGTCTTCAAGGAGCTCTCCCGCATGCGGGCCATCGTTACCGGGGATATCGGCTGCTATACCTTGGGCGCGCTGCCGCCGCTTTCGGCTATGAACACCTGCGTGGACATGGGCGCTTCCGTCTCCATGGCCCACGGGATGGAGCTGGCCTTGGCCGGCAGCGACCACAAGCCCGTGGTGGCGGTTATCGGCGATTCTACCTTCGCCCATTCGGGGCTTTCGTCCTTGGTGTCCACCGTGTACAACCAGGGATGCTCCACCGTGTGCATCCTGGACAACCGCACCACGGCCATGACCGGCCGACAGGGCAACCCCTTCAACGGGGAGACGCTGCAGGGCCGCGAGAGCCGCGAGCTCGACCTGGAAGCCGTTCTGCGCGCCCTCGGTATCGAGGATGTGGCCGTGGTTGACCCCAACGACATGCTGGCGGTTCGCCGTTCGCTGAAGGAGGCCGTGGCGAACCCCTCGGTGTCCGTCGTCATCTTCCGCAGCCCCTGCGTGCTCATCGACCGCGTGCGCCGTGCCCCCTACTACGTGAGCGCATCGTGCACCGGTTGCGGCGTCTGCCCGACGCTGGGATGCCCTGCCATCGAGAAGGTTCCGGAGACGGGCCAGGCGTCCATAGACCAGGATCAATGCATCGGATGCGGCCAGTGCGCCCAGTACTGCGCCTTCAAGGCGATCGAGAGGGAGGGGGAGTAGGCTATGGGAAGCGTCGTTACCGTGCTGCTCTGTGGCGTTGGCGGGCAGGGAACCATCCTTGCCGCTGACCTGCTTGCCCGCGCGGCGCTGGCCTCGGGATTCCAGGCGAAGGTCTCCGAGATCCACGGCATGTCCCAGCGCGGCGGCTCCGTGACCACCGTGGTGCGCTTTGGCAAGGACGGCGTGTCGTCCATGGTGTGCGACCCCGGCACGGCCGATGCCGTGGTCTCCTTCGAGACGACCGAGGCCCTGCGCAACCTTCCCTTCGTCAGCCGGGACGGCTATCTGCTGGTGTCCGACACCTCCATCGCTCCGTTGCCGGTGCTCACGGGCAAGGCCGCCATGCCACGCGACGTGTCGGGGCGGCTGCGGGATGCGGGAGCGGTCGTGATCGACGCCGACGCCCTTGCGAAGCGGGTCGGAAGCCCCAAGTCGGTGAACGTGGTGCTGTTGGGCGCCCTCGCCATCCGCTTGGAGTTCCCGCTCGACGCATGGGAACGGGTCATCCGGGAGCGCGTGCCTGCGAAGACCGTCGATGCCAACCTCGCCGCCTTCCACGAGGGCTACCGGTTCGCCCAGCAGGCGGTCGGCTAGCGCCCCGCCTGCGTTTCCGCGCGCCGCTTCCCGCGCCGTTTCCGTCGTTTCTGCTTAGGAGTTGCCATGAGCGTCCGCCAGATGAGCGTGTTTCTTGAAAGCAAGCCGGGTCATATGAAGCGGGTGCTGGATGCCTTCGAGTCGGCCCGTGTGTCGGTCCGCGGCTACAGCGCCTCCGATACGGGCGATTACGGAATTGTCCGCTTCATCGTGGACGACCCCGACCGCGCCGCCGCCGTTCTGTCCGACATGGGCACCGCTTGGAAGGCTACCGACGTGCTGTGCGTCGCGCTGGAGGACAAGCCCGGCGAGCTCGCCCGGGTCATGGGCATCGTCTCGGACGTAGGCATCAACGTGCTGTACAGCTATTCGCTCATTTCGACGTTCATCGCGCTGTCGGTGAAGGATTTGGACGAAGCGGAGTGCCTGCTATCGAAGCAGCCGGTCGTTTTGGTGGACCAGGCGGCTTTGGCGAGACCGGTCCGCGAGCTGCGGACGAAGGGGGCCGAGTAGCCATGGCGTCTCAGTTGACCAAGCAGGAGGCCCTGGAAGCCCTTCGCAACAAGGACTACGAGAGGTTTCCCATCCACAATCCCGATATCGAGTGCGCTTCCCGCGAGCGGATACGGGCCATTCAGCTGGAGAAGCTCATCCAACAGGTGAAATGGATCTACGAGCGCGTTGTGTGGTACCGCGAGAAGATGGATGCCGCCGGCGTGACCCCTGGCGACATCAGGACGCTCGAAGACGTGCGCAAGCTTCCCTTCACTGACAAGGGCGCCCTGCGGGAGACGTTTCCCTACGGGCTGTTCGCCGTGCCGCTCGACGAGGTGGTGGAGCTTCATGCGTCTAGCGGTACCACGGGCAAGCCCATCGTGGTGGGCTACAACCGATCCGATATGGACATGTGGGCCGATTGCATCATGCGCATGGTGCAGATGGCCGGCGTCGTGCCCTCCGACCGTGCGCAGATGGCTTTCGGCTACGGCATGTTCACCGGCGGCTTCGGGCTGCATTACGGGCTGCAGCGGCTCGGCTGCATGATGATTCCCGCAGGCTCGGGCAACACCGAGCGCCATATCGCCATGATAGAGGACTACGGTACGACGGTGCTGGTTGCAACTCCGTCCTACGCGCTGCACGTGTGCGAAGTGGGGGAGAAGCTCGGCTACGATTGGGAGCGCTCGCCGCTTCGCGTGGGGCTGTTCGGCGGCGAGCCGTGCCCGCCTGGCCTAAAGGCCGAGATCGAGTCGCGCATGCACATCATCTGCACTGACAACTACGGGCTGACCGAGGTGATGGGGCCGGGCGTGTCCGGGGAATGCCTGGCCAGCCGGGATATGCAGCATATCGCCGAGGACCACTTCCTCTGGGAGGTGGTGGACCCCGAAACCGGCGAGCCCGTGCCCGAGGGCCAGGAGGGCGAACTTGTGCTCACGCCGCTCGGCAAGCAGGCTATACCGGTGCTCCGCTACCGGACCCACGACCTCACCCGGGTCATCACCGAGCCCTGTGCCTGCGGGCGTACCACGGCGCGCATGCAGAAGGTGCGCAGCCGCAGCGACGACATGCTCATCATCCGCGGGACGAACGTGTTTCCGTCGCAGGTGGAGGACGTGCTGGCCACCATCGAGGGCGTGACGCCCCACTACCGTATCGTGGTGGAGAACGAGACGGGCCTGGACACCATGACGGTGTACGTGGAGCTGAAGCCCGAGGCCATGAGCGATTCCTTCGCCGAGATGGATGCGTTCCGCCAGGCCATAGCCGACAAGCTCAAGGGCGTTCTTCTGGTGGGCGTGCAGGTGAGGCTTGTGGAGCCGGGCGGCATTCAGCGTACCACCGGCAAGGCGAAGCACGTCGAGGACAAGCGCAGGTAGACTGCCTTGGGCTCGGCGGAAAACCCCCGGTTGAAGGGCCGGTTCGCTCCGAGCCCCACCGGCCGCATGCATGCCGGCAACATCTACGCGTCGCTCATGGCGTGGTTGGTTGCGAAGTCCCGGGGCGGATCGATGGTGCTTCGCATCGAGGATTTGGACCGCGAGCGCTCGAAGCCCACTTTCGCCGACCAGGTGCAGCGGGACTACGAGATGCTGGGGCTTGCCTGGGACGAGGGTCCCGTTTTCCAGCACGACCGGGACGATGCCTACCGGCAGGCGCTGGACGTGCTTCGGGAACATAGGCTCGTGTACCCCTGCTTCTGCTCCCGGGCCGATCTGCACGCCGCAAGCGCCCCGCACCGGGGCGAGAAGCTCGTCTATCCGGGAACGTGCCGGGGACTGGGGGCCGCCGAGGTGCGAAGGCGGCTCGAGGAGAGGAGGGCGGCAGCCCTGCGGCTGTCCGTTCCCGACGAGACCGTGTCCTTCGTCGACCTGGTGCAGGGGCCCTACGGGCAGAACCTTGCGGCGGAATGCGGCGACTTCCTGGTCAAGCGCTCAGACGGCGCTTTCGCTTACCAGCTGGCGGTGGTCGTTGACGACGCGGCGTGCGGCGTGAGCTCGGTTGTGCGCGGCGTAGACCTTCTATGCTCCACTCCTCAGCAGATATACCTGCAGCGGCTGCTGGGCTTTTCCCAGCCCGAATACGCCCATGTGCCGCTTCTGGTGGCGCAACGCGACCGCAGGCTCTCGAAACGCGACCGGGATGCCTCGCTGGAGGAGCTTATGGCCCGCTACGGAAGCCCCCGGGGGGTTCTGGGACATATCGCCTTCGTCGCGGGGCTGCAGGACGAGGATGCGCCCGCTACGCCAGAGCAGCTGCTGCAGGGCTTTTCAACGGATGCGTTTCCGCGGATGTTCCCGGACAAGGTGCAGATTCCGTTCCGCTAGGGTTCTGGCAGGGGAGGCGTCTACCAGCAGAGGGGGAGCGTGCTTGCGAAGATGGCGGCGGCGTAAAACGCGCCCAGGGTGATGTTCACGGCGGCGATTTGCCCCATGGCCGCGATGCGCGACTGCGGCGCCAGCGGATTTGCGAACAGCACCTTCACCTGAGGATAGGCGGCAAGCAGCATGAAGGGGAGCACGAGGACGCCTCCGGAGAAGAACGCGGCCACGTCGAGGAGTATGCAGGCGATCCATGCGAGTACGGCGCCATGGTAAACGGCTCGGGTTTTTGCGCGGCCGAGCCTTACGGGCAGCGTGCGCCGTCCCGCTTCGGTATCCTTCTCGATGTCGCAGGTGTTGTTCGTCATCATGATGAGCCCCACGCCGACGACGGTGGGCAGCGCCCAGAGCGCCATCAGGGGCTCCAGCCGCCCGGTGAGCACGTAGTAGCAGGCTAGCGGGATAAGGCCGCCCATGACGATGCCGCTTACGAACTCGCCGACGGGAAGGTAGGAGAGCGGCGTCTTGCCGGCCGAGTAGGCCACGACGAAGAAGGCCCCCACGACGCCGATGACGAGGGGGACCCAGCCGGACAGCCATACGATGTAGGCGCCCAGCACGAAGGCGGCCGCAAGGAAACCCGCTGCGAGCAACTTCACGTGGGCCGGGTTCACCGCGTTGCAGGCCAGCACGTTGTCGTCGGGCTCCAGGTTATCGTCGGCGGAGTCGGACCCCTTCACGTAGTCGTAGTAGTCGTTGAGGGTGTTGACCGAGGCCTGCATGAGGACGCAGATGGCCAAAAGCACCAGCGAGGTCGACAGGGAGACGGCGGCGACGTTGGCCGCCGCAGCCACGGCGACAAGGCAGGGCAGCACCGCCGCAGGCCATGTGTGGGGAGCCGCGAGGTTCAGGGCCATGCGCGCGGTCAGGGGTGTGAGCGCCCGTGGGCTCTCGGACGGGTTCGCAGGTTGTCCCATGGAGGTCCTTCTTACGAGATGCTTACGACGGAGAAGCATTATAGGTCATTTGATATAATCGCAGCCATATCCATCAGCCCTGCGGAGGATGGCGGTATGCTGGTGGTGCATCGCGGTTCGCAGGGAACCGCGCACCGAAGTATCGAGGATGCGGAAGGGAAAGAGGATGAAGATGAAAAAGGTGCTCGCTGCTGCCGTTGCGGCCATGATGTTGACCTTCGGCTGCATGGCTTTGGCAGGGTGCAGCCAGCCCAGTGCCGAGGACGTTATCCGCGATGGGCTCACCAAGGAGCTCGACCAGGTGAAGAACCTAGACGGCGAGCTGATGTCCGAGGTGGGCGCCATGGACGCCGCAAGCGAGCTCGAGACCTACGGCATCACCGCCCAGTCCTTCATGGAGACCTACTTCGACGGCTTCGACTACAGCATCGACGAGGTCACCATCGACGAGAACGACAAGAACAAGGCAACCGCCGTGGTGACGCTGAAGGTGAAGAGCCTGACCGACGTGTACACCAAGATCACCGAGGCTTCCACCGAGTTCGCCTCGGGTGCCGATGTGGCCTCCATGTCCGAGGACGAGCTCAACCAGAAGGTGGGCGAGATCGTCCTGCAGGCCATCACCGACGTGCCTGCGACCGAAACCGAGGCCGTGACGCTTCCGCTCGTATGCGAGAACAACGAGTGGCAGGTGACCGACGCCGGCCTCCAGCAGCTCGGCATCGCCATGTTCAACCTGTAGAAGCCGTCGGCAAGGTTCTGATTTTTGATGAAAGGGCGCAATCGAAAGATTGCGCCCTTTGCTACGCAAGGGCGTTTCCCGTGCCTTGCGAGCGATGCTTCGTGAATAGCCTGTCGTTTGCCCGCTTTCAAGTGTCGGCGCTTTCAATAAGGTCGTGAAGCTGCTGCCTGCTGTTGACGCCTACCTTGTCGTAGATGTGCCTGACGTGGGTTCGTGCCGTGGAATGCGATATCACAAGCTCCTCTTCGATATAGGGGAGCGACCTTCCGTTCGAGAGCAGCTTCAGCACCTCGGCCTCCCGCGGCGACAGTCGATAGAGCTCGACAACTTCCCGGATACGATTTTCTGCAGGCTGCGGCGCGGGCGGTACGGTTGCGCCAGCTTTCTTCTCCGTTATGCTGACTACATCTAGTTCTTTGAGGATGAAGAAGAAAAGGCCCGCAAAGGCCACGACGGCCAACAGGCTGAAAAGGGCTATTTCCGCTTGGTCAGTAACCTGGTTTATCCCGGACAGCTCCCCAGCGACGAATCCTGCAAACGAACCGGTGTGCTGCGCTGCGGCACACCATCCGAACAGATGCACGAGCGACCCTTTTGCACGAATGGCAACGTAGGGAAATATCAAAAGAACGAGGCATTCGAACATGACGCTACCGCTCAGCGCACAGGCTATGGCAAGGGTGTTCGCAACATTGCCGCCGATAGCCAAAAGTCCGTATCCCGCAATGAAGACCGGAACGCAGAAACGGTAGAGAAACAGGATCGGGTTTGCCTGCCCCATGATTGTGATGAGCACCAAGCTGACCAGAAACACTGCAATCATGATGGCGAAAACCAAACTGGAATGGGTTGAGAAAGTATGGCCGAAGACTGGGAAGACCCTTAGAAGGCCGCATGTCAGGCCCATGATGACGCAGCTGACGAGGATCTTCGTAAGTCCGTTTTTCCACATCACCTCGCGCTCGTCGGCTTTCCGTTGCTCGTCTGCGCAGAAAATAAGCGTTATACCTGAGGCGAGCGGAAGCATAACGATTGCCGCAAAGTAGAGCTGAACGGGAAAAGCCTGAAAAGCCAAGCATGCAAAGGCTGCGAACAAGCAGGAAAACGTAACGTGGCCCGCCAGGCGGTCGAGGCTAAGCCTTTGGAACAGGGCGCCCCATGAAAGAAGGAGGACCGAGTTCCCCGATCCTATCAACGCAGTGGATGCGATCATCAGCCAGACGGAATCGACGTAGTTCAACGATACGATAAGGAGGATGGTCCCGATCGAGGTTAGGCCGACGAAAAACGCCACCAGCCATTTGCCTGAGTTCAAGATATCGAGTTTTCGCACGAGGAACATCATGACGATCAGGCTGACCGAGACCGTTGCCGAGAAGGCCACGCGTATTAGCAGCATAGGGTAGAACTGCTCTTGACCGATTGAGAGACTCGGGCAGTTGACTACGACCGAAAGCGAGAAGGCGAAGTAATATCCAACGCCGAGCATGAGCCAGGGCTTCTGTCGCCAAGACCGTATAAGGCTTCTAGGTGCCTCGGCCGGCGCTTCCGTGTTTTCCATGCACTCCCTCCTTGACTTCTATCCTATCCGATTCGGCCGATATCGGCATCGACCGATATGGTCGATATGTCCCCTTGGCGAAAATCGATTGGTATGGTTGATGTGGGAATCCAGCTCGCCGGCTTATAACCGACGAGCGTTCGAAATGATGGAGACGCGAAAGGAGAAGAGGATAATGCGTTTCACACGAAGGAGCTTTTTGAAGGGAGCTGCTTTTTCCGGGGCTGCCGCCGCAGCGGCCGCTGTGGGAATGGCGGTGCCCGGGGTCGCTCTTGCGGCCGATGGGGAGACGGGCTCGCCGTCGCAGGCAAACCCTTATCTGAACCTGTACGACGGCAATGTCAGCTATCTTCCCGTCAAGAGCATCGGTGAGAAGCCGACTTTCAGAAATGGGAACATAGCGTTCGAGGACCGGACGATCGAGCAGGACGAGATACGTATGGTCGACTCCTGCGACTTCTTGGTTATCGGCGCTGGGATATGCGGAATCGTTGGTGCCCTCAAGGCATCCGACGAAGGAGCGAGCGTCATCTGCGTCGAGAAGACTTCTCGGGGCCGGTGCACTTGGGAATCCATGGGGGGTTACGGAACAAAAGCGCAGGCGGTCAGCGGAAACGAGGTGGATCCGGCCCGTTTTGCAGATGCTATTCTCCGAGGAAGTATGTTCCGGGCGCTCCCCGAGGTCGTGTGGTCCTACATCAACAACTCGGGGGCGGCCTTCGATTTCGTGCAGGACATGCTCGACGAGTCCGAATACGATATAGAGCTCTACAACACCACCCAGCCGGAGACCGGCTACGATCTGGTGACCATCCAGGCCGAGCATAAGTTCAAGATCAACGGTCCGGTGGAATGGAAGGCCCACATGACTGGGATGTTTCCCATGGCGGCGCTGACTTCTGTTGCGAACAGCAGGGATAACCTCGATCTGAGGCTCTACACTGCAGGCGTTCAGCTTGTCCAGGACGGCTCGGGCAGGGTAACCGGGGCGATCGTCAAGGACGAGGAGGGTTACTACCAGATCGATGCCGCAAAAGGAGTCCTCCTTGCAACGGGAGGGTACCATAACAACCTCGAGATGATGAAGGCATGGCTTCGACCCGAGGACTTCGCTACTCCGTATCAGGAGGACGCCGCTATCGGTGATACAGGGGACGGCCATATGATGGGCCTGAGGGTCGGAGCGAATATGGATCCGATTCCCCATGCCGCCATGATATTCAGCGGAGGATACCCGGACGAGGCGAGCAGGAAATGCCCTGCCAAGCAGATCGTACGGGCAGTCGCCCCCTTGGTCGACCAGCGCGGCAGGCGCTTTTGCAACGAGGCGCACCAGAAGGAGTGCGTGGCGAACGCCCTCAACACCGCGCACACCTTCAACGGAGGCGCGTGGTACGTCTTCGACCAGGATGTGATGGACACCGTCAAGGCGCCTCTGGACGAGTACTTCGCAAACGGTACGATAACCAGCGGGGAGACCCTGTCCGACTTGGCAAAAGCGCTCGGCATGCCCCCCGATACGTTGGCCGCAACAATGGAAGTATGGAACGGGTATTTCGAGGAAGACCCTCCTGTTGACCTCGCTTTCAGGCGAGACCTGGTATCCATCAACCCTGTCGTCAAGTCGTTTACGGAAGGGAAGGTCCAGGCGAGCGCATTGCCGGTGAAGAACGGTCCGTTCTATGCGATGACATGTTCCTCTACGTTCCTTACTACCGTAAGCGGACTGATTATCGATGAGCAATGCCGCGTTCTCGATAGGGAGGGGAACGTGATCGAAGGCTTGTATGCCGGCGGAAACGCATCCGGGGGCATGTACTCGGACGTGTATCCCCGTCATTTGCCGTCAACCTCTGTAGGTAGGGCCGCGACATTCGGTTTCGTGGCCGCCCGTCATGCCGTGAAAGGGGAATAAGGGATGAAACTGAAAAAGACGATGGCGTTTCTCCTCGCCTTTGGAACCGTATGCTCGATATGCGCATTGGGAGCATGCTCCGAGGGGACGCAGGACCAGCAGGGCGATCTCGCAAGCGGAGACGAAGCTACTGCAGCGGTTGCAAGCGCGGCATCCGAGGATAGCTCCCTCGAAAATCTCGTTGCAAACGCAAAGCCCGATGATCCGTTCGTGTCGGACGATATTTGCCTAAGCTGCCACGGGGGAACCTACGAAGCGGTTGCGGAACTTACCGACGCCTATGGGGATTCGAACCCCCATGCGGGAGCACACGGCAACGGCACGATGAGTTGCGGCACTTGCCACGAGAACGGCAGCGAGAAGCCAACCGACGAAAACAACTACTGCCTGAACTGCCATAATTGGCCAAGGGAGGAGCAGGCGTATATCGAGTACATGGATTTGTGAGCGATAGCTTCTAGGTAGATTGCTGACAACGCCCCCGCGTTGATGCTGCGGGGGCGTTTGTGCTCGAGGTGGTCTGCTTTTGCGTTTAGCCTTGGGAGGAAGCCGGAAGGGAAGAACCCTTGCTTTATCCAAGGGCAATGGTTTCAAGCTGGGGCAGTCATGCGAATCTAATATAGGTTTACATAAGATATATTCGGTAAGGCCAGCTTGCCTTTTAATCGGATAGGGGAGGGAATCCCCAGATTGAAAGGTTGGTTTGGCTATGATCGTGCGCACCGCTTGCTATTTTCTGGGGGTTGAAAAATCCAATTTCAAGGGTAAGAACGGGGACCCTGTAGAGTTCCAGCGAGTCCACTTCATGCCGGTCGATTCCGACTCGCCTATGTCGCTTACCGCCCTTAACGACCTCGATTTCTCCACAATCGACAAGATGGCCTACATCGCCTTGGAGATCGATTTCTGGAACGACAACAAGTCCGGCTTCCTCAAAGGCAAGATCGTGGGGGTGGAGTAGCCATGGCCCGCGATGCCTCCATGTGCGAGTTCCATATCGCGCTCATCGACTTTCTCAACCGTTGGAACCGGCTCAACGACGCCCAGGTTACGAGCGTCTCCTTCTCCGGTTTCGACTCGTTTCGCCGCGATTACTCCTCCGGCGTCGTCGTGCCGCCCGACCTCTCGGAACGCCCCGCGCCAGCTGATGTCCATGAGGATTTCGATATGCCCACCGCCGCCGAGGTCCAGGCGGGCAGAAAGGCCAACCGCCGCATCCTGCAGCGCTATATGCGCGAGGGCCGGCTCGACGAGGCCCCGGCCTATCTCTTCATGTCGGTGAGGATGGAGAGGGGGAACGATGGCCGTTAACGTCGACTGCCACTCCTGCACCGATGTGCCCGCGTCGGACGCCCGCGAGTCCCTGGTTGCCGCGGCGGTCCGCTTCTCGCGCATGGCCGACGCCTTCGCGAAGGTGGCCGCTATGGACGGCCTCTCGGTCTCCGTCTGCTCCGCCGTCCTCCTGGACGCTTGGGACGGCCGGATATTCTGCGAGGCCTCGTCCCGCCCCGGCGACCGCGCCTCCGTCGCCTCGCTCTACTCGCTCGGCGAGGACGAGCCCTTCGAGGTGTTCGAGGTGAGGCTGTGAGCGACCCCAAGCCCTTGCCCAAGCCCGAGGAGGTGGCCGACGATGTGTCCCGTGCCGTGGAGGGAGACGGCGCCTATGAGGTTCCGTCGGATGATGCGCCTGTGGTTGGTGCTGCTGCTGCAGATGATGCGGCTTCGTCCTCTGCTGTGGTTCTACAGCCCGCTTTCGGCGAGTTCGCCGACGATTGTCTGCAGCTTATGAGCGTGCAGGCCGTTCTCCTGGCGTTCCTGCTCTTCGCCGTGCTCCTCAACCTCGGCGCCACCCTCTGGCTCTCGTTCTCCGACAAATGGAGGTCTTAAATGGATGCTCTTCTTGTTGCCCTGTCCGTCGTCTCCCTGGTGTCCGTCGTTGCTTTCGGCTTCGTCGTCTGGCAGTTGTTCAAATGCCTCTACCAGTACTTCGGGCTCATGTTCGACGGCTCGGACGATGCGCCCCTGCTCCTTCGCCTGCCGCCGCGCGCGGCGTCTCTGCTGTTCGTCCTCTGCTTCGTTTTCCTGGTGCTGTAGATGGACGCGATCGTGCAGCACCTGCCCGAGGGGTTCCTGGACTTCGTCCTCAACCTCTTCGAGGCCGTTCCCGTTGGGTTCCTGCTAGCGATGTTCTGCGGCCTGGCCAGCTTCGGGATATTCGCCCTGCTCGGACTGTTTAGAAAACTCGTCTCCTCGCGTTAGGAGGGAAAGAATGGAGGTTACTCCCATGGAAACCATCACCACCGCAATGACCACGGCTATCACCGGCCTCGGCACCTCGCTTCAGAGCGCGATCGGCGCGAACCTGCCGGCGATCCTGAGCGTCGCGGCGATCTTCATCGTGGTCCCCGCCGTTTGGGGCTTCGTCCGCCGCTTCACGCACTAGCGGCCCCGCCCTTCGGGGTTTCCTCGCCCTGGGGCGCTGATACTCGGTCGGCGCCCCTTTCCGTCTCCGGAGGTGGTTCGCGTGCCGATCGTCAATCCCGACAAGCTCATAGCCGTCCTGCTCTGCGCCGTCCTGGCGCTTTCGTGCTATCCTATGCCGGTAAGGGCGTGGGCTGACGAGGGGGCAGGCGATGAAGTTGTTTCTGAGGGTTCTTCTGGTTCTTTTGATGGCTTCGTGTCTGTTGATGGCATTTCGTCAGCTTCAATGGCTGATGGAGATTCTCCCGACCTTCTTAGCTCTTCCGAACCCGATAACGCAGACTCTTCTAGTTCGGCAGGCTCTGGCGCTTCTGGTGTCTCTGTCGGTGATAGCCCTTTCGGTTCTGGGCTTCAAGATGACTTCGAGGATAGGCGAGACGGAAGCGCAGAAGCGCAGGCGGAGGGATTCCAAGGAGATGAAGAAGATTCTTCGGAACAAGTAGTTGAAAGCTCTTCTAATCCTTATTTTTCCTATTCTCGTGATTCTCTTTTCGAGGTTTTGTCCTTTTATTCTTCGCTCGGCGATTTAAGTGAGGAGCAAGAGGATGATTTTTTTCTTGCTTCGACTGCTTGGGAATCTCTCGGATATGGCGCTGACGTCTCTACTTTAGCTATTGGCCCTCGTCTTGATGCGCAGGTCAAGGCTGGTCTTTCTGCTCTTGGTATTGGCTATCTCTCTTCGACGGTTGAGGCCTATAACGATGTTGTTGATTCGACTGGTTACGAACTTATCTATAACAGCATCATTCAAACCCATATGCTTGATGGCCTCGTTAGGAACGTCGCCAATATCTATTCGCGTCTAGGCTCGTTAAATACCGCTCTTTCCAATATCTATTCCCGACTCGCAACCACGAATGATTATCTTTTCTATTCGGGTCGCTCTGCCGCTCATATCCTTTATGAACTCTGGGACGATTTGGAATATACTTCGGGCAATACGGTTTACTCTGCCGCCCGCATGCTTTACGGCATCTGGGATGACCTGGAGAAGGACGGCTACAGCGCCGCCGATTTTCTGGCTGCCATTGATACCAACCTTCATTCTAACGGCTATGGGGCTGCGCGGCT
>CAJTDS010000008.1 GCA_910575165.1 Eggerthellaceae bacterium
GCGCCCCGCCTCGCGAGACGCGCAAGGAGATACTCTACCCTGCCGCCGCCTCCCCGTCAAGGGGTGATTTTCGGATTCTCGGAAATTTCTTTCCGGCCCTCCGGGGCGGCGATGCGCTCTCCTCAAGCGCGAGTTAGTAGATTACTCTTCCCTTCCCGCAGGCGCAAGAACTATTTCCTCATCCATAAGGTCACCATAACCGCGCATCGAAGGGCCGGCGCCGAGTCGTCCGCCCGGAAAACAGCAGCACCCGCACGGCAAGGCGGGTGCTGCTGGCGTAGTCGCCGGATCGTTGACGCGCCGGGCTGCGGCTCGGCGGCGGACAAAGCGGGGTCAGGCCCGCAGCCCCGCGGGACGCTCCATGACGTAGTCGTCCATGATGAAGCCTTCGCCTATGTCCGTTTCCACGGCGTCGATCACCGCGAAGCCCGTTCCCTTGTAGGCGCGCACGCCAAGCTCGTTGTGCTTGTTGACCGTCAGGTACATGGCGCCCAGACCCCGCTCGCGACACAACCGGTCGTAGAACTCCACCACCTGACGGGCGAAACCGCGGCCCCGGTGCGGGGCCAGCAGGTAGATCTTCGAGATGAAGAACCGGTTCGTCTCGGGTTCTTCGTGACCGCCCGTATAGCCCACCACCTGGGGCTGCCCATCTTCGCCGTCGGCCACTACGAACCAGTACTCGTAGCCGTGCTCGGCCATGTCACGCTCGAAGGCCGAAAGGCTTTGAAAGTTCTCCACCATGTAGTCGGTCTGCGCCTGGCCGATGATGGCCGGCCAGTACTCGTTCCATATCCGGGAAGCAAGCTGGGCGATCTGGCAGCGGTCCTCGGCGGTCTCAACGGGAACGAAGCGCACGTCCACGATGCAATCCTCCAATCAAAGCGACAGGTACTTCTGCTCCACGGCCTCGGCGATACCCTTGCCGTCGAGCCCCAAATCGGCCAGCAGCAGGTCGGTCTTGCCCTGGTGGATGAACCTGTCCCCGATGCCCAGGTTCAGCGCAGGGGCAAGGCAGCCCTCCTCGGCCATGACGGCGAGCACCCCCTCGCCAGCGCCTCCGGCGACCACGCCGCCTTCCACGGTGACCACCAGCTGGGTTTGGGCGGCGCGGCGGATGGCCTGGCGGTCGAGCGGCTTCACCCAGCGCATGTCCACCACGCATGCCTCGATGCCCGACTCGGAGAGCAGCCGGGCCGCCTCGAGGGACGGCGACACCATGCGTCCGAATGCCAGGATAGCGACATCAGCTCCCTCGCGGACGAGCTTGGACTCTCCCACGGGCAGCACTTCCGGTTTATCGGGCAGCGCAACCCCTTGGCCTTCGCCCCGCGGGTAGCGCACGGAGACGGGGCCGCCCAGGGCCAGGGCCGTATGCAAACAATGGACCAGCTCGGCTTCGTCGGAAGGAGCAAGCACCTTCATATGCGGGACCATGCGGGTGTACACCAGGTCGAACATGCCGTGGTGCGTGGGGCCGTCCTCCCCCACCACGCCGGCGCGGTCGATGGCGAACACCACGTCGAGGTCGGGCAGGCAGCAGTCGATGATCATCTGGTCGATGGCCCGCTGCAGAAACGTCGAGTACACCGCCACCACCGGCTTGGCTCCCCCCAAAGCCAGGCCCGACGCCATGGCCACCATATGCTCCTCGGCGATCCCCTCGTCGAAGAAGCGCTCCGGAAAGCGCTCCGCGAACTCCTTCAAGCCGGTCCCGCCCTTCATGGCGGCGGTCATGGCCACGATGCGCTCGTCGGCTTCGGCTTCGCGCACAAGCGCCTGGCCGAAAACAGAGGTGTAGGAGGGGGGCGCCACGGGCTTCTTCACGGCGAGCCCCGTGTCAAGGTCAAACGGCCCTATGCCGTGGAAGGTCTCGGGGTCGCGCTCGGCCGGGGCGTAGCCTGCGCCCTTCTTGGTGACCACGTGCACCAGCACCGGGCAGTCGGCGGCCAGGGCCACGGCCAAGGTCTCCTTGAGCAGCCCTATGTTGTGCCCGTCGATGGGCGCGGTGCACAGGATGCCCAGCTGCTCGAAGATCATGGAGCGCGGGATAGCCATGTGCTTCATGGAATCCTTCACGTTGCGCCCGATCTGCATGAGCGCCCGCGCTACGGGGCCGTTCTTCTCCATGCGCTCCTGGATGCTGTCGCGCGCCTGGCGGTATTCCGCGGTGGTGCGCATGTAGCCGAGGTGCTTCATGAGCGCGCCCACGTTGCGGGAGATGGACATCTCGTTGTCGTTAAGGATGATGACCATGGGCGTTTGGGACTGGCCGATCTGGTTGAGCGCCTCGAAGGCCATGCCGCCGGCCAGGGACGCGTCGCCTATGAGCGCCACGATCTTCTGCTCGTCGCCTCGCAGATCGCGCGCCTCGGCCAAGCCGTAGGCAACGGACAGGGAATCGGAGGCGTGGCCGGAGGGATGGGCGTCGAAAGGGCTTTCCTCGGGCTTGGGAAACCCGGACAGCCCCCCGTAGGTGCGCAGCGAGCGGAACTCGTCGAGACGGCCCGTCACCAGCTTGTGGGCGTAGGACTGGTGCCCCACGTCGAACACGAACCGGTCGTGCGGGCAGTCGATCAGGGAGTGCACCGCCAAGATGATCTCGACCGCCCCCAGCGACGATGCCACGTGACCGCCCGTGCAAGCCGTGGTCTCGAGAATCTGCTCGCGTATCTCGCAGGCGAGGATGGACAGCTCTTCGTCGGACAACGCCTTCAGGTCGCTGGGCGAGGTGACGACATCGAGAATGCGGTTTCCCTCCATGGAACACCTCTCTTGCGCTTAGGCGACGCCGTCTCCCCGAACGGGCTCGTCGCCGCTCTCGGGGGCTTCGCCCACCCCCTCCGTCGGTACCGTGATGTCGCGGTTCATAAGGTCGCTGGCCGCCAACCCCAAGCTGGCCGCCTCGTCGAACAGCTCGAGCAGCGACTCCAAGGGGGCATCGGCATCCGAGACCGCCTCCACGATCTGGGCGATGCGCTCGCTCGCCTCGTCGAAGCTGCTCGGCTGGACCTTACTCATCGCCCTCGCCCTTTTCGCTCGGCGCCTGCTCGGCAGCCTGCGCAGCGACCGGCTGCGAGTCGCCCTGCGGTGCTGCGCCCCCTTCCGCGGACGCGGCCGGCTGCTCCAGGGATCGCGCGATGCGCCCGAGCACGCCGTTCACGAAGCGGGGGGAATCGTCCTCGCCGCCGAAGGCCTTCGCCAGCTCCACCGCCTCGTTGATGCTGACCGAGATGGGAACGTCGTCCACGTAGAGCATCTCGCACACGGCCATGCGCAGGATGCAGCGGTCGACCACAGGCATACGCGCCAGCGACCAGTTCTCCGAGGTGCTCGCAAGCTGCTGGTCGATGCCTACGCGATGGGCCTCGCAGCGCTGCACCAGCATCGAGGCGTAGTCGCTGGGCTCGTCCTCGCCGAGGAACGCCTCGCCCTCGATGATCTTAGAGGGCGACTCGCCACGTATCTCGGCGGTGTAGAGCACCTGCAAGGCGCAGCGCCGGGCGGCGGGACGCTCTTGAACGGCAAGCCTGTCTCGTGATGCCATGGATGAACCGCCTTCGCCTAGCGGGCGAACTTGATGCCGTCAACGTACACATCGACGGAATCAACCCGGACGCCCACCTGGGTTGCCAGCGCATCGGCGATGGAGCGGCGCACGTTGTCGGCCACCTGGGGCAGCGAGTATCCATAGAGCACGTCGATATGGACGACCACCTGCACGGATTCGTCCTCCTCCATGTCCACGCCGATGCCCTGGGTGCTGGGCTTGGCGGTGAACATCTGGCGGATGGCCGACTCGGCGGCGGACCCGACGAAGGCCACGCCCTCAACTTCCTGGGTGGCGATGGAGATGATGGTCTCCACCACGCCGGGGGCAAGCGTCATGCCCTTCATGCTCAACTCGGTCATAGCAAATCTCCCATCTGCGTTTCGATGAAGTCGGTGCGCGCATCGCCGGCTTTGAACACCTCATTATCCAACACCTGGCGATGGAATGGAATGGTGGTCTTGATGCCCTCGATGACGAACTCGTCAAGAGCGCGACGGGCCCGCGCCAGGGCCTCCTCGCGGTCCTGGCCATGCACGATGAGCTTGGCCACCAGCGAGTCGTAGTGCGGCGAGATGCGAGACCCGCTGCGCACGTAGCTCTCCACGCGCACACCCGGGCCGGCCGGCGGCTCGAAGCGCGTGACGGTGCCGGGGCTGGGTCGGAAGCCGAACTCGGGGTCCTCGGCGTTGATGCGCAGCTCGATGGCGTGACCCGCCGGATGAAACGGCGCGCGGCCGGCGCAGCTGATCGGCTCTCCGGAGGCGATGCGCAGCTGCTCCTTGATGATGTCGGTGCCGGTGATCTCCTCGGTGACCGGGTGCTCCACCTGCACGCGGGTGTTCATCTCCATGAAGTAGAAACTGCCGTCGGTGTCCAGCAGGAATTCGATGGTGCCGGCGTTGCGGTAGTCGACGGCCCGCACCGCCTTGAGGGCGGCTACCCCCATGGCCCGGCGCAGATCGTCGTCGAGGGCCGGGGAGGGCGCCTCCTCGATAAGCTTCTGATGACGGCGCTGCACAGAGCAGTCGCGCTCGCACAGGGCCACGCGGTTGCCGAAGTCGTCGGCCAGCACCTGCACCTCCACGTGGCGCGGTCGCAGCACCAGCTTCTCCAGGTACACGCCGTCGTTGCCGAAGGCGGCGCCGGCCTCGGTGCGGGCGGCCTTGTACTGGGCTTCCAGCTGGTCGGGGTCGTGGACCTCGCGCATGCCCTTGCCGCCGCCGCCGGCCGTGGCCTTGATGAGCACCGGGTAGCCCACGCGCTCGGCGAAAGCTCGGGCCTCCTCCACGGTGTCAAGGCAGCCGTCGGAGCCGGGCACCGTGGGCACGCCGCAGGAGCGCATGGTCTCACGGGCCGAGCTCTTGTCGCCCATGCGCTCGATGCACTCGGGGGACGGGCCGATGAACACCAGGTCGTTCTCAAGGCAGGCGCGGGCGAAGTCGGCGTTTTCGGCAAGGAATCCGTAGCCGGGATGGATGGCCTGGGCGCCGGTGTTGAGCGCGGCCTGGATGATGTTACCCATGACCAGGTAGCTCTTCGCCGCCTGGGCGGGGCCTATGCAGACCGCCTCGTCGGCGTAGGCCACTGGATAGGTGTCGGCGTCTTCCGTGGAGTAGACGGCCACGGTCTTCACGCCCAGCTCCTTGCAGGCGCGCATGACGCGCAGGGCCACCTCGCCGCGGTTGGCGATAAGGATCTTGTCGAACATTAGGCAGTCTCCGGAGCCGGGGCGGGAGCACCGTGGGGCTCCACGTAGAACAGCGGCGTGCCGAACTCAACCGGGGAGGCGTCCTCCAGGCAGACCTCGCGCACGGTGCCCATCTGCTCGGCGGTGATCTCGTTCATGAGCTTCATGGCCTCCACGATGCACAGCGTCTGGTTGGCGGCCACCTCGTCGCCCACGGACACGAACGGCGGCTCGCCGGGAGCAGGCGCCGCGTAGTAGGTGCCCACCATGGGGGCGGTCACGCAGTACCAGTTGGCGGGACGGGCCATGCCGTCGTCGGCCGGCGCCGACGAATCGGGTGCCTGGGCCTGGGCCTGGGTCTGGGCCACGGCCACAGGGGCGGCGGCTGCAGCGGGAACAGCAGGAGCAGCGGGCGCGGCACCGGGCATGCGCACAGCGATGCGGGTGCCCTCCTCCTCGACGACGATCTCTCCCACGCCGCTCTCCTCGGCTACGCGCACGAGTTCGCGAATCTGGTTGATATCCACGTAATCGTCCTCCTTGGTCTGGCTCGACTCCTCCTGCATGAGGAAGTCGACCTTTTCCGATGTGCGGTGCTTGCTTAGGAAGGTGCGCGCCTCGTTGGGGAACAGCGCGTACATGAGCACGTCTTCCTCGGTCTTCGCCAGATCGCCGATCTCCTCGGCAACCTGGTTGTAGGTGGTAGTGACAAGAGAGCCGGGCGCCACGTCGGGCGGCAGCATGGCCGAATCGCCCACCACTTTCGCCACGATGCTCTTGTCCATGCGGCCCGGCGCCTTGCCGTAGTAGCCGCAGATATAGTCCTTCATCTCCTTGGACACCACGCCCCAGCGCTTGCCGGTGAGCACGTTGAACACCGCCTGGGTGCCCACGATCTGCGACAGCGGCGTCACCAGCGGCGGGTAGCCCACCTCGGCGCGCACCTTAGGAATCTCCTTCATCACCTCGGGCAGGCGGTCGCGGGCGTTTTGCACCTCCAGCTGGGAGATGAGGTTGCTCATCATGCCGCCGGGAACCTGGTGCGAGTACACCTGCATATGGATGAGCGAGGAGACGCCGCGCTTGTAGTGGCCGCGCTTGCGCATCTCCTCCCAGTACTCGGCGATCTCGAACAGCAGGTTCAGGTCGAGCCCGGTGTCGTAGCGGCTCTCCTGCAGGGCGGCCACGATCATCTCCACCGCCGGGTGCGAGTTGCCGAAGGCAAGCGGGGCGGAGGCGGTGTCGGCAATGGCGGCGCCGGCTTCGGCGGCCTTGATGATGTTGGCCGGGGCCATGCCGCCGACATAGTGGCAGTGGATGTGCACCGGCAGGCCGATCTCGGCGTTGAACGCCTTGACCATGCGCTCGGTGCGGTAGGGCGTGAGCATGCCGGCCATGTCCTTGATGGCGATGGAGTCGGCGCCCAGGTCCTTCAGCTGCTGGCCGTACTCCAAGAAGCTGTCCAGCGTGTGCACCGGCGACATGGTGTAGGAGATGGCGCCCTCGAAGTGGCCGCCACATTCCTTGATGGCCTCGGCGTTGTCCACCACGTTGCGGATGTCGTTCAGGGCGTCGAACACGCGGAACACGTGCACGCCGTTGCGTTTGGCGGCCTTGATGAAGCGGTTGCAGATCTCGCGGGAGTAGTGCTTGTAGCCCACCAGGTTCTGGCCGCGCGAGAGCATGGACAGCGGGGTGTTGGGGGTCTGCGCCTTAATCGAGCGCAGGCGGTCCCACGGGTTCTCGTCAAGGAAGCGCAGGCAGGTGTCGAAGGTGGCGCCTCCCCAGGCCTCGATGGCCCAGTAGCCCACTCGGTCCATCGCCGGCAGAATGGGCAGCATATCCCCCACCTGCATGCGCGTGGCCCACAGGCTCTGCTGGCCGTCGCGGATGGTGGTGTCCATGATTTGGAGCTTTGCCACGAAACCGTACCTCCTTCGAGAGATGGAAATTTGCAAGGTTCGCCATCGGGCCGCGAAGAGCGCGATGAAACCCGCATTATAGATGAAAAGGCGCCCCCGCATGGCAGAGGCGCCGATTCTACACGGTGAGAGGAGCCAAACCTACACCAGCTTGCCCTTGCAGTGGTCGATGCCGTGCTGCACGAGCTCCGCCTCCCAACCCTCCAGGCGCTTCTTGCGGCGGACGAGCTGGGCGTCGGCCGGGGCGGCTTCGTCGGCGGGATGCAGCAGCGCCTCGGGCACCTCGTCGTAGGAGACCTCGATGCGGGCGAAGCGGGTGACCTTCGAGATGGCCTCGTGGGAGAAGCAGGACTCCTCGGCCTTATAGGGCCCCAGCGCCCGCAGGATCTTGGGGTTCATCATCACGTGGGGGCTGTCCTGCTCGTCCAGGTAGGCGATGACCGCCTTGTCGGACCCGATCTGGTTGGCGGCCAGGCTTGCGGCGTTCTCCAAGGAGGCCATGGTGTCCAGCAGGTCGATCGCCACGGAAACGTCGTCGATGGTGGCCGGCTGGGCAGGTGCGGACAGCGCCTCCGCGTCGGTCACGATTTCCTTGATCATGGGGTTCCTTTCCTAAACGTGCGGGTTGCCGGTTCATGGTAGCAGTCTTTCGATGGCGCGACCACAAACTCCACGGTCAGCGAACAACGCGAAGGGCTCAGCTTCGCCCGGAAAGATGCTCGGCGAAGCGGCCCGAGTCGGCCTGGCCGGCGAAGATGATGTCCATGCGCCCGATAAGCCAGCCGCCCTGGGCGCTGCGGCGCATCTCCATGCGGTAGCGGCCGAAGGTGTAGCGGTCCGCAGGGGGCATCGAGGGCTTGTCGGAGAAGCCCTCCCAAGCCCAAAGCACGCACTCGAGGACGGCGTGGTCGGCGGACAGAAGCGTCACCTGGGGGTTCGATACCACATGGGTGGAAGACGTCATCTGCGGCAGCAGCTTGCCGTAAAGCTTGCCGATGAGGGCCCTGCCCGCCAGCGGCTCTACACCGGGCTGCGGGAAGAGCAGGCCGTCGTCGAGGAACAGGGACGCAACCCCCAGGCCGTCCTGGTCGTCGACGAACCGGGCGTAGCGATAGGCAACATCCGTCACGGCCCGCACGGCCTCCAACGCGGCGAGCCGCTCCTCGGCCGGCGCGGCATCCCCGTCGGCCGGCCACAGATCCCGATCCATGGTTTCCCTCCCATTCGCGGTTTGGGCCTATTCTCCGCCGGCCGCCTCGTGATCTTCCGTTTCGGCAGAGGACTGCCGCTCCTCGTCGCCCGACGCCATCGCGGGCTCTCCCCCGTCGCCATCGGCGAGCTCGGCGGCTGCGGCCTGCGTCTCCTCGCCGGAGCCGTCTTCCTCCAGGGTCGCCGACAGCGCCTCGGGCCGCTCCAGCTCGTAGTCGGCGCGCACGTCGGGCTGGGAGGCGGAGCTCGCGTCCACCACGATGCTGAAGTCGGTGACGGTGATGGTGTAGGGGCTCGTGCCCTTCACGAACGTAGCGCCTTCGGGCGACTTGATGGTGACGGGACGGCCCTCGGCGTCGGAGAGCACGCCTTCGCAGGAAAGCGAGCTTAGGGTGCTGTCGCCGGTCACCGTCCAGGAGCTGCTCTTGTCTATGATCAGGTTCGCCTGGCCCTTCGCCATGGCGGCGGTGGGGTTGCCGGCGAAGGAGTCGTCCTTGCCCACCGCGCCCACCAGCTGGCTTCCCTCGGTCAGAAACACCGTCACCTGGCTGAGAGAATCCCACAGGATGTCGCCCTCCATCAGCTGGCCGATGCCCGTCAGCGAGCACACGGCGCCGTTGCCGCCTGCGCTGCCCCATCCCCTGCCCCCGGTGTTGCCGCTGCAGCGGAGGAAGAACGCGTCGTCGGCCAACGAGAGGTCCGCCGCCTGCAGCACGATGGTGGCCTGGGTGTTCGTCACGTAGAACAGCCCGCCCTCGCGGGATGAAAGGCTACCGCCCACCATGTGAAACGTCGTGCGCCCCGTAGAGGTGTCCGTCTCGCTTCCCTGGTAGAGCACCACGTTGTACCGGCAGTCGTCGTCGGCGCTGCTGCGCGGGCTGCTGGACACGAGGCAGTCGAACAGGCGCACGGCATTCTTTCCCTCGACCTCCACGGCATGAGACCGTGCCGCGGACAGGGAGCCGTCCAGCACCGTCAGGTCACCTTTGCTCGACAGCACCGGCGACTCCTTGCCCAAGGTCATGAGCGTGCCCCCCTGAAGCACCAGCGAGCCGCCCTCGTTGCCCACGACCGCCGCCGGCGACTGCTCGCCCTCGGTGCGAACCTGGACGTCCCACGAGCACAGCGACGCCCCTTCGACGACCGCAAGGCCGGCCGACGCGCTTTGCTGGGTGGACACGGCGCTGTCGGCGATGAGGGCCTCGCTCCTCTTCCCCAGGACGAACAGCCCCGTGCCGCCGTCGGCGTTGGTGCTTACGGTGCCGCCGCCGACGAGAAGCTGGCCGGGGGCGACCAGAAGCGCCGAGCCCACGCCGTAGGTGGCAGCCAGCAGACCTCCGGTGCTCGAAGGGGACCGCCGCTCCACGGTCACGTCCAGCAACGTCACCTGCGCATGGTCGTCGAGCACTGCGACGGCGCTCTCGTCGGTGCCCGTCGACTCGATGGTCTCGCCTTGCACGAGGCCGTCCTCCCTGAACTCCCGGATGGCCTTGTAGGATGTCGGGCGGCGAGGCGGCTCCCCCTGCTGAGCCTCCTTCTGGGCCGCGCCGTCGACGGACGGGGCGAAGAGGGTTCCCTCGGCGGGAAGGGCGAAACCGTCGCCGGCCAGGACGCCCTGCGCCTGGCCGAGCACCTGCGACAGGGGCGAGGGCGCGAAGGTCGACTCATCGAAGGAACCGAGCTGGGTCGCCGCCGCAACAACTACGGCGCCGGCGAGGATCACCCCGGCGAGGGTCTTTGACTTTCCCTTCACAACGGCCACCTCAGAAGCGGACGAACGCCGCGATGTCGTCTTCCTCGTCAAGGACGATGCGCGCCTTCATACCGAGCTTGTCCAGAAGCTCCCGCATGCCCTCCTCGTCCACGCCCAGATGGGCCGCCACCTTCGGCAGGTCGCCGTCGAAGCGACCCACCAGCTCCCGCAGCCGCGCCCGCGCCTCGAAGAGCCGCAGGCCTTCCAGATGATCGTCGGCTTCGGCCACGCTGGCGCTTGCCGGCCCGTCGGGGCTTTGGTTCGCGCCGCCGGCGATATAGAGCGGCAGCGCCGATACGCCCACGTTGGCGCCCTCGCCTTCCATGATCAGGCAGCGCTCCACCACGTTGCGCAGCTCGCGCACGTTGCCAGGCCAGCTGTAGGACTGCAGCGCCCGCATGGCGGCCTCAGGGAAGGCGGACAGCGGAACGTTGAGCTGCTGGGAGAGCCGCGCGTTGAAGTACTCCACCAGAAGCGGCACGTCGTCAAGGCGACGCCTCAGCTGCGGCAGGTGGATCTCCACCATGCTCAGGCGGTAGTACAGGTCGCTGCGGAACTTCTTCTCGGCGATGAGCCGCTGGATGTTCTGGTTGGTGGCGGCGATGACGCGCAAATCCAGCGGCTTGGTGTCGTTTGACCCCAGCTTCGTCACGCTGGACTCCTGCAGCACGCGCAACAGGCTCACCTGCATGTCCACCGGCATCTCGCCGATCTCGTCCAGGAACAGCGTGCCCCCGTCGGCGAACTCGAACTTGCCCACGGCCCCTTCCTCGCGAGCTCCCGTGAACGCACCGCCCTCGTAGCCGAACAGCTCCGTGGCCAGCAGGTCGCGGGGAAGCGCGCCGCAGTTCACTGCCACGAAGGCGCCAGTGCGGCCGCTGCGGCGGTGGAGCGCGCGGGCCACCACCTCCTTGCCCGTGCCCGTCTCGCCCAGCAGCAGCACGTTGGTCTTCACCGGCGACACCTTGCGCACCAGCCGGTCGACCGCCTTCCACTCGTCGCTCTCGCCGATGTAGTCGACCTCGCCCTCTCCCAGCGGCATGATCTCGGCTTCGCGGCGCTTGACCGCCTTGGCCACGGCCTTCGCCGGCTTTCTGGCGCCGGGGACGGCCTCGTCGGCCGGGGACGCGGGCGCCTCGAACACCAGCAGCATGAACGGCTCGGCGCCGTCGAGCTCCACCTTCCCGTGGCGGACCAGGGACAGCTCCAGGGCGCCGCGCGAGCGCTTCGGCTTGAAGGCCACCGGCAGGGGCTCCTCCATGCGGTCGGGCAGCTCCAGCAACTGTCGCAGCAACGAGGAGTCGCTCAGGTAGGCCGATAGCGACTGCGTGCCGTAGGAGTACTTGTCCCAGTCGGGCATGTAGGGACGCATGGCCATGTTGGCTACCAGGATGCGGCCTTTCCCGTCCACGGCGACCACCGGCCCCTCGTACAGGGACAGCAGAGGTTTGAAGAAGTCAACCGTGAGCACCGAGCTGGCCCGCGGGCCCATGTCGTAGAGAGCCTTGGTGAGTTCGACGCTCTGCACGCACAGGTCAAGGGCGCTGGGCGGCAGGAATCCGAAGGGGCTGTTGAAGTTGAGGGCGCCGAAGTAATGGCCCTTCCCGTCAAGGTAAGGGGCCGCCACGCCGGAGTAGCTTTGGGCGATGGCCCGGTAGTGCTCGAAGCCGTCGATGCGCACGGGCCTCTTCTCGGAGCACACCAAGGTGGCGTTGCCGGTGCCCACCTCGGCCTCGCGCATGAACGTGCCGAAGGTGCGCGAGTAGGTGTTCAGGGGGCTGATCAGCTCGAAAACGAAGTTCTCGCCGTCCATGAGCGAGACGTTACAGCCCAGCAGCACCTTCATGAAGCGCATGACGGGCTGGGTGGCCGCCAGCGAGGGCTTGTAGCGCAGGCGCTTCTCCTGCAGCAGCGCCGAGTTCTCCTTGGCGAAATCGCTCGACCAGGGGTTCAGCCCCGCGTTGCGGCAGCGCTTCCAGGAAAGGGCGATCTCGGGCCGAACCTTGTCCTGCAGGATCTCGCCGGTACTGACGAAGGTCTTCCACGCCTCAAGCGCATGCTCGGTCGTCTGCGTCATCGCACCTCTTCTCTTCCCCGTTTCCGCCTCACCACACTTTACCACGGATGCGGGCGATTCCCTACCGTCGCCGCTGGGATTGCCGCCCGATTCCAAGGGCCTCGCGGTACTTCGCGACGGTGCGGCGCTTGATGTCGACCCCCTCATTGTTGAGCAGGTCGGTGATGGCGGCGTCCGACAGGGGCTTGCGCGGGTCCTCCTGGGCCACCAGGTCACGAATGCGCGTCTTCACCGCCACGGACGAGACGGCCGCGCCGGGCCGGGAGCTCGAGCTGATGCCGCTGGTGAAGAAGAACCGCAGCGGGTAGGTGCCCCACGGCGTGAGCACGTGCTTGTCGGCGACGATGCGGCTGATGGTGGACACGTTGAATCCCAGGGCGTCGGCCGCCTGCTGCATGGTGAGGGGCCGAAGCGCCCGCTCCCCTTCGGCGAAGAAGGCGAATTGCGCCTCCACCAGATAGGTCCCGAAGCGGAACAGCGTCTGGCTGCGCTGCTCGATGTTGGCGAGCACCCGCTTGGCGTCCTCGGCATGGCTGGAAAGCCATTCGCTGGCCCCCGAGTCGTCCTTCGCGTCCTGCGCGAGCTGGGCGTAGTCCTTCGAGAGCACCACCCGCTCCGCAAGCTCGCCCAGCACGCGCACCGAGAAGCCCGCGGGAGTGCGCGCGACGGAGATGTCCGGGATGACGTAGACCGTGTCGCGACTCTGGGAAAACGATGAGCCGGGGCGCGGGTTGAGCTCGCAGATCAGGCGGCGGACCTCGCCCAGTTCGTCAAGGCTTATCCGGTAGGTGCGCATGAGCTGGGTGGTGCGGTTGTCCGCCAGATCCTGCAGGCTCTCGGTCACGATGCGGCGGGCGAGCACCGTCACGTCGTCCTCGCCGGCAAGCTGCAGGGCCAGGCATTCGGCCAAGTCCCTGGCACCGACCCCGCGGGGCTGCAGCCCTTGGACGGCGGCCAGGGCCGATGCGACGTCCTCGAGCGGCACCTGCGCCTCGTGGGCCAGCCGATGGAGGCTTCCGGCGAAGTAGCCGTTGTCGTCGAGGCAGTCGATGACGGCGAGCACCAGCTCGTAGGTTGCGTCCGGGAGGTTGCGCCCGTCCACCTGCATGCGCAGAAAGCTCGCCAGGGTCTCGGTCTGGCAGCAGTCGTCACGCAGCCGGCGGGCATCCAGGTCCATGCCGAAGCCGCGGGCCTGGGCGCGGTCGTGGAACGCGACGTTGGTCAAGGAGGCGCCGAAGGAGTCATCGCGGCTGCCGCCCGAGCCCGGCCGAGGCTCGAACGCGGAGTCCTTCCGGTGGCTCCAGTCGTCGGCATGCGAGCCCTCCTGCGCCGCCAGCGCGCCGTCGCGATAGTCGTTCGAGCCGTCGCGGACCTGGGCGCGGTTGTGCTCGATGTCGCCATGGCCCGAGTACCAGTTCGCCGAATCGTAGTTCAGGTCGCTTTCCGGCTGGTCATCATCGCGCAGGGAAAGCTCGCCGAAGGACAGGTCGCTTGTGGCGTAGTCAAGCTCGAGCAGCGGGTTCTGCTCGACGGCCTTGGAGATGTAGGTATCAAGGGCGGTGACGGGCAGGGAGAGCACTTCGAGGCCGTGGATGGCGCTGGGAGCCAGATGGTTCTTCGGCGCGACGGTGGTCCGAGAAGCGGACTGGAGCCGTACGCCCGAGCTTGCAGCACCGTGCATGAAACCTCCCCATCTGGGTCGTCCCGTGGAAAGGGCCCACAGCTCGCTCGCGCCGCCAAAAGCGCCGTTCGTCTCCCCTTTGCTGGATACTGGGTTGTCAGTTATTCAACAAACGACGCGAATGGGTACACTTCTGGCAAAACTAGCACGTTTTTTGCTATCGCCCTTTGGTGGAACACATCTTAGTACTCCGCCACCTTGCGGTCAAGGAGGCTTCATGGCTGCGCAATCGCCCGCATCCCCCACCTACGCCATCGTCGAATCTGGCAGCGAGCACAGCTCGGCCATCGCCCGCCTCGCGCTGCAGGCGGGGATGGGAGCGCTCTCCGACCGGGGCGTTTCCTTCGTTGCAGTGGAGGACGGCGCGTCCGATGCGGCAAAGGGCGAAGGCGGCGAAGGCGACGTGGGCAGCGGCAAGGTGCTCGGTTTCATCCGCATCGTGCGCAGCGCAGGACGCGACTACATCTGTCCCATCGTGGTCGACCCGTGCGCCCAAGGGCGCGGCGTGGGCGTGGCGCTCATGGACTTCGCCCACGAACGGTTCGGCACGCTGCGCTTCGTCGCCCGCGGGTCGGCCGTGCCCTTCTACGAGTCGCTGGGATGCCGCGAGACCTCTTGGTCGGACATCGCCCTCGACATCAGCAGCGACTGCGTGGACTGCCCCGACCGCGCCGGGTGCGCCCCCCAGCCCATGGTGTGGGACTAGGCGCCCCCCTGCTGCGCGCCTTTCCGTCGCACGCCTTTCCGTCGCGCACCTTTCTGTCGCGCGCACAGCCCCCAAAGACGATGGCAGCCCACAGAATCGGCAGCTTGGGGAGAAAAAGCTCACGAACCTGCCGATTTTGCGGGCTCCCGCCCGGCCGACGGGGGCGGAGCGGCGGGGCGGCCGACGGGGGCGGAGCGGCGGGGCGGCCGACGGGACGGAGCGGCGGGTCGGCTGACGGGTCGGCTGACGGGGCGGGCTGAAAAGAGGGGCGGAAAAGGGAGGGGCCCGGCTTGCAGCAGCCGGGCCCCTCTTCTACTCAAACGTCTGCTCGCGCGGATGCGCCTAGCGCTGGCGCTTGGCCTCGGGGGCGGGGTCGGCGGGGCCGGCGTAGGTCTGCACGATGGAGGCGTACCTGCGGGCCTCGTCGCCCACCACCTCCAGGTCGGTGTCCATCCAGTTGCGGCGGCGGATGGCCACGAGCGCCCAGTCCTTGGCGGTTCCCTTGATGTAGTTCTGGTCGTTGGGCTCGCCCTTGGCCCACACCTCGCCGGAGGGCAGCGTCAGCTCCAGGTACATGGGCACCTCGGGGTCGAACTCGAGGCCGTTGACGTTGTACATGTTGGGGCGGCCCTGCCAGGAGAGGAACAGCGTGGAGGTGATGCGCTCCTTCACGACCGGGTCGATGCCCAGGGCGTCGTAGATGTCCACGCTGTGGGCCCACAGCTCCATGAGGCGCGCCGAGGCCAGGGAGCGCACGGACATGGGCGGGATGCCGGCGGCCCAGGGCACGCGGCCCTTCGGGCCCAGCTCCATGAACTTGTCGCACATGATGGTGCGCTGCTCGCGCCACCAGTTCAGAATCTCGGCGCCGGTCTTGTCCTGGTAGGCCAGCACGTGGTAGTGCTCGTCCTGCTCGGAGGCGGCGTCGGCCACGGCGTTCACCGACTCGCCGCGCCCGCACAGAAGCTCGGCGGCGCAGTAGTCGAAGAAGGCGATGTGGGTGATGACGTCCTTGAGGGTCCAGGTGTCGCAGTAGGCGGCCTGGCGGTTCCAGTCCTCCTCGGTGAAGTCCTGCACGAGGGCGTCGATGGTGGACGCCTCGGCGATCAGGTCGTCGACGGGAGAGAAGATTTCAGCCATGACAGTTCCTTTCGTTCGCTTTTGCAATGGTACAAACAGCAACGCTTCGGCTTAACCCGCCAGCCAGAGGGACTCCGAGGCAGCGAGGCCGTCCGCCGGCGCGTCGCGGAGCAACGCGGGGCTCGGCGGAACGGACGGGATGCGAGGACTGTCCAAGCAAGGCGAGTCCCGCAGCATCCGGCACGCCGAGCTCCGCGAAGGATTGCGAAGCTCGCGGCGTCGGATGGGCTCGCCGCCTCGAAAGCCCGCGCTGGTTATTTGGCGGCGTAGGGCTTCTGGATGGCGCGGCCGGCGATGTGAATCATGATCTCGTCGGTACCGGCGCCGATGCGGTAGACGCGCTGGTCGCGCCACAGACGGGAGATACGGCAGTCCTTGGTGTAGCCGATGCCGCCCATGACCTGCATGGCGGTGTCGATGACATCGAAGGCCGCGCGGCCGCAGTACAGCTTCGCCACGGCGGAGTCGATCTGCACGGACTCGCCGTTGTCGATCTTCCACGCGGTGCGGTACACCCAGTTGCGCATGTTCTCGATCTTCATGTACATGTCGGTGATGTGCTCCTGGATGAGCTGGTTCTTGCCGATGGGCTTGCCGAACTGGATGCGCTGGGTGGCGTAGGTAACGGCATCCTCGAAAGCGCACTCGGCGGCACCGAGCGACTGGGCGCAGGCGATCAGGCGCTCCACCTCGAAGTTCACCATGGCCTGCATGAAGCCGTTGCCCTCGACGCCCACGAGGTCCTTCTCGTCAAGCTCGACGTCGGTCAGCGTCATCTCGCAGGTGTTGCCCATGTTCCAGCCGATCTTCTCCAGCGGCTCGATCTTGATGCCGGGCATGACGTTACCCTCGTCGTCGTGCAGCTGCACCCACCACATGGACACGCGGCTGCGGTTCTTGGGGTCGGCCGGATCGTCGTCGGCATCGCGGGCCACGCACAACATGTACTTGGAGTTCACGGCGTTGGTCATGAAGGACTTCGAGCCATTGAGGTACACCTTGCCGTCGCGGCGCTTGAAGGTGGTGGCCACAGCCGAGCTGTCGGAACCGGCGCCGGGCTCGGTGAAGCCCAGCACGAAGCCAGGACGGCCGGCCATGACCTCGGCGAAGCACTGCTCCTGCTGCTCGGGAGAGCCGTACTCGGTCATGTCCTTCAGGGCGCACAGGTTGCCGTACACGTAGATGGGCGCGCCGTTCTTGCAGATGCGCTCGGAGACCAGCATGAGCGTCTGCACGTCCACGGGCGTGCCGCCGAAGGCCTCGTCAACGCCCAGCATCTGGAAGCCGTTCTCCAGAAGGGCGTCGGTGAACTCCTGGGGCCAGCGATGCTCTTCGTCGCACTGCTTGAAGTACTCCTCGGTGCCGTAGCGCTCCATGAGCTCGTCGACGCTCTCCAGCAACAGCTCCTGCTCGTCGGTAAGGCTGAAATCCATGCGGCTTCCTTTCCCTTCTCTCAATCACGCCTTCACGGCGTACTTCCACACTCCGTCTACGAGCGCGCGCTCCACTTCCCCGGTACGGACCAGATGCTCCAGGTAGGCGTCCACTTCGCAGTACATGATGAACCGCTTCATGAACGGAACGGACGACCAGGAATCGGTGCGCGTGCTCCATGGAATGGTTTTAGCAACATCCGTGCCAACCACACCGGGCTTGGCCGCGATCGCCCCCCGAATCTCTTCCAAGCGGCTGCGCACCCTGTCGGCTATGGTCCGCGCGCGCTCCCTCACCTGCTGCTGGGCGAGCACGCGGCGGGCAGGCCCGTGGCCCACGAAGCCGCGGTCGAAGTCCAGGCAGGCGATGCGCTCCATGGTGTCCAGCTGCGCCTGCACCAGATCGGCGTCGCTGCCGTCGAAGGAGCCCATGACGCAAGGGTTCACCTCCATGAGCACCGCGTCGCCGAAGAACACCGAGCGGCTCTGCTCGTGCAGCAGCGCCGCATGGCCCACGGTATGGCCGGCAACCCCTACCACGCGAAAGTCCTGGCTGCCCACCGAGATCGTCTCCCCGTCCTCCACGAAGGTGACCCGGTCGCGGTCGAAGCGGCCGCCGCCCTGCTCGGCCACGGCGACGTAAGCCGCAAGCTCGGCCATCTCCGCGCTCCCAAGGCCCAGCCGCTCCATCTTTTCCAGCAGCTCCCGGCGAAACGCCTCGGTCTGCTCGTAGGCCACAGCGTCGGCGTCGGCGCGGGTCATGAAAATGCGGCCGTCGGGTCCGCCCACGGAAAAGGCCAGGCCGCGATGGTCGAAGTGGTGGTGAGTCAAAAACACGTCCACGCTTTCGGGGGCGAAACCTATCTGGCGTCGGGCCAAGGTGATGGCCTCCAGGGAGCGCTCCTCGCACACGCCCGTGTCCACCAGCAGCGCGCGCTCGCCGCAATCGACGAAGTAGGCGTTGGTGGGGTCGTGGGATCTCAGCCCCGTGGGCACCGAGATGCAGTAGATGGGCGGATCGTCGACCACCTGGGTGTAGGACTTCGGGGCAACTTCGTCCTTGGCCCGCTCGAAGCGCTCGGCCACCTCGTCGCGACGCACCTTGCCCGCATCGTCGCGGCCGATGTCGTCGACGAACAGCACGTAGCGGGGCTTCTTGTAGCTGGCGAGGGACCTCTTGCACCAGTCCTGGATGTCAGCTTTGGACAGCTCCACGCCCGGTTCCGGCTGCACGACGGCGGCCACGGCCTCGCCCATGACCGGATCGGCGGTGCCCAGCACCACCACGTCGGCCACGCCGGGATGCTCGGACACGACGCGCTCCACCTCGCCGATGAACACGTTCTCGCCGCCCGACTTGATGATGTCCCGCTTGCGGGATACCAGCGTGCAGTAGCCCTGGGCATCGCGCACCATGATATCGCCTGTGCGCAGCCAGCCGTCCTCGGTGAACGCGCGCTGCGTAAGCTCGGGCTGGTTCCAGTACCCGGCCATCACCGCGCCGGAGCGCACCTGGGCCTCGCCGGCCACGCCGGGTCCCACCTCGCGCCCTTCCTCGTCCACCACCCGCAGCTCAAGCCCCGTCATGGGCCGCCCCACGCTCTCCAGCAACGGCGACTTGTCCTGCAGCATCTGGCGCGTGATGACCAGCGTGGTGCCCAGGCCGCTTTCGGACTGGCCCCAGCCGTAGTTGAGCACGGCGTTGGGGAAATGGCGGTAGATGGACCCGATCATGCGATGGCTCGTGGCGCCGGCGGCGCTTTGCACCAGCTGCACCGAGGACAGGTCGTAGTCGTCGATGGTGGGACAATGGAGCAGCCGCAGGTAGGTGATGGGCGGCAGCAGGATCATGTGGGTGACGCGGCGCCGCTCGATCTCGGCCAGGATGTTCTCAGCCGAAAACACCGCGCAGATGACAAGGGTGGCTCCGGCGGCGAAGGCCATGGTGAACCAGCTGTGGCCGCCATGATGCTCGAGCGGGCACTGGATGAGCACCACGGGGTGCTCGCAGGACTCTATGGCGCTGGAATCCAGCACGCCGGCCAGCTCCACCAAATCGGCGCGGTGGGTGCGGCGGGCGCCCTTCGGCAGGCCGGTGGAGCCGCCGGTGAACTGGATGCGCGAGAACGACTCGGCGTCGGCGAACAGCTCGGGCTCGACGGCGGAAGCCTCCCCTCGCGCCCGATCCAGATCGACCACCTCCACGCCGCACAGCGACTTGGCCACCGGCGCCTTGGCGTTTCCGGCCCGCGTGCAGGCAAGGGCGATCGGGTCGTCCATGAGCTCCACCGCTTCAGCCACCTTCTCGGCGAAGTCGGCCGCGAACACGAGCACCGAGGCGCCGGAGGACTGCAGCAGGTAGGCCAGCTCGCGGGCGATGTGCTTGAAGTTGATGGGCACAACCGCCGCCCCCAGCTTCTGCGCCGCGTAGTAGACCTCGAGAATCTCGATGCAGTTGGGAAGCAGATAGGCCACCCGGTCGCCCGCCGCAGCTCCCAACCGGGCGGCAAGCACGTCGGCGGTACGGTTGACCTCGTCATTGAGCTGGGCATACGTCAGCTCCTGGTCTTTGAAGACCACGGCCGTCCTGTCGGGAACGCGCCGGACGGAAGCCAGCAGCGGTTCGGCAACGTTGGAGAAGCGGTCCGTATCCATGAGATGAAACCCGCCTTTCGGGAACGCGACGCCAAAGCGCGCGCAAGCTCTACCCCAGGAGGCGGGGCCGGGATCGCGCGCCCGGCCCCACTGTACCCTACACGGTTGAAACGTAAAGCTACTTGCTGAAGCGCTCCATGGTTTTGGCGTAGGCCGCCGTGGTGGTGCAGAAGGGCGAGGCCGTGGACTCCGCCTGCATGCACGCGTTCAGGTTGCCGTCGGCCAGGGAGTTCAGGATGCCCTTGGTGATCTGGATGGAAGGCGCGGGCATGGAGGCCACGGTGCGGGCCAGGTCCATGGCGACGGACTCCAGCTCCTCGGGGGTGGTCAGGCGGTTGACCAGGCCCCAGTCGTGCATCTTCGATGCGGGGATCTTGCCGCCGATGTAGAGGATCTCCTTGGCACGCTGCATGCCCACCAGCTTGGGCAGCATGTCCATCATGCCCATCTCGGGGATGATGCCGATCTGGCAGAACGCCGGCACAAAGGAGGTGCGCTCGGTCGCCACCACCAAATCGGAGGCCAGGGTCATGGCGAAGGCGCCGCCCACCGCGTAACGGTCCACCATGGCGACGATGGGCTTGGCCATGGTGCGCATGCGCTGGATGAGGTGCACGTAGTTCAGAAACGTGGCGCGGGCCTCTTCGGGCGTGGGCTTGTGGTCGGACTGGCTGAGGTCTCCCCCGCTGGAGAACACGTCGCCCTCGCCGCGCAGCAGCACAGCACGCACGTCGTCATCGGCATCGCCGGCGGCCAGCAGGCCGTCGAGCTTGATCATCATGGCGGCGGAGATGGCGTTCTTCTTGGCGGGCTGGTTCAGGTAGATCACCTGGACGCCGTCTACGGGGGCGTCGGCGTACACAACGTCTTTGTCGGACATCGGTCGTTCCTTCCGTTCGGAAAATCCATGCACGACCTTCTTTTGCATATTTCGTGCCAACCTCGCATGTATATGGAAAAACGGTCCGCACCCCCGAAGGATGCGGACCGTTTTCGGAATCGCTTCGCGCGAATGGCTACAGTGCGCAGGCGGCCACGTAGCCGGCCTTGGTGGCGTCGGCGATGCGGGCGGGCTCGTTGCAGTCGCCAGCCATGTACACCTCGACGTTCTGGCGGAGCAGCTCCTCGTACAGCTCGTGGTTCTCGCTGAGGCCCAGGGTCACGGCCACGGTCTTGCCGGGCACGAACAGGTCTTCCTCATGGGTGACCGGCTTGCCGTTCTCATCCTTGAGCGGCTTGCCGTTGGCGTCCTTCTCGGGCACGGTCGTGATACACTTCACGCCCTGCTCGGTGATCTCCACCACGCGGGTAAGGGGATGCAGGCTCACGTTCTCGGCCTTCTTGAACTGGCTGGTGAGGCCAAAGCGCTCGGAGGGGCTCACGTCGTAGCCGATCTTCTTGCCCTCCTCGATGATGCCGGTGGTGCGGCCGGTCTCCATGCACAGGTGCCCCAGCTCGCAACCGGGCAGGCCGCCGCCGATGATAGCCACCTCGCGCGAGATGGGCCAGGTCATCTTCGCGGTCATCTCGCGGGCGAACGACGGGGTGTAGTGGGCCTTCAGGAACCAGGAGCCGCCCTTCCACATAATCTTGTTGAACAGGCCCTTCTTGCCCTTGGGCGCATGGCCGTTGAGCATCTCCAGGAAGTCGTGGGACATGACCACGTTCTTGCCGTCGGAGCCGGGCACGTCGATGCCGATGGGGTTGCCGCCCACGGCCACGATGGCGGCGTCGGGCTTCACCTGGGCCACCAGCTCGGGCGTGACCTTGGTCTTCAGGTGCACGGTGATTTCCGGGTGTTCCTTCATCTGATGGGTCAGGTAGTCCAGATAGCGCTCATGGTAGGGGCTGAAGATGGCGCTCATCTTCACGCAGCCGCCGATGCGGGGACCTTCCTCGTAGAGGTCCACCTTGTGGCCGCACTGGGCGGCGGTCAGCGCGGCGTTCAGGCCGGCCGGGCCGGAGCCGATGACCATGACCTTCTTGGGATGGTCGGTCTTGGGGTACATGGGGTGCAGCAGCTCGGCGCCCAGGTGCGGGTTCACGCCGCAGTAGACCAGGTCCTTGCCGCGGGAGACCACGTCGTCGATGCAGCGGCAGCACACGATGCACTTGCGCATCTCGGCGGTGCGGTCCTCCATGACCTTCAGCGGCAGCGCCGGGTCGGCGATGGAGTAACGCAGACCGGCGATGACATCGCACTTGCCGTCCCGCAGGTTCTGCTCCATCACCGTGGGGTCGGTGTTGCGGTAGCCCTGGCCCACCGGCTTCTTCGCCACGGTCTTGATCTGCTCGGAGATGTACATCCAGTGGCCGTCCTCGATGCCCTTAGTGGTCAGGGGCACGCTGGTCTCATGCCAACCCACGGACAGGTCGTGCATGTCCAGGCCCGCCTCTTCCATCCACTGGGCGATCTGGAGCGACTCCTCCATGGACAGGCCGCTGCCGTTGGCGGTCTTGATGAAGTCCACCGGCGACCAGCGCACCACGATGGGGTAATCCGGGCCCACGGCCTCGCGCACCTCGCGGATGATTTCCAGGGTAAGGCGGGCGCGGTTCTCAAGGCTTCCGCCGTACTGGTCGGTACGGTTGTTGGTGGCCTGGCTCATGAAGCGGCTCATGACGCCGCCCACGCCGGCCATGACCTCAACGGCGTCGAAGCCGGCCTTCTTGCAGACCAGGGTGGCGTTGACGAACATCTTCTTGAACTCGGCGATCTGCTCGAGCGTCATGGCCTTGAAGCCGCCCATCATGGGGATGACGGCGATGTCGGAGGGACCGTAGGCGCTCTCCTTGTCCTCGCCCTCGAACTTCAGGTCGTGGACGCAGTAGATCTGGGCGCAGATGAGGCCGTCGTGCTTGTGCACCGGGTCCACCATGTAGGTCTTCAGCTCGTCGACGCAGCTGTCGTCGTAGGCGCAGGGCAGCGGATGCAGCCCCTCGATGTTGGTGCGCTTCCAAGGGCAGATGGTCTGGATAATCATGCCCGTACCGCCGGCGGCACGCTCCTCAAGATAGTTGGCCAGCATCTCGGTGGGATGGTTCTCCCCATCGACGTAGCCCATACCCGGGGACATGGAGGTGGTGATCATACGGTTGCGCATGGTCACGCCGTTGACCTTCAACGGCGAACCGAGGATGGGGTACTCTTTGCTCATGCGGACAGCCTTTCCCTTTCTGTTCCATTATCGATCGAGCGGCCGGCAACGAGCCCGAAAGCCCGCCCCAGCCGCGGTGAGCCGAAGCTACTTCTTCCACGCCCTTTGCGAGACCTTGATGGTGAGCGGCACCAAGACTACCGCCAGCACGTACATCGCGATAACCACCAGGAAGCACAGGTCGTAGCTGCCGGTGGTGTCGTAGATCATGCCGTAGACCACGAACGAGATAGCGGTGAACACGAAGATGCCCGTAGACACCCAGGAGTAGATCTGGGAGTAGTTGATGGATCCGAAGGCGGTGCGGGCGAGCATGGGCGCGATGACCGTAAGGCCCGCGTAGCCGCCGCCGAAGATGACCATGCCGGCGTAGAAGACCATGACGTTGCCGCCGGCGATGTAGGCAAGGAAGATGCCGATGGCACCGGCCGCGGCGGAGATGATGCCCGTCCAGCGCACGCCGATGATGTCGTTGAGGGCGCCCAGGACCAACTTGAACACGATGCCGCCTACCATCATGATGGACACGGCCATGGCGCCGGCCGCGGCCCCCAGCTCGCCGCGGGTGCAGATGGCGGGAATCTGCTGGAAGAACGCCGCGCACATGACGAAGATGCCGGCAACCAGCACGAGCATGTACAGGCCCGGGGAGCGGCGCGCCTGCTCCATGGTAGCACCCTGGCCCTCGTACTCGTCGGCCTCCTTCATCGCCTCGGCCTTGGTCTCGCCGGGCTTGTCGCCGGCGCCGTAGGGAAGCAGCCCCATGACCTCGGGACTCTTGCGCACGAACAGCACCGTGAGCGCCACGGAGACCACGGTGGTGAAGATGGACATGATGGAGCGGGCGGTCTGCCAGTCGTACATGGAGATGAGCTGCTGGCCGATGGGGCTGGCGAACGCACCGATCAAGGAGAGCACCGCCGCGGTGATGGAGATGGCGATGCCAGCATTCTTCTTGAACCACGTGTTCACGAGAACGGGAGCCGCAAGGTACATGAAGAAGCCGGCGGTGATGCCGAAGACCACACCGTAGAGGTTCCACTGCCACAGCTCCGTGGCATAGGCGCTCGCCCAGGAGGCCAAGCCGAAAGCAGCCGAGACGATGGCCAAGATCCAGCGGGGGTTGCCCTTCTGGAGAATGCGGCCGGCGAACGGGGCGACGATGGCGGACACGATGGGCTGGATGGTCCGATACATGGTGGTATCGGTCTGCGTCCACCCGAACTGGTCCATGACCGGCGCCACGAAGATGCCGGACGTGTTGGCGATGACGCCCGTGGGAATTGAGTAGAACCCGATGCACCCGAGAACGACGAGCCAGGCCCAAACGGTTCCCTTCTTGGAAGAGCTCATGTACCCTCCTTTGACGTTCCTCTGCGCTGCGCAGCCGCAGCCGCAACTGTCATTCCCGCCTCGCTGCGAGGCGGATTCCTTAGCGGTAAGTTGAGCAAATATCGTGCCAACCGTCGACGGAAAAGCGGCGCCTAAAGCCTCGCCGCGGCCTGCCGATGACGGAACCGGCAGAAACACGGCGGCCGGGAAGCGCCCTTGGTGAAGGCGGGCTACACCCAGAGCCTGCGGGCGGAGCGCACCACCACCGGACAGAGGATGGCGCACAGGACGTAGATGGCGATGACCAGCACGAAATCGGCCGTGAAGCTGCCCGTGACGTCGTAGAGGAAGGACAGGGCGAAGCCGGCCAGGGCCGACAGGAGCGATATGCCCGAGGACACCCAGGAGTAGATCTCGGAGAAATGAGCCGAGCCGAAGCCCTGGCTGCCCAGTAGCGGGCTCACGATGGACAGGGCCGAATAGCCCAGCCCGAACAGCGCCGTGCCGAGGAAGAACAGCGCGGCGTTCGCGCCGGAGACGAGAATGATGGCTACGCCGGCGGCGCCGAACACGCTGGAGGTGATGCCGGCGCGCACGGCTCCCACCTTGTCGGCAAGCCAGCCGAACCCGGGCTTGCCAACGATGGAGCCCACCATGGCGATGGACACCGCGTAGGCGCCCACCATGGCTCCCAGCTCGCCGGTGGAGCAGTAGGCGGAAAGATGCTGCACCAGCGTGGCGCAGAAGCCGAAGCCGCCCGCCACCAAAATCAGCAGGTAAAGAGCCGGAGAGCGGCGGGCCTGGGAAGCCGTCGCGCCCTGTTCGACCAACATGACCGACGCCTTCGCCCCCTGGGAACCTTCCTTCGCACGCTCGGCCCGCTCGGGATTCGCCCCGTAGGGAAGCACGCCCATGGACTCGGGGCTGCGCCGCAACAGCAAGGCCGTGGGCAGCGCGGAGAGCAGCATGCAGGCGACGCTCATGACCACGCGGGCTGTCTGCCAGCTCGACGCGTCGATGATCACCTGGGTGATGGGGCTGCACACTGCAGCGAACACGCCGATAAACGCGCTCGCCACGCCGATAGCAAGGCCGTTTCGCTTCCTGAACCAGATGTTGACGATGGTGGGAAGCGCAAGGAACAGGATGAATCCGGCGCACACGCCGTAGACGGCGCCGTAGACGACCCACTGCCAAGGCTGCGTGTACAACGCGCAGGCCATGGCGTTTGCGCCGAAGACCACCGAGGTGGCCGTAAGCACCCAGCGCGGGTTGAGCCGGGCGAGCACCTTGCCGGCAAAGGGGGCGGTGGCTGCGGCGACCAGCTGCTGAACGATGAGGTAGAGGGTGGTCTGGGTCCGGGACCAGCCGAACTCGTCCATGATGGGCTGCACGTACACGCCCTGGCAGTTGCCGATGACGCCTACGGGCACGGCGTAGAAGGCGATGCACGCCACCAGGATGACCCATGCGTAATGGACTTTCCGACCCGCCATAGAAACGCTTCCTTCCCTCGCGAAAGGCGGGGCGAAGCCCGTGGCCCCGCCCCGCGATCATCATCTGCGCTCGCAAGCGCCTAGCGGCCCTATCCCGCAAAGCGCCCTCTGCGACGCCTCGCCGCGCACCAGGGCGCAACGGGGAGCCGGCCCTCCCGGCGCCTTAGCCGAACGGCGTCTCTTCCTTCTTCAGAAGGCCGCTCTCGTACATGGCCGCAACCTCGTCGGCGGTGGCGCCCAGCTCTTCCAGGATATCCTCGTTGTCCGCGCCCACGAGCGGCATGCCGCGCCAGATCTGGCCCGGGTTCTGCTTGAGCTTCGGCACGATGTTCACACCGCGGATGGTGCCCTCGTCGTAGGAGTTCTTCCACTCCGTGAAGCTCTCGCGGGCGATGTAGTGGGGGTCCTTCTCGGCGATGGCGAAGTTATAGATACGGCTGCAAGGCACGCCGCACTCCAGCATGATCTTCTCGGCTTCCTCGGCGTCGTGCTCGGAGAAGAACTTCTCCATGGCCGCCTCCAGGACGTCGCCGGCCTCGGTGCCGAAGGCCACCACGGGGGTGCCCACGGGGAACAGGTCGCTGCCGTACTCCAGGCCGAAGGCGGGGACGGCCTTCTTCACCACGCCGGGGCCCAGGATGAGCACGTAGATGGGCACGCCGTCCTTGCAGATGTAGGTGCCGTAGCCGGCCGAGGAGGTGGAATGGCTGCCCTCGCGCACGGGAAGGGCCCCGGTGTTGAGGTAGTTAACCGCGTAGAAGCCCTCGCAGCGAAGCATGGCCTCGTACTGGGCAACGTCGACGCTCTCGCCCTTGCCGGTCTTCTGGGCGTTGATGTAGCCGGCAAGCGCTCCCAGATCGGCCATGAAGCCGGCGTAGTAGTCGCTCACCTGCGGGAACGCCAGAACGGGCAGACGGTCCGGGAAGCCGTTCATTTCCATGAAGCAGCCGTAGGCCTGGCCGATGCCGTCGAAGGAGGCGCGGCCGATGTAAGCCGGGTCGCCGGTCTGGCCGAAGCCGGAGATGTGCACGATGGTGAGCTTGGGGTTGACCTCCCACAGCACCTCGTCGGGCATGCCCCACTTGGCCATCTGGCCGCCGCGGAAGCCATCCATGAGGATGTCGGCGTCCTTGAGCAGCTTGAAGAAGTACTCGCGGCCCTCGCCCTCCTTCACGTTCATGCACAGGCTGCGCGTGTTGCGGCGCTCCATCTGGGTGCCCCAACCCTGAAGCTTCTCGTTCTGCGGACGGGAGGTATCGCGCCCAAGGGGACTCTCGATGCCGATGACGTCGGCGCCCATGTCGGCCAGAAGCCCGCAGGCGAAGGGGCCGGCGATGGCCATGGTCAGGTTCACGACGCGCACACCCTGCAGCGGTCCGAACTTGGGACAATCTTGCGTTTTCATGCACTTCCTCCTTGTTGTGTTGGGGAACCTGGAAAACCTTCAAGCAAAAGCCGTGCCACGCTGGCATCTCTTTTGCATGGAAAGAGGGCGTCGTCCGGCATCGACGGGAGCGCATCCAGGCAGCCGGGGCCGATTGTTTGCTACACTGTGAGCAACGGAGCAACACACCTTCGAGAAAGCGGTTACCAGCATGGCTCTTTTCAAGAACTCGGCGAAAACCCCCGCCATGGACAAGTGCGACCAGGTCGCGTTCGTCCTGGAACCGGAAAACGGCACGCTGCCCCTGCCCATCTGCATCGAGATACCGGGGGGTCGCGCCCACGAGGTCATCCCCGCCGGCGTGAAGCTTCCCTACAAGACCACCCAGATTTTCTCCACTGTTGACCCCTACCAGCTTGCCGCCGAATTCCACCTGGTAGCAGGCACGCGGCCGCTCGTCCGCGACAACATAGAGCTGGGGCGGGTGCGCATCCGCGATGTGAAGTGGGCCGGCGCGGGCAAGCCCAAGCTCGAGGTCAGCTTCGCCATAGCCAAGGACGGGACGCTCACCGTCAACGCCGACAACCTGGACAAGAAGCGCACGGAAATGCTGGCCCACGTCGAACGGTCGAGCGTGAGCGCCGAAGAGGCAGCCGCCGCCAAGGCCGCAGCCGAAGCCGCCGCAGAGCACGACCAGTGGATGGAGCGGTGCATCGACGAGATGCTGGTGGGCTACGCGCTCATGGATGCCGCCTACGAGCGCTACGCCGTAGCCAAGAAGAAGCTCAATCCCATGCAGAGCCGCGAGTACAAGCAAGCCCGGCGGCGCCTGCAGAAAGCCCTGAACGTCATGCCGCCCGAGGCTACGCCCGAGACCATGGCCGAGCTCAACGCGGCGCGCGAGGCATTCGACGCCATCTACGAAAGCCACAAGCCGGTCTACGACGCCGTCATGGCGTGGTTCGACAAGCAGTAGCAGGCGATTCGGCCGATAGCTCGACGGGCAGATACGGGCTCGAAGCAAGCTGCTGGGCATGACCGGGTTCGGGACGAGCGCCCGGCGACCAACGTATGCCCGGACGCAGCATTCCGCCGAGAAACCGCCTTCTCCGCATCCCCATAGCGCGTCGGCGCAAAAAAGGAAAGCCCCTGCCGAAGCAGGGGCTTTTCCGCAGCTCGAGTTTGCAGCCCCGAGCAGTGTGCCTTACGCGAAGCTTACTTCGCCCAAGCGCGACGGCCCATGGGAACGATGATCAGGGCCAGGACGACGATCAGCACGTAGAAGATGATGTTCATCCAGAACGCGCCGGCGTAGGAACCGGTGATGTCGAAGATCTGGGCGTAGATCAGGGCCGAGAAGCCGGAGAACACGTTCAGACCGGTAGCGACCACGGAGAACACGCTGGCGTAGTCCTTGTCGCCGAAAGCCTGCTGGCAGGTCAGCGGCGGAACCACGTTCAGAGCGGAGTAGCCGATGCCGAACAGGCCAACGCCCACGTAGAACATCATCTCGGAACCGCCGGACACCAGAGCCACGGCGGCACCGGCAGCGCCCAGAACGCCAGCCACGATGCCGGACATCTTGGCACCGAAGTGGTCGGAGATCCAGCCCAGACCGAACTTGCCGATCATGGAGGTCACCATGGCCACGGACACGGCCAGAGCGCCCACGGCGGCACCGTCGGTGAACAGCGTGTTGGTGGAAGCGTAGCGGGCCAGCTGCTGCACGAAGGAAGCAGAGATAACGAACATGCCGGCCATGAGGATGAGGAGCCACAGAGCGGGCTGCTTCAGAGCCTCGCCGCGGGTCAGACCCTGGGTCTCCTTGACCTCGGTGACCTTGGCCTCGGCGCTCTTGGCGCGGTCAGCCTCGGCGGCGTCGTAGCCCCAGGGCTTCACGCCCATCTTCTCGGGAGACTCGCGCAGCAGGGCGAAGGTGACGCCAGCGCCGGCGACGAGCACGATGACGGAGCAGATGATACGAGCCTGCTGCCAGCCCCAGGTGGCAATCCAACCGCCGATGATGGGGCTCATGATGGCGCCGAACAGCGACACGAACACGCCGATGGCACCGATGACCGAGCCGTTGTTCTTGGCGAACCAGCGGTTGACCATCGTGGGCGTGGCGATGTACATCCAGAACGCGGCGGACGCGCCGTAGAGCACGCCGTAGACGTTCCACTGCCACGGAGCGGTGAACCAGGCGCAGGCGAGGTTGGCCAGGCCGAACACCAGAACGGCGGCGCCCAGGATCCAGCGGGGGTTGTACTTCATGATCAGCTTGCCGGCGAACGGCGTGCAGATGGCGGCCACCCAGGGCTGGATGGACATGAACAGCGAAGCCTCGGTCTGAGACCAGCCGAACTCGTTGATGACGGGCGTCAGGAACAGGCCCGCATGGTTGGCGGCGAAGCCCAGCGGCACGGCGTAGAACGCGATGCAGGAGATCGCGATCGCCCAGGCGTAATTACTGCCCTTAACTTGTGAAGATCCCATTCTTTCTCCTTGTCTCTTGCGTGCCCGCACCCCGCAGGCACGCTGTGCGACGAGCAAAAACCGTGCCGCCAGGCCCTCTGCAACGAACCCACCGGCTACCGTTTCTGCTCATTACCCTCTCAAGTGCGGGCGCCCCCTTCGAAGCAGCCCGCACCGTAAGGCTAAGCAGTTGGCATGGAAATTACAAGACTATATTTTCCATGCCGAAAGGGTTATTCGCCCTTCTTGATGACGCCCTTCTCGTAGAGCAGCTCGATCTCGGCGGGCGAGTAGCCGAACTCCTCCAGGATGTCATCGGTATCGGCGTTATACTTCGCGCCGCCGCGGACCACCTGGCCAGGATGCTTCGAGAACTTCGGCATCATGTTGACCTGCTTGACGTCCTTGTCGGTGATCTCGTCGTGCACCTCGATGAACACCTCGCGGGCCTTGTAGTGCGAGTCCTCCAGCATCATGGCGTAGGTCATGTGCGGGGAAACCGGGATGCCCATCTCGGAGAAGGTCCTGTTCACCTCTTCGACGGTACGGGCCTCGCACCACTCGTCGAGCGCCTTGCGGAATTTCGCGGCGCGCGGCGGCAGCGGGTCGTCCAGGCTCTTGCAGCCCGGGGCGCGGGTGATGGAGGCGTAGGAACCCAGCGGCTGGAAGTCCGGGTCGTCGGCAAAGCCGAAGAACTCCACCAGCTTGCGCACGGGACCGGCGCCGCCCACGGCCACCTGGCAGTAGCCGTCGAGGCACTTCTGGGCACCGGCGCAGGCGCCCACCAGGTCCTCGTTGCCGATGCGCATGGGCTGGATGCCGTGGTTGATGCCGTCGGAGAGCGTGGCTCCCTGAATGCGCACCAACGACTCGAACTGCGTGCAGTCGATGGACTCGCCCTCGCCGGTCTCACGGGCGCGGATGACCGCAGCCAGCGTGGCCCACGCGCCCATGAGAGCCGTGGCGAAGTCGCCCGTGAAGGGCTTGGTCACGTTGGGCGGGCAGCCCGGGAAGCCGTTGAGGTTGGAGTAGCCGGAGAAGGCCTGTCCGATGGGGTCGAAGGACGCCTTGCGGACGTAGTCCGGGTCGCCCCAGTTGCCGAAGCCGGAGATGTGCAGGATGACGAGCGCGGGGTTGGCCTCCCACAGCACCTCGTCGGTGAGGCCCCACTTGGCCCAGGTGCCGCCCTTGGAGGACTCCACCAGAACGTCGGCCCATTTCACCATCTGAAGCAGGATCTCCTTGCCCTCGGGAGAGGGAATGTTCAAGGTCATCATGCGCTGGTTGCGGCGGTCGACGGACCAGGCATCGCCGTACATACGGTACATGTCGGGAGCCATCACGCTTTCCAGCTCGATAACGTCGGCGCCCTGCTCGGCGAACAGCTCGCACACGAAGGGCGCGGCGATGACTGCACCCGCGTTGAGAACCTTCAGGCTCTGCAAGTTGCCGAACTTGGGACGATCAGCTGACTTCATAGGCTACCTCCTTGGTATTTGGACGGGACGCCCGATGCGGAATCCCCTCTCTCCGTCGCACCTAAACGACGCACTGATCCTTGCAAGCAACATTCATGCCAACTTCTTCCGGAGACGCACCTTCCCTCTGCGCTCCCCTTCCGTCGGCATCTCCTGCTGCCCGGCTGCTATTCCTCCAAGCAACTTCCGTGCCAAATATCACGGCGAACGGTATCTTTTTCGGGAGCGAAGGGCACAATTCAAGCGGGCAGCGGTTTGCGGCGAAGGGCGCCAAAAGGCCCTGCAGAAGAATCCTACACGCCGGGTTGGAAATAGGGGTGTTTACCCAGCAGGCGGCTTTCGTACATGGATGCTATCTGCCCCTCGTCAAGGCCCAGCTCTCCTAAGATGTCCTCGTTGTCCTGGCCGATGGAGGGGGCTCCGCGCCACACGCGCCCCGGGAAGTTCGCCGTCTCGGGCACCACCTTCACGCCGGGGATGGTGTCGCTGCCGTCGCTGGAGGCCCACTCGGCAATGATGCCGCGCGCCTGGCAGTGGGGATGGTTGCGCAAGGCCTCGTAGTCCATGATACGCGAGCAGGGCACGCCGCCGTTTGCCAGGACGTCCTCCACCTCGGCCGCCGTACGCGTGGAGATGAAGTCCGCAAAGGCCGCCTCCGCCACTTCCGCCGCGCGGCTTCCGTAGGGGATGATGCCCTCCCCTTCCGGGAAAAGCTCGCTTCCGTACTCCAGCCCGATGAGCGGCAGGCCCGCCCTCAGGACGCCCGGCCCCAAAAACAGCACGTGCACCTCTTCCCCGTCGGCGCATTCGTAGGTGCCGTAGAGGGCGCAGATAAGGCTGTGGCTGCCCTCCTTCACGTAGTCGGCGCCGTAGTGCCAGTAGTCGGTGGGGTACTGGGACTGGGTGCGCAGGAGCGTTTCGAACTGGGCGATGTCGAAGGACTCCCCCTTGCCGGTCTGCGTGCGCTTGAGCAGGGCGGCCACGGTCATGCCGAAGGCGTAGAAGGAGGCCGAGTAGTCGCCGGGAAACACCATGGCCGGCAGCGAGGGCATGCCAGGAAAGCCGTTCATGCGCATGGTGCCGCTGAAGGCCTGGGCGATGGGGTCGTAGCTGGCGCGCTTGACGTAGGCCGGATCGCCCGTCTGGCCGAAGCCGGAGATATGGGCGATGACCAGGCCCGGGTTGCGCTCCCACAGCACCTCGTCACCCAGGCCGTTGCGCTCGAAGCGGCCGCCCGTGGACGCCTCGATGAGCACGTCGGCGGTCTCGATGAGCGAAAGAAACGCCTCGCGGCCCTCGTCGTGCAGATAGTCCATGGCCAGCGAGCGCATGTTGCGCCGGTCCTGCTGCCAGCTGCCGCCGTGACCCGACATGCGGCCCATATCCGGCACGGTAGGGTGCTCGATCCAGATGACGTCGGCGCCGTTTTCCGCGTACAGCTCGGCGGCGAAGGGGGCTGCCACAGAAAGCCCAATAAGCACCACCCGGTACCCGGACAAAAGTCCGAACTGGGGAATCTCAGACGTTTTCGCCATGGGAACCTCCTCCCCGCCCGGCGCCGCAGCGACTTGGGCGGCTATGCCTTGTGCTTCGCGAAGCATTCTGCAAGATTCATGCCAAGGGGCGCCGACGCATCGCGGCCCCTGGCAACTGCGGCCGGTACGCGCACGCGCACCGTCGCCTTCCCCGCAGCCGCGCGCGCCCGCGCCCATGCCCCGGCGGACTTTTCCGACTATAGTGGGATAAGGTCCGAGTGGAACAATCTTTTCCTTGTATACTAGGAAAAGTCGCTCGCGATAGACGCGTCAGGAGGCGGACGCGTTAGGCATGCCCAAAAGGCTCTCGTCAGCGCCGACGAGAGCTTAGGCACAGCACGAGGAGAAACATGACGGCCGGTCAGCTGAAAGAAACCGTTTCCGTGGGCCTTCTGGGCTACGGGCTGCTGCGCGCCTGGGTGGTCATGTACCTTATGATCGCCCGCCAGCTTTCCGCCGAGCAGTTCTGGTACTCCTTCCTGCTCATGTCCGTCATCGCCCTGGCCGCCCTGCTGGTGGTTCCCTTGCGCCGCTTGCCGGCCTACGACCGCCACGAGCCGCTGTTCGACACGCTCTTCCTCGCGCTGGGTGTCGCGGGCTCCTGCTTCGTCTTCTTCGGCAACCAGCTTTGCGCCGGCGAGTACCTGAACGCCGGCTTCGCAGCCATCGGCCTGTGCGGCGGGTACTTCGAAGTGCGGTGGGGCGAGCGCTTCCTCCCCTACTCAGACCGCAAGGTGTACTGCAACCTGCTGCTCGCCTTCCTCCTTGCCGCGATCATCGGGATCGTCGCGTCCGCGAACGTCCCGAGCGGACTGACCCTGGCCGAATCGCTTGTCCTCGTGGGGGGCATGGGCGCCCTGTACATGAGCTCCCGCCATGCCGACGGAGACCGCGAATCGAACGGGGCGAGCCTGCTGAAGCCGTCGTCCGATAGCGGCGCCGCGCCGAAGGGCACCGCCAGGACGCTCTTCAACATCACGCTCACCGTGCTGCTGTTCAGCTTCGTCCAGATGTCCTCTACCAGCATCTGCTACAGCTCCCTGCCAGTTTCCGACATCTACAACGCCCGGTTCATCGCCAACTTCGCCACAGCGGGCCTGCTGCTGCTCGTCTTCCTGCTACGAGGCGCCATAAGCGGTCTGGGGCTGCTCAAGGCGTTGCTTCCCATAACGGCCACCGGCCTGTTCCTGCAGATCCTGGACCAGAGCGCGCTTGCCATGGTGCCCGTGGTGATCCTTTTGGTGGGCAACAAGCTCTTCGACGTGCTCATGCTGCTTCTTGTCATCGAGCTGTCGCAGCGGGGTCGGGGCAACCCGACGCTGAGCTTCAGCCTGTTTGTGGGCGGCAAAACCCTCGGCTGCGCCTCGGGGATAGCCATAGGCGACGGCGCCGTTGCGCTCATCGGGTCCGACCCCACCCTGCTGTCGCTGTTCATCGGGCTTCTGGAAGTGCTGCTGGTGGTTTCGTTTCTGTGGATGTTCGGCATCAAGGATATCGCGTCCTCGGCATCGCAAGCCGCAGACCGAAGCGATGCCGCGGCGCCTGTCGCCTCCCTGCACGAGCGCGCCCTGGCCGCTGCCGGCCGTTACGGGCTGACGCCGCGCGAGACCGAGATCTTGGAGCTGCTTGCCCGCGGCAAGAACCGCGAGACCATCGCCCGGGACCATCACCTGTCCAAGAGCACCGTGCACACCCACATGATACATATCTACCAGAAGACCGGCGTGCACGGCCAGCAGGAGCTTATCGAGCTGGTTGAGAGCATCTCCCCTGATGAGTCGCCCTCAACCAGCCCGGTCTAGAGCTTTTTCCGCAAAAATCAACCAACCTGCAGGATGACCCTTCCGCCGCCTGGGGCCCATAGTGGCCGCAGCCGCAAAGGACGGCTGCGACGCGAAGCTTCCCGAGGGCCTTCCCGCGGAAGAGCGCGCCGTGCACGAAGAGAGGAAGGGAGCAGCTATGAAAGACAGCAGCCTGAGCCGCCGCAGCTTCATTATGGGCGGATCGCTTCTGGGCCTGGGCGCCGCAGCGGGCCTGGCCGGGTGTGCAACGCCGAAGAAGGACGACGACCAACCGACGGCGTCCGCCGAAGAGCCGGGGGCGGACGCGAGCGCCGGCGGACGCGGCGTGGTGAAGGCCGACTCCACCCAGGCCGGCTACGCCGACGACGTGACCGTGAGCCTGACGGTGGACACCGACACCGGCAAGGTGACCGAGGTGTCCGTCGAAGGCCCCATGGAGACCCCCAACAAGGGCGGACGCGCCATCCGCGTCATGCAGCAGGCTATGCTGGACGCCCAGTCCGTGGACGTGGACTGCGTCGCCGGAGCCACCATCACCGCAAGCGCCGTGCTCTCCGCCGCCAAGGAAGCCTACGGCAAGGCCATGATCGGCGAGGGCCTGCGCCAGCGCAAGATGAAGCCCGGCACCTACACCGCCTCGGCCAAAAGCGGCTTCTGGCGCATCATCGATTTGCCGGTCACCGTCACGGTGAACGAGGACGCCATCCTGAACATCAAGACGCCCGAGGACCGATTCGAGCACGGCGAGACCGAAGTGGTCATGCAGTCGGTCATCGACCGCTTCTTCCCACGCGTGATCGCCAACCAGTCCATCAACGTGGACACCGTCTCCGGCGCCACCCAGTCGTGCCTGGGCGTGCGCAACGCCATGCGCAAGGCCCTCGAGCAGGCCTTCGAGGCCGCCGGCGAGCCCGCCTGCGCCGAGGCCAAGTTCGAAGAGCCCGTGGATCTGAAGGTGGAAGCCGGCCAGGTTGAGGAAATCGAAGCCGACGTGCTGGTGGTGGGCCTGGGCAACGGCGGCGTGTTCGCCATGCGCAGCGCCCTTGAGGAGTTCCAGAACCGCACAGCCGGCAGCCTGGGCAATCTGGCGAAGATCGTGGGCATCGACCGGGCCGGACGCATCGGCGGCAAGTCGTCCATGACCCACGAGTCCTTCATGGTCAACCCCACCCGCTACGCCGAGGTGTTCAACGGCGGCACCCCCTATGCCGACACCGAGGACGTGCTGGCCGCCTACATGGACTACTGCACCCAGGACGGCAAGATGGTGGGCAAGGCCGAGTGCATCGAGTCCTACATCCGCAACTCCGGCGACACCGTGGACTGGCTGTTCTCCCACGGCTGGCACTACGGCACCACGCCTGCCACCAAGGAGAAGGCCCCCTATGGCGCCCCGAACTCGTGCAACTTCAACAACCTGAACTCCTCGCGCCTGGATCCGGGCACCTACGAGGACCGTCGCAAGATGGTGGTCGGCTGGCTGGAGAGCATGGTGAACGAAGTGGTGTCTCAGGGCGGACGCGTGCTTCTGGAGACCGAGGGCTACGAAATCATGACCGAGGGCGGCGCCGTGACCGGCGTGAAGGCGCGCAACCTGGTGACCGGCAAGGAGTACGTCATCCACGCCAAGTCGGTCATCATGAACACCGGCGGCTTCTCCCACAACTACGAGATGATGAACGAGCTTCTGGACGAGCAATGGCGCGGCTTCTACAAGTGCATCGGCTTCAGCCAGGACACCGGTGCCATGATCCAGGCGGCCCGCAACGTGGGCGCGAACCTGTTCAACGCCGGCATGCCCATCGCCATGCACTTCGGCACCGACCACTGGCTGGAGATGTTCGACGACTTCAAGCCCCTGGAAAAGCTGCAGTACCGCACCGGCCGCTACAACGTGCAGACCATGAACAACATCCCCATGGGCGTAGCCGGCGACGCCACCTGCATCGCCGTAGGAGGCAAGACGTCTAAGCGCTTCATGGACGAGAAGAACCACACCAACTTCGCCGCAGGCACCCAGGACGAGCCCTTTACCCACTACAAGGGCGGAGCTGTGTACTACATGATCGCCTCGAAGGACGTGCTGGACGTCATCAAGAACGAGGGCTTCAACACCACCTCCTTCGACGGCTACAACTCCCAGGGCACCATCGTGAAGGAGACGCCGATTCCAGCGCTCTACGAAGCGCTTGATCAAGCGATTGTGGAGGAGATGGCCTTCAAGGCCGACACCATCGCCGATTTGGCAAAGCAGTGCGGCCTTGACGAGAAGGTGCTTGTCGAGACCGTGGACAGCTACAACGCCATGTGCGACGCAGGCGAAGACACCGAGTTCGGCAAGGCGCCCGAGTTCCTAAAGAAGCTTGTGACAGGACCTTTCTACGCCATTAAGATCCATCAGGCCACCTTCGGCACCATCGGCGCCCTCGAGGTGGACAAGGATTGGACCGTCATCGACACCAACGGCGACCAGATTCGCGGCCTCTACGCCATCGGCCTGGACTCCATGGGCGTAATCCACTGCCCCAACCGCACCTACAACGGCTTCGGCGGCACCGCCCAGGGGTGGCTCCACACCGGCGGGCGCATGGCGGGCAAGAACGCCGTGGCGTACGTGGACGAAACCTACGGCCTGAGCTTCGCCCCCTACAAGCTGGGCGACGTGGAGGACGGCTTCTAGGAAACTCTTTTTTCGAAGACGGTGCCGCCCTTCCCCTCTGGGCTGCACCGTCGATTTGGCAGAACAGGGCCGTCCTCGCCGACGGCCCCGCTCTACTATGCACCCCCTCGAAAGCTTTTTCGCCGCAGAATGAGAAACGGGCCCGCAGCTTGGCGGGCCCGTTCGATTCTGCGAAGCGATGCGCGACCGGCGGCTACACGCGCTTGATGACGCGGCCGTCGCGGGTGTCGATCTGCAGCACGTCGCCGATCTCGATGAACGTGGGCACCTGCAGCTCGATGCCCGTCTCCAGGGTGGCGGGCTTGGTGGTGTTGGTGGCGGTGTCGCCCTTGAAGCCGGGCTCGGTGTGGGTGACTTCCAGCTCCACGAACATCTGGGGCTCGATGGAGATGAGCTCCTCGCCGGCGTACAGCAGGCTGGCCTCGTCGTTCTCCTTCAGCCACTTCGCCGCGTCGCCCACGGTCTCAGCCGGAATCTCCAGCTGCTCGTAGGTGGTGTTGTCCATGAAGTTGTAGTTGGCGCCGTCGTTGTACAGGTACTGCATCTTCTTGGTCTCCAGGCGCACCGTGTCGAACTTGGTGCCGGAGTTGAAGGTGTAGTCCACCACGCGGCCGGTCTTGATGTCCTTGAGCTTCGTACGCACGAACGCACCGCCCTTGCCCGGCTTCACGTGCTGGAACTCCACGATGGTGCACAGCTTGCCGTTGTACTCGATGCACATGCCGTTGCGGAAATCGGCGGTAGAGATAGCCACGGATGCTTCCTTTCGCTCACGCTGCAGGCCCACCGGCCATGCCGCGTCCAATTCAACCGCCCTATTATAGCCGCCCGCGCCCACCTGCGCAAAAATTACGGAAGAGGGGACGTGCAGCCACTGGCGACTGTCGAGCGGCAAGGAGCGAGGGGGCGCAGCATCCGACAGGGGCGAGCCGCAAGGAGCGAGGGGCGCAGCGTCCGGCAAGGGCGAGCGGCAACCTCCCGCATCGCACCCGAACCGCCCGCACCCAATCCCGCATAATCGGCAGGTTGGTGCAGAAAAATTCGTCAACCTGCCGATTGTGCGGGATTGGGGCGGGGAAGATCAGGTAGCGGGATGGCGGCGAGGGGTCGGGTCGGCGGGATGCGGGCTGGGGGTTGGGGCGAAGGGGCTCGCGGTACCAGCGGCTGGAGCGTTGCGCGCAATGCCGCCACTATTGGGTCGGAAGTCGTGCATACCAAGCAGGTTGGAGCGCTTTTCCGCACGAACCTGCCCGGTATGCACGATTGGACCGGCCAAATCAGGCCCCGCGCAAGACGATAGCCTCGTCATCCTCTACGGCCAGGATGCGCACGCTCTCCATGGCACCCAAATCCCTAGATCACGACCATATCGTGGGTGGAGGCGGTGAACACCGAAAAGCCGTCCTCGGTCACCACGCCGAAGTCCTCCAAGCGCATGCCGAACTCGCCCGGCAGGTACACGCCCGGCTCCACGGTGACCACGCTGCCGGCCGCAAGGGGGTTCGGGTTGCGCGGCGAGAGGTTCGGCAGCTCGTGGATGTCGATCCCCACGCCATGCCCCAGCCCATGGCCCATCTTCCCCGCGAAGCCGCGCTCGGCCAGAACCTGCTCGGCAAGCTCGTGCATCTGCGCTCCGGTCACGCCCGGGCGGATGGCCGCCTCCACCGCTTCGTTGGCCGCGCGGATGGCCCGGTAAGCCGCCTCCATGCGAGGGGTCGGCCGGCCCAAAAACACCGTGCGCGTCATGTCCGAGCAGTACCCGAAGGCCCGCGCGCCGAAATCGAGCACCACGCACTGGCCTGCCTGCAGCACCGTCTGCCCGGGGATGGCATGGGGGCTCGCGCCGTTGGGGCCGCACGCCACGATGGAGCCGAACGCGAGCCCCTCGGCACCGCGGGCCAGCATGAACGACTCCAGCTCCAGCTGCACCTGGCGCTCGGTCATGCCGGGTCGCATGTACTCGACGATATGGGCGAACGCCGCGTCGGTGATGGCCTGGGCCGCCTTCATGCGGGCAATCTCGACGGCGTCCTTCACGGCCCGAAGCCGCAGCACCACGTCGTCAGTCTCCCGAAGCGACACGGCCAAGGGCACCTCGTCCGGCTCGGAGATGTTGGAAGCCGCCTTCTCCAGCGCCCGGAACTCGGCCAGGGCCATGGAGTCCTCGATCCCCAGGACGAAGCTAGCGCCGCACTGAACCGCATCGGGCCTGATGCCGTCGCAGAGCTCGCGGATGCATCCCAGGGCGAAGGCCCCATGCCCCTGGCGGGAGGAATCCACGGCCACGACATCGCCGCATGCGCGGGCCGCCGAAGCCGCCGCTTCGCTGTAACGCGAATCGGTATGGAGAATCGCCTGGTCAGAGGTTACCAGCAGCCCATGGGCCTGCTCGTCGTCGAACACGTCGTCGAAGGCGGTGAGGTAGCGGATGTTGGAGGTGTCGCGGACCAGGAAGGCCCCAAGCCCCAACTGCCCCATGCGCTCGCGCATACGGCCCAGACGGCATGCCGAAGCTTCAGCGTCGAAGAGGCCCGCTTGGTCGCCCTCGTCGGCATCGCCGTGCTCGCCGGTGTCGTCGGACACGGCGCCAACGCCCACCGTTTCGGCCGCCGCAGGCGCAGCCACGACGACCTGTCCGGGAGCGCAGCGCTGCTCGTACCCCTCGCCCAAGCGCTCGGTGGCGCCGCCCAGCAAAATATCCAGCCCGTCGCAATAGCCCTGGAACCCGCGCCCCTTCACCTGGGCCACGCAGGCGGGGGCGATGACCGAGACCGCACGGAACGGCTCTCGGGCGTCCACGTCGGAGATGTGCACCTCGACGCAGGGCACGTCCACCCCGCCCAGCGCATCGCGCAGCGCATAGGAGTAATGGGTATGGGCACCCGGATTGTACACGATGCCGCCGTAGACGCCCAAAGCACCGTGGATGGCATCCACCAGCGCCCCTTCGCTGTTGGACTGAAAGCAGTCCAGCCCCACGCCCTTCGACGCCGCATACTCCCCCACGAACGCCTCCAGGTCCGCCAAGCTGCGGTCCCCGTAAACACCCGGCTCACGAACCCCCAGCATATCCAGATTAGGACCGTTCATCAGCAAATACTTCTTCACAGCATTCCTTTCTACCAGGACGCATCCGCCACAAACCGCCGCACCCGCCGCTGCAAAATCGCTTCGCCCGCGCCCGGCCGTTGGTCGCGGGAGAGCCGAGCGATTCCGCAGCCGCACAGTTCCACTGCGGCGAAAACCCGCACGCGCTCGGCCGTTGGCGGTGGGAGGGCTGAGCGATTCCGCATCAGCAAAGTTCCGCATCAGCAAAACCCGCACGCGCGCTGAGGCCGAGAACGGAGGGGCTGAGCGATTCCGCAGCAGCAAAGATCCGCAACAGCAAAGCGCAAACGAGCGAGGACAAGCGAAGCCCCTCAGTTCTCGGCCTCAGCGCGCCTAAGCGAGTCGGACAAGCGAAGTCCTCCCACCGCCAACAACCAAGCGCCTAAGCAAGCGAGGATAAGCGAAGCCCCCTCGCCTCCAGTCGCGGGGCGCCTAAGCGAGCAGCGGCCTAAACCGCCGCCACCCACTCCTCGAGCGCCTCCAGAACCACGGCGTCCTCCACCGCCTGCACCACCCAATCGCCCACATCGCGCGGCAGCACGAAGCGGATGGACCCGCCGCGGGTCTTCTTGTCGTGCTTCATGGCGGCCAGCATGTCTGCCGCAGGGGCGCGCCACTCGAACGCGGGCAGCCCCAGCGCGTCCAGCAGCTGACCTTGGGTTTCCACGAACTCCGGCGAGGTGCCCAGCAGCACTTCGGCCATGCGGGCCGCGAAGCGCATGCCCTCTGCCACGGCGGCGCCGTGCGAGAAGGTGCCGTAGCCGGCCAGCTTCTCGATGCCGTGGGCCAGGGTATGGCCGTAGTTCAGGCACTCGCGCACGCCGCAGCTCTCGGTCTTGTCCCGAGAGACCACGTTCGCCTTGAACACCACGCAGCGGGCGATGGCCTGCTGCACCACGTCGGCGTTGCGGGCGGCCATGGCGTCGGCGTTGCCGAGCAGCCAGAAGAAGAAGTCGTCGGAGTCGATGACGGCGGACTTCGCAACCTCGGCGCAGCCGCAGGCCCATTCGCGCTCGGGCAGCGTGGCCAGGGTGGCGGTGTCGGCGCACACGTAGGCAGGCTGCCAGAACGTTCCCACCAGGTTCTTCCCCGCCTCCAGATTCACGGCCGTCTTGCCGCCCACCGAGGAGTCCACCATGGAGAGCAAGGTGGTAGGCACCTGCACCACGGGAAGACCGCGCATGAAGGTGGAGCCGACGAAACCGGCAAGGTCGCCCACCACGCCGCCGCCCAGGGCCACCACCGCGCTGTCGCGGCCGAGGCCGAGCATGGCCATGGCCTCCCACAGCTCGCCAGCCACGGCCAGCGACTTCGCCTCCTCGCCGGCAGGCACGGAGATGTCGGCCACGGGAGCGCCGAAAGCGCCGAGCGCATCCTTGGCTTGCTTCAGGCACAGGGGCGCCACGGTATCGTCGGTGACCACCAGCAGCCGCTTCGCCTTCGACAGCGCCGGCACCTGGGCAAGCTTCTCCCCCAGGCTCTGCAAGATCCCCTGGCCGATGCGCACGTCGTAGGCCTCTTCGCCAGGGATGTTCACCACTACTTTTGTTGCAGGCATAGCACGCCCTCCTTCAACAAAGCTCGCCGGACCTCGGAAGCGATGGCGCCCACCGACTTGCCCGCGGTGTCAACCACCACGTCGGCCACCTCCGCGTAAAGCGGCTCGCGCTCCTGGTTCAGCGTGCGGGCGGCGTCCAAGTCCTGGAACAGCGGGCGGCTGGAACGGTCGCTGATGCGCCCGGCCGCCTCGTCGGCGCTCACGCGCAGGTACACGACGAAGCCCTGGTCGGCCAGCAGCTCACGGTTCTCGGGCTGCTTCACCACGCCGCCGCCGCACGACACCAGGCGCCCTTCGCCGCCGGCGAGCTGACGCAGCACATCGGTCTCTACGGCGCGGAAGCCCTCTTCGCCCACTTCGGCGAAGATCTCCTTCACCCGCTTGCCCGCCTGCCGCTCGATGAAGGTGTCCATGTCCACGGCCGCCACGCCGCAGTTGCGGGCGAGCCGCCGGGCGACCGTGGTCTTTCCGGCGCCCATGAACCCCACGAAGAAGACCGGTTTGGCAAGCGTGCCCACGGTTATGGGGGCGCGCGATCCGCTTCCCCCCGCGCTCAGCGATACGGCCGTCATCGGGACATCGTCTTCAGTCGCTCGCGGTAGGCGCGCAGGGCGCCCCGGATGTCGGTCATGGTGTCGCAGCCGAACTTCTCCTCGTAGGCCTGGGCAAGCACGAAAGCCACCTCGCCCTCGGCCACCACCGCGGCGGCCGGCACCGCGCACACGTCCGAGCGCTCCTTGGAGGCGTCTTCGGGCTCCAACGTGTCCAGGTTCACCGTGCGAAGGGGCGTCATGAGCGTGGGGATGGGCTTCATGGCGCAGGTGATGACCAGGGGAAGCCCCGTGGTCATGCCCCCTTCCAAGCCGCCGGCGTTGTTGGAGGTGCGGGAGAAGCCGAACACGGCGTCGCGCACGATGGGGTCGTGCACCTGGGAGCCGGGACGGCGCGCCGCTTCGAAGCCCAGGCCGAATTCCACGCCCTTGATCGCGGGGATGGAGAACAGGGCCGCAGCCAGGCGCGAGGTCAGCCGGTCGCGGGCCGTCGCGTAGCCGCCCACCCCGGGCACGAGGCCCTTCACCACGATACGGAAGGTGCCGCCCAGGCTCTCGCCCTCGCGTTTCGCCCGGTCGATGGCGCGCTTCATGGCCTCGGTGGCTTCCGGGTCGGGGCAGCGCACCTCGCTCTGCTCGATGGCCAGCTGGTCGTAGGAGGCGGCAGCGGCCAGAGGATCGTCCTCCTTCATGGCCGCGGGCCCGATGGAGGCGACGAAGGAAAGCACGTCCACGCCCAGCTCGGCCAGAAACTCGCGGGGAATGCCCGAGGCGGCCACGCGGGCGGCGGTTTCGCGGGCGCTCGCCCGCTCCAGGATGTCGCGGCAGTCGTCGGTGTCCACCTTCAGGGCACCCACCAGATCGGCATGGCCCGGGCGCGGCGTCACCTCGCGCACGAGCCCTTCCGGAGCCTCGCCGAAGGCCGCCATGCGCTCGGTCCAGTTCTCCCAGTCGCGGTTGGCAACTGCGAGCGCCACCGGCGTGCCGAGCGTCCGCCCGAACCGCACGCCCGAGGTCACCGACACCCGGTCGCGCTCGATGGTCTGGCGACCGCCGCGGCCGTAGCCGGACTGACGCCGGGCCAGATCCTGGTTGATCTGGTCCTCGGACACCCGAAGCCCGGCAGGAACTCCCTCGACGATGGCCGTCAGGCAGGGCCCGTGGCTTTCGCCCGCTGTCATGTATCGCATGGGGAAACCTTTCTCACATAGTCGTTCTCATTGTAACCCAGTGAAATACCAGGTATTTTGCAAGATGACTCAAGGCCGCGAAATGCGCACGGAGAAGGCGGGGCGTGCGGCCCCTCCCCGTTCCGCCCGTCCGCCCCCTTTGCCGATAACCCTCAAGTCGCATCCTGCGCCGAGCCGCAGTGCTACACTGCTGCAGTTTCGCCTTCGAAAACACAGTCAGGTTCACGGGAGAGGCACGGCGCATGGAGCGTATCGCAAACGAATACACGCCCGACTACTCGGCGGCTCGCGTGGCCCCGGACGAGCTTAAAGACTGGAAGCCCATCGCCATCATCCGTGCCGGAGGGATGTTCAGCGCGCCCACGCTCATGGTGGGAGCGGCCCTGGGCCTGGGGCTCTCCATTCCCGGCGCCGCCGCGGCCGTGCTGCTGGGCTACGGGTTCGTGGTGGCCTACATGTGCCTGGTGTCGGCGCAAGCCAGCGACATGGGGCTTCCCACGGTGTACCTGGCCGAGCCGTCCCTTGGGCGCACCGGCGCCCGCTACCTGGTGGCGCTTATCGTGGGCATCGTGACCATCGGCTGGTTCGGCGTGCAGACGGCCGTATGCGGCTCGTCGCTGCAGATCATGCTGGCAGACACCTTCGCCCTGGACGTTCCCGTCTGGGTTTGCTCGCTTGGGCTGGGGCTGCTCATGCTGGCCACGGCTCTTCTGGGGTTCACCGGGCTCGCATGGCTTTCATCGGTGGCGGCGCCGCTGCTCATCGCCGTGTGCCTTTACGGCGTGGGGGCGTCGCTTGCCTCTAGCGGCGATCTGTCGCTGCTGACGGACTACGTGCCGCTGCCGGCCGACGCCGTGGGCTTCATCGCCGGCGTGCAGATGGCCGTGGGCCTGTTCGCCTTCGGTGGCGCCACCTCGGGCGACTTCGCCCGCTACGCCCGCACGCGAGCCGATGCCGTTATCTCCACCATCGCGGGCGTGATTCCCGCCGTGTTCGTGGCCCTTATGACCGCGGCCTGCCTGGCCATCCTCACCGGCGAGGGCGACGTAGCGGCGCTCATGAACACCGTCGGCTTCCCGGGCCTGGGTGTGATCGCGCTCGTGCTTTCCACCTGGACCGTCAACGCCGGCAACGTCTATTCGGCGGGGCTTGGGTTCGCGGTGATGCTGCACGGAGCCGGCGGCCAACCGGAAAGCACCTCGTCGAAGGGAACGCTGCTACCCACGGCGATCTCCGGCGTGGCGGGCATCGCTTTGGCCGTAGGCGGCATCCTGGACGCGTTCCAGTCGTTCCTGAGCGTGCTCTCGGCGACGGGCCCTGCGCTGGCCGGCACCTTCATAGCCGACTACTGGCTGGTGCGGCGCGGTCGGCCCGCCAACGTGCGGGTGCAGCCCGGCGTGTCGGCACCCGGCATCCTGTCGCTTTCCGCAGGCCTTCTGGTGGGCTGCATGACCGGCGGCGCCTTCGCCGGAGCGCCCCTTGTCGGCATCCTCGACATTCCGTTCTTCGTAGGGCCGGTAAACGGACTGGTCACCGCCATGCTGGTCTATCTGGCGGCGTTCCGCCTCAGCGGCCGCCAGCGACGCTTCAGCTAGAACCCCGGCTCCTTTCCCCTGCACCTCCCGCCGGCCACCCGGCTAACCGGCGCCCATCTACCCCGGGCTCGCCGCTGCCCTCGCCAGTCGCAGGGCGCCACCAGCCGCGCACTTCGTGCACCTCCCGCTACCCACGCACCTCCCGCCGCCCGCGCGCCTCCCGCCGCATACCCGAAAAAGGCCGCACAGCAGGCTTTTCCGCCATGTCCTCTGAACAGGCATAATGCAGTGTTTCACCTGATGAGAGGCTTGCAGATCAATTACACGAGTTGCCGGTTGTGCGGCCGGGGCTACTTCGAGCGGCGCACGCTTGAGAGCACTCCCTTGCGCTTGGGCGGGTCGGGGCGCCAGATGAGGCGCGGCTCGAAGCTGAATAGGTCATCGGTGGGCACGAAGGGGCTCACGTCCAGGCACTTCTTCAGGCAAGCGTCGGCGCACAGGTTGCACTGCACACAGTCGGCCGCCGAAAACTCCAGGTAGCTGCCGATGCCACCCTCCTCCTCGCCGTCGCGGTCGGGCACCTCGTCGCTTTTGCGCAGGGCACCCGTGGGGCAGAACACCGTGCACATGTTGCAGGAGGTGCACAGCGACGAATCGATGGACACGCTGCCGAACAGGCGCGTGAACACTTCGTCTTCCGCCGGGCCGTCGGGCTGAGAGAGCTCGTAGAGGGCGTCCAGCGCCCGGGGGTGCCGCTCGGGATCGAACTGCGGAAGCGTCCCCTCAGCCGACACCATCATGCGCTCGCGCAACGACGCGATCTGGGGATTGTTGCTCTTGAACACCAGCACCTCGGCCGATTTCGCCACCGCATCCTTAGCGCGGTCCTTCGTATGGAAGAAGAAGTCGCGGCGCGCGTCGCCCAGAAGGCCGTCCACGTCCTCCACGAGCGCGCAGGCGGGAAACTGAGAGGACCGACGCACCCGCGGCGTGGCTCCCATGGCTTCCACCAGGCCGTTCACGGATTCCACAGTGTCGTCGATACCCTTGTTGCACGCGCGGAACTTGCAGGTAGCGCAGTTGCCATCCACGAACACGATGTCCTGCACCCCTCGGGCGGCGATGGCCAGAAGCAGGCTCTCCTCCATGCGGGCCAGGCACGGCACCTCGGCGAACTTGCCCGGATCGCCCACGTGCTTGGACGCGATGCGGGCGCAGGCGAACACCGCCGTGCCCTCCTCGGCAGCCAGGGCGGCTTCGAAGAGCTCCTGGTCGGTGGGCGCTACTTCGCCGGAGTGCAGCTCGTCCGTCGCGTCCTGCAACCCGGAAGCAGCAGACGGCGCAGCCCCGCGCTGGGGCCGGTAGTCGCCGCGTGCGAAGGCGGATTCCATCTTGACCTGAGCCTCGGCCTTGGTGGTGGCGATGCTGGAAGCCACCGCCTCGGCCAGGTCCACATCCAGCGGCGCCAACGGGACCAGGGCCTCGGTGGGGCATACGGTGGTGCAGGCTCCGCACTTCACGCACTGGTCGTGGTTGAGCCGCAGCTTGTTCTTCTGCGCCCAGACGGCATCGGTGGGACACACGTCCGAGCACTTGGTGCACTTCGAATGGCGGTTACGCACAACCGTGCAGCGGTCCTCGATGGTGAGAACGCCCTTGGTCTCAAGGGCTTCGGCGACCTCCATGATGTCGGCCAGGTTCGGCATGGCAGCTCTCCCTATCCGGAAGCTTTGGCACTAGCAACGCGCCAAAGCAGCGATATCTCGAAGGCACAGTGTACACCATCAGGCCCGACTTCCGCCATCGCCGCGCAAGCCCTCCGCGGAAGGCCGCCCGAAGCTAGCGCTCGAGATAGAACTGCTCCAGCATAGCCAGCTCCTCGGGAGTGTTGGCGTTCATGAAGCATCCGCCCATGGGCTCGGCGCGCTGAACCAGCTCTTGGGGAAACGGAAAGATGCTCACGCGATCGTAGAGCTCCTGCATGCGGTTGCACCCCGATTCCACGAGCTGCCGCACATGGGGAAGGCACGCGTCGCGACGGTACACCGCATGGAACGGCTCGAAGCCGTGCTTGTTCACCGGCACCACCGCGTCCGCTTCCGATTCGGCCATCTTGGAGGCCTCCGCCGCCACAAGCGCCGGCGAAGCGAACGCCATGTCGCAAGCCACCAACGCCACGAACGGGTTGCTCGCAGCGGAGAGCGCCGTCAGAAACCCGGGCAGCGCGCCGCGGCGATTCACGACGTCGGTGACAAGGCGCAGCATCGCCTGAGGGTACTCGTCGTGGAGAAACGCCAGGTTATCAGGCTCGTTGGTAGTGATGACCAGCTCGTCGGCCACGGGCAGCATGCGCTCCACCATGTGGCTGATGAGCGGGCGGCCGGCAAAAGGCACCGTGGCCTTGCTGCGCCCCATGCGCCGGCTCTGGCCGCCCGCCTGGATGACGACGGTCAGCTTCGGGCGGGCGTAGTGGGCCTGCACGAAATCGGCCACGGCCACGATGGCGTTGATGTCGAAGACGGGAATGCCGAACGCCTTGCCCGCCTGGGCGGCTTCGGCGATGTCGGTGACCACGGCCACGGTGTTGGAATCGGGCATCTTCACGCGCAAGTCGGCCGGCGCTTCAGAGGCATCGCCCCGGGACGCCTCCCGAGCCAGCTGCGAGAAGTCCTCGCCGAGCGACCACCCCTCGCGGGCGCCCCGGGCGAACAGCTCGGCCACGGAGCGGTCCGCCTCGTTTCCCGAGCGCATGACCTCGATAGTGGGCAGCCCGCTTTTGCGATACCCCTCCACCACCACCACGTCGTGCCCGGGCATGGAGGCCACGAGCTCGCGGCATTCCAGCTCGCCCTCGATGGTCTTCATGCGCGCAACCAGCCCAGGAGCCGCCACGACGGTCTCGGTGGCGCCGGCTGCCCTATGGCGGTAGGAGTCCTTGCCCGGCTTGTCGATGTCGAAGCCGGCATGGCCGTGGTGCTTGATGCTGCCCACGTCCAGCCCGCGGGCGGAAAGCTCGGCTATGACCGCTTCCACCAGCGTGGTCTTCCCCGAATTATGACGTCCCACCACGGCGATGGCCGGGCTGGGTATAGCGATATGGCTCGTTCTCATTGCGAGGTCCCCTCCCTTGGCAATAACCGCGAAGTATAGCAGACAACCGGGTCCTTCGCACCCGTTCGCGCGCACCGCTTCCCAAAACCGCCGAGCCCCTCCAAACCGCTGCGGCGTTGGCGGCCGCAGTCGAAGGGCGCGACTCGCCCCGAACCGCGCCGAGCGGTCCTGGCAGACAATGGGCTACCGGCAGCCTAGGGGCTTGGGCGGGGCAGCCTCGGGCTTTCGGACGGGTGACCTTAGGGCTTTTGGCGGACGATTCGCTGGCCGGGGCGTGCAGCCTCGGGGACCCGGGCTGGCGCGAAAAAGTAGTTGAAGCCTGGGCGGCGACGGTGCTATACTAGCCCATGCGTTTTTTCGGAAAACGCACGAACCTTTGACTTCACTCGAAGAAAGGGGTCCTGTTTTTGGAGGGGACAGGACTCTTCTTCTAGCAAGAGAAGAGGCGAGCTTTCGGGCTCGCCTCTTTCATTGTATGCCGAACGTACGCAGGAACGTCGGACAACGGCAAACCGGCGGTATCGGCCACCTGGATACCGAAGGACCAGACAGCGAGGCGCCGAAGCTGTCGGGCATCCGGCCATCGAAGCCTCCGCGCGACAAACGCACCCCCCTCCCGAACGGCTCGACCTAAAGCGGCCGGCGCCCCTCCAAGGCCCGCCCCAAGGTCACCTCGTCGGCGAACTCCAGATCGCCTCCCACCGGAAGCCCGCTGGCCGGACGCGTGACCGGGATGCCCAAGGGCTTGATGAGCCGGGCCAGGTAGGTGGCGGTGGTCTCCCCTTCCACATTGGGGTTCGTGGCGATAACCACCTCGCGAACGTCTTCGGAGGCCAGACGGCCCATAAGCTCGCGGATACGCAGATCGTCGGGGCCTATGCCCTCCAGCGGGGAAAGCGCGCCGCCCAGCACGTGGTAGAGCCCTTGGAACACCGCCGTCCGCTCGATGGGCGGGATGTCGCGCGGCTCGCTCACCACGCAGATGATGCCAGCGTCGCGCCGGGGCGACTTGCAGATGTCGCACAGGTCGTCCTGGGCGTAGTTGTAGCAGCGGCTGCAGAAGCGCACCTGCTCCTTCACCTCGGCGATGGCCTGGGAAAGCCGCAGCGCCGTAGCCTTGTCGGCGTTGAGGATCCAGTAGGCGATGCGCTGGGCCGATTTCGGGCCTATGCCGGGCAGCCGCTCCAACTCGTCGAGCAGCTTCTGTATGGAGGAAGCCGCCTGCATGCTACATAAGCCCCGGGATGCTCAAGCCGCCGGTCACCGAGCTCATGCGGTCGGAACCCAGCTGGTTCACGCCGCGAATGGCCTCGTTCACCGCCGCGAGCACCGTATCCTGCAGCATCTCCACGTCCTCGGGGTCCACCGCCTCCGGGTCTATGGTGATGGACTTGATGGAGCCGTCTCCCAGAGCCACGGCCTTCACCATGCCGCCGCCGGCGGAGGCTTCGAAGGTCATGTCCTTGATCTCCTCCTGGGCGCGAGCCAGCTCCGCCTGCATCTTCTGCGCCTGCTTCATCATGGCGTTCATGTTGCCCATGCCGCCGCCGGGAAATCCTCCGCGTTTTGCCATCCTGGGGTCCTTTCGGTTCGTGGTTTGCTCTTCCGCATCGGCAACGGGCCGGTTCCCGCCCGCGCCGCCGTGGATTGCTCTGGTACTGAAACGCCCGACAGCCAGACTGCCGAAGCGGTGCCGGTTCGCCGAGCCGCAGCGGCGTCAGCGTCAGCCTACCGAGCCGCCCGACACGTCGGACACGGTTATAGCCTGTCCGAAGCCGCCTGCAGCCAGCACCGACTGCAAGTACTCGGCCCCGCCGCCCTCGCCCGACACCTCCACGGCCGCGCTTCGGGCGGCGCTAGCCGCCGACGTGGTATCCGGCGGTTCGGCCGGCATGGCCATGGCGGGCGCTGCCGGGGCGGGCTGCGCTTGCAGGCTGGATGCCGGGGCGGACTGCGCTTGCGGACCCGGCGCGGAAGCGCTTGGCTGCACAGGGGCCGCTGGGGCGCTGGGCCGCGGTGCGGCGACGGCCGCAGCCGCATGCCCGGTCGCGGGGGCCTGGGCATCCCCCTGGGGAGAAGCGCCCGCCGTCGCCGGCGACGCAGGCACGCCCTGGACGGCCGGCGACGGCGCAGGTGCGCTCTGGCCGGGCGAAGGCTGAGCGGCTACTTGGGTTGCCGGAGCGGCCGGCACAGCAGGCGCGGGCGCAGGAGTCGGCATGGCGACAGCGGCCCCGGCCATACCCGCCGCAGGGGACTGCGCGACAGACCGGGAAGCCCCGCCGCCCTGGTTAGGCTGCGCCGGAGCAGCTGCGGGCTGCGGCGCCGGGCGGGCAGCAGGCGCTGCAGCCACAGCACCCGCCGACCCCAGCGCGAAAGCGAAGGGGACGGGCTGTCCGAACGTCGCCTGCAGCACCTGGGCCACGAACCGGACGTTCTCGGGCTTCTGCACCTGGTTGTACACGAACTGCTGGCTGCCGTCGAAGGTGGCGACGATGCCGCCGGTGGCCGGGCTGTAAGAAGCGCTCGCCCAGCCCAAAAACGTCGCAAGGCCGCCGCCCTGGGCCCGAGCCGCCCCCAGCACCGCCTGCCAGAGCCGCTGCACTACGGCCGGGTTCGCCAGGCCGGAAGGAGCCGGAGGCTGCGCGGCGGGCGACGCAGGGGCCGCTGGAGCCGAAACGCCCGCTTGAGCAGCAGTCGGCTGAAGCGCAGGGGCGCCCGCCATCGGCGCCGACGCCGAAGCGGGGGCAGCCTGGACGGGAGCCGAAGCACCCATCTGGGCGGCAGCAGCCGGCTGGGGGGCGGCGGCGGTGACCGACGCGACCGGACGAGCTGACGCAGCGGCGATTGCAGCGGGGGCCGCAGCAGCAGAAACGGCGGACGCCGGGGCCGGCGCGAGCGCGGGCACAGCAGGGGCCGCGAAGGTCGCTGGTACCGCAATGGGCGCGGCCGCCCCCGACGACAGCGCGGCGAATCCCCGCTCGAGGGTCTCCAGGCGCTGGGCCAGCGCCTCCATGGTCAGGTCGGCCTGGGGCCGCACCATGCGGGTAAGGGCGATTTCCAAGGACAGCCGCTGGTTGGTGGAGGTTTTGAGCTCCACCTGCAGATCGCCCAGCACTCCCAGCATGCGGGAGGCGCGGTCGGGGCCGAAGGCCGGGGCCACCGCCTCCAGCTCGCGTCGCTCCGAGGGCCCCAAGGGCAGCTCCACCTTGGCACCGGCCAGGCTCATCACGTAGAGGTTGCGCGCGAACTGGGCCATCTGGCGCACGAAGGTGGCTACGTCGGACCCGCTTTCGGCGAGCTCGTCCACGAACTGGAAGCACGCGGCGGCGTCCTGGTCGCCCACGGCCCTCATAAGCTTCGCCACGCCGTCGGAATCAGCGCCCCCAAGCATGCGCTCGGCGGCGTCCAGGGTGACGTTGCCGCCGCAGAACACGATGAGCTGCTCGAGCGACGTGAGCGCGTTGCGCATGCCGCCGTCCGCCCGATGCGCGATAAGCTCCAGCGCCTCGGGCTCGCACTCCACTTCCTCAGCCGTACAGATGGCGCCCAGCCGCGAAACCATGGACTCCGAATCGATACGGCGGAAGTCGAACCGCTGGCAGCGGGAATGGATGGTCTCGGGCACCTTCTGCGGGTCGGTAGTGGCCAGGATGAACACCACGTGGGCCGGCGGCTCCTCCAGCGTCTTCAACAGCGCGTTGAAGGCGGGGACCGACAACATGTGCACCTCGTCGATGATGTATATCTTGTAGCGGCCGCGGGTGGGGGCGTAATGGACGCGCCCGATGATTTCCTCGCGGACGTTCTCCACGCCGGTGCGGCTGGCGGCGTCCAGCTCGTAGACGTCGGGGTGCTCGCCCTTGGCAACCAGCTCGCACATCTCGCAGGTGCCGTCGGGCTCGGCCGTAGGGCCGCTCTCGCACAGCAGCGCCTTGGCCAGCAGACGGGCCGTAGTGGTCTTGCCAGTGCCGCGCGGGCCGCAGAACAGATAGGCGTGGCTTACCTTGTCCTGCTCGATGGCGTTTTTGATGGTGCGCTCGATGTGCTCCTGCCCGACCACGTCCTCGAAGATCTGCGGCCGGTACTTGCGGTAGAGGGCCTCTGCCATGGGCTACGCGCCTCCTTCGCGGTCGGGGGCTGCTCCGTCAGCGGCATCCGCAGCGTCGTCGTCGCCTGCAGGGGCGGCCTGTGGCTCCGCTTCGTCTTGCTGCGGCGCCTGAAGCTCCTGCTCGACAGCCTGATCGGCGGCCGGTTCGGCACCGTGCTCGGCCAGCACCCTGGCGCGGGCCTCGTCGCGGGCGGCATGCTCGGCGCGCATCACCTTCTCGCGCACCACGTCGCGGTCGTACTCGGCCTCGCGCACGCGCTCCTCGGCCTGGGCCACCGGGTCGCCCTCCTTGGCCTTGCGGGAGGACAGCGCCGCCTTCACAGCACCCACCACGGCCGGCGCCACCGACACCGCCACGATGCCGATCACGATGACCTCGAAGTGCTCCTGCACGAAGGGAACGCCACCGAAGAAGTAGCCCACCAGCACGAACAGGCTCACCCAGGAAACGCCGCCGATGACGTTCCACAGGGTGAAGCGGCCGAAGTTCATGTGCCCGGTGCCGGCGATGAACGGGGCGAAGGTGCGGAAGAACGGCATGAAGCGCGTGATGACGATGGTGAGGCCGCCGTAGCGCTCGAAGAAGTGGTCGAGCTTGGCCATGCGCTCGGGCGTGAGGGCCTTCACCTTTCCCGAGTCGATGATACGGCTGCCGAACAGCCGGGCGATCCAGTAGTTCGACGTGTTGCCCAGCACGGCCGCAGCGTAGAACACCGCAAGCGTGGCCCCCAGGTTCAAGCCGCCCCCCTCGGCCGAGAACACGCCCGCGGCGAACAGCAGCGAGTCGCCGGGGAGGAACGGGAAGAACACGAGCCCCGTCTCCACGAACACGATGAGGAACAGCGGCGAGTACACCCACACGGGCCCCAGCGCCACGATCCAGGAAGCGATGAACCCGCGCGGGTCGCGCAGCAGGTTCACGAAGAAGTCCACAATTGCCATGGTATCCCTTGCCGAAATCGGTGTTTTTCCAGATGCCGCCGGCCGGCTGGCGTACCGGCGCACCGCAATCACCGACCCGGCAAAACGAACTATCCCGGAGGGACCAGGGCGCTCGTCAGCGGTCCCTTATGGCTGCTTCGTCCCCGACCTGACCAGGTTCGGAACTTGGCGCCGCCCCGGCCCCTCCGGGATAGTCACGCACTCAGGCGAGTATACAGGAAAGGGGCGCCCGCAACCGGACTGCCCCTTTCCTGGAATCAAAACAACATAAGGCCGCGATGCGCGCCCATGGCCCAAGGCTCCGAAACGCCCGGCGAGGCTCCCATACCTCGCCGGGTCCGTTGTCAGCGCCGCGGACGGCCGCCCCGTGCGCACAGGGCGGCCGCTTCCGGGCGACGGGACTGCGGGCGGTTGCGCCTACTCCGTGCGCGGCAGGCGCTTGGCCAGGCGCGCGGCCGCAACGACGCAGACCGCGATGGCCGCGTCGCAGGCGATGCAGAACAGCCACACGCTATCGTAGGTGCCGCTGGCTTGGAAGATGCCCGTGAGGATGGGCACGCCCATGCATCCCAGGGCATACCCGATGGCCGGCACCAGCGAGTAGATCTTCGCGTAGTCCTTGTTGCCGAACAGAAACGCCGTCAGCATGGCGATGCCGGTGCCGTAGCAGGCGTACATGGTGTCGTTGAGGCCCGCGCCCACGAAGGCAAGCGCCGGCACGGAGGCGCCGACCATCAGGCACACGAACGACAGGATAGTGACGGCGCACCACAGCACCACGCCCTTGGCCGCGCCGAACTTGTCGCAGGTGATGCCGATGAGCGGATTCCACAGGATATCGCAGATCATGGCCACCGACACCATGAGGCTGCCGATGCCGGCGCCGTAGCCCACCGACTCGGAGAAGCTCACGAACAGCTGGTTGGTGACCGTGGTCATGGTGATGAGCGTCATGGCCGCCAGAAGCAGGATGAACGCCGGGGACCTCACCGCATCGCGGAAAGACACGCCATCGGTGGGGTCGGCCACGTGGATGCCCTCCTGCTGCTTGTCGTAGCCGTAGGGAAGCAGGCCCTTGTCCTCGGGCTTCAAGCGCACGATGAACAGCGACGCGCTGCACATGAGCACGAGGCTGGTAAGGCCCAGCACCACGTAGCCGACGCGCCAGCCCGCCGTGGCGATGACGTCGCTGATGATGGGGCTCATGATGGCGTTGGCCAAGCTTCCAAGGCCCCAGGCCACGCCGATGGCGAAGCCCGTCTTCTTCGCGAACCAGTTCTCCAGCACGATGGCCACGCCGATAGAGGTGTTGAATCCCATGCAGAAGCCGATGACCAGGCCCGACACGTACCACAGGTACAGCTCGCCGTACAGCGCCATGGCCACGGCCGCCAAAGCCTCCACCGCGCAGATGATGGTCATGTGCACCGGTATCCTCATCTTGGGGATGAGTCGCCCGGCTATGGGGAAGCTGATGGCCTGCCCGATGCACACGAGCGTCATGTAGAAGCCCAGCGACGACTCCGACACGCCCAGGCTCTCCGAGACGGGGACGTAGAAGTTGCCGGCCACGATGGTCAGAAAGCCGATGGAGCCCGAAACCCACATGCCGCAGCCCAGGACCACGAGCCACGGGTAGATCTTCTGTTTCCGAGAAAGATCCATTGCTAACCCGCCTTTCCGTTGGAAGGGGGCCGGCCGACGCCCGCGCCGGCCGGTCGGTTGGTATGCGCTACTCGTGGTACGCGAACAGGGTGCCCGTCTGCCCCGCCAGGGCCTCCTTGGCCTTCGACAGGCTAGTGATGATGGCGCGCTTGTTCGGATAGGCGCGCACGAACTTCATGCAGGCCTGCACCTTCGGCAGCATGCTGCCGCTGCCGAACTGGCCCTCGTCGCACAGGCGCGCGGCCTCAGCCAGGGACAGCCGATCGAGGTCGACCTGCTCGGGGGTGCCGAAATTGATGGCCACCTTCTCCACCTCGGTCAGGATGAGCAGGACGTCGGCGCCCACGTTCTCGGCCAGAAGCTCGGCGCCGAAGTCCTTGTCGATGACGGCCGCAACGCCCTCGAGCGTCCCGTCGGGCTTCTCGACCACGGGGATTCCGCCGCCGCCCGCGCAGACGACCACCACGTCGTCCCACAGAAGCTTCACGGCCTCGATCTCGACGATCTTCTCGGGTTTGGGCGAGGCCACCACGCGCCGCCAGCCGCCGCGTGCCTTGTCCTCGCGCATATCGTAGCCGCGGGTGCGCTCCAGCTCCTCGGCCTCCTCCTTGCCGTAGAAGGGCCCGATAGGTTTCGTGGGGTTGGCGAAGGAGGGGTCGTCAGCGTCCACGACGGTCTGGGTGACGATGGTGCACACGGGGTAGGCAAGCCCGCGCTTGGCAAGCTCGTGCTTCAGGGCCTGCTGCACGTGGTAGCCGATGTAGCCCTCGCTCATGGACCCGCACACCTCCAGCGGCATGGGGGGCACCACGTCCTTGGCCGTCTCGCTGGACAGCAGGATGCGCCCTACCTGCGGGCCGTTGCCGTGGACGACGGCCATCTCGTAGCCGGCTGCGGACAGGTCGGCCAGGATGGAGCAGGTCTGCTTCACCACGGCCAGCTGCGCCTCGGCGGTGCCGTCGCTTTCCTTCGACTGCAGCGCGTTGCCGCCCAGGGCAACGACGATCTTCTCGCTCATAGGTTTTCCTTTCCTCGCGAAGCGCACCCGGGCGCCCGGCCTGGTCGGACCGCCCCGCGGAATCATCCGGGGCCGCTTCCGGCAGCGCCATCCCAAGGGCGCCCGGCGTCCTTCGCGAAACTTACGATTGGTGATGAATGGTGAATCCGCAGGCCCGAGACCCGCCCGAACGCCGGCCGCGGGCTCCTGCAAACCGAGGTGCCCGAACGACCGCTTCGAGCCAGCTGCGCCCCTTAAGCCTGTTCCGCAGCAGCCGGCAGGGCCTCCCCCGCCCCGTCATCGTCCGCTCCGACCGGGGCCTTTCCCACCCAGCCGAGCCTGCGTCCGAAAAGCATGGCGATAAGGGCCACCGCTGCCGGGTACAGGAAGCAGAACAGGGCGAAGGGCAGGTAGTCGATGCAGGCCACGCCCAGGATGGTGACCATGTAGATGGAGCACGTGTTCCACGGTACCAGCACGGACGTGATGCCGGCCGAGGAGTTCACGATGTTCGACCACACGTCGCCGCGCACGCGCTTGCCCTCGAAAGCGTCGCCGTACATCTTGCATGACAGGGCAATCGCCGGGTACTGGTCAGGCAGCAGGATGTTGAACACCGCGCCGCTTGCCACCGTGGTGGCCGCCAGCGAGGCGAAGCTCTTCAGCTTCGAGGTGATGGGCTCGATGAGCGACTGCATGAGACCCGTGTGCTGCAGGATGCCCACGTAGGCCATGACCAGGATGACGATGGCGATGGTGGGCAGCATCTCCTCGATGCCGCCGGTGCTGAACAGCTCGTCGAGCACCGGGTAGCCCGTGGTGCTCACCACGCCGGTGTTGGCCGCCTCCACCACGGTGGACAGGTCGGCGCCTTGCAGCAGGGCCGCCTCCACCATAGCCAGCACCACGCCCAGCAGAAACGACGGGATGGCCGGCACCTGGACAACGATGCACACGATCATGACCACCAGCGGAATGAGCGTCACGGGCCCGATATGGTAGGAGTCGGCCAAGGCGGCCAGCAAGTCGCCCACCTGGGCGGCTCCGGCCTCGGTCATGGCGCCCGTGCCCAAGGTGGTACCCATGAAGTAGTAGATTCCCACGCAGCCCAGGCACACGACGGCCACGATGGGCAGGAACTTCTTGCACATGTCGAACACGCCCACGCCTGCCACCGCGGCGCACAGCACCGGGCCGTCGGTCAGGGGCGAGGCGATCTCGCTCACGTAGGCGCCGGCGATGATGGCGCCGGCCGCCATCCCGAGCGGGATGTCAAGAGCCGCCGCGATGCCGATGAACGCGATGCCGATGGTGCCGGCCGCACCCCACGACCCCAGCACGATGCCCACCAGCAGCGTGCCCAGAAACGCCACGGGCAGAAACAGCTGCGGGCTGATGACGCTCAAGCCGTAGTAGATGAGCGTGGGCACGGTACCTGACAGGATCCAGGTGCCCACCAGCATGCCGATGCACATGAGGATGAGGATGGCCTCCATGGCGTCCAGAATCCCCTTGAACATGCCGTCGAGCACCTCGTCCCAGGAAAATCCCAGGTACATGGCGATTCCCGCCGCAATGGCGCAACCGAACACCATGGGGATCTGCGGCTCGCTGCCCAGAACCACCACGCAGAAGAACATAACCGCGGCAAGCGAGAGGAAGGCGAGCATCCCGTGGTGGAACCGCACTTCCCGCTTCTCTTTCTCGGCCACTGGCCCTCAACCTCCTTCTTCGCAAGCCGCTTTCCCTGCGGCCCGGACCGGAAACGGGGCGCCGCACCTGCCCAGGCGCGGCGCCCCCTGGCAAATCCGCTAGTTGGCAGCACGCGCCAGCACGGCGTCCATGCGGGCCTCGTAGGCGTCGGCCACCGGCGCGTCCTCGCGTGTGCGGGGGCACAGGTAGGCAAGGATGGCGCGGATGGAGTGCTTGCGGTTCTCGGCCTCGTCCCAGCACAGGCTGCGCTCGGGGTCGTCCATCACCTCGTCGGTCACTTCCTCGCCGCGGGTGGCCGGCAGGCAGTGCATGAACTTCGAATCCGGCCCGGCGTAGTTCATCATGTCCATGGTCACCTGGTACTTCGGGTAGAAGACGTCCATGTAGCTGGACCCCTCCTCCTCGTCGTCGTACAGGCCGTACCACACATCGGTGTAGACGAAGTCGGCGCCCTTGATGCACTCGATGTCGTCGGAGATGGTGATGGTGCCGCCGGACTTCTTGCAGTTCTCCTGCCCGATGGCCAGAAGGTCGATGTTCGTGTCCACCTGCAGGCCGCCATCGGTGATCTGATGGCCCTTCGGCCCGAACTGCACGAAGTCCATGCCAATCTTCGAGGCGATGAACATGAGCGACACGCATACCTGGGTGGCGTCGCCGATGAAGGCCAGCTTGCAGTCCTCGATGCGCTTGCCCTCGGGCAGGTTCTCCATCATGGTCAACAGGTCGCCCAGCTCCTGGGTGGGATGGTTGTACTCGGACATGCCGTTGATGACGGGGGCGGCGGAGTACTTGGCCAGGTCGACCACGTCCTTGTGGCGGTCGACACGGGCCATGAGGATGTCCACCAGCGAGCCCATGACGCGCCCGGAGTCCTCGATGGACTCGTGGCCGCCCAGCTGGATGGAGCCGGGGCCGAAGAACTGCGCATGGCCGCCCAGGTCGGTCATGGCGGTCTCGAAGGAGATGCGGGTGCGCGTGGACACCTGCTGGAAGATCATGCCGAGCGTCTTGTTCCTGAGGACCTGCGGATAGCGGCCGCCCTTCACGATCATGCCCTTCATCGCCTGGGCGAGCTCCACCATGTCCAGCAGCTCCTCCTTGGTGAAGTCGTTGGTGTCGATGTAGTCGCGCTTCGCTGCCATTGCTCTCTCCCATCTACGTGGTCTGCGGCCCTGCCGTCCCTTCCGGCCCATCCGGATGCCGTGGCGGCGAGCCCTCTGGGCCGGATGTTGACCTTGCGCCCCCAAGTTGGGAAGATGGGTTGGGGTTTAGGCGGCCCGCAGCGCGCCCCTGAACCGCTTTGCACCATGCAAGCAGCCTTCCACCTGGAATTATCGGAGGAATCCAGCTCGGTTCACCGTTTTCGCCCCTGTAACATAAACCAAGATAAACCCGAAGTTTCGCCATCTAAACTCCCCCGCGGCCCTGCGCGGCGTTATGATGGCCGCGCACCGCATACGGGGTTGGGAGAGGCCCGGGAACGCTCGAGGAAAAGGTTCACCGCCATGGAGTCCGCCTTCTACGGTTTCACCATCGTCATCATGCTCGTCTGCATCGCGGCGTCCACGTCGTGCCTGTCCTCGTTCGCCGTTACGCGCAACCCCGTGGCCCTGTGCCTGGCGCTTGCGTTCCTGCTCTACTTCTTCGACCTCACGTTCATCTTCCAAAACGAGTACCTCAGCCTGAACAACCTCTCCGAACAGGGAGACGCGCTCTACTACGGAATCCGCAACCCCTACCTGAAGGCGCTCGTATCCGTGGGCGTGCTCGAGTCCATCTGGCTGGCCCTGCTGGAGTACCTGAACAAGCGCAACATCCTTCTGGCCGTGGCACCCGCAGCGCTGTTCCTGCTGGCCGCGCTGCTAATCGTGGAGCTTGCGCCCGAAGGACCCCTCAAGCAGTGGCTCTTCTACAGCACCCGCGAGGTGTTCCTCGCGTGGATGATCGTCTACGTGGCGTTCCAGGCGCACGAGGCGAAAACCACCATCCAGAGGTCGCGCACCCGCAAGCTCGCACGCCTGGCGGCGGTGGCCGCGGTGCTGTGCGCGTGCATCGTGGCGGAGAACACCTTCATGATCATCGTCTGGAAGCCCGGCCCCGAGGTTGCCCGCTCCGCGCTTCTGCTGTTCTTCAGCGAGCGCAACATATCCGAGAACGTGTTCATTCTGCTGTTCGCCCTGTTCGCACTGCGGTGGAGCTTCCGAACCCTGCGCATGCGCCGCAAGGACGCCCCAACCCCGAAGGGCAGGCAGGATGCCGTCTACGTGCGCGCGACCATGGACAACGTCTGCGAACGCTACGGGCTGACCGCCCGAGAGCGAGAGGTGCTCATGTCCTTGGTGGAGGGCAACGACTACCAGAACACCGCGAGCAGGCTGCATCTGGCCGTTGGCACGGTGAAGTCGCACATGCACAACATATTCAAGAAGACGGGCACGAAGACGAGCGCGGAGTTGCTGCAGATGTTCTGGGGCAGCTGAGAGGCGCCGCGGCCGACGGCAGGGACGGCTGGCGATTGCGCCCGCTACCGATGGGCGGCCAGGATGCCCTCCAGCCCCATGGCAACCGCCGTTCCCACCGAGGCGGAAAGCTGCTCCAGGGGAAGCTCCGAATCGGAGGCCAACCAACGGCGGAACGCCCCCAGAAGCCCGCAGACGAAGAACGCCACGCCGTATTCGGCATTCGGGCCCATCTGGCCGGCGATGCCCAGCACGTCCTGCTCGGTGAACACCGCGATGAGCGGGTCCTCTATCTTGTCCAGCAGCACGTCGGAAGGCATATGGGACAACGTGCGGTCCGTAAGCCACGTTTCCTTGACCAGCGCGTAGGAGAGAAGCTGGAACATCTCGGCCACGTCAACGCGGCCGTCCGGGTGCGCCGTCTGGCGGTACAGGGCGTCGGCGATGACCAGGGCGCGCTCGCGGACGGCATCGTCGAACACCTCGTCCACCGAGGCGTAGTGCTTGTAGAACGTCTTGCGGTCGACCCCGGCCTTTCGGGCCACGGCGGTGACGGACACCTTGTCGAAGTCGCATTCCTCCAGAAGGGACAGCAGCGCCGAGCGTATGGCCGCCTTGCTGCGCCGGGCGCGCTTGTCCTCCTTGCGCGGCCGGGCGGAGCCGTCTCGCCCGTCCTCCCCCGCAGGCTCCGGCTTGCGCGCCTTGCCCGCAGCGGCACCGGACCGCACGGGTGCAAAAGCCACGGCGCGGGCCTGCGCAAGATCGCCGGGCCCGCCCGCCTCTCCGTCCTGAAGCACCTCTCCGCCTACCGGGCGCGCCGGGCAGGCGGGAACGACCACGCGTCCGGTTGTGCGTGCGACAGCTTCCATGGTTTTTCTCCCCACTTCCTCGGTTCCGTGTTGCCCATCTTCGCCTGTTTCCAAACTGAAAGCAACGAGGTCACCGTTATTGCCTATAATCCACTCAAGCCAGTTACTCCACATTTGGGGAACAACTGAACCTCGTTTTCGGGAGCCTCGCACCCAGAGACGACGGTGCCGATTGGCGCGGCACCGCCTCCCCTGCCCAGGAGACCCCGGGGCGGGGTGGGACGGAAGGCGAAGCCGGCCCAGAAAAGGGATACCGACAGGCACCGCTGGCCGGTGCCGCAGAGAGCGAGGATGCGATGAAGGCGACAGACCAGCTGAAGCACATGGCCTACGAGAAGGCGTTCGACTACTTCCTGGCCGACCCCGTGACCAACGCCACCAAGATCATGAACGCCCTGGACAAGGTGGCGCCGGAGGGCTTGTTTCCCAGCCAACGCGAGGCCTTCCGCACGGCGCTGGACACCAAGAACAACTGGTACCAGCTGATCATGAAGATCATGGACCTGAACCCGGCCGTACGCAACAAGCTGGTGAAAACCTTCGCCATCGACGGCAACCTGATGGCCTGGCCCGAGCAGGAACGCATGCGCGACAAGTACCAGTGCAACATCCCCTGGGCCATTCTGCTGGACCCCACCAGCGCCTGCAACCTGCACTGCACCGGCTGCTGGGCGGCGGAGTACGGCCACAAGCTCAACCTCACCTTCGACGAGATCGACTCCATCATCGAGCAGGGCAAGGCCCTGGGCTGCCACATATATATCTATACCGGCGGCGAGCCGCTGGTGCGCAAGACCGACCTCATCAAGCTGTGCGAGAAGCACCAGGACTGCGCCTTCCTGTCGTTTACGAACTCCACGCTCATCGACGAGGAGTTCTGCCAGGAGATGGTGCGCGTGGGCAACTTCGTGCCGGCCATCAGCGTGGAGGGCTTCGAGGACGCCACCGACGCCCGCCGCGGCGACGGCGTGTACGCCAAGGTGGAGCGGGCCATGGGGCTTCTGCGCGAGCACGGGCTTCCCTTCGGCGTGTCGTGCTGCTTCACCAGCGAGAACGCCAGCTCCATCGCCAGCGAGGAGTACTTCGACTGGATGGTTGACCAGGGAGTGCTGTTCTGCTGGATCTTCTCCTACTTCCCCGTGGGCGTGGATGCCCCCAAGGAGCTTATGGCCAACGCCGAGCAGCGCGAGCACCTGTACCGTTTCGTGCGCCAGATGCGCCTGGAGAAGCCGCTGTTCACCCTTGACTTCCAAAACGACGGCGAGTTTGTGGGCGGATGCATCGCAGGCGGACGCCGTTACCTGCACATCAACGCAGCGGGAGACGTGGATCCCTGCGTGTTCGCCCACTACAGCAACGCCAACATCCGCGAGGTGTCGCTGCTGGAGGCTTTGCAGAGCCCCATCTTCATGGAGTACTACTACGGCCAGCCCTTCAACGACAACCTGCTGCGTCCCTGCCCCATCCTTGAGAATTCCGGTCGCCTGACCGAGATGGTGGAGCGCGCCGGCGCCCACAGCACCGACCTGCAGCACCCGGAAGCCGCCTGCGACCTGTGCGCCAAGACCCGCGAGCGCTGCGAGGAGTGGGCGCCGGTGGCCGATCGTTTGTGGCACGACCAGTCCGATCCGCAGTACGAGCGCCGCTGCAACCCCGACCAGGGCATGGCCGAATCCGACAAGCACAAGTTCGCCCGCATGGGACGCACCATCGACAAGATGGGCGAGCAGACCCGCGAAGAGCAGATGCGCGCCTTCGCCACCGCTATGGCCGATGCCGCCGTGGCCTTGGTGGAGGACGAGGGCGAAGCCGCCTAAGGGAAGGCTGCCCAAGAAAGAACCCGCCTGCCCGGCAAAGGCTCAAAGCCCCGGCTCTGCGTCGAACGCGGCGCAAGCCGGGGCTTTTTCGCGTGCTGGCTCCGACCTGCGCTTTCCCTAAACCACCTGGTAATCCTTGTGAGCGTGCAAGCGAAACGCTATACTGCTTTTCATCCATGCATAACAGTTGGGAAACGATTTGCTTTCCGATTGCTTACACCGCGTTTCGCCGGCACAGGCCGCGGTGACGAGGAAGAAGGAGTACGCCATGGAGAATCGCACGTCGCGAAGCCGGCTCTTCCGCATAGGGATGGCCGCCGTGCTGACCTGCGGGCTGATGATGCCTGCAGGCGCGTTCGCCGCCGATAACGGCACCCCCCCCCCAGCAATCAATTCGGTAGCTGACATCTTCGAAGGGCAGCTATCCGACCAGCCGGCACCCGACCAGGGTGCGCCGGCAACCGACGAGGCGGCGACCGAAAGCCCAGCGGCAGTGGCGCAGCCCGTAGCCGCCGACGAGACGGAAATCCCCGACCAGGGCAGCAAGACCGAAGACCCGCAAAGCGCCGTCGACAGCGAGCAGCAGCCCTCGCCCTCTCTCTCCCTAACCGTGGCGACCGCACCCCACGCCGCCCTGGCGCAATTGCTCGCCCCCGACGACTCTCCGCAGGATGCAGATGCAGACACCAGCGAAATCCCGGTTGCCCAAAGCGACGGCTGGACCGTCACCGGCAGCCTAAAGGTTCTGGGGGGCATCTACGGCGTAGACTACATCTACACCCCCGGCGCCATGCAGTACCGCGGCGGAGACTACACCATAGCCGGAACCCCCGTGACCAACGTGCTGGAGATCCTCTCCTCCACCCCGCTCGTCATCCAGGATGCCGCCCCCTTCGACCAGAGCCAGGCGGGGTCGAATGCGGCGGCCTATTCCGACACGGGCATCGTCATCCGCGAAGGGGTTCATGCCGACCTCACCTTCGACGGCGTGAACATCCGTCATTACACGCCCGTGAGCATCCTCACCAACTCCTACGATACGGAGGACGGCTCGAAAGCCACCGATGGCACCCAGGTGCGCAACCGCACAAGCCTCCACCTCACCTTGGCTGACGGTTCGTACAACAGCCTGTGGGGCATCACGGTCTACCTCGCCCCCCTCCACTGCGGAGAAGGCTCCGACTTCACCATGGACGACTCGGTGAGAAACGTCGACGCCAACGGCAATATGGTGCTCCCCATCGGTGGCATCATCAACGAGGACGTCACCCTCGTCGGCGGCAAAACGCTGAAGAAAGGGGAGCTGCACTCCGTGCTCGACAGCAGCAACCCCGGCATGCTCACCATCTACGGCGTGCAGGACGCTGCCAGCATCGGCGGCAACAACTGCGAGACCGGTGGCCGCATGACCTTCAACGGAGGCGTCCTGAACGCCACCTACGCCGGCAACTCCGGATGCGCCGCCGGCATCGGAGCAGGTTCGGGTGGCAATGGCACCGATACGCTCATCCTGTTCAACAGCGGCAACTACACTGTGGCGGGCGGCTACCACGGCGCCGGCGTGGGCGCGGCCTGTTACGACGGCTACAGCGGAGCCGGCATCTACGAAAGCGACAACATCGCCAGCCGCTCCTACAACACCCCCACCGTAGCCGGCGACATCACCATTCACGGCGGCTATATCCGCGCATCCGGTGGCGGGCACGGCAACGGCTTCGGCGCAGCGTGCTGGAACGGGGCGGCGGGCTACAACACCGACCACACCATCACCGTCACCGGCGGCACCCTCTACCCCACCGGATCGGTGGGCGACCTAGGAGGCTACAACGGATACGTAGTGGTTACAGGCGGCTCCGTCTATGCCGGTCCGGGAAAGTTCATCGGCGTGGGAGGCACCGCCTGGGGCAACGAAGCGTACAAAGAGCCCGGCTACAACACCGCAGACCCCAACGACCCCAACAAGGTCATGATGATGACCATCAACCTGAAGTCGGAGATCGAGAAGCGCAACGATCAGGCAGGCATAACCGGCAGCACCTTCGACGAAACCGTAACCTCCTGGACGCTGACGGTGGGAGGGCAGGAGTACAACTACGGTGCGCCCAAGCAGTTCCTCGACGGCCAGCTGTACCTATGGCTTCCTTCCAGCGCCTTCTCCCAAGAAGTCACCGTCACGATGACCTATGTGGACAAGAACGGCGTCGAGCAGACCATCGAGCCCCTGTTCCGCCAGCCATCCGGCTCCCAAAGCGGGTCTACCCTGAAGCGCTACATCACCTTCGAGCTGCCCGAAGACTTCCGCGATATGTCCAAATACTACGACGGGACACCGCTTCCCGGGCTTTCCATCAGCGACGACACCCCCATCGAGGCGACAGACAACAAGCTGCTCTCCGATCCGGACGCCGTCACCTACAAATACCAGCGCTACACCTCCGACAAACAAACCCCCTTGGGCGAGGAAACCGCTGCCGCAACGGAGATGCCCTCCGACGTGGGCGTCATGAAGCTGACCGTGGATTCCACGCAGTTCTCCGGCGTCGAGGGCTTCAGGGACAACTACTGGGGGCACCGGGCCACCGGCTGGTGCGAGATCAAGCAGATCGGCTCGCGGGTGAGCCTTATCGAGGCCAAATGGGAGGACGGCAAGGACGCCAGCGTGGAGGACAACGCGCGCAAGCAGATCACCATCACCGCCGACATCCGCCGCGCCGAGAAGGACCCCGACGGCAACCTCACCAAGAGCACCTGCCAGGCGCCGCGCGGCTACGTGCAGCTGTTCATCGACCGCCAACCGGTGGGTGACAAGATCAAGCTGGTCTTCCCCGACGACGTGGCCTCGGGCGCCTCGACCGTCGCGGAAGGAGACGACGTGCTTGAGGTGAACGCCGCGGTGGTGCCCGACGGCGCCGGCTCCTACACCCGCTTCACCCACACCTTCGTCCCCGCCGACCAGGACTTCCTGGTGCCCATCGCCACCGACAACAAGAAGCACGAGGTGTCGCTGCAGTACATTCAGCCGACCCAGGACGACGCTGCGCCAGCCAACTACATGGACAGCGTGAACCCCGCCGACAACCCCGATGCGGCGCCCCGGGCCGAGCTTGCCATCGAGCCGGTGAACCCACATCCCACCGTGAGCGTCGAGCCCGAGCCGGACAACACCGACCCCACCTTCCCCGAGCCCGAGGTGACCACCAAGCCCGAAACCAGTCCGGACACTGTAGGTCCCAAGGAGTTCGAAGGCACCATCACCACCACCTACGGCAAGCCCACGGACACCCTCAAGTACCCGGGTCGCGTGCTGCTGAAGGTGAAGACGCCCTCGTCCGGCGAGATTTCCGTCACCGGCGAAGACGGCAGCCTCTACACGGCCGACTTCGTACGCGACGAGGACGGCAACCCGGTGCGCAACGCCGACGGCACCTACACGCTGGTGCTGGATCCCACCGCCGTCGGCAAGGGCACGCTCACCTTCGCCCAGAAGCCCAACGGCGCCTATACCGGTTCCACCTGGACCTACAACGTGATCGTGGAGCCCAGCCCGCAGATCGCCCCGGAGCCGAAGCTTTCCAAGGAGGTGGTGAACCTGACGAACCCCGACGGTCCCACCCGCCCCGGCGACCGACTGCTCTACACCATCACCGCCTCGAACGCCGCCGCCGGATCCGCCTGGACCCAGGTGGTCATCACCGACCCCATCCCCGCCAGCATGGCGCTGGTGGAGAACACCCTTGAGCTGGACAACCCCAAGGACGGCCGCGACGGGCTGAAGCTGGTTCGCGCCGACAGCGTCACCGCGGCCAACGTAGGCTCCTTCGCCCTGGCCGAAAACGCCGAGGGCAAGACGGTGCTGAGCGTTCCCGCGGGAACCGTCTACGGCGGCGCGGCTGCCACGCTCACCTTCGAGTGCATCGTGAACGAGGACGTTGCCTTCCTTACCGCCGGCGAGGGCGACCTGTCCTTGGGCAACACCGCCAGCGCCCAGGGCAAGCGGCTGAACCCCGACGACCCCGACGGGGAGGACGTGGATCTGGACCCCGAGCCCAACCCCAGGCCCGGCGAGGGCCCCACCCCCACCACGCCTTCGGTGAACCCTCCGGGGCCGGGCACCATCGTGCCGTTCGACCCTGATACCTCCGAGGGGGCCGACATCGCCTTCTCCAAGACCGTGGATAACCTCACCGACGCCGAGCGTACCGTCACGAAGGTGGGCGACACGCTGCGCTACCGCATCACGTTGGCCAACCATGGCGACACGCGAAGCGTGCTGTGGGACGCCGCGATCACCGACCCGCTGCCCCAGGGCATCGAGCTCAAGCTGGGCACCATGAAGCTTACCGTGGGGGACGGCGACCCCATGCCTGTAGACGACGGGGCCTACGACGCTGCCACACGCACCATCGCCGTGAACGTGGGCGATTTGTGGGGCGGCGCCAGCGCTGTGCTTACGTTCGAATGCGCCGTGACCAAGGACGCCTTCGGCCAGAACAACGCCAACGTGGCCTTCTACCACGGCACCACCCCTTCCGGGGACCCCGACCACGACCCGAAGGGCGGCGACACCGAACCGGGCACGCCGGCCCCCGGCACCGAGGACGAACCGACGGGCCCCACTCCCCCGGCCTCCATCCCCGAAGTGCTTCCCGGCGACCCCGTGGAAGGCGACATTGCGGTGGAGAAGCGCGCCGAGAACCTTTCGGGCGCCCAGGAGACGAAGGTGGGCGACACCATCCGCTACGCCATCACGCTGTCCAACAGCAGCCAGACCAACGGCTGGATGGACGCCATCGTGCGCGACGACGTGCCCCGCGGCCTGGAGCCGCTGAAGGGCAGCATCAAGCTGACGCTTCCCGACGGCACGGCCCTGGCTGTGGACGACGCGGCCTACGATAACAAGACGCGTCGGCTGTGCGTTGCGGTCGGCCGCCTGTTCCCCGGGCAGGCCGTCACGCTGTTCTTCGACGCGCTGGTAACCGACCAGGCCGTCGGCGCCGATATCGGCAACATCGCCGTGGCCATGGGTCAGAAGCCCTCGCAATGGGAGGGAAGCGACGGGCACCCGACCCCCGGCAGCCCCTTCAATCCCGAAGACGATCTGGCCGCTGACTGGCCAAGCTACGAGAGCGCCGTCGAGAAGGTGGAAAGCCCCAAGGCCTACCCCGCCGGCACCGACGAGAGCAACGGACCGTCGAAGGAGCCGACCGGCGGCGGCGGTAGCCAGGGTGGCAACCCCAAGCCGCTGCCGACAACCATCGCCAAGGACCGCGGCGACGCGGAGGCGGCCGCCAAGACCGGGGATGCGCTGGGCATCGCCCTTGCGCTGGGGCTCGCCCTGGCCGCCGGTGGGGCGACCACCTCGGTGCTCGCCCGCAACCGGATGCGCCGCGCACCGAGGCATCGCTAGCCGCAGCGCTTCGTCGAGCGGAGCCCCTTAGCAGCACAGCGCCCGCAACCAACCAGGTTGCGGGCGCTTTTTCGTAACACGTCGCTCTTGGGGGGGACGGCGCAACCCCGAAACCTAGGACAGCGCAAAGGCCTTGTAGCCCTTGAACGCCTCGTAAATATCGGCCTTGCTAGTAACCTCCCACGGGCTGTGCATGGAGAGCACGGGCACACCGGAGTCAATCACGTCCATGCCGTACTCGGCCGGGATGTAGGCGATGGTGCCGCCCCCACCGGCGTTCACACGCCCCAACTCGGCGGTCTGGAACGACACGCCCGCGTCGTCCATGATGCGGCGCACCAGGGCCACGTACTCGGCCGACGCATCGTTGCTGCCGCTTTTGCCGCGAGCTCCCGTGTACTTGTTGAACACCAGGCCGCGCCCCAAAAACGCGCTGTTCTTCTTCTCGAACACGCCCGGGTAGCCCGGGTCGAACCCGGCGGACACGTCGGAGGACAGCATGCGGGAGGCGCGCAGGGCCCGCGCCAGGGCACGAGGGCCGCTCTCTCCTGCCAGCTCCATGATCTCTGCCACGGTGTTCTCGAAGAAGCGCGAGGTCATGCCCGTGGCTCCCACGCTGCCGATCTCCTCCTTGTCCACCAGGATGCACACGCTGGTGCGTGCCAGGCCCTGGGGCGCCAAGGCCAGCTGCGCCGCCAGCGACGTGTAGGCGCACACGCGGTCGTCCTGGCCATAGCCGATGACCATGGACCTATCGAAACCCAGGTCACGGGCGCGCCCCGCCGGAACCACTTCCAGCTCTGCGGAAAGGAAGTCCTCCTCGCCGATGCCGTACTTGTCCTCCAGAAGCTTCATGGCGAAAGCGCGCACCGGCTCCTTGGGCGCGTCCTCGTCCTCGGCCACCACCAGGGGCCGGTTGCCCACCAGCACGTCCAGGGCCTCGCCCTCCACCACCTCCGTGGCCTTCTTGCCCATCTGGTCGTTGGCCAGGTGGATGAGCAGATCGGTCACGCAGAAAACCGGATCAGCCGGGTCCTCGCCCACCGTCACCTCAACCACGGCTCCGTCCTTCTTGGCCACCACACCATGGATGGCCAGGGGGATCGTCACCCACTGGTAGTACTTGATGCCGCCGTAGTAATGGGTGTCGAGCAGCGCGAAGTCACCGTCCTCGAACAGGGGGTTCTGCTTCAGGTCCATACGGGGCGAGTCGATGTGCGCGCCCAGGATGTTCATGCCCTGCTCCAGCGGGGCGCTTCCCAACTGTACCAGCATGACGGCCTTGCCCCGCTCCACGGCGTACACCTTGTCGCCCGGCTGCAGGCGCCGCCCTTCGGCGATAGCGGCCGCCAGGTCCGTGTAGCCGGCACCCTGGGCCATCCCCACGGCAGCGGCAACGCACTCGCGCTCGGTCTTGTTGCAGGAGATGAAGTCGATGTAATCCGCCGCCAGCGCCTCCACAGCCGCCAGATCGGCCTCGCCGTACCCCTTCCACGCCACACTTCGTTCCATATGCTGATTCCTTCCTACTTGCGAGCAACGCCCCTCAATCCGCCCGAAACATCGAGCGTGCCGGCACCCCTTCGCCGCAAGACTTCGATCTGCTCGCTTGCTACGAGCCGCTCGATCCCTTGCGCGCTACAGATTCCTTCACCGGCTTCAGGCGTAGCTTGTGCAGCACCTTCCATTCGGCCGACCGTGGCTGTCGCTTGTCGGCGGCTGTGCGACGCGCACGCTTGCGGGTGGTGGCCTTCTTCTCCTCGGCCTCGTAATTATCCATGAAGTCCTTCAGAGCGCCGATCTGGTCCTGGGAGCTTTGCAGAGCCGTTTCCTGGCGGGTGAGCGGGGCGATGGCGCGTACGATGCGGTCGGTGGCGGCGTCCACGTACTCCTGCTTGGTCATCTTGACCTCCAGCACACCCACCACCGCATCGTCGATGATTTTGGTGAAATACAGATGCGGCACCTCTTCCACGAGCCCCACCTGGGAAGCCTCGTGCAGCGCCACCTCTTCGATGGCCTGGGCCACGGTGTCCAGATTGTTGAAGACCGACAGCATCACGGACAGCTCGATGAAGCCAGCCGGATCGGTCTTCACCAGGGTGGAGGTGTTCATCATCTTGTTCGGCACGATGATGATGTCGCCGTCGCTGTTCTTCAGGCGCGTATGGCGCCAGGTGATGTCCAAGATCTTGCCGGTGACGGTGCCCACGGTGATATTGTCGCCCGGCTTCACGATCTGAAACAGCGTCAGCTGCAGACCGCCGATGAGGTTCGCCAGCGTATCCTGGGCGCCCAGCGAGATAGCGATGCCGCCCACTCCCAGGGCGGCGATGGCGGCGGACACGTTCACGTTGAAGCACGTGGAGAGCATGATGCACACGCCCAGCACCCAGATGGTGGCGCGGGCCAGGTTCACGAAGATGGAGGACGCCGGCAGGTTCTTCTGCTTGTTGAAGCTCATGATCTTGCGGATGGCGTGAGTGGCGATCCGCGATGCGACGGCCGTGATGGCCAGGATGACCACCACGGCCAAGGCCGTCAGCATCCAGTCGGTGTGGATGATGGTCTCGATATGCTGCATGAGCGATTCCATGGCAGCTATGGTAGCACGACGGCGCGCAGCGGCCCCAAGCTCCAAAAGATTGTCAGCTCGGAGTTACCGCACCCGGCCGGATTCCGCCCGCCATCGCCCGCAGCACCCCAACGCTGCGCCGGCGTCGGACGGGGTGCGCGCAGAGGGCCTACCAGGAAGCGGGCTTTTCGGGAAACACGTCGCGGGATTCCCACAGCACCACGCTGCCTGCAGCCCGCGTGGCATCCAGGTCGATCACCCGCTGGTTCGCCGAGCCCTTCCACTTCAGGTCGTAGGAGTGCCGCGACTGCACGAAGGGGCCGTCCACCAGCACATTAGTCGCTTCCAGAAGCGCTTTGGCGCCCTGCGCGTCCACGGTGGGCAGCGATCGCTCCCCCGTCGCGCATGCCAGCAGGTCCTCGTAGAGGTAGCCGGTGTAGGTCCACACGTTCAGCCCGTGCGCCCGGGCCCATCGCCCGATGGCGGCGCAGGCCGGCGCCTGCTCGAAGGGCTCGCCGCCGGTAAGCGTCACGCCCTGGGTAAGCGGGTTCGCGGCGATCTTGGCGCACACGGCCTCCACAGTGGAGGCGGTTCCGCGCCCCTCGCCACCAGGCTGGCTCTCGGGGTTGTGGCATCCAGGGCAGCCGTGGGTGCAGCCCTGCACGAACACGGCGAAGCGCAGTCCCGGACCGTCCACGATGGAGTCGGCCTCCAGCCCGTACAGGCGACAAGGCAGCTGACCTGCGTCCTGTTCGTCCACCCACTGATTCATACCCGCTCCTCCCGATTCAAAGAAGAGGGCGAAGGCATGCGCGCCCTCGCCCTCCCCGTGCCTGCAGCTTGCCGCCAGCGGGCGGCCAGCGGCGGTTAGTCCATTTTCACCTGGTGCTTCACGCGGTCGTGCTCTTCGGCGCGCTTGGCGTCGTTGAAACGGTCCAGCGTGCCCACCAGGTAGCCGGTGATGCGGCGGATGCGCTCGAAGGAGGTTCCGTGCTCCTCTTCGCGGCGACCGCACTTGGGGCACACGTCGCCGATGATACCGTTGTAACCGCACACCGGGTCGCGGTCCACCGGATGGTTCACCGAGCCGTAACCCATACCGCACTCCTTCATGTGGCGGATGACCGCTTCGAAAGCTTCCAGGTTGTCGGTGGGGTCGCCGTCCAGCTCGATGTAACTGATGTGGCCGCCGTTGGTGAGCGCATGGTAGGGCGCCTCGGTCTCCACCTTGTCGAAGGCGGAGATGTCGTAGTACACCGGCACGTGGAAGCCGTTGGTGTAGTAGTCGCGGTCGGTCACGCCGGGGATGACGCCGTAGCGGGCGCGGTCCATGCGGACGAAGCGACCGGAGAGGCCTTCGGCCGGCGTGGCGATAAGCGTATAGTTCATGCCGCGCTCACGGGAGACGCGGTCGGTGTAGTTGCGCATGTGGCCCACGATCTCCAGGCCCAGGTTCTGGGCCTCCTTGGACTGACCGTGATGCTTGCCCGTAAGCGCCACCAGGCACTCGGCCAGGCCGATGAAGCCCGTGGTGAGGGTACCGTGCTTGAGCACCTCGCGCTGCTCGTCGGCGGGCGCCAGCTTCTCGGAGTCGATCCACACGCCCTGGCCCATGAGGAAGGGGGCGTTGTAGACGCGCTTGCGGGCCTGGATTTCGAAGCGCTCGTCCAGCTGCGCGGTGACCAGGGCCAGCTTAGCGTCCAACAGATCGAAGAACAGGTCGATGTCTCCCTTGGCGCGAATGGCCAGACGGGGCAGGTTGATGGAGGTGAAGGACAGGTTGCCGCGGCCGGGAGTCACCTCGCGGGACGGGTCGAACACGTTGCCCATGACGCGGGTGCGGCAGCCCATATAGGCGATCTCGGTTTCCGGCGTGCCCTTGTAGTACTGGATGTTGAAGGGGGCGTCCAGGAAGCTGAAGTTCGGGAACAGGCGCTTGGCCGAGCAGCGCATGGCCAGCTTGAACAGGTCGTAGTTGGGGTCCTCGGGGTTGTAGTTCACGCCTTCCTTCACGCGGAAGATCTGCACCGGGAAGATGGGGGTCTCGCCCGATCCCAGGCCCTGCTCGGTGGCCAACAGCATGTTCTTGATGACCAGACGACCCTCGGGGCTGGTGTCCATGCCGTAGTTGATGGAGCTGAACGGCGTCTGGGCGCCGGCGCGGCTGTGCATGGTGTTCAGGTTGTGCACCAGCGCCTCCATGGCCTGGAAGGTGGTGCGGTCGGTGTCGGCCTGGGCCTGGCGGACGGCATAGCCCATGGCCTTGTCGGCGTGGGACTTGTCAAGCCCGAGCATCTTCAGCTCGCCGCGGACCACGTCCTCGTACTCGGAATTCATGTCCATGGAAGCCCACTTACCCGTCTTTGCCTCGGCCTCGGCGCAGGCAGCCTGAGCCACTGCGCGGGGGTCGTCCAAGTCGGTGGTCAGCTCCAGGGCCTCGGCCAGATGCTTCTTGTACAGGCGGCGGTAGGTCTTGCGCACGCCTTCGGCCAGGCCGTAGTCGAAGTCGCAGATGGACTGGCCGCCGTGCTGGTCGTTTTGGTTGGACTGGATGGCGATGCAGGCCAGGGCCGCATAGGAGGAGATGTCGTTGGGCTCGCGCAGCACGCCGTGGCCGGTGGAGAAGCCGCCGCGGAAGAGCTTGCGCAGCTCGATCTGGCAGCAGGTGGTGGTCAGGGTGTAGAAGTCCATGTCGTGGATGTGGATGTCGCCCTCGCGATGCGCCCGAGCGAACTTCGGGTCGATGACGCACATCTCGTAGAACTGCTTGGCAGATTCGCTGCCGTACTTGAGCATGGTGCCCATGGCGGTGTCGGCGTCGATGTTGGCGTTCTCGCGCTTCATGTCGGAGTCGGCGGCCTTGGAGAACGTGATGTCCTTCAGGGTCTGCATGAGACGGCTGTTCACGTCACGGGCCTTGGAGCGCTCGGCGCGGTAGAGGATGTAGGCCTTGGAGGTCTGCACGAAGCCCATCTCGGCCAGTGTCTCCTCTACGATGTCCTGCACGCCCTCCACGGTGGGGATGCCCTCGATGGCGCCGTCTTCCAGCTTCTGGACCACGCAGGCGGCCACCTCGTCGGCGGCGCTGCGGCTCTGCATGGCGCCGGAGGCCTGGAACGCTTTCTCCACCGCCTCGGCGATCTTGCCCTCGTCGAACTGAGCCGTGCGCCCGTCGCGCTTGATGATGGTGGTGACCATAGGTCCAATCTCCTAATCGCTTCGCCTGCTGTTTTTCGTCCGTCGTCTTCTTCGTGACCATCTGGGTTTTCGCGCGCCGATGAGCTACGCGGCGTGCCCGAAAATGCCACCCGCAATCCACAATATATAGTGGGGTTCGTTCGTTGAAGAGCGCACATATAGTATTTGCAGAAAAGTTCGCAGACAAGGCTTGACATATGCGATCGCCGCGTTTTCGCAGGATAGCGTCGGAGGGTTCATCGATAATTCACATTGGCCGCAAATCTGTAAACCACACCGCCACAAGGGCCGAGGGCCTACTCCACGGTGCCGTACACCTGGCCCCAGGCATGGCCCCCTATGGCAGAGTTCAGCTGCACGCACAGCCGCTGGCGCGTGTAGTCGCCGGGCGGCAGCAGGTTTACCACCTCTCGCAGCTCGTCGGGCAGGTCGGCTGCTTCGGCGGCCATGACGATGTCCAGACGGCGCACCTGCGGCCCCAGCCCTGCCTGGGCGAGCACCGCCGCGGCCGGATCGTCGTCGGTTGCGGGGAACAGGGAGTCCACCATGTCTTGCAACGCCCCGTAGTAGGGGCTGGGCTCGCGACCCGATGCGGTTGGCGCCATGAACGTCCTTCCGTCCGGAACGCGCAGCGGCGCCCCGGCGATTCGAAGCCTTCAGATAATCGCGACGGTTCGGCGCCCTATTCGGACACCACCACGTCGAAGCCCTCGCTGGCGGCCACCAGGGCGCCGGTATAGGCGGGGGTGGCGCATCCGCAGGCCCGAAGGAACTGCGTGCCGCAGCCGCGCAGAGCCGCAGCGGCCTCCACCAGCGTATCCGGACAGTAGTAGGGGTTCTCCGCCGTGGGAGCGCCCTGGCGGTCGTCGCGCGGGCCCACGGAAAGCTGCACCAACGACGGACGGCCCCACGAAGCCGCCTTCGACGCCAGCGCCGACGCATCAGCCAGAGGCGCGCCGGTCTGCAGGCCCACCACGTCGGCTCCCAGATCGGCCATGGTCGCCAGCGCCTCCTCGAAGCTATGGCGACCACCTTCCAGCATGCCGTCGGCGCGCACGTTCACCGAGACGAACAGCGGGCCTTCCCACACCTGGCGCACGCCCATGAGGGCGCACTTCAGGTCGTCGACGCTCGCAAAGCCGTTCAGGAACAGCGCGTCGGCGTCGAAGGGCGCCAGCACCCGAGCCGCCGAGGCGTACTGGGAGCGGTTCTCGTTCAGCGACGCCTTGCTCGACGGGTCCAGGGGCAGCCCGCAGGGAGCGATCTCCAGCAGCAGATGCTGGGGCTCGGTCTTGCGCGCGACGGCCACGGCGGCTTCGGCCACCTCCTGGGCCCGACCGTCCAGGTGCTGGTGGGCCAGGCGAGCCGGCGTCAGATAGGCCGTGGGAGCCACCATCACCTGGGCGCCGGCCACCTTGTTCATCATGAGCGCTCCGCGCACCAGCTCGGGCTCCACTAAGCAGGCGTACCCCAGGTCCTTGGCCGTATCGAAGCCCTGGTTCTCAAGAGCCGCCTGCACCGGCGACGACAAAACCAGCATGTCCTTGGCAAAACGCAGCTGAATGTCGGGCATGGGGAAATCCTTTCGATTCACAAAACGTGCATGGGTGGCACATATCATCTGCAATGTCAACTATTATAATCTGTCTCAGCAAACGAAAGATTCCCCTCCTTCAGTTTGCTTCTGCTTTATCCCCTTATGAAGCAGAGCGGTGCGAAAGCGCCGCATCATCCCCTCCTTGTGGCCCGGTGGAGTTCCCCTCTCCCCGGGCCGTCTTTTTCCTTGCTTCTAAAAAGGTCGCAGACGCGCGGAGGCGAAGCCGCGCCCGCGCGACGCGGCCATCGCGTTTGGCTATCGTCCTTCGCCGAAACGCTGGGCGTACAGGCGGTTGTTCGTGTCAAGCCAGCTTTCCACGGTGCCGGTGTCGTAGCCGTCGTCGGGGCTGACCACCAGCGCGTACATCTCCTCTTCGGCGAGCACCGCGTCCAGGGCGTCGGTCAGCTGGATCTCGCCGCCCACCCCCGGGCGCACCTCGGCCAGAAGCTCCATGACCCGCGGGCTGAGCAGATAGCGGCCGAACACCGCCAGATTCGAGGGCGCAGCTTCGGCAGCCGGCTTCTCCACCAGGCCGTCCACCTTCCACACGTCCCCGCCGGGGCCTTCCTGCACCCGGGCGCCGGCGATGACGCCGAAACGGCTCACCTGGTCGGAAGGCACGGGCATGACGGCGATGACGCTGGCGCCGCCGTGCTCGTCGGAGACGTGCTTCATGGCCGGCAGCATGGCGTTGCCCGGCACCAGCACGTCCCCCAGCAGCACGTAGAAGGGCTCGTCGCCGCAGGCTTCGGCAGCGCAGCGGACCGCATGGCCCAGCCCCAGCGCCTCTTCCTGGTAGACGTAGCTCACCGGGTAGGAGGCCACCTGCTCCACCAGGGCGGCGTAAGCGTCCTTACCGCGCTCGCGCAGCTCGGCCGCCAGCTCGGGCGCAGGCGAGAAGTAGTCCTCGATGGCCTGCTTCTGGCGGCTGTTCACGATGACGACCTCGTCAGCCCCCGACGCCAGGCCCTCCTCCACCACGTATTGGATGGCCGGCTTATCTACCACCAGCAGCATCTCTTTCGGAATGCTCTTGGTGATGGGCAGAAACCGCGTTCCCAGACCCGCCGCAGGTATGAGTGCCTTCATGGATGCCGCCTTCCGCTTCGATATCGTGCGTCCGCCGAGCATCCGGCCCGACGGTGGCGCAGTTGCGAGAATCCCGAACCGCCCGTGCAGCCCGCAGGCACGTCCAGGCGGCGGTCGCGCTATTGTACCCCACCCCAACCCAGCGAAACTCCCCGCGCGGCCATGTTCCCCAAACCTTACGGAAGCCCGCATCGGTACCCAGCGGCCCAAGCCCGCCGCCCGCGCACGCCCGCGTTCGCCGCGCTTGAAAGTTTCCGCGCCTGCGCAGCCGATTTGCGCATACAATGATGCTGCTCTTCACTGTTGACGGGACTGGCGCGCAATCGCCGGCGGGTTCTACGGCACGGAAAGCGCGGCAATCCCACGCTACCTGCAAAGGAGGATCATGGAAAAGTTCTTCAAGCTGAAAGAGCACGGGACCACGGTCAAAACGGAGGTCATGGCGGGAACCATCACGTTCCTGTCCATGGTCTACATTTTGGCCGTGAACCCGTCCATCCTGTCGGCTTCGGGAATGGACGCCGGCGCGGTGTTCACGGCCACGGCGGTGTCGGCGGCCTTCGCCACGCTGTTCATGGCGTTCTACGCGAACTACCCCATCGCGCTGGCCAGCGGCATGGGGCTCAACGCCTACTTCGCCTACTCGGTGTGCATTCCCCTGGCCGAGCAGGGCATCAACGACCCGTGGACCGTGGCGCTCACGGCGGTGCTGGTGGAAGGCCTCATCTTCATCCTGCTGACCGTCTGCAAGTTCCGCGAAGCCCTGGTCAACGATGTGCCGCGTAACCTGAAGCTGGGCATTTCCGCCGGTATTGGCCTGTTCATCGCCCTAGTGGGCCTGGAGGGCGCCGGCGTTGTGGTGGGCAACCCGTCCACGCTCATCGACCTGGGCTCGTTCGCCACGCCGGAGATGGCGCTGGCCTGCATAGGACTTCTGCTGGTGGCCGTCATGTACCACTACAAGGTGCCCGGCTACATCCTATGGGGCATCCTGGGCACGTGGGTGCTGGGCATGATCGCCCAGGCCATCGGCTGGTACCAGGTTGACCCCGAAGCCGGCGTGTACTCGCTGCTGCCCGACTTCAGCAGCGGCATCACCTTCACCGCCCCCTACTTCTGCCAGTTCAACTTCGAATTCGTGGCCAGCCACTTCATCGACTTCCTGGTGATCGTGTTCGCGTTCCTGTTCGTCGATTTGTTCGACACCGCGGGCACGCTCATCGGCGTGGCCAGCAAGGGCGGCCTGCTTGACAAGGAGGGCAAGCTGCCCCGCGCCAAGCAGGCGCTCATGTCCGACGCCGTAGGCACCGTCTTCGGATCGATGATGGGCACCTCCACGGTGACCAGCTACGTCGAGAGCAGCGCCGGCGTAGCTGCCGGCGGCCGCACGGGACTCACAGCGCTCACCACCGGCGTGCTGTTCGTGGTGTCGCTGCTGCTCTCCCCCATCTTCCTGGCCATCCCCAGCTTCGCCACCACGCCGGCTTTGGTGTTCGTGGGCCTGCTCATGATCTCGTCGGTGACCGAGATGGACTTCTCTGCCGACGCCGCCAGCGCCATCGGCGGATTCCTGGCCCTCATCATGATGCCCTTCACCTACTCCATCGCCAACGGCATCATGTTCGGCATGCTGTCCTTCGTGATCGTGCGCGTCTGCCAGGGCCGCGCCAAGGAGGTGCACTGGGTCATGTGGATTGCGGCGGCGCTGTTCGCCCTGCGCATCGTGACGCTGGTGGTATAGCCGGGCCCCGGCAAGCGCGCCCCCGGGCGAAGCAACGGCCGGCGCAGCAGCACAGCGCCGGCAGAACCCCGAAACCGAACGCCCCCCGCCAGAACATCCGGCGGGGGGCGTTCGGTTTTGTCGCCTCTATCAGAAGCCGCGTATTACAGTGCACGAGGGCGGGGTTCTGCGCGAAATCCTGCGGAACCCCGCCCTCGTGCGTTGCGCTCGCGACAAACCGGGGCGCCCCGCCCAAGAACCGGGATGCGGTTCGAAGCCGGGGCGCCCCATGCCAGCAATCCTTAAAACAGGCCGCTGATCACGCCCTTCTCGTCGACGTCGATCTTGAAGGCGGCGGGGTTCTTGCCCAGGCCCGGCATGGTCATGATCGAGCCGGTGAGCGCCACCACGAAGCCGGCGCCGGCGGAAACCTTCACCTCGCGCACCGTGACGGTGAAGCCGCGGGGCGCCCCCAGCTTCGAGGCGTCGTCGCTGAAGGAGTACTGGGTCTTGGCCATGCACACGGGCATGCCGCCGAAGCCGAGGGCCTCCAGCTGCGCCAGCTGCTTCTGGGCGCCGGGCTCGAAGACAACGCCGTCGGCATGGTAGATGCGCTTGGCGATGGCCTCGATCTTCTCGGCGAGGGTGAGCGAATCGTCGTAGGAGAAGGTGAAGGTGTCGGCGCTGCGACCGGCGGCGTCGCCGTGCTCACACAAGGCCACCACCTCGTCGGCAAGCGCCAGGCCGCCCTCGCCGCCGCGCGCCCACACTTCGGAGAGCGCCACGTTCACGCCCAGCTCGCGGCACTTGGCCTCCACCAGGTCGAGCTCGGCCTTCGTGTCGGTGGGGAACGCGTTGATGGCCACCACGCAGGGCAGGTTGTACACGTTGGTGATGTTCTCAACATGCTGCAGCAGGTTCGGCAGGCCCGCTTCCAGCGCCTCAAGGTTCTCCTCGTTCAGGTCCGCCTTGGCAACGCCGCCGTGGTTCTTGAGCGCCCGCACCGTGGCAACCACCACCACCGCGTCGGGCTTAAGGCCGGCCAGACGGCACTTGATGTCCAGGAACTTCTCCGCACCAAGGTCGGCGCCGAAGCCGGCTTCGGTCACGCAGTAGTCTCCCAGGGCCAGCGCCATGCGCGTGGCCATAATGGAGTTGCAGCCGTGGGCGATGTTGGCGAAGGGACCGCCGTGCACGAAGGCCGGAGTGCCTTCCAGGGTCTGCACCAGGTTCGGCTTCAGGGCGTCCTTGAGCAGCGCGGCCATGGCGCCTTCGGCATGCAGGTCGTGGGCGGTGACCGGCGCGTCGTCGTAGGTGTAGCCCACCACGATGCGCCCCAGGCGCTCCTTCAGGTCGGTGATGGAGGTGGCCAGGCAGAAGATGGCCATGACCTCGGAGGCCACGGTGATGTCGAAGCCGTCCTCGCGGGGCACGCCGTGGGCCTTGCCGCCCAGGCCGTCCACGATATGGCGCAGCTGGCGGTCGTTCATGTCCACCACGCGCTTCCAGGTGATCTTGCGCACGTCGATACCCAGCTCGTTGCCGTTCTGGATATGGGCATCCAAAAGCGCCGCCAGCAGGTTGTTCGCAGCGCCGATGGCGTGGAAGTCGCCGGTGAAGTGCAGGTTGATGTCCTCCATGGGCACCACCTGGGCGTAGCCGCCGCCCGCAGCGCCGCCCTTGATGCCGAACACCGGCCCCAGGCTAGGCTCGCGCAGGGCCACCACCACGTTTTTGCCGCGCTTGGCAAGCGCATCGGCCAGACCCACGGTGGTGGTGGTCTTGCCCTCGCCGGCCGGCGTGGGGTTGATGGCCGTTACCAGGATGAGCTTGCCCGGCGCATGCTCCTGGTCGGACAGCAGGTTGTAGTCCACCTTCGCCTTGTTCGTGCCGTACATCTCCAGGTACTCCTGGGGAACGCCGGCCGCCTGCGCGATCTCGGAAATATGCTTGGGGTTCGCCGCCTGGGCAATCTCGATGTCGCTGAGCATGGAAACCTGCTTTCTCGTCGGATGACCGTTCGGCCCCTCGCACCTCGGCCGATTCGCTTGATGCAAAGTATAGCGCCCGAAGAGCGCAACACGGACGGCGCGCACCGAACGAGCAGTCTCCCTCGACGAAGAACCGCGTGGGCGTCGACGCGGCGGCAAACATCGGCGCAATCGGGAGCGCAGGAAAGCGAGGCGGCCGCCGACACGGGCTTGGCGCAGGCTGGGCGCGGGGCTGCTAGCCGTGGTTGCTCACGAACTCGTTGTAGACCAGGCGCAGGCCCTCCAGGGTGAGGTCGGGGTTCGTGTCGGTGATGGTGCTGCTGATCTTGGCTACGCGGTAGGCCAAGCCGCCCGTGGCGATCACCGGGGCCCGGTAGCCCAGCTGGTCGAAAATGCGGTTCACGATGCCGTCCACCCGGTCGGCCTCGCCGTAGACGATGCCCACCTGCATGGCCTCAGCGGTGTTGCGCCCGATGGCTGTATGGGGGTCGGCGAAATCGATGGCTCCCAGCTTGGTGGCGCGCTCGGTCAGGGCGGATGCCGACGTGTCGATACCGGGGGCGATGACGCCGCCTACGAACTTCCCGTCCTTGTCGATCACTTCCATGTTGGTGGCCGTGCCGAAGTCCACCGTCACCACTGGCGAGCCGTACAAAGCCTTCGCCCCCACGGCATCGGCCACACGGTCGGCGCCTATTTCGCTGGGGTTGGGATAATCGGTCTCGAACAGGGCGCCGGCCGCACGGGCGTTGCAGATGACGGGCATAACGCCCAAAAGCACGAAAGCCGCCTCGCCCCACGCATCGGTCAGCTTCGGAACCACGCTTGCGATGCACGCCCCGTCAAGGTCTTGCGCCGACAGCTCCGCAGAGGCCAGCAGCGGCTGCAGCTTCAGGCGAAGCTCGTCGGCCGTATGCAGCTTGTTCGTAGCCATGCGCCAGCGTTGCACCAGCTCAGACCCGCGGAATACGCCGATAACGGTATGAGTGTTTCCCACATCTATTACAAGTAACATATTATTTACAGGCTCCTTGTTTAGGAAGAAGGTCACCATTGGAAAGATATAGTTATAATTGTTTCGGTGATATGATAACGCGTTGATGGGAAACCGTCGGGCAAACGCTACGATTGTCACCAATAAGGTTGCCTTTGGGAGTAGAACCGCTGGAAACCGCGGCCGCCCGAAGGCACCGCGAAGCGAAGCGCACATCTTCAAGCTACGATCGGAAGGCACACTATGCGCGAAACAATGCACCGCATCCTCGTCTGCGACGACGAGCCCTCCATAACCGAATTCGTGAGCTACGCCCTGAAAAAGGAAGGCTTCACGGTCGATGTCGTCGACAACGGCGAAGAAGCCCTGAACCTGGCTGCGAAGAACAGCTACGACCTGTTCGTTTTGGACATCATGCTGCCGGGCATGGACGGCTACGAGCTGTGCCGCCGCCTGCGGGCGCGCACGTCGGTGCCCGTGCTGTTCCTCTCCGCCCGCGACACCGAGCTTGACAAGGTGGTGGGCCTGGAAATCGGCGGCGACGACTACCTGGCCAAGCCCTTCGGCGTGCGCGAGCTCATCGCCCGCGTGCGCGCGCTACTGCGCCGCGGCAACGGAGGTGACTTCCCGGGCGCCAACCACGCCATCACCGCCTCCGGCATCACGCTGGACGAAGACGCCCACACCGCTTCGGGCGACCATGGCGAGATCGAGCTCACCCCGCGCGAGTTCGAGCTGCTGGCCAGTCTTATGAAGAACGCCGGGCGCGTGGTCTCCCGCGAGGATCTGCTGCGCGACGCCTGGGGTTGGGAGTACCTGACCGAGACCAAGACCGTGGACACGCACATCAAACGCCTGCGCGACAAGATCGAATCCGCCGGCTACGACCCGGCGCTGGTGGAGACGGTCCGCGGCTACGGGTACCGATTCAAGGCGTAGCGCAGAGCCGAAGCGCTACCGTATTGCCGGAGCAGACAGGGCGCATCCTTCGCGGGTGCGCCTTTTTTTTTGCGCGCGCCGGCCCCCGCCGCACCGGGCAGGCGGGCGGCACCGGCGCCCGGCACCTAGCATCAGGGCGCCCGCCATGCCGATCTTTCGTTTCAGCACGCATACGGTTGGACGCAACGAGGGGCTGATTGCTTACAATAGAGCGGACCAGCGAAGACGCTCCAGGAGGTTCGCCATGATCGTCGGCATCACCACCATGTACTCGGAAATCGAGCAGCCGGACGAGCTCACCCGCATCGAGCGCGTGGCCATCGAATACATCTCGGCTCTGCAGAACACAGGCGCCACCGTAGCGCTCATCCCGCCCATGCACGCCGGCCACCGTAAGCTGCAGCTAGAATCGGGACCGCAGGAATGGCAGCGCATCGTTAAGGACAAGGCGCACGACCAGGCGAAAGAGCTGGTTGGACGCTTGGATGCCCTGGTGCTTTCGGGAGGGCGCGACCTCAACCCCGCCCTCTACGACCAAGACCCCCATGCCGAAACCGCGCCGGCGCGCTTCGAGCGCGACACGCTTGAGCAGGCGCTTGCCCGCGCGGCGTTTCTGGCCGACCTGCCCACCTTGGGCATTTGTCGAGGCATGCAGATGATGGACGTCGCCCTGGGCGGCACGCTCTACCAACACGTCCCCGACCTGGCAACGGGCGCCTCCCACAGCCAGCAGGTCCCCTACCAGGAGACCTCCCACATCGTGGACGTGGCGCCGGACACGCTGCTCTCGCGCATCTTCGACACCGACTCGCTGGCCGTGAACTCCATGCACCATCAGGCCGTGGACCAGGTGGCCCCCCAACTGGTGCCGTCGGCGAAGGACGCAGATGGCATCGTAGAGGCTATCGAGGCGCCGTCGAAGCGCTTCTTCCTGGGCGTCCAGTGGCATCCCGAGTACCTTCCCGACCATGCCGTTCTTTTCACCGCGCTTGCGGAGGCGTGCCGGAAAGGTTAGCGGGAAGCCGCCCCGAAGGCGAACGACGCCGGCGGCAGCGCAATGGGGCCGAGGTGCGCACCCCCGGCCCCATCGAAAGGAATACCGACAGCTTGGCAGGCGGTTCAAACGCCCGAGCCCGTTGGCGACGGGGTTGCCGCAAAAAGCTTGTGGACCTGTACTTGGCGAAGACAGTCGTCGGAAGCGTTGCATGGCAAAGCCATCGGTGGCGGGTATTGTACAAAATTATTACGACGTTGCAAACCCCTTCTCCATATGGTCGGGAGCGCGAAGGTCCGGCTTGCCTTGCAGCCTGCAGCCATCCGCCGACGGCCGAAAACGCAAAGCGAGGGAGCGCCTTCAGGGCATCTCCCTCGCATCTGAACCACATAATGCCGCCTGCGCAATCACCGATAAGCAGGCAGCCGAAGCGGGCCGAGCCCGATGCCCTCGCCGAGCGCGCCGGCCAGCCGACGGGCGCGCCTACTCCTTGCCGGCCAGCCGACGGGCGCGCTTACTCCTTGCCGGCCAGAGGGCTGGGCACGCTGTAGGTGCGCGCCGCGTTCTCCTGGTCGAGGTCGTAAAGCGCCTTGGCGTCGTCGCCGAACAGCTTCATGCGCGTGACCATGGTCTCGGCGTTGTCCTCTTCCTCCTGCTGCTCCTCGATGAACCAGGACAGGAAGTTCATGGTACGGTAATCGTGAGCTTCCGCGGCGGCGGCGTAGATGGCGTTGATGAGGCTGGTCACGTACTTCTCGTGCTCGAGGGCGGCCTCCAGGGGCTGCACGAAGTCGGTAAACTCCTTGTCGGGCTGGTCGATGGCGAGAAGCTTCACGTCGCAGCTGTTCTCATGCAGGTAGTTGCGGAAGATAAGGGCATGGTCGAGCTCCTCCTTGGCCTGGATGTTGTACCAGTTGGCGAAGCCCTTCAGGCCCTTCTGCTCGTAGTAGTCGGCGAAGGACAGGTACAGGTAGGAGGAGTACAGCTCCTTGTTGATCTGGTCGTTAAGCAGTTCGTACACACGCTGATCCATGATGGTGCCTCCTTGGCGTTAGGTTCAGGTTTCGATGCCAGGCCGCGTCCGGACGAACGCAGCTTGGCAAATCATAGCGCTTTCCTAGGGGCTCCCTCGACCTGCCGCCGCAATCTCAACTCAACCTTTACAGGCAGGTTGCCCAGCGGACGAATTCCCGCAAAGGTATCGCTGCGTTGACAACTTCTGCACACTGGCTCCCGCATACGTGAGCAGGCATATGATGACTTCAAGGGTTTTATTTGAGGCGCAAGGGTCCGCCCCCCAGCACTCGAGCTTGCAGCAGAAACAGGGACGCAGCCCTTCGGACGACACAAGGAGGCCATCATGGATTCGAAAACCGTACTCGTTCCCTTCGACGGGTCAGTTCACGCAACCAAGGCTATGGAGGTTTCCGCGACCATTCTGAAGGACTTTCCCGACGTGCCTGTCATCGTGCTCACCGTGGTCGATGAAGCGATCGACCTGTCGGCGCTGAGCGCAGAAGCCGGCGTGGGCATTGGAGGAACGGCCATCTTCAACTACATCGAGGCCGACAAGGTGAGCCATATCGACGTGCAGCACGCCATGGACGCCATGGAGAAAGCCGGTGCGGAAGCCTATGCCGGCGTGCCCGAAGGCAGCGTGAAGTACGTCACGGTAGTCGGCCCCGACGTTGCGACCGCTATCGCAGGGTTTGCCAAGGAGCACAACGTGGGTATGATCGTCATGGGCCGCCATGGCGCAGGCGGCCTGCGAGGCCTGCTCGGCGGCGTAGCCAAGGGCGTGCAGGAGCACACCGACGTGCCGGTGCTCACCATCAAGTAGCAGCGACGCAGCAGCGGCCAAAGGCGCGCAGGCGGCGGTGCGAGCAGCGTTCGCGGTCGCGCAGGCGGTTGGGTTGGCCGCACAACAGGCAACTCGATACACGCTCTCTAACCTGGTAATATAGTGAGTTTCCCCAGGTCAGAAAGCAGACGGGAATTCGCACGACATGCCGGTTGTGCGCCGCATATCCGGCATGTCGCGCAACGCGCATCCGACAGGTCTCGCAGCGCGCATCCGACAGGCCGTGCACCGCACATCCGAGAGATCGTGAGCTGCACGACCGGCAAGCTGTGCGGCTCGCAGCAAAAAAAGGGCGGCCACCCGGTTTACCAGGTGGCCGCCTTTACCATCAGTGGTGGAGATGAGGGGGCTCGAACCCCCGACCCCCACGTTGCGAACGTGGTGCTCTCCCAGCTGAGCTACATCCCCACAGATTGGTGCGCTTGATGCGCGACTCATTATTTTGCCGCAACGGCGGCCATCTGTCAAGAACGAACATTCCCAAGCAAGGCACTCCAGCCAGGCGCAGAAACAAACCATAGCTTTTTGCTATGAATATCTATTCGCCTTATATATAAGGAATCACCTGGTCTTTTCCAGGTTTGTAAACATTAATTGCCTCTAGCGTTTGTTTCCAAACCGTTGTATATTAGTGCGCAGGTGCAAGGCGGGCAGTCGTAGTGCAAACACAGCCCGTCCGTCCTTGCCCACACCCGGCGAGACGCCCGTCCCAACCCGCAGCGCAGCGGAAGGAGCGATAGACATGTCGGCCACGGCAGACCAGGAACTGAACGAGCGGATCATTGCTGTTTCGCGCCTTATCGGGTCGTTCTTCGGGTCAGGTGAAGCGGATTGCCCGCAGCGTGGTCCGGGCGTCGAGGAGGGACTGCCTGAAAGCACGGTCATCTTCCTTGAAGACCAGCCCGATCAGGGCCTGCCGTTTCCCCAATCCCAAAACTAGCAGCTAGAGCGTACCGCACGCCACTAGACCTTTTCGCCGTACATCATCCAGCGCGGAAGGATGGAGCTGGTCAAGGCTGAAGCGCATCGCATGCCGACGGGCCCTTCCGCGCTCTCCCCTTTCGGTGAGAGCGCGGAAGGGCCCGTCGATTAAGGCTCGTTCATGAAAACGCGAAGGCCGAACGTCGCTTCGCATCCAGCGCTAGGCTAGGACGCTCTCCTCCAGCGGCTCGTCCATCATGTCCGAGAAGACGTCGTTCTCTTCGGGAACGAAGGGCTGGAACAGCGGTTCGCCGTTTTGGGAAAGCTCCACCATGCCCGTGAGCACATCCACGTACTGGTAGGACTGGCGGGCGGTGCGGCCGCGCTTGCGGTCCATCTCCAGAATGAACAGCTGGGGATGCACCTGCATCAGCGTACCCTCGTTCTCGACGATCTTCGAGCGGCCCATGTTGGCACGCACCTTCAGACGCTGGCCTACGAAATCGTTGAGCGTATCGTGAATCGAATCAACGATCTGCGCCTGCTTTGCTAGGTCCATGTTAGAACTTCCCATCGAAGGTTGACAACAAAACGACGAGGCAGCATTTTATCACGTCAGTCAACCTCTGTCCTGCGTCTTCCCCAAGACGACAGAGAACCGACCGGCCGCGGACGGGCGGACGGCCGTCCTCGCGGGGCGGGCGGCGTACCCTGGGGAAACCGCATCGTCACCCTATACCGGACGCCATCCCATCGTAGGGCGCATCCGGAGGAAAGGCGTCGGGGGCTTGCCCTGCTACACCCTAGTTGAACTGCTGCTGAGTCTTCTCCAGCCCGTGCTCCATCAGGAGCAACGCCGCCTGGGACGCCTGGTCGCAGGCTTGGGCGAAGTCCTCCTCGGCCTCGCGCTTCGGGCGGCTGAGCACCCAGTCGACCACGGGCATGCGCCCCGGAGGCCGCCCGATGCCGCAACGAATGCGGAACCAGTCGCGGGTCTGCAGCTTGTCGCAGATGGAGCGCAGGCCGTTGTGACCCGCATGGCCTCCGCCGAACTTCACGCGAATAGTGCCCGGGTCGATGTCCAGCTCGTCGTGGATGACGATGAGGTGGTCGGGCTGCACTCCGTAGGTCTTCAGGAGCGTCTTCACGGGGCCGCCGGAGGTGTTCATGTAGCTTTGGGGCTTTGCCAGCACCATGTCGTGCCCGCGCCAGCTTCCCTTGGCCGTAAGCGCCCCTCCCTCGCTCTTCCAGTAACGGGCTCCTACTTCCTCGGCCAAGCGGTCGACGGCGTCGAAGCCGGCGTTGTGGCGCGTGTGCGCGTACTCCTCCCCGGGGTTTCCCAGGCCGACGACAAGGTACATGGACACTTCCTACTCGAACAGCTGGGCCACGGAGCCGTTGGTGTAGACGTTGCTGATGGTCTTGGCGAACAGCGGCCCCACGGAGAGCACCTTAATCTTGCCGGTCTGGCGCTCGAGCGGCACGGGCACGGCGTTGGTGACCACCACCTGCTCGATGGCGGAGTTCTCGATGCGATCGTAAGCCGGGCCGCTGAACAGGCCGTGGGTGGCGCAGGCGTACACCTGGTCGGCGCCCTTGGCCTTAAGGGTGGCAGCGGCCGCAACCAGGGAACCGGCCGTATCGATCATGTCGTCGTTGAGGATGCAGATCTTGCCGTCCACATCTCCGATGAGCGCCGTAATCTCGGCCATATTGTGGTTCGGACGATCCTTGTGCATGATGGCCAGGTCGCAGTCCATAAGGGTGGAGAACTTCTTGGCCGCCTTGGCCCGGCCCACGTCCGGCGACACCACGCACAGACGATCCTTGTCAAGCCCCAGGTTCTGGAAGTAGTCAACGAAGATGGGCATGGCGGTCATATGGTTCACCGGCAGGTCGAAGAAGCCCTGGATGGCGTCCTGGTGCAGGTCGATGGTGATGACGTTGTCCACGCCGGCGGCGGTGAGCAGGTCGGCCACCAGCTTGGCGGTGATGGGCTCGCGCGGGGCGGCCTTGCGGTCCTGGCGCGCATAGCCGTAATGGGTGATGACGGCGGAAACCTGGCGGGCCGAGGCGCGCTTGGCGGCGTCCACCATGATGAGCAGCTCCATGAGGGCGTCATTGACGTCGTAGCCGTTGCCGGCGCACACCGACTGGATGATGAACACGTCGGCGCCGCGGACGCTGTCCTGGTAGCGGGCGTAGATCTCGCCGTTGGCGAACTTCTCGAGCCGCACGTTGCCCAGCGACACGTTCAGCTCTTTGGCAATGCGCTCGGCCAAAGGCGGGTTCACCGACCCGGCGAATACGGCCATGGACTTCTGCATCTCGGTCATGAACGGCTCCTTACCTGGTGCGCGGCTTCTTCGGGCAGGGCGTCGCGGCACCATGGGCCACCCACGCGCCTGCCGCGCTTTTCGATGCGCCCATTGTACCCAGCGAGAAAGCTGCGGGGCGCGAGAGCGGCCATATTTCCACCCAACGTTCGCGGGCGCGGCGACAAGGATGCGGCGAGGCGCCGACGGGACACCCCGCATCCCGCCGACGGACGCCCGGCCGTTGCACACGGCAAGAGCGAATCGCACCCGGGAGCGCACCGAACGGGCAACGATGCTCCGACGGCCGTGCGGCCGATGCGCCGAATTGGTAGAATGCTTCTTCGGCGTCGAAGCCATTGCGGGCGGCGCCTGCCCCGTCCCCTGCCGATCCGAAAGCTGAACCATGCCCGACACGCCGTCCACGCACAACCTCGTCCAATCGAGCGCCCACGGAAGCTCGCGACTGCGCTATTCGCTGATCGTGTTCGCCGGAGGCGCCTGCTACGGCATCATCGGGTCGGTAGTGAAGCTAGCATATGGGGACGGCTACTCGTTTCCCCAGGTCGCCTGTACGCAGACCGTGTTCGCCCTGGCGACGTTTCTGCTGCTTGCGCTCTTCGACAAGCTGAGGGGCTTTCGCCGGGTGCGGCTGTCGTGGAAGGAACGACTGCAGCTGGGGGCCATGGGTCTGGTGAGCGCCGGCACCACCACGTTCTACTACCTGTCACTGTCGATGCTGCCCGCAAGCGTGGCCATCGCGCTGTTGTTCCAGTTCACCTGGATGGGCCTTGTGTTCGAGGTGGCCTGCACCCGCAAGCGGCCCCATGGTGCGTCGCTGGTTTCGGTGGCGGTCATCCTGGGCGGCACCGTGCTCGCAAGCGGCCTTGCGGAGGGCACGCTGGAAGAGCTCAACCCCCTGGGCATCCTGTGCGGGCTGGCGGCGGCCGTGTGCTGCGCCAGCTTCATGTTCCTGTCCGGACGCGTGGTCACCGATGCCCCCGTACAGCAGCGAGGGCTCTGGGCATCGGTGGGGTATTTCGCCGCAGGACTGGCCGTATGCCCCGACTACTTCGCAAGCGGCGCCCTGACCAGCGGCCTGTGGAGCTACGGGCTGGTGCTGGGGCCGCTGTCCTTCGTGCTGCCGATGATGCTCTTCGGCATCGGCTGCGCCCGTATCAGCCCGGGGCTTTCCACCATCATGGCCTCTTCCGAGCTGCCCATATCCATCGCCTGCGCGGTGCTGGTGCTGCACGAGGCGGTGACCCCGCTGCAGCTGGCGGGCGTGGCGGTGATCTTGGCGGGCGTGGCGGTGGCGCAGCTGCCGAGCTTCCGGGGAATGGCGGCGTCGAAAGGCCGTACCGACTAGCCGTACGCGCAATCGCGTGCGCCCGATTGCCGCATTGCAGCCAGTCGGCGCCGTACGGCTGGCGGCCTTGCCTTCCCACAACTACTTCCTGCACCCCCCAGCAAAAAGCGCCGCAACCCCCTGGCTGCGGCGCTTGACTGCTGCACTTCCTGCTTGCGACCGGATGCTACTCCTGGGCTTGGCGGCGACGCTTCTCGGCGGCCCAGCCCTCCACTTCCTGCTGCTTCGGGCGCGTGAGGGCCAATGCATCGGCGGACACGTCGCGGGTGATGCAGGAGCCGGCGCCGATGATAGCCCCGTCGCCGATGGTCACGGGCGCCACCATCATGGTGTCGCTGCCCACGAAGACGCCGTCGCCGATGACCGTGGGCCACTTCTTCTTGCCGTCGTAGTTGCAGGTGATCGAGCCGGCGCCGATATTGACGCCCTCGCCCATGGTGGTGTCGCCGATGTAGGACAGGTGCGGCACCTTGCTGCCACGGCCGATGGTGGACTTCTTGATCTCCACGTGGGTGCCGGCCTTGGCGCCCTCGCACAGGTGCGCGCCGGGGCGCAGGTAGGCGCGCGGGCCACAGGTGGCGCCGTCGTCCACGATCGCCTGCTCGGCCACGGTCTCGTCGATGGTGCAGCCGCGGCCCACCACGGTGTCGGTCAGGCGGCTGTCGGGGCCGATGACGCTGTCCTCGCCGATGCGGGTCGCGCCCATGAGCGTCACGTTCTGCAGCAGCTCAACGTCGGGTTCGATGACCACGTCGGGGCCGATCCACACCAGGTCGGGGTCGAGCATGGTCACGCCGGCGTCCATGTGCGCGCGGTTGATGCGACGCTGCAGCAGCTTCGACGCCTCGGCCAGCTGCACCCGGGAGTTCACGCCCAGGCATTCGGCGTCGTCCTCGCACAGAAGCCCCAGTACGCGCCGGCCATCGCTTCGGCAGATCTCCAGCACATCGGTCAGGTAGTACTCGCCCTGGGCGTTGTCGTTGCCCACGCGCTTCAGGGCGTCGAAGAGCGCTTTCGCGTCGAAGCAGTAGAAACCGGAGTTGCACTCCCCCACTGCAGCCTCTTCGGGCGTGGCGTCCTTCTGCTCCACGATGCGGGCCACGTCCCCGGCCTCGTCGCGGATGATGCGCCCGTAACCGAAGGGATTGGCGGGCTGCATGGTGAGCACCACCACGGCAGCGTCGGCCTCTTCGCGCGCCCGCACCAGACGGCCGAGGGTATCGGCGGTGATCAGCGGGCAATCGCCCGAGAGCACCAGCAGCGACCCGTCGAAGTCGGCCAGAGCGTCGGCGCACACGACCACGGCGTCGGCCGTGCCCTTGCGCTCGGGCTGCACGACCACTTCGGTATCGGCTTCCACCAGGGGAATCACCTGCTCGCGCTCGTGGCCGACCACGGACACCACACGATCGACGCCCGCGGCCCGAGCGCTGTCAACCACCCAACGGACCAGCGGCTTGCCCAGAATCCGGTGGGCGACCTTCGGCTTCTTAGACTTCATGCGGGTTCCGGCGCCCGCAGCCAAAACAACGGCAGCAGCTTCCATAAACAGGTCTCTCTCTCGAAGCGATCGCGTTCGCCGCCCGCCGCACAAGGCAGGTTCGGCGCACCTAGGCGCCCGAGTATAGCGCAACCCTGCGAAAGCGCCGTGAAAAGCATGGCAGCTCAGAACGAAATCACGAACCGGAAGCGCTTGCGAGGGTTTCGCCCTCGGGCGACTACGGGCTACCTCTGCGCGTCCTCGGCTTCGTTGGCTACCAGCATCTGCTCGAACATGCTGGAGGTCTCGCGGAAGTCGGCGGGCAGCACCACGGTGGACGAGCTGGGGTTCTGGCCGAACTGAGTCATCATGTCGGTCCACTGGGTGAACATGAACAGCAGGTTGGCCTCGTGATCGGTCATGCCGGACTCGCGAATCTCGCGGATGGACTCGTTGATGCCCACGGCGATGGCCTTGCGCTGGTTCGCGATGCCGATACCGGCCTGCTCCGCCGCTTCGGCCTGGGCCTTCGCCTCGGTGACCACCTTGATGCGCTCGGCCTCGGCCAGCGCCTGGGCCGCCACCTGCTTGCGCTGGGCGGTGTTGATCTCGTTCATGGCCGCTTCCACGTCGCGCGGCAGCTCGATGTTGACGATGAGCGTGCTCACCACCACGTAGCCGTAGCCGATCATGGTGGCGGCGATGATGTGCTGCACGTCGTTGGCGATGTCGTCCTTACGGTCGTAGACCTCGTCGATGGTGTAGCGAGGAATGGACGAGCGCAGGGCGTCGGCCACATAAGCCTTCATCTGCTCTACCGGGTTCGACAGGATGTAGAAGGCGTTGTAGATGCCCGCATTGCGCGCCTGGACGCTCACCTGGGGCACGCCGGGGACCTGGGGTGCGGCGCCGGGAACGGGAGCGCCGGGGGCCATGGGGGTGCCTTGCGGGGCGGAAGCGGCAGCCTGCAGATGGTAGCCAGCACCGGTTCCGTCCACGTGATACTGCACGGCCACCTGCATGGTGATGGTGACGTTGTCCTGGGTCTTCGCGTCGATGGCCAGCACCGACTGGTTCGTGCGCAGGTCGATCTTGCCGACGATCTTCTCGATCACGGGAATGCGCACGTGCAGGCCCGGATGCGAGATGCGGTTGTACTTGCCCAGACGCTCGATGACGTAGGCCTTCTGCTGCGGCACGATGTAGATGGTGGACAGCACGGCGACCGCGCAGACGATGAGGATAACCAGAGGGACGATGAACATGGACGCTCCTTTCGAGCACGTCGGACACATACCGAGACGGCTCGCAACGCCCTCGCGCCCGCCCGTCGAAACACCATTCTACCCGAAGGCGCCACGCATGGGATGGCGGGATGCCCAACTCCGCTTTTTAGCCAACGAACGCCGAGGGCGCAAGCCGGACGCCTTGCAGGAAACCCCTGTTGAACCGATTACTTTTCGTGAAAGAGGCTTTGATTCGAAGCGTCAGGGTGCGAAAGCCCCGCCGCAGCTTCAAGGGGGTGCGACGGGGCTTTCGGAAAATGCGGGCAAATGCGCAGAGCAGCGCGGGCGCAGAAGCAACGCGCAAACTCAGCGGCGGTTGAAAGGCACGATGGTCTCGGGCATGCCGTCCTTGTACAGAAGCTTCGGCTCGCCGGCGATGAGCGGCCGCAGAAATTCGATGGCCTCCAAGGTGATGCCCTGGTAGTTCGGCAGAATCCAATCCAAGGGGAAGGTCTTCACGTAGTTGGCGAACTCGCTTGCCGGCCCCGCGAAGAACTCGGCGACGTAGCGGCCCTCCTCCTTCCACGCCTGCGCGTTGCGGCGGATACCCACCACCTGGCCCCGAAACGCCGGGTCGGCGCTGCGCATATGGGCGCTCACCCCCAGCTCGTAGGCCTCGCGCACATCCACCGCCGACTGGGCGAAGTTGCTGGAGCGAGCCACGCGCGAAAGGTCCTGCACCACGCCGCGCGGGGCAATGCCGGCATCCACGATCATCTGCTTGAGCGTTTGGGCCGCGCCTCCCAGCACCGCGTGGGCGAATCCGTCGTTGGCGGCCTCGCCGGCAGACAGGTAGCGCCCGTCGGCGTAGCGGGCGCCCTCGGAAACCACGATGTAGCACTCGCCGGTAAGCTCCATCTTGCGTGCCACCTGGGCCATGAACGCGTCGTAGTCGAAGGCCACCTCGGGGAGTAGCAACAAATCCACGTCCCCGGTGATGCAGCAGCTGGCCGCCAGCCAGCCGGCATCGCGGCCCATGGTCTCCAGCACGAACACCTCGGGACGGTCGTAAGCGTCGTAGTCCAGCCGCGTGGCGTGGGTCACCAGGTTCGCCAGCTTCGCCGCGCTGGGAAAGCCGGGGCAGTGGTCCACGGGCACCAGGTCGTTGTCCACGGTCTTCGGGATGCCGATGAAGCGCTTGCCCGGCGCGTTGTCCGCGGCCCACTGCGTCAGCGCGTCCACCGTGTCCATGGAGTCGTTGCCGCCGATGTAGAACAGGGTGGATATGTTGTGGGCGTCCATGATGTCGATGAGCTTGCGGAAGTCGGCGTCGTTGCCGCGCTTGAGCTTGTAGCGGCAGGTGCCCAAGGCCGAGGACGGCGTCTGCTTGAGCACGTCGATCTCGTGGGTGGGCAGGTCGGTCAGGTCGTAGAGCTTGTCGGCCAGGACGCCCTCGATGCCGTAGAGGCCGCCGTAGACGCGCTCGTAGAGGGGGTTCAGCTGGTTGGCGCGGATGACGCCGGCCAGGCTGTCGTTGATGACGGCGGTGGGGCCGCCGGATTGGGCTACCAGGCAGTTGCTCATGGAACTTCCTTTCCTCGTGCGCAGATGAGCGGCCGCCAGCTTTGACGTCTCGCCAGCAAGGCCAGCGGCGGAAGCGCTCACGCTAGAGTATGGCGCCTTCCGCCCGCGAACAACCTTCCGACCGCCCATCTGTTTCCCATTTGGAACGCGCGTCTCACCCCAAGCACACGCCGCGCCCTCCGGCTCAACGGCGCGGACCGCAAGCCGCCCCCGAGACGAACGGTCATGCGGTCACGATCGCGGTCGCGGTCGCAGCCGCACGGTCATGCGACCGCGCATGAGGAGCCCCGCCCCAATCATACAGAATCGGCATGTTCATGCATTTTTTCGCACGAACATGCCGATTCTGCTGGCTTCCGGCCGGAGGGCGGGGCTGGCCGGAGCGGAGTGGGGCGAGTCGGGAGGGGCCGCGCGACAGAGCTAGCTGCGCTTTACCTCCACTTCCAGCTGACCCGCTTCCTCGCAGGGCGCCTTGGCGCCCGATGCGCTCTCGGCCACGAAGGCGTTTCGCTCAGCGCGGGCCTTCTGCTCGCTTTCGGCAAGGTTGGCCTTGGCCACCGAGATCATGAGCTTGATGCGGTTGAGCTGGTTGACCTCGGAGGCGCCGGGGTCGTAGTCCACGGCCACGATGTTGCTTTCGGGGTACTGGCGGCGCAGCTCCTTGATGGTGGCCTTGCCCACCACGTGGTTCGGCAGGCAGGCGAAGGGCTGGGTGCACACCACGTTGGGGCAGCCGGAGCGGATGAGCTCCACCATCTCTCCCGTGAGCAGCCATCCCTCGCCCATGGAGTTGCACAGCGACAGCACCGACTCGGCGTACTCGGCGATCTCGTAGATGTTGGCCGGCGGATGGAAGCGCGCCGACCGGGCCAGGGCATCGGTCACGGGCTTACGCAGCTGCTTGATGGCCGCAAGCCCCGCGCGGCTGCCAAGCGCGCTCTTCGCCGTCTTGCCGATGGGCCGCTGGAAGATGCCGCCGGCGATGCCGAACAGGAAGAACTCGATGAGCCCCGGCACCACGGCCTCGCAGCCCTCGCGCTCGATGACGTCCACGATCTGGTTGTTGGCCGTGGGATGGAACTTCACCAGGATCTCGCCCACCACGCCCACGCGCGGCTTGGTGCCCTCGCCCGCAAGCGGCAGCGTATCGAAGTCCTCGACGATGCGGTTCACCGTGCGCTTGAACTCGCCCATGCCGATGCCGCGGGACAGCTGGTCCTTGCACTGGGCCATCCAGTAGTCGAACAGGCGGTTGGCGCTGCCCGGCTCCACCTCGTAGGGGCGCGTGCGGTACAAACACATCATGAGCAGGTCGCCGTACTGCAGGGCGAACAGGGCCTGGTAGAGCATCTTCGGCGTGATCTTGAAGCCGGGGTTCTCCTCGCCCAGGTCCTTGAACGACAGCGCGATCACCGGGATATGGGCAAGGCCGGCCGCCTTGAGCGCCTTGCGGATGAGCGAGATGTAGTTGGTGGCGCGGCAGCCGCCGCCGGTCTGGGTGATGAGCACCGCCAGCTTGTCGGTGTCGTACTTGCCCGACAGCACGGCTTCCATAATCTGTCCCGTGACCAGCACAGACGGATAGCAGATGTCGTTGTTGACGTACTTCAGGCCCGCATCCACCGCGCCATGGTCCACCGAGGGCAGCAAATCCACGTTGTAGCCGAAGCGGTGGAAGATGGGCACCAGCAGCTCGAAGTGGTAAGGGGCCATCTGCGGCGCCAGCACTGTCCAACCCTCCTCGCGCATGCGCTCGGTGAACTGCGGGCGCGCGAACTCCGTGGATACGCCCTCGCGCTGCTCAACCTCGGCCGCTGCCACCACGCCGTCGGCCTTCTGGGAGAACGATTCGGGCACCAGCTTGTCCAGATTGTCCAGGCTGATGCAGGCCGCAGGGCAGCCGCGCTTCTCGGCGGCAGCGTCGCTTTGCGCCTCGGCCTCGCGGTCGGCCTGGTCCTTCAGGGCCGCCAGCAGGCTGCGTACGCGGATGCGGGCAGCCCCCAGGTTCGACACCTCGTCGATCTTGAGCACCGTGTACACCTTGCCGGCCGCTTCCAGCACCTCCTGCACCTGGTCGGTGGTGAGCGCATCGAGGCCGCAGCCGAAGGAGTTCAGCTGGATGAGGTCCAGGTCGCGGCGCTGGGTGACCACCTTTGCCGCGGCGTAGAGGCGCGTGTGGTACATCCACTGGTCCACCACGCGGATGGGGCGCTCGAGCTGGCCCAGGTGCGCAACGGAGTCCTCGGTGAGCACCGCCAGCCCGAAGCCGGTGAGCAGCTCGGGGATGGCGTGGTTGATCTCGGGGTCCTGATGGTAGGGACGCCCCGCCAGCACGATGCCGTGGGTGCCCGTGCGCTCCATCCACGCCAGGGTCTCCACGCCCTTGGCGCGGATGTCGCGCTTGAAGGCCTCGTCCTCCTCCCAAGCAGCGTCCACTGCAGCGTTGATCTCGGCCTGAGTGAGCTTGGGCCCGTGCCCGTTGGCCTGGGCTGCGAAGTTGCCGCCCAGCTCTTCGAACAGACGGCGCTTCAGCTTCTCCTTGTCGTCGTAGGGGATCCAGGGACTCACGAAGGCGGTCTGCGAATCGCGCAGCTCGTCGATGTTCAGGCGCAGCGCCTCGGGGTAGCTTGCCACGATGGGGCAGTTGAAGTGGTTGCCGGCCGTCTCGTCCTCCTGGCGCTCCCACTTCGCGCAGGGCATCCAGATGAAGTCGGGGGCCTTCTCCAGCAGGTTCATGATGTGACCGTGGGAAAGCTTCGCCGGGTAGCACACGCTTTCCGAAGGCATGGACTCGATGCCCGCCTCGTAGGTCTTCTTCGTGGACGGGTCGGACAGTACCACGCGGTAGCCCAGCTTCGTGAAGAAGGTGAACCAGAAGGGATAGTTCTCGTACATGTTGAGCGCCCGCGGGATGCCCACGGTGCCGCGGGGGGCGTCCTCGGCGGCAAGCGGCGTGTAGCCGAAGGTGCGCTGCGCCTTGTACTCGAAGAGGTTGGGCACCTCGGAGGCGCGGCTGGACGCCCCCAGGCTCTCCCCCTTCTCGCAGCGGTTGCCGGTGATGAAGCGGCGGTGCTTGCCCGTGGCCTCGTCTACGCCGAAGTCGTTCACGGTGAGCAGGCAGCTGTTCGAGCAGCCCTTGCAGCGCACGGTGCGGTGCGTGGGCGCGAGCTCTTGGATCTGGTCCAAAGTGAGCAGCCGCGAGCGGTGCCCGCTCGAAGCCGCCCTGTCGCGGGCCAGAAGCGCGGCTCCGTAGGCGCCCATGTTGCCGGCGATGTCTGGCCGCACGGCGTTCACCTCGGAGAGCTGCTCGAAGGCCCGCAGCACCGCGTCGTTGAGGAAGGTGCCGCCCTGGACGATGACCTTGGTGCCCACGTCGTGGGGGTCGCGGATCTTGATGACCTTGAACAGGGCGTTCTTGATGACCGAGATGGCAAGGCCCGCGGCGATGTCGCCCACCGTGGCCCCTTCCTTCTGGGCCTGCTTCACGCGGCTGTTCATGAACACGGTGCAGCGGCTGCCCAGGTCGACCGGGTTCTCCGCCTGGATGGCCGTCTGCGCGAACTCCGAGACGTCAAGCCCAAGTCCGCTCGCGAAGCTCTCGATGAAGCTTCCGCAGCCCGACGAGCAGGCCTCGTTGAGCATGATGTGGTCGATGACGCCGTCCTTCACGCGCAGGCACTTCATGTCCTGGCCGCCGATGTCCAGGATGAACTCCACGCCGGGCAACATCTCCTGGGCGCCGCGCAGGTGGGCCACGGTCTCGATCTCGCCCGAGTCCACGCGCAGGGCCTCAAGCAGCAGTCCCTCGCCGTAGCCGGTCACCGTGGCGTGCCCGATGCTCACGAGCGGCTCTCCGGTTTCGGGATCGGCGGGCAGCGCCGCGTACAGCTGGGCCACGGCGGCCTTCGCGCAGCCCAGCACGTCGCCCTTGTTCGAGGCGTAGGTGGACCACAGAAGCTCGCCGTCGCGCCCGATGAGCGCCGCCTTGAACGTGGTGGAGCCGGCGTCGATGCCCAGGAACGCCTCGCCCCGGTAGTCCGCGAGGCTGCCGCGACGCACCCGCTCGGCACCGTGGCGTTTTTTGAAGGCGGCGTACTCGGCCTCGTCGGCGAACAGCGGCGCCATGCGCACCACCTCACTGCCCTGGATGTCGCCCAGGTTGCGCAGGCGCACGAGCACGTCGTCAAGCCGCTCGGCCGCAGCCCCCTCCGCGCGTCCCGCCAGCGCGCAGCCGCTCGCCACGAACAGGTGGGCGTTCTCGGGCACGATGATGGCGTCGTCGGAGAGGTTCAGCGTTTCGTAGAAGCGTTTCCGCAGCTCGGGCAGGTACTGCAAAGGACCGCCCAGGAAGGCCACGTTGCCGCGGATGGGACGACCGCAGGCCAGGCCCGAGATGGTCTGGGTGACCACGGATTGGAAGATGGAGGCGGCGATGTCCTCGCGCCGGGCCCCCTCGTTTAGAAGCGGCTGCACGTCGGTCTTGGCGAACACGCCGCAGCGGCTGGCGATGGGGTAGATGGTGCTGTGGCTCTCCGCCAGCTTGTCCAGGCCGCCGGCGTCGGTGTTCAAAAGGCTTGCCATCTGGTCGATGAAGGCGCCCGTGCCGCCGGCGCAGGTGCCGTTCATACGCTGCTCGATGCCCTGGTCGAAGTAGATGATCTTCGCGTCCTCGCCGCCCAGCTCGATGGCCACGTCGGTGGCGGGGATGAAGGTCTCCACGGCCGTCTTGCTGGCGATGACCTCCTGCACGAACGTCACGCCCAGCCACTGGGCCAGAAGCAGGCCGCCCGAGCCGGTGATGGCGATGGTCATGGGCACGTCCCCCAGGCGCTCCCCCGTCACCGGGTCGGCCGCGCGGGCCGCCTCCTCCAGCACCTCCACGATGGTGGCGCGCACGTCGGCGTGGTGGCGGCGGTACACGGCGTAGCGCACCTCGTTGCGCTCGTCGAGCACGGCCACCTTCACCGTGGTGGACCCCACGTCTATCCCCAAGGACAGCCGGCCCTCACCCGCCGGAGCTGCGGCCTCGGCGGCCTTCGCGTTTTCCCTATCCGTCGTCTTCGATGCTTCCACTGCTTCCTCCGTCTACAGAACTATGGACTCGCCGGGTTTTATGAAGAAGAGGCGCATGGCGATGCGCGCCATGTCCTCGGACGATTCGGCCATGCCCGTTTCCATCCAGCGCGAGATGACCCCCATGTAGGCCGCCGCGTAAAACGACACGTAGTAGCCCACGAAGGGGTCGGCCGAGGTGCGGTAGCGCTCGTGGAGTACGGAGGTGACCAGGTCGGTGCACACGCAGTCGCGCAGGCGCGGGCCGAAGCTGCCGTCGCCTTTGGGGCCCAGCATCGCGTGCAGGAAGTCGCCCTGCTCGCGCAGGCTGTCGAAGAGGTCCACCAGCACCGGCAGCGGGCGGCGGGCCAGCCGCAGCTTCGCAAAGCCCACCATGTCCAGCTCGGCGATGCGGGGCCTAAAGCCCTCAAGCTCCGCCAGAACCTCGTCCTCCAGGGCGATGACCAGCGCTTCCTTGTCGGCGAAATGGTTGTAGAACGTACCGCGGTTTATGTCGGCCCGCTCGCAGATGTCCCCCACCCCGAGGGTATCGAGCCCCCGCTCCTCGGTCAGCTGAATGAGCGCCCGACGAAGAGCGCGCCGTGTTTTGGCAACGCGACGGTCCAGGGGCGCAGGCGAATGGCAGGACGCCGCGCAGCCCCGGCTTGGCGGCAGGGAAATCGTACGAGAGGCCGGAGCCGCTCCGGCAGACGAGTCAGTCTCGCGCTGCACCGACGGTTCCGGCCTCTCCATAAGGACTGCTGTGCTCAATGGCCCTCCTGAACAGAATGCGCAATAATCAACACCTTGTTTAATAACGCATTCTATCCGTTCGCAATCCGAGGTGCAAGCAACAGCACATCTTCCCTTCTACCGCTCGCGAGCGAAGAAGGCCACGGCTATGGCGCCAGGGCCCACATGGGTGCCGATGGTGGCCCCGATGGTGCTCACCGGCAGCTCGTCCACGTACACCCTCCACAAAGGCTCGCTGTCCTTCACGTACTTGGCCAGGAACTTGTCGTCCAATCCGCTGTAGCCGACACAATGGGGCATGGTGAAGTCGACGCCGTTTTTCTGGCACGCCTGAATCAGGAAGTTGTTGCCGTTCTTCGAGCCACGGGCCTTGCCCAACTGACGAACCTCGCCTTCGTCGACCCAAACCACCGGCTTGATGGAGAGCAGTTCGCCCACCGTGGCGGCAGCCCCCGAAATGCGGCCTCCCTTGCGCAGGTACTCCAGCGTATCCAGCACTCCTATGGTGCGCACGCGATCGCGCTGAGCCTCGACCTCCTGCGCGATAGCGGCGGCATCAAGCCCCTCGTCGCGCAAACGCATGGCATACTCCACCAGAACACGCTCGCCCAGGGTGGCGTTCATGGTATCCGCCACATGCACGCGCTCGGGAAACTGCTGGGCCGCAATCAGGGCGCTTTCGTAGGTGCCGGACAGCTTGGAGGACAGCACCACGGCCACCACGTCCTCGCCGGCTTCCACGGCCTCGGCGAATGCCTCAGTGAATTGACCAGGCGATATCATGGACGTAGTAGGCAGCTCGTCGGATTCGATGAGCCTTTCGTAAAACTGCTCGTGGGTGAGCGTGACCCCATCGAGAAAAGTGGCGTCACCGAAGGTCACGGCCAGGGGAACGACCACCACGCCAGGGAATTGACCTTGAGCGATGTCGGATGCGGAATCGGTCACAATGCGAATGCGGGCCATGAAGAGTCCTCTCTGGTTCTCGGATACGGGCGCCGAAAGCGGCCCGCAGCAGCTCAGCCCACAACCCTAAGGCGAGGCGAAGCAGCTCATCTGTGTTCGTTTGCAAACCAGGCAGGAGCGGGGACGCAGAATCGACCTGCGCGACAGCGGCCTAACGCGGCTCTTCCCGATAGTATTCGTCCAAGTTGCTCAGCACCAGGCGCAGGGACTCGTAGAGACTTCGGCGCTGCTGGCTCGTAAGCCCAGCACCCCCTACGCTGACCACCTTCTCGATGCGATCGTACATCTGAGAGGCGACCACCTGACCCGCCGGGGTCAACCGATACGGAGATCGATAGCCGCGGCTTCCCTCGGGAGCGTTGTTCTTGGCAAGGCCCTTCTCCACCAGCTGGGCAACCGAGCGCGACACTGCCGCCTTATCTTCGCAGCAGGCCTCGGCGAGCTGGCCGATGGTCAGCCCGTCGTCAGGATGCTCGCCCAGATAGAACAGACAGGTGGCGTGGCTTCCCTTCAGGCCGAGCCGGTTCATCTCCAGTTCCTTGATCTTCTGCACCGCGCGGTTCAGCCGAAGAATCGTCAGAACGAAAGCCTCGAATCGGTCGGTCAGCTCGGAAGTTTCAAACCGTATTTCCAACACTCCTCCTTGTCGGTTTGCGAGCATAAGACTACCGCAACTTGTTGATGCGTCAACATCTTAAGGGAAAAGCCCCACGTTGTCTCCAAATAGGCGCGCCAAAGCGCACGATTGCAGTCTACCAGCTTCCCCCCTCCTGGCAGATGCCGTTCGCAGGCCTGCCCGAGAATCCCACGCTATGCAGAGAGCAGCGAAGACTCATGCTAGGGGGCGTATGCCAGGGGCCGGGGATGGCGGCATGAGCCATGCCGGGGGAACGGAGCTCGGCGCCTCCAATCGCTGGGGCAATCTGGCATTCGCAACAAGATTGCAAAGCACTAGCTCCGCCCCAAACCCCGCCGCCAGAAAAATACCGTCGAAAATGACGGGCGTACCCCTTTATTATCCACGCCTTGTCGGGTTCATGGTGCAAGCCAGGACTTCTATGATGGAGACACAGTCGAAACCCAAAGGAGGTCACCATGGCATTTTCCATCGACGACAAGGTAAAGGTCCTCAAGAAGTCCCCCGCAGCGTGCGCGGTCATCACCGAGTACTCGCCGGGATTCGAGACCGATCCTCAGATGAAGCTAGTCGGCGGTCTTACCTTCCGCAAGCTCGCGTCCTTCCCCCAGGCAGGCCTGAACGAGGACCAGCTCGCCGAGATCGACGAGAAGCTCAAGGCCATCGAAGAGTAACGCAACGACAGCAAGTCAACCTGCTGCACCAGCGAAAGGGGAGCCGCTTCTAGCGGCTCCCCTTTTGTCCGGCTGCGCCCTTCCCCACCCCTGACGCTGGCACCCAGGCCGCGTCCGCGTGTTACTCCGCCTCGTAAAGCTCCATGGCCTTGAGGAGAATCTCCAAGCGAAGCCGTTCGTCGGGATCCTTGAGGTCGTTTCCCAGCTCGCGCTTTATGCGAGCAATCCTGTCGAGGAGCGTACTCCTGTGAATGAACAGGTCAGAAGCGGTTTTCGCGATGTTCATGTTGTTCGCAAGGTAGCAGCGAAGCGTTTCCGTGTAGCTGATCGAGCCCTCCCGATCGTGCTCGACGACGCGCTTGAGGCCGTCGGTCATGTACATTTCCAGGGGGAAATCGCCGATAGCGTTGATGACGAGCTTGATGAGGGCGTACTGCCTGAATTCGTAGCAGCGCGACTGCTGCTCCCGGAAACCCGATCCCACGAGCGCAGACACCGCCTGATCGTAGTAGAGGCGCACCTTCAGCAAGTCCGAGAACGCATCGCTGATGCCCACGACCACATCCACGCTCTCGACGAAATGCCCCAGCTTCTCCAGCAGCGCTTTTCGATAGCACCCCCGACCATCGCGCAATTCGTCGACGGCGATGATCCCCACGACCGAGGAAGCATGCTCGAAGGCGACGCTCTGCGGAAAGGAGCTCTCGAGAATCGACCCGATGTAGCGGTAGGGCACTTCCGTCGAACCGCCTGAAAGAACCATCTTCACGCAAACATAGCTCCGGCGCCCGCTCGCCCGTTCCACGAGCCCGTGGGCTGGCTGATCGAGCGCCACGCAATCCACGAGCTCCATCAGGGCTTTCCTGAAGCGATCGAATTCGCTACCTTCGCCCGAGGGCAGCCGTCGCAACGCAGTGCCGATGGCCTCGGCGACGTACTGTATCATCGGCACATCGCTGGGAAGCTTTCGCCGCATCCGATAATCGAAGGTGACGCTTCCGGCGTATCGGCCGTTCACGAAGATGTTCTGGCACAGGAAAGACTGATCGAGGATAGACACCGCAAGCGGTTCGCGCTTACGCAGCGCAAGCTTCTCGTTCGCCATGAACGCAGACAGGCTGGAAATGTCCAGCGACCTGGTCTCCTGCCGCAACGTTGAAGCAAGAACGCCGAAGTTCCCGTCGAGAACGAGCACGTCGGCGCCGATGACAGGAGCGGACGCGTCGACCAGCCCCTGCACGCTGGCCGTGGAGTCCAGAATCCGCCGGATGTCGGCGTCCAAGGCCTCGTAGCGATTGAAGATGTCCTGGACCAGGTTGAACACGGTGAATATGTCGGCATCGTCGGTAATCTGGATAACGCAGCAACGGTTCCTGTAAAACGGCAGCTGCAGCGTATCGCCCACCACGACGAGCACGGCTCCGGGACGGACGGTCGAACGCGATGGGAGTCTGTCAGCCCTGATCACGTAGAGCGTATCCTGCTCGAAAACCTGCCCGCTACCCGTATAGAACCGCGGGCGACCCAACCTCATTTCCTTCTCGCAAGCGCCCATCATCCTGGCGGACACGAGTTCGCTGAGGTTATCGAATACGATATCGGCGTTCAGTTTCACGGCAACCGTCCTCTCGACGACTTCTGCCTATGGCCATTGTGAGACCACCAAGCTCGCGCTTCAACCCTAAAAGACCTCTATTTTCAGGGTGTGGCACCCTACATTTTGTAGGTCTTTCTGTCGCACGATGACTCCGCATAACAGCCTGCCCTTTCCGTTTTTTTCCCTCGGTTATTCGCCTTCTACGCCAAGCAACCGCTTCCTATAGTCGTTCCAACCCTCGGCTTCGTGTCGACATCGCTAAGGAGGAGATCATGGCATTGCACGACAGGCTCGATTCGCACAAGGCAGTTGAGACGGTGTGGGGCAAGCTCATACCGGAAAAGGACGCCTACCGCTACGCAACGCGCGAGATAGCGGCGTTTTGCTCGAACATCTTCCAGGTCATGCGTATCCTGGAACCGGATTTCGAGAAGCGCACCGAAGCAATCTGCGAAATGTCCTACAACCTGAATATGGGCGTTTCGGGCGAAGAGTACCTCAACACTTTCTACGACGACTGGAACATCCCCGAATTCTGCGAGAAGAGCTCCTGGCTCGGAGCTATCTTCGGCGATTACGGCGACGAGGCCGAGAACATGGCGGGGCGCGTAATTCAGTTCACGCGCGATCGCGTGGAGAAGGAGCTCGATACCTGCCCATGGGACATCGTCGGCGCCGAGCTGTGCAACATGACCACCGCCATGTTCACGGCCAACTTCGACCTGGCCAACGGCGGCGAGAACGACGTCGCCCTCAACATGTGCGAAGCTAGGGGCTGCGGAGACCGTCATTGCCGCGTCGTGGCCGAGCGCCGCTCCACCTTCGGCCTTCCCAAGCAGGGCTTCCTCGACCACATGGGCACCCCTGTGATGCCGGTCCACAACACCCCCGAAGAGCGCATGGTGAAAAACGGCCAGATCCTGAGGAACGGCCAGTACTCCAACGCATTCGGCGAAGAGCATAGTCTCGAGTACGACTATCGCTGGCTCTGCGAATTCGGCTGGGCCTGGTGTGTGGCGTTCCCCCTGGCGGTCATCCGCGACCTGCCTGACGACGAGGATGAGTTCCTGCGCATCTTCCGCATCATCTTCTCGACGGCCGGAAAGAACCTTTTTATGGAGCCGTTCAGCAAGCGCGCCGTCCGTGATTGGCTCGGCGCCCCCGACTCCATCGGCGACAACGACCCCCGTCTCATGGGCGCCTACATCAAGACTCTCATGGACTGCCAGCTTGTGCCCAACGAGCTGGACGCCTTCACCAAGGACGAAGTGCGCATCAAGGTCACTGCAGACGATTTCAACGGGCGTTTCGAAATGGCGCCTATGGACGAGCTGGCCATCGGCTACGAGGCCCTCTGGCACAACGCCGTGAAAACCCTTGTCAGCGCCGAGTGGTCCTGCTGGTTCGAAGGCATCGACGAAGACGAGATGACCATCGTCATCGGCCGCAAAATCGACAAGCGAATGATCTAGGGAGGTTCCGAGATGCTGTTCAGAGAAGACGAAGTTGCCCGCGCCGAGGCTAAGGCCATCAGGGAGAGCGCCGGCTGGTACCGCTGGACCCATGACCTCGTGGAAATAAAGGGACCCGATGCAGACCGGTTGGTCCAGTATCTCTACGTCAACGATATGGCAAAAGCCCCGGTAGGACGCACGAAGTACACCACCATGCTCAACGAGGACGGCAAGATTATCGACGACGTCATCGTCATGCACATGGACGAGAACCTCTACTGGGTCTCCACGCTCTACGCACCCCAGTTGCTGAAATGGATCGCCGCGCACGACGAAGGATTCGACGTCGCCTGCAGCGATATCACCAAGCTCTACGATATGTACGCCGTGCAGGGCCCGGAGTCGACCACTTTCATGAACGCCCTTGTCACCGAGCCCGTCGACGGCCTTAAGCGCTTTGCGGTCATGGACGACGCCATCGACGGGGTGCCGGCGACCATCCACCGCGCCGGCTTCACCGGAGAGCTGGGATACGAGATCTACGTTCCCATGGAGAGCACGAAGACGATCGAGGAAGCCCTTCGGCGCGTCGGCGACGAGCTCGGGTATCCCGAAATCACCATTCTCGAGGTCTACGTTCGATCGATTCCCGTCGAAAAGGGATTCGCGCTGCGCCAGGACATGTACGGCCTCACTCCCTTCGAGTGCGACCTCGACTGGTCGGTATGCATGGACAAGGAGTTCATCGGCAAGGAAGCGCTCGAGAAGGCCCAGAGCGAAGGTCCCGCGCGACGCCTCATGGGACTCGAATTCCTCAACGACTCCTACGAGGACATCGCCCAGCGTGAGATCGTATACCGCAAGGGCGTGCCCTGCGGATTCGTCCGTACGGCCATCTACGGCTACACCGTAGACAAGAACATCGGCTTCGCCGTTATCGACGCGAAGAAGGCCATCATCGGCGAGGAAGTTACCGTCGGGGAAAACGATTCCCCTGCGATCATCTGCGACAAAGTATTCGTTTAGGAGGAGGCACAGAATGCAGCTTGAAGGCAAATCGGTCGTCGTCACCGGCGCTGTTGCGGGTATCGGCAACGCTATCGCCACGCTCTTCGCCGAGGAGGGCGCCAACGTCATCGCTGTAGACAAGCAGGAAGAGCGCCTGCTCGAATTCTGCGAGTCCATGAAGGATGCTCCAGGCAGGGTGGTGCCCTTCCCCGGCGACGTGCAGTTCCAAGAGGTCACCGACGGCATGATCGACAAGGCGGTCGCGGAGTTCGGCACGCTGGACGTGCTCGTCAACAACGCCGGCGTTATGGACGACAATGCGGCGGTTGGCGACATGTCCGAGGAGATGATGGCTGAATGCTTCGCCGTGAACGCGTTCGGCCCCATCCGCGCCATGCGAAAGGCGGTTCAGACCTTCATCGAGCTCAACCCCGAAGCCGAGGAAGACGACGAGACCATCGGCAGCATCATCAACATCACGTCGGTCGGCGCAGTGCACCAGACATCGGGTGTTGCCTACTGCGCATCCAAGGCGGCCTTGCTTTCCGCCACCAAGAACACGGCGTTCATGTACATCCACAAGGGCATTCGCTGCAACGGCATCGCCCCGGGCGGCATCGTCACCGAGCTGCCGATCACCATGCCGCCTTCCGACCCCTTCGGCTTCGGAAGGACCAGCGAGCTGCTTACGCACTCGTCGCTTCTCGGCATGCCTGAGGACGTGGCCAACGCCGCGCTGTTCCTCGCCAAGGAGGACTCCCACTTCGTTAACGGGACCATCATCACCGTCGATGGAGCCTGGACGACCTTCTAGCACCCTGGGCGGCCGACCTTCTACGGGAAGGCCGCCCTTTCTTTTCGGATGACGTTGCATAATGGACGCCGAAACTTTCCGCGCCCCCTTAAGGAGCTGCACCATGGAATCTTTAATGAACGAGAGCTGTCGTGAATTTGCTGCAGACCTTGCGTCGAAACGCTCGACACCTGGCGGCGGCGGTGCTGCAGCCTTCGCGGGCGCCTTGGGAACTGCGCTCGGCGAGATGGTCGGTAACTTCACCACGGGAAAGAAGAAGTACGCCGCCTACGAGGAAGATATCCAGCGCCTCCTTGCCGAGGGGGAGCGCATTCGTCTCAGCCTGCTCGCGCTCGTCGACAAGGATGCCGCGGCGTTCGAACCGCTCTCGCGCGCTTATGGAATTCCAAAAGAGGACCCGACGCGCGAAGCGGTGCTCGAGCAGTGCACTATGGATGCCCTGGACGCCCCGCTTGAGATGATGCGCGAAACCTGCAAGGCCATCGAGATGCTCGAGGAGCTCTCCATCAAGGGCAGCCGTATGCTGATCTCGGACGTCGGTTGCGGTGCTGCCCTTTGTCGGGCGGCCCTTGAGTCCGCAGCGCTCAACGTGTACATCAATACGAAGAGCCTCGGCGACCGTACGACCGCCGAGCGGATCGACGACGAGTGCCGCCAGATGCTCGACCGCTATTGCCCCTTGGCTTCGCAAATCGTCGCATCCGTGATGAAGGAGCTGCAGCCGTAGCACTGCCGCACTGCCCAGGTGCTCAATCCGCCCGTTTCCAACCTAAAGATCGGAGCTCTATGGCAACGTTGCTCAAAGGAAAACCTGTAGCCGACGTCCTTACCGAAGAGGTCGCGTCCCGGGTCGACGCCCTTCGTGAGGCCGGCATCGTTCCCACGCTGGCCGTCATCCGCGTGGGCGCGCGCGAAGACGACCTTTCCTACGAACGCAGTGCGCTTAAGCGTTGTGCCTCCGTCGGCATCGAAACTCGTACGTTCACCCTCGATCAGAATTGCAGCCAGGAAGAACTCACGGCCGCCATAGCCGCGGTCAACAACGACGACTCGATCCACGGCTGCCTTATGTTCCGCCCGTTGCCCAAGACCCTCGACGAGATGGCAGCGTGCGACGCTCTCGATCCCGCGAAGGACGTGGACGGCATCACGGCAGGATCGCTGTACGGCGTGTTCTCGGACCAAAACGTCGGGTTCCCTCCGTGCACGGCCGAAGCCTGCGTACGCCTGATCGAGCACTACGGCTACGACCTCAAAGGCGCCGACGTGGTGGTGGTAGGGCGGTCGCTCGTTATCGGCAAGCCCGTTGCCATGATGCTCATGGGGCGCCATGCCACCGTGACCATCGCCCACACCAGGACCCGTGATCTTGCAGCCAAATGCAAAGATGCCGACCTTGTCGTCGTTGCCGCGGGACACATCGGGACCTTGGGGGCAGACGCCGTCCACGAGGGCCTCACCGTGGTAGACGTGGGCATCAACTTCGACGAAGCACGCGGCAAGCTCGTGGGCGACGCGGATTTCGACGCCGTGGAGCCCGTGGTAGACGCCATCACGCCGGTTCCCGGCGGCGTCGGATCGGTGACCACAGCCGTTCTGGCGGAACACGTCGTGCAGGCGGCCGAGAGGAGCCACCCGGTCGCAGGCTGATGGGTGAGCTAGCGAAGCATCGCCAGTTTTGGCGGCAACCGCAGGCGTCAATACTCTTATGATCATGGCCACCCATCAAGCGCTCGGCATGATACAAAGCGGCACCCCTGGAAACCCGGGGGTGCCGCTTTCGATATGCGCTTTTGCCCCAACGCCAGAAACCGCTAATTAGACCCGATGACGTCTGATGCCCAATCGAATAAGGCACTAGGCAGGAAGCTCGTTCGGTTAGAATTTCGGCATGTTTTCGTGATTTCCGAAAATCACCTTGCGTGAGGTATTGCTCGTGACGTTGCGTAACGTTGTCCAATGGGTCGCAGAAAGGAGGTGCGGCTATGACCCACTACACCACCGGAGAGCTCGCGAAGCTCTGCGACGTCACGGTCCGGACCGTGCAGTTCTACGATTCGAAGGACCTTCTCAAACCTACCGATCTGACCGATGGCGGAAGGCGACTCTATACCGACGAGGACCTGCAGCGCCTTCGGGTGATCTGCTTTTTGAAGGACCTCGGCTTCTCTCTGCAGGACATCGCGGAACTGTTTGGGGCATCCGATATGAACGGCATCCTGGAGTTGCTCATCGACAACCAGTCCAAGACGATTTCCCAGAACATAGAAGAGGGGCGAGCGCGGCTCAACCGGATCGAAGAACTCCGCAAGAATCTCGGGTTCTTCGCCAACATTGATACCGAATCCATTGGCGTCATGGCCGACATCGTGGAAGACAAGAAGAAGCTCAGGGCGGCTCGCGCCAAGCTGCTCGTTATTGGGTTGATCATGGACCTGCTTTGGCTTCCTGCCCTCATCTACGGCATCCTGTCGGGTGTTTGGTGGCCGTTTGCCATCGGCATGCTCGCAGCCGTTGTTCTCGGCGTGGCCATTAGCAGTTACTACATGCATCGTGTCGCCTATGTATGTCCCGAGGACCACACAGTGTTCAGGCCTCCCGCGAGGAAGTTGCTCTTCGCCCGGCACACACCATCGCTTCGCATGCTCACCTGTCCCACCTGCGGTCAGAAGCGCTGCTGCTTGGAGATTTACGCCCCTCCGGAGAAGCCGAAGGACATGGACGGAACCCTCATTTGGTCGAAGGACGGTGAGAGCCGATGAAGCGGATCCTCATCTTCCTGGGCATCACGTTCGCGCTTTCCTGGATTTACGAGTTCGCGGTGGTCTACCCGCTCGCAAGCAGCAACGCTTCCCAAGGCGCTTCCGTGGAGACGACGTTCGCCATCGGCGCGGTCATGTTCTTTCCCGCTATCGGCGTCGTCCTGACGCGCCTGATAACACGAGAGGGCTTTAAGAACTGCGTGATCAAGCCCTATCCCTGGCGCCGGTCTTTGCGTTGGTTCCTGGTGGCCTGGTTCGGCCCCTCCCTGCTCATCGCCTTCGGCGCCGCTGCGTACTTCCTGCTCTTCCCTGGCGACTTCGATCCCCAAGGGGCGGCCTTCGCGGCCGCACTCGAGAGTCAGGCCGCCTCCGCCGGCGTGGCGCTCGAGCTGCCGAGCGTTGCAGTCTTGGCAGCCATCCAAATCGCTGTGGGCGTCTTCCTTGGGCCGCTGCTGAACATTGCTACCACTTTCGGAGAGGAATGGGGCTGGCGCGGTTACCTGATGCCAAAGCTTGCGCACCGTATGCGCATCACGCCCACGCTGCTGATCAGCGGAGTCGTCTGGGGTCTTTGGCACGCCCCCATCACGGCCCTCAGCCACAACTACGGGCTCGGCTACCCCGGCTGGCCCGTGACGGGTATCCTCGCGATGTGCGCCTTCTGCGTTGTCTGTGGCATCTTCTTCTCCTATGTGACCATTCGGACGGGAAGCTGCTTGGCGGCGGCATTCGGACACGGGGCGCTCAACGCCCTCGCCGGGGCCTCCACCATCTTCGCGGTTGCAGGAGTCAGCCCCTTCATAGGCCCGGCGCCCACGGGCATCATCGGAGGATGCGGTCTCATCATCGTCGCCGTCGTCATGCTGGCCGATCTGCGCAAGCGCGAGAAGGACGGCACCTTGCAAGTGCCTGAGGCAGGATTAGAATAAGAGCGCCCGCGCCCGCAGCCACAACACGCGCTGCGGGGAGGTGCTACGCTTCGGGTGGGCCGGCTCAGCAGGAATCTCAAGCCGATGTAGCAAGCCCGCAAAGGAGACGCGATGGCCGACCGACCGATTGCCAACATAGCCGACAACCCCGAGTGGGTTGCCGAGGCTGCGAATTGGTTCTCTGCGAAGTGGGACATTCCCGCGACGGCGTACGCGGAGAGCATGAAGGAGAGCATCGCCGCGCAAGGCCGCACGGTGCCGCAGTGGTTCATCGTCCGCGGCGGCGAATCCGTTGAAATCCGCAAGGTAAACGCGAAAGGCGACCCAGAGCTTCTGGGTTCTCTCGTTTCGCTCTGGAGGAAATCGGTCGAGGCCACCCACACCTTCCTTACGAACGACGATATCGAGCGTATAGCTGGCTACGTGCCGCAGGCCATAGAGAACGTTCGGCAGCTGACCGTAGCTGCCGACACCCGAGGCACGTTGCTGGGCTTCATCGGGGTGGACGGAGACATCATCGAGATGCTCTTCGTGCATCCTGAAGCTCGCGGCAAGGGGGTGGGCAAGCTCCTGCTGAGCCATGCCGTGAGCGCCTGCGATGCGAACAGGGTCGACGTGAACGAGCAGAACGAGCAGGCGCGAGACTTCTACGAACGTATGGGCTTCAGAGTGATTGGCCGTTCGGAAACCGACGACGCGGGCGACGCCTTCCCCATCCTGCACATGCAGCTCGCGCCATCATCCCCGTCCCGCTGACACGAAAAGCCGTCCAACCGACCCATCCATTACGCGCTCTATCGCCCTCGCATACAAGGACAAGGAGAGCCCGTCCATCGCCGCACGCCGCTTCATGGCGCTGATAGAGAGCCGAGCGGATGCACTTCCCTGATACGCCTTCGGCCGTAACATCCCTCTGAGCAAAGCAAGTCGGAGGCGGCGGAAGCACCGCATAGCCGACCAGCGCTAAGGCAGAAATGGCCGAAGCGCACCCCCAAGGACTTGAAGAGCTGATCTTCTACCGTGGGCGCCAGTTCGAAAGCGTCCGCCAAAGGCCAAGGCGCGTGGAAGGTGTGCACCCAGGCGCAGGCGAGCTGGCAAGCCACCAAGACAATCGCGTGGCGCAGCGCAAGATCGATGGCGCTCATAGGGATTCCTCCTCGTCCATCATCTCCCGGATTAACGATTCGTACCTGGGGTTGCCGCGAAGGGGCGCCCAGCTCTCGCTCGAGACGACGCCTCCGACGAGTGACGAACGCAGCGATGCGGCCGCTTCGCTTCTCGCCGCCTGCGCCTCTTCGCCGCCCTCCTGCCACACCAGGTCGTCCACGGCCTGGAAAAGCGGCGGGTTCTGCGGGCTTTCGAACGTCTTGCAGCATTTCTCCAGGTCCTGGGCGAATCGCTCCAGCTCGTCCATCGCGCGCTCCGTCTCCCCCGATTCCACCAGGCGCGTGGCGAAAGCGATGCGGACGAAAGGCGCAAGCGTCGGCGCAATGGCATCGAAACCCGAAGGCAGCCAGATGCCCTCGGCAAGAGCCGCGAGCTGCTCGAGGTCCGCCAGGGCAAGGCTCTGGAAGCCGGCCAGAGCCTGGACGCAGCTGGCGGCTTCCAGAAGCGAGCAGAGCAGCTGGCGCTTGAGCGTCCTCACGCCGGCCTCGGAATCGCCCGCTTTCACCTGCACCCCGGCAAGCGCGACCGCCGCCATGTTGGGCTTCGCGGCAACCATCCTCTCCACCAGCTCCGCAGCCTGTCCATCCCTTCCCTCGAACGCGAGCAGCATGCAGAGCGTCTGCAGCGTAAGGTCGGCGGAAGGGCTGCTCGGGTCAAGCTGCAGGGTGCGGCGCAGGAGCCGCTCGGCCAGCTCGGCCACGGGTTGCGCCCCTTCGGCGCCGTCGGGCTCGCCAGCGTCGGCTAGCTCGATGAACCTCGTGTAGAGCAGCAGCGCCGCCGTTCTCAGCAGCTCCGGATCGGACCAGTACAAGGCCGCTCGATCCTCGGCGTAGTCGCATGCCCGGCGAAGGTCCTCGGCCAAGAGTTCGGCAAGCTGCCGGCGAGTTTCCTCGAGCACCTCCTCGGTCGCCATCGGCTCATAACCCAGAAGGTCGTCCAAGGTGATGGAGAAAAGCGAGGCTATCTTCGGTAGAAGGGCGATATCTGGCATGCTCTGGCCGCACTCCCATTTCGAGACGGCGGCCTTGGACACCCCCAAGCGTCGCGCCAGCTCCTCCTGCGTGAATCGGTTGCGGGAGCGCTCCTCGAGGATGCGCTCCCCTACGGGAATCTGGTTCATCGGCAATCCTTTCGACTGACTTCATTATTCCCGCACCGCGAGCCGGCGACAAGCGAGAGGCGTTCGACACCGCATCCCGCCACGTCAACTAGCAGTTGACCGCCGCGCAGACCGACTTCCCGAAAACGCCGAACAGGAGGTAGGGCGACGAGGGCCCGCAAGCCCCGCCCGAATGGATGCCATCATCCCCGTCCCCTTGGCAGGATTCCCGAAGCGGAGCCGCCTCTCCCCTTCGCGCTTCTGCCTTCGGGCCTGCGCCGACTCCCATCATACCGCGCCCCGATGACCTTCGGCACCCGGCGACGATGCGCTATACTTCCCTCATCGCAATAACGAGGCGGAGGGGTTCCACATGAGCATACCTTCAGGCACACCATCGGGTCCCGTCCGTCGCACGCCGACGCCCCGCACGAGCCACGGCTTCGACGGGTCGCCCACCGCCTCGGGGGCGGCGGTGCAGAAGCAGCGAGCCATCCTGTTCGTGGTGGCGCTTCTGGCGATGGCGGCGCTCGTCACCGTCGTCACCATCGTATCGGCCCAGGCGGACAGCGCGGAAGCACCTGTTGCGGAAGCGGAGGGCCCCGATGCGGAAGGGAGCGCCCAGCCCGAGATCCCGGAGGCCCGCGTGTCCTTCGTGGCCGTGGGCGACAATCTTCCCGACGACGTCATAGGCCGGTGGGCCGACGCCCAGGCCGGCGACGTCGGCGACGGCACCTACGACTACCATGCCATCTACGAGCCGGTGAAGCCCTACGTGGAAGCGGCCGACCTGGCCTACATGAAGCAGGAGACCCACGTAGGCGGCAACGACATCGGGCCTGCGGGCTGGCCGTCGTTCAACGTCACCGACGAGATGGCCGACGCCGTGGTGGACACCGGCTTCGACCTGGTGGGCTCTGCCACGAACCATTCCTACGACTGGGGTTACTTCGGCGCGAACGACCACTCCCGCCAGGTGTGGAACGAAAAGCCCGTGGCGTTCGCGGGCACGGCGTCCTCCGAGGCCGAAGCGGCACAGATCGCCACCGTCGAGAGAGGCGGCATCACCTTCGCGCTTTTGGACTACACCTACGGAGTGAACGGCTACGACCGCTCCGAACTGCCCGAATACGCCGTGAGCTTCATCGACGACACGCGCATCGCCGCCGATGTGGCCGCCGCCAAGCAGGCTGCCGACGTGGTGCTGGTGGCCATGCACTGGGGCACCGAGAACCAGACCGACCCCGACGACGAGCAGCTGCGGCTGGCGAAGCTGTTGGCCGACTTGGAGGTGGACGTGGTGCTGGGGTCGCACCCCCACGTGATCGGCCCGCTCGAGTGGGTCGAGGGCGAAAGCGGGCACAAAACGCTCGTAGCCTACAGCCTGGGCAACTTCCTGAGCAACCACGAGATTCCCCTTCCCGAGAACGAGCTTGAGGGGATGCTCTCCTGCGACTTCGTGCGCGACGCGGGCAGCTCCGACGTGCGTATCGAAAACGTGAGCTGGATTCCCCTGGTCAACCACACCGTTTCCGCGAAGGACGCCACCGAGGACGCCGAAGCGGTGGCGGAAACCCACGCCGTCTACGCGCTGCGCGACTACACCCCCGAGCTGGCCTGTGCCCACGACTTCCTTGGCGAGCTCGACGACCCCATCGCCTGGCTTGCCCAGAAGAGCGCCGAGGTGGTGCACGCCACCGGCAGCGACTTCCCCATCGACGACGGCGCCGAGCAGCGCTAGCGGGCCTTTCCGTCTATGGCGTCTATGAACTCCTGGCGCGAGTGCACGCCGCTTTTGCGGTAGATGTTCTTGATGTGGGTGCGCACGGTATTCACGGACAGGTGCTCCTGCTCGGCGACGCCTTCGGCCGTGTAGCCGCGCATCAGGTAACCGGCTATACGCCGCTCGGCAGGGCTCAGGCCGAAAAGCTCGCCGGCGGCATCCTGGCGCTCGGCCACGCTCTCGGGCTGCCCCTGCGCACCGGGCCCGCGCCGGTCGGAGGGCTCGCGGCCGATGCGCGAGAACAGCTCGACCACCAAAAGCAGCCCCACCCCCACGATCATGAGCGCCGACAGCACCAAGGAGATCAGCGGGATATAATCGGAGAAAGTCAATCCCATCTGGGAGAACGCCCAAGGAAGCAATCCGCGGCTGGCCACGCTCGCCACCACCTCGGGCACCAGAAACGACAGCACGATGCACCGGTACGGCGAGAAGCGTCCCGTCAACACCATCGCCAGCACGAACAGCAGAAGCTCGAAGCATCCCCGCGCCGCCGTGGCCAGAACCACGCCGGTGCCGACAACGCCCGACCCGGAAAGGCCCAACATCGCCACCCCGGCCAGGAACAGGCCGCTGAACAGCAGCCACCCGGCGTAAAGCGACTTGCGGGCATCGCGGGAAACGTACAGGCCCATCGCGAACAACAGGATCTCCGCGATCGTGGCCAGATGCTTCACTGCGGTGGCCGGCCCTTCGGAAGGCCCCAGGGCCGCCGGGCTGATGGAGCCCGACACCGAAAGGCTCAGCAGGAAGAAGAGCGCCGTGGACGTGGTCAGCAGCAGGAATGAGCGGGAGTTCTGAAACGCCCCGGGAAGTGCCATCCATCCGCCGACGGGGACGAAGGAGCTCAGACCCACGCCTTCGCCGGGCGCCGCCACGCTTTCGCGAGCGCCCGAACCGACGCCCTCGCCGTTCGCATCGCGCACCGGCAGCATTCGACGGGCCCCGTACAGCAGCAACCCGCTTCCGGGAACCATGAGCAGGGAGAGCGGTGCCTCGTCGCCCACGACGTACAGGGCGCACAGCGACATGAAGAACGCCAGGGCCATGGAGCAGGCGATCAGGATGGCGCACCCGCGGAAGCTTCCCTGCATGCCGCGCAGCAGGGAAGTCCATGCGAACAGCAACGAGACCAGCGCCACGGATACGATCGCCACCTGAACGGCGATGGCGAGACCCGGCGCAAGGGCGCTTCCGGCAATTCGGAGCGCGAGCGAGCACGCAGCCTGGACCGCGCAGAATCCCAGGCACACCCGGGAGCTCGCCAGGAAGCGGGATGCGGGAGCCGAGAGAGACGCAGCCCCGGCCGCCACGGCGGCAGCCGCCATCGTGAGCAGGAACACCTCGTTGGCCGCGGCTTCGATACCCACGACGGTCCCGAACAGCGCGCGGAGGTTCGAGAACCGGAACAACTGCCAGAAAAGGGCCAGGCCGACCACCGCAAGCACCTGGGTCTTCCGAATGTCAGCCGCCACGCTCTCCCCTTTCCGCACCGAACATCAAGCCGCACCTTCTGCGGGGACGCCGCGGGCACGCTACCGCACGATTCTACACCATCATCCAGGGCAGCACCATGGGGCCGTCGGGAACGTCCCAGCTCACATCCTCATTCATTATGGGGTAACCAATAACTGGAGCCCGGAAGGGGCAAAATACCCCATCGTTGGTCTTACGCTTCCACCCCGCAAAGCCGAGCATTCAAGGCGCCGCGATTCGGAGCATCGGCGGCGCAGGAGAGAACCGAGCGAAGGAGGGCACCATGGGCGCATTCGACAGGGGATTCAGCAGGCGCACGTTTCTGAAGGGCGCGCTTGGCGGAGCGGCAGCGGCTGCTGTGGGCACGGTGGCAGTGGGGGCGCCGTCGCTTACGGGATGCAGCAGCGAGGACGTCCCCAGCACCACGGCCGCAGCCGCAGCGAAGATGACGCCCGGAACCTACGAGGCGACCGGCCAGGGCAAGCACGGGGCCATCACCGTGGCCGTGACGGTAAGCGAGGGCGCCATCGACTCCATCGAGGTGAAGGACCACTCCGAAAGCCCCGTCATGAGCGAGAACGCCCTGGAGATCCTGCCGCTCAAAATCGTCGCCATGCAGAGCACCAACATCGACGCCGTCTCGGGCGCAACGCTCACCAGCATGGGGCTGATCTCGGCCGTCAACGCCGCCGTGGAGCAGGCCGGCGGTCGACCGAGCGACCTTGCCGCCAACGAGGAGGGCATCGCGGTCGCCCAGTCGATGAAGCCGGGGACCTACTCCGCGCAGGCCATGGGCTGCTGGACCCCGAACTCCATCGAGGGAACCCGCTTCGGTGCCGCCGAGGTGCTGGAGCCGGTGCAGGTGGACGTCACGGTATCCGAGGACCGAATCGAGAAGGTCGAGGTCGTCACCTGCACGGACGTGCCGCACTTCAAGAACCCGTGCATCGAGCGCATCCCCGCCGCCATCGTCGAGCAGCAAAGCGTGCTGGTGGATGCGGTCACCGGCGCCACCTGCACGTCGGCGGCCATCCTTCGCGCAACGGCCCTCGCGCTCAAGGAAGCCGGGGCCGACCTGACGGGGTTCAGCGCTTCCCCCGTGCGCGTCACCGACAGCAAGACCCTCAGCTGCGACATCTGCATCGTCGGCGGCGGCTGCTCGGGAACCATGGCCGCCCTGGCCGCCGTGGAGGCCGGCAAGTCGATCGTCATCCTGGACAAGGCCGGGCGCATCGGAGGCAAGGGCTTCTGCTCCTCGGGAATATCGGCCGCCGAGTCGCAGGTCGCCAAGGACGCCGGTTCCACCGCCACCGCCGACGACCTGTACAAGTCGCTCTTCGAGCAGTCGGGCGGCCGCGCCAACGCGCTTCTGCTGAAGACCATCGCCAACGCGTCCGGCGAGACGGTGGATACGCTGGTGGCCCACGGCTTCAAGGTCGACCCTCCCAAGGCGAACGCGAAATGGGACGAGGCCTACATGTGCGCCACCGGCAAAGGCCAGGAGAAGTTCGACGTGCTGTACAACGACTACATCCTGAAGGGCGACGCCGAGGTGCTGCTGGAGACCCGGGCCACCGACCTGGTGCTCGAAGGCGGCCGCGTGATGGGCGTGAACGCCCAATGCCAGGACGGCTCGACCGTCCACGTGGACTGCAAGGCGGCGATCGTGGGCACCGGCGGGTTCGGCGGCAACACCGCGCTGCTGGACCGGTTCTGCCACACCACCAACTTCTACGACCGCGGCCTTACCACCACATGCTCCGGTGACGGCATCGTCATGTGCGAGAACGCCGGCGCCCAGCTGGGGCCCGAGATCATGCCCCACATGCAGGAGTACGGCGCCAACCAGGTATGCAACTTCACGGCCAACCTCATCAAGTACATCACCTACGCTGGCTTTTTGCAGGTGAACCCCCAAGGCAAGCGATTCGTAGACGAGTCCTTCGCCATCTCCGACCCCATGGGCTACGGCTGCGCCGCCCTGCGCGTGCACGGCTACTACTACATCATCCTGGACCAGAGCATCGTCGACGAACTCATCGAGAAGGGCGTGGGCGGCTACTACAACGACGAGATCGACTCCTACTTCGACACGGCCGTAGTGGGACGCGCCCTGGTGCCGCTGACCACCCTGGAGGCAGACCTGGCCGACGCCATGGAGAAGGGGCAGGCGTGGAAGGCCGATTCCCCCGAAGCCCTGGCGAAGGCCGTGGGATTCGCCGACCCGCAGGTGTTCGTCCAGGAGTACAACCGCTACAACGAGCTGTGCGCCAAAGGCGTCGACGAGGACTTCGGGAAGATGCCCCAGATGATGAACGGCTATTCGGGTACCCTGTACGCGGTGCGCATGGCTATCCCGATCATGGGGACCCTGGGCGGCGTGAAGGTGAACGAGCGCCTGGAGGCCCTGGACGTCAACGAGTCGCCCATTCCCGGCCTGTACGTGTCCGGCCAGGAGGGCTCCGGCTTCTACTCCTACCCCTACTACGCCACCAAGTGCTCCACCAGCACCTACGCCTACACGTCGGGGCGGCTCGCCGGCCTGAACGCCGCAGCCTACGTGGAAACCGTGTAGACGAAGCCGTCGCCGCTGTGCGGCCCCGATAAACTGCATAACTCGCAAAAGGAAGCGGCCCCCTGTTTTGAACTGAACCCCGATAGTGGGACTGGAAACAAAAGTTTCCGGTCCCACTTGCTTTTAAGGGGTGATGCAATGAGGCACGAAATGGACGTCAGGGCTGAGGCGGCCCGGTACTTCGAGATGGGTTTTGCCAACAAGGTCGTAGGCAGGCTGCTGGGGATCTCTCAGACCACTGTCAAGAAGTGGCTCTACACTTACAGGGCGCTCGGAAAGGAGGCCCTATTCGTGACCGAACACAGAACATACCCTCACGCCATCAAGGTCGAGGCAGCCAAGGCCGTTGTCGAGGGCACGATGAGCAAGCCCGAAGCCATGAAGACCTACGGCCTCAAGTCGATGACCCAGATCAACGCCTGGTGCCGCCTCTATCGCGAGGGAGGCCCGGATGCATTGCTTCCTAAGCAGAAGGGACGACCGAAGAAGGCCGTGCCGACCTTCTCCTCCCGCGAGGAGGAGCTCGAAGCGCGCGTGCGCGAGCTGGAATTGGAGAACGAGATCTTAAAACGATTCAATGCCCTAGCGGAAGAGATCGAGCAGAGGCGG
>CAJTDS010000009.1 GCA_910575165.1 Eggerthellaceae bacterium
CGGTGAAGATGGGCTACGGCTTCAGGAACACCGACAACCTCATAGCGCTGCTGATGCTGAGATGTTCGGACGCGAAGCCGCAACTGCCATGGAACCGATCGGTTCCGGTGAAGAAAGCAGCTTAGCGATGCAACCCTCTAGCCACACAAACTACCGAAGCCTCAAGTTTTTTGCCCAACAATCGCTTTCGGCGGTGGCCGTGATCGACGATGTGGTGTTCGGCCTGTACATCCTGCACCCGAACAACGTGGGCCGCTGCGGGCACGTGGCCAACGCCAGCTACGGCGTGTCCGAGCGCAGTCGTGGGCTCGGCCTGGGACGCGAGCTGGTGAAAGACTCCCTGGCCCAGGCGGCGCGGCTGGGTTTCCGCGGCATCCAGTTCAACGCGGTGGTGGCCAGCAACGTGGGAGCCATGCATCTGTACGAGGATCTGGGCTTCGCTCGCGTGGGCACCATCCCCGGCGGCTACCTGAACGGCTACGGTGCCTTCGAGGACATGCATATCTACTACCGCGACTGCAAGGAATGGGCCGACGGTTGCGGGTGCGGTTGCGGTGGCACGCAAGCTGGCGCGGTTGATAGCGGCGACAACGAGGAAGCGGCCGCGGCGGCAGGCGGCGATGGTGCGGTCGGCGGCGACAGTGTGGAAGCTGGTCCGACGGCAGGCGGCGATGGTGCGCAGGCTGGCGCGGTGCCCGATGGCGACGGTGCGGATGGGGGCGCACTCAAGTCGCCCGTTGCGACCAGCGCCGACAGCGCGGAGGCGGCCGCGGCGGCCAACGGCGACAGCGCGGAAGTGCCCGTTGCGACCAGCGGCAACAGGGCGAAATCGGCCGCGGCAGTCGGCGGCGATGGTGCTGACGAGGGCGCGCTCAAGCCGCCTGTTGCCGCCGAGCGGGTGGAAGGCCCCGCTCCGTCAAAGGCTGCAGCGGCCATGCCGACCGAGCTCGACCTGGAGGCAGCGCAGGAAATTCTGGAAGAGGCCGCTAACGAAGCGGAGGCTGCAGCTGCCCCGAGCGAGGTGCTTGCCGACGAAGCGCAGCTGGAGGCGCAGTCCAAGAAGGCCATGGGCGAAAAGAAGCTGCAGAAGGCCGGAAAGAAGACGAAGCGCGGGAAGGGCAAGAAGGCCAAGAAGGGCAAAGGCGGCAAGAGCGGAGAGAAGTCGAAGACCAAAAAGAGCAAGAGGGGCAGGAAGCGCGAAGCGGGTAAGCAGGCAAAGTAGGAGGCCGCTAAGAAATACGGGCCGAAGCACGTCGGCAAGTGGGCCGCAACCCCGGCTCCCTCGGCCCTCAGTCCCCTTGTCCCTCGATTTCTCCAGCTCCTCCAGTCCTCGGTCCCTCCGGGCCCCAGCCCGTTGGTCCCCTGCTCCTTCAGCCCTCACCCCCCTTCGGTCCTCGGTCCCTTCGGCTCAAACCCCTCTGCCCCAGCCTTCCAGCCCCAAGGGCCCGGACCCTTTGGCTCCTGCTCCCCTCCGCCCTCGGTCCCTTCGGCTCCCATCCCCTTCAGCCCCTTCAGTCCCTCCGGCATCTATCCCCCGGTCCCCATCCCCTTCAGCCCCTTCGGCCTCCGGCATCGTGCATAGCGAGCAGGTTGTGCAGGAAAAGCGTATGAACCTGCCTGATATGCACGATTTGGGGTGGCCCTCGCTCGATTGTCCGGCCCTTCAAAGTGCTTTCGGCGGTTGACGAGGGCGTTACCTTTTTGCTGCAAGTCCGTCCGCCGCCGCCCTGAAGTGCGTTCTGCGGCTGGCGTTCGCTACACTGGGGCTGCGGATGTTGGGCGGGCGCTGGGTATCGGCGGCCGCCTGCTAGCACTGTTCCACTCGACCTCCGAAAGCAAGGCGACCGCCATGATTCCCTTCGTACCCTCCATCGTGCCCAACATCGTTCAAGCGCTGGTGCTGGTGGTGGCGTTCGCGCTGATTGCCGCGCCGGTGCTGCGGAAGCATCCGGTGCCGTTCTACGTGTTCTACGCGGCCCTCTCCGCCGTCACGCTCATCGACGGCATTACCTGGGACCCGTGGGCCGACGTGGTGCTTGACCTGTTCGTCAGCTGCTACGTGGGTGTGGCGTTTTACCTGGTGGTCATGTTCGCCGGCGCGTTGCCGCGGAAATGGTGGGTGACCAAGCGCTTTCTTTCCGTGCGCACCGAGCTTTCCGTCATCGGCGGCTTCATCATCGCGGCCCACATCTGCCGCGTCGCGTTCATGATACCGCTGTCGTTGAGTATGTACTGGACGTTCATCTGGGGCGATGCGGCTCCGGTCATGATGGCGGCCGTTACCATCGTGGGCGTGCCGCTTCTGGTGTGTTTCGCGGTGCCGTGGCTGACGTCGTTTCGGTTCATCCGCAAGCGCATGAAGCACAGCACCTGGAAGACCATCCAGGCCATGGCCTACCCGTTCATGGGGCTGCTGGTGCTGCAGGGTATCCTGCTGAGCTTGGGCCACGCCATCTACGTGGGGCCCGGCACCGCCGAGTTCGCCGACTACATGGTTAATGCCGCAACCTATCTGTTCTTCGGCATCGCCTACGTGGCATGCAAGGTGAGCATGGCCGTGAAAAACCACCAGAAGCAAGCGAAGCGAACTGCCCCGCAAGCCTCTTAGGTGCTCGGGTTGCTGCAGGTGCGCGGGCGGGCAGTTGCAGCTTCACCGGATAGGCGTCCTTCGCGTAGGGGTCAGTTACCGCAGGTGAGCGGGCAGGCGGTTGCATCGCCCCCCATGCGCATGTCCAAGGCGGCCAGGGGCGATGGCGTCTGCGAAAGGACTAGCTGCCGTAGGAGTGCGAGAAAGTGGTTGCTTCTGTGCGCCACTGATGCATGCCGAAGCATGTAGCTTGTGCCGAAGTCGTTGCGCGAGCGTATTCGGAGTGATTGCCCTATGCGTTCGGGGGCGGACGTCGCCCTGCTCGTGTCAATGTAACCGATGACGGTTATGGCAGCCAAAACGTGCCACAACCGTCATCCGTTACAAAAAATCGTACATAAACGTCGTCGGTTACATGGTTTTCTGCCATAAACGTCATCGGTTACATCGGACCGCTACGACCGCCGTCGGGTGCGTCGCCCCCCACGGCCGTCATCGGTTGCATCGGGCTGCCACGGCCGCTGTCGGGTGCAGCAGGCTGTCACGGCAGCAATTGATTGCAGCGGGTTGCCAGCGGTCGCATCGGGCCGCTACAGTCGCCGTCGGGCGCACCGCTTCCCCGGCGCGTGTTTGATCCCAGAACTCTAGATAGCCTAGCAGGAGCGATGGCGCTTGGCGCGTTCGCTGTGGGCGGTTTCCTTGTCGTAGCGCGTGTCGCTGGCGTTGTGGGTGCCCAGCGTGCAGCTCTTTTGCGCCTCTCCCTCTTCCAGCGGCGCGCGGAAGCTGAGGGCGCGTGGGGTTTCCAAGGCGTCGAATTTCACCAGGTAGGCGCGTTTCGTGAGGTCGATGGCCTCTACGGTGCCGTCGCCGAAGGTTTTATGGCGCACGCGGGCGCCCACGGCGAAGCGAGCCTCTTGCGCCAGCGCGGTCATCCACTGGTCGGATGCGGCGATGGCGGCGCGGGCGTGCTCCAGCTGCTCGTCGGTAGGGCGGTTCGAGAACTGCAGGGCCGCCGGGTCGATGTCAAGCAGGAAGCGCGACGGGTAGCGTCCGCTGCCTTCGTGGGAGAACCCTTCAGCTTCGGACAGGTACAGGCCGTCGCGGGCGCGGGTCATGGCCACGAAAGCCAGCCGCCGCTCCTCCTCCATGGCTGCCGGCGTGGCGGTCTTCTTCGACGGCAGCACCCCTTCGGTCAGGGCGCACAGGAACACGTGGGGGAATTCCAGGCCCTTCGCGGCATGGATGGTCATGAGTCGCACCTGGTCGCGCTGGCTGCTTACGGCGTCGGCGTTGGACATGAGCGCCACCGACGACAGGTAGTGCTCCAGCGTCACCTCTTCGCCGCAGGAGGTTTCGAACTCGTAGATGGCCTGCTTGAGCTCGGCCAGGTTGTCCAGCCGCTCCTGGCTGCCCTCGGTGCGCAGCATGCGCTCGTAGCCGCTGGCGGTCATAAGCGCCGCAAGCACCTCGGACACGGGGCGCCCTTCGTAAGCGCCGCTGAAATCGTCCACCAGCTTCAGCAGCGCCCGAGCCTTCGTGCCCTTGAAGATGTCGTCGTCGACGGAGCGCTGCAGCGCCTGGAACAGGCTGCACCCTTCGCGGGCGGCTACGTCCTGCAGATGCGCCATGCGCCGCTGCCCCAGGTTGCGCTTGGGGGTGTTGGCCACGCGGGCGAAGGACAGGTCGTCCTGGTAGGCCACAAGGCGCAGGTAGGAAAGTGCGTCTTTCACCTCTTTGCGGCCGAAGAAGGGAACGCCGCTGGTGAGCGCGTAGGGAATTTCTGCCTTCACCAGTGCTTCCTCGACCGAGCGCGAGGCGTAGTGGGCACGGTAGAGCACGGCCATGTCGCGGTAGCGCACCCCTCCCTCGTGCAGCGCCTGGATGCCTTCCGCAATCCAAGCAGCCTCTGCCGGACTGCTCTTCGCGTGATGCCATACCGTGGGCCCGTGGTCGGTCCGCTGCGCCGTCAGCGACTTTTCCATGCGCGTGCGGTTCTTGGCGATGAGTGAGTTGGCCACGGCCACTACCTCGGGCACGCTGCGGTAGTTCTGCAGCATCATGATGGTGCGGGTGCCGGGGAAGCGCTTGTCGAAATCCAGCAGGTAGCGCACGTCGGCGCCGCGCCAAGTGTAGATGGTCTGGTCCGGGTCGCCCACTACGAACAGGTTGCCGTGGTAAGCCGCCAGCACCTCCATGAGCTGGTACTGGATGCCGTCGATGTCCTGGAATTCGTCCACCATGATGTATTCCAGCCGCTGCTGCCATTTCAGCCGCACGTCGGGGTAGGTCTCGAACAGGTGCAGCACGAACACGATCAGGTCGTTGTAGTCCAGCCCGAAGCACTTCTTCTGGTGGTACAGATAGCCGTAGAAGATGATGTCCTTGGTACCTTCGGCCTGCAGAAAGCGCTGGTGCAGCCCGTCGATGGGCATGGCCAGCATATCGCGGCAGTAATCCGGCCGCTCCTGCAGCTTGATCATCTCGATCATGTCGCGGGCGTTGGCGAAGGTCATGTCGCGCAGGGTGAGCCCGCGCTCTTCGTAGACCATGGCCAGCATGGCGTCGATGTCGCCGTTGTCCAGCACCAGGAAGCTCTTGGGGTAGTGCAGCGCGTTGCCGTCCTCTTTCAGCACGTCCACGCAGAAGCCGTGGAAGGTGTTGATGCGGCCGGTGTCGTTGTCGCCGGTGAGGCGGCGGATGCGGTGGCGCATTTCGGCGGCGGCCTTGTTGGTGAAGGTGGCGCACAGGATGTTGCCCGGCAGCACGCCCAGCTCGTTTACCAGGTAGGCGAAGCGGTGGGTGAGCGCGCGTGTCTTGCCCGTGCCAGCGCCAGCGATAACGCGCACGTAGCCCTCGGTGGTGGTGACCGCCTCACGCTGCGCCTGGTTCAGCCCGTTCAGCACCGACCGCGGCCGCGGAGTGTCGTCGGAAGCCGCAAGCGCGTTTCCCAAATCAGCGGGCAACAAGTCGTCGTTGGCGTCATATGGAACAAGCGTACTATTCATGTAAGGTATTGTAGCGAACTTACGAACAGATGTCACTATCGACCGCGCATCATGTCGAAAAGCGCAACCGGGCTGGTTCGGGCAAGAAGAAGGGCCAACCGCAAACGGCTGGCCCTGAGGTTTTGCAAGGGCAGTGCCCGACGCAGCAGCTGCGCTTCGCTGCCGTTCGCGCGCCTGCCCTAGAAGTTGTTCAGGCAGAACATCAGGTCCAGGGCGGCCAGCAGGGAATCGCGGTCAACTACCCAGGTGCCGTCCTGCTTGACCAGATCAAAGGCGACGCTGCAATCTTCGTCGATATCAGCGGTGTCCATGGCTTCCTGCGCGGCGTTGCCGATAAGCTGGATGAACTGGTCCAGGTCGGCGTCTTCGATGGCGGTCGGATCGCTGGAAAGCAGCTCCAGGATCTCGTCGGTATATTCCACCATGTCGGTGCACTCCAGGTCCAGGAACACCGTGGCCGTGCCCGCGTCTTCATCGGCCAAAGAGATAGCGGAGGACGGGTCGACCACCACGGTGCTGGCCATCCACTGGGCCAAGGCCAGCGGCTCCATTCCTACGTCTTCCAGCGAGAACTCGCCGTCGCTGAAGTGCTGGAAGCACGTGGCTGCCTTGTCGGCCACGTAGCTCATGGCCTCCTCGTCGCCGGCCAGCGTTTCCAGGGTCATCACCGACACGTCCAGTGCTGCCTGGTCGTCCTCGGTGATGGCCATCGGGCCGTCCGAGGAGCTGCTGGAATCGGAGCCGTAGGGCGTGGCGGCCGACCCGCTGGAGCTGTAGCTGTTGTAGTTGTAGTCGTAGTCGTAGTTGGCCAGCATGGCTATGCCGAAGGCGAAGAAAATCAGGTACGCGATAAGCGACAGCACCGAGAACACGATGCCGATGACGCCGCACACCTTCGCACCGGTGGTCTTGCCGTCCTTGCCGCCTGCGCGCACCACCTGGCCCGCCAGCACCAGGGCCACGATGCCCAGGATGATGCCGCCGATGACGGTCTCGGAGGTCAGGATGGCCAGGATGCCGCACACGAGCGCGCCCACGGCCTTGCCGCTGCTGGGCTGCTGGGCCTGGGGAGCCGGCGCGCCGTAGCTGTAGTCGGGCGCTGCTGCGTAGGGGCTGCCGCCCGTGGGCGCGCCAGGGCCGCCGGGAGCAGCGGCGGTGGGGGCGGTGCCGCAGGCTTGCGAGGGCATGTAGGTGGGCACGGGCTGGCGCTCGGGCGCGCCGGGGGCGGCTGCCGCCGACGTCGTCCCAACGGCCTCCGCGGTTTCGGTGCGCGTGGAGAATACCGTCGCCTCATCGGCGGTACCGGTGGAAACCGGCTGGTAGGCCTCCACGTTCTCCCAGCTCATTTCCTCCACGGTGCCAGGGTTGGCATCGGTGCCGTTCGCCCCGTCGGGCGTCTGGCCGGTCAGGTTCTCTTCTGCCATGGTCTCTCCTTCTAACCGGATGCGGGGAAGTTGCTCCCCGCAGGCTTACATATATGTAGTGCACGGACGTGCAATGCACGGCGCTCGGATTGCAAGGGGCTTCGCGCTTGCAAGCGCGCCCTCCTGGCGGGCGCTTGCTTCCCCGTTGCCGGGCGTTAGGCCAGCTTCTCGCCCAGAAGCTTCGCGGCCTGGGCCTTGTCGAAGTTGCCGCCGGTGGCCTTGGTGAGGGCCCCCATCACGCGGCCCATGTCCTTCTTCGTGGCCGCGCCGGTCTCGGTCAGGGTGGCGTCCACCAGCGCTTCCAGCTCGGCGCCTTCCACCTGGCGGGGCAGGTAGCTCTCCAGCACTGCCACCTGCTTGGTCAGCATGTCGGTGCGCTCCTGGTCGTTGCCGGCCTTGATGGACCCGTCCAGCGTCTCCTTCGTCTGCTTGATGACGCGCTTGAGCATGGCGTCCACGTCGGCGTCGGTGACGTCGCGGCGCTCGTTCACTTCTATGTTCTTGATTTCGCCGTGAACCTGGCGCAGGATGGACAGCCGCGGCTTGTCCTTCGCCTTCATAGCGTCTTTGATTGCTTCCTTCAGTTCATCGTAGGTCATGGGCTGCTCCTCTGGGTTTCCCAACGGGAATCGTGCATGGCCGTTGCGGCCGCCTGCGAGTATACCGCACCCGTGCGCCAGAGCTGACAGATTCGCTGAGATTAACCGAACCGTGATGCGCGCAGGGGGCGGCACGCGCTGGCATCACCTCCTGACGTTTCGCAAGTAGTAAGCCTATGAGCAGGGGATACTCGATTCCGTATGTTTCGGGTGGTCACAGATTTCGGCCGCTTTCCTATAGTTCGAAACGTTGATGGCGGCGGTGGCAGAACCGCTGTCGCCGCAAATGATTTCTGGTTGAAGGCGCTCTCGCCGTGCGGGCGATTTCTGGCAGAGATTGGGGGCTTGGCAAATATCGGCTTGCGGATCGCGCCTTTATTCCAGGGGTCTCGGCTTGTTTTCCCAGGTGGGAAATTCTCGCGCCCGCTCAGGCTTCCCCGGGATTGTGCTGAGATTTGCCAAACCCCCAATCTCTGCCAGAAACTGTCTGCGCTCGCTCTTTGCGGCGGGCATGCCCGAGCCCGGCCTTTGCAGCCGGCGACCCTGGAACGGGCTTGGGGCTTGGGCTTGCTGCCGACGTTGCGGTCGGGCTGCTGATTTGCGGGCTGTTTGCCGTTGGGCGTCGCTTTCGCCAAGGGGGTGTGCGACCGTGCTATGCTATGCGGACTGTTACGCGGACGACGCGGGAAGGAAGCTGGTATGGCCGTTGAATTCAAGCAGGGCGCCTTTCACGATGCGGCCCTGGTACGCACCAAGGTGTTCCTTGACGAACAGGGCTTCCAGGAGGAGTTCGACGATCTGGACATCGACCCGCGCATGGTGCATCTGTGCGCTTACGGCGACGGCGAGCTGCTCGGCTGCGCGCGGCTGTTCCCGTCCGCCATGGAAAGCGGCGTGGAAGCGCGCCCTGACCGGTGGATTCTGGGCCGGCTGGCGGTGCTGGCGTCGGGCCGCAAGGCGGGCACCGGATCGAAGCTCATGGCCGAGGCCGAGCGTATCGCGTGCGATCACGGCGCTGCCGAGATGCATCTGCATGCCCAGCTGCAGGCCCAGCCCTTCTACGAGCGCCTGGGCTATGCGGCCTACGGGCCCGTTGAGCTGGACGAGCATGTTGAGCACCAGTGGATGAAGAAGGCGCTGGTCTAGCTGTCGTGCGGCCGACGAGCGGCGCCGGCTGTCGTTGCCGTTGAGCGCGCTGGTCGTTGGCCGCCGTTGCGTTGGCCGTCGCGCCGCCGCTGGTTGCAGCTGATCTCCCGCGCCGCTGCTAACTACTGACCGTCGATGGCCGACCGCTGCCTGCGGGCCGCGACTGACTGTCTTCGGATTGTCAGCTGCTGCGAACCGCCCTCCTACCGTCTTCCTACCGTTTGAAAGGAACACTGCTATGGCCCAACTGCTGAAGGGCAAGCCTGTTGCCGATGCGCTTACCGAAGAGGTGGCCGCCCGCGTGGCCCGGCTGCGCGAGCGCGGGGTGCAGCCGACGCTGGCCATCGTGCGTGTGGGCGAGCGGCCCGACGACGTGTCCTACGAGCGCGGTGCCTCGAAGCGCTGCCAGGCTGCCGGCATCAAGCTTGAGGCGTTCGCGCTGCCGGCCGATTGCCCCCAGGCGCTGCTCATGGACACCGTCGCCCAGGTCAACGCCGACGCCTCCATCCACGGCTGCCTGCTCATGCGCCCCCTGCCGGCCCATCTGGACGAGGAAGCTGCCTGCGCGGCTTTGGATTCGGCGAAGGACATGGACGGCATCACCGGCGGCTCGCTGCTGGGCGTGTTCACCGACCGCGACCTGGGATTCCCCCCGTGCACGGCCGAGGCGTGCGTGCGCATTCTGAACTATTACGGCTGCAACCTGGAGGGCGCCGACGTGACGGTGGTGGGCCGCTCGCTGGTGATCGGCAAGCCGGTGTCGCTGCTGCTGCAGGCGAACCACGCTACGGTGACCATGTGCCATACGCGTACGAAGAACCTGAGCGAGGCCTGCCACAAGGCCCAGGTGTTGGTGGTGGCCGCGGGTCGTCCGAAGGTGATAGGGGCCGACGCCGTGGCGCCCGGCCAGGTGGTGATCGACGTGGGCATCAACTGGGACGAGAACGCCGGCAAGCTGGTGGGCGACGTCGATTTCGAAGCCGTGGAGCCTATCGTTGGTGCTATCACCCCAGTTCCGGGAGGTGTCGGGTCGGTGACCACGGCGGTGCTGGTGTCCCATGTGGTGGAAGCGGCCGAGCGGGCTTCGGACGGGGGCGCTGCCGAACCGGCTGCGGCGAACGCCGGGGAGGGGCGGCCTGCGGGCGGCTCGGCTCAGCTGGCGCCCGAGGACTGCGAGCCCGCTTTCGCGAATCTTTCCTGCAGCTCCTTTGCAGCGCGTTTGGCCGGCCCCGAGAGCGTGCCGGGCGGCGGCGGGGCGGCGGCCCTGGCGGCGGCCCTGGCGGCGGCGTTGGCTTCCATGGTGGCCAACTTCACCACGGGCAAGAAGAAGTACGCCGCCTACGAGCAGGACATCCAGCGGATTCTCGTCGAGGCGGACCGTGCCCGCGAGCGCCTGCTCAAGCTGGTGGACGAGGACGCCGCCGCATTCCAGCCGCTTTCCCAGGCCTACGCCATCCCCAAGGACGACCCGAGCCGCGCTGCCGTGCTGGAAGCTGCCACCCAGGCGGCGCTGCAGCCCCCGCTGCAGGTCATGGGCCAGGTGGCTGCGGTGATCGATCTGCTCGAGGAGCTGAACCGGAAGGGCAGCCGCATGCTGCTGTCCGATGTGGGCTGCGGTGCGGCTCTGGCGGCCGCGGCGATGCAGGCGGCCGCCATCAACGTGTTCGTGAACACGCAGGCCCTGGCCGACCGCGACTGCGCCCGCGCCATTGACCAGGAGTGCGACCGGCTGCTGGCGGACGTATCGCGGGCTCAGGCTCTTGCCGATGCGGTGACGGCCCAGCTTCGCTAGGGGCGGGGCTATCGCCGCTGTTGGGGCTACGTTCGCTCGGCTGGGCTGACCGCTTGGAACGCCCGGCCGATTTCTCTGTGCAATTTCGTTCAAATTAACTACACTGTGCACGGCGTTGCGCTGCAGAGGGGGCAACGACCCGGGGCTTGCGGGCGATCAGGCGCGCTGTCCCGGCGTGGCTTGCGCGCGAGCGCGGTCACCTATCGCACGGAAGGCAAGAAGGACGAACGAATTATGACCCAACACAACGGCGTTTCCCAGCAATCCGGCCAGCAGCCCGCCCACGTTGGCGCGGCGGACCAATGGGAGCAGGCAGGCGCGGAAGCGGTAGCGGCGGCCGGTGGCTCGGCTCGCGAGAAGTTCGGGTCGCGCCTCGGATTCATCCTCATCAGCGCCGGTTGTGCCATCGGCCTTGGCAACGTGTGGCGCTTCCCCTACATCACCGGCGAGTATGGCGGAGCGGCTTTCGTGCTGCTGTACCTGCTGTTCCTGGTTATCCTGGGCCTGCCGGTCATGGTGATGGAGTTCGCCGTAGGCCGTGCCAGCCAGCGCTCGTCGGCGTTGGCCTTCGATGCGCTGCAGCCCTCGCGCCGCTGGCACTGGTTCAGCTGGTGGGGCTTCATCGGCTGCATGGTGCTCATGATGTTCTACACCACCGTGGGCGGCTGGATGCTCTCCTTCGTGGTGAAGATGGGAACCGGCACCTTCAACGGTATGACGCCCGACCAGGTGGCCGGCGTATTCGGTTCCATGCTGGGCAACCCCGGCGAGCTCATCGGGTGGATGCTCGTGGTCATCGTGCTGGGCTTTCTGGTGTGCAGCCTGGGGCTTCAGAAGGGCGTCGAGCGCATCACCAAGGTGATGATGTGCTGCCTGCTGGCCATCATGGCGGTGCTGGTGGTGCGTGCCGTCACGCTGCCCGGCGCGGCCGAGGGCCTGGCGTTCTACTTGGTACCCGATTTTGGGAAGCTCTTTGCCGGCGCCACTGCTGCCGAGCAGTGGGCCACCTTCGCCGACGCCGTGTACGCCGCCATGGGCCAGGCGTTCTTCACGTTGTCGCTGGGCATTTCCGCTATGGAGATCTTCGGCAGCTACATCGGCCGCGAGCGCTCGCTCACCGGCGAGGCCGTGCGCATCTGCGGCCTGGACACGGCGGTGGCCATCACGGCCGGCCTCATCATCTTCCCGGCGTGCTTCGCCTTCGGGGTTGAGCCGGGCTCGGGGCCGGGGCTGGTGTTCATCACGCTGCCGAGCGTGTTCGAGCAGATGCCGCTGGGGCAGCTGTGGGGCGCGCTGTTCTTCGTGTTCATGAGCTTCGCGGCGCTGTCCACCATCATCGCCGTCTTCGAGAACCTCATCAGCTGGTCCATGGACAAATGGGGCTGGTCGCGCAAGGTGGCCGTGGCGCGCATGGCCATGGCGGTGACCGTGCTCAGCCTGCCGTGCGCCCTTGGGTTCAACGTGCTCTCCGGCGCCACCATCCCGGGCATCGGTGACATCCAGTCCATCGAGGACTTCATCGTGTCTAACAACCTGCTTCCCCTGGGCAGCCTGCTGTACGTGCTGTTCTGCGTGTCGAAGGGCGGTTGGGGCTGGAGCAACTTTTTGGCCGAGGCGGACGCCGGCGAAGGCATGCGCTTCCCCGCGTGGGCCAAGCCGTGGCTGAAGTACGGCGTGCCTGCGCTGATCGCCGTCATTTTCGTCATGGGGTGGATGCCGCTCATCGGCAGCTGGATAGGCTAGGCCCGGCAGCCCGGGAGTCTTGTGCAGTGCACGGGAGGCAGGTTCTGCGCATATTCTTGCGGAACCCCGCCCTCGTGCACTGTTCCATGGGTGGCGACATCCAGATGGATGGTTGCAGGAAGGCGCCGCGCTGCGTTTGCAGGAGCGGCGCCCCGTTGGAATGACCCTTGCGAAGGATAGGGCGAAGGTCGGGTGCCCTAGATTTGCCGACCCTTCAGATTGCCGGTTGCTACGGCGTTTATGATATCGGAGGGCGTCTCGGCATCGCCGACCACGATGACGTCGCAGATTCCGTCAAGCTCGCGGGCCAGGGCGTCGTTGGGAACGAGCGGCTCGCAGTCCACAACGCATGCCGCCGGAAGCGTGCACTCCAGTCCATAGGAGGTTGTGAAGCTCACGCCGCCGTCCACCACTGCGACGTTAGACGTGCCGTGATGAATTTGGGAACCCCTTCCTTCAAGCAGGCTTATGAGCATGGCGCGCGGCCACGGTGCCTGCTCGGGTGCCAGGTCCTCCTTCGCCCCTTCGTGCACGATGGACACATTTTTACCTTGCTGGAGCAGGTAGTTCGCAAGGTCCAGCGCCCGCAGGTTCTCCCCGACGATGCAGACGGGACTTGCCACTTCGCTGGTAGCGGCTTCCTCCATCGAAAGGACGACCGTGCTTCCCGCGGGTTTGAGCATCACGCCCGGGTCGGACGCCCCTGTTGCCAGCACTACGACATCGGGCGACTCGCTTTTCACCAGGGAGGCATCCACCGTCGTGCCCGTCACCACGGCAACTCCGCCCGATTCCAGCTGTCGCTTCTGCCATTCCTTGAAATCTGCGATGCGCTCGTGCGGTCCTTTTACCAAGGCGGCGAAGTCGAGGGTGCCTCCGAGCGCTCCCTTGTCGTCGTAGAGCGTGACCTCGTGTCCTCGCTGGGCGGCAACGGCGGCGGCCTCCATGCCTGCGGGGCCTCCGCCCACTACCATAACCCTCTTCGAAACCTGTGCTTTTGCCGGCTCGTATCCCTCGGGCATCTCGTTGGTGAAAGCGCGGGTGTGGGCTGGATTAGCTCGGCAGAATCCGAAGCCATCGGGGTTTATGACCGACATGAAGCAGTTGGAGCAGTGGTTGCAGGGGCGGACGTCGTCGATCCTCCCGGACCGCAGTTTCTCCGGCAGATGGGGGTCGGCGACGAGGGGCCGGTTCATGACGACGAAATCAATCTTCCCATCAGCGACGGCATCGTTCACCAGGTCGGGCGCGAGTCGCGGATCCATGCCGCCGACGGTGCCCACGGGAATCCCCACGGCCTTTTTCACGTTCGCCGCTACATCGATAAGTGCGCCGATGCCCCCGTGGCTGCCGTTCACGAGTCCGCGGTAGTGGCGGCTGAAATCTACCTGGGTGCCTAGCCCGGTGTTGCCCGGGGCGCCTACGAACATGAGGTCGGTCAGGAAGTTTGCGGCGTGGTTTCCGAAGGTGCCGAAACGCACTTGCAGCATGTCGGCACCGGCTTGCTCGAACAGCTTTCCGAAAGCCGCCGCTTCCTCGGGGGTGATGCACAGCTCGCTGTCACCCAGCTGCTCGACGTTTTCCTCCACGCCATTGTAGAGCACGTGCACGATGACCCCGGGGCATGTCCGCTTGATTTCCTCGATGATCTCCGTGAGGATGCGAGCGCGGTTCTCCAGGCTTTGCGGGCCGTACTCGTCGTCGCGTTCCGTGTTCCAGAACCGCGAGAGAAACGTGTCGAAGGTATGGTCGCAGCCGGCGTTCAGCTCGATGATGTCGAAGCCCGTGGCGTAATGTAGCTGGGCGAGTGCGATCTTCTCTTGCTGGAACGCGTGCACCTCGTCGGTCGTGAGGGGCAGGTGCGGCATACCTCCCTCGACGGCGGTCTGCTCAAGTTGCGAGATGGAGTTCTTGCTGGAAGACGACTGCGTCCACATGCCCCAGATCTGGGCGCCGGCCAGGGCACCTTCCTCGTGGATCGCGTCGACGATGGGCTTGAGCGAGTTCTCGTCCTCGATCAGCCAGTCGCAGAATTCCACGCCTATCACGCCCGCTCCACCCCGAGCAAGCTCGCGGTAGTAGCCGACCGCCTGCTCGTTCACAGCTTCGTTGACCGCGTAGGACCCGGCCGCGCTCTTCACGATGCGGTTCTTGGACTGCTTGCCACCAAGCTGTATCGGCTGGAACAGTGCCGAGAAGTCGGTGGTGTTCGCCTCGAACGAGTCATCCTGCGGGTTGAGTTCGACAGCCTGTGCCGTGGTCTGGGAGGTTGCCGGCTTCGTCGTGCCGTTCGATGGTTGCGACGAGGTGCCCTTCTGGTCGGCGGATGCGCAGGCGGTCATCCCCGTCGCCACTCCTCCGATAAGCGCGCCAGCTGCGATTGCCGCCCCTCCGGTAAGAAGATTCCGGCGCGACACCGGCTTGCTGGCTAAATGCTGCATGCTCATGTCCCCTCCTTGCGTTGTCGTTTGCGGACCGGGCGATCATCTCCGATTCCGTTTGCCGACGAGGTCTACGAAAGGGGCTATTTCTTGGGGCGCTTTTTCGGCCGAGCGGGCGATAAAACGGGTGATTTGGTTTCTCATCTGGGAAAACGAGTAGCGCTTTTCGCAAGGCGATACTCGGGTTTGCTACAATGCGAAGCGAGGGAAGGGGGGAGCGTGGCGAGGTTTGGCAATACGAAGGTCTGGGTTCCCAGTGAGCTGCTCGAGACGCCGTTTCTTCTGGGCATGAGCCTGTTCATCCTCTTCGATGCACTCACCCCGTTCCTGGGCAACTCGTCGGGGGCTTCGGGACTCAATCCTGTGAACTGTGCCGAGCTCGTTCGGACACCGCTGTTCCTAATCGTTTCGCTGGTTGCAGGAAGGGCTCGGATCCTGTTCCGTAGTCCGTCGTTCCTGGCTTCGGTATGCATAGCAGCGAGCGCGGGGGTAGCCTTGATGCTGTTGGCCCGCTTCGTAAGCCATCCCCTCGTAGCCTCGCTGGTGATAGTCATCGGCTCTGTGGGCGTGGGCGCGTTTTGGTGCTTTGCGTTGCTGAAGTTCTCGGAGCTGTTCACGGGCGTGTCGCTGGGCTGCACCGTTGCGACCTTCGTGTTCTGCCATTTTCTGGGATCGGCCGTGGCCAGCGTCGTCGTGTTCGCGCAGGCCCGTGTGCTCGCTGTGGTGCTGCTGGCTGCCATTCCCCTTGTGCTGCTTGTCTGGGGGCGGCGGTTCCGCGGCAAGCTGTGCGCGGCCGCCGATTCTCTGCCGGACGCCGAATCGGGCCGGCTGCGCATACCGGTGCGCCCTTATGCGTTGATACTGGTTACGCTGTTCGTCGCGGCCATTGTGCGCAGTCACATTCCGGTCGATTTGGAACCCGCTACGTACCTGGGTGCTTTCCTGTGCGCCGCGGCCCTTACGATCGTCATGGAGGCGAAAAGGCGCTCGGTCCATCCTCGCATGCTGTACTATCTGACCCTCTTTCTGCTTATGGTGGGCCTGCTGCTCTTCACGGAAAACGGCGGCGTGGCGTTGGTGGCAGCCGGCGGAAGCGTGAACGCGGGCTACCTGTGCTTTAGCGTGCTCATCACGGCGCTGCTGTGCAACGTGTGTCGCCGCTACGCCATCAATTCCTATTGGATGTTCGGGCTGCTCGGGTTCATCGAGCGCATTTCCTACGATGCGGGGTCGGCTGCCGGAGGGCTTCTGTCCCTGCAGCCGGATGCCGTCCGTTACACCGTCGCATTCGCCTGTGCGATTGTCGTGGCCGTCGCTTTCGTCACGCTGCTGACGGAGCGAGACTACCGCACGTCGTGGGGTACTATGAAGGATGAGTCCCAGGCGAACCCGGTAGCGGCATACTACCAAACGCTGGGTGATTGCTGCTCGGCGGTTTCGGAGCAGTACGGTCTTACTCGACGCGAAGAGGAGGTGCTGCTCCTGCTTGCGCAGCGCAAGACGCTGCCTGACATCGAGCGGGAGCTGTACGTGTCTAACTCGACGGCCCGCACGCACTGCAAGAACATCTATAAGAAGCTTAGCGTGCATAAGCGCGAAGAGCTGCTGGTGATGATGGGCCATCCGTCGGTTGGTGAGCGCGCCGACTAGATTGCGGTTGTGCAGTGCACGGGAGGCAGGTTCTGCGTGAATTCCTGCAGAACCCCGCCCTCGTGCACTGTTCCATGGGGTGGAAGGAGCTGGCGGGACGGCTGTCGCAGCGGCTGTTAGCTCATGTGCCTGGGGAGCCAGCTTGCCAGCACCACGGCTTGGTTCATGGTCTGGTTTTTGGCGCCGAAAAGCAGCGTGATACGCGGCGGATTGCCGAAGCCCTCGGCTTGCAGCTGCTTCGCGAATTCGGCGCTGCCCAGCTTGCGGGCGAATTCCAGGGCTTCGGGGTTGGCGTCCAGCTCGGCGATGTAGGCCTTCTGGAACGACTCCCAGTTCTCGGGTTTGTGCCCGAAGGCCTTGCGCACCGCCGTCGACGGCGCCAGGAACTTCGCCCACAGGTTGTAGTGCACCTTGTCCTTCGTCAGCCCGCGCGGCCACACGCGGTCCACCAGCACGCGGTAGCCGTCGGCGGGGTCGTAGGGCTCGTAGACGCGCTTGATCCGAATATCCATGGCGACCTCCTTCAGCCTGGTGCGCAATACTGCGCGCCGCACCAAGCATAGGCCGATTGCGCGGCCGGCGCCCGTCGCTCTCGGAATTGTGGGGCTCCCGTTACGCCGGCTTTGCCGGGCTGTCTTCCGGGCTACAGCGCCTTTTCCAGGTAGCGGCCGGTGGCGCTGGCCGGGCAGGCCGCCACCTGGGCGGGCGTGCCGGCGCAGACGACGGTTCCGCCCTGCTCGCCGCCGCCCGGACCCATGTCCACCACGTAGTCGGCGTTGGCGATCATGTCTAGGTCGTGCTCGATGACCACCACGGTAGCTCCCTGCTCGATCAGGCTCTGCAGCACGCCGATGAGGGTCGCCACGTCTAGAGGGTGCAACCCGATGGTGGGTTCGTCGAACACGAAGAGGGTGTCGCTTTGGTTTCGCTTCATCTCGCTGGCCAGCTTCAGCCGCTGGGCCTCGCCGCCGGAAAGCGCCGGCGTGGCCTCGCCAAGCGTCAGGTAGCCCAGGCCTAGATCGTGCAGCACCTGCAGCTTGTCGTGAACGCGCTTCACGTGTGCAAGAGCGCAAAGCGCCTGGTCAACGGTGAGAGAGAGCACCTCAGGAAGAGACAGCGTGTGGATGGCGGCGAAGTCGCGCGCGTGGTCGTGGGTGCTTGGGGCGGTTGCAGTGGGGCTCCCCGGGGAGGGGATGCCACGCGCAGTTCCGCACGAGGGCAAACGCGAAGCGTTTAGCGCGAGCTCAGGACTGTTCGAGCATGGCGTCCCCTCCCCGGGGAGCCCCTGCGCAGACGTGCAGTCGGCCCCTTCCGCGCCCAGCTCCGCATCTCCTTCCATCTGCATCTGCACGGCGTAGGCGTCGCGGCTGTAGCGGCTGCCTCGGCAGTCGGGGCAGGGGATGTCCACGTCGGGCAAGAACTGCACGTCCAACGAGATCTGGCCGGTGCCGTCGCAGGTGGGGCAGCGCAGGCTGCCGGTGTTGTAGGAGAAATCGCCGGCCTTAAGTCCGCGGGCCTTCGCATCGGAGAGCTTGGCGAACTCGCGGCGCAGGTCGTCGAGCACGCCGGAATAGGTGGCCACGGTTGAGCGCACGTTCACGCCGATAGGGGTTGCATCCACCAGATCCACCCGCCTGATGTCCGGGGCATCCGCGGACAGCACGTGGGCGGGCAGCGACTTCCCCGCAAGCTCGCATTTCAGGCCTTCTACCAGGCTTTCCAGCACCATGGTGGTCTTTCCCGAGCCAGAGACGCCGGTGACGCAGGTAAGGCGTCCTTTCGGGATGGCCGCCTCCAGCGGCTTCACCGTATGAATGGCGCCGGTTTTCAAGCTGATGGTGCCCTCGTCGAACAGGTGGGATTCGGCGACGGGGGTCCGCACGCGCACCTTCGCTTCGCCGGACAGGAACGGCCCGATGCGGGAGGCAGGGTTCGTCTCGATGTCGGCCACGGTGCCCTGGGCTATCATGCGCCCGCCGTTCGCGCCGGAGCCGGGGCCTATTTCCACCAGCCAGTTCGCATGGCGCAGCACGTCCACGTCGTGGTCCACCATTACCACGGAGTTGCCGTCGGCCAGCAGGTCGTCTATGACCCCCAGCAGCCCTTCCACGTTCGCCGGGTGCAGTCCGATGGACGGCTCGTCCAGCACGTAGAGCACGCCGGTGGTGCGGCTGCGGACCGCGCGGGTGAGGGCTACGCGCTGGCGCTCGCCGTTGGAGAGGGTCTCGCTGGCGCGGTCGAGGGACAGGTACCCCAGCCCCAGCTGCTCCAGGCGCTCTATAGGCTCGCGCATCTCGGAGGTGATGGAGGCGGCCATGGGGCGCATCTCCGCAGGCAGCCAGGGTGCCACCGTGGGCAGCCAGTCGCGCAGTTCGTCCAAAGTGAAGGCGGTCACCTGGGCAAGGTTCAATCCGTCGATCAGGCTGCTGCGCGCCTGCTGCGACAGACGGGTGCCGTGGCAGGCGGGGCAGGGGGCTTCGCGCAGGTACTTCGCCACGCGGGCCAGGCCCTTCTCGTCCTTGGCCTTGGCCAGGGCGTTCTTCACCGCGTTCACGGCGCTGTAGTAGGTGAAGTCAAGCTCCGTGGCGCTGCCTTTGTCCTTCGGCACGTACAGGATGTGGCGCTTCTCCATGGGGCCGTGCAGCACCATGTCCTTTTCCGCGTCGGTGAGGTCTTTGTAGGGGACGTCGGTGCGCACGCCCATTTCGCGGGCGACGTCCACCATAAGCGACCACATGAGGTGCCCCCAGGGAGCCACGGCGCCTTCGTCCAGGGTGAGGTTCTCGTCCTTGATCAGGGTGGATTCGTCCACTTCGCGCACAACGCCGGTGCCGCCGCACTCCGGGCACGCCCCGCCGCTGTTGAAGGCCAGGTCCTCCGCGCCGGGTCCGAAGAACTCCACGCCGCAGGTTTCGCAGGTGATGGGCGCCTCGGCGGCCACGTTGAGCGACGGCGGGTTCATATGCCCGTTGGGGCAGCGGTGGCTTGCCAGGCGCGAGAACATGAGCCGCAGGTAGTTGAGCAGCTCCGTGGACGTGCCGAAGGTGGAGTGCACGCCGGGGATGCCGGGTCGCTGACGCAGGGCCAGGGCGGCAGGCACGTGCAGCACCTCGTCGACGGTGGCGCGTCCGGCCTGGGAGATGCGCCGGCGCGTGTAGGTGGAAAGCGCCTCCAGGTAGCGCCGGCTGCCTTCCGCATACAGCACGCCCAGGGCAAGCGAGCTCTTCCCCGATCCCGACACGCCCGCGATGCCCACCAGCTGCCGCAGGGGTACGTCCAGGCTGAGGTTCTTCAGGTTGTGCATCCGGGCGCCGCGCACCTGGATGGTGTCGGGCTCGGTGAACTGCGCCGGCTGGACGGCGGACGAGGGCGCGGCGGCTGCGGAGTAGCTGGCGGCGCAATCGGCGGGCGCGACAGCGGTCGTGCAGCTAGCGGCGCGGTTGTTGTGTGCGGCACTGGCCGTGCAGCCTGCGGTGGCGGAACGGCCCGCGGATTCTGCGGACGTGCTGCTGGCGGCGCGACTAGCGGGTGTGGCAGATTTGCGGGCGTTCGACATGTCGGTGTGTTGCATGGCGCTTCCTTTTTCTCGGACTCACCACTTTACGCCAGCGACGCCCGTTTCCGGCAGAAATCGCAGGTTTGGCAAAGAATCGTCGGGTTGCCCTTCGGCTACGGCGGGAAAGGACGGGCCAGTGGTGTCGATGCCCGCAACGCCTTCGCGAAGATGGACGTGCATTCCCAGCAAGAGCTTCTCGATGTCGCCCGCGCCGAATTCCCCGTTCGCCCGCGCTAGCCCCTACGCCGCGTCCGTTAGCGGGGCGCATTCCATGTCGTTAACCGCGCCGCCGTATCGCGTTCGCGGACATCCGGCCGGGACGTTGGGGCATTGCGTCGCTGGTCAGGATATGGCGCGGGCTTTTCGGTACTTCTGCAGGCGGCTGTTGGGTTTGTCGGGGATTGTCCTTTCGATGAGCCCAAGCGCAAGTGCGGGGTGGACGTAGGTGTATAGAAACGTAGGCCGATGCTTCAGGCCAAGTCGGTCCATGAGCGCTGCTGCGGAAAGCTCCTCGGCGCCAAGTGCATCGAGGAGCCGCGCAACTTGTTCGGTCACTTGTTCGGTCACTTGTTCGGTGCAAGCTTTCTCGCGCTCCGTGTTGCCGTCGATTGCGAGATGCCCTGCAGGGTCGCTTTGCGGCCAATCGACATACAAGCGGCGATTTCTCAGATCGTGCTGCGTCCCCATCAGAAGATTCTCGAAGAATTTGTCCAGATAGCGTGACGTCTCATGCACCCTGTGGTCGATGTTGCTGTAGTTTGCTCTTACCAGCGCATTGCGAAAGTACCAGGAGTGCTTTGCGAACGAGTCGTTATCGGTATCGATGCCCAATGTGCGCAAGTACTTAACGATAAATACTGCGGTGGCGCGCGTGTTCCCCTCGCAAAAAGGATGAATCTGCCAGATGCCGGAAGCGAAGGAGGCGATGTGATGGGCTATTTCTGCTCTTGATAATCCAGCATAGGAAAAAGAGGCTTCCTTAGCGAAATCGTAGTCAACGGTTTCGTCGATGTTCTCCCAGGGGGCATAGCGAACGGTGTCGCCTTTCAGCACCCACTCCCGCTTCGTGATGTTGTACGTTCGATACGATCCCGCGCTTTCAATCAGCCCTTCGAACAGCCGCCCGTGAATCCTTTTCCACGCCGAAGGAGAGAACGTGAACGCAGTTTCCCCGAGGATCATCGCTATGCGCGAGGAGACCACGTCCGCTTCTTTTGATTCCATCTCTTCCTGGGTTCGATCTTGCTTTCGCTCGTAGTAGGAGTCGATTCGTTTTCGTACCTGATCAATGGTGATGAGGCCTTCGATGTGCTGTTTGGCGGTATCTATCAGGTACGTCGAGGGCGACAGTCCGTCTACGGCCTGCAGGCCGATAGCGGTCGACCAGTCTCTGCCTCGCCGTGCACGTTCGGGCTCTGCTTCGCGAATATAGGGTTCAAGCTCGAAGCCCCACGGTTTCATGTCCGTCATGTGATGCTCTCTTTCCCGCAGGTGTTTACGCGGGTTTCATCTTGGAATGTGAGTTTGTTTCGTCCTTCATTATACGGCATACAGAGATGGTCGGGATCAGTGCGGAATTCCCCGTCCGCGCTAGCCCCTACGCCGCGTCCGCTAGCAGGGCGTTCAGCTCTTTCACGGAGTGGATGTCCAGCTTGCCGTAGGCGTTCTGGATGTGGGTGCGCACGGTGTTGGGCGAGATGAACAGCTGGTTGCCGATGGCGTCGGCCCGCACGCCCTGGGCCAGCAGCACCAGCACCTCCTGCTCGCGCTTGGTAAGGGACGCCTGCTGCGCCAACGCCGCCACTTTTTCGCGCACCAGCTTGTCCTGGTACTGTTTGGGCAGGTAGTCGCGTCGAAGGCCCCACAGCTTCTTGATGTCGGCGTCCGAGCCCACCCAAAAGGTCGCCAGGGTGCACAGCAGAAACGCCACGATGCGCAGCACGGCGAACAGCTCGGAGTCCATCAGCACTTGGCGGATGGTGTACTCGCAGATGATGCCGCTTACAAACTGGCCCAAGCTTAAGAACAGAATCCCCCAGGCGGCAAGGCCGGTGCCGGTGCAGTCGCTTTCCTTGTAGATGAGGCAGCAGCCCATGATGAACAGCATCTGGTACAGCACCGCCGTGCAGTCGCCGGTCACCACGGCGGGGATGGCGATGGACACGAGCGGTACCATCAGAAACTCCAGCACCGCCAGCGTGAACACTGCCTTTCGAAGTGTGCTCCACACACGGGCGAAAGTGCACTCGCGGCGCGTGTGCAGCACCAGCACCAGCGCGATGGCCAGCAGCGCACCCAGGCCCAGCGGAATGCTGCCGTCCACGGCTATGGTGGGAACCCCGGCCGTGGAGAACGTCTCCCCGTACACCACGCGCCGTCCGATGGTGTGCAGGAATCCCAACACTGCGCCGTACATGACCAGGTGGGCGATGAGGGCGCGCGGCTCCTTCGAGTCCACGATGCGCGCCTGTATCAGCAGCGACTGCAAGCGCGGATCGGCAGTGGTGGGCAGCAGTCGCGCGAATCCGTAGGAGTACAGGCATGCTATCAGCAGAAATGCCAGGCTGCAGGACTCATCGAACCAGGGGCTGCTGGATTTGTCCAAAACGGGCACCACAACCAGGTTCACAAGGGCCAGGCCCGACGCAATGGCTATGGCGACCAGGGCCGAAAGTTGTGCAGGGCGTTCGAACAGCACTTGGGCGGCGCCGATGAAGCCGTACACCAGGATGGCGTTGGCGGCGATGTGCAGCAGTGCGGCCAGCGGGTACAGGTACAACTCGCAGAGCGCGACGAAGTGCAGCAGGTCGATGGCCACTAGTATGGCCACCCAGGCAACCAGGGGAATTCGCCGCACCCATTCCTGACGGTTTTCGCGAGAGAGCAGCAGATAGCCGCCGGCGCCGATGAGCATGCCCAGGGCGCGGCTGGGGCAGTGGAAGGTCATGAAGAAGCGGGCGGGCGAGGCGAACTCCTCTTGCCACGACACCGCCAGAATCCAGTTGCGCGCCAGCTCGTGAAGCAGTTCCCACCATCCGGTGAAGGCCATGAGCGCCCCTGCCAGCAGTATCAGCCGCGCCCGGTGCAGGGCGGTCGCGTTGCCCCGTATGGTGGCCAGAACTCCCATCGCGCCGCTCCTTCCCGGACAAGGCCGTACTTGTGGCCTTCTGCTGGCTGGAAAGTATAGTCCCAGATGGAATCGGCACCTCATTGATTTTTACGTAGTTTGCGTTTTGCCTGGTCAGAAAATCATCGAGGAATGACTAGGCGGCATCTGCCCGAAGTTGGTAAGTTCGGGTACGGCCGTTGCCCAGAGAGAGCAGGGGAGAGGAGGAAGCGGTCGCAGGGGCGGCGGCGAACGTATTCGAACTCTTACATGGAGGTGAGAATTCATGAGGAAGAAGGGGTTGAAGAAAGCGGCGATCGCAGCGGTGGCTCTGAGCCTGACGCTGTCGGTGTTCGCCATCGCCGGATGCGCGAACCAGCCGGCGCCTAAGGGGGACGCCACCGACACCGCGCCCAAGACCGAGCAGCCCGCAGCCGCCGCTGCGGAGCCCGAGGCCGACAAAGCCGACGACAAGGCCGCCAACACCGCGGCCGACACCTTCGCCATGCCTGGCGATTTCCAGAACAAGGACGCCGGCTCGTTCACCGAGACCGACTACAACGTGGACTTCATCAACGACGGCAATCGCGGATGCAGCGCCTGCCATACCGACCTGTACGACGTGATGGGCGATCTGAGCCCCATCCAGCACGTGCTCTCAAGCCCGGCTGGCTACGGTCAGACTTACGACAACTTCGCCAACGACTGCATGGCCTGCCATCGCTACAACGTGAAGTTCGGCGGCCCGCGCCTGTCCGCGGTGCTGCATGCGTCCCATTACGCAAACTCCACGTTCACCGACGAGCAGAACGGCAACTGCTGGAGCTGCCACGCCACGAACCTGGCCGGCGAGATGGTCATGTGGGACGAGTACAAGTACTCCGCCGAGATGGCCGGCTACGGTGATTCGGCTGACCCCTCCGTCGCCGAGCAGTGGCTGCAGCTGCGCCAGTGGAACAACAACAGCCTGATCGACGTGGTGCTCGACCGCGACCTGACCGTGGACGTGCAGCTCTCCCAGCCCGTGCTGGACGAGAAGGACATGTTCATCGCTGACAACTACCTGATCCCGCAGTTCACCGAGCAGAACTACGAGCTGAAGATCGTGGGCGCCAACGAGGACAAGACGCTTACCCTGGCCGACCTGAAGGCCATGCCCCAGACCGAGATCACGGCCACGCAGATCTGCATGACCAACCCCGTGAACGGCACCATGATCGGCAACATCCCGGTCAAGGGCGTCAAGGTTGAGGACTTCATCGAGGCAATCGGCGGCATCCCCGAGGGCAAGATCTCGCTGGCCTGCGCTGGCGACGACGGCTGGGGCCATGAGTGCTCCATCCGGTTCCTCATCGACCAGGGCGCCGTGCTGGCGCTGGAGATGTGGGGCCATGAGCTGTCCACCGATCAGGGCTACCCGCTGACCATGGTCATCCCCGGCGTGGGCGGTGCCTTCTGGGACAAGTGGATCAGCACCATCACCTTCGGCGAGAACGAGAAAGCCGTGGCGGGCACCTGGCCCTACATGGCGGCGTTCCCCGACGGCTTCCAGGGCGTGCAGAGCTCCGGCTGGTTCTCGCCCAACAAGGACGGTCTGGAGTACAAGGTGGGCGAGCCGGTTGAGATCAAGGGCTACGTTTTCGACAACGCCAACATGGGCCACACCATGGAGGCCGTGGCCTTCAGCGCCGACTACGGCCACAACTGGACCACCATCGAGATTCCCGATTCCTTCGACCAGGGCCAGTGGGTCATCTGGGAGGGAACCTGGACGCCCGAGACCGCCGGCACCTACGTGCTGCAGGTGAAGACCATCGACTCCGAGGGCAGCGAGCCCTATCGTCCGGCGTCGGTTATCGTCAAGGTGACGGAATAGGGGAGGAGGATCACCTATGAAGAAGGAAACCTCGAAGAAGTGGGCGGCTGCTGCCGGTAGCATCGTGCTGGCGAGCTCGGCTCTGGCCGGCGTGGGAACCGCCGTGGCTGCGGAAGGCGTGGCCGATGCGCCCCAGGCTGCGGCCGAGGCTGCCGAAGGGGCCCAGGGCGCCGGTGCGGTGAAGCAGGCTGCGGTTCAGGGCGAATTCGCCTACGACCAGGCTACGGTCACCCCGACGGCCACCATCTCCACCATGTTCACGAAGGCCGCGGCCACCCTGTGCGCCACTGCGCCCGAGTACGCGCAGCAGTGCGTGGTGAACTGCCCCATCCATGTGACCGGCAACGGTGCCGCTATGGATGCCACCGTGGCCGACATGGCCGGTGAGGACGGCGCCAAGTCCATGCTCATGGGCTGCGCCTGCTCCACCAACGCGGCCGGCGGCGGCGCCATCATGAACGCCAACGCCGAGGGCGTTGCCATCGCAACCGTGGTGGCCATGCTGTCCTAGCGGTCAGCAAGCCGACGCAAGCGCCAGCTCGCGAGCGTCAACCTGCGAGTGCCAGCCCGGCATAGGCTGCATTCGAGAGGCGCCCTTCCGCACGGAGGGGCGCCTCTTTTTGCCTGCGCGCCGCCGGCCTGCCTCAGCTGCTTCCCTGCTGTTCTCGTGTACGGGGTCGATTCGCGGGTATGATGGGCCCATGAAGACGAAAGGATGCATCATGAGCGTAAACGAGACAACGGTGGGATGCGGTGCTTTGCGGAAGCCGGTTGCGAAGGCGGCGGCTCTGGCGGCCCTGGCGCTGGCGGTTGCTCTGAGCGCGGGCGCGCTGGCCGGTTGCAGCTCCTCTGCGGGCGCGTCGGACGACCAGGGTGCGGCCGGGACGGCCACCCAGCCCACTATCGGCATGACCGATTTCACCACTACCACCATGGACGGCGGCACCTTCACGAACGAGGATCTGGCCGACTACAAGCTGACCATGGTCAACATCTGGTCGACCACCTGCCATTTCTGCGTCGAAGAGATGCCCGGCCTGGAGCTTCTGTACCAGAACTTGCCCGAGGGCGTGAACCTGGTGGGCATCTGCCTGGACGGCGATTTCAACAAGCAGGTGGCCGAGAGCATCCTGAGCGAGAGCGGCGTCACGTTCCCCGTGCTTCTGGACAGCGAGTCTCTGGGGCAGTCGCTTACGGGTTATGTCAGCAGCCTTCCTACCACGGTTTTCGTGAACAGTAAGGGCGAGCTGGTGGGTCAGGGGCTGGCGGGCGTGCCGGCGCAAGGCAGCGACCAGGACGTGGCCGACGCCTACCTGGAGCTCATCGAAGAGCGCCTGGGAAGCGTGCAGTAGCATGGCGGCCCTGCGGAAGGCGCTGCCCTTCGTCGTTCTTGCAGCGGGGGTGGCGGCGCTGGTGCTCGGCATCGTGCGCGGTGAGCTGAACCCCCTGTTCATGGCTGCGACGAACGTCTGCCTTTCCTGCATAGGCATCGGGTAGGGAGGTGGCGGTGAAACCAGCCAAGGCATCGTGCTCCGCTTGCTGCCGGGAGGGGCTCGCGGCGAGGAGCGGCTTGTGAAGCTGAACTACGCCATGCGTCGGGCGGGCATCCAAGCAGCCGCCGCCCTGGCGCAGAACCCGTTTCTGCTGAACCTTTGGCAGGGCGTCATTTTCAAGGGCGACTCGAAGTACGTGTGCGCTCCCAGCCTGAACTGCTGGTCGTGCCCGGCGGCTGCCGGGGCGTGCCCCATCGGTGCGCTGCAGAACGTTGCCATGGGCGCGCAGTACTCCGTGTCGTTCTACGCGTTGGGGTTCCTGGCTATCGTGGGGGTGTTCGTGGGCCGTCTGGTCTGCGGATTTTTGTGCCTCTTCGGTTTTCTGCAGGATCTGCTGTACAAGACTCCCACCCCGAAGCTGCGCGTGCCGAAGCGGCTGGATCGTGTGCTGCGCAAGGCGAAGTACCTGGTGCTGGTGTTTCTGGTGCTGCTTCTGCCCGCCGTGGCGACCAACAACTTCGGCCTGGGCAGCCCCTGGTTCTGCGAGTACCTCTGCCCAGCCGGCACCATCGAGGCCGGCATCCCGCTCGTCGCCACCAACCCTTCGTTGCAGGCCATGCTGGGCGTGCTCTTCGATTGGAAGCTGGGCGTTGCCATCGCCATCCTGGCGTTCGCTGTGTTCGTCAGCCGCCCCTTCTGCAAGTACCTGTGTCCGCTGGGGGCGATCTACGGCCTAATGAACCGCATAAGCTTCGTGAAGCTGACGGTGAACGATCGCGCGTGCATACAATGCGGCCGGTGCGCGGAAGTGTGTCCCATGGACGTGGAGGCTCCCAAGCGCATTCCCACCTCAGCCGAATGCATCCGTTGCGGCGTCTGCAAGAGCGCGTGCCCCGCGTCGGCCATCCACTGGAACGCCTTCAAGTCGCCGACTCTTACTTCGGATGAGGTGCCGCGCGAGAAGGCTGCTCCGGACGGCACGGTAACAAGCGCCAGTACCCTGGGCGAGTAGCTGGCGCAAAGAGAGAGGCGCCCTCCACAGGGAAGGCGCCTCGTAAATCTGCAAGCCCTCAAGCCTACTTCAGGTAGAACACGCTGGGCTCGGTGCCCACTTCTTCCATGAGCAGGTCGTAGTCGCGAGCGGCGATGAGTTTGGACAGCTCGGAGTCCGGGTCGTCCAAATCGCCCCAGAAGCGTGCGCGAGCGGGGCACAGGTCCATGCAGGCCGGGTTCTTGCCCTGTACGATGAGGTCCTTGCAGAACGTGCACTTGGCCACCACGCCGTCGGTGCAGGGCGTTTCCGTATGGCGCCCCAGCTGCACGTCGTCGGTGTAGTACTCAGGCTTCTCGATGAGCGTGCGCACGTCGTAGGGGCATGCCTGGATGCAGCTCTTGCAGCCGATGCACTTGTCCTCGAGCACCCGCACGATGCCGTCCTCGTCCTGGATGCTGGCGCCGGTGGGGCACACCGATACGCAGGCGGGGTTGGCGCAGTGCTGGCAGGCCACGGTGTAGGACACCATCTTCAGGTTGGGGTAGGTGCCCACGGCGGCGAATTCCGCTTCGGCGCCTTCGGTCTCGTAGCGGTTGAACCACACGTCGCGGGGCAGGTTGTTGGAGATCTTGCAAGCCATGAGGCAGGTCTTGCAGCCGATGCACTTCGTTTTATCGATGGCCATTCCATAGCGAGTCATGATATGGGTCCCCCTACTTCTTCTCGATGGCGACGGCGCAGTCGAAGAACGGCTGGTTGCCGCAGAACGGATTCATATCGCAGGGGGTCAGGTCGGACAGGTGCCCCTCGATGTACTCTGCCGCGGTGTAGCCCTTCGGGATGGACACCATGCCGTCGGGCAGGTTGTTCTTGATGACGCACTTGATGGTGAGCGATCCGCGGTCGTTGAACACGCGCACGGTGTCGCCGGCCTTGATGCCCAGCGCGTCGGCGTCGTGCTGGTTGATGGTCATGAGCGGCTCGCCGTCCAGCTCGCAGATGGGCTCCACGTCGAACCACTGGGTGTGGGTGCGGTGCCGGTTGTGCTCGGACAGCAGCATGAACGGGTACTTCGCCGCGATCTCGGAGTCGTTGTACACCTCGCGTGGCGGCTCCCAGTAGGGCAGGCGTTCCTTGGTCACGTCCCAGATGCGGGAGTCGTCGTTGGATGCCTTCGGCGCTTCCAGGTAGAATTCGGCGCGCTTGGTGGGAGTGGGGAAGATGCCGCCCTCGCCCAGCACGTAGTCGATGGGGGCGCACTCCATGACTTTCTTCTGCACCAGCGTGTCGTAGTCGATGCCGTAGCTGCGGCACTCGTCGGTGTCCAGCACGTGCTTGAGGTAGTCGCTCGTGCTCAGCTGGAAGTGCTCGCCGATGCCCAGCCCCTCGGCCAGCAGGCGGTAGATCTCGAAGTCGGGCTTCGAATCGCCCATGGGCTCCATCATCTTCTCGCCGTAGTTCAGATGCGTGGAGTTCGACGAGTTGCCCATCATGTCCTCGCACTCGAACCAGTAGCTGGCCGGCAGCACGACGTCGGCGTACTCGGCGGTCTCGCTCATCACCACGTCGGCCACGCAGATGAAGTCCAGCTTGTTCAGCCAGTCCAGCGTGTTGTTGCGGTTGCCCACGTTGCCCACGGGGTTGCCGCAGCAGCAGTACATGCCGTGAATCTCGTAGGGCTCGCCGTTGTAGGTGTGGTCGTTGACCACTTCGGCCATCTTCGTGACGAACACGCCCTTGCCCGGGTTCTCGGGGGCGGGCACGTCGGTGGCCCAGGCGGCGTTGAAGCAGGTAGGGTTGCGGAACTCGCCCACGCCCACGAAGGCGCCACGCTTGCCCACGTTGCCGGTGAGGATGCCCAGCGCGCCCATGCAGGCGGCGGACCAGTGGGCGTTGTAGTAGTGGTCCACGCCGAAGAAGGTGTAGATGGTGGAGGGCCGGTTGGCCGGGTCGGCGTAGTCGGCGGCCATCTGGCGGATGGTGGCCTCGTCGATGCCGGTGAGCTCGACCACGCGGGAGAGCGGGTACTCGGCGATGCGGTCCAGCAGCAGCGTATAGGCGCAGGTGACCGAGCCGGCATCCGTGTCGAAGGTACCCTCCATCATCGGGTCGGCGATGTTGTCAGACGTATCGAAGTTGCCTTCGGCGTCGCGCACCACGATGGCGTCGTCCTCGGCGCCGGCTTCGGCACGACCCAGGTCGGACAGGCGCAGGAACTTGCCATCGGATTCCTTCACCAGGAAGGGGGCAACGGAATGGTCGCGCAGAAACTCGGTGTCCTGCCAGCCGTTCTCCAGCACCACCTGCATCATGCCGAAGGCAAGGGCGCCGTCGGAGCCGGGGCGCACGGGCACGAACTGGTCGCATACGGCGGCGGTGGCGTTGAACACCGGATCCACCATGATGAGCTTGGTGCCGCCCTCCTTGGCCTCAAGTAGGAAGTGCATGTTGTGCAGCTGCGAGACCGCCGGATTCGCGCCCCAGATGAGGATGGTTTTGGCGTCCTTGTAGGTGGTGGGGGAGTTCGCGCCCAGGTAGAAGCCCAGGCCGATCTGGCGGCCCAGGGCGTAGCTGGTGGCGCAGTCCACGGCCACGGAAAGCGTGGTGCAGCCGGTGGCCTTCGTGAAGCGCGAGTAGACGCTGCCCTTGCCGTCGCCGTTCAGAGTGGAGCGGTTGCCGGCCATCTTGTAGAAGCACATGGCGCCCGGGCCGTGCTCGTCGGTGATGGCCTTCCAGTTGGTGACGACCTCGTTTACGGCCTCGTCCCAGCTGATCTCCTCCCACTTGCCCTCGCCGCGCTCTCCGGTGCGGCGCAGGGGCTTCAGCAGGCGCTCCTTGCTGTAGGCGCGCAGCGGCTGGGCGTGGCCCTTCAGGCAGATGCGGGTGAAGCGCGGGTCATCGCTTTCGTGGGCGGTGGCGTAGGCCGGCTTGCCGTCGATCAGGTGGATGTCCAGCGAGCAGTTGTTGGTGCAGTAGCCGCGGCAGTAGGACACCTTCACATCCTCAGCCACGGGCGTGACCTCGAACGGCGCGGCTTCGGGCTCTACCGGATCGGCGTCGGCCTCGGTGACGGGTTTCTCCGGCTCGGGGTCGGCCTTCTTCTCCTGCGAGCAGCCGACCAGGGCGGCACCTCCCCCCAGCACGGCAGCGCCAGCCGAAGCTTTCACGAAGCTGCGGCGGGTCAGGCTCGACGGTTGTCCGTTCGCCTTCTTCATAGCCCCTCCTATCGTCTCTCCTCTAGGCGCGATTCGGAAAAGACGGCCGGTGAATCGACCCGACCTTCCCCCTTGCCGAATCGTCATTGGTCTAGAATTATAGAACAATAGGTATGGATAGCAAGAACGCAAATGATTCTATCTCGAGGATAATGCGGGGGAGGCGCCGCCAAGGCAGAGCGCACGCGGTGTTGGCGCAGGCTGCAGCGTGCGGGACGCAAGCGCGGGCAGCGGCATGCGGGGTGCAAGCTGCGGCAGGGTGCGGATGCAGCGGGCGTCTGCAGGCAGGCGGCGGGGTGCAAGCAAGCCCTAGGGCTGGCGCACCTTCTCGGCCATCTTGCTGGCGGCATTCTCGGTGAAGCCGTCGCTGAAGGAGCTGGGCACGGTCACCACCGAGCCGCCGGAGTGGGTCACGGTCTCGTTGAGCAGGTGCAACGTGCGCAGGCGCAGAGCGGTGTCGCTTTCGTCGTACACTTTCGCAGCCTCGGAGAGCATCTCGGAGATTTCGCGCTCCACATCGGCCAGCACGATGCGCGCCTCCTTCTGGCGCTCGGCCTGGGCCTCCAGGGACATCGAATCTTGCAGCGTCTGGGGGATCACGATGTCGCGCACCTTCACCGATATGATGGTCACGCCCCAGGGCTCCACGGTGTTGCTGATCATCTCCTCCAGCTCCTGGTCGATCTGGTCGCGCTGCAGGGCCACCCGGGCGATGCTGGCGCGTCCGATGGCCTCGCGCATGGCCGTCTGCGCCACGAACGACACCTGGGCGGCGTAGTCGTTCACTTCCAGGCACGCCTTCTTCGCATCCCACACCATCCAGAACAGCACGGCGTCCACGTCCACGGGCACCAGGTCGGAGGTCAGGGTCTTTTCGGCGTAGAAGGGGGTGGCGTTGATGCGCTGGTCAACCCGCAGAGCGATTTGGTCGACAATGGGGATGGTGAAGAACACGCCGGGGCCCGCCACGTGGTTGAACACGCCCAGACGCATGACGCAGGCCCGCTCCCAGTCCATGGTCATATGGATGGTGCCGATGGCCAGCAGCGCCACCACCAGCGCCGCCACCAGCGCGAACAACCCGACAGAACCCTGGACGACCCAGAAGAGCGCAAGGGTTGCGGCGAAGGCGATCAGGAAGATGACGCCGGAGAAGATGGTGGCACCGCTGCGGCTCGCCCGATTCGTCGCGCTAGGGGCGCTCCATGCCTCGTCGGCGCGTCTTTCGGCAGCCGCATGTTCCGCCTTGGTTCTGTTCCGCTTCATGGTTGCCCTCCTGTGCCCCAACGTTCGCAGTGCGATTGCGTTCGATCGGCGCCGCTCGCACGATCGTTTCCGGAAGCGCCCTCGATCAGGGCTTGCTTCGTTTCAGCGCTGCCGCGAAGCGCGGCCCTATTTCCTCCAGCGTCATTCCCAGGGTCTGGCAGCGGCGGATGCATTCGTCCATGATGACGTCGGCGGCGTCGGAGCTTTTGCCCGGGTGCAGGTCGCTGACCATGGTGCCGCGGCCGCGCTTCGTGACGATGTAGCCGTCGGTTTCCAGCGTGGCGTAGGCTTTGTTGCAGGTGTGGTAGTTGATTTCCAGCTCGGAGGCGAGGGCCCGTATGGTGGGCAGCTGGTCGCCCGGCTTGTAGTAGCCCGACTCGATGAGGTAGGCGATGCGATTGCGAATCTGTACCCAAATGGGCAGTCCGCATTTCTCGTCTATCTCGATCAGGGCCATGAGCCATCCCCTCGGGCGGTGTCAGGATTCCAGTCCGACGACGGCCAGCCGCAGGCAGTAGCCGCCGATAAGCAGCAGCACTGAAAGCCCCAGCAGCAACCCGTCGGTGGGCCGCGTGCGCACCATGCGCTCCAGTACGAAGGGAGCCGCAAGCCCGCACGTTGCGTAACCTAACCAGAATACCATTGATCCGCGTCCGAAGAGCAGCTCTTCGACCAAGGGCCAGCTTTGCAGCAGATAAACCGCTATCACCAGGTACACCAGCGTGGCCACCACCTTGATGGCGATAAGCCAGCCGTCTAGCGCCACCAGCTGGCGGACGAAGCGCGCGGTGCCAAGGTCGCGCGGCCGCACGATGAAGCAGAGCGCAAGCAGCGCGATGCCCGTGGAGAAGGCCGAGAGCGTGAACAGGATGGGCACGAGCGGGGAATGCCAGGCCTGGTCGGCGGGCATGGTCATGAGCAGGATGCCCGGGTACAGGGCCATGGCCAGGGCGGCCGTAGCGCCCGCCACGCCGAGCGCCAGGCGGAAACGGGCGACCCAGCGCAGCGGCTGCACGCAGTAGTGCACGATGAACAGGACGGTGTAGAGCAGCGAGATTCCCAGAATGATGCTACCTACGGAAAGCACCGACGAGGTAGGGTAGGCGAAGAGCAGGATCGCGCGGTCGGGATGGGGAAGGTCGAAGGCCAGGCAGGCCATGCCCAGGGCCATGACCACCGCGGTGGCGGCGTAGGAGAGCGCGTAGAAGCGGTCGCTCACGGTAGCGAAGGCGGAAAGGAGAATGCCGCCGCTGGTGCCGGCGCCTTCGGTCTCGCGCTCGCCTTCGGGCGGCAGGCCCCGATGCGCGCCGACGGCTTTCGCTAGCTGCGACAACGACAGGAACAGCAGCGATCCGGCCGCCACGCCGCCCAGGAACAGATAAGCTATGGTCAGCTCGCTGAACAAGTTCTCCCCGTCTTTTCGCGTCCTCTCGGCCCCTCGCGCCGCACTATTCTAGCACGGCCGCCCGGGCGCGTCGCCGCTCTTCCCGCGGGTGTTTGCGAAGCTGCCGGGGCTACTCGATGGTGCGGCCTTCCTCCAGGTCGGTGTTGGCCTCGTCCTTCAGGTCGGCGGCTTCTTCGTGCTCCTGGCGGCGCATGCTCTTCTCGCCCACCTTCATGTCCTCTTCCCAGTTGGCCTTGCGGCTTTTCATCTCGTGGTAGGCCTTGTCTTCGGCTGCCTTGTGCTCGTGGCGGATCTCGTCCTCTACGCGGTCGGCCTTCTTGTCGGCGTGGATGCGCTCGTGGACTTCCTCTTCATGGCCGGCGAAATGCTTCATGATGAGCCTCCTCAGGTTGGTGGATTCGTTGGTGTCACCATTACTTTAGGCCTGGTCGAGCTAACGATTCCGAAGGAGCGCCATCTGCCATCGAACTGAAACGCCCCCATTGTTCAAGCGTTGAGGGCGTATGATGGGCGGGGGAGCGTATCGCTGTGTGGCGGCTCTTGAGGGTCGCTGTCGCGGCTATCGGACGGGCGCAGGTTCGGGATTGATGCCTTGTCTGGTCTGGCGTCGCGGTTGATTGGTGGGGCGAATGCGGCGGTGCGTTGGTACGTGTTGCGAGCGACGGTATCCGGCGGCGCCCGCCGACGCTGGGCGGCATAGTGGTCGTGCTACACTGGGCAGGCGAAAGGAGGCGGTGTGGCATGCGCGTTGTGGTGAGCGAGCGGTTGGCAAGGGCGATGCGCCGCAAGCGTCGACGGGCTATCGTGCTCGATGTGGCTTTCTGCAGGAGCTGCGGCGGCGCGGTGGGTCAGCTGCACGCGCGTCTTGCTGGCGAAGAGGAGGCCGCGAGGCTTCTCGAAGGGGGCGCGCGGCGCATTCCGTGCGAAGAGAAGTCGGGTGAGGCCTTGGTTGTGGCTGACGGCCCCGCAGAGCTGCTGGTTGCAAATCCCAGAATCGAGCTCGACGAGGTGGTTCGGGTTGATGCGGGCATGCTGGGTACGGCCGAGCTTGCCGTGACCGGTGCGCGGTAATCAAGATGCAGCACGAATAGCATGCGGCTTTTCCAATGGTTGCAGCTGTGATACAGTTTGTTACATGATGCGTCGACCAAAAGCATGCAGAAACGCGCTGCGCGGCGACGGTAAAAGCCCAGGCGGCCTGCAAGGTTGAAGCCAAAGAAAAGCGCCCCGCAGATGACGGGGCGCTTCGCATTCCTGGAGCCAACGAGCGGATTCGAACCGCTGACCTACGCATTACGAGTGCGTTGCTCTACCAGCTGAGCCACGTTGGCGAAAGGGCGCTTCTCGAAGAAACGCAAGGATAAAGTATACCGGAGGGGCAGGCTACCTGCAAGAACATTTCGCTGCGGGCTTGTCGACCTCTCGAATTCGCCACGAATACAGCCTAGGCGGGGGAGTGCATAGCGAAGGGGTTCCGCGCAAAATCCTGCAGAACCCCTTCGCCATGCATTGTATGCGCATCGTGGCGGGGGCTCGGCGAGTGCCAGATCGCTGCAAGTGCGCGCAGGCTTTCCATTCGGAGCCCGAAATGCTTCATGTCTGATTTGCTAGGTTTCGAGCGGTCGCCATTCGTAGGAATCTGGCGCGGCCAGGCCGCGGATGCCTTGGACGATGAGCTCTACTCTGCTTGCGAAAGCCTCGTCGGTTTAGGCTTCCGGCGTGTGCCAGTCGCACGGCCCAGGGGCAGCCAGCGCACGAATACCCTGGATGATGAGCTCCACCCCGTGGGCGAAGGCCTCGTCGGTATATGCCGAGGTCACGATGCGCTGCCAGGGCTCCATGGCTGCGCTTTCGCCTGTTTCGCTCGCCGCAGCGGCATCTTTGCCGCCAACTGTTCCGACTGACAGCCCAGCGGGGGTCACACCCGCTTTCTGCTGTTCAATGGCGTTGTGGGTGAACCCGGTGAGGAAGGCATCGATGAGCGCCCATGCCTGCACGAGGATGGGCTCCGGCATGCCTTGGCCCAGGTGCAGATTGACGATGCGCTCGGTGTGCGTGGCAAGCCCCTGGGCGCATACCATCGGATCGGCCTCGATACCGGCGAGCTGGGGGTGGGTCATGTCGTTGCGGTAAAGCGAGGTCATGGTGCGCCGCAGGGTGTCGTCCCAGCGCTCGCCGGGAACAGGGGCGTTGTCTACCCCCTCCATGAACCGGTCGAGCACCGCCACCATCAGCTCGTCGCGAGAGGGGAAGTAGCCGTACACTGCCATAGCGGAAACACCCAGTTCAGCACCGAGTGAGCGCATGGTGAACTTTGATGTGCCGTCACGTTCGATAAGCATGGTGGCCGCATCCACGATGCGCTCGCGTGAAAGCTGCCCGCGCTGGCTGGCGGGTTTCGCTGGGGGCTTGGCGGCTGAGGAATTCTTCTTGGACATGGTCCCGATTATAGCGAAGCGCCGAAAGCCCCGGGACAGAGCTTAGGCGCTTCGCATTTCAAACACGAGCCGTTTGGCGCAGGTGAAGGGCTTAGGCACCCAGGCCGCTTTCGGGGTTGTGCGGCCAGTCGTGGCAGTGGGTGCACTGGTTATCGGTGAGCTCCTTGTCGCGGGCGTGGCAGTTCACGCAGGCGTTCGGACCGCCGTGGATGGAGTCGTGCGGGTTGCTCAGGCCGTAGCTCGCCGTGGCCTCGGCCAGGGCCTCGTAGCTGCCGCCGTGGCACGACAGGCACTGCTCGTCGGACACGTAGGCGCCCGGTTCGGCCGGCTGGTTGGCGCTGGCGCTCTCATCGGCACTGGTGGTCGCCGAATCCGCAGGCGCAGAGGCTGCGGGCTGACCAGCGCCGTTCGCATCGTCGGCGTCGTTGGCTGCGGGGGTGGCGGGCGCGCAGGCGGCCAGACCCAGGCACAGCGCCACGGTTGCCACGGCCACGGCAGCGCGGCGGTTCAGGGGCAGACGCCCCGGTTCGGAAAGCGTTCTCATGGCTTTAAGCTCCTTTCACGGCATGCTCGGCGGCCACGTACCCGAAGGTGATGGCGCGCCCGATGGAGGTTCCCGGAATGTGGCGCGGATAGTTTCCGGCGAAGAAGTTGCCGGACACGTTGCCCGTGGCGTACAGCCCCTCGATCACCTGGTTGTCGGTGTCGAGCACGCGACAGTCGCCGTCGATGGTAAGGCCGCCGCCTGTGGCCAGCACGCAGCTGTTGGTGACTAGGGCGAAGTAGCGCTTGCCGGTGAAGGGCATGGTCATGGCAAGGTCGCGGTTGAAGTCCTGGTCGATGCCGTCGGCGAAGAAGCCGTTGTAGCGCTCGATGGTGGCCGCCAGTCCCGCCGGGTCCACGCCGCATGCCTTCGCGAGCTCCTCAGGCGTGGAGCCCTCGAACAGCCAGCCCTTCTCCTTGAACTCGTCCAGACAATCCTCCATGCCCTCGAACATGGTCTCGTCGAACACCTCCATGCAGCCGGCACCGAAGTTTGGCTGGGCGTTCTGGGCGTTTGACACGCTTTGGAAGGGCAGGTCCTCGCGGACGAAGCGGTTGCCTTCGGGATTCACCAGGATGGCGAAGTAGATGGCGTTCCAGGTGCGCGCGTCGTAGAACGAGGCGGGGTTGCCCCAACGGAAGTTCATGACTGGCTGCGGGCACGGGTCCATCTGGGCGCCCACCTGGATGCCCATGAGGTGCCCGTCGCCCGTGGTGCCCCAGCCGGGGTTCCACCAGCTGGAATGGGCGTAGTCCTCGGGGCGCGTCCACGCCTGCATGAGCTCGCGGTTGGCGTCGTAGCCGCCCGTGGCCAGGATGACGCCCTTCTTCGCGTTCAACTGCACGTAGTCGCCCTCGGGCGTTTTGGCGATGACGCCGGTCACAGGTCCGTCGCCGTCGCGCACCAGCTGCACACCGGGAGTGAGGAAGCGCAGGTCAAGGTTGGAGTACTGCTTGGCAACCTCCTGCATTTCCAGGCACACGTAGATGCCCGAATAGCCGCTTCGCACGCCGGCGTCCGGCGGTAGGCAGGGGCTGTCGTAGAAGCCGAGCTCGGTGGGGATGAGGTCGGTTAGACACGGCATGCCCGTGGTGGACGGCGCCTCCTGAACAGGGGTGATGACGAAACCGTTCTCGCCCTTGTTCAGCATCTCTTGCCAGAAATCGGTGGCCTCGCCGGACCGGTCAACATAGGTGCGAGCCGGTTCGGGGCGGGTGCGCCAGTAGGCGCTGCGGTAGATCTCGTCCAGCAGCAGGTGCTTCTTGATGTCCAAGCCCTCCTGGCACTTCGCGTCCACGGCGCCGAAGCATTCGAAGCAGCCGCGGCCCTTGGACATCTTCTCGATGCACACCACGTCGGCGCCTTCGTCGGCGGCCTTCAGGCTGGCCATCAGCCCGCCGATGCCCGCGCCCACGACCACGACGTCGTGGTCCTCGGTAGCGGTGATCTGGTCTGCGGCGATGGGCTCAGCGACGAAAGCCACCGGCCCCTGGGGTCCGGGGCACTCAACCGCCTGCACGGGGATCCAGGCCGTCTCGTTTGCCAGCTGCGCGATGGCGGGCGCGGGCGGCATCACCTCCTTCGCGGCGTCGGCAGCCAGAGCTGGCGCCGGAGCGTGCCCTGCGTTGATCAGGGCTGCAACTCCTGCGGCGGCACCTGCGGTTCCGGCGGCGCGCAGAAAGTCGCGACGCGAAACGCTAACTCCCTCCATGGGTTCCTCCTCTTTCGGTTCCTTGCATCCATGCTGGGGCGGGTAGGTCCCGCGCATTCTTTACAACGTAAAGTTACCAGCGAGGTCATGGTATACCTGTTTCTTTACGTTGTAAAGTACTGATTTCCGCTTCGCAACGAGAGGAGGAGGGGAACCGAACTGAGGCTTCCCAGAGCAGATAGGCGTGGAGCGAGAAGTGGCAGAATCGTAGAAAAGGGTTGGCGAACGCTTTGAAGGGGTGGTGGAGTCGTCCAAGAGCAACGTTCGCAAGGCGATAACAGAGAAATCAAAAGAATGAATATCGAATGCAAAAAGCATGCTATATTGTTGCAATGCACTGAAGCGAGGAAGGAACTGCCATGCCCGCACTGCAGGTGAAGGATTGCCCGACCGAGGTTTACGAACGGCTGCGCGCGTGTGCCGCCCGGGAAAACCGCAGCATCTCCCAGCAGGCGCTCACCATTCTTGAGGACTATCTGGGTATGCGTCCCGCCTCCGCTGCACGCAGCGACCGCAGGTGTCGTCCAACCAGCATCTACGAGGAATCTTGTCGTCGCCCCGATCCGTCGGAAGGGCTGGTCGAGAAGCGCCGTCAGCTGTTCGAGGAAATACGGAAGCTCCCGCCGCTTCCCGAAAGCGATCGGCTGCCCAGTAGCGTTGAGCTCGTGCGCCAGTCCCGAGAGGAGGACGCGGCATGATCGTTTTGGATGCATGCGCTGCTATCGAAATGGTGCGCCAAACCCCTGTGGGCAACGGGTTGCAAAGTCTTATGCTCTGCAACGAGAAGGTTGTCGCCCCCGAGCTCTATCGTGTCGAGGTGGGCAGCGTCGTGCGCAAGATTCGTCGCAGCGAGCATTTGGACAAGGAGCTGGCTAACAGGTATTACGACAAGGTCATCGCCCTTGTCGACGATTTCGTGCCCACGCCCGAGCTTTCCACCGAGGCCTTTGCCGAAAGCCTGCGGCTCGACCACTCTACCTACGACATGCTTTACTTCGTGCTGGCTCGCCGCACCATGGGTACCCTGTTCACCCTGGACAAGCGGCTTATCGCCCTGTGCGAGCAGCACGGCGTGAACAGCATCGACCTGGTCCCCTTCAACTGCGGGGAAGCCGGCAACTAGCAACGGGACGCAGGCAGCGGATTTCAACCGCCGGCACTCGCGGCCGGTGGCGAATGCCGGCGGTATGGGCGCGGGCGTCCATTGTCGGGATTTCTGCCTATCAGGTTGCCCTATAAAACAGCGATCGGAGGGCTCTTCTGGTTGTCTTGGCCGCAGCCTCGTCCTTGTTTCAGCCGGCCGTGGCGAAAACAAGGCCGTATAATCGCCAAATTTGGCGAAAATCAGGACGAAGTTGCGGCCGGGCCCTTACGGTGCAAACCCGAAAGCGAGCCGGCGTGCTTGCTTTCCGGCTTCCCCGCACATGGGCGGGAGCCCTTTCTTTCCTTCTTTCCTTCGGGCGGCAAGAACCCCTTGTGTCATTCCCCTCGTAAAGCGGTTTGAGCTGCGCAAACGCCAATATCCTCCTTTTGGAAGGATGCCTGCGACGTCACTGAGCCGTACCGTGGGCCTTGCGATTACGCTTGATAACCGCAGACAGCAAGGAGGAAGGCATGAGGGAGAACATGGATCGTCGCAGCTTTTTGAAGGGGGCGACGCTCAGCGCTGCTCTGGGGGCAGCCAGCATGGTTGCCGGGGCGTCTCTTGCGGGGTGCAGCACCGCCGGAAAAGAGACGGAGGTCAAGGCAGTTGCCAGCGCCGATGGCGAGGCCGCGGCGAAGGACGGGGAGTACAGCGCCACGTCGAAGGGCTTTTTCGCTGACGTGCGCGTTGACATGACGGTGAAAGACGGGCTGGTCTCCAAGGTTTCCATTGCCGATATGGGAGAAACGCCGGACAAGGGCGGCGCGGCTGCGCGCGTTCTGGAAACCCGCATCTTGGAAGCGGGCGGCCTTGACGGGGTGGATACGGTTACCGGTGCCACCACTACGAGCCGAGCCATATTCCGCGCTGCCGAGGAGTGCCTGCAGCAAGCAGGCGTGCTGGAGGAGCCGGGCTCGGTGGTCATGAAGCCCGGTATCTACGTGGGCGAAGCACGCGGGTTCGACTGGGTGGAGCCCGTGCGCGTGAAGATCGTGGTGAGCGAAGACAAGCTGGAATCGGTCGAGGTGATCGAGAAGGGGCTCAACCGAGAAGAGCCGCTCATTATGAAGGCGGCGGAAGACCGACTCATCCCCCGCATGGTCGAGCACCAGACGGTGACCCTCGACGCGGTAACGGGCGCGACCAGCGTGAGCGCCGGCATTCGCTCGGCAACCGAGGACGCGCTGAAAAAGGCTCTGCGCGCCGGCGGCTCCAACGGCATGGCCATCCACAACTTCTACCGCACGGTGGAGAAGCCAGGCGGCAGCGAGACGCTGGACTACGACATCGTGATATGTGGCCTCGGCGGAGCGGGAAGCGCGGCTGCCATGTCGGCGGTGGAGACGTTGGCGGCTGCGGGAAAGAAGGTGCGCGTCATCGCCTTGGAAGTTGCCGGAAAGTACGGCGGCACGGCGTCGAATGCCGGCGAGCCGTTTAGCGTGAACGCGCCCCGCTACATCGAGCGCTACAACAACGGGGAGCCGTGGTGCGATTACGACAGTCTGTACGAGGACTGGATGAAGGTCTATTCGAAGGGCACCCCCTGCAAGCCTGACTGCGTCAAGCTCCTCATGGACGAATCGGGCAAAACGGTCGACTGGCTCCAGTTCGATCACGGTTTCGTGTTCACCAACGCGAAGGCCGGTTTCGGCACGAACACCTGGCTGTGCAAGCAGCAGTACGTGTACGGCTCGAACAGGGACGAGGGCAAGGACTACGAGGCGGAGTACCCCGATTACGTGTTCGGCGACCGCTCGACTTCCGTGGGCCAGTACTACGACCGTATCATCTCGGACTTCGAATCGCTTGGCGGCGAGTACATGCTGGAGACCGAGGCCTACGAGTTGCTCATGGACGCCAGCGGCAAGACGGTCGCCGGCGTGAAGGCCCGCAACGTGGCGGACGGCACGGAGTACACCATCAACGCCAAGGCGGTTATCCTGTGCACGGGAGGCTTTGCCGGTAGCGGCGACCTTATGGAACGGTTCCTGCAGAATCCGGAGTATCCCTTGGCGGGGCGGTGGCACCTTTGGGGCATGCACCAGAACAAGGGCAAGATGATCGCCTCGTCGGTCGACAAGGGCGCCGGAACGTACAACATAGACATGCCGCCTTGCGTCCACTTCAAGACCACGGCCGATTACCTGACCGAGTACCCTTGCTACTACCGGGACGGGCTCGAGGAGCGCATGCTGGAGCAGAACGTGTGGTCGTTGAACGATATCCCCATGCTCATGGGTATCAACGCCAATGCGCTTCAGGTGGGAACCGATGGCGTTCGGCATTTCAACGAGGCCGGCACCTTCGCGTTCTGGGCAGGTGGCCCCAGCTGGTTTACCATCTACGGTAGCGACTACGTGGACAACCTTGCCGAGAACGGATTCGAAGGGGAACCCGGTACATATCAGAAGTCGACCAAGGTGTTCGGCCAGGGCGGCTACCCGAACGCGGCGCCCATCCCCCAGATTTACGAGGTGCTGGAAACCGCCGAGGCCAGGGGCTATGTGTTCAAGGCGGACACGCTCGAAGAGCTCGCCGAGAAGATGGGGGTGCCTGCCGACGACTTCGTGGCGCAGGTCGAACGGTATGAAGGCTACTGCAAAAGCGGCGTGGACGAGGAGTTCGGGAAGAAAGACAAGAGCCTTCTGTCCCAGATCAATCGCGGCCCGTATTATGCTATCAAGGCCGATGCAACGCCTTACGCCACGACTGCGGCCCTCGACGTCGACGTCGATTTGAACGTGCTTGCCTCTGACGGCACCACCAAGATTGGCGGGTTGTACGCGTGCGGCAACGACAGCGGCGGCGTCCTGTATACGAACCTCGAGCCCTATGCGGCTTACGGTGGAGTGGCTCTTGGGTGGGCCTTCACCTCGGGTCGGCTTGCTGGTGCCAACGCGGCGGAGTACGTGGCGCAGGCGTAGGGCAGAGGGAGAACCGCGCCGGCTTGGGGTGGGAGCGCTGGGGTTTCAGCGCCTCCGACCAGGTTGTTTTTACAGATAAACGGTATCGGCAAGACCGCGACCTGCAAGGTTGCGGTCTGCCGCTTTGCCAGACCGCATTCAAGGGGGAGGTTATGGGGAAGTCGGACTCTTACGGTGCGGACGGGAAATCCACCGTCGAGGGCGCGCCTTTGGTTGTGGAGCGCGAGAGCTATGTCCTCGCGGCGATGGGCCTGGCGCTGTGCATAGCTATCCCCGAGGCTTCGCGGTATACGGCTCTTTGGAGCACCGATGCGCCCCTTGCCAGTCTGTCCACCGTGGCGAAGGCCGCGTTTCTCGTCGTTCTCGCTCTGATCGTCCGCCATGTCGCCAAGAGGTCGTTTCGGCCGCTCTACCAGCATCGTGCGATACCGGTTTTGCTCGCATTGCTGCAGACATGCGGGTTTTCCCTACTGGCTGCAGCTTCGTTCGGAGTAGCCCTTCCGCCATGGACGTCGGTTCTGCGCTCGACGCTGCTCGAGTCGTCGCTGCTGTTGTTCCCCGTGTTCGTCAGCTTCTACGCTCGCACGAGCGTGCGTACCGCGGTGTCGTCGTTCGTGCTGGCGGTTATCGTCGCCGGCACTACCCAGATCTGCATGGCGTTGCTTCCCGTCACCGTTGCCGTCGGCTGCGTGTTCGCGTTCGCGCCGCTTTCCATCGTGCTTCTGCGTTTGGCGGACCGGCGCACAAGGGTCGACACCTGCTGGTACCTGTCGCTGCCGGAGCGGGACCGGGGCGTGTTTGCGGACGAATGCGACGACCCTTGCCCGCCGAAAAGGCGGACCGACCGGGACAACCTTCCGTCGCGTGCGGCTCTGTACGCCACCATCGCCCTGCTCTCGTTCGCGGTGGCTGCCATTCATCTGTCCTGGCAAGGCGTGCGCGATGACGAGGGCATGGCGGTGCTGGTGCAGGTGTGCGCCGGCATCGGCGCGGTGCTGGCGGGCAACATCCTTCTGGCGATGCGCCGCACCTTGGAAGACTCCGAGATGTTCGAGCTGACGCGGCTGGCGGTGCTGTCCCTGCTGGCCGGCACGCTCTACTTCGCCTCGCTGCTGAGCGGCTCCTTCGTGGTGCTGGTGACGATTCCCCTGAACATCGTCTACGTAGCCGTTCTGCTGCTGGCATGGCTGGCTCCCTTCGCCTACGCTGAAACGCGGGATCCGACCGTTGTCAGCTGCGATGCGTTCCTGGCCAAGCGCCTGGGCGTTGTCATTGGGGTTCGGCTGATGGGCGAGGCCACGTCGATGGGGCTCGATTGGCTGAGCGGTGCAATGGTGGTGGCGTCGCTGGGCGGCCTGATAGCGCTGAACGTGGGGCAGCTGCTCTGGCTGGCGAGGCGGCGCCGCAGCAGCGAGGATGAAGGCCCCGATCGGGTGCAGCTCGATGGCGAGGAGATTCGCGATAGGGCCTGCGCGAGCGTGGGTGGCCGCTACCGGTTGACGCCGCGCGAGCAGGAGGTGCTCGGCCTGCTGGTGCGGGGGCGCACGGCGAGCTATATCGCCGAAGCCCTGTTCATCTCCGGCACGACGGCGAAAACCCACATCAAGCACATCTACCAGAAAACGGGCGTTCAGTCGAAGCAGGAGCTTTTGGATATCGTCGAAGAGGAGCAGAAGGTCATCGCCGGCTGAGCGCGGGCGCGTTGCCGCTTTGCGAGGCGCCCCCTGCGCTGCTCCCTCCCCGCCCCCAACCCCATCCCCTGTATCTCGCGGGCGGGCGCTTGTGCGCACACAACATGTTGATTCCGCCCGGCGGCTAACTTGTGGGCGACATTTCTAGATTCGTGACTATAATAGGCCCATCGCAATCGAACCCCCTAAACGCACTCGCGACGCCGCTTCAACGCACAGCGGCTTTTTTGCTGTGGAGCGCAAACCTTGACCGAACGGCTTTCCGCAAGCGCGTCGGCCGGCAGCGCTCGGTTTGGATCGTACTTGGTGGAAAAGGGGAGCCATGGCCCACGATACGCACGATGCGTCGCAGTCCGAGACCTTCGCCTGGAAAGCGGGCAAGGCCTACCGTGAAATCATCTACGAAACCATGGACGGCATCGCCAAGATTACCATCAACCGGCCGCATCGTCGTAACGCCTTCACGCCGCTTACGGTCACCGAACTCTACGATGCGTTCTCGGAAGCGCGCGACGACGCCTCCGTCGGCGTCATCATCCTCACCGGCGCCAACCATGACGGACGCCCCGAGGACCAGGCCTTCTGCAGCGGCGGCGACCAGAAGGTGCGCGGCAACGGCGGCTACGTGGGCGAGGACAACATCCCGCGCCTGAACGTGCTCGATCTGCAGCGCCTCATCCGCGTGGTGCCCAAGCCGGTCATCGCCATGGTCAACGGCTACTCCATCGGCGGGGGCAACATCCTGCAGCTTCTGTGCGATCTCACCATTGCCGCGGAAACGGCGAAGTTCGGCCAGACCGGCCCCAAGGTGGGCAGCTTCGACGCCGGCTACGGCGCGGGCTATTTGGCCGCCGTGGTGGGGCAGAAGAAGGCGCGCGAGATCTGGTTCCTCTGCCGACAGTACACCGCCGCCGAGGCCGAGGCCATGGGCATGGCGAACAAGGTGGTGCCCTTCGACCAGCTGGAGGCGGAGTGCGTGGCTTGGGCCCGCGAGATGCTTGCCCTCAGCCCCACGGCGCTGCGCCTGATGAAGGCATCGCTGAACGCCGCCACCGACGGCGTAGCCGGTCTGCAGCAGCTCGGCGGCGACGCCACGCTGCTGTTCTACACCACCGACGAGGCGAAAGAGGGCCGCGACGCCTTCAAGGAGAAGCGCACCCCCGACTTCGGGCAGTTCCCGGTCTTTCCGTAGAAGGCGCGCCCTCGGGCTTCCTCGGGCCGCACTCGCTTCCGGCGCAGGCGGCGCGAAGGGACGTCAGGCAGGCAGCTGCGTTTTCGGCGGGAAGGCGGCAGATGACAGACGACGGATGGCAAGGAGCTGCGGCGTAGGTAGATGATCGGCGAATTCGAACAATCGGTGCGGATGCATCCCCACAGGACCTTCTTTGCCTTCGTGGCGAAGGACGGGTCCGTGGAATCCTACACCTATTGGGAGGCTCGCCTGCTCTCCGCCGCCATCGCGCGTCGGCTCATGGACCACGGCGTCCGCCAGGGCGACTACGTTGCCGTCGATTTGGCGAACCATCCCATGCTCGTGTTCCTGTCGCTTGCGGCGGCCTACGGCGGCTTCGGGCTGGTGCTGCTGAACCATCGCCTGACCGAGGCGGAGAAGATGTCGCGCCTATTCGATATGGAGCGCGCCCCCGGCGTGCGGCTGTCGTCGCGGTTGAACCAGGCCACGGCCGAGCAGCTGATGGAGACGTGCGTCGCCCAGGTGGCGGGCTTGCCCGTGGGGGCTGCGGCAGGGGCGCTGTCCCAGGGCGGCGCATCGGGCCCCCTTGCCGGGTTCGGCCGGCGCAGCGCCTCTACCAGCATCTCCTTCGACGACGCGAGCGCAACGAAGCACTACGGCATCGACATTCCCACCCGGGCCATGCGCGCTCGGGCGCGGGATGCAGCCCTGCCCCAGCCGCTGCAGGCGCGGCCGGCCCCCCATACCTCCTCGGCGTCGGTGCGGCGCGGTCGTGCCCGGCAGCAGGCGCGCGTGCAGGCCGCCACCAGCCGCGCGGAAGCGGAAAGCAGCATCGTCCATTTCGCCGAGCATGCCGTGCGCGTGTTCTCGCCGTCGGCCCGGGCGGTGGTCATGTTCACGTCAGGAAGCACCGGGCGGTCGAAAGCCGTGCCGCTGACCTGGAACAACCTGTGCTCTTCGGCGCGCATCGCCAACCGCAACCTGTCCGTTTCCGAAGCCAGCCGCTGGCAGCTGGCGCTGCCGCTCTACCATGTGGGCGGCTTCCAGATGATGGTGCGCAGCGTGCTGGCCGATGCGTCGTTCACGCTGTACGAGGGGTTCAATCCCCGCCAGCTGCTCGACGACGCTCCCCGCATCGGCGCCACCCATGTGTCGGTGGTGGACAAGATGCTGCAGGACTTGCTTGACCTGGCCGAATCGAGCGCCGCCTACAAGCAGGCTCTGCGCGGCTATCGCTGCGTGCTGCTGGGAGGGGCGGCGCCCAACCAGAGCTCGCTGACGCGCAGCATCACGCTGCAGGTGCGCCTGTTCGCCAGCTACGGCATGACCGAGACGTCCAGCATGATTGCGAACAGTCTGGTCACGCCCGGCTACGAAGGAGGCCTGCGGCTGCTTTCCGGCTACAGCGCCCATATCATCGACCCCGACGAGGACGGCGTGGGTCGCTTGGCCGTGAAGGGCTGCGGCGTGTTCGACAGCTACCTGAACGCCCGGGCCACGCGCACGGTGGACGGCTACTTCCTCACGGGGGACAGCGCGGCCTTCCGCGACGGGCGCCTGTACGTGCAGGAGCGCACGGAGGACCTGTTTGTGTCTGGCGGCGAGAACGTCTATCCCGCCGAGATCCGCAAGAAGCTGCTGGACATCCCCGCGGTGGCCGATGCCTTCGTCTTCGGAGCGCCCGACCCGGTGTGGGGTCGGCGGCCGGTGGCGTTCGTGGAGCGCAAGGCGCCTCATCCCCTTGCCGATCTGCAGCTGAGCGCGCAGACCAACCTGCAGCTGGCCGCCGAGGTGCGCGAGGGCCTGGCTCACCGGCTGTCCAGGGTGTACCTGCCCGACGCTGTGTTCGCGCTGGACGCGTTTCCCCGCACCGGCGTGGGCAAGGTCGACCGCCAGGCGCTGCTTCAGCGCTTCGACGAGCGCATCCTTGTAAAGAAGGTGGTGCTGCACCGCATCCGACTGCCGTTCAAAAAACCCTTCCGCACGTCGAAGGGCACGCTGAGGGCTCGGGAATCGCTGCTGGTGCAGGTGATCGACCACGAGGGGCGCAGCGGCCTGGGCGAGTGCGTGGCGTTCTCCAGCGACTGGTACCTGCCCGAAACGCTTCGCGACGACCTGCCTGTTCTGCGCGACACGCTGGCGCCGGCGCTCATCGGGCGGCCCATGCTCCATCCGGCCGACGCGTTCGACGCGCTGTCAGCCGTTCCCGGTGCGCTGCCGTATCCGCTGGCCATGGGAGCTATCGAGTCGGCGGTGTGGGACCTGTACGGTCGCATCACGGGCAAGCCGTTGTGGAAGCTGCTGAACGAATGCTATGCCGAGGAATGCGCCGCCGCCGTTGCCGAGAGCGCCTCCGAACCGGCTCAGCCCAGCGCCAGCGGCCCGGTTTTCGGCGCGCCCGTTACGGGGGCAGCGTCGGGCGTCGTTGTGGGCGCTTCCGCCGGGTCGCCCAGCTCGGCGGGGGCGGAAGCGGCTCCCGCCATGATCGACAGCATGCGCGCCGTGCCGGCCGGCGCGGTTATCGGCATGGGGTCGGTGGCGGAGGTGCTTGCTTCGGCCCGCCAGTCGGTTCAGGCCGGCTACAAGCGCTTGAAGCTCAAGGTGGCCCCCGGTTGCGCCTACGCTCTGGCGCGTGCGGTGCGGGAGGCGTTTCCCGACATCGTCATCACGCTGGACGCGAACCAGAGCTTCTGGGAGAGCCAGGCCGACGAGCTGCGGGCGCTGGCCGATCTGGACATCGCCTGGATCGAAGAGCCCCTGCGGCCCAGCGGCCGGGCAGGCGAGGCCCCGGGCGATTTGTTCGCGCGCCTGGCCCAGCTGCAGCGCACCATGAAGACGCCCATCTGCCTGGACGAGTCCATTGCGCGACCGCGGGACCTGCTTCGGGCTCTTTCGTATCCCGAGCTGTGCTGCTACGCGGTGAAGGTGGGGAAGATGGGCGGCATCGCCCCTACGCTGCGCTTCGTGGCGCTGGCCGCTGAACGCGGGCTGCAGCTGTGGATGGGCGGCATGTACGACACCGGCATCTCCCGCCGCGTGGCCGCCGCGTTCGAGACGCTGCCCGGCATGGACGTCCCCGGCGACATCGGCTCCACCGCCCGCTACTTCCATACCGACATCGCCACGCCCCCCTACGCCGTGGAGGCAGGCAGCATCTACCTGAACCGCCCCCCGTTCGTCTCGGGCCTGGGCTGCGTTCTCAACGAGCCGGCCCTCGAGTCCGTTACTTTGGAGCGCATCGCCGTAGAATAGCGCCGCAGACGCCCAGCCGTTTTGCGCCCCGTGCCCAGCGCTCCGCCCCCGCGCGTTCCGCCCCCTTCGCCTATCGCCAGCGCCCTCGCGTCCTTTCGCCCTCGGCGGCCTTCTTTCATCTCGTGGAGCCCGCACAATCGGCAGGTTCATGCAGAATAATTCACGAACCTGCCGATTGTGCGGGCTCCTGCAGCAGGCTTGGCTGAGGAAGCCTCGGCGAAGGTGCATCATCAGCCGAAAAAGGCAGTTCGGGACAGTCGGTTCCGCATCCGCGGCTCGCCCACAATCGCACCTGCTGGTTGGTCCAATCCCCCAGGTCTCGCCCCTGCCCCCTTCTGAGCGCATGCGACACAATCGAGGCGAACTCCCAGAAGGCACCCCATTCGTTCACCTGGTCCTTCGTGAGCGTGATGACCGTATAACCCATTCTCTGCAAAACGTTGCGTTTCGCGGCATCTGCGTTGAGGGAGCGCGTGTTGGCGTGCGCCCAATCGCTATCATACTCGACGAGAACCTTCTGCCGCCGCCACAGGAGGTCTGCCCTCACATACCCTCGCTTTGCGAGCCTGCGCAGGTTCGGGGGTATCGTGATTCTTGCGTTCATCTCGGGTTTCGGCAATCCCATGCCGCCCTTTTGCTTGGGAAGGCAGAGCAGCAGGGCAAGTGTCGTCTCCATAGGCGAGGCGGACGCCTCAACGATGAATGGCGCCACGCGACGGGCCGCTTTGGATCCTGTTACCCCGGAAGCTCTGTTGAGGTAGTCCCTCAGTTCTGCGATGTCTAGGACAGGGGACCGGTCATGCATCCCGCGCGGGTCTCGGGGGTCCTTTCGGTATGCCGAACATAGCTCGCTCGCGCATTCGGCAAGCTGCAAAGGGGGCAATTCTCGAGCAAGATTCGCCACGGTCAGTGCCGGAATCGGAATCAGGTACCCCTCTGGGAGGAGCGCGAAGGACCGGGGAGGGAGGGGCGTACTGCAAACGAGGCATCGGAAGATCGATGACTGACTGCGGCGATTGGGGCTGGAGACGAGGGCGCTCACGGGATCTTCGAAGATGCCCGGGTATGCAGACTGCAGGTTTCTGGCATCGGAGCAAGAGGGCATCAGTTCCATGTATCTTCTCGCGTAGTCGTCGGTTGTAGAGCCGACGGTTGCCAGAGCGCGGGCGACTTGTCGGTCGGATGCCTTCCGATAAAACGATAAAGCACTTCGTGCCGCCAAGACGAATCCCACCTTCCGGTCCTTTCGTGCGACGCCTCCGTCCCGTCCCCTGGCAACACCTTATCAGAGTGGTCTTGCGGAACCATGACAGGGATTTGCTTGCTTGCTGAACTGGTCGCATGCAGCAATCATCAAAGCAGGGGAATGGGTTCTTGCAGAAAGGGACGCTTGCCGGGAAGCGCATCTTTCCGAGAAGCGCTATACCTGCGAAGCGATTCGCAGAGGAAGAGGGGCTGGGGCTCTTCGCGAGTTTCGGAGGGATGAAAAGGGGTGCGCCTCCGCTTGGCAAGTCTGGAATTGGCGGAAAACCTACGGTAGAGAATGAAAAATCGCAGCAAATCTGTATACAAACGGTAACAAGATGCGAAATGTTGCATAGAGGCGCGCTGCTGTCCCGATTGTTGGGGTATGATGCCACCAATGGACGAAGAGCTTGCGTCGGAGGCTGCTCGCACAAGCCAGAGAGCAGCCGAACAGGCCAAGCGCTCAGGAAAGGGGTTCAACCCATGGCAACATCGAACGGCGGAGGCGCATCCATGGCGCAGACCGCAGGTAGTGCCGGCAAGGGCGAATCGGCGGAAGATCGGGGAAAGCTCGGTCTGTTTCGCCTGGTCACTGCCGTTATTACCCTGATCATCGGCGCTGGCGTCTTCACGCTTTCCGGCGAGCAGGCCGTCGGCGGCGGCAGCGGCTGGGCCATCATCACCGCATGGGGCATCTCGGCGGTGGGCGTGCTGTGCCTGGTGCTTACCTTCTTTGCGCTCTCGCGCCTGAAGCCGCAGCTCAAAGGTGGTATCTACAGCTACGCTAGTGCTGGTTTCGGCGACTTTCTAGGATTCAACAGCGCGTGGGGCTACTGGATATCGGCGCTTTTGTGCACCGTGAGCTTCTCGGCGCTCTTGTGCCAGGCCCTGGCGTACTTCTTCCCGATCTTCGGCAACGGCACCAACCTGCCCTCCATCATCGCGGCCAGCGTCATCATCTGGTTCTACGTGTTCGTGGTGTCGCGCGGCGTGAAGGAGGCGGCCGGTATCAACGCGGTGGTGACCATCAGCAAGATCGTCCCCATCTTCGTGGCGTTGGCGGCCATCATCTTCCTGCAGAAGTTCGACCCGGCTCTGTTCGTGGAGAACCTGACCCACGGCGCCGAGCCCGGCATGCCCTTCTTCGACCAGGTCATGAACTCCATGATGATCACCATCTGGGTGTTCGTGGGCATCGAGGGCGCCGTGGCCATCTCCGGCCGCGCCAAGAAGGACTCCGACGTGGGCAAGGCCACGGTCATCGCGTTCGTCTGCGTGCTGACCATCTACATGCTCATCAGCATGCTGTCCCTAGGCATTCTGCCGCTGTCCGAGCTGGCCGAGCTGCCCAATCCCCAGTTCGCTGGCGTGATGGAGGCGGCCGTGGGGCAGTGGGGTGCCATCCTTATCAACTTCGGCGTGGTGCTTTCGCTGGTGGGCGCCATGCTGGGCTACACGGTGCTCTCCGCCGAGTCGCCCTTTGAAGCTGCCGAACAGGGCGTGTTCGTCAAGGCCTTCGCCAAGACGAACAAGCAGGGCGCTCCCATCACCACGCTGATCGTGACCAACATCATCATCGAGGCGTTCCTCATCATCATGATGTTCTCCGACAGCACCTACCGCTTCTTCTACACCCTGTCCGCGGGCATGATCCTGCTGCCGTACCTGCTGTCGGCGGCGTACTTCGCCAAGCTCGCCTTCAAGGAGAAGGGCCTGTTCGCAAGCAAGATCGGCGGCAAGATCGGCTTCTGGCGCGTGATCGCCGTCATCGGCGTCATCTACAGCTTCTTCCTGGCGTGGGCCTCGGGTGCCGTGGGCGTGACCATCATGTCGCTTCTGTACGCGCCCGGTATCGTCATGTACATCGCCGGCAAGCGCGAGCGCGGCGAGAAGTACCTGGACAACACCCGCGACCGCGTTGTGGCGGCCATCATCCTGATTGCGGCCGTGGTGTCGCTGGTGCTGCTGCTCACCGGCATCGTGGCGGTGTAAGCAGGCGGCAGCTGCCATTGGTAGTGCCTGCCGAAGCGCGCAGGAGCCGCAGGCGAAAGCGTTGTGCTGAAAGAAAGGCGGGGCTCGGACGTACCGAGCCCCGCCTTCTGCGTTGGTGAGGGATTTGCTGCGTTAGCCCAGCAGCTGGCAGACCTGGCCGAGCAGCGGCTCGAAGGACACGCCGCGGTCGCGGAAGTGGGGTTGCTGTGCGCTGACGAGCATGGCGTCGTGCACGAACGACCCGGCGAAGTCCGCCGACTCCACCAGGTTGCGTCCGGCCATGATGCCGGCCAGCAGGCACGAGGCGTACACGTCGCCGGTGCCGTGCAGGGAATAAGGCACGTACTCGTTGGACACTTCGACAAGGTCGTAGTCAATACCAGCTACGTAGTTATGAACTACGGATTCTCCTTCGCGCTTGATGCCCTTGAGCACCACGTTCTTCGCGCCCAGGGCCATAAGCCCCTCGATCATGCGCGCCGCCTCCGCTTCGGAGATGTCGGTGCCGTGCCATTTCTCGCCCAGGATGATGGCCGCTTCCGTCAGGTTGGGGGTGAGGATGTCGGCCTGATGCGCCAGGTCGGCCATGGCGGCGCACAGCTCGGGGGTGTAGGTGGGGTACACCTTGCCGTAATCGGCCATCACCGGGTCCACCATGCGCAGGGCGCCGGGGTAGGTGGCGTAGAGCCGGCGGATGGTGTCCACCTGCTCGGGCGCGCCCAGGAAGCCGGAGTACACGGCGTCTATCTGCACGTCGATCTTGCTCCAGGCCGACAGGTAGTCGTCCAGGATCTCGGTGGTATCGTGCATGTACCAGCCGGGGAAGGCGGTGTGGCTGGAGAACAGCCCCGTGGGCACCGGGCACACGTCGCAGCCGGCGGCGGAGAGCACGGGGATGGCCACGCCCAACGAGCACTTTCCGTAGCCGCACAGATCGTGGACGGCGGCAATACGGGGGATGTAGGCGCCTTCGCGCTGGTAGAGGGGTGCGGGCGACTCGGCCATGGGGGTCCTTTCGACGGGGTGAACGGAAAAAGCTGCGCGTCCGCCGCCCGGAGGGGTTGCGGACGCGCGATAGGGCAAAGCGAAGCCTTGGCTGCAGGCCGGGGCGCCAAATGGAGGCGCTATGGGCGTATGCGGGCAGCCCCGGCGCTACTTGGACGAATCGTCGCTGCCGTCTTCGCCTTCGTCGTCGAAGAACGTCCAGTCGTCCTCGCCTGGTTCACGGTCAACGAACTGCTTGCGCGTGCGACGCTCCATGATGACGCTGGCGATGAGGGTCAGCACCAAAACACCGCCGATAAGGCAGCCGATGCCGGGAGCGGTTTCGAAGAGGAAGTGGTAAATGGAAGCTGCGTCCATGGTGTCCTTCTTTTTGGAGGTTAGCCTATCGGGAACGAGTATACTATGCCAAGAGGCTCCGCTTGGGCTCGCTTTCGGCGAAATCGTAACAAGTGCGAACCCCGCTGTTTACTGGAGTGCCGTCCGCAGGAAGGGATGACCCATGGGGCAAAGGCGCAGTGCGTCTTCAACCGACAGCCAACTGCGCAATGCCGCTTCCTTGGCGAGTGGGAGCTCCTCTGGCATCTTCCGTAATCTTTCTGGGGTCGAAGATCCGCGGCACAACATGATTCTAGCCGCTGTGGCAGTAGCGGCAATTCTTGCCCTGATGGCGCTCATGGTGACGCTTACCAACTATATAGAAGATGTTCTCAGCGAAAACGCTGAACAGCAGGTGGTGTCGTTCACTGAGCAGGCCGCCTTCACTTCTGCGGGCCGTTTGGGGCTTCTGCAGGACGAGATGGAGTCAGTCCAGTTTCAAACGGACGATCTTGTGGAAGTGCAGCCGTTTCTGGCCAGCATCAAGGAAAGCTTCGGCCTGACGGGCACATGGTTCATCAGGGCCGACGGCCAAGGGGTGTCGTGGAACGGCGTATCCGCCACGGCGGAGGAGTTGACTGCAGGACTGGAAATCACGCCGCTGCCCGAGCACGAGTACGGCTACTCGCAGAACTACCTCAACCACGATGGCCAGACGGTTCGCATGGGCCGCAAGCAGCTGTTCGCCGGCGGCACGTACATAGGCGACTTCTACCAGGAAGTGCCTCTCGTGCTGTTCACGATGCCCGACGAACTGAGTATGTTCGACGGGCGGGGGCAGTTCATGCTGATGGAGGCCGCCACAGGTGAGGTGCTGGTTGCGCCTACCACGCTGCCGGAAACAACGTTGACGCTAGGCGACTCGCTGTACGCCTACCTGGAAGACGCTATCTTCTCGAGCGAGGTTCGCTCTAAGGCCGGCGGCGGTTACGACAGCCTGTCCCTGGAATCCCTCGACGCGGAACTTTCGGGGGTTGAGAAGCTGAAGAGCCTGGTAAACGATGGCGAGTGCGGCGTGATCCGTGCGGTGATAGACGATCGGCCCAGCTACATTGCCGTGGCGCCAGTGACGGGGTCCACCTGGTACGCCTGCACCATCATTCCCGAAGAGAATCTGCGCTCGCAGACCACGGTGGTGGCCGCCACGTTCCAAGGGGTGTTTGCTGTGGTGCTGCTCAGCCTGGTGGGAACCGGTGCCGCGCTGCTGATGGCGTACCAGCGTCGCCTCCGGTCCCGCAATGCGACGGCCACCATCGAGCTGTACGGAGCGCTTTCCGAAAGCGTCGAGATGGCTGTGAACCTGTACTCGCCTCGTGACCACGAGACCACCCATATCGTGGCGAAGGCCGACGGCGTCATCGGCTGCTCCTTCGACGAGCTTATGGCCGACCCGTCCGTAGCGGAGTCGCTGCAGATGTCCGAAACGGGCACGGCGCTGTTCGAGCGCGTCCGCAACGACGCGGTGAAGCAGCTGGAACGGGGGGACTTCTCGATTGTGCGCCCCCACGAGAGTACCCGCTCGTGGGTGGAGTACGCCGTGAGGCCCCTGGAGTTCGAAGGCCGCCATCAGCTGCTGATCGTGCTGCAGGACGTCACCACCGAGAAGATGATCCAGCTGTCTATGAAGGACGCCATGGAAGCCGCCGAGTCGGCCAACCGCGCCAAGACCGAGTTCCTCTCGCGCATGAGCCACGACATCCGCACCCCCATGAACGTGGTTATTGGCATGCTGCAAATCGCCGAGTCGAATATCGACAACCCGGCTAAGCTGCGCACCTGCCTTTCGAAGGTTGCCATGGCCTCCGACCAGTTGCTCGCGCTCATCAACGAGGTGCTCGACTTCTCGAAGATAGAAAGCGGCAAGATCGTGCTCGACCGGCTGCCGTTCAGCTTGGAGGCGCTCATAGGGGGAGCCGCCGACGTGGCGCGGATGCAGACCGAGGAGCGGGACCAGACCCTGGTAGTTTCCGTGGAAAACCAGATAGGGGACCGCTTCCTGAGCGACAAGGTGCGCCTGAACCAGATGCTTATGAACCTGCTGAGCAATGCGGTGAAGTACACGCCCGAAGGTGGTCGCATTGAGTTGTCGGCGTCGGTGGGGATAGAAAAGTCGGGTTACTATCCCATCACGTTCAAGGTGGCGGACAACGGCATCGGCATGTCGACGGAGTTCCAGGAGCACCTGTTTGAGCCGTTCACCATGGAAGGCCGCTCGCGGGCTCAGGGCACCGGGCTTGGCACGTCCATCGTGAAGAACATCGTCACCCTGATGGGCGGCATGATCACCGTGGAGTCCGCGGTCAATGCGGGCACCACGTTCACGGTGCTGGTGTACCTGGCGTCGGCGGACCGCCCGGCCGATGACGCGCAGGCCGATCCGCTCGATGCGCTGCGGCTGGAGGATCTAGACGTTGAGGCGGCGCTTTCCCTGGCCCGGGAGCTGGGCGCCGAACCGGTCCCTCCCGCTGCGGAGGAGGGCGAGCAGGTGGCGGGCAGGACGCTGCTCGACGAATCGCACCTGACGTCCGATTGCGGCGCGGGCCTGCGCATTCTCATGGCTGAGGACAACGACCTGAACGCCGAGATCGCTCAAGAGCTGCTGGAATCCTACGGCTTCGCCGTGGATCGCGCGGTGGACGGCCAGGAGGCGTGCGAGCGGTTCGCGGCGGCGTCCAGGGGCTACTACGACGCGGTGCTGATGGACGTGCAGATGCCGCGGATGGACGGCTACGAGGCGACGCGCACCATCCGCTCCATGGGCCGCCCCGACGGGCGGCAGGTGCCCATCGTCGCCATGTCGGCCAACGCGTTCAGCGACGATGTGGCCGCATCGCTTGCCAGCGGCATGGACGAGCATCTCTCGAAACCCATCCAGATTAAGACCGTGGTGCTGACCGTGCTGTCGCTCGTGCAGGAGCGCAGGGTGTAGGCTGCAGCGTGCGCCGCAGGTGGCGGTGTGCAGCGGTGCGCGGGCCGCTGCCGGGGTGCGCGGCCGAGTGCGGTCGGGCCTCCCCGGGGCGGTGGGGGGTGCGTTGCGGCTGTCCGGTGCGGGTCCTTTGTCGCCTTTCAGTTCGGTGACCGTTTTCCCACGGCGGCATGTCAGCCGCGCTCCTGCAATGCTTACCTGTTCGCTTTGATTCATGATGGTTGCGTATCCATCGGCGATAGCAACGGAGGTTCATCATGGAGCTCAAGGATTCCCAAACCTGGAAGAACTTCGAGACGGCGCTGAATCTGGAGTGTCGCGCCTATTGCGAGTACACGTTCTTCGGCCAGCAGGCCGGCAAGGACGGCTACACGCAGATCCAGGAGATCTTCAACGAGACGGCGGCCAACGAGCTGCACCATGCGAAGCTGCTGTACAAGAAGCTGCACGACGGCGCGGTGCCCGGCACCATGGAGAACCTGGAAGCGGCGCGGGCCAGCGAGGAAGCCGAGGGCGTAGAGGCGTACACCTCTTTCTCGAAAACCGCTTACGACGAGGGATTTCCCGAGATAGGCGAGTGGTTTGCCGAGCTGGCCAAGATCGAGATGTCCCACGAGCAGCGCTACGTGAAGCTTAAGGAGCGCATCGAGAACGACGAGGTGTTCAAGCGGGCGGAGCCGGTGGTGTGGGTGTGCACGGTGTGCGGCCATATCCATATCGGCACCGAGCCGCCGGAGGTGTGCCCGGTGTGCCAGCACCCGCGCGGCCACTTCGAGATCAAGGCCGAGAACTACTAGGGTTCGACGCCGCCGAAACGCATCGGCCCGGGATGCGCGCAGCCGATCAGCTTGCGCCCGCCCGGGCCTACATACGTTCGGGGCCGTCGATGCTGACGCTTCGGCGGTGTGGCTGCAGGTCCTTTCGAGGGGGCGGCGGATGGAAGGTTTGCCGCGTGCGCGCCCGCTGCCGCTTCGGGCGGCTACTGTTCTATAGGCAGCCGGTGACGGCCGCCCCGGCTCCTGCAGCCGGAGACGGTCGCCCCGGCTCCTGCAGCCAGTGGCCGCCCCCCGCTCCCCCGCGCCGCCGGCGGCTGCCTCGGCCCCCCATGCAGCTGGTGCGTCCCTTTCCGGGTCTTCGGTGTAACGAAAGACGGTTATGGCAAAAAGCACTGTAACGAATGACGGTTGTGCGCGATTTTCTGTAACGAACGACGTTTGTGGCAGGTTTCGATTGCCATAAACGTCATCGGTTACATCGGCTGGCAGTAGGAGGCAGGCCGGCTGCGCCAGCGGCTGCTGGCGAACGAGTTTCTCGTGAGGGGGAAATCCGGGCTTGCGCCAGCGGCGGGTGGAGGGTAGAATACTTGTCTGCTGCGCGAAAGTCGTAGCTGTAAGCTTGCGTGGAGAGATGTCCGAGCTGGCCGAAGGAGCACGATTGGAAATCGTGTATACCCCAAAAGGGTATCTGGGGTTCGAATCCCCATCTCTCCGCCACTTTTTCAGCTAAACGGGTGGCACCCTTCGGAGGGGTGGCAGAGCGGTTGAATGCGGCGGTCTCGAAAACCGTTTCACCGGTAACCCCGGTGACGAGGGTTCGAATCCCTCCTCCTCCGCCAGTTTCAAAGAATGAAGCCCCAGGTAGCTCCTGGGGTTTTTGCTGTCTGCGCTCGCAGGCCCGGTTTGTCGGCTGCTGGGTCTGCGGCCTGCGTTTGCCATGCCTCGGCCCTTTGCCCTCTGCCCGTTTCGTTGCCGCTGTTGCCACCGCTGCCGCCGCTGCTGCCGCTGGCGCCGCCCCATCGCTGCCCCGGGCCGGCGGAAAGCCGGTTGCGGAATGCGCCGCAGGCGTTTTCACCGGTTGTTGGCGACGGCCGTTGTGGTGGCGAGGTGCCGACATGCAACGGTTGGCCTTGCGGAGCCGACGCGGCGCCGGTCTCTGCGGCAGCGACGCTCGGCCTTCTGTCGCAGCGCAGCGACGTCGGCTTGCGCGGTGCCGCATGCGCAAAGAAACCTGTTGCAGGTCGGCGCGGGGTCTATCGAAACGATGGCATCCCGGCTGGGCGCGTTGACCGCCGCGCCGCTTTCCTCCACAATTCGGGGCAGCTACGCTGACGAAAGGACGAACATGGCTGATCGCGTTGTGGAGAGCTCCGATATCGAAGTGCCCGAAATCCCCGAACTGCTTGAGAAGGTGCTGCTGTTCTGCTTGGAGGAATCCAAGGAGAAGATGCTCGCCGGCGAGGACGTCGTCCCCTTCACCGCCCTGGTGGTGAAGGAGAACCTGTTCATGGAGAACCATCCTGGCGAAACGGCCGAGCAGTGCTTCGCCTTTGCCCGCCATACGGTGGCCAACGCCCGCGGCGCCCAGGCCTACGCGCTGTGCTACGATGGCTACCTGGAAGTGGACGACGAGGTGAAGGACTGCCTGATCGCCGAAGGCGGCATCCCCGGCGAGGAGGAGGGCTACGCGGTGGGCGTCCTGTACACCGCAGGTGAGGACGGCAAGCCCGTTTTCGAGGACGAACCGGCCTACATCGGAGCGTCGCCGAACTTCATGGAAGACCTCAAGGAGGCCGAGGCCTACACCGAGGATGAGATTGACGAGAAGTACCTGAGCGACTGCGACGAGGGCGAGGCGGAAGCCGAGGAGCAGGACTAAAGGCTTCGGCGACAGGGTCGAGCCAGCAAATCAAGGGGGCAGGGCGCGCGGCGCCGGCCTCCCGTAGCGGGACCGGGGGCGAGAGCTTCCGGTCCCATTTGCTTTGGAGTGCTGTTGGCAATGCGTTTGCGACGAGGTGATGTCGACGCTGCGCCCGGTGTGCGAACGTGCAATGTTTTCGAGAGAACCAGGTGCGCGCCGTGCAAGGAGGGGCGTGCAAGGGAAGTGGCAGGTGGTTAGGTTGGCTTCTGCCGGCGGAGGCCCTCTTGCAACGGCCGAGAGGGCGTGCGGACGCGCTGCCTGTCATGGAATCGCAAGGGCGTAAGGCTACCATAGGGGGGTAAGCGGTCGGCGCGCGAGGCGTCGGCCTTGGCGGCGGAGACGGTTGGTCTTGTGTGAAGAGGGCGTGGGGTTCGGGCGCGGTGCGAGAATCCTTCGGCTTTGCGGGTGGGAGTCTGCTAGACTAGTACGGCTAATTCCTGCCCCGGTGTATTGCCTTCACCAGCCCGGGGCCGTACAGTCCAAAGGAGGTGAGCTGATGAAGGCTTATGAATTGCTGTTTATTGTCGCTCCGTCTATCGACGAGACCACTCGCGAAGCAGTTATGAATCGTATCCAGACCACGATCACTGCTGCTAACGGCACGGTTGACAACGTCGACAACTGGGGCAAACGCAAGCTTGCGTACGAAATCGACGGTTTGACCGATGGTGACTACACCCTTATCGATTTCCATGCCGACCCCGCTGAGGTTGCCGAGCTCGATCGCGTGCTGCGTATCACGGACGCCGTGGTCCGCCACATGATCGTGAAGCGCACCGACCGCGACTAAGGCAAAGGACAAGCCTTGGGTGTCACTGCCCAAGGTGAAACCGAAAGAGGTGGAACATGAGCATCAACCGAGTAGTCATCAGCGGCAACCTGACGCGCGATCCCGAGCTGCGGGCGACCCCGGGCGGCACCCAGGTGCTGAGCCTGTCGGTGGCGGTGAACGACCGCCGCAAGAACCCCCAGTCCGGCGATTGGGAGGACTATCCCAACTTCGTGGACTGCAAGATGTTCGGAACCCGCGCCGAGAGCGTCTCCCGCTTCCTGTCGAAGGGCCAGAAGGTCTGCATCGAGGGCAAGCTGCGCTACAGCAGCTGGGAGCGCGACGGGCAGAAGCGCAGCAAGATCGAGGTTGTCGTCGACGACATCGAGTTCATGTCCAGCGGCCAGGGCGGCAACGGACAGGGCGGCTACAGCGCGCCTCGTCCTCAGCAGTCCTACGCCCCTCAGCAGGCCTATGCGCCCCAGCCCGCCATGCCTACCTACGATGCCTACGCGGCACCGCAGATGACGGCCCCGGCTCCCATGCCGGCGGTTGCCCCGGTTCCGGCAGCGGCTCCCATGGGTGCGCCCGAGGTTGTTGACACCTCTGCGTCGGTTTACGATGAAGAGATTCCGTTTTAGCACCTACGAAAGAGGTTGAACATGGCTGATTACGTAAAACAGCCTCGTCGTAAGTACTGCCAGTTCTGCAAAGAGGACGTGGAGTACATCGACTACAAGGACACGCAGATGCTGCGCAAGTACGTCACCGATCGCGGTAAGATCAAGCCGCGCCGCGTGACCGGTGCCTGCACCCAGCATCAGCGCGACATTGCCAACGCCGTGAAGCGTGCGCGCGAGATGGCGCTCATGCCCTACGCGGTTCCCGCCGTCAGCGGTCGTGGCGATCGCCGCGGTCGCTAAGGCAAGGAGGAACCATGAAAGTTATCCTGCTCCAAGAACTGAAGGGCAAGGGTGGTGAAGGTGACGTCGTGGAGGTTTCCCGCGGCTTCGCGAACAACTACCTGCTGCCCCAGCGCATCGCCATCCTGGCGACCAAGGGCAACCTGAAGCAGCTGGAAGAGCGCAAGCACAACATCGCCAAGCGCGAGGAAGTGCGCATCGCCAACGCCGAGCAGCTCAAGGCAGTCCTGGATGCCGCCACGGTGGTCGTGGACGCCCGCGTGGGCGACGAGGGCCAGCTGTTCGGCTCCGTCACCGCCCAGCAGGTCGCTGATGCTGCGAAGGATCAGCTGGACGTCGAGCTCGACCGTCGTCGCATCGAGATGGGCTCGCCCATCAAGACCGCCGGCGAGCACACGGTCACCGTTTCGCTGTACCGCGAGATCAAGGCCGAGCTGAAGCTGATGGTGGGCAAGGAGGTGGCCGAGGCCGAAGAGGTCGAGGTTGCCGAGGATGCCGAAGGCGACGTGGAAGTTGCCGCCGAGGAGACCGAGGTCGTGGAGGCCTAAGCCTCCAAGGCTGTTCTTCGCAAGCCAGTAACGCCTGTTGGCGCGGCGGTTTGCGGAATTCGCGTGAAGCGGGTTTCCCCCTGGTTGCAACGGGGAAAACGTGGATAATCCCCCGACTCTGCATCTAGAGTCGGGGGATTGCTTTTTTGCCGGTGGGGAAAACCGCGCGACGGGCGCTGGGTGGCGCTGCGACGAGCGCTGACGGGCGCGGGGTTCTGCGCTATGATGGCCATCCTAAGCTACGGAGAGGTGATCGATTCATGGCAGCAAGCTACAATCCCGACTACGTTCCCGAAGAGGGCAACTACACAGCAGCGCCGACGAAGGCCGACCCGCAGAACATCGAGGCGGAGAAGATCGTGCTGGCCGCCTGCCTGCTGCGCCAGGACGCCATCAACGAGGTGGCCGTAAAGCTGAGCGCGTCGGACTTCTACCGCTCGTCGCACCAGATCATCTTCCAGACCATGTTCGACATGGCCACGCGCCAGATCCCGGTGGACCACATCTCGCTGGCCGACCAGCTGAAGGCCGCCGGGCAGCTGGACGCCGTGGGCGGCCCCGAGTACCTGATGGGGCTTGCGGACAACACCTTCGCGCTCACGAACTGGCAGAACCACGTGGACATCGTCAAGCGCACCTCCATGCTGCGCCAGCTTATCCGCGCATCCGCCTCCATCCAGGCGCTGGCCTACGATGCGCCCGCCGATTTGGACGAGGTGGTGGAGGAGGCGGAGAAGACGTTGTTCGCCGTCACCGAGAAGCGCGTCTCGTCGGACTTCCAGACCATGCAGAAGCTGGTGGACGTTTCGTTCGAGCAGATTCAGCAGCTGGTGGCCCAGGAGAACAAGATCACCGGCGTGGCGACGGGATTCCGCGACGTGGACGAGCTGTTCCACGGTCTGCGCCCGGGCGACCTGGTGATTCTGGCGGCCCGACCCGGCGTGGGCAAGACCTCGTTCGCGCTGAACCTGGCCACCAACGCGGCGAAGCTGGGCTCCACCGTGGCGTTTCTGTCGTTGGAAATGAGCGCCGAGCAGCTGGTGCAGCGTATCATCTGCTCGGAGGCTCGCGTCAGCCTGGCGAACCTGCGCGCCGGCAAGGTGCAAGACTCCGACTGGCCGGCGCTCATCGAGGCGTGCGGGCAGTTGTCCACCTTGCCCGTGGTCATCGACGACACGCCGGCGCTTTCCATTCTGGAGCTGCGGTCGAAAGCGCGCCGCCAGCTGCGCGGGGTGGAAAAGGGCCTGATCATCGTGGACTATCTGCAGCTCATGCAGCCGCCGAAGTCCCGTGCCGACGGCAACCGCGCCGTGGAGGTGGGCGAGATCTCGCGAGGGTTGAAGGTGCTCGCCAAGGAGATGGGCATGCCGGTGATCGCGCTCTCGCAGCTGTCCCGCTCCATCGAAACGCGCACGAAGAAGCGCCCGATGCTTTCCGACCTGCGCGAATCCGGCTCCATCGAGCAGGACGCCGACATCGTTGCCTTTATCGACCGAAGCATCGACGAGGTGGAGGCGGAAAGCGAGGACCGTCCGCCGCTGGGCCAGGCCACGCTCATCGTGGCGAAGCACCGCAACGGCCCCACCCGCGACATCCCCCTGGCGTTCAAGGCGGAGTACACCCGGTTCATGGATTTCGTCGACGAGTCCCGCGTTGCCGACTTTATGTAGCATGGTCACGGGCCCGGGAATTCGCTACACTGGCCCTATGGCCGACCAGGTGACATTCATCCATGCCGCGGACCTCCACCTGGGGGCTCCCATGCGCGGCTTGCGGGCGCTTTCCGAATCGTGGGCCGACCGGGTGCGCACGGCCATCGCCGAGGCCTACGGGCGCGTGGTGCAGACGGCTATCGACCGGCAGGTGGACTTCGTGCTCATTGCTGGCGACATGTTCGACACCGCCTGCGCCTCCTATGCCGACTACCGGTTGTTCTTCCGCGGGCTGGAGCGGCTGTCCCAGGCGGGCATCCCCATGTTCATGGTCACGGGCAACCACGACCCGTTCACGTCGTGGCAGCGCGAGTTCTTCAACTTGCCCGAGGGGGTGGAGATGCTATCGGCGCAGAAGCCCGACTTTCGGCTGGTGCGTCGCGATGGACAACCGCTGTGTCTGGTGGGAGGCAGGGGATATTACAACCAGACCTGGCCGCGCGAGCTCTGCATCGCCGACGGCGTAACCCGGCAGGCGGCCGAGGAGGCCCTTGCTGCGGCGGGGCAGCCCGATGCGGCCGACGCGCCTTTCGCCGTGGGCATGCTCCATTGCGGGCTCGACCTTGACCCGGAGAAGGCGCCGGTCTCCCCGCGCCAGCTGCTTGGAGCCGGCATGGACTACTGGGCGCTCGGGCATATCCATCTGAAGGGGCTGTTCCCGTCGGCGGACAACCCGCGCATCGGCTTTTCCGGCTGCATCCAGGGCCGCGACATCCGCGAGACCGAGGAACGCGGCATCTACTGCGTGACCCTGCGCAAAGGGGAGGTTCCGGCGGTGGAGTTCGTGCCCACGGCCAGCATCGTGTGGCAGCGCATGGACGTGGACGTATCCGGCTGCGAGAGCCTGCCGGACGTGAGCGAGCGGGTCATGCGCGAGCTGTTCGCCGCCAACGGCCGAGCCCGCTGCGAGGAGATGGTCTCCCGCATCACGCTTGCGGGCACCACCAAGCTGCACGGGCTGCTGGCTCGCCCCGACGTGCGCGAGGACATGCGCGAGTCGTTGAACGACCAGTACCCGCTGTTCTTCTGCGATGCGCTGCTGGACGCCACCAAGCCTGTGCGCGACGAGGCGCTCCTTCGGGAAGAGGGGCTGTTCCCGGCGACGTTTCTGCAGGTGGCGGACGTGCAGGCCAGCGAAGAGGACGAGCTGCTGTCCTACGTGCAGGACGAGTTCCTCAGCCGTGGCGTGAAGCTGCCCGGCTCGGTGGCGCGCTCCGTGGACGAGCTGGCAGCAGAGGCCCGGTCGCTCGTGCTCGACGTGCTGCTTTCCGAGGAGTCGTCATGAGCGGCCGGCGGTATCTGCGCATCGTGCGCATGGACGCCTTCGGCGCGTTCTCGGGCAAGACCGTGGGGCCGTTCGGGCCGGGGCTCAACATCGTCTGCGGCCGCAACGAGGCGGGCAAGAGCACGGTGGCTTCCTTCGTGGGCGGCGTGCTGTTCGGGTGGGACGACGCCCGCAGCAGGCGAAACACCTACAAGCCGGCGGCTGCGGCGCAGGCCGGTGCGCTGCTGTTCGCCAAGGTAGACGGCGAACGCAGCGACGATGCAGAGCTGTTTCGCGGCCGAAACGTCGAAGGCTTGCAAGGGCCTGTCGAGCTGGTTGCCGATATAGACAAGGACACGTACCGCACCATGTTCTCGCTCACCAGCGACGAGCTGCGCGGACTTCGCAACACCCCCGACATGACGGCAAAGCTGCTCACGGCCGGGTCGGGGACGGAGACGGGGCCGGCCCAGGCGCTGGCCGCGGTGCAGGAGCGGCTGGCGGAGTGCCTATCGCGTGCGGCGGCGTTTTCGGACTCTATCCCCAACCTGAAGGCGGAGGCCGATCGGCTGAAGGCGGCCATAGCCCAGGCCAGCCAGGAGGCGAATCGGCTGAAGGCCAGCGAGCGTGAGCTGTGCGAGCTGGAGCCTCAGCAGGAGAAGGTCGCCTCGCTTCTGAAGGAGGCTCAAAGCGATATCGCGCTTCTGACCTCGTCGTTGGAGCGGCTGCGCACGGTGGGGGAGCGCATGGCGCGCGACGAGGAATCGCTCAAGGACTACGAAGCCGACGAGAAGCGGCTGGCGGAGGAAGTGCGCGCCGCTGAAGTCGCGGCGGCCGATTTCGCGGGGCTCGACGAAGCGGGCGGAGAGCAGCTGGTGCGCGAGGCGCTCGACCGGTACGGGGCGGAGCAGACGAAGCGTCAGCATGCCGTAGACGCCGCCCGGGAACGCTACCTGGCATCGACGGCGAAGCTGGAGGCGCTCCGCGAGTCGGAGGAAGGCAGGGCCGCCGAGCGCCGCGATAGGCAAAACCGCATCTTGCAGGTTGCCATATCCATCTTGATGCCGGCACTGTTTTTGCTGGTAGGACTAGGTATTTTCATGGACGGCCATACGCGCTCGACCCTTTCGATGGTAGCGCTCGGGTCGGTGTTCATGGTGTTCGCGGCCATCATGGCCTTCGCCGCGCTGTACCTTCTGCTCCGGCCGCCCGACCGGAAGGGGGCCGAGCGCGACCGGTGGGAGAACGCCGAATGGGTGATGCTGCAGGACAAGAAGATGTTGCTCACCTGCGAGGAGGACCGCGACGCCTTCGCTGCGCAGGTGAGCGGGTATCTGGACCGGGCGGGGCTTTCCGCGGCTCGTGGGTCCGTCGGCCAGGCGCGATCGCTGCTGGACGCCTACGGGCGCGACCGGGAGACCGTGCGCGGCTTGCAGCAGCGCCTGCAGGCGATACGGTCCCAGTACCGCAAAACCGCTGACGATTTGGCGTCGGCCCAGCAGGCGCAGGAGCAGGTCTACGCTCGACTGGAGCAGCGGCTGGGCGTGGGGATGGAGCGTTCCGTCGACGGGGTCGAGCGCGCGCTTTTCCGCAAGGAGGAGGAGCGAGCCGCCTACCAGGAGCGCAGCGACCAGCAGAACCAGCTCCTGGGCCGGCTTGCCCAGGAGCTGCGCCAGGGCGAGACGCGCAGGGAACTTGACGAGCTGAAGCTGAGCTTCGAGCTGGTGTCCACGCGGCAGGCGGAGGCGGCGCGCGAGCTTGCCCGGCTGCTGATGGCCCAGCGGATGCTGCAGTCGGCCATCTCGGCCTGGGAGAGCACCAGCCAGCCGGAGGTCTACCGCAAGGCCAGCGCGCTGTTCTCGCTGATGACCGATGGGAAATGGGAGCGCGTGGCCCTGGGTCCCGACGGATCGCTTCTGGCTACCAACGCAGCTCACGTGACTCTGCCGCCGGCCAAGCTGTCGCTGAGCACCTGCCAGCAGCTGTACCTGTCGCTGCGCATCGCGCTGCTCATGAGCGCCGAGGGTGTGGGTAGCGCCATCCCGGTGCTTGCCGACGACATCCTGGTGAACTTCGACGAGAAGCGCCGCATGGGAGCCGCTGCCGCCCTGGCCGAGCTGGCGAAGGTGCGCCAGGTCATCGTGTTCACCTGCCATGGCGATGTGGCCGAGGCCCTGAAAGCCGCCGACCCAGCGGCGCGCGAGGTGGATCTGTAGAGGGGGCTGTTTGCCTGAGGGGTAGCGGCCTGCGCCTTGGCGGCTTGGAGATGCCGTCGGGTTCGTGCGGGGCTGCCCACGGGGCTTGCTCCCTTCGCTATACTATATCGTTGCGGCTGATTGCCGCTAACAGGGGCGTAATTCCGCTTCGGGCGGATGCGCGGAACGAGAGAGCGCCGTTGCGCGAAAGGATGCATTCCCATGCCGAATACGGTTCTGGTGGGGGCCCAGTGGGGCGACGAGGGAAAAGGCAAGATCACCGACCTCATCGCAAGCGACTACGACTACGTTGTTCGCTTCCAGGGCGGAAACAACGCAGGCCACACGGTCATCCACGGTGACAAGAAGCTGGCGCTGCACCTCATGCCCTCCGGAGTCATGTACGAGAACGCCGTGCCGGTAATCGGCAACGGAGTGGTGGTTGACCCGGGCGTGCTCATCAAGGAGATGGCTGTGCTGGAGGCCGAGGGCATCTCGTGCAAGAACCTGCGCATCTCCTGCGACGCCCATGTGATCATGCCCTACCACAAGGATTTGGACGGCGCCGACGAGAAGCGCCTGGGCGACCATAAGATCGGCACCACCAAGCGCGGCATCGGGCCCTGCTACCAGGACAAGGCGGCGCGCAAGGGCATTCGCATCCAGGACCTCATGGACGAGAAGATCTTCCGCCTGAAGGTGGAGACGGCCCTGGCCCAGAAGAATCCCATCCTGAAGAACATCTACGGGCTGCACACCTACACGGTCGAGGAGATCTGCGAGGAGTACCTGCCCTACGCGAACATCCTGCGGCCCTACATGGCCGAGACGGCCCAGATGCTCAACCAGGCCATCCGCGAGGGCAAGACGGTGCTGTTCGAAGGGGCCCAGGGCACGCTGCTGGACATCGACCATGGCACCTACCCCTATGTGACCTCGTCGTCCTGCTGCGCCGGCGGCGCCTGCACGGGCACCGGCGTGGGCCCGAAGAAGATCGACCGCGTGTTGGGTATTCAGAAGGCCTATGTCACCCGCGTGGGCGGCGGCCCGTTCCCGACCGAGCTCACCTACGCCGAGGACGGCGGTGAGGGCCAGGACGCCGTCGACGGCGAGACGCTGTGCCAGGTGGGCCACGAGTACGGCGTGACCACGGGGCGCAAGCGCCGCTGCGGGTGGTTCGACGCGGTCATCGCCCGCTACGCCGCCGAGGTGAACGGCCTGACGGATGTGGCGCTCACCAAGTTGGACGTGTTGTCGGCCTTCGACACCATCAAGGTGTGCGTGGCCTACGAATGCGACGGTCAGACCTACGACTACTTCCCCATGCAGCAAAGCGTGCTGTTCCATGCCAAGCCGGTGTACGAGGAGCTGCCCGGCTGGAAGGACGTGGACATCACGGGATGCCGCACCTTCGAGGAGCTGCCCGAGAACGCCCGCGCCTACGTGGAGCATCTTGAGAAGCTGGCCGGTGTGCCCATCAGCATCATCGCCGTGGGCCCCGACCGCGATCAGACCATATTCCGAGGATGGGACCGATAATGAACGTACTGGTTTTGGGCAGCGGCGGCCGCGAGCACGCCATCACCTGGTCCTTGGCGAAATCCCCCCTGGTGGAGGAGCTGTTCGTCGCGCCTGGCAACGGGGGGACGGCGGGAATCGCCCGCAACATCTCCGGTTTGAACGCCGAAGACGGCGAAGCGGTGCTGGGGTTCGCCCGCGACCATAAGATCGACTTGGTGGTTATAGGCCCCGAGGCCCCGCTGGTGGCCGGTGTGGCCGACGTGCTGCGCCAGGCCGGCGTGGCGGTGTTCGGGCCCGACGCCCAGGGCGCCCAGCTGGAAGGCAGCAAGAGCTACAGCAAGCGCTTCATGGACGACAACGGCATCCCCACGGCCCGTTACGCTACGTTCACGGAGCTGGAGCCGGCGCTGGCGTACCTGGACGAGCTGGGTGTGCCCGTGGTGGTGAAGGCCGACGGACTGGCGGCGGGCAAGGGCGTTGTGGTGGCCGACGACATGGAGGACGCGCAGGACGCCGTGCGCGCCTGCTTCGACGGAGCCTTCGGCGACGCGGGCAGCACCGTACTTATCGAAGAGTGCCTGCAGGGGCCCGAGTGCAGCCTTCTGGCCTTCGTGTCGAACGGCAAGGCGCACTGCATGGCCACGGCCCAGGACCACAAGCGCGCCTTCGACGGCGACCGGGGTCCCAATACCGGGGGCATGGGCGTGTACTCACCAGTGCCCATTGTTACGCCCGAGGAATACGCGGCCATGCACCAGGTGATGGAGACGGCGGCCGCGGCCACGGCCCGCGAGCCTTTCGCCCACGACTACCGCGGCGTGCTCTACGGCGGCTTCATGCTCACCGAGGACGGCCCGAAGGTGCTGGAATTCAACGCTCGTTTCGGCGATCCCGAGACCCAGGTGATTCTGCCGCGGCTGGAAAACGACTTGGCCGAGGTCATGCTGGCCGTTGCCGAGGGACGCCCCGACAACATCGATCTGCATTGGGCCGAGCAGTGGGCCGTGTGCGTGGTGCTTGCCAGCGAAGGCTACCCGGGTTCCTACGAGAAGGGCAAGGTCATCCTGGGCATCGACGAGGCCGAGGCGCTGGACGGCGTGACGGTGTTCCATGCGGGCACCGCCCACAACGCCGACGGCGAGCTGGTCACTGCCGGCGGCCGCGTGCTCAACGTGGTGGCTCTGGGCGACAGCTTCGAGGAAGCGCGCGATCTCGCCTACGAGGCCTGCGACCTCATCTATTTCGAAGGCAAGCAGCTGCGTAGCGATATAGGCTTGCGCGCCCTGCAGGGACGAGAAGCCTGGTAAGAAGCTGTGCGCCTAAGAGGATTTGGCGATGCGGCGCAGCGAGGTCGAGCAAGGAGCTCTTTCATGTTGGCAGAACGGTTGCTTTCCACGGTGGTGCGCGGATGCACCGGCCAGTACTTGAAGCTGAGGCCTACCAGCCAGGACCGCATCCCCGGTCCCGTGCCCGGCCAGCGCTACATGCTGTACATGCACGTGCCCTTCTGCGAGCGCCTGTGCCCCTATTGCAGCTTCAACCGCTTCCCCTTCGCCGAGGACCGCGCGCGCCCCTACTTCGCCAACATGCGCAAGGAAATGCTCATGCTGAAGGACCTGGGCTACGACTTCGACAGCGTCTACATCGGCGGCGGCACCCCTACCATTCTGCTGGACGAGCTGTGCGATACCATCGATTTGGCCCGCGAGACCTTCTCCATCAAGGAGGTTTCCAGCGAGACGAACCCCAACCACCTGATCCCCAGCTACCTGGACAAGCTGCAGGGTCGGGTGCAGCGGCTTTCCGTGGGTGTGCAGTCCTTCGACGACGGGCTGCTGCGTCAGATGGACCGCTACGACAAGTACGGCTGCGGCCAGCAGATCATGGAGCGTATCCAGGACGCGAGCCCCTACTTCGTGTCCATGAACGCCGACATGATATTCAACTTCCCGGCCCAGACCGAAGACATCCTTATCCGCGACATCGAGCGCGTCATCGAATCCGGCGCCAGCCAGACCACGTTCTACCCGCTTATGGCCTCGCCGTCGGTGGAGCGGTCGCTGGCCCGCACTGTGGGCAAGGTGGACTACGCCCGCGAGCAGCGCTTCTACGAGATCATCTGCGAGCTTCTGACCCAGCCCATCCCCGGCGTGACGCCGTCCGATATGCCCGCAGGCCCCAACGGCGAGCGCGGGCTGTTCCAGCACGGCAGCGCCTGGACCTTCAACAGGCGCCTGGCTTCTTCCGGTGCCGCATCTTCGGGCGATGCCGCCGCGACGCTCGTGGAGCCGGGGGCGCCCGCGGTCGATGAGCCGCGCGCCATGATCGACGAGTACGTGGTGGACTACGAGGAGTACCCGGCCATCGGCAGCGGCGGCATAACCTACCTGGGCAACGAGCTGTTCGTGAACACGTTCTCGGTGCGCGACTACAACGCCGCCATCGAAAGCGGCCGCATGTCGCTTATGGGCAAGACGAAATTCTCGAAGCACCAGCGCATGCGCTACCGGTTCATGATGCAGCTGTTCGGCCTGCGACTTGACAAACGCCAGTTCAAGAAAGATTTCGGCTGCAGCGTGGAGGTGGGCCTGCCTGCGGAGATGGCCTTCATGACGGCCAATGGGGCCTTCGCTACCAACAACGACGAAGAGCTCACCCTCACCGCGAAGGGCCGCTATCTCATGGTGGTCATGATGCGCCAGTTCTTCATCGGCGTGAACAACCTGCGCGACCAGGCCCGAGCAGCCCTCACCGGCGAAGAGCGCACCCTGATCTTCGGGGAGTAGCGGGCCCCTGCCGCCTCAGGACGAAACAACGGCCAGGCACTGGTAGGTGCGCTTGGCAGAATGCATATATTTAGAGAACAAACGTTCATATACTATGATATAATATATAGTATATAAGTTCGTTATGTCAATTTGCTTTCAATAGGGAAGAGCGGTTTACTGGGAAATTTTTTATCATATAATTTCATCATATAAAAGGGTGTGAGCAATGTGGCAAGCGTAGTTGTTGATGAGCACGCATTCAAGCACGGGCTGGACGAGGAAGAGATTCGGTTTGCATGGGATCATTTCGTTCGTCTTGTTCACCGGGGTTCGCCCGACGAAGGACAGATTCTTGCGGTTGGGTGGGGTTTCACGGGGAGGCTCATTCAGCTTGTAGCGGTCGAGAGGCCTTTCGGCGTGCTCATCTACCACGCTATGACGCCGCCGACGCACAACGCCCTGCGCGAGCTTGGCCTTAAGTGGAGGTGAGGATAATGGGACACGATACTCTTGCGAGATTCGGTGTGACCGATGAGCAGCTCGATGCATGGGAAGAGGATGCCTCTCGGGGGGTCTTTCCCGGAGAGCCTCGAGGCGAGATAGTGATCGGGCGGCCGCGTTTGACCGATGAGCCACTGCGCGCTGTAACCGTCACACTGCCTCAGTCGATGGTCGAGGCTATAGACCGGCAGACCAAGAACCGGTCGGATTTCATCCGGAAAGCTGTTGCGGCCTGCTTGTAGGGCGGCCGTCGAAACGATGCGCTCTCTTCCATCGGTGCGAGTGGCCTGAGCGACTGCGCGAGCTGTAGGATGTGTCTTCGTGCTAAGGTCCTCCGGTTGTTAGTAAGCGACCTTGTCATACCGCCGCGCTTAGCCCTGCCGTTCGCCTTGCTGGTCCAGCAGCCTTAGGAGCTCGTTCTTGTTGTGGATGCCCAGCTTCTTGTACAGGTTGCGGGAGTGGACGCGCGGTGTTTGACCAGCGGTCACCTGATTTTATATGGTAAACGGGCGTTTTCGCAGGGCGGCGAGGCGGCTTTGCGCTAGAGTGACGCAGCGCAAGGCTTTCTCTCTGCGGGTTTTGGATGCGGGCGGCATACTCGATTTTCGCTCCGGTTGCCGTACGGTTGCGGCCGTGGACTTGGCGCTGGAACCCGTTGCGGAATACGCAGGTTGGCATAGGGCGTTGTGGGCGATGGTTAGGGGGGTTCTGTGGCAGGTGGCACCTCGCTGGGCGGACGGCCTTGGTACTTGGCAGGCTTCGGGCTTCTCTGGTACTACTGGATCGTCACTATTCTCTTTCCCGGTGAGACCGGCGTGCTGTTCGCTCAGACGCCGTCGAGAATCGTCACCTTAGGTGCCACGGCTGCGGCCTCGGTTCTGATGCTGGGTGCGAGGCGCCGTTTGCCTCGGATGGTCGGCTCTGCATGGTTCTACGCTGTCGCCGCTTTTCTGCTTTCTGCGGGAACCGCGATCTGCTTTTTCGCTCCAACCTTCTTCCCCTTGCCAGATGCGGTCATGGTGGCGCCCTGCGTGATGTACGGTCTTGGTAACGGGGTGTGTCTGAACCTCTTTTTCGAGTTGTTGGAGCCTCGGTCGCTTCGGGAGGCGCGTTTCGGGATTGTGAGCTCCATATCTCTCGGGTTGGCGTTCTACCTTGTTTGCGTAGCGGTGCATCGCGTGAGCGAGATCGGTTTCGGCGCCGTGGAAACGTCGTTTGCGTTGCTGTCGATACCGTTGTATGTTTACGCGGCAAGACGACAGGGAAGGGGCGAGGCTCGAAAGAACGACCTGATAGGCAATAAGCCGCTTGCCATGTCTGTCGTGCGCGTGTCGTCCATCATGGCTGCATTCGGGGTTTTGGTGGGTGTGAGCGCGCGCGGTTTCGACGAAGGCCAGGCGGCCGTCCTGAATACGATGATGCCTGCGTTGTCCATAATCACCCTCGCGTTGTTCGCGGTTTACGTGCAGCGCAACACCAAGGTTGCCGATATCTTGCAATGCGGCAAATTCGCCGTGGTGATAGGCGCCCTGGGGTTGATGCTGCAGCTGGTTTCGTCCGCCTTCGCCATGGCCTCCGCTCTGGTCTTTTTCGTTGCTTACGTGCTGTTCCTGTCTTCGATGTTCGTTTTCTACGTCGTGATTGCGCGATACCAGGTGCGTTTCGCTTTGGTGACGCTGCTTTCCTTTGCGCTGGTGGCCGATAGCGTTGGGCTGGCCGCCGGATTCGCCCTGCACGCCTACATTGTGCTGGTGAGTCCTCAAGCTCTCCTATCCGTGTTGTTCTTGGCTGCCTCGTTCTTCATCATTGCGGGTGCCTTTTTCTTCAACAAGCACACGCTTTTTCCTGTGGGAGGCCCTGGCAAGGGGTCTTACGACGACCCCAAGGGCGTCTACGTTGCATGCGTGCAGTTGGCCGAAGAACATAGACTTACCCCTCGCCAGAAGGAAGTGCTTTGCATGCTCGGTCGCGGGAAGCGCGTGCAGGCCATCGCCAAAGAGCTCGTCTTGTCGCCCGGCACGGTGCGCAGCCATGTGCACCAGATCTACGAGAAGCTGGGTGTTCATTCGAACGGCGAGCTTATGGCTCTGATAGGGAACGCTGACGTCAAGACGGTCGACCAGCTGTAGGGCTTTCCAAGTTTTGCCTGGTAGGGGCTCTCTATCAAATTGATAGAGAGCCCCTTTTCTGCGAATCGCATCACTTTTATCGATGAATAATCCCTTCCGCCTTCCTATTATTGATGTCCGACGCGGGCGCATGGTGCGCAGCGCGAGTAGAGGCGAGAAGGAGGAGAAGTATGTCGAGTATGCTCGAGAAAGTGAGCGGGGCAAACTTCGATCGGCGCGTGTTCCTGAAGGGGGCAGCCGTGGCTGCGGCCGGTGCCGTGACCGCTTCGGCCGTCGGTTGCTCTTCCGGCAACCAGGAGCCGCAGGAGGAGACGGTGGAGGCGTCGGCTCGACCGGAGAATACGCTTGAGGAGGTGGACCTGTGGACCGACCTTCCCGATCCCGACGCGGAGGGAACCTGGATTCCGGTTGCCTGCTGGCATAACTGCGGCGGCCGTTGCAGCAACAAGGCGCTTGTCAAGGACGGTGTCGTCCTTCGCCAGAAGACCGACGACATTTATGCCGACGAGGAGGGGCAAGGGCATTTCCAGAACCGCGCCTGTCCGCGCGGACGCTCTCAGCAGCAGCAGTGCTTCGGCGCCGACCGACTGAAGTACCCTATGAAGCGCAAGAACTGGGAGCCTGGCGGCGTGAACGTCAACGGCGAGCTGCGCGGCGTCGACGAATGGGAGCGTATCAGCTGGGAAGAGGCGCTGGACATGATTGCATCCGAGCTGCAGCGTATCTACGGGACTTACGGTGCGCGGTCGGTGTACTTCAGCACGTACGCCTACGGGCCGTACAGCAACATTCTGAACACGCTTGGCGGATACGTGTATGCCGATACGGTCGAGTCGTACGGGAACTGGAAGATGTGCTGCAGCGCGTACGGTACCCCCTTCTACAATTCGAACCCCGACATCGAAGGGGCCAACGACCGCTTCGACCTTCCGAACGCAGAGACCATCGTCATGCTGGGCGGCAATCCCAGCTGGGCATCGGGCGGCAGTCCGAGCTACCACTTCGCGCGGGCGAAGGAGGCGGGTACGAAGTTCGTGTACGTGGGACCCTCGCGCAACATCACGGCGAGCATGCTCGATGCGCGCTGGATTCCTGTGCGCCCTGCAACCGATACGGCGATGCTGCTTGCCGTTGCCTATGTCATGCTCGAGCAGGACGAGCAGAAGCAGCTCATCGACTGGGACTTCCTGCATACGTACTGCGTGGGCTTTGACGCGAAGTCCATGCCCGAAGACGCTGTGCTGGACGAGAACTTCAAGGACTACGTGCTGGGCGTCTACGACGGCGTGCCCAAGACTCCCGAATGGGCTACCGAGATCTGCGGCACCCCGGTGGAAGACATCGAATGGCTTGCGGAAACCGTTGGCAAGCAGCACAAGGTCATGCTGCTTCATAGCTATGCCGCGGCCCGCTCCAACGGTACCGAGAACCTGTCCCAGCTGTTCCTCACCATTGGCGCCATGGGCGGTCATATGGGCAAGTCCGGCCATGCGACCGGGGCGATGTACCACTACGAGGCGGGAAACGCCGGCCCGCAGCTGGTGAAGCTGGGATCGGCTACGAGCGCCTTCGTTCCCAATCCGATTACCGAGGTCATCCCTGGTGGCGAGACGTGGAAGGCCATCGTGGACGGTCATTACACCTATTGTGGCACAAGCGGCTCTGCGGTTAACGGATGGGCTCCCAAGGAGGAGCGCGATATCGACATCAAGGCGATTATCTCTGGGGCAAACAACTTCCTGCAGTCCAAGATGAACGTCAACGACGGCATCCGCGCGTACCGGAAGGTGGAGTTTGCTTGGGCGAACGATTACAAGCTCTCGTCTAGCTGCCAGTACTCGGATATCGTGTTGCCCGTGACTACGAAGTGGGAGGGCTATACTCCCGATACGTCGTCGCCGGTCTGGATTAACCGCGAAAGCCAGGTCATCACTTCGCCGGTTCTCGAAGAGGGCCTTTACGAGGCAAAGTCTGATCAATGGATTGCCGACCAGCTGGCTGATCGTTTGGGGCTCGATAGGGCCGCCCTATTCCCCGTGAGCGAGAAGCAGAACTACTTCAACATGATCGCTGGTGCCAAGTATTTCGCTGGCGGCAAGCTGATGTACAGCCAGGATTCGAGCGCTCTGCTCACGGCGGCCGCCAAGGCGAAGGCTGCAGGCGAGGATTTCGATATGTCCGGCTATACCGAGGAGTGGAAGCCGCTGGTCACCATCACGCAGGAGGACATCGACAAGTTCGGCGACGTTGTCGGCGAGCCGCAAGAGGGCGTTATCGGCTTCGACGAGATTCGGGCCCAAGGTGTCTACCAGGTCGAGATGACCGACGACAAGCGCTGGATCGGCTACAAGGACTTCATCGAGGATCCCGAGAAGTATCCGCGTCCTTCTAAGAGCGGCAAGTTCGAGATCTACTGCCAGACGAAGGCCGACGGCATCAACTCCATTGGCATCAACCCCGAGCCCATCAAGCCCTATCCGAACTACATTGTTCCCAAGGAAGGCTACGAGGAGAGCTTTGCTGACTGGTCGGCCAAGGAGCGCGGCGAGTACCCGTTCCAGATGTATACGCCGCACTATCTGCGCCGCTCCCATACCACCTTGGACAACCTGCCCTGGCTGCAGGAGGCTTTCGAGAACCCGGTGTTCATGAATGCTTCCGACGGCGAGGCGCTGGGGCTGAAGACCGGCGATACGGTGCTGGTTTCCAGCAAGTGGGGACAGGTTCTGCGTCATGTGAGCCTGATGGAATCGGTCATGCCCGGAGCCATTGCCGTTCCCCACGGTGTTCGCACCGACATTGATCCCGAGACGGGCATCGACACGGGCGGCAGCGAGAACACCCTGCTCGGTCCCGTGGTATCAAACTACTTCCCGCAGGTCTCCGGCTATAACACTTGCTTGGTGAAGGTGGAGAAGTGGACGGGCGAGCCCATACCGTACGACTACGAGAAGACGTTCATTCCGAGCGTGTAGGGAGGATGCAGCCATGGCAATTCTAGGATTCTATTTCGACTCTACGCGCTGCATCGGCTGCCGTGCGTGCCAGATCGCCTGCAAGGACAAGAACCGCATCATGGAGCCGGGCATCACGTTCCGGACGGTCAGCTCGTTCGAGGCGGGCGCCTATCCGAATCCGGGCATCTTCCATATGGCCACTACGTGCAACCACTGCGAGAGCCCGGCATGCACGGCGAACTGCCCGACGGGGGCCATGCGCAAGACGGCCGACGGCACTGTTCAGCACGACGACGAGCTGTGCATCGGTTGCCAGACTTGCGTGCAGAGCTGCCCTTACGGCGTGCCGAAGCTTTTCGAGGGCGATATGAAGGTGCGGAAATGCGACGCATGCATTGCGTTCCGACAGGCCGGGAAGAACCCCGTGTGCGTCGATGCATGCCCGATGAGGGCGTTGGACTTCGGGGACACGGACGAGCTGAAGTCCAAGTACGGCAGCGCGGTGGTTTCCGAACTGCCCTGCATGCCCGATGGCGGCACCGGCCAGAACGTACTGGTGAAGCCGAAGGATTGCACGCTCGAGGACGCGTTCCGAAGCGTCATCATCTAGGCCGGCATCGGGTACGGGAACTGCAAGCGTCCGCGACGACAAGTCGACGAAAGGACTGATTATGGGCCAGAGTGTTTCCGAGGGCGTAGAGAGCCTTCTTGCAGCAAGGGGATACGGGTATCGTCTGCTCCACAGGGTTTTTGGCGCAGACCCAGCCCCCGACCTGGTCTCCTTGGCGGAAGATCCTGCCTTCCTAAACCTTCTGGCCCTGTGCTCCGAATCCGAAGGGGATGCGTTCGCCCGTTTGGGAGCGGTCGTGAGCGGTTTGGGCACCGACGACGATGCGGTGGCGGCGCTGAAGAGCGAGCATACCGTTTTGTTCGTCGGTCCAGGCAAGCTGGCGGCGCCGCCGTGGGAGTCGATGTACGTCGGGCAGGAGGGGCGGCTTTTCCAGGAGAGCACCCTTGCGGTTCGTTACGCCTATGCTGAGTTCGGGTTCCGGCCCGTGGAGTACAAGAAGGTGGCCGACGATCATTTGGCCCTTATGATGGACTTCATGGCTCGGATGGCGGCGAAGTCGCTCGACGCCTTTACCTGCGGCAACAGGGACGAGCTTGGGCGCACGCTCGCGGGGCAGCGATCGTTTATCGACGAGCATCTGCTCAACTGGGTTCCCCGTTATGCGGAAGACGTGGCAGGCGCCCGGGTGTCAGCGTTCTACGAGAGTTTCGCGAACGCGGCTGTCGGCTTCTTCCGGATTGACCGAGAGGTTATAGGCGAGGTGCAGGAGGCGCTGGCCCTGAGCGACGGGGCTGCCTAGCGGCTTGATGCATAGGGTTGCAATGGGGGTCGGCGTGAAGTGCCGGCCCTTTTTTGCGGTGGTTCGCGAGGGCTGCTTAGGCGACGCACCGCGGTTGCTAAATGCGCCGGCAACCTGGATGCTGCGGGCGATTCGTCTTGTCACGCCTAACCCTGCCGTTCGCCTTGCTGGTCCAGCAGCCTTAGGAGCTCGTTCTTGTTGTGAATGCCCAGCTTCTTGTACAGGTTGCGGGAGTGGACGCGCACGGTGTTGAGCGATATGAACAGGATCTCGCCGACGGCCGTCAGGGTGTAGCCCTTGGCCACCAGCAGCGCCACTTCGCTCTCGCGCTCGGAAAGCGAATAGGTTTGGGCGAGGGCGTCCACGGAGGCCTTGAGCGTTTCGTCGGGCGACAGGGTCTGATCGCCGGCAGTCTTCGGCGCATTCGACCGCATGACGACGGCGAACGTGCCGCCTATCACCGCCAGCGCCAGGATCGACGTGGTGATGACGGTCAGCACCTCCTGGTTCTCGAAGCCCACCCGCAGTCCGTTGACGGTGATGAACGAGGTGATCAGGTAGGGAATCTGCGAGATGGCGAGCTGGCCTAAGCAGAAGACGGGGATTGCCGGCAGACGCCGCTGGTATATCGCGCTGGCCAGGAACACCCAGGAGAAGAGCATGATGGTATTCTGCGTGGCCCTCAGAAACGTGCTTGCGAAGTCGGGAGCGAGCGCCGAAAGCGACGAACAGGCGAACAGCCCGGCGAACACGATCAGCATGAGGAAAGGCCATAGGCGGTCGGGGTCGCGGTGCTTCAAGACGCATATCCAGACGAAGTAGGCCAGGAAGATGCCCAGGTAGATGATGGTGCTGATGAGGATGCGCAGCGACGTGGCCTCGCCGTGGGGAATGGGGGTGAACAGGACCAGGGCCACTTTCGACGTGGCGCAGATGACCAGCAGGCAGACGCATTCCATGGCGCTTCCCCGGGACTGCACGGGGCCGTCGTCCTCGCGGGCGTCGACGTCGGGCTTCACCTCGCGGATGACGAAGCACAGGCACGCCGCATCCGCGAGGGGCAGCAGGCAGAGCAGGAAGGGCGTGACGGCAGCCGGGATGCTGCCGACGAGCTGCGGAACCAGGTAGGCCAGCAGTTGCCCGCCCACGATGCACAGCGCCGAGCACGAGGGCTTCATAGACCCAAGCACCCACCCGATGGCCAGCAAGAAGGGTGCGCTGCCCGCGCCGCGCAAGCCGAAGGCAATGGATGCCTGAAGCGGGCTGCTTTCCATGGGGAAGGCCAGAAGCGCCGAGCCCGTCGTCTGCACGATGATTCCCGCGATCAGCACGGCGGCCACCTGCCGAACGGAGCATCGGCTGATGCGCTCCAAGATGACCAGCAGCATCATGACGACCGCCTGCGAGAGGATCTCGACCAGGCCGTCGGAGCCGGAAGGGACGATTTGCCACGAAAGCTCGGAATGGAAGGGGAGCTTGAAGGCGGCAATGGAGAGGCAGGTCAGCAGAAACGTGCTGGAGATGAGGAACCGGGGGCTCAAGGCAGGTCGATCTATGGTCATGAGCCACCCTCTCACCAGTTCGCCGTTCGGAATCGCCATTCGATTATACCTCACTCCTCTGGCCAGCCGTATTCCAAGTGCCGTCAAAGCAAAGGCCCTGCAGCCCCTTTGACAGGGCTGCAGGGCTGAGGGAGGGGGCGGACCGGGACGTGCCTACAGGGCGCGAGCGCAAAGGTTGCCCGTGGTGACGGCGCGCTGGATGTTGTGCGGTTCGGCGGCGTCGCCGACGGTGTACACTTCCACGCCGGCCTTCTGAAGCTCGTCGGCCAGAGCGGTGTTCGGCTGCATGTCGTAGAACTCCACCACGCTGTCGCAGGCGACGGTCTTGTCCAGGCCGGCTGCGGTCTTGAACGCCACGCCGGAGCCGTCCACGGACGCGATCTGCACGTTGCTGTGAATCTGGGTGCCGTTCGAGCGCAGGTAGGGAAGCATGTAGGACTTGAACCAGCCCGACTGCCCCTTGTCGAGCGCCGCGGCGTCGCCCTCGTTGAGGATGACCACGCTCTTGCCCTGGGAGACCAGGAACGCGGCGAAGTCGATGGCCTGCACGCCCGAGCCCAGCACGGCCACCTTGTCGCCCGTGGCGGCAGGGGAGAACGCATCCTTGGGATCCAGGACGTTGGCGCCCGAGAAGCGGCTCTCGCGCACGCCGCCTGTGGCCACCACCACGGCATCCGGCGCCTGCTCCTTGACCAGGGCGGCGTCCACGGTGGTGCCCAGCTGGACATCAACGCCGTTCTTCTCCAGCTGCGCGGCCATGTAGGTCAGGTAGTCGTCGAAGCGCTCGTGGCCGCCCTTCACGCCCTTGGCGAAGGGAATGAGGCCGCCCAGAGACATCTCGGAATCGTAGAGGGTGACGCTGTGGCCCCGCTCCGCCGCAACACGCGCTGCTTCCATGCCCGCCGGGCCTGCGCCGACCACCATGATCTTGCGCGCCTTCTGCGCTGGGGTGGGCACCATGCCCTCGGGCATGGTGTCGGTGAGCGAGTTGAAGGAGGATGCGTTCATGCGGCAGCTGGAGGGCACGGCCCTGTTGGATCCGATATTGTCGTGGCAGTGCATGCACTTCATGCAGGGGCGCACGTCTTGGCGGTGGCCCTCCTGAATCTTGGAGACCAGCTCGGGGTCGCAGTTGAGCGGGCGGTTCATGAACACCAGGTCGATATCGCCCTGGGCGATGGCATCGTTGATGTAGTCGGGCCCCAGGCGCAAATCCAGGCACGCGGCGCAACCCACGGGCACGCTTACCTGCCGCTTGATGGCCTTGACCATGGGCAAAAACGATGCGAACCCGGAGCGGCTGCCGTCCACCACGCCGTCGAAGTGCGAGGCGTAATCGAACACGGTGCCGTAGCCGGTGAGACCGTCGGCGCCAGGGGCGATATGCTGGACGTCCGGCGCCCAGATGTTCATCTCGCCGCTCTTGGCGCCCACGCGCACCTGGATCCAGTCAGCGCCGGCCGCTTCCACGGCCTTTGCGATCTCGATGCCCTCGTCAAGCGTCATGAACAGCTCGTTGTCGCCCAGTTCGGAGTCGTTCTCCTCAACGCCGTTGATGAGCGCGCCCACGGGGAAGTCGTCGCCGTTGACCTCCTTGATCTTCTGGATCATGCGGCTAAACAGGCGGGTGCGGTTCTCGATGGACTGCGGACCGTACTCGTCCTCGCGCTTGTTCACGCGGCGGGTGAGGAAGCCGTTCAGGGCGTCGGCGCTGGCGCCCTTGATTTCGATGCAGTCGAAGCCGGCGGTCTTGGCGCGCTCGGCCGAGGTGCCCACGCGGTCGATGAAGGCGTCCAGGTCTTCCACCGGGGTCTCGTTGATAACCTCGTCGGGCACGCTGGGGGCCAGGCCGCCGAAGCACATCTGGAAGCCCACCTTGCCGCCGCCCGCATGGATGGCGTCGGTCAGCTCGGCTGCGCGGGCAAGGGCCTCGTCCAAGGTGCCGTCGATCTTGTCCAGGGAATCGGGCAGGATGCCGAAACCGCTCAGGTTGCCGCCGGCCAGCAGGTTCAGGGCCACGCCGTTTTCCGCCATGGTGCCGTAGAGCTCCTTGGCCACGGGCAGCTTGTCCTTGTTCGCGTCGGCCCACACGCCGCTGCCGGCGCTCTTCACCACGCGGTTGGAAAGCTCCATGGTGCCCAGCTTGATCGGCGAGAACACCTTGTCGCAGGTGCCTTCGAAGGTGTCCCAGCCTGCTTGCTGCGGGTTGAGCTGCTCAGGAGCGGGTGCGACGATCTCCAGGGCCTGCAGCGTGCAGTCGTCGATGCCGTCCAGGATGGCGTTGCTGCAGAACGTGGCTCCGCTCACCGCATCCACGCCGACGGTCTTGCCGGCGGTGACGGCGGCTTCGCAGAGCTCTTCCAGCGCCGGGGCGTACAGTGGGAAGTAGTCCTTCTCGGACGTGGCCGTCACGGTGTAGGAGGCGCTTCCCAGCCCGGTGCCGTCGAAGGTGCAGGTCACTTCGGCAGTGGCGTAGGGGGTATGCTGCGTGCTCGTGTAGGTGCCCTCCTTGAAGGAGGCGTTTCCGCTTGCCAGGGCGGTGGTTTCCTCTTCGCCTTTGGCGGAGTTGGCCGGAGCCTGTTGCCCGCAGCCCGACAGCGACGCCAGCGTAGCGGCCCCCAGGGCGGTGGCTGCCATGCCGCCCAGGAATCCCCTGCGGCTCACACCGGTCTTCGCCGACGCGCTCAGCGGCGTTTCGTTCGTTTCCATGGTTCTCCCTTCCTCCAGTTTTCGCTTGCCGTCTCTCGTGTGCTACGGCATGAAAGAAAGGTATTCCCTACTGGCGAAACGGGGAATCGCATAATGCGGCTGAAAACGAAAACAGGGGCTCGCATTATCGATGCGAGCCCCTTGTCGCCTGGGGAAATGACTGGTGATGCAAGGGAAGGGCCTGCTGCGGTACACCAGAGTTTTTCGGCGTATCGCAGCAGGCCCTTGGCGGCAAGACGGCCGGCTCAGGTGTTCGCTACGCCTCTTCGATAACCTCGATGACCTCTTCGGTCTCGTCGATGAGCACTTTCTCGAACATGTCGGGGCCCACGCCGCATTCGGGGCAGAGGTAGTCCTCGGGCAGGCCTTCGGGGTAGCCGGTCTCGATGTAGCCGCATACGGTGCAGCGCCAGGCAACGCGATTCTCCATGATGGTTCCTTTCCTTCGGGCCGACGGCTACTGGGCGGACGTTGCGCAGTGCGAGCGCACGCGGAGCCCGGCAGCCGGACGGCCGGTTTCCCATGGCGCCATGTTACTGCTGCCCGCCCCTTTGCGGGCGCGCGTTCCGCGTCTGTCGCGAAACCGTTTCAAGAGCCGCGTCGTCCTCGCCTTTCGGGTGTCCAGGCTTCGCGGCGTGCGCTTTGCTTGCGGTGTGGGACGTCGGGGCGCATGCGCTGTTCGTTCTTTTGGCAGAGCGTCGCTTTCCGACGTGAAACGGGTGGGAAACGACTCTTCCGTCTGTGTGCAGGCGTGCAGCGGCGGGGCTATAGTCGGCGGTAACGTTTGCCGATGAAAGGGGCCATCATGCTAGAGGCGGTTCGGATCGCGCCCGACGTGTACTGGGTGGGCGCCATCGATTGGAACGAGCGCAACTTCCACGGCTACACCACCGAGCGCGGCACCACCTACAACGCCTACCTCATCATGGACGAGCATGTGACGCTTGTTGACAGCTGCAAGGCACCGTTTGCCGACGACCTGGTGCAACGCGTTGCCAGCGTGGTGGATCTGTCGTGCATCGAGTACCTGATAGCAAACCATGGGGAAATGGACCATTCCGGCGCGCTGCCTAGGCTGCGCGAGCTGGCGCCCAATGCGAAGGTCGTCTGCAGCGCCCCGCAAGGGCAGAAGAGCCTGGAGGCGTTCTACGGCGATTTGGGCTTCACCGGCGTGAAGACCGGTGACACCCTGTGCATCGGCAAGCGCACGCTGAAGTTTGTCCAGGTGCCCATGGTGCACTGGCCCGACTCCATGGTCACCTACAGCGCCTACGACCGCATCCTGTTCTCCAACGACGCCTTCGGGCAGCACCTGGCTTCAAGCGAGCGCTTCGACGGCGAAGCGGGCTTTCACCAGGTCATGTACCAGGCGCAGAAATACTACGCGAACATCGTCATGCCTTACGGGCGCCAGGTGCGCGCAGCGCTGGATGCGCTGGCCGGGCTGGATGCGGCCATGATCGCGCCGGCCCACGGTGTTGTGTGGCGCTCGCATGTGGCAGATATTCTGAAAGCCTACGGGCAGTGGAGCCGCAACGTCAGCCGCCAGGAGGCGCTGGTGGTGTACGACTCCATGTGGGGCACCACCGAGGCCATGGCTAAGCAGATCTGCGAGACCTTCGTCGAGCTGGGGATTCCCGCCAAGTTGCTTGACTTGAAGGCGAACCATATCTCCGACATCATAGCCGACGTGCTGACCAGCCGCTATCTGGCTGTGGGGTCGCCCACTCTCAACTCGTCCATGATGCCTACGGTGGCGTCGTTTCTGTGCTACCTGGGAGGGCTCGCGCCGAAGGAGCGCGTGGGCCTGGCCTTCGGCTCCTACGGTTGGGCGCCGCTGGGCCCGAAGAAGGTGGATGCCGCCTTGCGAGAAGCCGGCTTCCTCATGCCGGACGGCCCCTTCGCCCGCCAGTGGACTGAGGACGAAGCAGGCCTTTCCGACCTGCGTGATCAGGTGGCTGTCTATATAGAAAGCCAGCGGTAGGGAGAAGCCGGCAGCAGGGAGCAGCGTCAGCTAGCTGCATGGTCAAGTGCAATTAACCTGGCAAAGTCGGGTTGGCTTGGGCGCGCGATAACCTGTTTTCGTCGCGGACTCCTGCGATTTGTGGCGCAGATTCGGGGTTTGGCAAATCTCTTCGAAGAAATTGCGCAGTCCTGATCTTCTGAACTGGGGAAATGATGGGCTATTTCACTGGGAAGCCTTGAAGTCGGTCAAAATCGCGCTGAGGAATTTGCCAAACCCCGAATCCGTGCCACAGATCGGTGCGAGATGGCTCTTGCGGTTGCTCGGGCGGTGGGACGGGTGCTTCAGGGCGGATTGTTTCCGCTGTGGAAAAACCTATGCGTTCGACGGATGCGCGGGGGAGACCGCCTCGTCTTGGCGGATAATGTAGTGCTACAGTGTGCTAAAGCAAGAGCCGATTGCGCGGGGTTGCGGTTTCGGCGGGTTGCGCGGTCTTGGTCTTATGGGGAAAGGCGGTTGCTGCTTATGGGCAGGACGATCGGCATACAGGACATTCGGGACATGGCCCTGGGCGCCACGGTGCTGGGCGCTGGCGGCGGTGGCGACCCGTACGTGGGCAGCCTCATGGCCATCGAGGCCATCCGCAAGTACGGCGACGTGGAGCTGATCGAACCCCACGAGGTGCCCGACGACGCCATCGTGGCAGTATCCGAGCTCATGGGCGCCCCCACGGTTTCCGTGGAGAAGATCCCCGGCGGGTTCGAGGCCGGGGCCGCCTACGACGAGATGACCAAGGAGCTGGGGGTTGCCCCCTTCGCCACGTTCTCGGTGGAGGCCGGCGGCGCCAATTCCATGTTCCCGTTCGTGCTGGCCGCCGCGCGTCGTATCCCGGTGATCGATGCCGACCTGATGGGCCGCGCATTTCCCAACATGGAGATGACCACCCTGGGCATCCATGGCGTGCCGGGAACGCCTACGGTCATGGCCGACGCCCACGGCAATACGGTCACGGTGCGCACCGTGGACGACGTGTGGTTCGAGAAGATCGCCCGCGAGGTCACCTTCGCCATGGGTGGCTACAGCATCCTGTGCAGCTACCCGTGTACCGGCCGTCAGCTGAAGGATTTCGGCGTGCTGGGGACGGCCAGCCTGTGCCAGCGGATCGGGCGCGCCATTCGCGAAGCCCGCGAGGCCCACGGCGACCCCATTCAGGCGGTGCTGGACATCACGAAGGGGTATCGCCTGTTCAAGGGCAAGATCGTGGACGTGAACCGCCGCACCGACGGCAAGTTCGCCCGCGGCCAGGCAGTGCTGCAGGGCTTGGACGACGACAAGGGAAGCCGGATGATTATCGACTTCCAGAACGAGAACATCATCGCCTGGCGCGACGGCGAACCGGTGTGCACGGTCCCCGACCTGATCGTGCTGCTGGATTGCGAGTCGGGCACGCCCATCACTACCGAGGGCCTGAAGTACGGTGCCCGCGTGGTGGTGTGCGGCCTACCGTGCGACCCGCAGTGGCGCACTCCCGAGGGACTGGCGGTCGTGGAGCCCCGCTACTTCGGATACAATGTGGACTACATCGCAATCGAGGAGCGCATGGGGGCGGCGGGCCGGTAGCCCGGGCCCTTGGAACGGCCGTTTCGGCGGACGGCGCGGGAAAGGCAGGAGCCTGGTTCTATGAGAAGACGAATCGGCATTGAAGACATCGAGGACATGGCCCTTGGCGCCACGGTCCTGGGCGCGGGCGGCGGCGGCGACCCCTACGTGGGCAAGCTCATGGTCATCGAGGCCATCCGCAAGTACGGCGACATTGAGTTGATCAGCCCCGACGAGGTGCCCGACGACGCCACCGTGGTGGTGTCGCAGATGATGGGCGCCCCCACCATCATGGTGGAGAAGGTGTGCAGCGGCGTTGAGCCCATGGTCACTTACGACGAAATGGTGAAGGAGCTGGGCGAGGAGCCCTACGCCATCTACGCTGTTGAGGCCGGCGGCGTGAATTCCATGATTCCGTTCATCCTGGGCGCCACGCGCCAGATTCCCGTGGTGGACGCCGACCTGATGGGCCGCGCGTTCCCCGAGCTGCAGATGACCACGCTGGGCATCAACGGCGTGAAGGGCATGCCCGCGGTGCTGGCCGACGAGAAGGGCAACACCGTCACCGTACGCGCCGTCGACGACGTGTGGCTGGAACGCATCGCCCGCCAGGCCACCTCGGTCATGGGCGGCTACACCATTCTGGCTAGCTACCAGTGCACCGGCCGCCAGCTGAAGGAGTTCGGCATCCACGGCACGCCCACCCTGTGCCAGGAAATCGGTCGCACCCTGCGCGAGGCGCGCGAGAACCATACCGACCCCATCGATGCGGTGCTGGAGGTAACAAAGGGATTCCGCCTGTTCAAGGGCAAGGTTGTGGACGTCGACCGCAAGACCGACGGCATGTTCGTGCGCGGGCAGGCCGTGGTTGACGGCCTTGACGACGACAAGGGCAGCCAGCTGGTCATCAAGTTCCAGAACGAGAACATCATCGCGCTCAAGGACGGCGAGCCGGTGTGCACGGCGCCCGACCTTATCGTGTCGCTGGACGCCGAGTCGGGCACGCCGGTGACCACCGAGGGCCTGAAGTACGGCGCCCGCGTGGTGGTGTGCGGCCTGCCGTGCGACCCGCAGTGGCGCACGCCCCAGGGGCTCAAGGTAGTGGGGCCGCGCTACTTCGGCTACGACGTGGACTACGTGCCCATCGAGGAGCGCGCGGCAGCGGCAGGTCTTTCGGGAGCCTGCGGCAACGGAAAAACTGACGGGGAAGGAGCGTGCGCGTAATGGCATCGAGCAACGAGCGCACCTGGCGTCTTGGCATCGACGTCGGCGGCACGAACACCGACGCGGTCATCATCGACGGCAATCTGAAGTTGGTGGCCGCCACGAAAAGTCCCACCACCGAGGACGTGATGAGCGGCATCGAGGCCGCCATGCACGAGGTGGTGAGCCAGATTGGGCCCGAGGCGGCGAAGAACATCGGCTTCGCCATGCTGGGCACCACCCATTGCACCAACGCCATCGTGGAGCGCAAGCGCCTGAACAAGGTGGTGGCGTTGCGTATCGGCGCGCCGGCCACCACGGCCATCAGCTGCATGGCCGATTGGCCCCAGCAGCTGAAGGATGCCATGAGCGTGCGCGACTTCATCGTGCACGGCGGCCACGAGTTCAACGGCCAGCTCATCAACGACCTGGTGGAGCAGGAGATTCGCGAGGTGGCCCGCACCGTGCGCGATGAAGGCTTCGAGTCCGTGGCGGTGACCAGCGTGTTCTCGCCCGTGTCCGACGCCCACGAGGTGCGTGCCGGCCAGATCCTGCGCGAGGAGCTGGGCGAGGACTTCCCCATTTCGCTGTCGAGCGAGATCGGCACGCTCGGGTTCCTGGAGCGCGAGAACGCCACCATCCTGAACGCCGCGCTGCACGACGTGGCCATCACCACCGCGACCAGCTTCGAGGCGGCGCTTGCGGCCGAGGGCCTGACCGACGTGGCCGTGTACCTGGGCCAGAACGACGGCACCCTCATGAGCGTGGACTATGCGAAGCGCTATCCCATCTTCACCATCGCCTGCGGTCCCACCAACTCCATTCGCGGCGCGTCGTTCCTTACCAAGGAAAAGGACGCCGTTGTGGTCGATATCGGCGGTACCACCACCGACGTGGGCGTGCTGACGCACGGCTTCCCCCGCGAGTCTATGGTGGCGGTCGAAATCGGCGATGTGCGCACGAACTTCCGCATGCCCGACCTGGTGAGCGTGGGTCTGGGCGGCGGCTCCATCGTGCGGCAGCAGCCCGACGGTTCCGTGACCGTGGGCCCCGACTCCGTGGGCTTTCGCGTAACCCGCGACGCGCTCTGCTTCGGCGGCGAGGTGCTTACGGCTACCGACATCGTGGTGGCGAAGGGAATCGCGCCTGGAGTGGGTGACCCGTCCCTGGTGGCCGGTCTGGACCCGGCCCTGGTGGAGGTGGCCTACGCCGAGATCACCCGCATCATCGAGGACGCGGTGGACGCCATGAAGACCTCCGCCGGCGACATCACCGTCATCCTGGTGGGCGGCGGCTCCATCCTGGCTCCGTCGAAGCTGGAAGGCGCCGGAGAGGTGCTGCGCCCGGAGAACTTCGGCGTGGCTAACGCCATCGGCAGCGCCATCTCCCAGGTGTCCGGTCAGGTGCAGAAGGTCTACTCGCTCACCGACACGCCCCGCGACCAGGCCATTGCCAATGCCAAGGCGCTGGCTTGCGAGAACGCCATCGCCGCCGGGGCCGACCCTGACACCGTAGAGGTCATCGACGTGGAGGACATCCCGCTAGCTTACCTGGGCGACGCCCTGTGCGTGCGCGTGAAGGCCGTGGGCGACCTCATGCTGTAGGGCGCGACGCCGGCAAGCTCGGTATTCAAGCTGGTTTCAGGTGCAGGCCCCTGCTTCGGCGGGGGTCTGCTCGTGGTACGCTGAAAATGCTATGGGTCGGCAGGATCAAGCGGTTCCCAGGAAAGGACGTGCCATGATAGTCCTCGTGGTCAATGCGGGCAGTTCCACGTTGAAATGCCAGCTTATTCAAACGGACGGCAAGATTCGCCTGATGAAGAGCCTGGCCGAGCGCATCGGGGACGCGGATGCCGTCATGGAGGTGGCTTTCGCGCCGAACTTCCAGAAGCAGGTGTTTCCTGTGCCCGGGCTTACGGTGGAGCAGTGCCTGGGCCGCCTGCTGGACCTGCTGGCTACCGATCCGGCGTCTCCCATAGGCAGCCTGTCCGAAATCCAGGCCGTGGGCAACCGCATCGTGGCCGGCGGCGAGTACTTCAGCGAATCGGTGCTGGTTGACGACGAGGTGTTCGCGAAGCTGCTGCGCTGCGAGGAGCTGGCGCCGCTGCACAACCCCCACGCCGACGCCTGCATCCGCCTGGTGGCCGAGCGCTTGCCCGGCGTGCCGCAATCCGCCGTGTTCGACACTGCCTTCCACCAGACCATGCCGCCGAAGGCATACATGTACCCGCTGCCCATGCACTACTACACCGACGAGGGCATCCGCCGCTACGGCGCCCACGGAACCAGCCACCGCTACGCGGCGCAGCAGGCGGCCAACCTGCTGGAACGGCCGCTGGAGGACTTGGGGCTCATCACCTGCCACTTGGGCAGCGGCGGCTCCATCACCGCGGTGAACCACGGGCGCTCCGTCGACACCACCATGGGCTTCACGCCGCTTGAAGGGCTCATGATGGGCACGCGCTCCGGCTCCATCGACCCGGCCATCGTCACCTACATCATGCGCCGCGACGGCCTCAGCTTCGACGAGATGGACGCCATCCTGAACAAGGAGTCGGGCATCTTGGGAATTTCGGGCATCAGCTCGGACATGCGCACGGTGCTGCAGGCGGCCGAGGGCGGCGACGAGAACGCCGAGCTTGCGGTGGACATGTACGTGTACAAGGTGCAGAAGGCCATCGGCTCGTTCTATGCGGCTATGACCAGGACCGACGCCGTGGTGATGACGGCGGGCATTGGCGAGAACTCGGCCCAGCTGCGTGAGCGCATCTTCGCGGGCCTGGCGCACATGGGCATGATCCTGGACAAGGAGAAGAACCACGTGGTGGGCGCCATCGGCACGAACCGCATCGTGAGCATCGACGACAGCCCTATCAAGATCTGCGTGGTCACCACCGACGAGGAGATGCGCATCGCCCGCGAAACCGACGCTCTTGTCAGTGAGGAGCACGCCAAGGAACCGCCGCAAGCCTAGGGAGCGGGCGTGGCGATGGTCGGCGCGCCCTCGGAATCTTACTTGCTCGTCATTTGCTCCTTACTTGCTTTTTTGGGGCGAAAACCGGGCGATTTTCGGGTACGCTTCGGAAAGTACCAGTTCACGGCGGCATGCTTGCGAAGAATCTTGCTTGCTCGTCATTTGCTTTTTACTTGCTTCTCACTTGCTTCCCTCGTAAACTACGTGCAGTGAAAGGGGGATTCCCGTGATACAGAATGCTGTCGAGCTCGTCAAGAACCTTCGGTCGTACCCCGAGGAAGTCGAACATGTCGAGTTCAAAAGGAACTTCTCCGAAGCGAAAAAAGAGGCGGAGGATATCTCCGCGCTGGCCAACTCCGCTGCTTACCATGGCGTGCCGGCGGCCTACAAGGTGTGGGGAATCGACGATGCTACCCATGACGTGATCGGGACTACGTTCAACCCCCGAAGCAAGAAAGTTGGCAACCAGCCGCTCGAGTTGTGGTTGCGTCAGCATTTGAGCGATAACGCTGACTTCGAGTTCGAGGTTTTTGATTGCGATGGAAAACAGCTGGTCGTCCTCAAGATCTTACCTGCAACGAGTTATCCGGTGACCTACGATCACCATGCGTTCATCCGTACCGATTCGTCCACCCATGCTCTTCGGAACGGCTCTGCCCAAGAGTCGGCGCTTTGGAGGAAGATACAGCAGTCGTCTTTTGAATCCCAGGTTGCCTTGGAAGACGCCAGCTTGGACGAGGCGTTGGCGTTGATCGATTACTCCCAGTACTTTGAGCTTCTGGATATTCCCCAGCCGGCAAGCTGCGACTCGATTGCGCACTACCTCGTGAAAGATGACCTTCTGGTCGAGCAGGACGACGGGCGCTATGGCATCACGAACCTGGGCGCTCTTTTGTTTGCCAAGGACCTCTCGGCATTTCCCTCGGTGCGCAGAAAGAAGCTTCGCATTGCTCGCTACCAGGGTAAAAGCCGAATTGACGAACGCATTGAACGAGAGTTTTCCGAAGGCTATGCGGTCATGCTTGGTACCGCTTACAGTTACATCGACGGTCTTGTCGCAGCGGGCGATGTTCTCGAAGGGGTGCGCAGGGAGAGCCGGCGGGCGTATTCGGAGGTCTCGCTGCGCGAGCTGGTGGTGAATGCGCTGATTCATCAGGATTTCTCGGTTACGGGCACCGGTCCTGTGGTCGAGGTGTTCGATGATCGCATAGAGATTACGAACCCGGGCGAGCCCTTGGTGGACATCGACCGAATCGTCAACGATCCGCCGCGCTCGCGCAACGAAATGCTCTCTGCTCTGATGAGGCGCTTCGGCTATTGCGAGGAAGCGGGAAGCGGGTGGGACAAGATCATGCGGGGAAGCGAGGTGTACCGCTCGCCTTGTCCGTTGATTGAAATCAAGGCTGCCTCCAGCATGCGCGTGACGCTTTTCCAGCCGCGTGACTTCAAGAACCTCACCCTGGAAGAGCGCCTGCAAGCTTGCTATTGGCATGCCTGCGTTGCGTACGAAGCGCGCAGCTACATCACGAACGCGACACTGCGCGAGCGCTTCGGCGTGAGCGGGAGCAATTCGGCGCAAATCTCGCGGCTTATCAAGCAGGCCGTCGAATCCGAGCTGATTAAGCCTGTGGATCCCGACGCCTCGCCGAAGTATATGCGCTATCAGCCCTCCTGGGTTTAAGGGTCGGCTCTCTTACTTGCTCGTCATTTGCTCCTTACTTGCTTTTTTGGGGCGAAAACCGGGCGATTTTCGGGTACGCTTCGGAAAGTACCAGTTCACGGCGGCATGCTTGCGAAGAATCTTACTTGCTCGTCATTTGCTTTTTGCGGCTCCGAGCCCTTTTCGGCGGGCTTTCACAGGCCGGTGCGGTGTTGGTGGCGGGCATCACGACCTTCGGCGCTTCACTTTCCGTCAACGGGCGGCTTGAACGATGGCGAAGCGAGGGCGGGTGCATCATAATGGGAGGATGCGAACAGCAGCGAATTTGCGGAAAGGCGGCATTCTGTGGACGAAGAGCGGCTTGTAGGGCGAATCGACGAGTATCTGGATGCCCATTGGGACGATATGGTGGCCGACATCGATGCGCTGGTGCGTATTCCCAGCTATTTGGAGGAGGACAAGGCGGACGCAGATGCGGCTGCGCCTTTCGGGCCCGGGCCTCGTGCGGCGCTGACGGCGGCACTTGACCGGGCGGCGGCCATGGGCTTTGCCACCCAGGACGTGGACGGCTACATGGGCATCGCCGATCTGCCCGGCGAGAGCGACACGCAGATCGGCATCATCGGGCATATGGACGTGGTGCCCGAAGGCCCCGGCTGGACGTTCCCGCCGTTCCAGGTCACGCGCAAGGACGGTTACCTTATCGGCCGAGGCGTCATTGACGACAAGGGGCCGTCGGTGGTGGCGCTGTGGGCCATGAAGTTCTGGAAGGACCTGCAGGACGAAGGCGCGACGGCGCGCTTCCCCTACACGGTGCGCTTTCTGTTCGGCACCAACGAGGAGACGGGCATGGGCGACGTGCCCTACTACCTCGAGCGCTACGACGACCCGGCCTTCCTTTTCACTCCCGATGCGGAATTCCCCGTGTGCTACGGCGAGAAGGGCACCTTCCACGGGCGCATCCTAAGCGAGCCCATGGTCGAGCGCAACGTGCTGGAACTGCATGGCGGGGCCGCCGAGAACGCGGTGCCCGGCCAGGCCGAGGCGCTGGTACGGGTGGCGCCCGGCACGAAGCTCGAGAGCGCCGATCGCGTGCAGGTGCTGTGGCCGGCCGACAACCAGGTGCGCCTGGTGGCCTCGGGCAAGAGCGCCCATGCCTCCATGCCCGAAGGCGGCGTGAGCGCCATCGGGCTGCTGGTGGACTACCTGCTGGAGAACCAGCTGCTCACGAACAAAGAGCGGGCGTTCTTCGGTTTCGAGAAGAAGTTGCTGGGCCATACCGACGGAAGCGGCGTGGGCCTTGCGTGCGCCGACGAGCACTTCGGGCCGCTGACCATCGTTGGCGGCACGGTGGCCACGGAAGGCGACCGCTTCGTGCAGACCGTGGACAGCCGTTTCCCCACCGCCACCTCGGCCGACGAGATTCTGGAGACGCTGCAGCTGGAAGCGGGCAAGGTGGGTGCCGAAGTTGATCAGACGCTGGCCATGGACCCGTTCCTGGTGCCGCCGGACAGCCCGGTCATCCAGGCGCTGCTGAAGGCCTACAACGAGGCCACCGGCGACAATGCGAAGCCCTTCACCATTGGCGGCGGCACCTACGCGCGCAAGTTCGCCTGCGCCGCCAGCTTCGGCCCGGAGATGCTGGGCCAGCGCAACCCCGACTGGGTGGGCGCCATGCACGGCCCCGACGAGGGCGTGTCTGAGGAGCTGCTGCGCCAGGCGTTCCGCATCTACGCGCTGACCTTGGGCGAGCTGATGGCGCTGGATTTGTAGGCTGCGGTAGACGGGGAAGAGCGTGGCGGTAGGGCGGCGAAGAGAGGCGAGGCGGCGGGTGGCCATGGAATCGTGGCATCTGGCGGCGCTGCTCGGCTTTTTCGCGGCGGCCCTGGTGCTGACGGTGGTGGTGCAGCGCCCGGCGTTCCAGGTGGCGGCCGCGGCCGCGGCTTTGGTGCTGCTGCTTTCGGTGCGTGGTGTGGCGGCGTGGCGGACGGTTGGGGCGCTGGTGCCGGTGGTTCTGGCGGTCGCACTAGTGAATCCCCTGGTGAACAGCCAGGGCGCCACGGTGATCGCGATGCTCCCCTGGGGACGCCCCTACACGTTGGAGGCGTTGCTGTTCGGCGTGCAGACAGGCACCATGCTGGCCACCATGCTGTTGTGGTTCGCGAGCTTCAACGCGCTTGTGGCCGGCGAGAAGCTGTCGTATCTGATCGGCGGCTCGGCTCCGGGCGTCGCGCTGGTGTTCACGATGGTGCTGCAGCTGGTACCGCGGTTTCAGCGGCGGGCGCAGACGGTGTTCGCCGCCTTCGACGGGCTTGGCATGGGGCACGGTCGCGGCAGTGCGGCGCAACGCGTCCGCCAGGGCGCCCGGGAGCTTTCGGCGCTCACCGGCTGGGCGCTCGAAGGTTCCATCGTGACGGCCGACTCCATGCGCGCGCGGGGTTTCGGCAGCGGACGTCCCATGCGCCTGACGGTGTACCGGGTGGGTGCGGCGCAGGCGGCGGCTTGGGCGGCCATGGGGCTGCTGCTGGCGGTTGCGGTGGTGGGCATCGCGGGCGGATGCGCGACGGCGCAGTTCGTTCCTGTGGTTTCCTTCCCGCCGCCCGACGGGCTCTTTTGCGCGAGCTTGGTTTCGTTTACGCTGTTCCTAGCAATGCCTTCCCTGGTCAACGCCGCAGAAAGGCTCCGATGGCGCTTATCGCTTTCCAGAATCTGACGTTTCGCTACCCTGGTGCGGGCGAGCCGACCCTGGACGACGTGTGCCTGGAGGTGGGGCGGGGAAGCCTGCTGTGCCTTATGGGCCGAAGCGGCTGCGGAAAGACTACCCTGGTCAGGCAGCTGAAAACGCCGCTGGTACCCAAGGGCGCGCGCAGCGGGCGCGTGCTGTTCGATGGCGTCGACGTGGACGCTATGGACCTGCGCGACCAGGCTCGTCTTATCGGCTACGTAGGGCAGGACCCCGACTCGCAGCTGGTGTGCGATACCGTTGGGCGCGAGCTGGCCTTCGGTTTGGAGAACGTGGGCGCTCCGCGCGAAGAGGCCGCCGTGGCCGTGGCGGAAACGGCCAGCTACTTCGGGCTGCAGGAGCTGATGGACTGTCCGGTGGCCGAGCTTTCGGGCGGTCAGAAGCAGCTGGTGAACCTGGCTGCGGTGCTGGCGCTGCGGCCGCAGGTGCTGGTGCTCGACGAGCCCACGAGCCAGCTGGACCCGGTGGCCGCTGGGGAGTTCCTGGCCACCGTTCGGGCCGTAAACGACGATTTGGGGCTGACGGTTATTCTGGTGGAGCAGCGTTTGGAGGCGGCTTTCGCCATGGCCGACCAGGTGGTTGTGATGGCGAACGGGCGCGTGGCGTTTCAGGGCAGCCCGGAGGAAGTCGCCGCTAGCCTGGGGAAATGCAATCACGAACTGTGCCGCTGCCTTCCCTCGGCTGCGCGCATCGCCCTTGCGCTTTCGGGCGGGACATTGCAGCCGTGCCCGCTGACTGTGCGCGAGGGACGGCGCTGGCTGGAAGGGCATCTGGGCGGTTGCCAGGCGCGGGCGTGCTCGGCGGCCGATCCCGCGGCTGGCACGGCAGAGAGCGCGGGTTCGGCGAGGTCGGGTGCAGGAGAGCAGCCGGCCTGCCGTCCCGCCTTGCGGCTGCGCGATGTGTGGTTTCGCTACGGGCGCGATTTGCCGGACGTGTTACGCGGCTTGTCGCTGACCGTGGAAGCGGGACAGCTGTTTGCACTGGTGGGCGGCAATGGGGCGGGGAAGTCCACGCTGCTTTCCCTGGCTTGCGGCCTGCGCACACCCTATCGCGGGCGCGTGGAGACGTTCGGGAACCGCTGCGCGCTTCTGCCCCAGGACCCGCAGGCGCTGTTCAGCTGGGACAGTGTGGCCCAGGAGCTTGGCGACATGGTTGGGGCTGGCGTTGCGGGCGCGGCGAGCGCGGGTGGTGCGGGCGATTCCGCCATGACGACCGAAGAGGTGGCGGCCCTCTGCCATTTGAAGGGCCTGCTCGACCGGCATCCGCTTGATCTGTCCAGCGGCGAGCAGCAGCGGATCGCCCTGGCCAAGGCGCTGCTGGTAAACCCGTCGGTGCTGCTGCTGGACGAGCCCACCAAGGGTCTTGACGCCCTGTTCAAGGCGGAGCTGGGCGCCTTGCTGCAACGGTTGGCCCAGCGGGGCCTTACCGTGGTGGCGGTCTCTCACGACGTGGAGTTCTGCGCCGAATGGGCCGACCGGGCGGCGCTGCTCTTCGACGGCGCCATCGTGGCCTCGGGCGCGCCCTCGCAGCTGTTCGCCGCCTCGGCGTTCTACACCACCGCCGCCAGCCGCATCGCCCGCGACGCGGTTCCGGGCGCCGTGACCGTGGAGGACGTGGTGAGCGCATGCCGAAGCCTGTAGAGCCGCCGGCGCCAGCGACACCGGCGGCTCAGCCCGAAGTGCTGCAGTCCTTGCCGCCGCGGCCGACGTTGCCGTCCGAGTCGCCCACGCCCATCGGTTGCCCTGGCCGTTCGCCGGCCCGCGCAACGCTTCTGGCCACCGCGGTCTCCATCCTGGGCGCGGTGGTTGCGGTGGTGGCGTGCGCTCTGGTGGGCGGGCGCAGCTACGTGGCGGGCAGCATCGCGGTGGTGCTCTGCTCCCTGGTGCCGTTTTTGGTGCGCTTCGAAAGCCGCAGGTTACAAGCCCGCGAGCTGGTCACCGTGGCGGTTATGGCCGCGCTTGCCGTGGCGTCGCGGGCGGCGTTCGCCTGGGCTCCCGGCTTCAAGCCCATCTTCGCCGTCATCATGGTGGCCGGGGTGGCGCTGGGGCCGTCGTCGGGCTTCTTCGTGGGGGCGGTGTCGGCGTTGGCCAGCAATTTCCTGTTCGGGCAGGGACCGTGGACTCCGTGGCAGATGCTTGGCTACGGTTTGTGCGGCTTCGTGTTCGGCCTGCTGGGGCGCGCGGGCATTCTGCCGCAGGGCCGCTGGTCGGCGAAGGCGAAGGCCCTGGCATGCGTCCTGGGATTTCTCACGGTGTTCGCACTGTGCGGGCCGGTGTTGGACACCAGCTCGCTCTTCTTTTTGCTCTCCCGCATCACGCCCGAGGGCGTGGCCGCCGTGTACCTGGCCGGCGCCCCCGTGAACGCCATCCACGGCGCCGCCACTGCCGCAACGCTGTTCCTGATAGCGAATCCCCTGCTGGGAAAGCTGCAACGCCTCCGCGAGAAGTACGGTGTGGGGGAGTAGGGGGCAGCTCGAGCGAACGGTCCTAGCCGTTTCGTCGAGCTCGGGTGAGCGGTCGCTCTGTCGCCGGCAGGATTCAAGAGCGCATTGCAGCTGATGGGATGCGAAGCGGCCCCGCCGCCACACTCGGTCGGAGTCGCGTCCCAACGGCGCCTGGTTGGCGCGAGGTGCAAGCAGCTTGGCGTCGAATTCGGTCGGACGCCCCGCCGCAAGGCGCAATTAGCCTCGCCCAATGTGCTGCGCAGGGCCGTTCGCATCTTCTTCTGTGCAAGGTGCCTTTCTTGGGTAAAAGAAACCAAGCCAGACTAAAGAAAATAAACCAGGCTAAAGAAACTAATCGCCTCTCGTGGCTTGAGATTCCACGGCAATCTCTGCTTTGCGCTTCCTTGTCTGCGCGAGTTTCTTCCCGAATATCTCGGGTGGCAGCCGATTTCCGCGGCGCTGGGCCCTGGGTTTTCGCTGGGGACTTTTGCTTACCTTGTTGCTGCTGTTTTGCTCGTGGTACCATCGATGGTCATTGCTTGTATGGGCTACAGCGGGGAAGGTTCGGGGTAGGAAGCATCGTGGACGACGGGGGCATCATGCTGTGGGTGGCAGGGTTCGCGCTGGTGGCGGCCCTGTTCGTTCCGGGGTATCTGCTAGTTCGCGCTTTCGGCGCGTCGCGGTTGGCGGCGTTTTCGTGCGCGCCCGCGGTCATGGTGGGGCTTTACGTGGTGCTGGGCATTGCCCTGGGTACCGCCGGGGTGTTCACCACGGGGCCGGTGCTGGTCGGATGTGCGCTGGTGCTGGCGATAGCGATTCGCGGCATAACTTACCTGGTGCGTCGCCGCAGCTCGCGCAAGACGTTCCGGTCGGTGGCGCTGCCGTGCGAGCAGACTGCGCTGCAGGTGGCTGAGCAGGCGTGCGCTCCCAACGTGCTTCGCCGTGCAGGAGACTGGGTGGTTCTGGCGCTGTACCTGGTGCTTGGCGTTGGGGTTGCCGCCTTTATGACCGCGTCCTGCCTGACGTCTCCCGAATCCATCGTGCAGGAGTACGACAACGTGCATCATCTGGGCGTTGCGCGGGCGTTTCTGCAGTCGGGCCTGTGGTCGCCCTTCGCGGCGAACCTGTACAGCACCTCTGATGCGGCGGCGTTCAACCCGCTGCCGCTGGGCGGTTTCTACCCGACGGCATGGTCGATGCTCGCTGCCCTTGCAGCCAGCTTGACAGGCTGCAGCGTTCCCGTGGCGGCGAATGCGCTGAACTGCGCCGTCGCGGGCGTCCTGTACCCGGTAAGCCTCTTCTTCCTGATGCGGGTGCTGTTTCCGGCTCGCCGCGACGTGGTTGCTGCTGGTTCGGTGGTGATGCTGGCCTCCACGCAGTTTCCCTGGGCGCTCATGATTTTCGGGCCGCTGTACCCCAACATGCTGGCCTACGCCCTTATGCCCGCGGTGGCGGCTTGCTTCATCTGCTGGCTGGGCCCCGTGCGGACCTTCGGACGGAAAGGCGGCGCCGCCGAATCCGCGGCCGCTTGCTATCCGCTTGCCCGCCCCGCCGCTCACGGTCGATGGTTCGCCCTTGTGCTCGCAGGCATGGTGACCTGCGTGTTCGCTCAGCCAAACGCCGTGTTCTCCCTGGGCGTGTTCCTGGTCCCCTACATTGTGGCGAAGGCCTACGGCCATGGCCGTAGGCGCGCAATGGCCCGTACGGCGTTGGAATCTGGCGCAACCGTATTTCCCGCGTCGGCTGCATCCGCCGCACCCGTCGTGTCAGCCGCGGGCGCCGCCGCCTCTGCCGCAACGAGTATCTTGCCGGCTGCACCCGCCACACCCGACGCGCCCGCCGCGCCCGACGCAGGGGGCGTTTCGCCGACCGCGCCCGACGCACCCGCCGCAGCGGGCGTCCCGCGCATCCACGCTGGCCGCGCGGCAGGGCTTCGGTGGGCGCTGGCAGCGTGCGTGCTGATAGCGCTCGCATGGATTGCGGTCTTCAGTGTCCCTCTGGTGCAGGCGGTCGCCGGTTTCACCTGGGCCGCTACCAAGACGCTTCTCCAGGCGCTTCGTGAGTCGGGCCTGTTCATGTTCCGCTTCGCATCGCTGAACGTAGCCCTTACCGCGTGTTTGTGGCTGGGCATCGCGTGGACGCTCAAGCATCGCCGCTGGCTGTGGGTGAGCTGCTCGTTCGTGTCGCTTTCGGCGCTCTACGTGGCGGCCCAAACTGTCGACGGCCCGGTGAAGGCACTGCTCACGGGCTTTTGGTACACCGATTCGCTGCGGTTGGCCGCCGCGGCGGTCGTCTTCGCCATGCCTCTTGTGGCCATGGGCTTCGCCGCGCTCGCCCGCCTGCTAGCCCGTTTGCTCGCGCACTTGCTCGCGCGCCCGCTCGCCCGTCTTTCTCGCCCGGAATCGCCGGACCAAGCCCATGGGGACGCCCGCAAAATCGGCAGTTTCACGCAAAAAAATGCACGAACCTGCCGATTTTGCGGGCTACGCGCTTCCGTCGGCGCTATGCTGGCGGCGCTCTTCCTGGTCGCGAGCTTCGGCCCGTCGGTCCCTGTCAGTCTGGGGCCGCTCGGCCACCTGGGGCCCGATGACGAGTGGATGCAGCCCAGCACGGGCATGGGGGCGGTGGTGGGCTCGCTCGCGTCCATGACCGACGGCGCCGTAAGCCCGAAGCTGACGGACGACGAGCGCGAGTTCATCCGCCAGGTCCAGCAGATCGTGCCCGCCGGCGAGCCCATTGCCAACCTGCCCTTCGACGGGAGCGCCTGGGCCTTCGGAGCCATGGGGCTGAACGACTACTACCGCTACATCGGCACCTACGGGGTGGAGGGCGAGACGCCGGAAAGCCGCCTGGTGCGCCAGCATCTGGACGAGTACGCCTCCAACGCCGACGTGCGCGCGGCTGCGGACAAGCTGGGCATTCGCTACGTGCTGCAGCTCGACCAGGGCGCACCCGTCCCCGGACCCCAGGACGCCGCGTTCCTGCATGCTGTAGGCGACGGCTTCGACTGGAGCGGCCTGACCGACATCACCGACGATACCCCCGGCTTCACCCCGGTGCTCTTCCAGGGCGACATGCGCCTCTACAAGATCGGCTAGGGCCCTTCGCCGCCTGCGCGAGCTATTCGGCGTCGTTGCCGCGGCCGTTCTGGAAATCGCTGACCGCCTTAAGCAGCTCGTCGCGGGAGGTCACGCCCACTTTCCGGTAGATATGGCGCGTGTGGGTGCGCACGGTGTTGTCGGAGATCACCAGCGTCTGCGAGATGAACGTGGAGCTGTGCCCGCGTCCCAGGTATTCCATGATCTCCTGCTCGCGTTGGGACAGCCCGTGGGTCTCGGCGAAAAGCCGCCAGTCGACCGGGAGGTTCCGGGGAAGGGGCGTCTGGTCGCTTTGCTGGTCTTTCACCAGCCGTTGCCAATGCTGCACCGCAGGTGAGAGCGCCAAATAGGCGAAATAGGCGATCCAGGTGACAAGCATGAACACGCGCGCGTCGCCGTCCCACGCCTTCACTAGTTCCCAAAGCGCCATTCCCGCCAGGGCCGCCAAGCCGTAGCTGGCGTAGACGAAGGCGACCGTGAAAACCGCCGGAAGCTCCCCGGCTCGCAGGATGGCCACCAGGTGGCTGAGGGCAAGGATCGTCACCGACCCGTACAGGGCGAAGAACAGCACGTCGAAAGCTTCCGGGGCAAGGGCGCCCTCATCCGAGAGCATGCGGGCGCCGAACATGAGCAGCACCATAGCAGGCAGCATGACCCGGTAGACGAACGGGAGGACGGGCCTGTCGAAGCGCTGGGTGATCAGGAACAGAAAGATTGCCACCGCAACGCAGAACCCGGCTGCCTCGACGGGGAGATTGAGCAGCGTGAGCGAGTCGATTCCCATGATGGCGTCGGTGAACGCAAGGATGACCAGGCCGTAGGTGGGGGCATGGATGGCCCGCGCGATTCTGCGGACGTCGTCAATCTTGAGGGTGGGTGTGCCGTCCTGGTCCTCGGTCAGTTTTGGCGGTGCGCCGGATTCGGCGTGGCGGACAAGCGGCACAATGGAGGCCGCAAAGCTCAAGACGACGAAAAGGCCCAGGCCCACGGGCGCAGCAAGCTGGGCGAAGGCGAAGCCCGCAAGAACGGCCATCCCCAAGGAGACGGCGATGTAGAAGAAGGTAGAGCGCAGCCCCAGCTGCCGATAGGCCAGGCCCCAGCCCAGATACAGCGAGAAGCCGCCGATTCCCTGGAGCACGCCGGCAGCCGCCACCAGGGCGATGTGGGGCGCCTCCGAAACCGCGGCGACAGCGAAGCAGAGGCTTCCGGCCACGTAGGAGATGCTCCCCGCCATTCGCGTGTGGGGGCCGCCGAGCTGCCGTTTGCGCCCGTGAACCGCAATCGCCGCTATGCCCGCGACAACCATGGCGGCGCAGCCGATGAAGCTCAAGGCCACGGCGAAATGCGCGGTCTGACCCAGGGTGGCGACGAAGGCGAAACAGGGGACGTAGAGCAGCGACGTTGCCAGCAGTGCGGCAAGCCCGAACGGCCATGCGCCCTTCCAGAGCCTCTTCTTCGAAGCCTCGTTTTCCTTGTGCGCCATGGGCGGAACGCTCCTTGTTCTCCCGCGGTTCCCTCCGATACGCTGCCGCGGGCTTCTGTAAGCATAGCATTGGTCGCTGCGGGCAGCGTCGGCGATACTTCCGAGTCCTATGCCGTTGGCAAAGTAAAACATCAAAATCACCAATCGCGGTGATAGGGCTGCGGCGAAGTTCGCGCATTCCGGTGATTCCCCGCGTCGCCATCGGCGGACATCATAGCCGAGTGCGGTTCACCGTGTAGGGGCGCAGAGGGAAGGCGGGGCGATGAGGCTTCGCGGGGCGCCAGCGGACGGCCGCATGCACGTTTCGGGAACGATCAAGGAGAAAGGGACCTCTTATGACCGAATCTTCTATCAGCCGCCGCAGCCTGTTCAAGATGGGCGGCCTTGCGGCTGCTGGCATCGCGGCGGGGGCCACGCTGGGCGCGTGCTCGCCTGCGGGCGGCTCCGACGACAAGGGCGCCGCAACCGACGCCACCACCGCCCAGGCTGCCACCGGCACCCCGGCGGGCGGCAGTACCGCTGCCTCCAGCTGGCGCACACCGCCGGCCGAGGTGACCGACTTCGTGAACGAGTACGACTACGAAGTGGTGTGCGTGGGCCACGGTTACGCCGGCATGTGCGCCTGCCGCGAGCTGGCGGAGTCCGGCAAGAAGGTGGCGCTCATCGAGGTGCAGGCCGAGGACACCTACACCGCCACCGGCAACGAGAGCGCCGCGCTCAACTCCAAGCTGCTTGACCGCTTCGACATCCCCCATGTGGACCCGGTGGAGTACTACCAGAACTGGATGGCCATGACCCAGAACTATCCCAACGGCGAACTGGTCATGAAGTTCTGCCAGAACATGGGCGAGGCGAACGACTGGTACTACTCGGTGCTCTCCGAGGATGAGCTGGCCACCATGACCTCCCACGGCTGGCCGAGCACTGAGCATCGTCTGACCGCGGTCGGCCCCTTCAAGTTCTATCCGGGCACCGCCACCTTCGAGGCCGAGGGCGTGAAACAGACCCAGATCCTCACCCACAACCGCGAAGCTGCTAAGGCCCTGGGCGCCGACTTCTACTTTGAGACCGAGGCTCAGTACCTGGTCATGGACAACGGTGCCGTAGCGGGCCTGGTGGCCTCCACGCCCGAGGGCAACGTCAAGTTCAACTGCAAGGCCGTTGTGGTGGCCACCGGTGGCTTCTGCAACAACAATGAGATGCTGGCCGACCTGATCCCCGACATGATCGGCAACTTCGTGGAGGGCGAGGAAGTGGCTCCCGAGGGAGGCAATGGCATCTCCTTCGGCCGCGGCATCCAGATGGCCTACTGGGCCGGTGCTCGCCTGGAGCAGATCTCCATCCCCACCATGAACGGCAAGCACCTCGACCCGCCCACCAACCGCACCAACGTGCCTCAGGCGGTGTGGCTGGACAGCAACGGCAAGCGCTTCTGCAACGAGTTCTTCCCGGCCGTCGAGCACCGCGGCGTGCCCACGATTTATCGCGAGCGCCAGGACATCCACTGCGTCTTCGACAGCGACATCCTCACCTACCTGGAGTACTGCGTGCCCCAGCATGGCACGTTCAACCCCACGGAAAGCGCGCTGGAGGGCGTGGCGAAGTCCATGGAGGTGGCCCGCGCCAAGTTCGAGGGCACCTACGACGAGAGCAAGGCCGAGGAGTTCCGCGCCCAGGTGAACGTGACCGCCTGCGCCGACACCCTTGAGGGCCTGGCCGAGCAGATCGGGCTCACGGGCGAGGCGGCCAAGAACTTCGTCGCTTCCGTGGAGCGCTACAACGAGTTCTGCAAGACCGGCGTCGACACCGAGTTCGGGCGCTACAAGGAGACGCTGTTCCCCGTGGTGAACCCGCCGTTCTACGCCGCTACGGGCACGTCGAACATGGGCAAGATCATGTGCACCGTGGGCGGCATCATCACCGACGGCGAGCAGAACGCCCTGGATGCCAACTTCCGCCCGATCCCCGGCCTGTACGTGTCGGGCAACGACTGCGGGCGCCGCTTCGGCAACGAGTACTTCACGCCTACTCCTGGTGTGAGCCTGGGCATGGCCATCACCCTCGGACGCGAGTGCGGTCGCTCGGTGAAGGCGTTCTTGGAGGCGTAGCCCGGCGCCGCTGAGATTCGGCGGCTCCGACAGCCTCGGCAGCCGCAGCAGCTCCCGCATCTCCAGCGGCTAGGAAGCGGGCCCGCCAGCGCAGGTTGGCGGGCCCGCTTCGCATTGGTGCCATCGCCAACTGTTAGCGCCGCGCTGGGGTTGGGGGCACGCAAGTGCGAACGGTGCGGCGCGGCCGTGGCGGCATCGCAGAACCGATTTGCGGCGATGCGGGGGTGCGGGCCTACGCGGTTGTGGGTAAACGGTGCATTTCGGCAAGCCTTGCAACAGCGAAAAACGTACCGCGAGGCATGGGTTGCGACGAGTAGAATGACCCCATGAGGGGGTTTCTGTACGGCATATCGGCATTGGCGTATTGGCTGGCATACACCGGCCGGCTCGATATGCCTGTCGTGCGCGCGGGAGATGCCGCCGCATCCGGCCAGAACGCGGCGCCCGGGATCGCGGAGGGAGCGCGCGTCCTGTTTCCCCATTTGGGCAGGCCATTGCATGTGCTCGTGCCCGATGCGACGCGGGTGCGCGCCAAAGGATTTGCGTGTCATCGGTCTAGTGCCGCGTTCGCGGGCGGGTCTTTCCATCTTGCCGACGAGGTGCTGGGCGTGTGTTCCCCGGAGCTGTGCTTCGTGCAAGTTGCCAAGCAGTTTCCGTTTCATCAGGCAGTCAAGGCGGGGTGCGCTCTATGCGGATCGTTCGCTATCAGCCCGAAGGCCGATTTCGGTCTGGTGGCCCGCCAGCCTCTTGCCACCAAGGCGGCTTTGGAGAAGTACCTGGCCGAAAACGGGGGCATATCTGGGGCGAAGGCTGCTCGCAAGGCACTGAGGTATGTGGTGGAGGGCTGTGCATCGCCGGCCGAGATCTATCTGGCAATGGTGTTGACGCTTCCCTATGCAAAAGGCGGTTTCGCGTTGCCGGGATTTCGGTCGAACTGTCCCGTCGAGCTGGGCAAGCGCGCGGCAAAAGCGGCTGCTCGATCGAAGGTGATCCCCAATCTGCTTAATGTGGAGCATCGGATAGCCATCGAATACGACGCCGACATCACGCACGCCTCCGGGCAAAGGAGGATGCATGATGCCACGAAGAGGATGGTGCTCGAGTCCATGGGGTTCAAGGTGGTAACCGTGACCACCAGGCAGCTTGCTTCGAGCGAGCGTATGCGCGACGTCGCCCGAGAGGTTCGTAAGCACATGGGGCTGCCCTTTCGCGTGAAGAGCGTCGAGTTCGACAGGAACCATCGATTGCTGCAGGCGACGCGGAAGTCCTTCGACGGGCTGTACAACCCGCAGTGGCTGGCCGGGCGCTTCTGAGAGCCGTTTCTTGTTTGCGCGGTGCCCCTCCTCGCGCCTCCCCGGTATTCTCTGCTGTTTGGTTCCCTCCTTTCTCCCATCGTTCTGTTCGGCCCTTTCCCTCTCGCCGCTTTCCGACTGCTTGGCGGCCAGTTCGTTCTGCCCCTCCGTCCTCATCCTCCTTCCCTTACGCGCTCCCGCCCTTTGTCGCCCCCTTCTTCCCGCCTCTCTCGTGCACCCTCTCCCTTCGTCGCCCTCTTCTCACACCCCTCCGTCCTCCTTTTCCCGCTCTTCACGCACCCTCTCCCTTCGGTGTTCCCTTCTTTCTCCTTTTCTTACGTGCTCCCATCCTTTGTCGCCCCCTCTTCCTCCTTCTCTCGTGCACCCCCCCCTCATCGCTCCTCCTTCTTCCTTTCCTCACGTATCCTCTCCTTTCGGCATCCTCTTCTCCCGCCTTTTCGTCTTCTCTGTCCCTCCCTTCATCGTCCCCTGTGCCCCCCCTCTCTCTCTCGCGTATTCGCTCCCTTCGGTGTTCTCTTCTCCCACCCCTCCGTCCCCTTCCTTCCTCGCGCACCCTTCTCCCTCCGTCGTCCCCGCTTCGAAGTTTGCGGCCGAATTGCACGGTTCTGGGACTTCCTTATGAGGCAAATCGGCAGTTTGCGGCCGAAATGAACGGTTTTGGTACTGTTGATGCTGGCTAACAGTCCCAAAACCGTGCAATCCGGCCCGAAATCGCTTTTTTGCCCGGGCGCGAGGTGCCAAAACCGTGCAATCCGGCTCGAAACTGCCCTTCTGGTTGGGTGCAAAGTCCCAAAACCGTGCAATCCGGCCGCAAACTGGCTGAGGGGGGCGTGGGGCGGGCAAGGGGATGAAGGGCTCGCGGGCGGGGCGAAGGGCGCAGGGCTCGCGGGCGCGCAGGGCGAAGGCGCGTGGGTTCGCGACGCCCAGGGCGCGGGCGGGGCGTAGGCCTCGTGGGCTTGCGATGCGCAGGGCTCGCGGGCGGGGCGCAGGGCTTGTGGGTGCGTGGGCGGGGCGAAGGGCGCGTGGGTTCGCGGCGCGCGGGCAGGATACAGGGGGCACGCGGAGGGGGTCTGCGGGGAATGCGGGGTGCACGGGGACATGCGAGGCGCGCGGAGGGTGCGCGCGGGAGGACGGTCTGCTTGTTTACCGAAGGTGTGGGTCTTGGCGGCGGCTTTGGGTTGGGCGCGTGCTATGATTTACCGCTATGCCGAGGAGGGACGAGCGCTGGCCAGCCGCGACGGCGGGCGATTCGCGAGGCTTTCTGTCGGCATTTAGAATCGGAAAGAGAGGACTGCCGCCATGCTGCTGACCGCACAGTACGTTCTCCCCATATCGTCCGAGCCCATCCACAAGGGCGCGGTGCTGGTCCGCGACGGCTTCGTGCGCGACGTGGGCACTGCCGACATGCTGCGCCTCCGCTATCCCGAAGAGGAGGTGCGCGACTTCGGCCAGGCGGCCCTCATGCCGGGCCTGGTGGATTTGCACACCCACTTGGAGAACGCGGTCATGCGCGGCATTGTGCACGACGTTCCCTATGTGACCTGGATTTCCTCGCTTCTGGAATACTCCAGCAAGATGGAGGTCGCCGACTGGTACGATTCGGCCATCCTGGGAGGTTTGGAAGCGCTTTCCAGTGGCATCACCTGCGTGGCCGACATCACCTCTACCGGCGCTGCCTGCACTGCCACGCAGAAGCTGGGCATGCGCAGCATCATCTACCGCGAGGTGGGCGCCATGGACAAGCGCCGTGTCTCCTTCGCCATGCGCCAGGCGGAAAACGACATCTACCACTGGCGCGAGGAGGTGGACCCCGAGCGCATCACCATCGGCATCGCCCCGGCGGCCATGTACATGTGCCATCCTTCGGTCTACGGAAGCGTGGGCGAGCTGGCCCAGCGCGAGCATCTGCCCGTTGCCATGCACATGGCAGGCAACCGCGAGGAGTACAAGTTCATCAAGTACGGGAGTTCGCCGTTCGCGGTTCACTCCATGGACCAGAAGCGCGGGTTCGTGGAGGTGCCGCCGTGGCTTCCCACGGGCACGACGCCGGTGAGCTACGCGCTGAACTGGGGCGCCTTCGAGGCCGACAACGTGCTGGCCATCCATTGCGTGCATGTGGACGATGAAGACGTCAAGCGGCTCAAGCGCTACGACGTGGCAGTGGCCGTGTGCCCGCGCTGCAACGCGCAGCTGGGCATGGGCGTGGCTCCCATGGGGGCGTTTCTGCGGGCCGGCCTGCGCGTGGGCTTGGGCACCGATTCGCCGGCGGCCACGGACTCAACCGACATGTTCGAGGAAATGCGCTTGGGCATGCTGCTGCAGCGAGCGCTCAACGCGAACAGCTTCCTGGACTCGGCCACGGCGCTGGAGCTGGCCACGCTCGGCAGCGCCCGGGCGCTCAAGATCGACGACAAGGTGGGCTCGCTGGAGATCGGCAAGTTCGCCGACATCATTGCGGTGGACCTGTCCGGCTCGCATCAGACGCCCACGACCGACCCGGTGTCGGTGCTGGTGAACACTTGTAGCGGCACCGACGTGCTGATGACCATGGTGGGAGGCAGGATTCTCTACGAGAAGGATCGCTGGAACGTGGGTGTGGAAGTGGCGCGAAGCATCGCGCGCGTCATCGAGATTCGCAGTAAACTGCGCATGTAAATCTACGGCGAGGCTGGGATGGCCTTGCTTGGCGGTAGTCGAGGGGTAGGATTCATGGCAACGAACCAGAAGCTGACGAAGAAGCAGAAGGCCGACCGCGTCCGTGCGGCCGAGGAGCGCGAGCGCCGCGAGAAGGAGCGTCGCGAAGCCGCCGAACGCACGAAGAAGATCTTCACGGTGGTCGTCTGCGTTATCCTGGTGCTCGCTCTGGGCATCCCCACGGTGGCTCTGGCGTTTCTGGGTACCGGCGCCTAGGGAGCGGAGCGGCCCGTCGGCCATCGCACGGCGAGCGTGCAGAATCGCCCAGGTGGAAGCTTGCGGCCGCACGAATTCGTTTTGCTGCGGCCGGCGCGTGCGGGGCTGCCGCCGACGGCTCGGCGACATCCGCCCGCTTCGCCGAGCCTCTTTCGCTTTGCGCTCTCTGACCTGCTCAGTTGGCGTTCGGTACGTGCGTTTTCTGTGGACGCGGCCCAAGGGCAACCCCTTAATTCCCATGTGTTATTATGAATCGCTACCGTGAACGAGGCGGCAGTGACGTATTCATGCTACGCAAAGGAGAGTTGCGTTGTTCGGCATAGGTGGATTCGAGCTCTTCCTCATCCTCATCTTCGGCTTTCTCATCTTCGGGCCCGACAAGCTGCCCGAGATGGCGAAAACCGTCGGGAAGGGCATCAACAAGTTCCGTAGCGCCCAGGAAGAGATGAACAAGGTCATCAAAACCGAGGTGTACGATCCCAACTCCGACGAGCCGTTCAAAGACCCCCTGAGCGCTCTGGAGAAGATCGGCGACGGCGGTACCAAGGCCGTGGAGAAGCTGACCGAGGCCTCCAAGGAAGAGGAAGCGGACAAGGACAAGCCCAGCGCCGCCCGCCCGAAGGCGGAGACAAGCGCCGAGAGCTTCTCGGAGCGCAAGGCCCGCTACGAGCGCGAGCGCGCCGAGAAGAAGGCTGCCGAAGCCGAGGCCAAGGCCGAAGCGGAGAAGGCCGCCAAGGAGGCTGCGAAGGAGGAGGCTGCGAAGAAGGCTGCCGAGCGCGCGGCCGAGAGCAAGGCCGCTGCCGAGAGCAAGGCCGCTGCAACGGCCAGTGCCGCCGCTCCTGCCGCCGCCGCTGCAACGGCCAGTGCCGCCGCTCCTGCCGCCGCCGCTGCAACGGCTGCCAAGTCCACGACCTCCCAGCCCAAGGTGAGCGAGGCCAAGGACGAGAAGCCGGCCGCCGCCAAGCCCGCTGCCAAGGCGCCTGCGAAGCCGGTTGCTGCGAAGGCCGCAACGGCCGAGGCCGAGCCTGCTGCCGCAAAAAAGCCTGCTGCATCTAAGCCGGCTGCTGCCGCGGCCGACGACAAGAAGCCTGCTGCTGCGAAGAAGCCTGCAGCCTCCAAGGCCGCTTCCAAGGCCGCTTCAAAGGCTGAGGACAAGAAGCCCGCGGCCAGCGCTGCCAAGTCTGCCGCCGCGAAGAAGCCTGCAGCTGCCAAGCCCGCAGCCGCCAAGGCCAAGCCGGCTGCCAAGACCGATGCCGAAAAGGCCGCTGCCCGTTCTGCGGCTGCGAAGAAGGCCGCTGCTACCCGCGCTGCCAACAAGAAGGCCGCTGCCGCGAAGGACGGTGAGTAATCATGCCTATCGGACCGGCACGTATGCCGCTTTTCGACCACCTGGGCGAGCTGCGCGTTCGCCTGGTGCGCATCGTCGCCTGCCTGGGCATCGCGGTGTGCGTGTTCTACTTCGCGTCCCCCACGGTGGCCAATATCCTCATTGCCCCCGTGCGTGAGTTCATGCCCAGTGAGCTGATGGCCTTCACGCCCTTCGAGCCCTTCTCTGTGCGCTTCAAGCTGGCGTTCTGGGTGTCGCTATTGGCGTGCTCGCCCATCATCATCTGGCAGATCCTGGCGTTCTTCCTGCCGGCGCTTAAGCCCAGCGAACGCCGTTGGTTCATCCCCACGTTCTCGGCCGCAGTAGCGTTGTTCCTGCTGGGAACAGTGTTCTGCTACTTCATCATCTTGCCGCCGGCGTTCCAGTGGCTGCTCGAGCAGGCGGGCGGGTTCGGTTCCATCGTGCCGAACATGAGCTCCTATATCGACATCATCATCAAGTTCGAGCTGGGCTTCGGCTTCGCCTTCGAGCTTCCGCTCATCATCTTCTACCTGGTCATCTTCGACGTGGTGCCCTACAAGAAGCTGCGCGGCAGCTGGCGTACGGTCTACGTGGTGCTCATGGTCATTTCCGCCGTGGTCACCCCGGACGCGTCGCCCATCACCATGCTGCTCATGTTCGCCGCCATGGTGGCGCTTTACGAGGGCAGCCTGCTCATCTCGCGCGTGGTGCTGGCCAAGCGCATCAAGAAGCAGAATGCCGAGCTGGCCGAGGAGGAGCGTGTCGAGGCCGAGGAGGCTGCGAAGGCCGCCAAGCGGGCCGGTTCCAAGGGCTTGAAGAAAGTCGCGAAGTAGGCAGAAGTGCAGTTGGTTCGGCCGCGGTTTCGCGGGGCGTCGTCCGAAGAGTTTCGGGTGCAGCTCGGCAAGACCGCGGCCGTTTCGTTTTCAGGAGTAAACCATGCATGAGCTGGGCATTATGACGGGCGTCATGGAGGCGGTGGAAACGTCGGCACGCCAGGCGGGCGCTACCGGCGTCACCCGTGTGACCCTTTCAGTGGGGGAGATGACCGAGGCCATCGAAGACGCGCTCCAGTTCGCTTTCGAGGTGCTGCGCGAGCAAAACGAGCTGTGCTCCGACGCCGAGCTGCAGGTGAACATGGTCAAGCCGCGCAGTCGCTGCCTGGAATGCGGCGCCGAGTTCGAGCACGACCGCTTCCACCGGTTCTGCCCCGAATGCGACAGCTTCGCCACCGAGCTTCTGTGCGGCCGCGAACTGCAGATCGACTCCATAGAGGTGGACATCCCCGACGAAGAAGACGCAAAGGAGTAACCGTGCATATCGACATCAAGCAGCCTATTCTGCAGAAGAACGACCAGCTGGCGGCCGAGCTGCGCCAGCGTTTCGCTGACAACGGGGTGTTCGTGCTGGACCTTCTGGCAAGTCCCGGCTCCGGCAAGACCTCCACCATCCTGGCCACCATCGATGCGCTGCGCGACGAGTTCAACATCGCGGTCATCGAGGGCGACATCGCCAGCTCCGTGGACGCTGAGCGCATCAAGGCCCAGGGCACGCCGGCGGTGCAGATCAACACCGGGGGCGCCTGCCACCTGGAAAGCGCCATGATCAAGCGGGCCGTGGACGTGCTGGACTTGGAGCGGCTGGACCTCATCATCATCGAGAATGTGGGCAACCTGGTGTGCCCTACCGACTTCGATCTGGGCGAGAATGCCAAGGTGACCATCCTGTCGGTGCCCGAAGGCGACGACAAGCCGCTGAAGTACCCGGGCATCTTCCAGTGCGCCCAGGCGGTGGTGCTGAACAAGATCGACACCATGCCGGTGTTCAACTTCGACAACGAGGCCTTCGTGGAATCGGTGCGCGCGCTGAATCCCACCGCCCCTATCTTCCCGCTCTCCGCCACCACCGGCCAGTGGGTGCCTGCGTGGATCGATTGGCTTGCCGACCAGGTGCGTTCCGTGCAGAAGGGCATCTAGGCGCGCTTGCTGGCGTGGCTTGCCCTGGCGGCTGGTTTGCGGCGGCTGCGGCGGCTGCATGCGCCGTCGGCTCTATCTGCGGCAGCGCCCTTGGTGCTTGCTCGGCGCAGGCCGGATTCGTCATAGGCACGAAACAAAGGCGCGTCATACTGGGGTGCGGCGCTTCCGCCAAAGGAGGCGGCGCAGAGGCCTCGGCGTGCGCGCTGCGATGAGCGGGACGCGCGCGTCTTTCGGGAGAGGAGCCCCCCCCATGCAGGTTGGCGAACAGTATCGGGTGTGCGTCGATGCCCTGGCGGCCTTTGTGGAGCATGCCGGGTTCGACGACGTGGTGGTGGGGCTTTCCGGTGGCATCGATTCCGCTCTGGCGGCGGTCATGGCGGTGGACGCCCTTGGCGCCGAGCGCGTGCACGGCGTGCTGCTTCCCGGGCCCTATTCCAGCAGCCATTCGGTGACCGACGCGCAGGAGCTGGCCGACAACCTGGCCATGGAGACGAGCGTCGTATCCATCTGCGAGCCGTTCGAGTCGTTCGAGCGGGTGCTGGCCAAGGCGTGCGGCGGAAAGCTGCGGGGTCTGGCCGCGGAGAACGCCCAGGCGCGCTGCCGCATGGTGTGCCTGATGGCGCTGTCGAACACCCACGGCTGGATGGTCCTGAACACGGGCAACCGGTCGGAATCGCTGATGGGGTACTCCACGCTCTACGGCGACATGGTGGGGGCCTTCGCGCCGCTGGGCAGCCTGTACAAAGGCGAGGTGTACGCGCTGGCTCGTTGGCGCAACGACCAGGCCGCTCGCCAGGGTTTGGTGCCGCCTATCCCTCAAAACGTGCTGGAGAAGGCTCCCAGTGCCGAGCTGTCGGCCGACCAGACCGACGAGGCGTCGTTGGGGGTGGACTATCCTACGCTCGACCGGCTGCTGAGGCTCTTCGTCGACGATGGGCTGGAAAGGCCCGAGCTGATAGCGGAAGGCTTCCCGGAATCGCTGGTGGACCGCGTTGTCGCCACCGTTGCGGCAACGGCGTTCAAGCGAGACCTGGAGCCCCCTTCGCCTCGGATGCCCGGGCGGTAGGTATCGCAGCTGCAGCTGCGGCGCGCTGCGGAAAGTCGCCGCACGGACCTTCTTGCGAGACGCTCTTGTGACGGCTGTGGTGAAGCGGTTTCGGGCGTGGTACCATTTCGCGGCGAAACGTACAACGTCGGGGTAAAGGAGCACGTCCGTGCAGCGGCGCGAATTCTTCAGGTTGGTGGGCGGGTCCGCGGCTGCGGTCCTGGGGGCTTCTGCGGGCATGGGCGCGCTGGGCCTTGCGGGCTGCGGGGCCGACGGGGCGACGCCGAGCCCTTCCGCCAACGGCGACCCCGATGCCGATCTTGTTGCCGACGACCCCTCGCTGCCCGATCATGTGGTCGGGCAGCCGGCACAGGTGAGCTTCCGTACCACGGCAGATGTGCTGGTGGTGGGCAGCGGCATTGCCGGCTTGTCGGCGGCGCTTGTGGCGGCGAAGGCGGGGCTGTCCGTTATCCTGGCGGAAAAGCAGGACATGCTGGGCGGCGACAGCGTGAACGCCATGGGCCTCATGCACGTGGCGGGAACGTCGGTGCAGAAGGCGGCCGGCATTGCCGTGGACGACGCGGCCCGCGCCGAGGCTTGGAAGTCCCGCGAGGAGCAGCTTAAGGCCGCCGGCGTGGCCGATTTGGATTTCGCCAGGAAGCTCTACGAGGCGGCGACCGATTGGGTGAACCTGGTGGCCGACGAGTGCGGCTCGCAGTTCGCCGACCCCTCCTCCTACGACGAGCAGGGGATGGGCCGTCGGCTTCTGCTGCCGAAGCTGGGGCTGGGGGATATGGCCGACGTGATGTCGCCCATCCGCGACCGCCTGACGGCTTTGAAGGTGCAGACGCTTGCCAGCTGTCGGGCCGAGGCGCTTATCGTGGACGGTTCGGGGTCCGTGTGCGGGGTGCGTTTCCTGTATGTGAAGAGCGGCGACGTGGAGGATGTCGGCGCCAAGCGCGTGGTGGTGGCAACCGGCGGCTTTAGCAGCAGCCAGCCCTTGATTCACCAGCATGCGTCGTCCTACGAGCGGCTGGGGAGCTACAGTACGGCTTCCATGGGCCAGGGCCAGCAGCTGTGCGCGGCTTACGGGGCGACCCTTGCCGGCATGCAGGATGCGGTGGGGCTTCTGGGCGACGTGCCCGTGGTGAACGCTTGGGGCGCGTTCGGTCCGGTGCTTGTGGTGGACGCGCTCGGGCGGCGCATGGCTGCCGAGGACGTCCCAGCGGCGGCGGCCGAGGCGTGCTTTGCCGGCGGTCTGGGCTACTGGTGGACCGTTTACGACGGCGCGCTCATGCAGGGAAGCCAAGGGCGCAGCGTGGCCGAGACCACGGCGAAGAACAAGCAGCGGTTGGTGGGGCCATGCGACACGGTGGCCGACCTGGCTCAGGCCATGGGGCTTGCAGAAAGCGCCCTCGACGACGCGTTTCAGCAGATGAAGACCGCTGCGAGCGCCGGTAAGGATGCGGCGTTCGGGCGCAAGCTGTACCTGCAGGAACTCGCCGGCCCCTTCTACGCCTTCAAGCAGCTGCCCTTGCGGGCCCGCACCCGCGGCGGTGTGAAGACCGACGATCAGGGCCGCGCCGTGGGGAGCGTGGGCGCTGCCCTGGGCAACCTCTACGTGTGCGGAAGCGCCGCTCAAGGCGGGGGCGATTTGGCCTCCAACGGTGCCTTCGGCATGCTGGTGGGCCAAGCCATAGCCGACGAGCTGGCGGGGTAGGGGGCGGCGGGGGTCACCCCTCTGCCGCCCCGGCCCCCTGTCACCCTCTGCCGCCCACCCTCTCCTGAGGTCTACTTCCCTGCTGGTTTCACCAAGCCGCTTTCGTAGGCTATGACCACTAGCTGCGCGCGGTCGTGGGCGTCCAACTTGCTCATGATGCGGGCCAGATGCGTCTTCACGGTGGCGGGGCTGATGAACAGCTCGGCGCCGATTTCCTCGTTGGAAAGGCCGCGGGCCACCAGGCGCAGAATCTCGCGCTCGCGGTCGGTGAGCGCGCTGAGCACCAGGCCCGAGCTGATGCCGAAGGAACGGTGGGGGCGGCTCTGGACGAAGGTTTCCACCAGGCGGCGGGTGATGGAGGGCTGGATGAGCGCGTCCCCGGCGGCCACCACGCGTACGGCGGCAGCGATCTCGTCGGGGTCGGAATCCTTCAGCAGAAAGCCGCTGGCTCCGGCGGCCAGGGCGTCGTAGACGTATTCATCCTGGTCGAACGTGGTGAGGATGAGTACATGGGTGCTGGCCAGCGCGGGGTCCTCGCGGATGACGCGGGTGGCTTCGATGCCGTTTAAGTGGGGCATGCGGATGTCCATGAGCACCACGTCGGGGTGCAGCTCGCGCGCCTTCGCGATAGCCTCGTTCCCGTCGCGCGCCTCTCCCACGGCGTCGATGCCCGGATAGCTCATGAGCACCAGCCTGAATCCGCTGCGCACGATGTCCTGGTCGTCGGCTACCAGTACGGTGATGTCGTTCTCGCGGTTGATGGCGGGTTGTGCTGGTGTCGGCGCAGGAGGCAGGTCGGGGATGAGCATGGGGTTGTCGACTTGGGCGGCCATGGACGTACCTTTCGCGTTCGCGTTCTCTCGCAGCAAAGCTTGCCCGAACCCGGACGCGATTGCAACGACGAAAGCCCATCCGTTTGCAAATCGATTCACGCGCCGCCGCTCTTCGGCCTGCTGCCTCCTCCTTTCCCCTTCTTGCCGCCCTTTGCTCCTCCCTTTTTCCTCTCACCACCTTTCGCCCCTTCTTTTTTGGCTGAAATCTGAGGCTTCGGTAGTTTGTGTGGCTAGAGGGTTGCATCGCTAAGCTGCTTTCTTCACCGGAACCGATCGGTTCCATGGCAGTTGCGGCTTCGCGTCCGAACATCTCAGCATCAGCAGCGCTATGAGGTTGTCGGTGTTCCTG
>CAJTDS010000010.1 GCA_910575165.1 Eggerthellaceae bacterium
ATCCATCCTTCCGGTCAGGTTTTAGGCGACTTCACCCTAGGATGGATCTTCTTTTTAGGCGGGGCGTTGATGGGACATCCTCAAGGACTCCATGTCAACAGTGGTCTAACATAGAGTTTTGATTAAAGCTTTGCTCATTTCATTTCCTTTCTTTGGATGTGCCTCCTCTTGTGGAGGGAGCCTGAAGAAGAGGCTCATTTGAAAAGATAACAAGAGCCCTTAAAGAGAGTGTCAGGCAATCGCAAAGCTTTTGTAAAGTCTCTCTAGCTCGCGCTGCTCAGCACCTGCGTATTCCTTAGATAAGACTCGTTTCCATTCAGACTGAAACGCCGGCAAAACTCTGAACGGAGCCATCTCGCCCATGCTTTCAGGTGGTGGCTTGGTTAGTCGCCCTTTCAGCGCACCTAGCAACCCGCATGCTCGCAGGCATCCGCGCATACGCGCAAGGGCCGCGTTCTCACGCTCCGAAACAAGTATCCTGTCTATCAGCGCATTTATATTCCGATAAAAACGACAAAAGAAAAACCGCAAAGGCTCTGTGACCTCTACGGTTATGAGTAATTCTAATTCTGTTAAGTGGAGATTCTACTTCTGGTTTCGTGGTGAGAAGTAGCGTTGCATAAGCAGGGTTTTTTAACTGGCTCAAAGATTTATCAGATATACATATGCTTCCTCGTTATCAAAAGTAAAGCTCCTACAATAATTCCCACCATTTTTCTCGATTGTTTTTATTGAAGCAGCGTTGTCCTTTTCAACTGATAACTGCAACTGTTTCAAACCGTATTTTCTCGCAACCAAACATATTTGTCTTAATATTTCAGTAGCGTACCCTTTTCTTCTTTCTGACGGTCTTACGCTATATCCACAATTACCAAAATCTTTTAGGAAATCATTTAACTGATACCTCAGATCAACAATGCCAACAATTCTATTATCTGACACCCTAACTGCAAAAAATGTATCTGTTAAAACCCAATTAGGGTCAACAGTCTCCGTACTTGAATTGGCAATAACTTTCTTAAGCCATTCCTCATAAGAAAAAATCTTGTCAAATAATTCACTCCCGTTGATTATCTGTTCTCCAAAATCAAAATGCTCCTGCCGATATTCAAGTGCTTTATCTTTCAATCCTAAACTCGGCTTTACAAGCCGTATTTCTTCATATGCCATCATTCATTCCTCCACTTTATAAAAGCTAATTTTTCAAACCATGATTTCCATGCCATCATAAGCGAATAAGATATTACCAAGTTCTTTTTCATGTTCCTAAATGGCGACACGCCAAGGATGACTGCCGCCTCTTTCGCTGTGATAGTCCTGCTCTCCTCCGCGTTGATGAGATCTTCCGCGCCTCTCATTGCTCCTCCTTCGTCAGGGGTGCCATGCTACGCAGGATCTACCCCACTTTCCAGAGGGTTAAAGGCTTTCGAAAGATAGGTTTAGATTCTCGAAATCCCTATTGGGATTCGGCGAATTTACCTGGTGAAACGTAACAAAAGGCAAGTTCGCGAACAATGCACGAGTTGCCGGTTGTGCGGCCTGCCCCGCCCAATCCGAGCAAGTGCGAAGATGCCGGTTGCACACCCTGCCCCGCCCGGCCCGAAAGATTACGAAACAGCGCAGGAACGCCAACGGCTGCCCACCAAGCGCCCTAAGCGGCGCCTGAAGCCAAGCCGGCGGGTCTACCATGACCAAAGGTAGCGTCGAACAATCAACCTATGGAGGTGTGCAATGGCTGCTGAGGCAACGAACTACGCTCCGCTTGCGGGGATCAAGGTCATCGACTGGACCCAGGTACAGTCCGGGCCTTCCTGCACGCAGATGCTGGCATGGATGGGCGCCGAGGTCATCAAGCTGGAGAAGGTGCACGGCGGCGACCCCACCCGTTCCGAGATGAACGATGTGGACGGGTCGTACTCCCTGTACTTCCTCCAGCTCAACGCCAATAAGAAGTCCATCACGCTGGACATGAAGGACGACGAGGGCAAGAAGATCCTCACCGACCTTCTGAAGGACGCCGACATCTTCGTCGAGAACATCGGCCCGGGAGACGTGGAGAAGCTGGGATTCGGCTGGGAGCAGGTGCACGCCATCAACCCGAAGTGCATCATGGCCTCGCTGAAGGGCTTCAACCAGGGCAGCCGCTTCTCGCACGTGAAGGCCTTCGAGCCCGTGGCCCAGTGCGCCGGCGGCTCGGCCTCCACCACCGGCTGGAACGACGGCACCTACCCGCAGCCCACGCAGTCGGGCGCGGCCCTGGGCGACTCGAACTCCGGCATGCACCTGCTCATCGGCATACTGGCCGCATTGGAGCAGCGCCATAACACCGGCGAGGGCTGCTACGTGTACCAGTCCATGCAAAACGCCGTGCTGAACCTGTGCCGCATCAAGCTGCGCGACCAGCTGATCTTGGACAACCTGGGCGAGCTTTCCTACTACGCCTGCTACCCGGGCTACAAGTGGGGCAAGGCCATCCCCCGCGCCGAGAACGCCGAGGGCGGCCTGGTGCTGGGCTGGTGCTACCGCGCCAAGGGCTGGGAGACCGACCCCAACGCCTACGTCTACATCGTCATCCAGCAGTCGCCGAAGGGCTTCGAGAACTTCTGCAACGCCATGGGCTTCCAGGATTGGCTGACCGACCCGAAGTTCGCCACGGCCAACGCCCGCGACGAGCACAAGGCCGAGGTGTACAAGCGCGTGGAGGAGTACACCATGCAGTACGACAAGTACACCCTGACCAAGGAGCTAGGCGCCAAGGGCGTGCCGGTGGGACCGGTGCTGGACTGGTACGAGATCGAGAACGACCCAGACCTGAACAGCGACGGCACCATCGTGACCATCGACCAGGGAGACGCTCGCGGCAGCTTCAAGACCATCGGTATGCCGTTCACCATGAGCAACTACACGCCAGACTACCAGCGCGCGCCGAAGTTGGGCGAGAACAACGACGAGATCCTGGGCGGGCTGGGGTACACCGCCGACCAGATCGCGCAGCTGAAGGCCCAGGGAGTCATCGGCAGCAACGACGGCGTACCGGCCGACCTGAAGCAATCCTAAAAGGCGACAGCGCCGGCAAACCGCCAAACCGCAAAACACAAGGAAGGGGCTCCGTTCGGGGCCCCTTTTCGTATGCCGCCGGGCAAGACCCAAGGGGTTCGCGGCAGACCGAGACTCAAGAAGCGAACGGCGAGCCGAAGCCCGAAAGCAGGGGAAGGGCCCCGATCGGGGCCCTTCCCCTGCACGGCGCCAGGCAAAAGGCCGCGCAGCATCGTCGCAGGCAGGCGGCTAGCCCTTGTACACCTCCACGGTGCGCACCAGCTCCTCGTGGCCGCGCACCACGTCCTTGGCGAGCTCGCTTTGCAGCAGCGCCGACAGCTCGGGCTCGCGCTCGGCAAGCGAGGCGAAGCGGTTCTGGCCCGAGAGGAACGACGGCAGGGTCTTGTCGGGCACCGTGCAGTCGATGGTGAGCGGGTCGGTACCGGCGGGAGCCGCCGGGTTGAAGCGGTACAGCGGCCAGTAGCCCGTGGCCACGGCGCGCTTCTGCTCGCGTACCGCCGCATGCATGCCCTCGCGGATGCCCCAGGAGATGCAGGGGCACAGGGCTATGACGATGGAGGGGCCGTCGTAGGCCTCGGCCTCGCGTAGGGCATCGATGGTCTGCTGCATGTCGGCGCCCAGGCATACGTGGGCCACGTAGACGTAGCCGTACTGCATCATCATGCGGCCCAGGTTCTTCTTGGGCGTGGGCTTGCCGTTCACGGTGAAGCCGGAGACGCTGCCCAGCTGGGTGGCCTTGGACATCTCGCCGCCGGTGTTGGAGTAGCCCTCGGTGTCCAGCACCAGCACGTTGATGTTCTCCTTGCTGGCCAGCACCTCGTCCAGGCCGCCGAAGCCGATGTCGTAGGCCCAACCGTCGCCGCCTATGCACCACACGCTCTTCTTGGCGAACAGGTCGGCCCGGGCCAAGAGCGCCGAAGGGTAGTCGCTGCCGTCGAAGACGCGCTTGAGCGGGGCGGCGTCGGAAGCCGAGCGGGTGCGGGCCGCCTGGGCGTCGAAGGCCAGCCGCTGCCGCAGCACTTCGCCTATCGCCCGCGAGCGGTCCGGGTCGCCCATGGCGCCCTTCCACTCCCGCAGCAGCGCCGCCGTCTCGTACGCCACGCCGCAACCGTCCGGGTCGGCCAGCGCCTCGTCGACCAGCAGGGAGAGGCCCTCGCGGCGGGCGCGGATGCCCCGGGCGATGCCGTAGCCGTACTCGCCGTTATCCTCGAAAAGCGAGTTTCCCCAAGCAGGGCCGCAGCCGTGCTTGTCCACGGTGTAGGGCATGGCCGGCATGTAGGCACCCCAGATGGAGCTGCAGCCGGTGGCGTTGGCGATGACCAGCCGCGGGCCGAACAGCTGGGTGAGCAGCTTCACGTAAGGGGTCTCGCCGCAGCCGCCGCAGCAGCCGGAGAACTCCAGCAGCGGCTGGCGCAGCTGGGTGCCGGGCACGGTGTCGGCCGGCACCGCCCCGTCCTTCAATGAGACGTTGTTCTGGGCGAACTCCAGGTTCTCCCGCTGTTCGTCAAGCTGGCCGGCGAGCGGCTCCATGACCAGCGCCTTGCCCGGCGCCGGGCAGTTGTCGGCGCACGACCCGCAGCCAACGCAGTCCTGCGGGTACACCTGGATGCGGAAGGCCATACCGGCAAGCGCAGGCAGCTTGGCCGGCGCGGTAGCGTAGCTTTCCGGAGCATGGGCCAGCTCCTCGTCGGTGGCCACGAAGGGGCGGATGGCCGCATGGGGGCACACGAGCGAGCACTCGTAGCACTGGACGCACTTCTGCGGATTCCAGCGCGGGATGTTCTGGGCCACGGTGCGCTTCTCGTAGGCGCTCGTGCCTGCGGGCACGAAGCCGGCAGGGTCCATGGCCGACACCGGAAGGGCGTTGCCCTCCAGCCGCTCCATAGGCTCGAACACCTTCTTCACGTACGCCTCGTCGAGCACCGCGTTCTGGCGCGGGGGCAGTCCTTGCAGCCCTTCGTCGGGCGAGGCCGCTTCCTTGAGCGCGCTGGCCCAGGACTCCGGGTAGCGCACCTCCCGCACCGCGCCCGCCGCCTCGTCGATGGCGTCCAGGTCGCGCTTCACCGCGTCGGCGCCCTCATGGGCGTACAGCGCGCGCACGGAATTCTTCAGCGCGTCCACGGCCGTCCCGTAGGGCATAAGGTCGGTCAGCTTGAAGAACACCGCCAGCATGATCATGTTGATGCGGTTGCCCAGGCCGTGCTTGGCCGCCAAGCCTGCCGCGTCGACCACGAACAAGCGCGCCCGACGCTTAACCAGGGCCGCCTTCAGCGCCGGGGGCAGCTGCCGATCCAGCTCGTCGTCGGTCCACTGCGCGTTCAGCACGAAGGTGCCGCCTTCTTTGAGCTTGTCGGCCATGCGGTAGCCGCGCTTCACGTAAACGGACTTGTTGCACGCCACGTAGTCGGCGTCCTCGATGAGCCAGGGGGCGCGCACCGGTCCGTCGGCCAGGCGCAAATACGATATGGTAAGGCCACCGGATTTCTTCGAGTCGAACCACGAGTACTCCTGAGCGAAGAGCCCCTTCGCCTCGCCGGCGATCTTTGCCGCCTGCTTGCTGGCCCCCACCGTGCCGTCGGATCCGAACCCGTAGAAGACGTACTGTCGCACGGTGTCGGGCAGGGTGGAAAGCGCGGGGCCCTTAGGCAGCGACAGATGGGTCACGTCGTCGTCGATGCCCACGGTGAAGCGACGCTTCGGCTGGTCGGCGGCCATGTTGTCGAACACCGCCGCTGCCATGGAGGGGGTGAAGTCCTTCGACGACAGCCCGTAGCGCCCGCCCAAGACCGCGATGGCGCGCCCGCTCTCCTGCACTGCCGAGCACACGTCCAGAAACAGCGGCTCGCCCAGGCTTCCCGGCTCCTTCGTGCGGTCAAGGGCGCACACCACCTTCGCCGTAGCAGGGATGGCGTCCATCAGGTGCTCGGCCGAGAAGGGCCGGTACAGGCGCACCTTCACGAGCCCCACCTTGCGACCCTGCGCCGCAAGCGAGCGCACCGCCGCCTCCACCACGTCGCAGCTGGAGGCCAGGGTCACCACCACGTGCTCCGCATCCGGCGTGCCCACGTAGTCGAACAGGTGGTACTGGCGCCCGCACACCTTCGCCAAGCCGTCCATGTAGCCCTGCACGATGGCGGGCAGACGGCCGTAGCGGGGATTTGCGGCCTCGCGGTTCTGGAAGTAGATGTCGGGGTTCTGGGCGGTGCCGCGGATGCGCGGGTGCTGCGGCTCCAGGGCCTGGTCGCGGAAGGCCTGCACGGCGCCCCAGTCCACCAGGGGCGCTACGGCCTCGGGCGGGACGTCCTCGATGGTGCAGATCTCGTCGGAGGTGCGAAAGCCGTCGAAGAAGTGCACGAAGGGCAGCGACCCCTCGATAGCCGACAGGTGCGCCACCCACGACAGGTCCATGCACTCCTGAACCGAGGCCGACGCCAGCATGGCCACGCCGGTCTGGCGCACTGCCATGACGTCCTGGTGGTCGCCGAAGATGGACAGCGCGTGGGCCGAAAGCGAACGGCTGGTCACGTGCAGCACGCCGGGCAGCAGCTCGCCTGAGAGCTTGTACAGGTTCGGGATCATGAGCATGAGCCCTTGGGATGCCGTGAAGGTGCTGGCCAGGGCGCCGCCGGCCAGGTAGCCGTGCAGAGCGCCGGCCACCCCCTTCTCCGACTGCATCTCCTTGACCGCCACCGTCTGCCCCATGAGGTTGGTCTCGCCCGCCGCCGACCACGACTCCACGGTCTCGGCCATACGCGACGCCGGCGTGATGGGATAGATGACGGCCGCCTCGGAAAGCGCATAGGCCGCACGTGCTGCGGCCGTCATCCCGTCTACTGTGATCCTGGTTGCCATGATCGGTCCTTCCCTCTTCGGGCGGCCGCTCGCAAAGCGGGCGCCCGGGCCGCAGACGGCGCCCGAGCGCTCGTGCGAAGCTAAACCGCTAGCCGAACATCTTGGTGATGATGGGCATCAGCCACACGATAAGGACGCAGGTGGCGGCGAAGCCCACGGTGGACACGGCCACCGACGAGGCGCCCTCGCGCACGTAGATGTTGTAGCGGCTGGAAATGATGATGCCGGAGAACGCAGGCGGCAGAGCCACGGCCATGACCAGCATGGACAGCTTGTCACCGTCGCCGGCCATACCGCACAGGATGCCGGCCACCACGAACACCGCAGGGGTGAGGATCAAGCGGAAGAACGTGTTCCACAGCGTCTCGACGGACAGCGAGAACTTGACCGTGGACAGAGCCAGGCCGGCGGCCAGCACGGCCACGCCGGAGTTCGCCTTGGCGATCAGCTCGAAGCAGGGGTCGAGCTCGGCGGGGAACCGCACGCCGATGATGACCAGCGCCACGGCCAGAAGCGGCGCCCAGCAGACCGGCTGCTTCAGCGCGTTCACGATGGCGGCCACGTTGGGGTTCATCTTGCGTGCCGGCGCGTTGCCGCGGTTGCTGGAAGCGGCCACATCCACCTCTCCCTTGGGAGTGAGCACGTCGTGGAGCTTGGTCTTGGCCTCGGCCAGCAGCCCCTCGTCCTTGTAGCCGCAGGCCTCGGCGGCCTTCTGACCGTCGGTCTCAGCCGCGGCGGAGGCAACGGCCTTGGCACCGGTCTGGGCGGCGTCGCTTACCTTGGCAGCCACCGAAGCACCGGTACTAGCCAGCTTGGCCTTGGCCTTGTCCTTCTCCTGACCCAGATTGATCAGGTAGAAGCCGATGGGGATGGTGATGGCGTTCACCACGATGGCCACGATGGCGATGACCAGGTTCGTGTCGACGTTGTTGCCGTAGATGGGATCGAGCACCGCGAATCCCAGAAAGCCGATGGTTGGCGAGCCGGCAATCAGGGCGCAGACGGCCGCCTCCTGGGTGGTGTGGTGGAACAGCACCTTGCACAGGACGAAGCTCAGCATGAACATGCCCACGACGCCCACCACCGACAGGATGGTCAGCGTAAGGTCGCTCACCAGCATCTCGCGGGTGGCCTTCACGATGGACACGAACAGCGCGGCGGGAAGCGCCACGTCAAGCACCAGCTTGTTCAGGCCCTGGCGCTGGTCGTTATCGAAGAAGCGCAGCTTGCCGAAGATGTAACCCAAGATCATGATCACCAGGATCGGCAGAATGTCGTTGATGAGGATGGTCTCCATGACCCCTCCTTTCAATCCGCCGTGCGCGCCCCAACGAAGGCGCGCCCGGCAGCGTGCCGAGCAGGCTGCTCGCCCGCCCGGCACGTTCCCGAAGAACTCGCTAGTTGGCCGCCGGCTCCTGCACCAGCTTGCCGTCCACGATCCTCTCGTTCAGGTCCACCATCTCGGAGGTGGCCAGAGGACCCACCACCGGCTTGGGGTTCAGGTTACCGATATGCCCGCTCTCCACGCCGGCGTGCACGGACAGCTGCACGTTGATGAAACAGGGCTTCTTCGAGGCCAGCGCCTCGGCGGTGAAGCGCTCAACCTCTTCGGGCGTGGTGGCGAAGTAACCGGTGCCGCCGAAGGCCTCGATCAGCTTCTCGTAGTGGGCCGTGGCGTCCAGGGTCAGAGGCGACGGATCGCCGTCGGTGCCCAGGTTCTCGAAGTCGCCGCGGTAGATGCCGCCGTTGTTGAGCACCATGAAAGTGATGGGAAGATGGAAGCGGCAGGCGGTCTCGACCTCCATGCCGTCGAAGCCGAAGGCGGAGTCGCCGTGGATGGACAGCACCGACTTGCCCGTGGTCACCGCAGCGCCGATAGCGTACCCGGTGCCAACGCCCATAACGCCCCAGGTGCCGCAGTCCAGGCGGTGGCGCGGCAGGTACATGTCCACGATGTCGCGGCAGTCGTCCAAGGTGTTGGCGCCCTCGTTCACCACGATGACGTCGTGGTTCTGGTCGATGACCTTCTTGACGGCGCCCAAGGCGTTGTAGTGGTCCATGGGCACGGTGGTCGCCGCGGTCTTGCCGGCGAACTTGGCGTCGTTTTTCGCAGCGTCGGCGGCCAGCAGGTCGGTCCATTCCTTGCTGGCGTGGATGCTGCGGGTGGAAAGCCCTTCCAGGAACAGCTTCATGGTGGACTTGATGTCGCCCACCACGGGGCACTCGATGGGACGCGAGTTGTCGATCTCCACCGGGTCGATGTCGATCTGGATGAATTTCACGTCCGGGTTCCAATGGCGCCCCTTGCCGAAGCTGAGCATCCAGTTCAGCCGCGCGCCCACCAGCAGCACTACGTCGGCCGTGCGCATGGCAAGGCCGCGGCAGGAAGCGGTGGATTGCGGGTCGTCGTCGGGGATGAGGCCCTTGGCCATGGACATGGGCTGGAAGGGGATGCCTGTCTTGTGCACGAACTCGGCGATCTCGTCGTCGGCCTGGGCGTAGGCAGCTCCCTTGCCCAGCAAGATCCAGGGGTTCTTGGCGTTGGCCAGCAGGTCGAGCGCCTCGTCGACGCTGGCCTGGTCGGGAACCATGGCCGGGGCCGGGTTCTTCACCGCGTACAGGCCGGCCTTGGCCGCCGCCAGATCCATGGTCTGGCCCAGCATGGTGTCGGGGATATCCACGTACACGCCGCCCGGACGGCCCGACACCGCGGCGCGGATGGCGCGGGCGATGCCCAGCGGGATGCCCTCGATGTTGTCGATGCGGTAGGCCGCCTTCGTGAACGGCACGGCGTAGGCGCGCTGGTCGAGGCCCTCGTACTGGCCCTCCTGCAAGTCGACGGTGTCGCGCGAGGACGAGCCGCCTATCTGGATGCAGGGAAAGCCGTTCATGGTGGCCTCCAGAAGCGGAGCAAGCCCGTTGAGGAAGCCGGGGGCGGAAACCGTCAGGAACAGTCCCGGCTTGCCGGTCAGGAAGCCCGAGGCGGCCGCAGCGTTGCCCGCGTCGGCCTCGTGGCGCATGCCCACGTACTTCATGCCCTTGGCCTGGGCCACGCGGGCGAAGTCGGTTACCGGGATGCCCACGACCCCGAACATGGTGTCGAGGCCGTTTTCAAGCAGCGCCTCCGCAAGGTAGTGGGCCCCGTCGGTGATGGGAGCCTGAGCGCTCGCTGTCGGCTGTACTGCGCTGTTCTCAGCCATAGAATGCCTCCTAGAACGATGGTCGAGTGAACAATCTCAATCGATTCTAGAAGCACTTCCGCCGAAACCCCGACGCGTCCCGCCAACTGCTAAGGCCCTGTAATCGCCAAGGCGCCGAAACGTCACCTTCGGCGAAAGCCGCGACGACGCGCCCCTAGCCGGTGTAGCCCACGTAGCTGCGGGGCACGATCTTGGCCACGAACACGCCGTCGGAGAGCACGTTGCCCGCATCATCGGTGGCCTTCACGTTCCAGAACAGCTTGCGGCCCACCTTGCTGGAGGGCTCGATGCGGTCGAGGTCGGCCGTGGCGTGCAGTCGCCCGACCTTTCCGCTGCGGCGATGGCGCACGTCGATGCCCACGCCGAAGGGGATCTCATCGTCAGCGGCCCACCCGTGGCTGGCCACGCTTGCCACCGACTCGATCAGGGCCAGCGTCGCCCCGCCGTGCACGTAGCCGAAGGCCTGGTAGATGGCGGGGCTGATGGGCATGGACATTTCCGCATGCTCGCGTTCGAGCACGTCGATGCGCATGTCTAGGGTGTCTGCAAGGGTCATAGGACCGCCTCCTTATCGGAAACTCGCGCACAGCGCCGCCAAGCGAGGGGCTCGGCAGGCTGGATCCGCACGGCTCGTCAAGCGGGATCGCCGGGGCTGCCCTCCGGCTCCGCGGGCTTTTCGCCATCCCGGGCCGCAGGCTCGGCGCCGCCCTGGGAGGCAATTCCGCCCGGGGAGGCCAGCACCACCGCGAGCGCCTTCACCTGGCTGCGATCCCGGTCGCGCTGGGCGGAAAGCTCCCGCACCCGCTGCCCCACCGACGCGGCCACGGCGGCCACGTCCTTGGCACCGCCGCTCTGCAAGCCGCCGGCGCCCTTTTCCTTCGCACCGCGGGCCCTCACGCGGTTCCACCAGGCCTGCACCCTGCCCGTTTGCTCCTGGTATTCCTCGGCCAGACGCGGCGCCGACTCGCCAGGGATGATGGGCCGATCGAAGGCGCGGCGCTTCACGAACAGCCACACGGCCAGAAGCGTCACCGCAAGACCCACCTCCCAGGTGTTCACGAACAGAAGCTCGCCGCCGGCCACCAGGATGAGCACCGTCTCGCACACAGCCCAGGCGGTACGGTAGCGCAGGATGAGTCCCACAGCCACCACCAGCAGAAACAGGCTTCCCAGCACGGAGGCGGGCCCGGCCACCAACCCGCTCATATTCACCCAGTCGGTCAGCACCGTGAAGGGGGTGAACGTCTGCGGAATGATGGAGATTCCCAGGTTCACCAAAGCCACGATCATCACCAGCGTGCCCAAAAGCCACGCGGTGTCCTTGTCCTTCTTCTCCTGCGAGGCGTCCTTCTTCTCGGCGAAGAAGCCCGACTGGGACAGCAGCAGGGCGCCGATGCAGAAGGGGATCCAGAACATGATGCCGCGGTAGACAAGCGCGATGGCGGCGGCGGTGGCCACCGAGCAGCCGGCAGCGGTGAGGATGGCCGTGATGGCCGCCTCCACCACGCCCACGCCCTGGGGGGTGGGGCTTAAGATGACCGAGATGGCCGCCACCGCGAAGGCGGCGATGAGGGCCGAGACGTTCTCGAAGCCGAAGGCGTAGCCGATGGCCACCAGGCAGGCCATGTTCAGGATGGCCGAGAAGGCGGCGTAGGCGATGCACACGGCGGTGCCCTTGGGGTTGCTGGCCAGAATGTTCGCGGATTCCTTGAAGGAGCTGGCGGTCTTCTCCCCCCAGCCGGCCGACAGCGAGCGCTTCACCACGGAAAGCACCTTGTTGACCGCCCGCTCGACGAAGGCGAACAGCCGGTAGAGCACGCTGGGGCGGCGATGCCCCACCACGAACAGGCTGGACAGGCCCACCAGCACGCCGGCCAAGGCCAGGCCGCCTATGAGGAACAGCGTGTTCATGTCGCCGGAGATGAGCATGGTGAGAAACCCGATGACCGAGATGACGAACACAGCGGCGAAGTAGCCGATCTGGGACAGGATGGCCCCGGAGGTGGACTGCCCCGCATCGCAGCCGCGGCGATGGGCGTCGTCGATGATGAAGGCGACGCCGGTGGCGCCGGAGAACAGGCAGAAGGTGTTGATGAACACCAGCGAGAAGATGAGCACCACGTTGTGCCAGAACCCGGTGGCATGGCCCACGGCCTCGAAGGCGGCGTCGTAGGAGGCGGCCTGCACCAGATGGCGCGCCAGCATGAGCACGATGGAGACGATGAGCGGAATGAGGGCTCCGGTCTGCAACGTGTTGACGAAGCTGTTCAAGTAGTCCACGTTGGCCAGCAAAAAGCACATGGCCACGATGGCCAGGACCAGCAGCAGCGCCTTCTTCATGAACCGTCCCTCCTTTCAGGGCCGCAACGCATCCCTACGCGCAGGACGCCCGCAGCGCGCAGGCGGCGGGGTCGCTACAACGCGCCGATGCGCAGGCGTCAAAGTATAGCATCACCCTTTCCCGCCGCCCGCGAAGCTGCCGCCTGCCTGCCGCCACTGGCCGTAGGTGCGGCTCACGTTGCTGTAATCGAACAGCGCCGCGAAGCAGAAGGCCAGAAGCAACGCGCCGGTGAGCATGCCGTCGCGCGGGGCGATGAGGAAGATGAGGGGCGCGCCGAGCAGGGCCAGGGGCACCGCCGCGTAGAGCAGGCACCCGCCGAAGCGCTTCCACAAACCCCACAGCACCGAGGCCATCACGTACAGGAACAGCCCCGAGGCCAGCGACCCCAAGGCCGCAAGCAGCGCCACGGCGGCCAACTTCGCCGCTATCACGGCGCACTCCAGCTTCAGCGTGCGCGCCGCCTCGGCCCGCAGCTGCTCGGGCGTCTTAGCGGGGCGCACCACGCGAAACGCCGCGAAGGGGTCGAAGGGGTCGGCGCCTGCGAAGGGATAGCCGCCGAAGGGATCGGACGGGCCTCCCGGGCCGCGGCCGCCGACCGCCTGGCCGGAAGCCGGAGGGGTCGATGAGGCATGCACCCCGTCCCACGACGTCCACACGTAGGTGGTCCGCCCCGGTGCGAACGGCCAGCCGGCGAAGGGGTCGCCGCCCGCAGGCGAGCCCGCGCTGCCGCCCGGGCGGGCGTAGGGGTTGCCCGCATAGGGCCTGGGGTCGCGCCTGGGGTCGAACTCCGGGGTCCAGCTGCGGTTGAGCAGCACGTCGCGCGCCTCGTTGATCTCTTTGGTCAGCTCCTCGGCGCGGGCATGCTCCGGCGAATCGAGGGGGTACTTGTCCGGGTGATGCTCGATCACCAGCTTGCGGTGGGCCTTTTTCACCTCGTCGTCGGTGGCGCCGTTTTGCAGCCCCAAAGCTCTCAGCGCTTCTGATTTCTTCATAGCCAAACTATAGCCAACCAGCGAAAAAGCCGCTTATTCGTTGCCGCGATGTCAGGAATAAAGCAAAAGCGGCGCGTACGGGTCAAGGTTTGTGGGCTTCGCCGAATCCCCGCTCGCCCGCCCTTCGCCAGCGGCGGCCCATGGGGTACACTTCGGGCATCTTCGCGCATTGCCCGCCCCCGGTTCGGAGAGGACGTACCATGGCCACCAGCAACCTGCGCTATCTGGAGCTGCTCTCAAAATCGTTTCCCACCGCGGCCAAGGCTTCGGCCGAGATCATCAACCTGAAGGCCATCCTGAACCTGCCCAAGGGAACGGAGTTCTTCTGCTCCGACATCCACGGCGAGGCCGAGGCGTTCTCCCATATCCTGCGCAACGCCTCCGGGTCCATCCGCATGAAGGTGGACGAGGTGTTCGGAGACGAGCTGACCGACGCGCAGAAGCGCGCGCTGTGCACCCTCATCTACTACCCGCAGGAGAAGCTGGCCGTCGAGCTTGGGCGCTGCGCCGACGAGAACGAATGGTTCTACGCCACGCTGCCGCAGCTGGTGGAGGTATGCCGCCGGGCGGCGCAGAAGTACACGCGCTCGAAGGTGCGCCGGGCCATGCCGGCCGATTTCGCCTACATCATCGAGGAGCTCATGAGCGAGAGCACCGCAGGGCCCGACAAGGAGGCCTACTACCAGGCCATCCTTCGGGCCGTGGTCGAGACGGGGCGCGCCCGGGAGTTCGTGGTGGCCATGGCCGAGCTCATCCAGCGCCTGTCCATCGACCAGCTGCACATCGTGGGCGACATCTACGACCGCGGCCCGGCGCCCGACACCATCATGGACGCCCTGGCCGGCTACCACGCCATCGACATCCAGTGGGGAAACCACGACGTGGTGTGGATGGGCGCCTCGCTGGGGCAGCCCGGCTGCATCGCCCACGTGGTGCGCAACTGCGCCCGCTACGGCAACCTATCCATCCTGGAAGACGCCTACGGCATCAACATCCTGCCCCTGGCCGCCTTCGCCATGGAAACCTACCGCGACGACCCCTGCGTCGCCTTCGGGCTGAAGGGCAACCCCGACCTGTCACCCTCCGAACTTGATATGAACGTGAAGATCCAGAAGGCCATGGCCATCATCCAGTTCAAGGTGGAAGGCGCGCTCATCGACCGCTACCCCGAGTTCGGCCTTGACAACCGCAAGCTTCTGGACAAGATCGACTACGAGCGCGGCACCGTGGTGATCGACGGCGTGACCCATGAGCTCACCGACAAGCTGTTCCCCACGGTGGACCCGGCCGACCCCTACCGCCTCACGGCCGAGGAGCAGGAGGTCATGGACCGGCTGGCCCAGGCGTTCACCTTAAGCGAGAAGCTCACGCGGCACATGCGCTTCTTCCTGGAGGCGGGCAGCCTGTACAAGGTATGCAACAACAACCTGCTCTTCCACGCCTGCGTGCCCCTGAACGCCGACGGCACGCTCATGGAAACCGACGTGTTCGGGAAGCGCTACGCGGGACGGGCCCTTTACGACGCGCTGGAGCAGTGGGTGCGCGAAGCGTTCTTCGGGCAGGACGACGAGCGGCGCCGGCGCGGGCGCGACCTTCTGTGGTGGATGTGGCTCTCGCCGGGGTCTCCCCTGTTCGCGAAGAGCAAGATGGCCACCTTCGAGCTGTACCTGGTGGCGGACAAGGCGGCGCGCAAGGAGCACAAGAACCCCTTCTACGCGCTGCAGGACGATGCGCAGGCCATGGGCAACATCTTCCGCGACTTCGGCCTAGACCCCGAAACGGCGCGCATCATCTGCGGCCACGTACCGGTGAAGGTGAAGGACGGCGAGGACCCGGTGCGCCTGGGCGGGCAGGTGCTCACCATCGACGGCGGCTTCTCGAAGGCCTACCAGCCCACCACCGGAATCGCCGGATACACGCTCATATCCAACTCCTACGGCATGGTGCTGGCGGCCCACGAGCCGCTGGAGTCGGCCCAGGCCGCCGTGGAGCAGGAGCTGGACATCCATTCCGTGCGCCGCGTGGTCGACGAGGTTGACCGGCGCACCCTGGTGGCCGACACCGACACCGGAGCCAAGCTGAAAGCTCAGATAGCCGACCTGGAAGAGCTGCTGTCAGCCTACCGAAGCGGCCTCATAGCCGAGAAAGCGTAAGGGGTCGGACCAGTCAAACCGAGGGCCGCCCGCAGCAGCACAGGCCGATGGCGCGCCTGCGCTGTTTCTCTCGTGCAGGATGCTGCGCCCGACCGATTGCGCCTGCGCGCATGCTACACTACCCATATGCTGCGACTGACGGAGATACGTGGGGCACCACGGGGGAGCAGCTGCTACATATTCGCCGACCGTCTGGGCAAACTGTTTCAATGGAAGCGGTTTGCCCTTTTTCGTGGGCGGCCGCCCTCGCAGAAAGGAAGCGTGATGCAGGACCTCGTCGAGCTTTTGAAGGGCAACCCTTACCCCGGGCGCGGTATCGTGGTGGGCCGCGACTGCGTGTACTACTTCATCATGGGACGCAGCGTGAACAGCCGAAACCGCATCTTCGCCGCCACCGAAGACGGAATCCGCACCGAAGCCCACGACCCGGCGCTTCTGGAGGACCCGTCGCTGATCATCTACCATCCGGTGCGCACCCTGGGAGATGCGCTGGTGGTGACCAACGGCGATCAGACCGACACCATCGTGGAGGCTGGCGGTTTCCGCGAGGGCTGCATGCAGCGCGAATACGAGCCCGACGCGCCCAACTTCACCCCGCGCATCTCGGCCATCGTGAACGCCGACGGCACCTTCGAGATGTCCATCTTGAAGCACGGCGAGGGTGACCGCTGCATCCGCGAGTTCTTCTGCTACGAAGGCGCCGACGAGGGCTGCGGCTACTTCATCAGCACCTACCAGGGCGACGGCAACCCGCTGCCCACCTTCGCCGGCGAGCCCGTGCCGGTGCGCCTGGCCTCGCCCGACGAGGTATGGGCCGCCCTGAACGCCGACAACAAGGTGAGCCTCTACGCCAACGTAGGCGGCACCGTCACGCTGTTCAACAAGAACCTGGGAGACTAGAGGAGGAATCCATGAACGAACTGGAGCTCAAGTACGGGTGCAACCCGAACCAGAAGCCGTCGCGCATCTACATGAAGGACGGACGCGAGCTGCCCATCACCGTGCTGAACGGCAAGCCCGGCTACATCAACTTCCTGGACGCGCTGAACTCCTGGCAGCTGGTGCGCGAGCTGAAGGAGGCCACGGGTCTGCCGGCCGCCGCGTCCTTCAAGCACGTCTCCCCCGCCGGCGCCGCCGTGGGGCACCCCCTCTCCGACACCGACCGGGCCATCTACTTCGTCGAGGACGAGGGTGGGCTCTCCCCCATCGCCTGCGCCTACATCCGCGCCCGCGGTGCCGACCGCCTGTGCTCCTACGGCGACTGGGCAGCGCTTTCCGACGTATGCGACGCCGACACCGCCCGCTACCTGAAGGGCGAGGTGTCCGACGGCATCATCGCGCCCGGCTACACCGACGAGGCCCTGGAGATCCTGAAGACCAAGAAGGGCGGCAAGTACAACGTGGTGCAGGTGGACCCCGACTACGTGCCCGCCGAAACCGAGCTCAAGGACGTCTTCGGCGTCACCTTCGAGCAGGGCCACAACAACTTCCGCATCGACCGCGAGCTTCTGGGCAACATCGTCACCGAGAACAAGGACCTGCCCGAGCGCGCCGTCATCGACATGCTGGTGGCGCTCATCACGCTGAAGTACACGCAGTCGAACTCCGTCTGCTACGTGAAGGACGGCCAGGCCATCGGCGTGGGTGCCGGCCAGCAGAGCCGCATCCACTGCACGCGCCTGGCAGGCAGCAAGGCAGACAACTGGTACCTGCGCCAGCATCCGAAGGTGCTGGGGCTTCCCTTCGTCGAGGGCATCCGCCGACCCGACCGCGACAACGCCATCGACGTGTACATCTCCGACGAATGCGACGACGTGCTGCGCGACGGCGAATGGCAGCGGGTGTTCACGAGCCAGCCCGAGCCGCTCACCCGCGAGGAGCGGGCAGCGTGGATCGCCACCCAGGAGGGCGTGACCGTGGGCTCCGACGCCTTCTTCCCCTTCGGCGACAATGTGGAGCGCGCACGCAAGTCCGGCGTGGCCTACATTGTGCAGCCCGGCGGCTCCATCCGCGACGACAACGTCATCGAGACCGCGAACAAGTACGGTATCGTCATGCCCTTCACCGGCATGCGCCTGTTCCACCACTAGGAGGCGCGGAGGAGGCGGGAGAGAATTTGCATTTCGCCGATTCTCTGCCATAAGATTTCGGGCCCCTGACCTGGTATTTCTATAGTTTTACCAGGTCAAGGGCCTGGCAGAAAACGGCCGAATGACAAATAATCACGGCTCTCGCGCAGGGCCGCAAGCCCCCGCGCCGCCGCCCCTACCGCCCCAGGCTGGCCTCGTGGCGGTCGCGGGCCTCCTGGGAGTAGCGGTCGCGATAGCGCACGTCCACCAGCTCCGCCACGATGGCGATGGCCAGCTCAGCCGGGGTCTTCGCCCCGAACTTCAAGCCGATGGGACGCTTCACCGCGTCCCACTGCTCCTCGGTCATGCCGCGGGAGATCACCAGGTCGTGCACCGTATTGTTCTTGCCGGCACAGCCCATCATGCCCGCGTAGCGCACACCCTCGCGCGCCGCCCACAAGCAGCCTTCGGGGTCGAACATGTGGCCGCGCGTGAGCACGCAAACGTAATCCCCGGATGCGGCATGCAGGTCGAACAGCTCGTCGAAGTTGCCGCCGCCAAGCAGGATGCGCTCCGCCTCGGGAAAGCGCGCCTCGTTCAGGTAGGCAGGATCGTAATCCACGGCCGTCACCTTGAAGCCCACATGGTGAGCCAGGGCCGCCACCTCGGCCGCCGAGTCGGAAGCGCCCAGCAGCCACACGCGCACCTGGTCGAACAACGGCACGCTCGTCCAGGTGAGGCCGTCGAACTGCTCGTTGTGCATGGAGGGCCCGCGCGTGACGTCCTTCATCTGGAACAGGTCGCGGGGCGAATAGGGCCGGCCCGAGACCACCTCCTTGGCATCGTTGCAGAAAAACACAAGCGGCTGGCCGTCAGCCGAGCCCGCATCTCCGTACTTCTTCGTCACCTCGTTGTCGGTGTTGGCCACGGCGGCGTCGGCGTCAAAGACCACCTTGAAGCCGATCCAGGCAAGGTCGCCCTCGTCCATGGCACGAGCGGCCCGCTCGAACACCACGGCGTCGCCGGCGCCAAGCGATGCGGAGATGGCTGACAGCGTGCTGGGCGACACATGGGGGTTACCCTCGGTAGCCTCGGCCGAGAAGCAGGGAAAGTCATCGACGGACAGGGAGACGGCATCGCCCGCGCGCAGGGCCTCGGCGATAGAGCGCAGCTTTTCGGGAGTCATGGCGCTTCCTTTCAAACGAAATGATTCGCATCCGAGAATAGCACAACTCCATCACGCAGAGGAGAGTGGCGCAGGATGACAGAGTGGGCCTCAGATGGCGGCAGGGGGGATGACGGAGGCCCTCCGTCGCTCGCCGTTTACACCAGGCCGCCCTTTACGGACACTTTGCGGGTTTGCGGGTCTACGGACACGCGGCCCTCGGCCAGGGCGCGCAGCACCTGGGGGTACAGGACGTGCTCCACGGCGTGGATGCGCGCTTCCAAGTCGTCCAGGCCGTCGTCGTCGAACACCTCCACGGCCCGCTGGGCGATGATGGGGCCGCGGTCGTAATCCTCGTTGGCGAAGTGCACGGTGACGCCCGTGACCTTCACACCGGCATCGAAGGCCTCCTGGATGGCATGGGCGCCCTTGAAGGCGGGCAGCAGCGCCGGATGCAGGTTCACCACGCGGTCGGGGAACGCGTCCAGCATCACAGGCGTGACCTTGCGCATGTAGCCGGCCATGACCACGTACTCGGCGCCCGCCTCGCGCAAGGCGCCCACGATCATGGCGTCGGCGGCATCCGGGTCGGCGTAGAGCTCGCGGTTCATGATCAGCACGGGGATGCCGGCAGCCTCGGCCCGCTTGATGCCGAAGGCGTCAGGGCGCGACGACACCGCCAGCACGACGTCAGCCGGCAGTCCGTCGCCGCAGGCATCCACGATCGCCTGCAGGTTCGTCCCGCTTCCCGAAAACAACACGCCCACCTTGAGCTTTTCCATCCCGCACCTCTCTCGCCCGACCGCAGGGCCGCCTCGCACGAAAAACGACTCAGCCCAGTATAGCGAAGGAAAGCGCATTATCGGACAGAGACCGGCGAAACGGACAGCCTTAGCAAGCGATGCCGCGCGGCTCAGCTTCCCGAAGTCGCAAACGGCCGAACCTATCCATCGACCAGATTTCACCCGCAAGCGAAAGCGCCCCCGCCGCGGTGGCGAGGGCGCGATTGGCCGAAGACCCGGCTGAAGCCGGACCTCATGCCGAATGCCTAGTTCGTGCCGGGGGTCAGGCAGGCGAAGCCGTAGTCGGCGCTGCCTCCATCGAAGGTGGCGTTGATGAAGTAGAAGTAGCCGGGCTCCATGGTAAAGGCCACGGCGCCGGGCATCCCATCGCCTGCGGTCGTCTCCACAGGCTGGGTGGTCGCCTGCAGGCGCGTACGGTCCACGGTGGGCTGGCCGCCGTCGGTCTTGCCCATCTCCACGCGGCTCACCTGCACGGACACCGGCGTCGCCAGGAAGGACACGGTGGCTTCCGTAGGCCCTTCCACCCGCGCGTCCGCAACGCCGTCGCGCAGCGTGCCGTCATCGGTGAAGGGGGTCCCGGCCAAGACGGCATCGGAGGCGCCTTCGGGGGTATCCGCGGCGAAATCGCTGCGATATGCCTCGAGCAGCGACGTCACGACGGCGAGGTCGGTCCTGTAATCCAGCGAGCCGGAGGGCACCTCGTTGGGGTCCAAAGCAGCGCCCGTGCCCACCGATTCCACCAGGTCGGCGTATCGGTCGGCATCGGCGGGGCTGCCCACCTCGATCACCTGCACCTTGTAGATGCCCGGGTACTGGCCCGGATAGCTCTCCAGCATGATGCCGTTGCCGGTCACTTCCACGATGTTGCCCACCGCAAGGTCGCCGTTCGCCATAGGCTGGCCGTCAGCGTTCAGCACGGCGCCTTCGGGAAGCGTGGGATAGTAAGGCGTCTGGGTCTGCTGGTCCACGAACAGCACCGACGCGCCGTCCTGCATGACCACCATGGCCGTGGACACCTGCTCGTCGGAAGCCCTCATGGCTGCAGCTCCCTCCTCCCCCTCGGAACCGGAGTCACCGGAGGAGCAGGCGGTCAGGCAGACGGCCATCGCGCAGGCGGCCGCCAGGGCAAGGGTGCGCGTCACGCGCGAAGAGTTCATAGGTACCTCCTTGGATGCATCCGATAGGTAAAACCAGTATAGCCGCGGGAAGGCAACGGCGGGGAAACGCGCCCGCAACCGATGGGCAGACCCCGCGCACGAGGCAGGTCCTACAGCAGTGCGCCCTCGTTGACGTAGGCCACCTTGCCGCTACCGGCCACTACCTGGCCGACCGGGTACACGGTCTCCCCCGCCTCCGCCAGGGCCGCGCACACCTCGTCGGCAGCCATGGGATCCACCGCCAGCACCATGCCCAGACCCATGTTGAAGGTCTTCAGAGCCTCGTCCTCGGAAAGGTTGGCCGCATCGCACACGTAGCGCACGATGGCGGGCACCGGCCACGCGCCCAGCTGCACCTGCGCATCCACCCGCTCGTTCAGGGCGCGGTTAAGGTTCTCGGTGATGCCGCCGCCGGTGATATGGGCCAGGGCGTGCACGGCGCCGGGGCAGCGGCGAAGCACCTCGAGCACCGGTTTCACGTAGATGCGGGTGGGGGCCAGCAGCGACTCGGCCACCGACAGGCCCTCGAGCGCCTCGCAGGGGGCAACAAGCTCCTCGACCGACCTGCCCTCCACGCACACCTTGCGGGCGAGCGAGTAGCCGTTGGAGTGGATGCCGCTGGACGCCAGGCCGATGAGCGCATCGCCCACCTGCACCTGCTCCGGGTCCAGCATGGCTGGCCGGTCGACCACGCCCACGCAGAAGCCGGACAGGTCGTAGTCGGCCGGGTCCATGACGCCGGGATGCTCGGCCATCTCGCCGCCGATGAGGGCGCACCCAGCCTGGCGGCAGCCCTCGCCGATGCCGGAGACCACCTGAGCCACGGCCTGGGAATCCAGCTTGCCCACGGCGATGTAGTCCAGGAAGAACAGCGGCTCGGCGCCGGTGGCCAAAATGTCGTTGGCGCACATGGCCACAAGGTCGATGCCCACAGTGTCGTTCTTCCCCACCAGCTGGGCCACCTTGAGCTTCGTGCCCACGCCGTCGGTCCCACTCACCAAAACGGGATCTGCCATGCTTTTCGCCGCAGCGATGGAAAACAGGCCGCCAAAGCCGCCGATGTCGCCGATGACCTCGGGCCGGTAGGTGGAATGCACCGTCTCCCTGATTGCCTGCACCGCGCGGGCGCCCTCCTGGATATCGACGCCGGCGTCGGCGTAGGTGACGCTGGCGGCAGCGACGGTCTCTTCGGCAACATTGCGCTCGGCCATGGGCTCTCCTCCGGTTTGCGTGCGGGGTTTCGTCAGCTGCCTATTATAGGCCAAGGCCGCACCCCCGAGGCGGAGCGCACGGGTTCCCCAGAAGCAACCTAGCCCAGCGGCACGGGCACCGGGTAGTCGCCGGTGAAGCACGCCTCGCAGAAACCGGGATGGCGCACGCCCGAAACGCTCTCTCGCAGTCCCTCGATGCTGATGAAGGCCAAGGAGTCGGCCCCTATCCAGCGGGTCATCTGCTCCAGGTCCATGTTGGCGGCGATGAGCTGGTCGCGGGTGTCGGTGTCGATGCCGTAGAAGCAGGGCCACAGTACCTCGGGGCTCACGATGCGCAGGTGCACTTCGGCCGCGCCCGCCTCGCGCAGCATGGCCACCAGCTTCTTGGAGGTGTTGCCGCGCACGATGGAGTCATCGATGACCACAAGGCGCTTGCCCGAAATCACCGACGGCAGCGGGTTGAGCTTCAGCCGGATGCCCAGCTGGCGCATGGACTGGGTCGGCTGGATGAAGGTGCGGCCCACGTAGCGGTTCTTCACGATGCCGTCGGTGAAGGGGATGCCGCTTGCCTCGGAGAAGCCCAGGGCCGCGGGCACGCCGGAGTCGGGCACGCCCAGCACCAGGTCGGCCGCAGCCGGCGCCTCCCTCGCCAGGATGCGACCCATGGCGCGGCGTGATTGATAGACGCTCTGGCCGTCTATCACCGAGTCGGGGCGAGCGAAGTACACGTACTCGAAGATGCACGACGCGCGCCGACCGGCCGGCACCCCCTGCTCGCTAGTCATGCCCTCGGCGGAGAAGCGCACGATCTCGCCGGGAGCCACGTCGCGCAGGTAGGCGGCGCCTACGATGTCAAGCCCGCAGGTCTCGCTGGAGACCACCCAGCCTCGGCCCTCGGGCAGCTCGCCGATGCACAGCGGGCGGATGCCGTTGGGGTCGCGGAAGGCGTAGAGCGCATCAGGGCTGGCAAGCACCATGGCGTAGGCGCCCGAAAGCTGCTCCATGGCGAAGCGGATGCCGTCGCGCAGGTGATGGGTCTTGCGGGTGATGGCGCCGATGACCTGGGCGGCCACTTCGGAATCGGTGCCGGCGCGGAAACGCACCCCCTCGGCGGCCAGCTGCTCGCGGATGCCTTCCGTGTTCACCAGGGTGCCGTTGTGGGCCAAGGCTATGAGCACCTCGTCGATGGCGGAGATGTGGGGCTGGGCGGCCTCCCATGAGGAAGCGGCGCCGCTCGTGGAGTAGCGGGCGTGCCCCACGGCCACGAACCCCTTGAGGGCCGAGAGCTTCGCCTCGTCGAAGGCTTGGGTGACCAGGCCCAGGTCCTTCGATACCAGCACCGTGGAGCCGTCGGCCACCGCGATGCCCGCGCTCTCCTGCCCCCGATGCTGCAGCGCCTGCAAGCCGTAGCAGGTCATGCGGGCCACGTCCTCGCCCGGGGCGTACACCCCGAAGACGGCGCACTCCTCTTCCATCCGGTCGGGTTTCTGCGTCGCCTCGTCTGCCATGGTGCTACTCCGCCGCCTCTCCAGCCGCCTCGCCGATCGCCGCCTGCGCGTCTTCATCGCCAATGCCCTCGGTTATGGTGCCGCCGTTCTCGACAGCCGTCTCGCCGTCGGCCTCGTCGCCGCTTTCGGGCGCCGCATCCTGGCCGTCGTCGCCGGAGCTTTCGCCGGCATCGGGCGCCGTCCCGTCGAAACGCACCTCCTGGTACACGTAGGCGAACAGCACCCAGCGTCCGTCGCTGGCAAGGTTGTCGCAGGTGGCGAACGCGAAGGTCTTGGGGATGTCGGAAGCCGCCGGCACGTCGGAGGGCACCGCCACGGCGGAGCGGTCCATCTTGTCCTGCACGTAGCTGGCGAAGGCCGCATCGGTTTCGAAAACCACCTGGGCCAGCGGGTCGTCGGCGGGCACGTGGTCGATGGCGAAGGTGCGCAGCAGGTAGTTCGCCTGGGGCGTGAGCAGGTACACGTCGCGATGGGAATTGAACAGGGCCGCGTCGCCGAACGTGGAGAAGGCGGCGAACATGGAGCCGTCGTTCATGTGGTGGCCGTAGATGATGTTGTTGCGGTCCCTGAAGCCTGGGTCGTTGTCAGCGGATAGGAACACGGTGCCGAACTGGGCGAGCCAGCCGCCCTGACCCTTGAAGTCGTGGTGCAGGTAGTACTCGTCGTCATCGCCCTGCACGATAGGGTAGTTGACCACGGTGCCGGGAACGTAGATCCAGGCCACGATGTCGGGGTTGATGGCGCGCAGCGCGTCCCAGTCGACGTCCAGCGCATCCGAGGTCAGCGCCTCGTCGGCCGTGGCGCCGCTCAAGGCGACGTCCAGGTCGGCCACCGCAAGCCCCACGCGCTCGACGTCCTTGTAGGTCTGCTGCCCCTGCCAGTAGCTGAAGGCGATGGCGCCCAGGGCGACAACCGCCCCCACGAACACCACGAGCGCAACCCAGAACACGATGCGCCACACGCGGCCCTTCTTCTTGGAGGGCATGACAGGGTACTGGACCTCGCCGGTGGCCTGGGCGTGCATGCCCGGCCGAGAGAAGAAGTCCTCGGGTTCGGCGTTCTTTTTGCTCTTCCAGCCCATAGGAGGTCAAAGCGCCTTTCTCTTCGCCGCGCTCCCAACGCGCGCCGACCACCGGTCGGCATGGTAGCGCTCGTCCGTTTCCGTTTCGTTACCATAATACGGCGAAGCGCCCCCTACACACGAGGCGCTTCGGCTTTTCAATCACTTTTCAGAATCGGGGCGGCTTGCCCCGGCAAAGCAGCGTTCGCTACTTCTTCATCTCGTCGATGAAGCCCTTGCCGATGAAGGCGATGAGGATGATGACGATGATGGCCGCCACGATCCAAATGGCGTAATCAGGGATGGTGACTCCGAACAGTTCCATGGTTCGCTCTTTTCTATCCAGCGCCGGCAAGGGCGCGCCGAACTTCTTTCAGACGGCTTCCGCTCCGCAGAGCATAGCGCATTAAGATTACCCCAACATCATCAATCGCGCAAGCGTGCTTCCAGGGCATCGTTGATGATTTTCAGAGCTTTGACGCGGGCATGGCGCTTGTCGTCGCTCTCAAGCACGATCCAGGGCGCGAACGGCGTGGAGGTGAGCCGGAACATGTCGTCCACAGCCGCCTTGTACTGAGGGTACTTGTCGCGGTTGCGCCAGTCCTCGTCGGTTATCTTCCATTGCTTGGCCGGGTCGGCGGCGCGGGCCTTGAAGCGGGCCAGCTGCTCGTCGGGGCTCACGTCAACCCAGAACTTCAGCAAGATGGCGCCCCAACGCACCAGCTCCTGCTCGAATTCGTTGATCTCGTCGTAGGCGCGCGCCCATTCGGCGGGCGACGCGAAGCCCTCCACCCGCTCCACCAGCACGCGGCCGTACCAGCTGCGGTCGTAGATGCCCACGTGCCCCGCCTTGGGCAGCCGTGTCCAGTAGCGCCACAGAAACGGGTGCATGAGCTCGGGCTTGGTGGGAGCGGGGCTTGGGAAGATGGTGTAGGCCCGCGCGTCCAGGGCCTGGGCCACCCGCTTGATGTTGCCGCCCTTGCCGGCCGCGTCCCACCCCTCGTACATGAGGATGAGCGGGATGCGGGCCCGGTACATCTCCATCTCCAGCTTGCCCAAGCGCTTCTGCTGGCGCTTCAGCTGCTCGCGGTACTCGGCTTCGTCCATGGGGTCGGCCGACGAGGTGTGCACGATGCCGTCCACCGTGGGATGCCCCTCGACGATCTTGAAGCGGGAGGCGCTGGGCGCCCGGACCGCCTGGGCGCGGGCCTGGGCCTCGGCCGCCTCCCGCGTCCCCTGCTGCCGGGGAACATCCTCGGGCGCCGCCTCGCACGCCGCCGCCGAGTTCGCCTCGGCCCTGGCCGCCGCCTCGGCCGTCGCCTTGTCCTGGCCGGCGGCTAGCGCCCGTTCCAGCGCATCCACCAGCGTCTGGGCGACCTGGACGTTGGCCCGGCGCTTGTCCTCGCCGGCCACCAGGTGCCACGGGGCGTAGCTGAAGTCGCTGCCCTCAAGCAGGTTGTCGAACAGCCGGTAGGTTTCGGCGTACTCGTCCACCTGGCGCAGACGGCTCTTCGGCGCGCGCCAGCGGGTGGCCGGGTCGTCGTGGAGCTTGCGCAAGCGCCGCCTTTGGGCTTCTTGGGATATATGGACGAAGAACTTCACCACCACGTAGCCGTCGTCGGTCAGCTGGCGCTCGAAGTCGGCGGCTGCGGCCAGCGAGCGGCGAAGCGTGTCGATGCGCCGCTCTCCCCGCGACGCCTCCACGGCCCGACGCACCGGCTCGGCCTCGTCCTTCGGGGCCTCCTCGCCGAAGGCCGCGATCGCCTCGCGCGACTCCTCGAAGAGCATCTGCTGCACGGCCGCCGTGTACCAGCCCCGGTCGTAGAAGGTGATGGTGCCCCGCTCCCCCAGCGCCCGCCAGAACTGCTCCATGACCGGGTGCATGCCGTCCACGCCGTAGCGCAGCCCCGCGAAGTGCGACAGCGACTCCGCATCCGCGTCCTCGGTGACGTGAACGCTGGTGGCCCGGGCGTCAAGGTTGTACATCAGGTCGGAGATGCGGCTACCCTTGCCCGCGCCGTTCCACCCCTCGAACAGCACCACCAGGCCGATTCCCTGGCTGCGCGCCTGCTGCTGCAACACCACCAACCGGTCCGTGAGCTCGCGGCGCACGGTCTTGTACTCGCCCTTGTCCATGTCCTTCGCGGACAGGTCGACGGTCTCAAGCATGAGAGCCTCCTTCTCGCTGCGAAGCGCCCGCCGGCAACGGCCCGCGAAGCGGCAGCCCTATTCTAGCGCCCGCGCCCCCTTCGCGGCGGCGGCGTCGGCCTTAAGGTTGACAAACGTTTCCAAACAATCAGTCCACAACGCCCTCTCGGACGGGCCGGCTGCAAACCTTGGACTATACTGGTAGCCAACACTGATGAGAGTCCGCAGCTGGCGCCGAAAGGATACCGGGGATGGGAGCGCCGGCTGCGATGCAGCACGCACGAGAGCAAGGCGGTGTATGACCATGAGCGCAGCGAAAGGCGCGAAACCCCAGGACAAGTCCGTCAAACCCGAAAAGGGCGCCAAGTCCGCCAAACACGACAAGCACCCGAAGGAGCCGGTGGAAACCCACGAGGCCAAGCGCTCGGGCGACGAGCGCCGCGCCAAGCAGCGCTTCGACGGGGCGGACGAGATGACGCAAGGCGCCGGCAGCGTGGCGGCGCCGGCCTACCTGCAGAACCGCGAGCTGTCCTGGCTGTCGTTCAACGAGCGGGTGCTCGACCAGGGAGCCGACGAGACTGTGCCGCTGCTCGAGCGGCTGAACTTCATCTCCATCTTCTGGAGCAACCTGCGCGAGTTCTTCATGGTGCGCGTGGGCAGCCTCACCGACCTGTCCCTGGTGAAGAAGTCCATCGTCGACTCCAAGTCGGGCATGACGCCGGCCCAGCAGCTGGACGCCATCTACGCCCGCTGCCGCGAGCTCTACCCCGTTCAGGAGCGAACCTTCCAGACCGTGCGACGCCAGCTGGCCGAGCAGGGCATCCGCCACCTCATGCCCGACGACCTGGCCCCGGACCAGCGCGAGTACCTGCATCTGCACCTGCAGCGCAACGTCATGCCGTTCCTGTCGCCCCAGATCATCAACAGCCGCCACCCCTTCCCCCATCTGGAGAACAGCGCCCTGTACGTGGTGGTGGGCCTGGGCGTGGAGGCGGAGGAGTCGCGCAAGGCCCGAGCCCAGGCGGTGAAGGACGCGAAGAAGGGCGGCAAGCAGGCCAAGGGCAAGGCGGACCGGGCGAACCTGGGCGCAGAGGACGTGTCCATCGGGCTGCTGCCGCTGCCGCGCCAGTGCGAGCGGCTGATCGCGCTTCCCGGCGACGGGCTGCAGTTCGTGCTGCTGGAGCACGCCCTGGAAACCATCGCCGGCGAGGTGTTCTCCATGTACGAGGTGAAGGAGACCAACGTGGTCTGCGTCACCCGCAACGCCGACCTGGACGCCACGGAGGCCCCCGACGAGGACGACGACGACTACCGCGAGCACATGAAGCGCATCCTGAAGAAGCGGGCGCGGCTGGCGCCGGTGCGGCTGGAAAGCGAGCGGCCCCTGTCGTCCACGGCGGGAAAAATGCTGCTCAAGCGCCTGGGCCTGAAGGCACACCAGGCCTACGTGACCTCGGTGCCGCTGGATCTGAGCTACACTTGGCAGCTGGCCTCCCGCCTTCCCGAGAAGCGCCGCGCCGCCCTCACCGATACCCCCTTCGCACCGCAATGGCCCAGCTGCCTGGACCGCTCGCGACCGGTCATGGACCAGGTTTGCGAACGCGACGTGCTGCTGTCCTACCCCTACGAGACCTTCGACGCCTTCGTTCAGCTGCTGCGCGAGGCGGCGACAGACCCGGCGGTCATCTCCATCAAGATCACGCTGTACCGGCTGGCGCGCCAGTCGCACCTGGCCGAGGCCCTCATCGCAGCGGCGGAGAACGGCAAGGAGGTCACGGCCCTCTTCGAACTGCGCGCACGCTTCGACGAGACAAACAACATCGAATGGTCCCAGCGCTTCGAGCAGGCCGGCTGCAACGTCATCTACGGCTTTCGCGACTTCAAGGTGCACAGCAAGATCTGCTGCATCACCCGCACCACGGAAAGCGGCCTGCAGCACATCACGCAGCTGGGCACCGGCAACTACAACGAGAAGACGGCCGGGCTCTACACCGACCTGTCCTTCATCACCGCCGACGCCGCCTTCGGGCGCGACGCCGTGGAGTTCTTCCGCAACATGCAGCTGGAGAACACCTCCGACAACTACGACGTCCTAAGCGTGGCCCCGTTGCAGATAAAGCCCATGATCTTGCGGCGCATCGACCAGCAGATCGCCTTGGCTGGCGCAGGCGAGCCCTGCGGGCTGTTCTTCAAGACGAACTCCATCACCGACATCGACGTCATCGAGAAGCTGGTGCAGGCAAGCCAGGCAGGGGTGCCCACCACGCTGTTCGTCCGCGGCATCTCGTGCATCGTGCCGGGGTTGGCCGGCTACACCCACAACATCCGCGTGGTCTCCATCGTGGGCAGGCTTTTGGAGCACAGCCGCATCTACGGCTTCGGGCCGCGCGACTCCATGAAGCTCTTCCTGTCCAGCGCCGACCTCATGACCCGCAACATGGACAAGCGCATCGAGATCGCCTGGCCCGTGCGCGACGCCGAGCTGCGGGAGCGCATCCTGGGGTATTTGGACATCTGCCTGTCCGACACGGCGAAGCTGCGCGAGCTTCTGCCCGATCGCAGCTACACCGCCCTAGGGTCGTTCGCCCACCAGGACGAAAACGGCGTGACCTCGCTGTTCGAAAGCCAGGAGTACCTCATCCGCCAAGCCCAGGAGGCGCGCTTGGAGGCCGCCGAGCAGGAAGCCGCCGGCCGCGAGCCTGCGCGACGCCGGGCAGCCGACTTCGACGCAGCCGCCGAAACGCGGCGGGCGCAGGCCGAGATCCGCGAGGTGCTCGAGCGCGCCTACGCTGACACGCGCAGCGCCCTTGCCGAGGCCGAGGGCAAGATGGACGACACCATGGACCGCACCGCCGAGCAGGCCGCCCAGATCGCCCGCGAGACCGAGGAGCCCGTACGGGCCATCGTGCTCTCAAGCGAGCCCATCGCCGCCTCCTGCGAGCCCAAGCGCGGCTTCTTCGCACGACTGAAGTACCTGTTCACCGGCAAGTAAGTGCCTGTCGACGCCGGGGGCGCCCATCTCCCGGAGCAGCCTCCCCCCCCCCAACGCAACGCGGCCCCTCCCGAGCAATCGGAAGGGGCCACGGCCTTTTCAGAGCATGCGGCGTACGCCAGCGGGCTGCTACACGTTGGCCTCCACCACTTCGGCGATGGCCTTCGCATGCTTTTCGGCATCCTCGGCCGAAGCGGCCTCCACCATCACGCGCACAACAGGCTCGGTGCCGCTGGGACGCAGCAGCACGCGCCCGGAGTCTCCCAGGGCCTCCTCGGCTGCGGCCACGGCTGCGGCCACGGCTTCGTTGCCCTCCACGGCATGCTTGTCCTTCACGCGCACGTTGATAAGGGTCTGGGGAAAGCGGGTCATGACCGCAGCCGCCTCGCCCGCGCTCTTGCCGGCGCGCTTGCACGCCGCCAGAAACTGCAAGGCGGTGACCAGGCCGTCGCCCGTGGAGTTGTGCTCCAGGAAAATCATATGCCCCGACTGCTCGCCGCCGACGACGAAGCCGCCCTCGCGCATGGCCTCCAGCACGTAGCGGTCGCCCACCTTCGTCTGGATAAGCTCGATGCCGGCGTCGCGCAGCGCATGGGCAAGGCCCAGGTTGCACATGACCGTGGACACGGCGGTGTTGCCCGCCAGAAGCCCGCGCTCCTTCAGGTCGATGGCGCACACGGCCTCCACCACGTCGCCGTCGATCTCGTTGCCGGCGGCATCCACCAGCATCACACGGTCCGCATCGCCGTCATGGGCGATGCCCACGTCGGCGCCCACCTCGGCCACGAAGGCGCGCAGGGGCTCCAGGTGCGTGGAGCCGCAGCCCACGTTGATGTCGGTGCCGTCGTAGTCCTCGTTGATCACCGACACCTCGGCGCCCAGGCGGCGCAGGGCTTCGGCGCTCGACACGCAGGAGGCGCCATGGCCCACGTCCAGGGCCACCTTCATGCCAGACAGGTCGATGCCCTGGTCGGTCACGGTCTTCACCGCATGGGCAACGTACATCTCCACGGCCTCGGAAACAGGGATGGCCACGCCTACGGCATCCCCCGCCGGCAGCTGGTCTGCACGGGCTCCGCCGGCGGTCACGAAGGCCTCTATCTCGTCCTCCACGGCATCGGGCAGCTTGAAGCCCTTGCCGTCGAAGAGTTTGATGCCGTTGTACTCCGGCGGGTTGTGGGAGGCCGAGATCATCACGCCGCCGTCGCAGGACAGCTCGCGCACCAGAAGCGCGATGGCCGGCGTGGGGATGACGCCTGCCAGAAGGGCCGTGCCCCCCATGGACATGACGCCGGCGGCCACGGAGGCCTCCAGCATGTCGCCTGACTTGCGCGTGTCCTTGCCGATCAGGATAGTGCCGCCCTGGAAGGCCACGGCGGCCTGGCCCAGCTTGAAGGCCAAGTCGCAGGTCAGCTCGTCGTTCGCAAGGCCGCGAACGCCGTCGGTTCCGAATAGTCGAGCCATGCAGATCCTCTCTCTCGCCCGGGCATGGCGCCCGGTAAAGCCCCGTTGCGGGGCAGATGCTACCTTCCCCGGTTCACGTAAGCCGGATGCAGTCGGACGGCGCCGCAGGGCCGCTCGGCCTCGGTCATGCGCTCGTTGAGCTCGGCGGCGAACTCGTCCAGGGTCACGCCGTAGCGCTCCAGCACCACCAGCAGATGGTACACCACGTCGGCGGCCTCGTAGCGCAGATGGTCCACCGCGCGCCCGTACTCCTGCGGAAGGGCTACGGGAAGCGGGCCCTCGCCTTCGGCGCCCTCGTCCACGGCACCGCACGCCACGGCCGCGGCAAGCGACGCTGTGGCCCAGGACTCCACGTCCTTGGCCGCCAGCGCCACCTCGCCCGCCTCTTCCATGACCTTCTTCAGGACGCCGTCCACGTTGCCGCTCAGCAGGCGATGGGTGTAGCTGGACTCGTCAGCGTCGCGCCGGCGGGCGATGGTGGCCCCCAGCGCCTCCAGGGTGGCGCCTATCTGGGACGCCGGGGCACAGGCCCCTTCGGGAACGTAGGTCTTCGATGCCATGGCGTCCTTCCCTTCCCTCAAACCAAGAGGGGACGCGCCTCGCACGTCCCCTCTAACGACAACCGCTGCGTTACTCCTCGCCGTTGCTCATGCGCTCGTTGCTGGCTTCCTCGTCCTCGCGGCTGGTGATGCCGAAGCCGAAGGACCCGAGCGAGCCCATGGAGCCCAGAAGCGCGTCGAGTTCCTCAAGGTTGCGCTGGTAGGAACGGGGCGGCAGCGCCTCGCCCAGCATGTCCTCGCCCTCGGTGTTGAAGGTGGGCGGCTCGGTGCCGCCGATGAGGATGGTGTCGTCGGGGCTGAACACCATGTCAAGCAGCTGGGACATGTCGTCGCTGGTGGCCGACAGGTCGTCCTCGATGACGTACATGAGGTCGCGCTGCTCCAAGCCCTCCTTCAGCTCCTCGATGGCCTTCACGCCGATGCCCTCGATGCGCAGCAGGTCGTCCTCGGTGTGGCCCACCAGATCCGCCACGGTCTCGATGCCGGCCTCGGAGAACTTGTTGGCCCAGCGCTGGGACACGCCCAGATCGTCGTAGATGTACAGGCGCGCGTCCTCGTCGGAGAGCTGCGGCCCGCGATGCCCCAGGGAAAGACCCGGGTAGTAGCTGCTGAAGCCGTTGCCCATGGACAGGTACCCGTCGCCGTCCAGCGACCAATCCTGCGGCTGGGGCAGCAGCTCCTCGATGTCGCGCAAGGCGTCGGGAGCGAAGTCCGGCAGCGCGTCGGAGGTGATGGGGGTCACCGGGTTGCCCTTGTAGGTCAGGCGCACGTCGCGGTAGCGCGGCAGGCCCGTGCCCGCGGGGATGGGCTTACCGATGATCACGTTCTCCTTCAGGCCGGCCAAGTGGTCGGTCTTGCCCTCGATGGCCGCGTCGGTGAGCACCTTGGTGGTCTCCTGGAACGAAGCGGCGGACAGGAAAGAGTCGGTGGCCAGCGACGCCTTGGTGATGCCCAGCAGCAACGGCTGGCCCACCGGCGGGTTCTTGCCCTCGGCGATAAGCTTGTTGGCCACGTCCTCGAACTCGAAGCGGTTCACCTGGCGGCCCGGCAGGAAGTCCGAATCCCCCGCGTCGGTCACGGCCACCTTGCGCAGCATCTGGCGGGCGATGACCTCGATGTGCTTGTCGTTGATGTCCACGCCCTGGGACACGTACACGTCCTGGACCTGGCTGACGATGTAGCGCAGCGTGGTGTTGGGGTCGGTCAGGCGCATGAGGTCGTGCGGGTTCACCGAGCCCTTGGTCAGCTGCTGGCCCATGGTCACCTGGCAGCCGTCGTAGATGCCGGGCATCAGCTGGGCGCGGGCCGACACGTCGTACTCGCGGTAGTTGCCCTCCTGGTCGTGGATGGTGAACTTGCGCGAGTTCTTGTCGCCCGAGATCTGCAGGGTGCCGGAGATGTCGGCCAGCACCACGGCGCCCTTGGGCTTGCGCGCCTCGAAGAGCTCCTGGACGCGGGGCAGACCGTGGGTGATGTCGTCGCCGGCGACGCCGCCGGTGTGGAACGTGCGCATGGTCAGCTGCGTGCCGGGCTCGCCGATGGACTGCGCGGCAATGATGCCCACGGCCGTGCCGATGTTCACCGGACGGGCCGTGGCCAGATCCCAGCCGTAGCACTTCTGGCACACGCCATGGGCGGCGTGGCAGGTCATGATGGTGCGGATGGTCACTTCCTCCACGCCGGCGCGCTCGAAGGTGCGCAGCAGGTCCATGGAGTCGATGTAGCTGTCCGCGTCGGCCAGGATGACGCCGTCGCCGTCCACCACGGGAGCCAGCAGGTTGCGCCCGATCAGGTTCTCGTCCAGGTCGCCCTTCTCGTTGTGGATGGGGTACGGCACGCCCTCATGGGTGCCGCAGTCGATCTCGCGGATGATCACGTCCTGGGCCACGTCCACCAGACGACGGGTCAGATATCCCGACTCAGCGGTACGAAGCGCCGTGTCGGCAAGACCCTTGCGAGCGCCGTGGGTGGAGATGAAGTACTCGAGCACCGACAGACCCTCGCGGAAGTTCGCCTTGATGGGACGGTCGATGATCTCGCCCTTCGGGTCGGACATCAGGCCGCGCATGCCGGCCAGCTGGCGGATCTGCTTGATGTTGCCTCGGGCGCCGGAGAACGCCATCATGTAGATGGGGTTGAACTTGTCGAAGTTCTCCGCCATGGCGTCGCCGACTTCCTCGTTAGCGTTGTTCCAGATGTCGACCACCTGGGAGTGACGCTCCTCACGGCTCATGAGGCCCATCTCGTAGTCCTCGTCGATGGCGGCCACCTTCTGGTCGGCCTCGGCCAGGATCTCGGCCTTGTTCGGCGGCACGGTGGCGTCGTAAACCGACACGGTGACGCCGGCGCGGGTGGCGTAGTGGAAGCCCGCGTCCTTCAGGCCGTCCAGGATGCCGGGCACCTCGGAGAGCTCGTAGCGGTTGCAGACGTCCTCGACCAGGCGGCTGATCTCCTTCTTGTTCATCTCGTAGTTCAGGAAGGGATAGTCCTCCGGCAGCACTGCGTTGAAGGTGATGCGGCCCACCGTGGTCTCCAGGCGCTCGCCGGCCTTCTTCTCCTCGAAGGCGCCGAAGCCGGTGGCCACCTGCATGTCGCGGGGCAGGCGCACCCAGATCTTGGCCTGCAGGTCAAGCTCGGCGCGGGCGTCGTAGGCATTCAGGGCGTCGTTGAAGTCGATGAACGCGCGGCCCTCGCCCTCGAATCCGTCGCGGGCGGCGGTGAGGTAGTACAGGCCGATGATCATGTCCTGGGTGGGCACCGTGAGCGGGCGGCCGTGGGCCGGCGACTTGATGTTGTTCGAGGACAGCATCAGCACGCGGGCCTCGGCCTGGGCCTCGGCTCCCAGCGGCACGTGCACGGCCATCTGGTCGCCGTCGAAGTCGGCGTTGAAGGCAGTGCAGACCAGCGGGTGCAGCTTGATGGCCTTGCCCTCCACCAGCACCGGCTCGAAGGCCTGAATGCCCAGACGGTGCAGGGTTGGGGCGCGGTTGAGCAGCACCGGGTGCTCGGTGATCACCTCGGCCAGCACGTCCCACACGTAGCTGGCGCCACGGTCAACGGCACGCTTGGCGGCCTTGATGTTGCCCACGTACTCCAGCTCCACCAGGCGCTTCATAACGAAGGGCTTGAACAGCTCCAGGGCCATCTGGCTGGGCAGGCCGCACTGGTGCAGCTTCAGCTCGGGGCCCACGACGATAACGGAGCGGCCGGAGTAGTCCACGCGCTTGCCCAGCAGGTTCTGGCGGAAGCGGCCCTGCTTGCCCTTCAGCATGTCGGAAAGCGACTTGAGCGGACGGTTGCCCGGGCCCGTGACGGGACGGCCGCGGCGGCCGTTGTCGAACAGGCTGTCCACCGCCTCCTGCAGCATGCGCTTCTCGTTGTTCACGATGATCTCGGGCGCGCCCAGGTCGAGCAGGCGGCGCAGGCGGTTGTTGCGGTTGATCACGCGGCGGTACAGGTCGTTCAGGTCGGTGGTGGCGAAGCGGCCGCCGTCCAGCTGCACCATGGGGCGCAGGTCGGGCGGGATGACCGGCACCACGTCCAGGATCATGTCCGTGGGCTTGTTGTCCGACTTCAGGAAGGCGTCGACCACCTTCAGGCGCTTGATGGCCTTGGCACGCTTCTGGCCCTTGCCGTTGGCGATGGTGTCGCGCAGCTCCTCGGCCACGGCCTCCAGGTCCATGGCCTCCAGCAGATCGCGCACGCTTTCGGCGCCCATGCCGCCGGTGAAATAGTCGCGGTAGTTGGCGCGCATCTCGCGGTAGAGCGCCTCGTCGGGCACCAGCTGCTTGGGCTCGATCTTCAAAAACGCGTCCAGGGCCTCGGCGCGCAGGGCCTTGCGCTCGTTGAACTCCTCGTAGATGTCGGCGATCTCGGCCTCCACCTCTTCGGGGGTCATGCGCTCGGAATCGTCCACGTCGTCGACGAAATCGTCGTCCTCGGGCACGTAGTCCACCGACAGGCGGCGGGTGGCCTCGATGATGCGGTCGCGCTCGGCGTCCAGCTCCTCAAGGTCGGCCGCCAGCTCGTCGCGCAGCTCGTCGACATCCTCGTCGCGGGCCTCCTTGTCCACGCTGGTAATGATGGAGCTCGCGAAGTACAGGACCTTCTCCAGCTCCTTCGGCGGGATGTCCAGCAGGTATCCCAAACGCGACGGCGAGCCCTTGAAGTACCAGATGTGGCTCACCGGGGCCGCCAACTCGATGTGGCCCATGCGCTCGCGGCGCACCTTCGAGCGGGTGACCTCCACGCCGCAGCGCTCGCAGACGATGCCCTTGAAGCGCACGCGCTTGTACTTGCCGCAAGCGCACTCCCAGTCCTTGGTGGGACCGAAGATCTTCTCGCAGAACAGGCCGTCCTTCTCGGGCTTGAGCGTACGGTAGTTGATGGTCTCGGGCTTCTTCACCTCGCCGCGGGACCAGCTGCGCACGTCCTCGGCGCTGGCCAGGGAGATGCGAAGCGCGTCGAAATTGTTCACGTCGAACTCAGTCGCCATTTACAGCTCCTCTCCATTGCCGATCAGCTCGTTGTCCTCGCTCGCCGGAGCGGCTCCTATGAGCTCGCCCAGCTCGGCAGCGATGCTGTCAAGAGCGTCGGCGCGCTCCTCCTGCTCGGTCTTGCGGGCATCCTCGGCAATGGCCTGCATCAGGCCCGCGTCGCCGGAGGCGTCCTCGTCGTAGTCCTGGGTGACGTCGATGGCCTCGTGGTTGCGGCCCTCGAGCTCCACGTTCAGGCACAGCGACTTCATTTCCTTGACCAGCACCTTGAAGGACTCGGGCACTTCGGCGGCGGGGATGTTCTCGCCCTTGACGATGGCCTCGTAGGACTTCACGCGCCCGGCGGTGTCGTCGGACTTCACGGTCAGGATTTCTTGCAGCACGTTGGAGGCGCCGTAGGCGTAGAGCGCCCACACCTCCATCTCGCCGAAGCGCTGGCCGCCGAACTGCGCCTTGCCGCCCAGCGGCTGCTGGGTGATGAGGCTGTAGGGGCCGGTGGAGCGGGCGTGGATCTTGTCGTCGACCATGTGGCCGAGTTTCAGCATGTAGGTCTGACCCACGGTGATCGGCTCGCGGAAGCGCTCACCGGTGCGGCCGTCGTAGAGCCAGGTCTTGCCGGTGCGGGACAGCTGCGGCACGAACTCGTCGCGGGCAGCGTCGCCGTACTTGGCGCGGTTGGCGTTGATGAGGTTGCGGTTGGCCTTCTCGATGGCGTCGGAGATTTCGTCCTCGTTGGCGCCGTCGAACACCGGCGTGGCCACGAACATGGGGCCCTCCACCACTTCGGTGGACTCCTCGGCGTCGGACCAGCCCCACTTCGCAGCCCAGCCCAGGTGGTTCTCCAGCAGCTGGCCCACGTTCATACGGGAAGGCACGCCCAGGGGGTTCAGGATGACGTCGATGGGGGTGCCGTCGGCCAGGTAGGGCATGTCCTCCACGGGCAGCACGCGGCTGATGACGCCCTTGTTGCCGTGGCGGCCAGACAGCTTGTCGCCCTGCTGCACCTTGCGCTTCTGGGCCACGTAGATGCGCACCAGCTCGTTGACTCCCGGAGGCAGCTCGTCGCCGTTCTCGCGGCTGAACTTGTTGATGCCGATGACGCGGCCGCCGGAGCCGTGGGGCACCTTCAGCGAGGTGTCGCGCACCTCGCGGGCCTTCTCGCCGAAGATGGCGCGCAGCAGCCTCTCCTCGGCCGTGAGCTCGGTCTCGCCCTTCGGGGTGACCTTGCCCACCAGCACGTCTCCCGGGAACACCTCGGCACCAATGCGGATGATGCCGTCGGCGTCCAGATCGGTGATCATGTCGTCGGAGATGTTGGGAATCTCGCGGGTGATCTCCTCGGGGCCCAGCTTCGTGTCGCGGGCGTCCAGCTCGTACTCCGAGATATGGATGGAGGTGAGCAGGTCCTCGGCCACCACGCGCTCGGACACGATGATGGCGTCCTCGTAGTTGTAGCCTTCCCAGGGCATGTAGGCGATCATGAGGTTCTGGCCCAGCGCCAGCTCGCCGCCGTCGCACGAGGGGCCGTCGGCCAGCACGTCGCCGGCCTGCACCTCGTCGCCCTTGCGAACGATGGGACGGTGGTTGATGCAGCCGGACTGGTTGGAGCGCTGGAACTTCGGCACCAGGTACTCGTCGTACTCGCCGTCGTCGTTGAGCACGATGATGGTCTGGCCGTCGACGTAGTCGACCACGCCCGGGTTCTGCGCCACCAGCATCTCGCCGGAGTCTACGGCGATGCGGTGCTCGATGCCCGTGCCCACCAGCGGCGCGGTGGGACGCAGCAGCGGCACGGCCTGACGCTGCATGTTCGAGCCCATGAGGGCGCGGTTGGCGTCATCGTGCTCGAGGAACGGGATGAGCGAGGTTGCCACCGAGGTCATCTGGCGCGGGGACACGTCCATGTAGTCTACCTGCGAGGGCGGCACCTCGTCGGGCTCGCCGTAGGTGCCCGAGGCGTCCTTGGTGCGGCAGAGCACGCGGGCGGCCGGGATGAAGTTGCCCTCGTCGTCGAAGGCGCCGAACTCACGGGTCTCCAGGTTGAACAAATCGTTGGCCTGGGCGATCGTGTAGTTCTCCTCCTCGTCGGCGGTCAGGTAGTCGATCTCGTCGGTCACGCGGCCGTCCACCACGCGCCGGTACGGCGTCTCGATGAAGCCGTAGCCGTTCACGCGGGCGTAGGTGGCCAGCGAGCCGATGAGGCCGATGTTGGGGCCTTCAGGCGTCTCGATGGGGCACATGCGCCCGTAGTGGGAGGTATGCACGTCGCGCACCTCGAAGCCGGCGCGCTCGCGGGACAGGCCGCCCGGGCCCAGAGCCGACAGGCGGCGCTTGTGGGTGATGCCGGCAGCGGGGTTGGACTGGTCCATGAACTGCGACAGCTGCGAGCTTCCGAAGAACTCCTTGATGGCGGCCACGATGGGGCGGATGTTCACCAGCGACTGCGGGGTGATCTCGTCTGCCTCCTGCATGCCCATGCGCTCGCGCACCACGCGCTCCATGCGGGTAAGACCGATGCGGAACTGGTTCTGGATCAGCTCGCCCACGGTGCGGATGCGGCGGTTGCCGAAGTGGTCGATGTCGTCGGTGGAGGCGTCCTCGGAGCCGGCGTGCAGCGCGATGATGTAGCGCATGGTGGCCACGATGTCCTCGTCGGTGAGGGTGGAAGACTCGAAGTCAGGGTCGAAGCCCAGCTTCTTGTTGATCTTGTAGCGGCCCACCTTGGCCAGATCGTAGCGCTGCGGGTTGAAGAACAGGCCGTCCAGCAGCGTACGGGCCGAGTCGATGGTGGGCGGCTCGCCGGGACGGAAGCGCTTGTACAGCTCGATGAGGGATTCCTCGCGCGTGGTGGCCGGGTCGCGGTCCAGGGTGCGCAGCACCATGTCGTCGTTGCCCAGAAGCTCGATGATCTCCTCGCGGGTCTCGGCCAGACCCAGGGCGCGCACCAGCAACGTGGCCGGCTGCTTGCGCTTGCGGTCGATGCGCACGGACAGCAGATCGCGCTTGTCGGTCTCGAACTCCAGCCACGCGCCGCGGCTGGGGATGACCTTCGCATTGTATATAGTCTTGTCGGAGGTCTTGTCGCGCTCGCTGCCGAAGTAAACGCCGGGGCTGCGGACCAGCTGGCTTACCACGACGCGCTCGGTGCCGTTGATGATGAAGGTGCCGCGGGGGGTCATCAGCGGGAAGTCGCCGACGAACACGTCCTGCTCCTTGATTTCGCCGGTGGCGCGGTTGATGAACCGGATCTCGACGAACAGCGGAGCCATGTAGGAGACGTCCTTCTCCTTGCACTCGTCCACGGTGTACTTCGGCTCGCCGAACTCGTGGCGCCCGAACTCCACGGCCATGTCCTTGGTGGAGTTCTCGATGGGGCTCACGTCGCGGAAGGCCTGGGCAAGGCCCTCGGTCTTGAACCACTCGAAGCTGTCCACCTGGATGGAGATGAGGTTGGGCACGTCCATGACGTCCGGAATCTTCGCGAAGCTGCGGCGATTCCTATAAAGCTTGCTCTGATCTGGGCTTTTTCCTTCTGGCACGAGGTGTTTCCTCCTTCATGAACTCCCGCAGAACTGCAAAAAGTCGCAATTTGCTAAAATAACCGCCCGTAGGGAGCGAGTCAAGAAAAATTTTTACGAATTATGGAAATTGCCTGTTGATTAGGCAAAACGCAACCACCCGCGCACAACTAGCCGGAAGCCCCCTCCCCCGGCTTTTTGGCTGAAATCTCCGGTTTTGCATTCCGCATGGCTGAAAAAACCGGCTTTACATCGCCACATGGCTTGTTTCTCCGGTTTTGCATCCCCTTTGGGCCTCTTCCCTATGCAAAACTGGAGATTTCAGCCAAAAAGGGAATGGGCATCTGCTGCCCAGGGCAAAATGGGGCGATAGGGTGCGAGCACAGTTGATAAAGGCGGCAAGCATGCACAGTCATAGCTGACCTATGTCTGCCAGCATCCCCAAGGACGCTCCGAACTGCAACGGGCAGAATGCCGCGCGCCCGGAAAAGCCCCGAACAGCATACGACGCTTGAGGCAATCTTCAATCTTGAAAGCTGCGCCCGGCAAGCTCAGCGGCTAGGCACCGATGCGGGGGCGAAATGCGTCGGCGCGCCTTGCAGCCGTTGCGACCGCCCGGACCAGCGCGAGATGCCGCAACCGACGAGTTCGGTAGCTAGACGTTGACGGGACCGTGCATGCCGATCGACAGAGAGCTGCCCGCTGCGGAGCCCGCCCATTCGTGCCTCCCGCTGACTGCGCGCGCCCGCTCGAGCCACTCGCGATCGTACAGCCCGTCGAAAGACTTGCGCGTCGCCGCCAGAAGGCGTTGCTCAGATTCGAATCTTGCGCTCTGCGTTCTCACTCGCGCACCCATGACGCGTGCCGCCTCCTTCGCCACGTCGCGCATTCGGTCGAGAGAGGCGAGCTGGCGCGTGGTAACGGTAATCACCTTCATGCCCATGGACTCAAGCGCCATCCTTTTCGTAGCATCGCGGGACAGCTGCTCCCCGTACGTATGGGTAGCATCGGCGTCGTACTCGATAGCCAATCGATGCTCGAAGTCACACAGGTCCGGAACCACGTACGCGCGGCCCGCCATCCCCGCAGCCTTCTTCCCCAGCCTTACCACGCGATTCGCCTCAAGGGACCGCAAGCCGAAGCCGCCCCAGCGCGGAGGAAGCGTAAGCACCATCATCTGGTAGATCTCCGCAGGAGATGCTGCCCCCTCACCGATGTGCCCCACCGCCACTCTGGCGTTTTTCACCCCGCGCAGCCCCGGATGGAAATCGATGAAGGATGCAAGCTCGGCCTGCGTCGTCAAGGGCTTTCGCTCTACGAGCCCGAACGGCTGAGAGGGATCGAGGGCAAACGTCGAACAGAGGGCACACCCCGCTTTCACGGCCTGGTGGAAGGGCAGCTGCTCGGCAATCTGGACGAAGCAAAGCTCGGGCACGGGCACGCGAATCCCGTTGGACACCGCAACTATATCTTCAGCCGAAGCGGGAGCACTTCGCACGTGCTTGACGAACCCGTCCTGGCTCGCCCGGCATGCAGGCGGAACCGCGATATGCAGCGGCTTCGCCAGGAACGAAAGCGGATCGCAAGCGCCAGCGGGCATGCGGAGCTCCCGGCTACACCGAGTCAGCCAGAACGCAAGGGCCGATATGCCGTAAAGCTCGATATCCATAGCACAACACTACCACTAAGCCCAAGCGGCATCCGCCAGCTTTTTTGCTGTTGCTGGCCTTTCTTGAAAACACGTCAAAACCAGAGAAAACGCCCGCGAACCGCTTCGCTAAGCAGCGGAAGGGGTCTGGGGGTCTGGGGGTCTGGGGGTCTGGGGGTCTGGGGGTCTGGGGGTCTGGGGGTCTGGGGGTCTGGGGGTCTGGGGGTCTGGGGGTCCGAAAAGCATCGGCTCGGCATCAAGTATGTGTTCATGTTGCCGCTTACGGGCGATGCGCGGCTGCCGGCGCGTCCGCTTCGCTAGAATGGAAAGACTTTCAAACCTGCGACGCGCCCCTGCGCACGGCGGCGCCGAAGCAGCACGACGACCTGTCAAGGAGACACCCATGAGCAACGAAGGCAAGAAGGTAAAGGCCCATTACACCGGCACGCTGGACGACGGCACCAAGTTCGACTCGTCGCTGGACCGTGGCGAGCCCATCGAGTTCACCTGCATGGCAGGCCAGATGATCCCCGGCTTCGACGCCGCGGTGAAGGACATGGAGGTCGGCGAGACGAAGACGGTGCGCATCCCCGCTGCCGAGGCTTACGGCGAGCGCGACGAGGCCATGGTGCAGAAGGTGCCCGTGGCCCAGATTCCCAACGGCGACCAGCTGCCCGTGGGCCAGACCGTCTACATGATGGGGCCGGGCGGCCAGCCCTTCCCCGTGTTCGTGAAGTCCATCGAGGACGGCATCGTCACCTTCGACATGAACCACGAGCTGGCCGGCAAGGACCTCAACTTCGAGATCACGCTGGTGAGCGCCGAGTAACGAAGCGCTGAAGGCGAAGAGCGAGAAGCCGCACACCCCTCGCGAGCACGCGCACCGCGCAAACGCGCAGGGCACGCACGCAACGCGCAACTCCAAGGACCCGCTTCGGCGGGTCTTTCTCTTTGCCGAAAGGCAGCTATGCCGCTGGGGGCTCGGGCAAGGCAGGGGCCTTGAGGGACCATGGGCGCCGGCGGGGCCGCAGGGAGCCGGCGATGCTCAGCAGGCAGCCGAGGACGAAGAGGGCGAAGCCGGCCCAGACGAACAGCACCAGCCTGTTGATGCGCACCTCGACCATGAGCTCCATGGTGGGGTCGTCCTCCCCGACACCCGGCACCGCGCCCTTGTAGACCACGAACAGGTCCTCCAGCGGCATGGTCGCAACGGCAGAGAGGTAATGGGTCTGGCGCGTCGTCGCCACCACCTGCATCGCAGGCTCCATCGTCCCCAGGCTTCGCGCCCGCGCGGCCACGCCGTCCGCTCCGTCGGCCCCGCCTTCCCGGAAGACCTCGATGAAGGCGGTGTTGAGCATATCGGTCCGGTTCTCCATGACGACGGTGCGCATGCCCCGGTACTCGAGAGCATAGCCGCCCAGCTCCATGGGATCGGTCTGCCCCGTTGGTCCTCCGCTTTGATGGTCTACCGTCAAAAAGAAGGTGCTGTCGGAAACGTAGAGCGTCGAGCCCACCAATCCCACCAGCAGAAACGCCATGGCCCCGTGGGATGCCGACGCCCCGAGAAGGCGCAGGCGCGCCCGAAGGCCTCCCGCGGGGCGGTCCAGCCCGCGCAAAGCCGAGGCAGCGGCGCTTCCCGCCAGCAGCGCCGCCGTCGCGAAAGCAGCGAGCGCCAATCCGTTGCGATACACAATGGAACCCAGAATCGGCTGCGGGGCGCCTTCGGCCGCCTGCTGGGCAAGCTCGACGGAGGTCGGAACCAGCACCTCTGCCCAATACCAGGCCAGAAGGGCGAAGCAGACGGTGGCGAAGGTGGCGAGCACGGCGCCGCGACGGCCGCGAAGGGCCCCGCGGCCCGTCAGGGGGCAGACGGCCAGGAGAAGCAGATAGGCCACGGTCAGCGGCGCCGCCACGGAGTTGTAGGCCTGGGCGGAGAGCACCTGCCCTCCGAGCGGCATCCAGCTCGGCAGGGCCGGGGCGAGGGTCCCGTAGGCGACGATGGCCGCAAAACCCATGACGGCCACGTTGTTCAGGTAGCACAGGGCCTCCGGCGAGAAGCCGCGCCTGCCTTCTTCGGCCTCGGTGGCACCCGGGGCCGGACCAAAGGCCCTCCATCGGGCGAGCACGCCCACCGCACCCAACCCGACAGGCAGCACCGTCATGGCCCCGAAGAGCGCGAAGGCCTCGTCGTTGCCCGCGAAGGCATGGACCGAGCCTATGATGCCCGAGCGGGTTATGAAGGCGTCGAGCCCCACCAGCGAGAAGAGCAGGCACGCGCACAGAAGCGTCCAGCGGTGAAACGCGCCGGTTCGGCGATAGAGCCCAAGGCTGTGGACAAAGGCCACGCAGGCGAGCCAGGGCAGGAGGCTCGCGTTCTCTACGGCGTCCCACCCCCAGTAGCCGCCCCAGCCGAGCACGGCATAGGCCCAGGCCGCGCCCGTCCCGATTCCCAGGCTGAGGAACAGCCACGCCACCAGCAGCGGCACACGCACCCGGCCGGCCCAGCGCGAGGAGCCGTCGCCGAGGGCGAGGGCGGCCAGGGCGTAGGCGAAGGGCACGGTCAGGCCGGCGTAGCCCACGAAGAGCAGCGGCGGGTGCACCGCCATGGCCCAGTGCTCCAGAAGCTCGCTCAAACCCCACAGCGTCGCCTCCCCTGCGAGGTTCCCCGATGCATCCAGGTACTGCGCATCGAGGGGCGCGAACACCTGCCCGCTGGGAAAAAGCAGGCCGTAGCCGAGAAAGACGACCATGATGGCGACGAGGACCGCCAAGGCCGCAGCATCGAGGGCGTTGCCGCGGACGCGCCCGCCATCTCCCGGGAAGCGGGCCGCAGACACGCAGCGAAGCGCCGGGGCGCAGCCGAACGCCGCGAGCATGAGGGCCCAAATCAGGAGGGACCCCTCGGCGCCGCCCCACATACCCGAGAGCTTGTAGAGCCACGCGAGGGGGGCCGCCGAATCCGAGCGGTAGTACACCACGTAGCGAATGGAGACGTCCCCGGACAGGAAAGCCCAGGCCAGCACCGCAGCGCACAGAAGCAGGGCCGCGAACGCCAGCAGAAACGCGCCGGAGCCCCACGCCGAGAGCCGCGCCGCCCAAACAGGTTCCGGGGTGCGGCGGCCCAGGACCGCAGAGGCGACCAGCAGCCCGAAGGCCAGCACCGCCAAGACCAGCGAAGCCCCCAGAAGCGCGCCGCCTGCCATCGCAAGGGTCACAGCCCCTCCTCTCTTCCGGACATCAGCGCATCACGTCCCCTGCCGAATCCCATGCCGCGGCTCAGGCCCCGGGGACCCGCAGGCGCCAGCCGAACCGCCAGACGGTCTCGATGTGGGTGGGTTCGGAGGGGTCGTCCTCGATCTTCATGCGAAGGCGCCTGATGTAGGTGGGGATGCTGATGGCGCTGTCGGTGTAGTCCTCGCCCCAGATGGCCCCTATGATGTCGTCGCGAGTGAACACCTGACCGGGGCTCGCCGCCAGAAGCGCGAGGATCTGCAGCTCCTTGGGCGTGAGCTTGATGACCCGACCGCCTACGGTGACCTCGCATTTGCTCTGGTCGATGGCGAGGTCGCCCACCGATATGACGCGGACCAGGCGCCCCGGATCGGACACTTGGGCCTGGCTGCGGCGCAGAAGGGCCCGCACCCTCAGCAGAAGCTCCCCGTTGTCGAAGGGCTTTACCACGTAGTCGTCGGCCCCGGCCCGAAATCCCGCCTTGCGGTCGATGACGTCGCTTCTGGCCGAGAGCATAAGCACCGGCACCTGGGGGTCGACAGCCCGGATGGCCTCGCACACCTCGAACCCGTCGAGCTTCGGCATCGACACGTCAAGCACCACCAGATCGGGCATCTCCCGACGAAACAGCTCCACCGCCTGCTGGCCGTCCTGGGCCACGACCACCTGGTAGCCCTCGCCCTGGAACAGCAGGCCGAGGGACTCGCACAGGCTGGGCTTGTCATCGGCAAGAAGGATCTTCACCGCGCACCTCTTCCTCTCTCTTCGCATCCGAACCGGCCGTCGCCGGGCCTTCCACGGGCAACGAAACAGTGAACCTGCAACCCTCGCCAAGGGCGCTCTCCAACTCGACCGACCCTCCCAGCTGCTCGGCGAGGGAGCGCACGACGAACAGCCCGAGGCCGCTGCCCCCTGCCGCCTGATGGTCTCCCCCGTCGCAGGCGGGCGCTTGGGAGAACTTCCTGAAGACCGATTCCTGGTCCGCCGGGTCGATCCCGCAGCCCGTATCGCGCACCTCCATCACCACCCATCCGGGACGCTCCCCCGGCGCAACGGCCACGGAGACCGACCCGCCGGCGGGAGTGAACTTGACCGCGTTGCCCACCAGGTTCAGCAGCACCTTGCGCACCGCTTCCCAATCGGACCAGATGAGGGGGACGCTCGCATCCACCGACTTGGTCAGGGCGACCCCGCGCGACTTCGCTATAGGATCGGCGGAAGCGAACACGGCCCCCACCACGTCGGTCAGGTCGACCTCCTCGAAGGTCAGCTCGAAGCGCCCGGCGTCCAACCGCGCCACGTCGATGGAGTTGTTCACCATGTTGAGCAGCACGGCGGAGTTCTGCTTGATCTCGTCCACCAGCCGCCGCTCCTCCGCACTGCGCTGCTGGGGCATGCGCTCCCACAGATCGGCGAAGGAGATGATCGACGCCAAGGGAGTCCGCAGCTCGTGGCTCATGACGGCGAGGAAGTCCGACTTCTGCTTGCTCTCGCTGCGCAGCTGCTCGTTGGCGCTCTCGAGGGGAACCGACACCAACCGGTGCAGCATCCAAAAGAGGACCGCCACGATGGCGATGGCGAGCAGGCAGAAGAAGGCCACGGAATGCTCCAAGCCCTCCTGGGCCTCCGCTTCGTAGGCGGCGATGGGGATGGTGATGCTGACCGCCCCGGCCACGTCCCCGTAGGCCATGCCCTCGCGCAAATACCCGGTGCGGTCGATGCTGCCCGCCGGCTCGCCGTGACAGTCCAGGCAGTTGTGCTCGACCCGGAGAAGGGACACGTAGCGAAACACGGGCTCGCCTTCCACCGTATCCATCCGGTAATGCTCCGTCGCCGTACCGGCCGCGAAACGCTCGAGGGCGGCCTCCTCGAACGGGTCGGGGACGTCGGTGCCGGATCGAGGGTCGCGGCGGACATAGCGGATGGCGTAGCCCTCGGCGTTTCGGGTGAAGCGCTTGGCTATGCCCTTGCCCGCCACCGAGCAGTACACCCCCTTGAAGTCGTAGGTACCGTCGCTGTTGGTGTTGATGCGGGTCTGGGCATCGTCCACGTAGTCCCATACGGCCTGCATCTCGATGGCCAGCGTGCGGGCCTCCGTGAGCACCTTGCTCTCCACGTTGGCGCTGTTCTCCGCCTGGGTCCAGGACAGGTAGGCCAGCGCCGCCACGGCCACCACCACGGCCATGGCCGCCGCCATGCGCACGTAGACGGACCCCATAGGGCGAACCCGTGCGGGCTTTCGACCCATCCTCGTTCCCATAGCTCCCCTCCCAGCGGACCTGCGCCCCGTCTTCCGAAAACATGATCTTTCAAGTTATAGCATCCTGGGCCATTGTAGCGGTTCCGCAGCGAAGGGGCGCCCCGCACAGCCGCAGCCGCACGGGGGCGCCCCTCCAGGCAAAACGCGTTGTCAAGCGCCTCGATGCTATGGCGCGGTCCTAGGATAGCGTGGCGATGATGCCGTCCAGGATCACGTTGGCGCGGGACAGGTTGTCGGCCAGCTTGTCGGGGTTGTGAACCGCGCGGCCGTTGCTGTCGGTGTTGCAGATGTAGATGTAGGCATGGGCCTTCGTGTAGTCGTCCTTCACCTGCTGAAGCGTCGCCTCGTCCACGGTCTTGTCCTCGACGGCGGCCTTGATCAGGTCGTAGGCCTGTTCGCGCTTCTCAGTGGCGGCGGCCACGTCGGCGCGGGCCTGGCGCTGCTTGCCCCGCACCATCTCCACCATCTCGTCGGTCGAATCGATGCCCTGGGACTTATGGCAGCTCATGCACTTCTCCAGGGAGGCCTCTTTGTCAAGCGGGCTGCCGGAGGCGTTGTGGTCGGTGTAGGTCTCGCCGGATTCCGCATCGACGGTCTTGGGCATATGGCAGTCGACGCAGGTAAGGCCCAATTCCGCATGGTTGCCGCCCTGGGTGTTCTCCAGCTGGGGCTCGTCGAAGCAGCCCTCGATGATGCCGGTGGCCTCGTCGATGTCGATGATGCCGTCCTCGATCTCGGCCTGCAGCAGACCGTCGATGTCGAAGCCGTAGCGATAGGGGTCGCACTTGTCGATGGACGCCTGGTCGGTGATATGGCTGCGATGGTTGAAGGTGTTGTGGCACTGGCCGCAGACGCGCTCGAAGGGATCGAGCTCGTCGAAGGCATCGCGGGAAAGCTGCGTGAACATGGACAGCGTAGCGTCGGGCGAGCTGCCCGGATTGTCGCCATGGCACACGGCGCAATCCCACATCTGGCCGTTCAGGGTATCCATAACCTCCTGGTCCATGGGCATGGAGTAGGCCGCCGCGCCGTACTTCTCGTAGAGGTCGTCGAACTTGGAGCTGCGACAGGCGTAGCAGCCGGCCGTGTAGCCGGCAGCGTCGATGTCGTCCAGCCACGTGCTGTTGTCGACGGCCCACTGCTTCGTGTCGCTGTCGTAGTGCAGATCGCGGACGTTGATGCTGTTGTCGCTACCGAAGATCAGGCCGCCCTCCTCGTCGCGGGCGACCGGGCCCATCTCCAGCGCCAGGGTTCCGTAGTGCCCATGGGGCCGGTAGAGCTTGTTGCCCTTGTTCTCGTAGAGCACCAGCCCATCCTCGGCGAAGAACTCCGAAGCGACGTCCTTGTACTTCTCGGTGGCGTAGGAGTTGTACTGCAGCGGGTACATCTCCGCCCAATCCTGCATGGTCTTCTCGCCCGTCGCCGCTGCCGGCGTGGTCGAGGCGTCCGCCTGCGCCGGGGTCTCGGCCTTCGCCTGGGCCGGCGTGCCCGTTGCGGACCCGTCGGTTGCGGCCGTGCCTTCGGAGCAGCCCGCCAAGGCGCCCCCGGCGGCGACCGCCCCTACCAACGCGAACGCAACGACGCTGGTCATAAGCTTCGTCTTCCTCACGTTCTCTCCTCTCCTCGTAAAGCATAGTACGCGTTTTGCGCTTGGATGAAATCATACGAAGTCCACACCTCCTCCGCGATGCAGGCTCCGTTGCGTTTGGATTGCGAAATCGCAATGGTCGCCACCTCTCTCGCCGCCCCGCCCCTTCCGTCATGGAACTGAAAGCGGGCTGCAACGATTCGCTGTGCTTTCGGCTCTACAATAGGGTGCAAGGAGGTGTATCGTGAAGAGGAACGCGAAGAAGCTCGTGGCGGCCGTGGTGTTCATCGCGGTGCTCGCGGTGGTGCTCGTCCACGGGAAGGGCGCCGATGCGGTGCTGCGCGACATCCGCGAGGGGCAGACGGCGTTTCTGGCCGTGGCCATCGGGCTGCAGGTCTGCAAGTACGCCTGCCAGGCCGTGGCCTACCGGCGCTCCTTCGCCTCGGTCGGGTCGAGGATGGGCTTTAAGGAGGGCTTCAAGCTGGTCTTCGAGACGTTCTTCGTCGACACCATCGCCCCCTCCATGAACGTCTCGGGCGAGGCGCTCGTGGTGGAGCAGGCCACCAAGCGCGGGGATGCGGCCGGAGCCGCCACCGCCGGGGCGCTTCTCATGCAGGCTGCGGTGAACGCCGGGTTCTTGGTCATCATGGTGGCGGGGTTCGCCGTGCTGGGAGCGACCGGGGGGCTGCAGCCGGGCATCGTCGCCCTGGGAGTCGCAGCCGTCGTCACCGTGGGCGGCATGGTGGGCGCCATGGCCGTGGCGGCCGTTCGCCCGAAGCTGGTGCTTCGGCTGGCGAGGCCCTTCGTCCACCTGGCCGACAAGCTCGCGGCCCGCTTCCACAAGGGTCCCTTCGACGAGACGGTGGCCAAGGCGGTGACGTCCTACGCATCGGCCGCCATCCTGGTGAAGCAGCACGGCGGGCAAGCGGCTGCGGCCGTGGCATGGTGCGCCCTGGGAAGCGCCTGCGAACTGGGATGCTTCGCCAGCGTCTGCCTGGCCTTCAACATCCACGTGCCGGCCGTCTGGGTCTGCGGATATGTGGTGGCGACCCTGGCGGCCATGGTGTCTATCGTTCCCCAGGGCGTGGGCATCGTGGAAGCGGCCTCCGTCGTGGTGTTCGCCCTCTTCGGCGTGCACCAGGCGACAGGGCTCACGGCCATCGCCGTCTATCGCGCCTTCGTCTTCTGGCTGCCCTTCCTGGCGGGCGCCCTGGTCATGGGCGCCTCGAAGCTGCACGGGAAGCAACGGGCGCAGGCAGCGGGCAAGCAGCCGCCGACGGCCTAGCACCCGCGTCGCCTACCACAGCCCCAGCGCGTACTGCATGCCCAGGCTGACGGCGGCGATGCAGACCCAGCAGGCGAGCCCCATGAGGATGGGCTTGCCGCCGGAGCGCACCAGCTTCACGATGTCGGTGTTGAGCCCGATGGCCAGCATGGCCATGCAGATGAAGTACTTCGAAAGGGTCTTCAGCGGCGCGAACATGGACGCATCGGCGCCAAAGGCCACGAGCACGGTGGTCAGCAGCGACGCCAGCACGAACAGGATGATGAAGCTGGGCAGCGCCCGTTTCAGCGAGAACCCGGCGAGGAGGCTTTGCTTGGCGGGCCGGTCCGCACCGCCCGCTTCGGCCGCCTGCGCAGCCGCCGCCTTCTGCTCGCGGCGCGCCACCAGCACGGCCAGCACGAGCGTGATGGGGATGATGGCCAGCGTCCGCGTGAGCTTCACGATGGTGGCGTCGTCGAGAGCGTTCGAGCCGGGGTGCATGCCGTCCCAGGCCGCCGCGGCCGCCGTGACCGACGAGGTGTCGTTCACCGCCGTGCCCGCGAAGAGCGCGAACCCCTCGTTGCTCATGCCGAGCGCCATGCCGAGGCTGGGGAAGATCAGCGCCGCCACCACGTTGAACAGGAAGATGACCGAGATGGCCTGGGCCACGTCCTCGTCCTTGGCGTGGATGACCGGGGCCGTGGCAGCGATGGCCGAGCCGCCGCAGATGGACGAGCCCACGCCGATGAGCGTGGCGGTGTCCGAATCGGTATGCAGCAGCCGGTGCATGATGTAGGCCGCGATGAGCGCCGTGGCGATGGTGGAGCAGATGATGGGCAGCGACGTGGCGCCCACGGCGGCGATCTGGGCCAGGTTCAGCCCGAAGCCGAGCAGGATGACGGCCCACTGCAGCACCTTCTTGGCCGTGAAGGCCACGCCGCCCTGGAGCGCGCCGCGCTTTTGCCGCCCCCACACGGCAGCTACGGCCATGCCCAGCAAGATGGAGAACACCGGCCCGCCGATGATGGGAAACGTCGTCCCCAGAAGCCAACAGGGAATCACCAGCACCGCGCAGAGCGCAATGCCCAGAACCCTGCCCCGCCCCGCGCTCATCTTCTCCAACGCACCCATAGCCGCCGCCTATCCGCACGCCCTTTCGAACCGTTCGCACGCCCCGCGACCCAATGCCGCCAGCCGCGCGATGCGACACGCATTCTAGCGCAACAGAGCGAATAGCATATTGATTGCAGGCCAAAAGGGCAACGGACATGCCGACGAAGTCGAAGCAGAGCCATAGCGCCGCGAATCTTGGGAGCGAAATGCGCAAAAGCACCCTCACATCCATCGCCTACCCCCATAACATCCAAAACAAGGCCTCCAGCACGGCCCGCGGAAACCCTAGTTGTCCGACGGCGCCCTGGCTACCGAATAGTCGACAGACTTGCACACCTTGGGCACCACCGCCAGCGCTGCTGCGCATACAAGCGGATCAAGGAAGAACGACACCAGAAAGAAGGCGGAGAACTTGAACCCCTTACGCCTCGCCCACCAGCCCAAGGCCATCGCGATGAGAGCCTTAGCTACCCAGTAAGCAATCCGCTCGTTTCCCGACTCGATGTAGCGCCACAGATACAACTCGCTCATGCCGCCTCACCTCCCATCGCAGCTTCTTCCGGTCTCGTCGATCGTGCCCGCCGAGACCGAAGCCTCGGCATCAGCAGGTAGAGCGCAAAGCACGAGAAGGGATCGAGCAGAAACCCTATGAGAAAAAACCGACCGTACCCGTAGCCCTTCCGCTCGAAAAGCGATGCCACAGGAAGAGCGAAAACCACCCTGAGCACCACATAGAAAAGAACGAAGTCGAGCGACATATTCACAAGGCCCTCCTCACTCGACGGCTGACAACAATTATCGCCATCATTGTCGGACAAGCCCCAAAGGCATGCAATCCCACCGGCAAGGGCAAATGCATTACGACAAGCCATCTACCCCTGCTAGGGTGAACAGAAGATAGGGCAGCCCCATGCCAACAACCGCTAATCTCCCCCCTTCACCACCCGGCCGTTCGCGATCTTTGGCAGGAAAAGCAGAATAGCGATGCATGTTAAAGGGCCGAGGAGGAACGCCGCAAAATAGAACTCCCAACGTCCGTAGCCCTTCCGATGCGCAAAGTACGCAACGGGAATCGCGATAACAGCCTTCGCTAGCACAAGGGGCGAATACATTATGAAAGGTACGAGCCAGTCAAGGGATGATGGCAACAGTATGGTCATGGCCATGGCAATCCTTTCTCGTCAACGTGCAAGATAGAGCAGAAGTCCTGGCCGCCTTCAGGCGCAAACCTAAAGAGCCCTCAGCGAGCAACCAAGCGAAGGAAATGCCACCCCTTAACCTCCCCCAGGCCGTCTATAGTTCCGCCTTCCCACCAGTTCCCAAGCGAAAACATGCCCCAATCGACGAACGAACAGTCCTTTACAAGGGCGCCTTCGGGAAAGGAACGACTTTGGAAAAGCTGCAAGCACGGGCCTTCGCAGTAGTAGTTGGCGTACGTATAGGGCGAGAAGAGGAGAGGATGCCCGAACCCCACAAGCCCTGTCAGCATGGCGCCCTGAAACACCGACCCGTGGATGTACCATTCAACGTTTTCGTCCCCCATGTAATACTCGTTACCCTCGTAGAACAGCCTGCCCTTGTGCATGGCACCATCGGGGTCGAAGTAATACCAGCTCACACCAATCTTCGCCCATCCAACCACCATAGAGCCCTCAGGTCCCGGCGTAGGGTCGTTTTCGAATGGGCGCAGATAATACCAATGCGCGCCATCGTCTACCCAGCCCGTCTGATGCGATCCGTCCGACGCCTCGCAATACCACTCATCGCCAACCTGTTTCCAGCTCCCGGCAGGAATGCTCCCCTCCGCGCGAGGAGAGTTGACGAACTCCTCGAAGGTCTCCTCTTCTCCGAACCCCACAGCCGTGAAGCCCATGCGACCGACCGCGAAGACGCCCAACAACGCGAGCAAGAACAACGCACCCGCAAGGACAAGCTTTTGCCGCCGCGAGGTCTCCTTGCCGCGTGGCGCAGAGCGGATATCGTCAGCCACGTCCGTCACCTTCCTTTCCTTCCGCGCTTCAAAGGGTCGCTTCGGGACAACGTGGCCGGAACGGACACCATCGCCCTTCATCGTTTTCGCCCCCATAGGGTGAGCTGGCGGCACTCAACAGCAGGCCGCCAGCTTTTCTCAGATGACACAGCACCGCGCAAAATAATTGCCGAAATCGAAGCCACGAGAATGTCAGCGCAAGTCGCGAGTCGGCCGCCCCCCTCCATCTTTCGGCCACACGAGCCGATCGCCCTCGATGCGGGGAAGCGCGACGAGCACAGCGACGACACCCGCTGGCATGAACAGCATGGCGATCAGGAAGAAGCCGCACCAGCTGTAGCCTTTACAGCGAGCATAGTAAGCGACAGGTGCGGCAACGATTGCCCTGGCGAAAGTGCCGCGCAGCGCAATCTCCACAAACCACTGCCACGTCCCCATGTCGAGCAGTGGCGCAAAAGGCAAATCGGTGCTGAACAGGGCCTCTAACAGCGCGAAAAAACAAAAAGCAACCGACTGAATAACGCTATCCATCACCTACTCCTTCTTCGCTGGATCATCTTGGGAAGCACCTGCGCCACCGCAAGACCCTTGCTGACCCGAGAAGCAATCTCCATGGCGGCACATCGACGGCAATTCCAAAACCTCCGAGAACGCGCACCCGCAAAGAGCCCCTCCATCAAGTCCACTCAACAATGCCGTCCGGCCCAATAGTCCCCGACACGGGAATACCCTCCGCATTGGGAACCAGCTTAAAGGAATTGTTTCTGACGAGAGAACAATTGGGTCCTAACGATTTGGTAAACTTACTTCTATCTATATCCCTGACAAAATAATGCCAGTCTGCCGAATAGTAATAAAATCCCGTCAATGCTCTTCCGTATCCAGAGCTTCCGAAGGGTGCACCAATGTTCTTGTCAGCCAAGTAATACTCATAGCCACCACTATTCAACCAGCCAACGTACATAGAACCATTTGCATTGAAGTAATACCACGACTGAGCAATATACTCCCACCCGGTCGCCATGCTGCCATCGGGGCCGTTTATGGTCGGTCTGGAGGCATCGCGCAGATAATAGTACGTTGTGCCTTCCAGACGCCAGCCGCGGTACATCGAGCCACCGGACTGGAAGTAGTACCAGTAGCCATCGATGGAGGCCCAGGAGCTCTCCACCGCCGCGCCGTGCGGGCCCGAGACGGGGGTCCCGCTGCTGGTGCGCAGGTAGTACCAGTTGCCGTCGCGGCTGAGCCATCCGGTTTGCATGACGCCGGTGCTCCTGAAATGGTACCAGTAACCGTCCACCCTGTACCAACCGGTGACCCATTTGCCGCCCACGAAGTAGTACCAGTCTCCCGTGTTCGCCTGGTACCAGCCGTCGTAGACACGCGCTATGGCGTAGAGCACCGCTTCGGACTGGAGGTCCACCCCCGGATCGCCGCCTTCGGAGAGCAATATGACTCCATCGGTTACCACCTGGTCGACCCGCAGCACCCCTTCCTCGTCAACGGACGCTACAAGGGTAAGACCCTCATTGACCGGAATCTCCATGGTCTCCATCACTGAGGCGAAGGCAGCCTTGGGCATCGCCAGCAGCAGGAAGGCTGCTGCCGCGACGCAGACGGCCAAAGCCGCTTCTCTCCAACGCCCCGAACGTTCCTCGAAATTTTCCATGGACGCGCTCCTCTCCCTTGGTCAAACCTTGCGATTTCCGCGCTTACAACCAGGTGGCGAGACCTGAGGGAATCGCTAAGGGAATCATGGCCGACACCGGACGGCCAATCCATACCCCCGGCAAGGGGTTTTCTCTCGAAGCGCCCCGTTCACCCCGCCGGGGTGAGGGCTACGGCGGAAAGGATCGCCCCTTCGGCACGGGAAGGCTTATACTGAACCAGCGTCGGGTATGACAAGGAGGAGGCGCTTTGACCGAGAAGAACGAGAAGCTCTCGCCTTTCGACGAGAAGGCCTCGGACGACCCGGGGCGCCAGGTAGCGTCGCTGGGGCTTACTTGCTTTGTGGCCTGGGCATCTCTGCTGCTGTGTTTCGAGGGTTCCCTGCAGGACGACGTGGCGGGAGGCGGAAGCGTCATCCATGACCCGTTCTTCTGCGCCATGCTGGTAACGACCGTCACACTGCTGCTCGCAGCAAGCTGGAGTTCGCGCACAGCAGGAGCAACCGTCCGGAGCAACCGTGTCGAATCTCTCACCGAGGGCCCCGCCTTTGGCGTCTTCGTCGTCATGGGCATCCTGGGATCCGTTGCCACCTCCCTCGTCAGCCATTCCATTACGGCAAGCTCCTTGGCTCCCCGGCCATTCGTGCTGGCGATGGGCATCATTACGGGACCGGCCGTGGCCCTTTTCACGCTTCGCTGGGGACGAGCCGTCTCCGGCTTGGCGTTAACCGACGCAGTTTCCGCCCTGTGCTTCGGCCTCTGCGGACAATGGCTTGTGCTTGCCATCGTGGATCTGCTGGGGTTCGCGGCGCAGCTGCTCGCAGCCGCCGTCCTGCCGCTTTTATCCTGGCGCTGCCTAGCTGGCCTCCGCCGGCGCGGAACGGTCGCTTCCACCGCCGAGAACGCAGCCCGTACGTCCCATGCAGGGCCGGACCGCCTCGTCTCACCCCTCGCCCGCATCGCCGTCTCCGTCTTCTGCTTCGGTTTCGCAATGCAGACGGTCAGCACTTTCTCATTCCGCTTCGGCGATGCTCCGATTCGCGACGGATCCGGATGGCTGCTCTTCCTGGCCATCTTCGCCCTGACGGCTGCGGTTGCCCGCGGCATCCTCGATGTCTTCCGCCGTACCCGAAATTACCGCCTGGAGCTTTTCTACCGCGCCTCTTTCGCCTTCGCCATGCTGGCCACCGTAGCCTTCGCCCTGGTTCCCGATCTTTCCCCCAGCATCGCCTATACGGCCATTTACGTGTCCTACGCGCTGCTGTTGCTGACCGCCTGGATTCTCTCCTACAACGCCGTGCTCGTAAAAGGCCAGAAACCAAGTCATGCAACAGGACTGGTGTTCGGCGCGGAGCTGCTGGGGTTCCTCGCCGGGTTCATGATGTCGTCGGCATTGGGGGACAACGCCCTCCTGGCCACCGGCGCCGTTCGGCCCAAGGCAGTGCTCGCGGTTGCCGCAATGCTGATAGCCGCATACTGCTTCATCCTGCCGGAAAAGGAGCTGCTGACATTCTCGCCTCGGGTCATCCAGCTGTCGCGCGCAGGGCTCGAGGAGCGCTGCCGGGTGCTCGCACGGGAACGGGGGCTCACTGACCGCGAGGCCGAGATCCTTGCGCTCCTAGCCCGCGGCCGCGATGTGCAGTTCATAGAGCAGGAGCTTCTCATCAGCCGAAACACTGTGAAAACTCATCGAAAGAACCTCTACCGAAAGTTGAACATACACACCCAGCAGGAACTGCTATCGCTTGTGGAGGAACCCGTCTAGCAACAACATTGAATCCGCAACCTCGATTGTCTTGGCCCCCCGCTCCGCTGCGGCAAACCTCGCTCGCAAAATAGCGCCTACGACGAGTTCTTTTTACGAAGCGGTATCCCTCCCGAAAAAAAACGAGCGGGGCGCAGACACGCCCAACTCCTTCGCCTCCTCGCAGTATGACGTTGCGGGGAGGCAGCGCATTCACCCTACGGAGGTGAATGATTCCCTGTAAGCAGATACCCCTTGCAAAGGGTATGGAATGGCACCCAGCAATTGGCGATAATTCGACCATCGTATCACCTGCGCATACCGCCTTATCCCCACGGCGGCAAAAAACGAACCGGCGAATTATCTTCGAGAGGGAGGAAGCGGTGCCATGAAGCAATACGCCGTATTACGGCCTAGTCGACGCAGGACGAAAACGCCTTTCGCCCCTATGCTCCCCGCCTCAATACCCGGCAGAGACGACAACTAGGGAGGGCCGATGCCATGACATACGCGATGATAGCATTTGTTGTTTTGATCCGCTTTCTCCTATCTTTGCTTGCCGCTTCGCTCTTCGAGCGGAAAGGCTATGGCTACGGACGATTCTTTCTCATCAGCTTCCTGCTCGACCCCTTCACGTGCTTCGGGCTCTATCTACTCATGCCGCGACTTCGAACTCGGCGGACACGAGGGTCGAAAGCCGGGATAGCCTTGGAAGGAGGCGAGGCATAATGAGCTGGCTGTATCTGTGGCGGCCTATCGAGTCGGCGAACGCCAGGGTGCTGTTCTGCGTCGCCAAAGCCTTCCTGGCTGCCGCCCTGGGATGGTGGGCACAGCGCAAAGGGTACAAGTTCTCCGCCTTCTTCCTGACGGCATTCCTCCTGGATCCCATCGTCTGCATTGCAACGTTGGCGGTCGTGCCCAAGGTCTGCAAGCCCGTGGATTACTCGGTGGTCAGGGTGCGGGCGGACGACAAGAGCTAAGAGAAGAAAGCGGCCCGCCGGGGAGGGACCGGCAGGCCGCAGGGTGGGTTGGTCGCGAAGCGCGCAGTCCCTATGCGGGGGCGCCGCCGCCGGGGCCGCCCGCAGGTGCGCCGCCCTCGCCGCCCTCGCCGCCGGGAGCACCGCCGCCCATGGGCGGGCCGGCCATGCCCTTGTCGGACTGCTTGATATCGGCGTTGCCGGCACCCAGGGTCACGTACTGGTCGATGTCCTCGGTGGCCAGGAACTCGCCCAGCGTGTAGCCCAGGCACAGGCACATGCCGATGGACACGCCGTTCATGATGCCGTTGTAGCCCATGGTGAAGCGGCCGCCGGAGGTGTTGCCGCAGGCGAACAGGCCCTTGATCGGCTCGAAGCCCTGGCCCTGCACCTGCTGCTCGCCGGTGACCAGCAGGCCCGACGTGGCCACGAGCGACCCGCCGCCCACGCGCTTCTGGGCGACGAACCCGTAGTAGGGGCCGCCCGTGATGGGCCACATGGTCTCCGGGTCACGCCCGAACTCCAGGTCCTCGCCGGCATCGTGGGCCTCGTTCCACTTCTTCACCGCGGCCACGGCGTTGGCTTTCACCGCCGGCTCCATACCCATGTAATCGCACAAATCCTCCACGGTGTCGGCGCAGTAGAGGAACTTGCCCGAGGTGTCGTCGCCATCGGGCCCCTTGGCGGCTTCGGCGGCCTCGAAGTAGCCCGCGATCTTCTCGGCGGTCTCGCTATCCCACTCCTTGGGCGCCAGGTGCCCCGCCAGCTGGTTGAAGAACACCTCTTCCCAGTCGGATCCCCAGATGAGGTAGGCGCGGTCGCCGGGCTGGCGGGCGCCGGCGCAACCGGAGAGCAGCGGCCCGCCGAAGGCCTCGTTGCAGTAGCGCTTGCCGTACTTGTTCAGCCACAGGCTCTCCACGCCCTCCATGGGAGACAGCGGGATGAAGGCGTGGCTGCCCATGTCGCCGCCGGTGCCCAGCTCCACCTTGGCGCCGATGCGCATGGCCATGGCGATGCCGCTGCCGTCGCGGCCGGACATGGCCGAGCAGTCGCGGTACTCGCCCAGCTCGTAGTTCTCGCGGCAGATGGCGTTGTACATGGCCGAGTTCGACCCGATGTCGCCGCAGGACAGCACCACCGCACGCCCGTTGTACTGCACGTAGCTATCCTCGCCGGTCTTCTTGGCGATGACGCCGGTAACCTCGGTGCCGTCCTCGTTGTGCACCAGACGAACCGCCTGCTGGCCGAAGTTGAACACCGCACCTGCGGCCTTGGCCTTCTCCTGGCTGCGCTTCACGGCGTCGGTCATGCCCACCGATCCGCCGAACTGGCAGGTGCCCACGTAGGAGGTGAAGGGGCCCTTCTTGTAGTTGTAGCCGTCAACCACAGGCCAGTTGAGCGGGATGAGCTCGTCCTTCTCGGCCTCAGTGTAGCCGTCGATGAACCAGTCGAGCGCCTCGCCGGAGCGGTTGGCGAACTGGGAGAGCAGCGTGGGCTGCACGCGGCCGGCGCCGTACATCTGGTACTCGTTCATGAAGTCGACGACGGAGTACTCGGGGATGCCCACGCGCTTGAGCTGCCACTCGGAGTTCAGGTGCCCGATGTCGTTGCCCAGAGCGCTGAAGGTGTCCTCGGGCTGCACCTCCACCACGATGACCTTGGCGCCCAGCTCGGCGGCGCGGCGAGCGCAGGCGGTACCCGCATGGCCCGCGCCGCAGACGATGATGTCGGCCTCCTGGGTCTCGGAGATCTGGTCGGCGGCTATCTCGGGCTCCTCGCCCAGCCAGCCGGCGCCCAGCACCTGACCCATGGTCTTGCCCTCGTTGCCCGTGGCCGCCGCGGCGGTTCCGGAAGCGGTCGAGGCGTTAGCGGCAGTCGGGGCCGCCGCATTCGCGGAAGGTGCGTCGCCTGCAGACGACGCCGGGGCGGCAGGGCTGCAGCCCGCCAGCGCCCCCAAGCCGGCCGCGCCCGCCAAGGCGCCCATGCCGGCCAAAAAGCCGCGGCGGCTCAAATCGATGCGCCCGCGTCCCGCGGAGAACGCCGCACGGGCGGCGTCGCGATGCTCGTTGCTCGAAGATGCCATAGCACCCTCTCCTCTCTCTCGCGCGGCGCTCCTAACGCCGCTCCCTCGCCCCCGGCGCCCTGCAGCCCCGGAAGCCCGCGTCCCCTTTCCGCGTCGTCTGCGCAACGGTGCAAGCGATGCGGAGCGGACAAGCGAACTATGCCCCGGAACCGGGAGCGCGAGCCATACCCTCGATTTGATGATTTGGCCCGAAAAGCCCTCACCTTCTGATGGTGAAATCGACGAAACCCCACATGGGAAAGCCGGCGCTCAGACCACCTGGCAGCCCGAAAGACCTATAATCGAGGCGGGAAGCAAGCGGGCCGCCGCACGACCCCCGGCTAGGGGCCGACCGCGAACGCCCCGCCAGCCGCAACGCAGGAGGAGAGATGACGCATCAGGACTCGCCCTCGCCGTCAGCCGGGCAGACGACGCCGACCATCCCCGTCGCCGAAGAGAGCGTCCACGGCACCTCGCGCCGGGCCGGCGTTCCCTGGGCCGTGCTCGTAGGCTTTTCCTGCTTCGCGTCCTGGACGAACATGCTGCTATGCTTCGAAGGCCCCCTGCGAGACCAGATAGTCTACGGGGGCGGCGTGGTCCACGACCCGTTCTTCTTCGCGTCGCTGCTCGTTGCTACGGTCTTGCTGCTGGGCGCAGCTCGACGCGCGCGGCGGCGCCCGGGAGCTGCTTCGCCAGGCGGCAAGAAACGCGGATTCGCCGCGTCCGGAGCGCCGCTCGCCCTCTGCGTCGCCCTAGGAGCCGTCGCTGCCGCCGCCGGCGTGCTCCTGGCGGCTTTGGCCGACCAGGACACCGCAGCCCTGCGGCTGACGGCATCGGCCCTGGGCGTTGCCGCAGGCATCGGCTTCGCCGCCTTCACGCTTTGCTGGGGTCGCGTCATAGCCTCCCTTGCGTTGCGGCCGGCCCTGCTTTCCATGGGGATCGCCCTCTGCGTCCAGTGGCCGCTGCTAAGCGCCGCCATTGCCGGCGGCCTTCCCGCGAAGGTCGCCGCTGCCGCGGTGCTGCCGCTGGTTTCCTGGGGCTGCCTTACCAAGCTGGCGCCTCGCGCATCCGACGCCGCAGCGCAGCCGGCGAAGGCGAAAGGGCAGGTCCTGCCCCTCGACGGCTCCCTCTGCCGCATAGCCGGATCGCTCTTCTGCTTCTCGGCGGTCATCCAGTTCGTGTGGACCTGCCACATCGGCTTCGGGGAAAGCCCTCTCGACGAAGGGTTCTTCTGGATGCTGTTTCTTGCGGTGTTCGCCGTGGTGCTGGCGGTGGCGGCCGTTTCCCTTGCCCTCATGCAGCGCCGGAAGAGCTACCGGACCGAGTTCTTCTACCGGGCGTCCTTCCTCTTCGCCGTCGTGGCCTGCGCCGGCCTGGACGTCCTTCCCGCCGCTCCCCTGCTGCCCTACGTCGGCATCTACGCCGCCTACGCGCTCATCATGCTCACCATGTGGACGCTTGCCTGGAGCGTGGTCTTCCTTAAGGGAATCAATCCGGACCGGGCCTTCGGAGGGGTCTTCGGCGTGCAGTTCGCCGCTTTCATCGCCGGGTTCAGCGCAGCGAAGGTACTGGAATGGGCCATGAGCGCGGTCGGGGGGATACCGCTGCTGCCCTGGATCTCGGTTGCTTCGGTGGCCATTCTGGCCTGCGCATTCTGCTTCATCCTGCCGGAGCGCGACCTGCTGGAGCTCTCTCCGCGGCTCACGCGCCTGAACCGCGCGGGGCTCGACGAGCGCTGCGAGGCCCTGGCCGCCCAACACGGCCTGACCGCCCGCGAGACCGAGGTGTTCTCCTACCTTGCCCGCGGCCGGGACGTCGGCTTCATAGAACAGGAGCTGTTCATCAGCCGAAACACCGTGAACACCCACCGCAAGAACCTCTACCGCAAACTGGGCATCCACACCCAGCAGGAGCTGCTCTCGCTCATAGAGGAGCCGGAAGGGATCGACTAGTTCCAGAAGCTTCTGCCGCCGCGGCGGCATCCGCCTCCTTGCTCCGTCCACCCGGTTTTCGGGCCGAAGAAAAGCCCCGCCGATCACGATCGACGGGGCCAGCAGCTGCAGCTTGTCAGCAAATCGCTAGAGCGTCTTCTTGTAGTCGTTCCACCAGACGAGCACCTGGTTGCGTATCTCGTCGGGGGTGCCGTCGTTGTTGAACACCACGTCGGCGGCCTCGATGCGGTCGGCGTCGGTGATCTGCTGGGCGATGCGGCGACGCACGTCGCCCTCTTCCCAACCGGAAGCCACGGCCCGCTGGATGCGCAGGTCGATGGGTGCGAGCACCGCGATAACCACGTCGGCATCGTAGGCCAGCGATGTCTGGCGGTTCTTGAACACCGAGTACTCCACCACCACGGCCTTGTGGCCCTGGCGCTCAAGCTCGTCCACCTGGTCGGTGAACGCCCCTTCGATACGGGGCAGCGTTATGCGGTTGAGCTTGCGGGTCTCGGCCGGGCTCGCGAAAGCCTTCTCCGCCAGAGCCGGGCGGCTGATCTGGCCGTCATCGCCCAAAATGTCGGCTCCGAAGGTTTCCACCAGCTCGTCTTTCACCGTATCCCAGCGCAGCACATCGTGGCCCACCTTGTCCAGGTCGATGGCGGGAACGCCGTCTTCCGTAAGCACCTTGCGAGCCGTGGATTTGCCAGCGCCCATGCCGCCGATGACGAAGAGCTTCTTCATGCTTGCACCACTTTCCCTATCACAGCCGCCCCGATGACGGTGTCTCCTACATAGAATACCGCATATTGGCCGGGAGCCGTAGTCGGCTGCGGCTCGTTGAGACGAACGGTCGCCCCACCCCCGGGCGCCGGCTCCACCACGCACGGCACAGGCCGACTGCGGTAGCGCAGCTTCACCATGGCCCGTATGGGCTCGGAAAGCTCCTCCACCGCCTGCCAGCTCGCCGGGCCGGTATGCACCTGGCCGATGAGCGCCTGATCGGCCGTGCCCACCACCAGGCGGTTCGCCTCCGCCTCCTTGGCCACCACGTAAAGGGGCTCGCGATACGCCACGCCCAGCCCCTTTCGCTGACCCACCGTGTAGCCGTGCAGCCCGCTGTGGCTTCCCACCATCGCGCCGTCCGCAAGCACGATGGGGCCGGGACGGTCGGCCACCCCCCGCTGCGCGAGGAACGCCCGGTAGTCGCACGCATCGCCCAGGAAGCAGATGTCCTGGCTCTCCTCCTTCTGAGCCACGGGAAGTCCCGCCTGCGCAGCGGCCTGCCGCACCGCCGGCTTCGTCATGCCCCCCAAGGGCAGAATGAGCCGAGCCAGCTGCGCCTGGTCCAGCATGGAGAGCATATAGCTTTGGTCCTTGGAGCCGTCCAAGGCCGTGCGCACGGCGTAGCGAAAGCTCGCCGACGCATCCGGCCGCCCCTCGCCGTCACCCGCGGCCGGACCGCCCGACGCCAGGGGCACCTGCGCGATGCGGGCGTAGTGGCCCGTGGCCACGAACTCGCATCCCAGCTCGTCAGCGGCTTCGCACAGGCTCGGAATCTTGCAGAGAGCGTTGCAGCCCACGCACGGGCTGGGGGTGAGGCCTGCAGCGTAGCCCTCCACGAACGGCTGCACCACCACGCGCTCGAACTGCTCGGTGGCGTCGAAGACCGCGTGCGCTATGCCCAGCCGCTCGCACACTGCCTGCGCGTCCCGCTCGGCCGCGGCGGTCTTGCCGTCGTCGCAGAAGCGGCACGTGACCCCCACCACCCGATAGCCCTGCTGCAGCAGCGCCAGGGCGGCCACGGAGCTGTCCACACCCCCGCTCATGCCCACGGCCACCGTCTTGCCGTCGCCTGCCATGCCCACCGGATTTCCTTTCCGCAGCCCGTAGCCGCTGTTCCCTCGCTGTGGCTAGTATAGCCCACCGCTGATGCTATACTCTGCACTGTTTGCTTTTGCATGCAGCCCGCAACCGGGCCCCATGCAAAAACAAACGCCCCTCGGTACACAGCTACAAGGAGCAAGGCGCCCCCATGCCAGCACAACCCTACAGGGACACGGCGTCCCGAAACCCCCGTCGCGGAATCGAAGGCGAAGCCCTTCGGGGCTCTGCATCCTCCCGCACGACGCGGCCCGCCTCCGCCCGGCCCGCCGGCGACCCGCGCGCGGCCGCCGGCAGCCCGGCATCAGCCCCCCGCACAGCCCGCCGTGACACGGTGCGAGCCGCCCAGCGCCCCTCCCCCGCAGCCGGCGCCGGACAGCGCGACGGTCAGCCGGCGCGCAGTCGCGGGGTGCAGCAACCGTCGGCCCGAAGCGAAAGCGCCAACCGGCGAAGCGCCCAACGCGGCGACAGCGACCGAAACGACGAACGCGAACGCTACAGCGCTCGCGGCTCCCGGAGAGGCCGGGACGCCGCCCCTGCGAAGTCGAAGGCCCGCTACATCCCGGCCCTCGACGGCCTGCGCGCCCTGGCGGTGCTGGCCGTCATCGTCTATCACATGGGCGTCCCCTGGGCATCCGGCGGCCTTCTGGGCGTCACGGTGTTCTTCGTGCTGTCGGGCTACCTCATTACCAGCCTCCTGCTCATCGAGCTGGACGACACCGGCCGCATCAACCTGCCCCAGTTCTGGCTGCGCCGCATCCGGCGCCTGTTCCCCGCCATCGTCTTCGTCGTCTTCGGCACCGCGGCGCTGTGCACCGTCTTCGACCACAGCCTGCTCACCAAGCTGCGCGAGGACATGTGGGCGGCACTGTGCTGGGTGACCAACTGGTGGTACATCTTCCACGACGTCTCCTACTTCGACGCCCTGGGCGCACCGAGCCCGCTCACCCACTTCTGGTCGCTCGCTATCGAGGAGCAGTTCTACTTGTTCTGGCCGCTTGTCCTGTTCATCGCCCACAAGCTGGGGATCAAGCGCTCGATCATGGCCAACGCCACGCTGGTGGTGGCCCTGGCCTCGGCGGTGGAGATGGCCGTGCTCTACGACCCGCTGGCCGACCCCTCCCGCGTCTACTACGGCACCGACACCCGAGCGTTCTCGCTGCTCATAGGCGCGTGGCTCGCCTACGTGTGGCCGAGTCACCTGCTGGGTGCGAAGAAGAGCGTGCAGCTGCCCGTGCCCGTGCGGCGCGCCCTGGACGGCGTGGGGCTGGCGGCGCTCGCGGCGCTGGTGGCCATGATCGCGCTGGCCGACGGCTTCTCCCCCTTTCTCTACCGGGGAGGCCTGCTGCTGGCATCGGTGCTCACCGCCGTGGTCATCGCCGTCATGGTGCACCCCGCAAGCCTGGTCGGGCGCATCGCGGGGGCGGCACCGCTGGTGTGGGTGGGCAAGCGCTCCTACGGCATCTACCTGTGGCACTACCCGCTGCTGCTGATCATGAACCCCGGCAACTCCGTGGCCCAGGCGCCCTGGTGGATGCTCCTTCTGCAGATGGCGGTCATCTTCGCAGTGGCGGCGTTCTCGTACCGCTTCATCGAGGAGCCCTTCCGCCACGGGGCCTTGGGCAAGGTGATCGCCGAAGTCAGGTCCGGCACCTTCGACGTCCACGACTGGCTCTACTTCAACGGCATCATCGGGGGGGCCTGCTCGGTGGTGGCGCTCGTGGCCGTGGTGGGCCTTGCCGTGGTGCCCAACACCTCCGCCCTCGAGGGCGCCGACCTGCTGAAGGACGCTTCTCCGAAGACCGCCGGCGTGCCCCTGATCACCGGCGACGAAGAGGAAACGCCCGTGCTCGACGTGCTCATGATCGGCGACTCAGTTTCGGTGCGCGCCATCCCCGCCTTCCAGGAGGCCTTCCCCTTCGGCGCCATCGACGCGGCCGTCAACCGCCAGCTCTTCGTCGGCGAGGACGTGTACGACTACTACGCGCACCAGAACATCGTCGGCGACGTGGTAGTGTTCGCGCTGGGAACGAACGGCCTGGTCACCGATGACCAGCTTGACGAGCTGATTGAAATGGTGGGCACCGACAAGCACATCTTCTTCGTCAACACGCGCTCCACCCAAAGCTGGATGGGCGAGACCAACGAGGCCCTGCGCCGGGCCGCCGAGCGCTACGACAACGTGAGCGTCATCGACTGGTACAGCTACAGCGCCGACAAGGGAGATCTGTTCGACGGCGACGGCACGCACCTGACCGAGGACGGCGCCCGCGCCTACATCGCCCTGGTCCGCGACGCCATCGCCGAGTACCTGCCCCAGCACGACGAGGGCGACGAGGCAGCCGAAGTGCTCACCCCCTGGGAGTTCGCCCAGAAAGGCGCCTCGAAGACCCTGGACAAGTTCCTGCGCAACACCCAGAACGCCGTGGCACGCAGCATCGACGCGCCGCTTACACTCTTCACCGACGAGGAGCGCAAGGCCCGCGAAGAGGCCGAAGCGGCGAAGGCGGACGGAGGAGACGAGTCTAACAACGCCGACAGCGACGCCGACCAGGATGCCGAAGGGGCTGACAGTTCCGACGCCGAAGGCGAAGCTGCCGCCTAGCCCCCGTAGACCACCAGACCTAACGGCGCGCCCTACCCGCAGGAAAGAGCTGCGCACGAGCGCAGGAAGGGGGGCGACCGTCAATCGTCGCCCCCCTTCCGTCGAACGCCCTGCGTCGTCAATCACGCAGCCTTACGCCGGGTCGACCCAGCCTTCCGGCAGCGTCGCATTGTGGCACTTGTTGCAGTACAGCTCCGACTCGCGATGCACGCTGTGGCAGTCACCGCACTGAACGTCCTTGCCCACATGGCTTGCGTGGGGATTGAAATCCGTGCCGCCCCAATCCTCGGTCGCCGCCGCGATGTCGGCCCGCACATGGCAAGCCTCGTTCAGGCACAGCTCCTCGGTTCCCAAATCATGCTTCGCAAGGTCGGAATAGAAATCCCCCGTCGCCCATGCCACAGCTTCGGACACCTGTTCGGACAGGGTGGGCTCGTGGCAGTCGAGGCATTCGTACCCCTCTTGCGCATGGGCGCTCACCAGCAGATTCGGGTCGTTTGAATAATAGCCCTCGACATAGGGATCCATGGGATCGTGGCAGATGGCGTTGCAGAAACCAGGCTGCTCGTGCCAGACCAGAAAGCCGGCGCCCGCCGCAACCAACACCACGACAACCACTCCCACAACGATGGGCCACTTGCGGGTGCGCTTCTTGGCCGAAGGCTTCTTCTCCTGCGAAGAGTCGCTCATAGGTACGTCTCCTTCCGTCCGTTACGCCGTCTCGGGGAAATCGGGCATGACGAACGCGGGGAGCTTGCCCATGATCTGCTCTGCCGCCATGAAAGCAGTGGTAGCGGCGAAGCATACGCCGCCGTTGGGGCCAAGGCAACGACCATAGCTCTCGTCAGGCCCGCAGTTACCGCCAACGGTGCAGCCCGCTGCGTACAGGTTCGGCATAAGTGCTCCGTCGCTGGCGTACACCTGCATGTTCTCATTGGTGAGCAGGCCCACGTGAGTGGAGAACATGATGCTGCCCACGGCTACGCCATAGAAAGGCGCCTTCTCCACCGGGGTAAGCCATGCGCCGGGTATGCCGTCGAACTCCTCGGGCTTCGATGCCACGGTGGCGTTCCACGTCGAAACCGCCTCCTCCACCGTCTCGGCGACAACCCCGAGCTTCGACGCGAGCTCCGCCAACGTGTCGGCCTTCACAATGCGACCCTCGTCGATGCCGCGCTGGGCCCCCAGCTTCCAATCATGCTCGATGAGCGCCTCGGGGATACGATCGATGTCGGGCATCGTCGGAACGATGAGATGACGGCAGCACTCTTGGTCGAAGGTCTCGGCGTACTGCTCGTAATTGCTGTCGAAGAAGCAGTACTTCTGGCCGCCCGGAAGCGACTGGTAAAGCTGAGCCTGGGCGCCGTACTGGGCGACGGAGGTGTAATAGGGCACGAAATTGCCGCGCAGGTCGATGCTGCACCAAGCCTGGCGGGCCAGCTGCACATCGCCGTTGTACAGGTAGTAATCCCACGGAACGCCATCCAAGCCGCCGTCGAAGGCCTGGTAGGAGTCGAAACCGCCCTGCTGCGCCCCAGCGCCGAAGCCCATGCGGATAACCTCGCCGGAATCCTGGGTACCCGCAGAGGAGCACTTGACGCGCTCGTAAGCGGACGGGATGTACTTGGCCAGCATCTCGCGATTGGAGCACATGCCGCCCGCGGCCAGGATGACGCCCTTGGTTGCCTTCAGGTACTTCGTCTCGTTGCTCTCGTCGAGAACCTGGACACCGGTGACGGTGTCGCCCTCCTTCACCAGGGCCGTCACCTTGGTGTTTAGCTTCATAGTACCACCGAACTTGCCCAGCTGCTCCTCAAGGAACGTGTAGGCGTAAATGTTGGTACGAGCTGCCAAGCCGTCGAGCTCCTTGCCCGCCGGCGACACGCCGGTCATGCCGCCCTGGGGACCGCCGGTAGTGGTGGGCTCAAGCTCCAATCCCAGGTCGGAGACCCAGTCCATGGTACGAGTGGCGTTCATGCCCACGTTCACGATGGTCTTCTCGTTGCCGGCGCCGGGCACCTGCTTGCCCAAAGCACCCTGGATCATCAGCATCGAGATATCAGGCAATCCGGCAGCCAACTGCACCTTCGTGCCGGAGCAGGCGAAGATGGAACTCTCCTTGCTGGCGCCACCTACGGAAGCGGACTTCTCGACGCAGCAGACCTTCGCGCCCAGCTCGGCGGCACGGACAGCACCGAACAAGCCGCCACCCGAACCGACAACGACGACCTCGTACTCCTCATCCCAGCTAGCCGGAGCCGAAACGGGCTCGATGTCGGCAGCGTCGCCCTCCGTCACGCTGTCGGAGCCGTTTGCGGCCGACGCTCCCCCGTCGTCGGACTTGCCCTGGCCGCAGCCGGACAGCATTGCCGCACCGGCGACCGCCACCGTAGCAGCCGCCCCGGTCAAAAAGCCCCTGCGCGTCAGGGAGAACCGCTCTTCGGCCTCCATCAACTGATCGTGCTTCTCCATGAAACCCTCCTTGTGTTTTCGGACTAACACTTGGAGCTCACTCTAGAAAACGCCGGAAAGGGCCTCAAGATGCAAGGAGAAGCGTTCGTCAGGAACCCGAGGCAAAGCGCCGCACTCGTAAAGCCCTTGAAACTATTCGACCCGCTTCGTAACCTATTCGCTACCGGAGCCAGCCAGTATAATGGAGGGCAAAAGGGGAAGGGGATACATGGACCGACTCTTGTTTCTTTCGAAGGGCGATGAGGTCAAGCTGCGCGTCCTCCACGCCGTCGGCAGGCCCATCGACGAGCTGACCGTCGAGGCGCTCTGCCGCAAGGCCGGCATCTCGAAGCCAACGTTCTACCGGCACTTCGACTCCAAGTACGACCTGGCCCGCTGGGCCTCCGACTTCATGTGCAGCATAACGCTCGACCAGATAGGGCGCAGCCTCACCTGGGATGAGGGGCTGGAATCCTATTTCGCGCTCGGACTTTCCGAGCTGGAGCCCCTGCGCAACGTCAGAAGCGACGCCGCCGAATACGAGCGCTGCTGCGCTTACCGAGCCCAGCGTCGATTCGCCACCATAGCCGAGACCCTCGCCCTCCACGGCGTGACCGTCGACGAGACTATGCGCAGCATTATCGAAGGACACGTTCGCATGGAACTGCACTTTTCCGAGGAACGTCTCGACCCTACGCGCACGAGGGATGTCAAGGAAATCGTATCGATATTCAAGTCGTTCATTCCTGCCGCGCTCTACAACGCCCTGGCAACGCCCCTTGACCCGCAATAAAAGAAGGAGCCCCGCAGGGCCCCTTCCGACTTGCTGAGAGCTTTTCAGCGCGAAACCGCTTACTCCTCCACGGTCTCCACAGCCTCGACCACGGCTTCGGCAGCCTCGGGCTCGGCGTCGGCCGGCTTCTCCTCGGCCTTCTTCTCGCGCTTCTTGGCCGGCTTCTCCTCGGGCTGGATGGACTCGTCCACCTCGATCTCGAAGCCCAGCTCGGCGGCGGCGGCCTTCATGGACAGCGAGATGCGACGACGCTCGGGGTTGATCTCCATGACCTTCACCTTCACCACATCGCCCGCCTTGGCAACCTGGGCCGGGGTGTCGATGTGACGCTGAGCCATCTCGGAGATGTGCACCAGGCCCTCGATGGACTGGCCGAGCTCGATGAAGGCGCCGAAGGGCACGATCTTGGTGACCTTGCCGTCCACGATCGAGCCCACGGGGTAGCTCTCCACCAGCTTGATCCAGGGATCCTCGGTGGTCTGCTTCAGACCCAGGCTGATGCGCTCGCGCTGCAGGTCGACGTCGAGCACCTCCACCTCGACCTCGTCGCCCACCTTGACAACCTCGGAGGGATGGTTCACGTGGTTCCAGGACAGCTCGGAGATGTGCACCAGACCGTCGATGCCGCCCAGGTCCACGAAGGCGCCGAAGTCCACGATGGAGGAGACGGTGCCCTTCAGGCGCATGCCCTTGGTCAGCTTGGACAGGATCTCGGCGCGCTCGTTGCGGCGGCCCTCCTCCAGCAGCACGCGGCGCGACAGCACCACGTTGTTGCGGTTGCGGTCCATCTCGATGACGCGGGCCTCGATCTCGGTGCCCAGGTACATGTCCAAATCCTTCACGCGGCGCAGGTCCACCAGCGACGCAGGCAGGAAGCCGCGCAGGCCGATGTCCAGGATCAGGCCGCCCTTGACCACTTCGATGACCTCGCCGGTAACCACTTCGCCGGCCTTGAACTTCTCTTCCACGCGGTTCCAGGCGCGCTCGTACTCGGCACGCTTCTTGGACAGGATCAGACGGCCGTCCTTGTCCTCCTTCTGAAGGACCAGGGCCTCGATGGCATCGCCCAGAGCCACGATGTCCGCCGGGTCGGCGTCCTTGCGGATGGACAGCTCGCGGGAGGGGATGACGCCCTCGCTCTTGAAGCCGATGTCCACCAGCACCTCGTCGCGCTCGATCTTGACGACGGTGCCGTCGACCAGGTCGCCTTCGTCGAAGTCAGTGAGCGTGCCGTCGATCAGCGCATTCATCTGGTCGTCGGAGACATCCTCGAAGTCGATGACGGACGTGTTCTTGATTTCGGTCAAAACGGACCCCTTTCAAAAAACTGTGGGGACCCCTGCCAGCGGTTGATTTCCAACATTGCTCCATGGTTTCGCGTTTGCCCGGAACCGCTTCCGCACGCCCGCGCCGCCATGTCTCGGGGGCCAACATTTCCTTACCTGCAAGGCCTTTCCTTACAAGCCGAACTAGTGTAGCACGCAGCGGCCGAAGCCCAGCGAAAAAGCAAGACGTCCACGGAGTTTGCACGGAGGGACACCTCGTCATTCCGAGCGCGTCATTCCGAGCGAGCGAAGCGAGTCGAGGAATCCAGCGACAGCCCGCGCCGAGATCCTTCGGCTTCGCGCTGCGCGCTTCGCTCGGGATGACACGGGGGCGCAGTCGGCGCACCCCGCACTTGCCGCCCTAGTCGGTCACGCTTCCGGATTGGTTTAGGCTGATGGGGTCGCCCACGAAGGTGGGCTCGGTGTGCAGCCACGCCAGGAAGAAGTCCTTGGTGCGGGCCGGGATCTCGCGCAGGTCGAACCAGAGCTGCTGGGCGAAGGTGTGCCGGTCGGCCGCAACGCCGATTGCCTCCAGCCCCAGGCCGTGGGCCGCGTAGAGCGCCCGGTACAGGTGGTAGCGCTGGGTGGACACGATGATGCGGTCGGCCCCGAAGACGCTTTTCGCCCGGTGCATGGACTCGTAGGTGGAGAAGCCCGCGTGGTCGCAGAAGATGTCGTCGGCGGGAACGCCCAGGCTCACAGCGTAGTCCTTCATGGCCAGCACCTCGTTGTACTCCACGGTGGAGTTATCGCCGCTCATGATGATCTTGGGCGCGGCGCCGGCCTTGTACAGCTCCACGGCGTTCTCCACGCGGTCGGCCAGGATCTGCGAGGGCGTGCCGTCGGGAAGCACCGAGGCCCCCAGCACCACGATGGCGTCGGCGTCGTAGCCCGCCGCCTCCTGGGCCGACACGATGCTGTCCCGGGTGCCCCCCACCACCACGGCGTTCGTGACGCCCACCAGAAGCGCCGCCAGCACCGCGAAGACGAGGCACCCGGCGACCAGGGCCAGCGCCGCCGAGGCCACGGGCCGTCTGTTCGGGGACTTCGCCGCCTCCTTCGCCATGGGATGCACCTCCTTCGCGCCGTCGCGTCCGCCCGGGAAAGACAAGGTTGCCATACTAGCAAAGGAAGCGCCGCTTGTGGCAGCGCTTCCCCCGATGCGAAAGACTATCTCACGGTTTGCCCACAGGCCCCGCAGCGTTCGCGCAGACGTTTCCAGGCGCCCGTCGCGGGCCTCCTGCCACCTAAGCCTTCAGGTCGCCGGCCAGCAGACGGGCCACATGGCGCCCCTGGGTGGAGGAGCGGCCCGAGGCGCATCCCACGATGTACTCCGGGTAGTTGCCGCTGAAGAAGCTGCCCGACACGTCGCCGGCCGCGTACAGCCCGGGGATGACGCTGTTGTCGGCGCGCAGCACCTGGCAGTCGCCGTTGATCTGCAGGCCGTCGATGGTGGTCAAAAGCGACCCGCCGAACCAGCAGCCGTAGAAGGGCGCCTGGCGCAGAGCCGACAGGCGGTAGGCCTCCTTGCCGAAGTCGTCGTCGACCTGGGCGTCGAACTGCTGGTTGTAGCGCTCGGCCTGGTCAAGGAACGCCTGCTTGGCATCGCCTTCGAAGCCCAGCTTGTCCGCCAGCTCGTCCAGCGTGTCGGCCTTCTGCATGACGCCCTGCTCCAGGGCCACGGCGCAGAACTCCTCGATGGGCATGCCCACCGCCATCATCTGGTTGGCGAAGGCGGAGCAGCCGATGGTGGCGAAGCGCAGGATGTCCTCGGGGGCGTTGGCGTCGAAGACCTGGCAGAACACGCCGCCCGGCTGGCGACCGGCCTGGAAGCACAGGATGTCGTAGGGGGTGGACTCGTTGCAGAAGCGCACGCCGTTGCGGTTCACCTTCATGAAGGGCTGGCTGCCGATGTTCTCCTGGAAGATGGTGCCGGGAAGCGCGGCGCCTCTGGAAAAGCCGTCGAAAGCCCAAGGGCCGACGCACCAGGCGAATCCCCCACCATCGACCAGCGTTGCGCCGCCGTAGCCTGCCGCTACCAGCTGACCCCTCGCGAGGGGGAGGTGCTGACCCTTCTGGCTCGCGGACGCACCAGCCCCATCATCCAGGAGAAGCTGGTGGTGTCCCAGAACACCGTGCGCACCCACGTGCGCCACATCTACGCCAAGCTGAACGTCCACTCCCAGCAAGAGCTCATCAACCTGGTGGACTCTGCCGGATAGAGCACCGACCAACCGTCCTGCTCGACCCCGCTGTCTATCCGTCCTCCAGCCAAGCCCCCGTATCGCCGAGCTGCCCAGCTCCCCTTTCGCCACGCCCCGCCGACCCGCCCACGCACCCCCAGCTGCCGACCTGTTCGGTCGTCTCCGAGCCGCCATGACGAGCTGCCCAAATCTCCCTCCGCCGTCCCCATCCCCCACCGCAGAACTCCACCTGTCAAGCGCTTCGTCGCATCCCCTTCCAAAAAGCGTCAAAGATTGCCCGGAATCCAAATACCACACGCCGTCAAATCGGAGTTCGTCCATCCAACCAACGCGCATCCTCCGAAGGCGCGCTCCCCACCTGGTCTTTTATCCGCAGCCCAAACCGCAAGACCTTCATTCTTCCCCTGACAATTTGGATTCCGGGCAATCTTTGCCATATCCTGCAAGCCTGCGCAACAAGGCAACCCGCACTGAGCCGTCGGCCTTCCGCGCGCCTCGTGCTGCAAGCCCCTGCACGCTCGGCATATCCGAGCCGAGAAACATGAGAGCCCACATAACCCGTACATCCCGCTGCAAGCATCGGACCGGATGCCCCGCGGCCCCAGCAACAGTCCATGCACCTCTTTGCGAGCACCAGGACGGCGCGCTACCCCATCAGCTTGGGATTCCTCAACCGACCCAAAAGGCGAAGCCTCAGCCCGACATGCTTTTCCCCAAAATCCTTCGGCAGTCGAAGCCTTTTCCCAAGGACAGACGCGACATCTCGCGCCATCGCAAAAAACGGCTCGTAGTAAAGAACCTGCGTTTTCCTCACCTCGATGACGGAGTACCCCGCAAACCTCAGCTCGTTCCTGCGTTGAGCGTCGTTGCCGTATTGCCTGTCGGGATGAAACTCATCGCTGTCGTACTCGCAAATTAATCCCGCCTCAGGCCAGCACACATCTGCGTAACGAACCCCGCCCCGCCGCCTGCCTCCCACAGAGACGGGGTGGTTGAGGCTCGGTCGGGGAAGACCGAAGCCGCCCAGACGCACGGGCATGCACAACATCATGGCGAGCATCGTCTCCATCGGCGAGGCCGAACCGTCCTGCACGAACGCTACAGCCCTTAGCGCCGCCGGCCTCCCGGGTCCCCTCGCCGCTTCGACAAACGATCTTAGCTTCGCTACGGTAGTCAGCGAAGGCTTCCCGTACACAGTCTTTCCGCCCGGCATCACTACGTAGGTCCCGCATAGCTCGAATCCCAAAACAACCAGCTCGACAAGGTGGAGCGTTCGGGCCATCTGCATGAAACAGTATTCCGGACAAGGCGCAAGGAACCCTTCCCCAGCGTCGACCATAGATTGGTCGGGCACGGATGCGCAGATCCTCGAATGAACGAAACGTCTGGTAACGCGGCCGCTTTTGGCCCCGACGATGGTCTGCAGAGGAAAAGTGCAGCCCGCAGGTATGCGGTCGCCCTTCGACACCGACGGCTTGCGCCCCTTCGCAAGGAAAGTGCGGGCCCGCGAAGTAGCGCCCCTAAGCTCCCTGCCGCAAAGAGAGACCCCTCCGCAAGCCACTCGCCGTTCGCGCCAATAGAATACTGCCGACCAGTCGGCCAAGATTCCCCTTGTTTCCATACTCTCCCACACAGCCTGGCCGAAGCTTGCGACCGCTCGGCCCAAGACACGCATCGCGCAATCGGTCACCAGGAAAAGTGTAAGACGCCGAGGCCCCGCCGGCGACGGGATCTTTTTGCCGTTGCGAACTAGTATCGATACCGCAGCATCTTCACAACACGCCCCTATATCTGCCTTTCGACAGCCGTCCCATCCCAGGGTACAGCCGATGCACACCGGGCCCCGAGCCCATCCACCAAGCAACCCGCGAATCCCGGCCGCCGCCAAGCTCCCGCCTTCAGCTCGTCGAAAAGCTCTCGTCGAGGTATCACGCCGAACGATTCGCAACATCGCGCAATCAGCCACCCAACGCCATCCGGGCGTAAGCGGCGCCACGACGATCAGCCAGAAACGATGAAGCACGACGCGACAGCACCGCTCCTTGTCGCAAGCGCCACCCTCTGTCGTCCGCGCCGCTCCTCGCTACCGCCAGGCGGGCTTTTTGCCGTCCGCGCTATCCCAAGATGGCAAGAATTGCCCGAAATCCAAATATCGGCACCCACCCATGACCATCTTCGATGCCATTTTGCGCCAATGCGTGCAACAGAGCCTTTGCCAACAGGGGCTTTCTACTACTCCATCGCCGAAGAGAGAGCATGAGGCTACTACGTTTTTGGATTTCGAGCGATTCTTGCCACAAATCGACCCGCAGGAAGACGCACCGCGAAAGAGGGAAAGGAATGCGGGATGCGGGGAAGGCGTGGGAAAGGATGATGCGGAAGGGATACGCGGGGAGGGTGACGCAAGACACCCCGGCCCCACGGCAATCGTCGACCGACCATCGGCGCTGCTTGCGGCCGGAACGACGGACTGCGGACGTTGAGCAAGAACCGCCGAGCCGCATCGGCCCGCCAGCAAAGCCCTCGCTCAGACCGCAACCATCGCCGGCCGCAAAGCCCCCCAGGTCGCAGCCAGCCGTCGACCACAAGGCAGCACCCCGACCGCAGCAGGCTGCGGGCGACAAGGCGTCGCCCCGGCCTCAGCAGAGCTGCGGGCGGCGCAACACCGCCCGCAGGAGACCTACTTCGCCACCACGTTCACCAGGCGACCTGGCACCACGATGGCCTTCTTCACGTCCTTGCCCTTCAGATCGTCGACCACGGCAGCCAGGCCGGCAGCGCGCACCTCGTCCTCGGACGCGTCGGCTGCTACCGTGATTCGGGCCTTGATCTTGCCGTTGACCTGCACGGCCAGCTCCACGGTGGACGCGGCTGCCTTCGCAGGGTCGAAGTCGGGCCACAGCTGCACGTGCACCGAGTCGTCGTGGCCGAGCACCTTGTGCCATAGCTCCTCGGTCATGAACGGGGCGATGGGAGCCAGAAGCTTCACCAGCACCTCGGCCACTTCGCGGTCGAAAGCGCGCGAGAAGTCGGAGGCCTTGCGCTCAGCCGGACCCGCAGTGCGCAGGTAAGCGCCCGCGGCGTTGGAGAGCTCCATGATGGCGGCCATGGCTGTGTTGAAGTTGTTGCGGTCGATGTCGGCCTGCACCTTGCCCACCACGCGGTGCCGCTCGCGCATCAGCGTATCCAAAGCCTCCTGAACGGCCTCAGGCGCAGCACCCGGCTGGTAGAACGTGTCGTCACCGGCCGTGCCCACAAGGTCGGCCACCTGGCGCCACACGCGCGAGAGGAACTTGTACATGCCCGCCAGGCCGTCCTCGTTCCACAGCTTCTCCTTGTCGGGAGGGCCCATGAACAGCATGGCTGCGCGCACCGCATCGGTGCCGTAGCCCTTGATCATCTCCTCGGGCGAGACCACGTTGCCCTTCGACTTGCTCATGACCTCGCCGTTGGCGTCCAACACCATGCCTTGGCACAACAAGTTCGTGAAGGGCTCGTCGAAGTCCAGCATGCCGCAGTCGCGCAGCACCTTCGTGAAGAAGCGGCTGTAGAGCAGGTGCAGGATGGCGTGCTCGATGCCGCCGATGTACTGGTCCACCGGCATCCAGGCGTTGGCCTTGGCCGGGTCGAAGGGCGCCGCATCGTTGTGCGGGTCGGTGTAGCGCATGTAGTACCAGCTGGAGCATGTGAAGGTGTCCATGGTGTCGGTCTCGCGACGCGCGGGCCGCCCGCACACCGGGCAGGCGGTCTCCGCGAAGCCGGCGTGGGTGGCAAGCGTCTCACCTGCCGCCAAATCGATGTCCTCGGGCAGCAGCACCGGCAGCTGGTCCTCGGGCACCGGTACCACGCCGCAATGCTCGCAGTGCACGGCAGGGATGGGGTTGCCCCAGTAGCGCTGGCGGCTGATGAGCCAGTCGCGCAGGCGGAACTCCACCGTGCGCCGGCCGGTCCCCGCCGCCTCCAGGGCCGACACCACGGCCTCCTCGCCCGGCGAGTGCTTGCCGCCCACCATGCCCGTGTAGGGGCCCGACTGCACCAGGATGCCCTCGGCGGCGTAGGCGGCTGGCCAGTCGACCGAGGTCACCACGCGATCGGCTTTGTCCTTGAGGTGGGGGTAGAGCGGGTCGTCCTCGGGCAGAATGATGGGGATGATGGGCAGGTCGTACTTGCGGGCGAACTCGAAGTCGCGCTGGTCGCCGCAGGGCACGGCCATGACCGCGCCGGTACCGTAGTCGGCCACCACGTAGTCGGCCACCCACACCGGCACCAGCTCGCCGTTCACAGGGTTGCGCACGTAGCGCCCGGTGAACACGCCGTGCTTGTCGCGGTCGCCCTGGGCGCGCTCCACGGCCGACACCTTCTTGGCGGCATCGGCGAAGGCCATGACCTCGGCCTCCTGGGGCATGCCCGCCACCAGGTCCGCCAGGCCGGCGTACTCGGGCGCCAGCACGAAGAACGAGCAGCCGAACAGCGTGTCGGCGCGCGTGGTGAACACGGTGATGACCGGCCCTTCGGCGGCGGCCACCTCTTCGGCGGTCGCGTCCTGGATGCCCGCGGGCATGAGCGTGAAATCAACCTGGGCGCCCTCGGAGCGACCGATCCAGTTCGCCTGCTGCTGCTTCACGCGCTCGGGCCAGCCGGTAAGCTGGTCCAGGTCATCCAGCAGCTGCTGGGCGTAGTCGGTGATCTTGAAGTACCACTGCGTGAGGTCGCGCTTCTCCACCGGCGAGTCGCAGCGCCAGCAACGCCCTTCGATAACCTGCTCGTTGGCCAGCACCGTCTTGCAGTCGGGGCACCAGTTCACGGGGCTGTTGCGCCGCTCTACCAGTCCGCGCTCCCAGAACTTCAGGAAGATCCACTGGCCCCAGCGGTAGTACTCCGGATCGCACGCCACCACGGTGCGGTCCCAGTCGTAGGAAAATCCCATGCGCTTGAACGACGCCTTCTGCGTGTCGATGTTGGCGTAGGTCCACTTCGCCGGATGGCTGTGGTGTTTGATGGCTGCGTTCTCAGCGGGAAGGCCGAAGGCGTCCCAGCCCATGGGATGCAGCACGTCGAAGCCGCGCATGCGCGAATAGCGCGCCACCACGTCGCCGTAGGTGTAGTTGCTCACATGGCCCATGTGGATGTCGCCCGACGGATAGGGGAACATCTCAAGCACGTACTTCTTCGGCTTGCCCGACTCGCGCGGATCCGGCGTCGCGTAGAGGTTCGCATCCTCCCACGCCTTCTGCCAGCGGGGCTCCAACTCTTGCGGATTGTAAGCTTCCATTGGTGCGCTGCCTTCCCGTTTTCGTTCGCTGCATAGGGCCCGCGCGGGCATGCGAAAGCCCGCCGCGCGGCGAATTTCCCTATTATAGTGAAGTTGGCGGATTGCGCCTGGTTCCTCGGGCGAAATCGTATTCTTTTCCGCAACAGGCACAACGGGCGCGCCGCGGGCACGGAAGGTAGAGATGGGCAGCCGGAAGAAATCGTCGTGGGCCAGGGAGAAGGCGGCGTTCGCGGCGTCTTTGGACACGCACTGTCGCAAAAGCGGCCTCGGCAGCGCACGCGGCGAGCACGGTTTCGACCCGGAGCCTCAGGGGGCCGGCAGCACCAGCGACCTCTGGGACGCCCTGGACGAGCCCGCGCCCCGCGACCCCTGGGAGCACCTCTTCGCGAAGGAGCATGCTCGTCAGGCGAAAGCGGAAGCCGAGCACGACGCAGCCCTTCGCCGCAAGGCCTGCGAGAGAAAGCAGCGCTACGCCACGGCCGCCGACGCCCAGGAGGCCGCAGATGCCTGCGCCGCCCACGGCACCCGCGGCCTGCGCACCTACAAGTGCCGCTACTGCAACGGCTGGCACCTCACCAGCAAGCCGCAGTAGAGCGCGCGTTGTCGCGAAGGTGACGCACAGCCAACCTCCTACTTCAAAGGAATTCTCCCCACAATTGAACCGTACCGAAGGCCATGGGAGCGAACTTCTTCGGCTGTATAAAGCCTTTCCATGTCAGCTTCTTCGTCGGGGGGCAGGTAAGCTGCAATGATAAGCTCTTCATCGGGGCTCATCACCCTTTCACCGGGAAATCCGTCCACATAGGCGCAAGCGCCCTCACGGGTCAGCATCCGCTCCACATAGCGCTCGGCTGCCCCAGAGGTCCTCGGAACGAACGTGTAGTCCGAATAGGCCGTTTTTCCTTCCGGTACCTCGTCTTCGGCCACGGAGAGAGCCTTCCATCTGGACAGGAGAAACGCCGAATCGCTGGAAGCCTTCTCGTCGTCATAAGTAGCGGCCGCCAGATAGCCAACGTACTCGTCGCCCCTGTAAACCGGCCACAAATCAACCGCTAACTTCACAAGGTCCGTACCGCGAACGCGATATCCCGGTATCGGGTTGCCAAGCGAAAACGCCCCAGACCCGATATCCAAACCCGCCCCCTCGAGAACCGCAGGAGCCGCAGCAACCACCTGCTGACGCACTTGCTCGGAGGCCTCATAAGTCAACTCCGCCGGAAGCGAATCGAAAGCCGACTCGTCCACAAGCAGTCCCGCAATGCCGTCATCTTTCGGCACCGAACAGGAAACGAGACCACCTGCGATGGCAACCATCGCAAGCAACGCAAGTCCGCAACACACCGTTCTTGACCGCAGCATGGAACACCCCCCTCTACGGATTCGTGCAGACGCCGGACGAGTTGAAGTGATAGGTCTTGCCATTGATGTACCAAGAACCGTTCGCGAGCATGCCCCCCTGCGGCCCGCTTGCAGGCACGTTCGTCGCAGTCCGCAAGTAATACCAATTAGACCCATCGGAATACCAACCCGTCTGCATGGCGCCATCGGAATCAACATGGTACCAGTAGCCACCCGAGCTAATCCACTCATTGGTGGCCATAACGCCCGACGTCTTAACGTAGTACCACTTCCCGCCGGAGCTAATCCACTCATCCCAGAACATGCGGCCGTACTCGCTGAAGTAGTACCAGTTGCCAGAAATTTTGGTCCAGCCTATCGACTGCGATCCGTCATATTGAATGTAATACCAGCTAGTATTTCCGATACGCTGCCATCCAAAGGGGAGCACTGCGCCGTCATTCCAGGCCCAGGTGCCGCTGTCCTTCGTGTACGAATAGTAAAGACCCGTCTTCGTCATAATCATTCGAACGCCGCCGGTCGGGTTCATCACGCTTACGGTCATCGATCCAGACTGAGAGAGCGTATACCCATACACCGCGATGACGTGCCTTCTATTTGCCGTCGCATTGTAGCAGCCTGCATAAATTGGCATTTTACTATTAAGGTATGTCCTGATTGATGAATCGCTCATTACACCAGAAACCGTAATCGTGTTAATCGCGGTACCCGTATCTGGATAAATATACGACGCAAACGCCCTCTGAGCATCGCTCGGCCATCCGCCGCTATCGATGCTCCCCGTGATAGCCAAGGCTATTTCTCCGGGGCTCTTGTATATTCCCGTAAGATACTGGGCGATGGATGACACAACGGCAGCCCAGCAATTGTGCGTATTGCCTTGCATTACAGTAGCTATCGGCAAAAAAACAGACGAGTTCGAGCCTGCAGCAGCTACGACCCCCGATAGCCGCATCCCCGAATCGACACTATCCTGCGAAACGACATTTTCATACGCGCCTTGTCGACCTCCGAAGCTCACCGCCCAATCGAGACCCTCTGACGACAGAGAGTAGGTAGAGCCTCCGTCTTCATCATCAACCTGAACGACAAGCGCAACAATCCGTCCACCCTCAACGAGCGGCCAATACACAACGTTCCCATCGCTCCCGTCCGGAATGGGCGCAGCGACTCCGACTCCGTCAATATCGAACGGCTCAAAGCCGAATTCCTCGAAAGGACACCCTTCCAGCTGAAAAGCAGCAAGAAGGTTCGTCGCCGCCTCAACGGCTTCAGCCCTTCCGTCATCCACCTCGGCAGCAAACGCCGTCGCACTCGGAACGAGCAAAACAAAGGATAAAACAAACGCGAGCAACCCCTTCTTCATGACGCGCTCCTTACCTCGTGGGTTCAACGGAGTACCGTGAAGCGGTTCCAGTCTATCATGGAAATTTGGTGAATACTATACCCAATTACTCAAGTTTTCTGGATAAACTGCTATCTGTTCCCGCCCGAAGACGCAAGCCCTTCCTCACGCCAGCTGGTCGGCGGCCCATTGGGCAGCTACCATGGAGCCTTTCACCAGGGCCGATTCGTCTATGTTGAAGTAGCAGCTGTGCTGGGGGTGATCGCAGCCGAGCTTCGGGTTGCGTCCTCCCACGAAGGCGAACACGCCGGGCACGAGCTTCAGGTACTCGCTGAAGTCCTCGCCGGCAAGCGACCCCTCGTAGCTGGCCACGGCGTCCTCGCCCAGCACCTTCACCACCGCCTGCCGGCACGCCTCGGCGTACTCCGGCGTGTTCGACAGGCCGCCGTTTCCATGCTCGAAGGTGAACGTGCACTGGGCGTTGAAGGCATGGGCGATCTTGCCCACGATGCGCTCCAGACGGTCGGGCACTTCCTCGCGAAGCGTATCCGACCAGGTGCGCACGGTGCCCGTAAGGTAGGCGCTACCGGCCATGACGTTGCGGGCCTCGCCGCCGTGGAACTCGCCCACAGTCACCACCACCGGCTCGAAGGGGGACACGTCGCGGCTCACCAGCACCTGCAGCGCGGTCACCATCTCGGCGCCCACCACGATGGCGTCCACCCCTTTATGCGGCATGGAGCCGTGGGCCGAGGCGCCCGTGATGTCGATGCGGAACCAGTCGGTATGGGCCATGCGCCGCCCCGGCTCGCAGGATACCTTGCCCGAATCCACCTCGCTCCAGATGTGCGCGCCGTAGATGGCGTCCACCCCCTGAAGCGCCCCGTCGGCGATCATGGCCCGGGCACCTTGGGACACCTCCTCGGCCGGCTGGAACAGGATGCGCACCTCGCCGCGCAGATGCGGGCGCAGCGCAACCAGCATGCGCACGGTGCCCAGCATCATGGCAATGTGGCAGTCGTGACCGCAGGCGTGCATGACCCCGTCGGTTTCGGAAGCGAAGGGCAGTCCGGTTCGCTCGGTGACGGGAAGCGCGTCAATATCGGCCCGAAGTGCGATGCGGCGGCGCGGCTTGCCGGAGTCGTCGTAAGAGCCGGGCGCCTCGCCGGCGATGGTGGCGATAACGCCCGTGCCGGCCGCCTTGACGTAAGGGACCCCTAGCGCATCCAGCTCGTCGCAGATGCGCTGCTGGGTGGAAAACTCGCGGTTGGAAAGCTCGGGGCTGGCGTGGAAGGCGCGCCGGTAGCCGACGATCTGCGGCTCCAGCTGCCGTCCCAACTCCAGAATCGCTTCCGTGACCTGCGCATGCTCCTGTGCGCTTCCGCCGTTTCGACCCATGGTCGCCTGCCCTTTCCGTGGTTACAGAATCGCAGGCGCCGCAGCACCCGCGCCGAACAGGGTAGCAGCCGCCGCGCCCCGCCGCAAGCAGCCCCTTCGCGGACGCGCGCTGGCAATCCGCCGGCGAGCCGACGACACAGGAGACGCCGGCCCCGACGGCTCTCGCGAACGCCGCACCAGTCGAAGACGCTCGCGGGCGCCGCGCCGCAGCCGCGCAGCCCGACACGGCTTCGGCAGCCGCCAGGTCCGGGCGCCCAAGCCGCACAGCCCCGGGTACGCCCTCTACTTCTTCGCCAACGCGCTTAGGGCCCGAAACGCCACGCTGCGGTCGGACACCTCCACCTTGTCGCGATGGCCGTCGGCGAAGGTGCGCACGAAAGTCACCCGGTTGCCGATGCGCGTCACGGCCAGCGCCGATCCCACCATGTAGCCGGCGATGCTCCCCCACGCGTACAGGGCGCTTCTCCAGGGACTCGCCCAGGCCGCCGACCCCGTTGCGTCCGCCAGCAGCCACACCGCGTCGAAGGCAAGCCACACCAAAGCACCCAGCACCGCGCCCAGAAGCAGGATGACCACGTAGTTCGCGAACAGCTTGCCCTTCTCGCCCGCGCGGAAGTACGCCTCCAGCGCAATGCCCAGCGGCGGCAGCACCGACAGCGCCGCGTTCATGAGGACCGAGCCCGCGAAGAACACCTGCGAGTGTTCCGAAGGCGACACGGACGCGCCCACCTGCTGGCAGACGGCGCCGGCCAGGGCGATCAAAGCGAAAAGCGCGCTCATACCCCAAGGCAGGGCTTTGCGGAAGGCCTGCGCGAAGCTTGCAGACTCGGGCGCCTTCTCGCACGAGGCGGCCACCACCGCCCCATGAGGGTAGGCACGGTTCGGCCCGGTGGTCCGCGGCGTGAGCCCGGCAAGCTCGTCGGATTTCACCACGGCCCAGGCGAGCACGCCTATCACCAACACGATGGCAACGAAAACGATCATGGGCGAACCCTCCCGAACATATGACACGAAACCTCGCAGCACGGCCGCCAAAGGACAGCAGCGCGCCACAAGCACCATTATAGCGTCCCGACTTGCAGCCGAACGCTCGACGGCGGTTGCACTCCCGGCATTCCGCCCCTCTCCTTGCGACCCGCAGCGGTCGGTTCGTCCCGCCCCCGCGCCATTGCCGCAGCATAAAAGATACCTATTTGATAACATATATATGGAGCTTTCGCGTCGAACGAAACCGTTGCGCTACGAATCGCTCTGCACCACTGACGGAAGCGCTATCATTTACCGACGGCCTGAGACCGGCGGCGCTGCTGCGCTCCGTCGCTGCACGAGGCGCATTCCATGCGCAAGCCGCAGCGCAAACCGTCCCATGCCGGGAAAGACGAACGCAAGACGAAGGAGTACGCCGATGAAGGTACGCGAGACCATCCCTACCGCTGAGAATTCCCACAACATGAACCAGATGCCCGACTCCATGCTGGTGGTCGGCACCACCCTTGACAACCTGAAGAGCGCCATCCTGGGCGAGACCGGCGCCTCCGCCAAGTACGCCGCCTACGCCAAGGCCGCCCGCGAGCAGGGCTACGACCAGATCGCTCGCCTGTTCGAGGCCACTTCTGCCGCCGAGCAGATCCACATCGGCCTGGAGTTCGGCCTGGTGTCCGAGATGGACCCCGACTACGTGAAGCCCACGGCCGAGGCGCCCGAGGCCCATGCCTCCGACCTGAACCTCATCGACGGCGCCAAGGGCGAGATCTTCGAGACCTCCGACATGTACCCCGCCTTCATCAAGGTGGCCCAGGAGGAGGGCAACGCCAAGGCCGTGCAGGTGTTCACCCGCGCCAAGCTGGCCGAGTCCGTGCATGCCGAGCGCTACCTGGAGGCCTACAACGACATCGACGCCGCTGACGACGACAAGTTCTACCTGTGCCCCATCTGCGGCTACATCCACAAGGGCGAGGACTTCGAGAAGTGCCCCATCTGCTTCTGCCCGAAGGCCTCCTTCCGCGCGTTCTAAACCGCCGCGCGCAAACCCCTCCCCCAAGGAGCCGAGAGCCCGCAAGCCATCGAAGCTTGCGGGCTCTCTTTTTCAAGCAGCCACCAACGGCTGCCGCGTAACCGTTTCCGTCTGCCGAGCAACCACCCCGAACATCGTGCAGTTACTTTCGCCTGCTGCACGGCCGCCTCCTGCTGCAGCGCAACCGATTTCGGCCGCCATCCACCTGCCGCCTGACACGTTTTGGCTGATTTCTCCGGTTTTGCATCGCGAGTGGCTGAAAAACGCGGTTTTGCAGCTCCTTCTGGCTTGTATTTGCGGTTTTGCATCTCCGGACGCCTTTCGCCCTATGCAAAACCGCGTTTTTCAGCCATTTTTTCAACAGCGAAGCCCGCCGGCAGCATCGTCCCATGCAAATCCACGCTTTTCGGCCATCAATCAGCAGCAAACCGACTACCGGAGTCAGTCTCGACCCGAGCCAGCAGCCCCGGTCCAGGCTAACAGCTCCCAAGCCGGCGTCCCCGGCCCGGCCAGAAGCTCCCAGGCTGCCCCGCCTAGCGGTTGTCCACCTTCTCCGGATACAGGTCGTGATGGCTCAGGCGATCCCAGGCCACCTGCTCCCACGGCGTGCCGGGGCGGCCGTAGTTCACATAAGGGTCGATGGAGATGCCCCCGCGCGGCGTGAACTTGCCCCACACCTCGATGTACTTCGGGTCCATGAGCGCCACCAGATCCTTCATGATGATGTTCATGCAGTCCTCGTGGAAGTCACCGTGGTTGCGGAAGCTGAACAGGTACAGCTTCAGCGACTTGCTCTCCACCATGCGCTCGCCGGGCACGTAGGAGATGTAGATAGTGGCGAAATCGGGCTGGCCCGTAATGGGGCACAGGCTGGTGAACTCCGGGCAGTTGAACTTGACGAAGTAGTCGTTGTCCGGATGCTTGTTCACGAATGTCTCCAGCACGCCGGGATCGTAGTCGCTGGGGTAGTGCGTCCCTTGGTTTCCCAGAAGCGTGAGGTCGGAGGTTTCCTGGGCGCTTCGCCCAGATTGCGCAGTAGTGCTCATAGAAAGCCTTTCGGTCGACGATCGGTGATGGAAGCGGTCAACCCTTGCTGCCACGACGGATGGCGAATCGGCCCTTGCCGCTATGACGACGAGCGCGAGCAGCAGGGGCAAACAGCCGAAGCGGGCGGCGCTATCCCAGAAGCGGGTCGGACACGCCGTTGGCGGCAAAAGCTGCGGCGCGGTCCAAGCAGGTGGCGCACGTTCCGCAGGGCGCGTCTCCCCCTTCGTAGCACGACCAGGTGAGCTCGTAGGGGACGCCCAGACTCAGGCCCAGCGCCACGATGTCGGCCTTCGACCAGCTTACGAAGGGCGCTTCCACGCGCAGCTCGTCGGCGGTGCCCAGGCGGATGGCCCGGTCCATGGCCTCCACGAACGCCAGCGAGCAATCCGGGTAGGCCTCCCCCGCCACGTCGTCATGATGGGCGCCGTAGTACAGCACCGAGCATTCCAACGAAAGGGCCATGGAGGCAGCGCAGGACAGAAACAGCCCGTTGCGGAAAGGCACGTAGGTGCTCACCGGGCCGCCGTCGGACTCGCGCTGCTGCTCGTCATAGGTCCCTTGCGGAACGGCCGCGTCGGAATGGGCCAGAAGCGAGCAGGTGCTGTCGGCGAAGATGGCGCCCACATCCAACAGGCGCAGCTCAACGCCGTAATGATCGGCAATCGCCCGAGCCGAGCGTAGCTCGCGGCTGTGCTTCTGCCCGTAGCTTACGGCCAAGGCGAACACGTTGTCCGCCCCATGATCCGCCACCGCCTTCGCCAGCAGCGTCGACGAGTCGGCACCGCCGGAGCAAAGCACCAGCGCCTTTTCGGAAGTATCGCAATCGCTCATAGGTTTCTCCTTTCGCGCCCATTCTACCCAATGCAGGGCAGACAGGCCTTTCCGCCGAGGGCAAACCATCGAATCGCAACCGGGAGGACCGCAGAGGAAAGCGCGGGAGCCGAAGCGCTGACGCCCTCGGCCAGCAACGCCACCACAGCCCGACGCAAATGCGCCTACACGCCCTTCTCCACGCCCGGCCAGATAATCTTGTGCAGTTGCAGCTGCAGCCGTGCCCGGTCGAGCTTGCGGTCCACCAGAAACTCCGCGATCTCGGCCGGCTCGATCTTGCCCCACACGGGGCTCACCAGCACGGCGCAGCGGTCCCACAGGCGCCACTTGCCCGCCACGCGCTCCACGAACTCCAAGTCCTCGCGCGAGCCCACGACGAACTTCACCGAGTCGCCCCCTTCGAAGCTCCGGAAGTTCTGCTGCATCATGTCGTCGTCCATGGGGTTGCCCGACGAGGGCGTCTTGCAGTCGATCGTAAGCGCGAGCCTGCCCGGCAGCTGCTCCTGGCGGGCGGTGATGCGGGCCGCACGCAGGTCTTGGACCGAAACCGAGCCGTTGGTCTCCACTTCGACCCGCAAAGGTTTCGGAGAGCCCACGCGCAGAAGCGCAAGCACGAGCTCCCGCAGCCCCGCCTGCAGCAACGGCTCGCCACCGGTAAGCGTCACGCAGGACAGACCCGTATCGCGAACCCAGTCCACCACATCCCATAGCCGCAGCTCCTGCGCCCGAGCATCCGAGTCGTTCGCCCAGCGCGTGTCGCAGTAGGAGCAATCTAGGTTGCAGCCGCGAAACCGGACGAAGGCCGCAGGCCTGCCGGCGCACAGCCCCTCGCCGTTCAGGCTGACGAAGCGCTCTACCACGGGAAACGCCACGGACGCGCCCGGCATATGGTCGCCGACCGCCTCCGCCGCGCGGAAATCGCCGAGCCCGTCCGCCGCATAGAAGTCCCCGATCCCCATGGACTAGGCGTCCTTGCGATAGATGGCGCAGTTCGTGGGGGTTTCGTACACCTCCACCTGGCTCACCGGCAATCCCTGCGAGGCCAGCCGGTCGAAAAGATAGCGGGCCAGATTCTCCGCAGTGGTGCGGAACGGCACCGTGAACAGGCAGAAGCCCTCGCGCTCAAGACAGGCTACCGTGTCGGTGGCAAGCGAGCCCTCTTCCACGATGAACCGATGGTCGAGCTCCTCGGTCAGCTCGCGCAGCGCGCTCTTGAACACGCCGAAGTCCACCACCATGTCCTTCTGCGTGCCGCTCGTCTCAAGCGCCTCCGCCTCCAGATAAGCCACCACGCGCCACCGATGCCCGTGCAGGTTCTCGCACTTGCCGTGGTAGTCGGTGAGAAAGTGAGCGGCGTCGAATTCGCTCTCGGTCCGAAGTCCGTACATACGTGCTCCTTTCGAAAAGCCATGGAGCAGGCCGCGCGGCCATCCGGCGCAACCAGCCGCTGAGGCCGCCCGCCAGCGCAGCCGCCCGGTGGAATCGCCCGCCCGGCGCGGATGCCCCATGACGCAAGCTACCATCCTGCCGACATTATACGTTCCCCGCAGCGCCACAAACGACACGCCGGCTCCCGAACCATTGAATATCAGTTTTTCTGGTCACCGGAAAATATGCTATTGAACTGGTCTTTTGCAAGTATTCCCAGGTAAATCGCCCCATTTTCGTCGCCCAAATAATCCGATTATCAATAGATACGTTGCACGCAAAAAGGGATGAGGAACGCACGCGCTGGCGGGATGCGGGCGCTAGCAGGACGCAGGCGCGGGAGAGATGCGCGCTCTAGGGGGGCGTGCGCGTGGAAGCTAGAAAGGCTCGCCCACGCTCACCAGCGGCGAGCCGGCCAAGGTCTCGATGCGCGCGCCCAGGATGCGGCCGTCTTCCACCAGCATCTTTCCCACCGTGCGCCCCATGTCGCTGCGGGGCCGAAACACCGCGCCCGGGTTGATGAGCAGGTCGGCCGGACGGGCCTCGACGTCGGTCACCAGCTTGGGCACGTGGGTATGGCCGTGCATGCGCACCTGGGGAATGGGGTCGCCGGGCGCCAGGCCCGGGCACCCGTTGAAGCCGATGAGCACATCGTTGGGCTTGTGGGCCACCAGAAAGCGCACGCCGTCGATGACCGGATGGGCGTAGCGCCCGACGGAAGGGCCGTACTCGTCGAAGTCGTTGTTGCCCAAAACCGCCGTCACCGGCGCCAGGGCTTCGAGCGCACGCAGCACCTCGGGGCCGCCTATGTCGCCCGCATGGATGATGGCATCCACGTCGGCCAGCGCCGCATAGGCCTGGTCGGACAGGTGTCCGTGGGTATCCGACAGCAAGCCGATGAGCGTCGCCATGAAAACCGCCTTTCGCCGAAAGCCAAGCCGCAGGACCGCCGGGTCGCCGCCCCGTATTGCAGCACCCGGCACCGCCGCCCGGAATCGCGGCCACCGTCCCGCAACGTCGCAGCAAACCGCCCGAACGGCCAGCCGAAACCGTACCCGACCGCGCTGTCGCGCAGCGTCGCCGAGCAAGCACGCCCTATGCCCTATACTAACCCCAAACCACGCGAAATCCCAGGAGGCGCCATGGACAGCACAACCCTTCCGCCTGCACCGAGGCTTGCGCACATCGAGCAGGTCTCCCAAGGCTGGATCAACAAGTACCTGCTCACCTTCCGCCTTCCCGACGGAACCGACTACGTCTACGAGGCAGCGTCCCGCAAGGGGCCCGAGGCGTTCCGCCAGCACCTGCAGGCCCGAAGCGCCGGCATCGCCACCCCGCCCGACGCCGTCTGCATCGTGCCCCGCACCGCCGACGGCCAGCTGCTCATGATCCGCGAGTTCCGCTATCCCCTGGGCAGCTGGTGCATATCGTTTCCCGCAGGGCTCGTCGAAGTCGACGAGGACCTGGAAGCGGCCATCGACCGGGAACTTCGCGAGGAAACAGGCTACGGGCTCGTACGGGACGGGCAGCCAGCCATCCGCCCGCTTCCCCAACCCGGCTTCTCGTCCACGGGCCTTACGGACGAGTCGGTGACGGTGGTTTTCGCCCGAGTGGAAAAAGTCCAGGACGCCCGCCCCGAGCACGGCGAGCTCATAGAGCCCTTCCTGCTGCCCGTCGCCGACGTGCCCGCCTTCGTCGAGGACAACACACTGCCCATGGGCACCCGCGCCCAGCTGGTCCTGCAGCTGTTCTGCCAACGACCCTAGCAAACCGCCGACAGCCAGCCCGCCTCAGCCACGCATCAGCCGCAAGCCATCGCGCGCGAGGGAAGCCGCCGACCGACATGCGACCGCACGCAAAGGAGGGCCGCCCGCCCGGACGACCCTCCCGCATCTTTCCAGAGAGCGCTGCAGCTACGCTCCCAGGATCTTGAAGCCTTCCTCCAGCAGCTGTTCGGCCTTGTCAAGGTTGGCGTTGGCCGCAGAGGGATTGTGCGCGCCCTCGCTGTTCTCCACCATCACGTAGTCCCAATACCACTGCGCCTCGCGATGAATCTGCTGGGCGCGAGCCAAATCATCGGCGGAAAGGGAGTCCTTCTTCGCGGCAAGCTCGTCGATGTAGCGCTCGATCTCGTCGGAGATGGCGTGCTCGCGCGCGGTGATCTCGTCCTGCCACTGGGCCACCTGACCGGCCAGGTCGGCATGGCAGGGCTGGCACTTCTCCATGATAGCGTCGCTTTCCGTGGGTTTCACCAGCTGGTGGGAGACGTACTCGTTGCCCTCGTCGTCCACGGCCGGGGCCATATGGCAGTCGGCGCAGCTGTAGCCCTGGGCGGCCATGCGCGAGCCGGTGCCGCCGTAGATGGTCTCGAACTCGGGATGCTGGGCCTTGAGCATCTTAGCGCCGGTGTCAGGATGCTCCCAATCGGAGAAGCCCAGCTCGTTGTAGTAGGCCAGCATCGCTTCGGCCGTCATGGCGTCGGTACCCGAATAGGGGTTCGTGGTAGCCTTGGTGTCCGGGTCGAAGTAGTACTCGTTGTGGCACTGTCCGCAGGACTGCGCCTCCACCGGCGTAGTCGATGCGGAATCGCCCAGGGAATTCGCGTAGAAGCCGTTGGTGAACGTCACGGTCTCCGGGTCGTTCTCGTGGCAGTTGTAGCAGCTGATGGGCTCGTCGAACTGGCTGATCAGGTCAGCGAAGGGCATGGCGTACACCTCGTCGCCCTGGGAGTTCACCATGGCGGTGAACTGGGGCGTCTTGCAGGTGATGCAGTTGGCCAGCGTCTTCTCGTTCACGCGCGGCGTCTCCAGGATGGACTGCAGCGTGTAGTTGTGACTTGCCGCCTCGTCGTAGCCCTTGGCGAAGCCGTAGCCCTTGTACATGGTGTTGAGGGCGGGATACTCCTCCAGGTAGTTCATCTTACCCGACTCCGGAGAGTTCGCCTCGTTCATCATGTAGGTGGCGTACTCGTTCGGATAGGTCTGCGACCAGGCCTCGGCCGTGATCACGCCGAACTGGTCGGGCTCCGGCGCGCTCGCCGCCGACCCGCTCCCGCCGTTTGCGCAGGCGGCCAGCCCGCAGGAAAGCGCGACGGCGCACAGGCCGACAGCTACGACGGTTCTCTTGCAGCTCTTCCTCATGGTTCCCTCCTTGGCTTGCGGGCCTGCGCGCCGTCGCGCCTGCGCCCGTCCTCCATGGTTTACCGATAGGCTTATGGTACGGAGCCGCGAGTCGGGGATGTAGGGACAGTATGCAACCGTTCTATGGGGACGGTTTCCGAAACAACAGGTACAATATCACCTATCCTACACATACACCTCGATGCAGAAGGAGTGCCGCCGTGCATTTGGACGAAACCGACTCCACTCCACTGTACCAGCAGATCTTCAACCAGATACGCCAGCGAATCGACGCAGGGGACTACGCCCCGGGAACAAAGCTGCCCAGCATACGCGGGCTGGCCGACACACTTCAATGCGCCCGGAACACCGTGGACGCCGCCTACAGCATGCTCGTTTCGGAGGGGTTCGCCGTCAGCAAGCCTGGCTCGGGGTTCGTCGTCGCCAACGTCGGGCTATTGCACGGCGATCCGGCATCGGCTGCCGCTCCCTCCAACCGCCGCGAAAACGACACGCTCCTCGGGGCCGCCCGCAAACCGCGCTTCGACTTCACCTACGGAAACCTGGAGCCGGGAACGTTCCCTGCCGCTGCCTGGCGCTCCATCACCGACGACATCCTCATGAGCGTGGAGGCCGCCCCCTGCAACGACTACGGCGATCCGCTCGGCGAGACGGCACTGCGCGACCAGATAGCCTGGCGCCTGGCCACCCAACGCTCCGTGGACTGCGACGGCGGCTCCATCGTCATCCAGGCCGGCACCGCCGGCAGCGTGGTCAACCTGCTGTCGCTGCTCGACCGCCAGTCCGACGTCGTGGCCATGGAGGAGCCGGGGTACCCGGGTGTACGCGATGCCATCGTCCGGTCCGGATTCGCCATAGCCCCGTGCCGCATCGGGGAGGGCTACGAGCACTTCATGGCCGACCTGGAGAAAAGCGGCGCGAAGCTGGTCTACGTCACCCCGTCGAGCCAATTTCCCACCTGCGCCGTCATGCCCGTGAAGCTGCGCGCCCAGCTCATAGCCTGGGCCGAGGCCAACGATGCCTACCTCCTGGAGGACGACTACTGCCGCGACTTCCGCTACCGCGAGCGCCCGCTGCCGCCCCTGCAGTCCATGGACCGCTGCAGCCGCGTCATCTACATGGGCACGTTCTCGAAGTCGCTCTCCCCCGCCTTGCGCATCAACTACCTAGTGCTCCCCCCGCTGCTGCTCGCACGCTGGAAAAAGGCGTTCGGCAGCTCCTACCCCACGGTGCCGTGGCTGTCCCAGGCGGTGCTGGCCCGATTCATGGCCGACGGCAGCTGGGACAGGCACCTGCGCCGCCTGCAGGCGCGCAACATGCGCAAGCATCGGGCGCTGGTGGATGCGCTGGACGCGCACATGGGCAACCGCATCGGCGTGCTCGAGAACGGGACCGGGCTGCACCTACTCGTGTCGCCGCGCGATGGGCGCTCTCAGGAGGAGCTCATCACCACGGCGGCAGCGGCCGACGTCCGGGTCTACGGAACGCGTCACTACTGGACGGGCAAGCCGGAAGCAGGCGACAGCAGCATCCTCGTTGGCTTCTCCGCCATCGCCTTGGAGAATATCGAGCCGGGCGTGAAAACCCTGGCCGAGGCCTGGTTCTCCTAAGCCGCACCGCGTCTCCGGACTGCACGAGTTGCCCGATATGCATCGCACAACCGACAACTCGTGCATTATGCAAAACAACGAAACGACCCGGGGAAACGGAAAAACCCCAGGTCGTTGAAACTGATCGAGTTGCCGGTTGCGCGATGGAGCCCAAGCCGTCGGCAATCCGCTACACGAAGCGCAGGCAGTGGGTAAAGCCGGAATAGCTCAAGTCGTCGGTGTCGCGCACAACGGTGTTGAAGTTGGGCGCATGCACGTAATGGGTGCCACCTTCGTTAAGCGCGATCCCCACATGCCCGTTGAAGCCGTCCCCGTCACCGCGCCACAGCACGTCGCCCGGGCGCGCTTCGGAAACGGGAAGGCGCGCATCGGCCCTGTGGTAGAGCGCCTCGGTCTGATGGGGCAGCGACATGCCTATCTGCAGGTAAGCCCAGCGAACCAGCCCCGAGCAGTCGAAGGAGTCGGGGCCCTCGGCGCCCCACACGTAGGGGCACCCCTTCTTGGAGAGCGCGTACTCGCACACCTCCTCGTGGGAGGGCACGTCGCGGGTGATCTCGGACGTGTAGGTGTAGATGCGCTTCGACCCTTCGAAGGCCACGGTCGCGCGCTCCATGTGGGCTTTCTCTAGCAGAGCGTCCACCTCGGCGTCCACCTGCTCCAAGAGCTCTTGCAGGTCAAGCAGCGTCTGCTCCGCTTCGTCCTTGAGCTTCTCGGCCTCCTCGGTCACCCGCTCGGCCTCGTCTATGGACTCGTCGGCCCGGGCCTCCTGCTCTTCCAGCTCGGCCTTGAGCTCTTCGGCCTTGGCGCGCTCCAGCTTCGTCGTGCGCACCAGGTCGGCATCGCTGTCGTTGAGCATGGCCAGAAGACTCCAGTTGCGAGCGAATTCCTCGAAGGTGGTGGCGCCCAGGATCAGGTCGAACGAGGTCGCCTGCCCGTCGCGATACATCTTGCGGGCTCGCTCGGCCAGGATCTTCTGCCCGGCCTCTATGCGGGCGTTGGCTTCCGCAAGCGCCTCCTTGGCCTCCTCCACAGCGGCCAGGGCCTGCTCGTGGTCGGCCAGGGCCTGCTCGTGGTCGTCGAGCGCCTTGTGGTAGGCTTCCTCGGATTTCGCGAGCGCGTCCTCCGCCTCCACTATCTGCTCGGCCAGCTTCTCGGCCTCGGCAATCTTCTCCTCGGCCTTCTCCTGAGCTTCGCGGGCAGCCTTCTCTTCGGCTTCCTTGGCCTCTTTCTCGGCCTTCTCCTGCGCTTCCTTCTCTTCGCGCTCTCGGCGCTCCTCCTCGGTCTCCTCGTCTTCCTCGTCGGCCCATGCCTGGGCGGGATTGAGGATGACCGAGGCGCCCAGCAAGGCAGAGGCCGCAACGAACGATCGGCGGTCGAGGGGCAAGGATTCTATGGTTTGAATGGTACGAGCCATGGCGCGTTTCCTCCGGTTTGTATGCGTCAATACCATCTCAATTGCGATTCGTTTTATCAAGTTTTTGGCATCTGACGTGGCCGTTTGGTAACGGTTGTGCGTCAATGCCGCGAGCTTGCACTATAGCATGGTATATGGCGATTTGCACAGAATGCCTCTTCGTTATACGGCAATCCGCCAGAGCAAGCCCACAAGTTATGGGGTTCGTTAACGAAATGCATCAACATGTTGAGAGGATGAAAAGCTGTTCGCGACGAAACGAACACATCGCCGCCACAGGACGTCCACCTTTTCCCCTAACAACCAAGGTCAGGTTCGGCAAACGAAAACCGCGGCAGCAGAAGGGAGGGCGGGGAGCATCGAGGGGCAGGGGGGGGGGAGGCGCAGAGGGCGAAGGAGGCAGGGAGCGTCGTGGAGCAAGGGCGAAGGGCGCAGGAAACGAAAGGGGCGAAGAGCGGCGGAAGGGACGGAGGCGCAGAGGAGCCGAACCGGGCGTCAGACCCGCCCGCCGTCCGCGCGCAGCACCTCCAGCGCCGCAGCGTAGCCGCCGGCCCCGTAGCCCAGGCACTTGGAGACCCGTGCGATGGTGGTGGCCGACGCCCCGGTCTCGGACTCGATGGCGGCGTAGGACTTGCCTTCGTCAAGCAGGCGCGCGACGGAAAGCCGCTGGGAGATCTCGCGGACCTCCCGCACGGTGAACAGGTCTTCCAGCAGCGCCCCCACCGCCTGGGGGCTGTCGAGAGCGGCCAGAACGGCGACCAGGTCTTCCGCATCCCGTGCAGGCTCAAACGCCATGGAGCTCCCTTCTCGCCGCAGTGCCGAACCGCTCGTCCGCCGAAGCGCGCTACAAGGGAACGACCCCGGCGCGCACAAGCCCGTATTCTATCGAATCGACCAGCGCGTTCCAAGAAGCCTCGATGATGTTCTCGGAAACGCCTACGGTGCCCCAGGTGCCCTCGTCGTCGGAAGTGGTGATGACCACCCGGGTGATGGCGTCGGTGCCGATGTTCTCGTCCAGGATGCGAACCTTGTAGTCCACCAGCTCCATGGTGGATAGCGTCGGGTAGAACGGCGTGATGGCCAGGCGCAGCGCGCTGTCCAGAGCGCCCACCGGGCCCACGCCCTCCCCCGTCGCCACCAGCCTGTGGCTGCCCACGTGCACCTTGATGGTGGCCTCGGACTGGGCGTCCTTGGCAAGGGCGCCGGAGTCCTCCCGGTCGTCGACGATGACGCGGAAGCTCTCAAGCGTGAAGTGCGGCCGGTGCAGCCCCAGATGCCGCTGAAGCAGCAGCCCCAGCGAGCCGTCGGCAGTCTCGTAGCTGTAGCCGCGGGCCTCGCGGGCCTTGATGTCGTCCAAGATCTCCTGGTCCTTGCCCGGATGCGCGGCCAGGTCGACACCCAGCGTGGCCGCCTTGGCCGTAAGCGACGCCTTGCCCGCCAGCTCGCTCACCAGCATGCGGGCGGTGTTGCCCACCGACTCCGGCCGGGCGTGCTCGTAGGCCTCGGGGAACCGGGCAATGGCGCTCGCATGCAGCCCGCCCTTATGGGCGAAGGCCGACGAGCCGGTGTAGGGATGATGGGCCGAGACCGACACGTTGCAGCACTCGGCCACGAACTGGGACACGCCGGTGAGCTCGCGAAGCGCATCGCCACCCACGCAATGGGCGCCCATCTTCAGCTCCAAATCGGCGATAACCGTGAGCAGATCGGTGTTGCCCACGCGCTCGCCGATACCGTTGACGGTACCCTGCACCTGCCGCACCCCCGCGCGCACCGCCGCCAGGGTGTTGGCCACGGCGCAGCCGGAGTCGTTGTGGCAGTGGATGCCCAGCTGGGTGCTCGGCAGCTCCGCGGCCGCGGCAGCTACGATCTCCTGCACCTCGAAAGGCAAAGCGCCCCCGTTGGTCTCGCACAGATCCACCGAGTCGGCGCCCGCATCCGCCGCAGCGCGCACGCAGGCAAGAGCGTAGGCGGGGTTCGCCTTGTAGCCGTCGAAGAAATGCTCGGCGTCGAACACTACATAGCGGCCCTGCTCCTTCAGGTAGGCCACCGAATCCGCGATCATGCGCAGGTTCTCTTCCAGCGAGGTCTGCAGCGCGCGAGTCACCTGGGCGTCCCACGTCTTGCCCACTATGGTGACCACCGGAGCGCCGCTGCCCAGCAAATCGGCCAGCCCCTGGTCTTCCCGGGCCGCAACGCCCTTCTTGCAGGTGGAACCGAAGGCGGCAATGCGCGCATGGCGAAGCGGCAGGGTGCGCACGCGCTCGAAGAAAGCGATGTCCTTCGGGTTCGAAGCGGGAAAGCCCCCTTCCACGATGTCGATGCCGAAAGCGTCCAACCGCTCGACGATGCGCAGCTTGTCCTCTAGGGAAAGGGTGATTCCCTCGCACTGCTCGCCGTCGCGCAGGGTGCAGTCGTAGGTGGTCACATGCATGGTTTCAACCTTACTCGACGGGATACAGCCAGTCGGCGTACTCGGGGATCTTGCCCTGCACCAGGTCGAAGAAGCGCTCCTGCAGCGCGCGGGTGACAGGTCCCGGCTTGCCCACCACGCGCCCGTCCACGCTGCCGATGGGCGTGAGCTCGGCGGCCGAACCGGTCATGAACACCTCGTCGGCGATGTAGAGGTCGCTGCGGGTAAGGCTCTCCTCCAACGCGGGAATCTCCAAGTCGTCGGCAAGGTTGAGCACCGTATCGCGCGTGATGCCTTCCAACAGGCCGTCGGACAGCGGCGGCGTGGACAGGATGCCCTCGCGCACCACGAACAGGTTCTCGCCGGTGCCCTCGCACACAAGCCCCGCCTCGTTGAGCATGATGGCCTCAGCGTATCCGTGCTCCTTGGCCTCCATCTTGGCCAGGATGGAGTTCATGTACGAGGCTGTGGACTTCATCGAGGGAGGGATGGCGTTGTTGGAGCGCTGCCGCCAGCTGGACACGCCCACCGCCACGCCGTTTTCCAGCGCGTCGGGGCCCAGGTAGGCATCCCACGGCCAGCAGGCGATGACCACGTCCACGTCCGAACCTGTGGGATCGACCCCCATCACGCCGTAGCCGCGGTACACGAGCGGGCGGATGTAGCAGGCGGGCAGCTTGTTCGCCTTGATGAGCTCCACCGTGGCCTCGCACAGCTCGTCGACCGAATAGGTGAGCTCGATGCCGGCGATCTTGCAGCTACGGTGCAGGCGCTCCATATGGTCGCGCAGGCGGAAGACGCAGCTCTCCCCCGTCTCCTGGTTGCAGTAGCAGCGTATTCCCTCGAAAACACCCGACCCGTAGTGAAGCGAGTGAGACAGCACGTGGGTGGTCGCCTCCGCCCAGGGCACGAGCGTCCCGTTCTTCCAAATGTAGTCGACTGCGGTGATTCCGGCCATGGCCTTCCCTTCTCGACAAGCGATAAATGCGTGTTTGCGCATTGTACGCCAGAAAGCCGCCGACGAAAGGCACTCCCTGGCGAAGGGACGCCGCTTCACCCCGAAGAGCACGCTGGATCGCGCGCCTTCCGCTTGCAGGAATCCGAGGGCACGGCCCCTTCGGTGTACTACCTGCGCTAAACGGTTCCGCTTCCGGCGAGCGCGTCGTCTCTCTGCCGCCCCCTCAGGAGAGCGCGGCCGCTCGTTGGGTCGAACAGCAAGCGGCGGCTCCGTGTAATGCGGGCCGCCGCTTTCGTTTGCCTTGGATGCCTTGGGGTGCGGGCTAGAAGCGCCCCATTCCGCCACCCTTGCCGCCCATGCCGCCCATGGCTCCCATGCCGGCAGCGGAGGCGTCGGTTCCGGCAGTCACCGCGGTTGCAGCGCCGCCCACCACCACCTGGTAGCCCTGCCCCGACACCATGCCGTCGCAGGAGGCCAGCACGCCCGTGAAGCGTTGGCCAGCGCTCATGGAGGCAATCGCCGTACCGTCGGCATCGGTCAGCTGCACGGTATCGCCGGCGTTGCCAGACACCTGGGCCGACACGAAGGGCTGGGGCGACTGGTCAAGTCCCGCGGTATTGCCCACCGACCCCAAAAGTATGAAGGTGCCGCCGTTGATCACGGCCGACAGGTCGTAGTCGAGCGACCCGTCCATGCCGCCGCTCGGGCCGCTGCCCAGCACCAGGCCGCCGTTGATCTCCACGTTGCCGTTGCTGTCCAGGCCGTCGCTTCCGGCGTTGAACACGATGGTTCCTCTGTTGATCTGGATCAGGCAGTCGGAGCTGCTCTGGGCCATGCTGCCGCCCGTGCCTCCCATACCGCCCTTGCCGCCGAAGTCGCGCGCCTGGCCCTCGTCCGACCAATCGCCCGGCGTTTCGCCGTCGGACATCTGGCCTCGGCCGCCGCGGTCTTCAGGCAGCTGGGACGAATCGAAATCGCCTATGCCCTCGGGCATCTGCCGCCCTTCGGCCCCGTTGGCTCCCTCGGGCATCTGGCGGCCGTCGAAGCCTTCCGGACCGCCCGCGCCCTCGCCCATCTGGCTGGGCTCGCCGGGCTTCTGGGCAGTTCCCGCCGCAGCAGCCGCCTCATCGCCGCTGGTCAAGTCGGCCACAGCCGCATTGAGTGCGTCATCGCTTGCCTCCACGGCGATGTCGCCGCCGTTCACGATGACTTCCTGGGCCTCCAGGCCCTCGGCGCAGGACTGAATGTCGATGACACCGTCGTCCACCACAAGCCGCGTCTCCCCGTGGATGCCGTCGTCGCCGGCGTTGATGGTCATCTCGCCGCCCGCGACCAGCACCTCCAGGTTGGAGTGCACCGCGTCATCGGCCGAGACGATGTCCAGCTTGCCGCCGGCTATGCGGGCGTAGAACTCCGCTTTGACGCCCTTGTCACCCGCATTCACCGTGATGGTGCCACCGTCGATGCTCACGAAGCCGCGGGTGGCGTCGGAGTCGTTGTTCGACTTGATGCCGTCGCCGCCGGCCGTCACCGTGATGGTGCCGTCGGCGATCTTCACGCAGTCCTTGCCGCGAAGCGCGTCGTTCACCGCGTTGACGTTGATGGTGCCGCCGGTGATGACCAGGTCGTCCTTGGAGACGATACCGTTTTCGTAGGCGCCTTCCACCGTCAGCGATCCCGTGCCGTTGATGGTGAGGTCGTCCTTGCTGAACAGCGCACCGTAGGGCTCGTCCTCGGCATCGGCCGCGTAGGTTGCGCCATCTGCCAGCGCGTTTTCGGAGCCGTCGGCCAAGGTGACGAAGCACTTGTCGGCGCTCTTCACGTAGAAGGCCGGCCCGTTGGAGCACGTGACGTCCACGCCGTCGAAGACCACCTGCACCTTCGCGGTGTCGGGAGCGTCCACCACCACATGCCCGTCGCTCAGGCTGCCGCCCAGCACGTAGGTCCCCTCTTCCGAGATGGTGACCACGGTGCCGTCGGCCGCAGCGCCCGCGCCCTCGACGCTGCACCCGTTGTCGGCCAGCACCACCTTGGTGGCAGAGGCCGCATCGTAGCTGGCATCAGGGTCGCGCTTCGAGTACTCCAGATCGAGCGCGCTCGCGTCGAAGGTTGCCGCCACCTCGGCGAACGTCTGCGCCGCCGAACCGCTCGCCGATCCGCTGGCAACACCGCCGTCCGTACCGATCGCGCTCGCCGCGCCGCCTTCGGACCCGGCAGCGCCTTCCTGCTGGGAGTCCTGCGCAGGCTCGGCCTGGCTACCGTTGCTGCACCCGCCCAGCGTCAGGGCGCCAGCCCCCAGAGAAGCCGCTACGGCCAGGGCCAGGGCGCCGTTCAGGAACGTCCGCCGCCCCTGTATGTTCATGTTCCTCATCGAAGTCCTTTCGTCGAAAACAAAGGCCGAAGCGCTACAGCGTCTCGCGGGTCACCGCGCGGCCGAGGGATACCTTGCAGTTGCCGTTGAGGCACCGCACGTCGTCTATCAGGGCCTTCTCCATGCCCGGCTGCCTCATGCACACCAGGTACTCAAGCTGGAAGAGGCTTCCCATGTTGGTGGTGCGCACCTCCACGAGCTCGGCGGAGGAGGTATAGCTCGCCAGCGTCTCGTCGAACACGCCGTCGAAGTCCAGATCCTCGGGGATGGTGATCTTGAGCGACTTCTGGGGCTGGCGGGGCTTGCCGAAGGGCGACAGCACGTAGGCCACGTTCACGATGGCCACGATGACCGTGAAGATGGCCGCCAGCGTGAGAAACCCCATGCCCGTGGCCAAGCCGATGGCCATGGCCAGGAACACGCTGCCGATGTCCTTGGCCGATCCGGGGATGGAGCGGAAGCGCACCAGGTTGAACACGCCCATGACGGCGATGCCGGCGCCCAGGTTGCCGTTGACCAGCGTGATGACCATCTGCACGATCAGCGGCAGCAGCGCCAGCGTCACCACGAAGTTCTTCGAGTAGGCATGACGGAACATGTACACGCAGGCCACCGCCAGGCCCAGCACGATGGAGGCGACGCTGCACAGCAGGAATTCAACCGTGGTCACGCTGCCGATCATCGATTCGGCGGCGCCGTAGACGGAGGCGAATCCGAGGTCTTGCATGGGAGGGTCCTTTCAGTCAATCAATCGGTCGGTCAAACGGTTGCAGAGCCGTCCGCCGCGCAGCGGCTCGGCGCCGAGCGTCTTGCCCCCTTTAAGCGCACAAGCGCTCGCGCTCCTGTTCCAAGGTGTAGGCGCTGCCGTACTTGGAAAACGACGAGGGCACGCACCCCAGCCCGGAGAGCAGCTTGGCCAGCCACAGGGGGAAGGGCCCGGGAACCTTCACCTCCGCAATCACCTGGTTGCGCGGCAGGGCGAACCCGCTGCCGCCCGTCACCAGGTCCCGGTAGCTCACGTCCACGTCGAAGGTCACGCGTACGCCTTCGGCCTCGGGCGCTTCAGGCAGCGGCGCCCAGGCGGTGCGGCTGCAGCTGATGAGCATCGAAGGCACCAAGGCGCCCGTACGCGCCCGGAAGCCCTCAATCTCGCGTATGACCTGTCGGTTGCGCCAGGTCAGGTCCTCGCCGGAATCGCCCTCGGTCGCCGAGGCGTCGAAGTCGAAGGCTCCCCCGTCCAGAAACGCCCGGGCACGTCCCAAAGAACAGCCCACGCGCCGCTTGTACACAATGCCCTTGAACTTCTTCTTCAGCTCGATGAAGGCCGGCGTCTCCCGGCAGCATGCGATGCCACCGTACCAGCGCACCCTCAGCTTCTCCTTGTAGACGGGCTTGTCCAGCGACCGCTCGATGAGAGCCCGCTCGGGGGTGTCGTAGTACAGGCTCGTCACCTGGGTCGTGCCGTAGGCATCGGGAGCCATGCGGCCCGCCAGGGCATCCTGCATCCGCCGCGCCTGCTCGACGCTCAGCCGGCACTTCACTTCCTTGCGCTCGAAGACGTCGTTGCAACCCGCCATCAAACCCTCGCATTCCGCATCTCTTCTTCCACGCTCCCGCCAAAGGGCAGCTCGCGATCCGCTGCGGGACGCAGTCGCCCCTCGCGGCAGGGTGCATGGTACGAGCCTTCCCTGAAACCCCCCTGAAAGGCCAAGCCGGCAACGGCGCCGCACCGCAAGGGAAAGCGCGCATACCGGGCGCTTTCGCGCGAAAAAACATACGAACGTGCCCGGTATGCGCGCTTCGCTCGCACCGCTTCGCCGAAAATGCCGCGATGCCCCCACGAGCGAAGACCGGAATCTCGTCAGATTGTTTCAGCTCCCTTTCAGCGTTGCAACTACAATAGGCGTAGTCCGTCGCTTAGGAAGGAGCGGGCATGCACATCCTCGTGGCTGAAGACGACGAGCGCCTGTCTTTGGCCCTCGCCCACATCCTGCGCGAAGCGGGCTACGACGTCGACGAGGCCCGCACGGGCAAGGACGGCCTCAGCTGGGCGGAAAGCGGCATCTACGACGTGGTGATCCTGGACGTCATGCTTCCCGGAATGGACGGGTTCTCCGTGGTGTCCCAGCTGCGCCGCGCAGGCGTCGACACGCCCGTGCTCATGCTCACCGCCCGCGACAGCGTGCCCGACAAGATAACCGGATTCGACTCCGGCGCCGACGACTACATGACCAAGCCCTTCGCCCCGGCGGAGCTGCTGGCCCACCTGCGCGCACTCACCCGCCGCCAAGGGGAGATGATCTTCGAGCAGCTGCGAGCAGGCGACCTTACCCTGAGCCTGTCCACCTACGAGCTGTCCTGCGCAGATAAGTCCATCCACTTAAGCCAGAAGGAGTTCCAGCTAGCCCAGGTGCTCATGGGCAACGCAGGCGCCATCGTGTCGAAGAGCACGCTCATCGCCAAGGTCTGGGGCTTCGATGCGCCCGTCGAGGACAACAACGTGGAGGCCTACGTGTCGTTTCTGCGCAAGAAGCTGCGCTTCCTCGGGTCGCGCTCCTCCATACAGACCATTCGCGGCGCAGGGTATCGCCTGGTGGCCGCCAACGCCGAGGAGGGCGCGCGAACCGACGGAGCCAGTCATGCTTAAGAAGCTACGCGTCAAGCTGGTATCCCTGATCATGGGGGTGGTCACCCTCATCCTGGCGGTGGTTTTCACCGCCATCTGCCTCCTGGACTACCAACAGGACATCGCCGACGTGGAAAGCGCCCTGCAGTCCTCGCTCGTCCACGCCGACGGGTTCGCGCGAGACCACTACGGGTTCGAAGGCGCGGAACCCCGAGCCATGCCCCCGGAAATCGGCGGACGACGCGACAAGGGGCCCCTCATCCCCGTGGCCGTCTACGCGGTCCTCCCCGACGAAACCGCCGAAGCCGTCCCCACCCGCATGACCGCGTCCCTTTCCGAGGAGACACTCTCACAGGCCGTCCGCGAAACCACCGACCAGCCCGACGGCTTCGGGCACCTGAGCGCCCTGGGGCTCTACTTCGAGAAACGTACCGCCGGCGACGTATCGTTCATCGCCTTCGCCGACGGGTCGGCCGCCAACGGCTGGCGCCAGCTAGCGCTCATGCTCGCCGGGGCGGCCCTGCTGCTGTTAGGCGCGGTCTTCGTCGTCAGCCTGCTGTTCAGTCGCTGGGCCCTTCGCCCGGTCGAGGAAGCATGGCAGCGTCAGCGGCAGTTCGTCTCCGACGCTTCCCACGACCTGCGCACGCCCATCACGGTCATCCTGGCCAACAACTCCATCCTACTGGACCATCAGGACCAGTCCGTGGAAAGCCAGCGCCAGTGGGTCCAGAGCACCCAGCACGAGGCCCTTCAGATGCAGGGGCTCGTAGAGGACCTGCTGCTTCTGGCGAAGATGGACGAGAGCGCCGCATCGGGGCAGGACGGCGCCGGCGCGCTCGCGGAGGACGTCGACCTGTCCACCTTGGTGGAAGGGGAGCTGCTCCAGTTCGAATCCATCGCCTTCGACCGGGGGGTGGGCATCGAAGAGAGCGTCGAGGAGGGCATCCTGGTCAAGGGCGACCGCGCCCGGCTGGCACGGCTCGTGAGCACCCTGGTGGACAACGCCTGCAAGTATGCCGAACCGTCGTCGAGCATCGCCGTATCCCTGGCCGCGAAAGGGCGCACAGCCCAGCTTGCCGTCCGCAACGACGGCCAGATCGCGCAGGAGGACCTCCCCCACCTGTTCGACCGGTTCTACCGGGCCGACAAGGCGCGCACCGGAAGCGAGGGCGGCCACGGCTTGGGCCTGGCCATCGCCCAGGCCATCGCGCGGGAGCACGGCGGGTCGATCGAGGTGGCAAGCTCGGCGGACGCGGGCACCACGTTCACCGTGCAACTGCCCTTCGACCAAGCCGTCCGCTAGCGGCAGGCAACCCGCCCGGCACCGGGAAACAGTGGCCTTACCGTTGCACGGCCCAAACGCTCGCAACGCAGCCCGTTCGCTACAATACTCCGAAAGCGAAAGGAGCGAGCCGTGTCCGTTCGGGTCAAAGACATCCTCATCATCGGCCTTGCGTTCTTCGCGCTGTTCTTCGGAGCCGGCAACCTCATCTTCCCGCCCTACCTGGGCGCCGAAGGCGGAGAGCTGTGGTTCGAGGCCTTCGCGGGGTTCGTGCTCATAGACGTCGTCATCACCAGCGTGGGGCTGTGGGCCCTCAACCGCGCCGGCGGCAGCTCCGTGGCTCTGGACGCCGTGCTCGACAAGGGGCCGGCGCTGGCGCTGAACACCCTGGCCATCCTGTGCACCGGCGTGCTCATCGCCGCACCGCGCACCGCCGCCACCACCTACGAGATGTCCGTGCAGCCGTTCTTCGGCGACAGCGTAGGGCTGCTGCCCGTCTCCATCGTCTTCTTCGCCATCGTGCTGGCCCTCACGTACCGCCAGTCTCGCCTGGTCGACATCGTGGGGCGCTTTCTCACCCCCGTGCTGGTCGTCTGCATCGTGGTGCTCATCGTGGTCGGGCTGGTCAGCCCGCTGGGCATCCCGACGGCACCTGCAAGCTCCTCGCCCTTGGGCGACGGCATCGCTGCGGGCTACCAGGCCATGGACATCCTCTGCATCGTCGGGTTCGCCATCGTGATGCAGGACACCGTGCGCACCTTCGGCTACGGAGCCGGCGCGCTCAGCATGAGGGTTACGGCCCTGGCCTGCATCGTGGCGGCCGTGCTGCTGACCGCGATCTACGGCGGCCTCACCTATCTGGGGGCCACGGTGTCGGCTGGGTTCGACCCCGCCGTCAGCCAGGCGGAGCTGCTCGTCTCCATCGCCCACAGCCTTATGGGGCAGGCCGGCGTGGCCATCCTGGGCGTCATCGTGGGCTTCGCCTGCCTGACCACCGCCATCGGCCTCAGCGGGGCGGCGGCCTCCTACTTCGAGCGCATCACCAGCGGGCGCATCGGCTACCGGCGGGCGCTCGTGGCGATCGTCGTGGTGAACGCCGTGCTGTGCAACCTGGGGCTTTCCGCCATCATCGAGCTGGCCCAGCCCATTCTCGACCTGGTCATCCCCCCGTTCATGACCACGGTGGTGCTCATCCTGTTCGTGAACCGTATCCGCTCCATCTGGACCTACCGCGGCGCGGCAGCCGGCGCCACCGTGGCAAGCGCGCTCATGGTCGCGGAAAGCCTCACCGGACTCCTCCCTGCCGTGGAGGCGCTGCCGCTCTACAGCATCGGGTTCGCCTGGATTCCCTTCGCCGTCCTCGGCGGTGTCGCAGGCGCCCTGGCTGCGCGCGTCTGCCGGAAGAGCGCCCCCGACGCCAGCCCCGCCCAGCGGGTCGAACGGCTCGTCGCCGAACGCTCACCCTTCGCCGACGAGCTGACCGCCGGCGCTGACGCCCGCGCTTCCGAACGCCGCTGAGCGCAAACGAAAACCGTCCGGACAACGCCCCGCAGAGCGGGAACCACCGTCCGGACGGTTCGCATTGCACCCGCAGCGCTCCCGAGCGCGCAGGCGTCCTTAGCAGTAGAAGAGCATCTCGTTGTAGCTGGGCACCGGCCAGTGCTCGTTGCCTACGACCACCTCGATGGCGTCCACCGCCGCGCGCAGGCGCTCCATGACGGGAACGATCTCGTGGGCGTAGAAGTCGGCTTTGGCCTGGGCGTCCTCCAAAGCCTTCGCCGTCTGGTGCGCATCGTCGAGCACCTGCAGCTCGCGGTCGATCTCGGACACGCCGCCCAGCAGCTTCTGCAGCAGCGCCTGCTGCGCCTCCACGTTGGCTGCAGGGCAGGCTGCCTTGATGGCGTTGATGTCGGCAGCGATCTGCGATGCGTAGGCGTTGATGGCCGGCAGGTACTGGCGGCGCACCATGCGCTTCATCGTGCGCACCTCGATGTTGAGCAGCTTGGTGTACTTCTCCAGCTTCACCTCGTAGCGACTGCGGATCTCGGTCTCGGACAGCACGCCGAAGCGCTCGAACAGCTCGATGGCCTTCGGCGACACGAAGCAGGGCAGGGCCTCGGCCGTGGTGCGGTGGTTCGCAAGGCCGCGGCGGGCAGCCTCTTCGGCCCATTCGTCGGAATAGCCGTCCCCGTTGAACACGATGCGCTCGTGGGCCTTCAGGGTGTCGCGGATATAGGCGATCGCAGCGGCCTCGAACTCCTCGCCCGACTTGCCTTCCATAGCGTCGGCGAAATCGGCCAGGCTCTTGGCCATGGCCGTGTTCAGGATGGTGTTGCAGTCCGACAGGTTCACGGAGCTGCCCGGCATGCGGAACTCGAACTTGTTGCCAGTGAAGGCGAAGGGGCTCGTACGGTTGCGGTCGGTGTTGTCCTTCAGGAAGTTGGGCAGCGTCTCCACGCCCAGGTCCATGGCCACGCGCTCGGCCGAGGTGTAGTCGTGCTCGTCGACGAGCGCGTCCACCACCGCGCCCAGCTCGTCGCCCAAGAAGATCGACACGATGGCCGGGGGCGCCTCGTTGGCCCCCAGACGGTGGTCGTTGCCGGCACTGGCCACCGACATGCGCAGCAGCTCCTGATAGTCGTCCACCGCCTGGATGACGCCGGTCAGAAACACCAGGAAGCGCAGGTTGTCCATGGGGTTGCTGCCCGGATCCAGCAAGTTGGTCTTGCCGGCGCTGATAGACCAGTTGTTATGCTTGCCCGAGCCGTTGATGCCTTCGAAAGGCTTCTCGTGCTGCAGGCACACCAGGCCGAAATGGCTGGCCAGAAGCTTCATCTTTTCCATGGTCAGCAGGTTCTGGTCGATGGCCACGTTGCTGTTGGCGAAGATGGGGGCAAGCTCGTGCTGGGCCGGGGCCACCTCGTTGTGCTTGGTCTTGGCCGGCGTGCCCAGCTTCCACAGCTCGTCGTCGAGCTCCTTCATGTACTCGTTCACCGTGGGCCTGATAGCTCCGAAGTAGTGCTCCTCCAGCTCCTGGCCCTTGCAGGGGGCGTAGCCGAAGAGCGTGCGCCCGGTCATGACCAGGTCGAGCCGGCTGGCGAAGTCCTTCTCGGAAATGAGGAAGTACTCCTGCTCGGCGCCCACCGTGGTCACCACGCGCTGGGGCTCCTCCCCGAACAGCGCCAGCACGCGGTTGGCCTGCTCCTCGATGGCGTGCATCGACCGCAGAAGCGGCGTCTTCTTGTCCAAGGCCTCGCCGGTGTAGCTACAGAAGGCCGTGGGAATGCACAGCACCTCGTCTTTGATGAAGGCGTAGCTGGTGGGGTCCCATGCAGTGTAGCCGCGGGCCTCGAAGGTGGCGCGCAGGCCGCCCGAGGGGAAGCTCGACGCATCGGGCTCGCCCTGGATGAGCTCCTTGCCCGAGAACGCCATGATGGCCCGACCGTCGGAGAGCGGCTCGATGAAGCTGTCGTGCTTCTCCGAGGTGATGCCCGATAGCGGCTGGAACCAGTGGGTGTAGTGGGTGGCGCCCTTCTCGATGGCCCATTCCTTCATGGCATGAGCGACCACGTTGGCCACGTCTGGGTCGAGGGGCTGCCCCTCCTTGATGGTCTTCAGCAGGCTCTTGTACGTTGCGGAAGGCAGGCGCTCCTGCATCGTGTGCTCGTTGAATACCATGGAACCGTACAGATCGGAAACTCGTGCCATGCGTTCGCGCTCCTTATCCTTGCCGATTGAGCCGTGCTATCCGTCCGCAGCGGAAAGCCCCGAAACCAAGGCGAATCGCGGACGCACGCCGTGCGATCTCGGCACATACGATACCATGACCCGCTCACCGAAAGCTCTCTCACCACGGTTTTCATGGTAAAGGGGCAATGTTTCGTGCGGTTTTCCAAGGACGAAACGCTTCGTTTCGGCGCCCGCCGGTCCCTCAGCGATGAGCGGCCCCGTAGGCGGCGAAGGCACCCATGGCCACCACCGGATCGATCACCGGCAGCCCCGTCTCGCGCTGCAGCTCGCCGGCGATGCCGATGGTGGCAAGGCCGGTGCAGCCCAGCGCTATGACGTCGCAGCCGTCTTCGGCCATCTGCCGGGCCGCGCGAAGGCATGCCGCGCGGCCCGCATCGGTCTGCAAATCCAGCGTCGAGTTCACGCCTTCGGGCCGGTAGTTGCCCACCAGGCTGTCCCCCAGCTGCTCGCGATAGGCCTTCGGCGGCCAGTCCACGATACCCAGAACGCCCACGCGCTTGCCGGCCTTCATCGCCAACGCCACGGTGCACTCCCCCGCTCCGGCCACCGGCTTGCCCGGCAGGGCCGCGCGTACCTCGGCCAAGCCCGGGTCGTCGGCGCAGCTGATGAGGATCATGTCCTTGTCGACGAAGCGGGTGCGGGCCAGCTCCACGATCTTGGGCACCGCGATCTGCCCCAGCTCCTCGCTGTGAATGCCCTCGGGCTGGTCGGGTATGCAGGCGCTCTCCACGGAAAGCCCGGGGTAGGCCCGTTCGATCAGACGCCCATGACAGCTCAGCGCCTCGGGGTCGTCCAAGGTGATCACCCGTATAAGCCCGATGTCGAACATAGCCTCATCCTTCCGCTTGCATCTTGTAAGCCCATCATACCAAAAGAAAAGGCGCCGCCCGAAAGGACGGCGCCTATGCGATCGGCAGCAGTCGGCAGAAAGCCGACTGTTAAGGATTCAGACAAACCCCAGAAGAATCGAATCTGTAAAGCTTCCCGCCGATGACCCAGCTTCCGTTGGACAGCATCGAACCTTCTGGACCCGTTCCCGGAGTGTTCGCTGCCGGCCTCAAGTAGTACCAGTCCGACCCATACTTATACCACCCAGTATACATCGCTCCGCCACTGTCGAACGCGTACCAATACCCGTCGACCGAATGCCAGCCAACCCTTGCAGCGCCGTCGCTTCCAAGGTAATACCAGTATCCGGCAGGTGATTTGTACCAGCCTGTCTCCATCACCCCAGACGAATCGAAATAATACCAAGATCCATTTATAAGCACCCATTGTCCACTCGCCATCGCTCCCGCCGAATTGAACCAGTACCAACTTGAGCCAATCTGCTTCCAACCAGTCCAAAGCGTGCCGTTGAGGTTTGCCCAGCACCACGACGACCCCCCATACGGCCTCTGCCACCCGGTTAGGTGCGTTGAAGCCATAGTCCAGGTTCTTCCCGCAGGCGTCGCGTACGTACCGCCCGAACATTTTGCATAGTTCACATACGAACCCGAAGCGGGATCCATTCCAACAAGGGACATGTTTCCATACGCGTCAATCGCATATCCTCCTATGACAGCATTCTCGAGCCCCGTAAACAACTCTGGTTGCCCAAATACTGCATAAAAAGGCAGTCCGTTGTTAATCCATCGCTTAACCTCGTCGTCATAAACGCGACCGGCCCACGCGGTGGCATTAAGCGTTGTTGACGTTCCGGGATACCTATGGAGCCTCAAGCCGCGCATCACCGCGCTCGCATCGGCGTTTGCTACATTGCCCTCGCCTGCCGCTTTGAAGTGTATCTCGTATTGCGAAAGAGACGACCCTGTCATGTACTGCGCCATAGAAGCAGCGCAAGCCGCCCAGCTATACATAGCCGACGACTGCTTCACTCCATTCAACCCCAATTGAGGCTTATATGGTGCTCTAGCGACCGGCGATTGAGCCGCCGAGCGATTAGCCTGAAGCGTCTGAAGCTCCACAATGCTGGCAGCAGGAATCGGGTTACCCGCCAAACCGTCCGCGGCACATACATCGCGGGAGATCGAACGACGGGTTCCGTCGACCTGCACGCTAACATCAACCTCGTCGCCAAGCTCGTTCAGGATCAACGCCGCGCCTGGAAGGGCATACAGCTCCCCCATGCCCTCGTTCAGAGACGTCGTCAGCTTGTACATTGGGAAGCCATCTCCCGAGTCGAACTGGACAACGGTCGCTATGAGACCGCTTGCTCCAACAACAGGCCACACAGCCATTCGGTCTACCCGAACCGCAACGCCCCCCCTCGTCAACCAGGCTGACTGGAAGAGGGTCGAGCAGCAGCAGGTCTCCAACGCCGTCATAATCAACGTCATAGCGTGATGGGAAGTCCACAGTCGACAGCATCGTGCCGATAAGCAGTGATGCTTTTTCCAGCGCATCGTCTTTGTCGATCCACTGAGGACTAGGCTCGCTCGCAAAAGCCCCGGCAGGAACCCCGAGCGAAAAAGCCAACGCTGAAGCGACGCATAGAGCAGATAAAGATCTCTTCACGAAAATCAACCCGTCTCTCACTGCCTTCTATACCGAGCGCTGATCTCAATGACCGCAATCGACCACCCCCTCTCGAAGCCAAATCAATGTCAAGACCCCAAGCAGACCGCGGTTTCCCCAGTGCGCTCAATCGGCAAAGCAAGCTGAATCACGGGAGCGCTTTGTAAATCATCTCTCCAGACAAGTAGTCCGATTCGTGCCTGTACGACAAGTCCGTCACCTCAACCCCAAGAAGGTCTGCGTGACGGATGGAACCCAATTCGTCGACCTCAACCAAGCCTTCCAGCAAAACCGAGCCGGATCCATCTCGCAGCCCTACGGGAATAAGCCACTTGCCAAAATCGACGGAGAGTTTCTCGACCTGACCCCCTGCAACCATCCAGAATCCGTCGCGGTCCCTCACGAGGGCAATCGACCCGCGGCGCTCGACGAAATCAGCAACGGCATCGGCCCCCTCTTCCGTCACGCCTTTGACCGTCACCGGCCAACCGCCGTCAACGCCTTCCGCGAGGAAAAAACCCACAAGCTTTTCTCCCGTATAGAGCGGGGCGTAGGACCAGGAGGCCGGCTCAAGGCCGCCATCCGCTGTCACGTCATAGGCCGGAATCGCATTTGACACACTCGCATCCACCGGATCGAAAGAAACAAGCAAACCCTCTTTGTCGTCAAGAAGCAGAGTGTAATTACCCCAATCTCGATTGTCGTTCTTCGCAAGGTAAGAAACGAAATCAAGCTCCCTATCGAAAGCAGCCTGCTTGGAGTCGGCCACGTAATCCTGCGTAGGGGCACCTTGAGAAACGGAGCACCCTGCAAAAAGAGCGATTGTCGCCGCGACAAGAAAACCGAATACAACCTTTTCCATGAAGCGTGCAGCAGTCATGAGCGTGCCCCCTCTCTCATATACACAAACAATATATATACTTTCCATCAAATAGTCAATCTCCATCGTTCGCGCCTCGTATGACAGTGGGCACAAACAGAAGGGGGCGCCCGTCGCAGCGTTTTTCGCATCGCCGATGGATGCGCTGTGAGAACGAACAGAGACTGCCCAATGCAAAAGAGATACAACGGCCGCCCATCATACCAAAAGAAAAGGCGCCGCCTGAAAGGACGGCGCCTATGCGATCGGCAGCAGTCGGCAGAAAGCCGAACCGAACCTTAGCGCTTGGAGAACTGCGGGCGCTTGCGGGCCTTCTTCAGGCCGTACTTCTTGCGCTCGACCATACGGGAGTCGCGGGTCAGGAACCCGGCCTTCTTCAGCTCGGCGCGGTAATCGCCGGCGGAGAGCAGGGCGCGGGAGATGCCGTGGCGCAGCGCGCCGGCCTGACCGGAGATGCCGCCGCCGTCGATGCGGGCGATGACATCGAAATGATCCTGCGTATCGGTCACCTTGAAGGGGGTCTTCGCGAAATCGACCAGCGCCTGGCGCCCGAAGTACTGCAGGGCGTCGCGGCCGTTGACGGTAACCTTGCCGGTGCCGGGAACCAGTCGCACGCGAGCGACGGCGTTCTTGCGGCGGCCGGTGCCGTAGTACAAAGCTTCACCTGCCATGGGTTAACCCTCCATCTTGATCTCGCGAGGCTGCTGTGCTGCATGGGGATGATCCGGACCAGCATACACCTTGAGCTTCTTGCCCATGGCGCGGCCCAGCGTGTTCTTCGGCAGCATGCCCTTCACGGCATGCTCGATCACGCGCTCGGGATGCTTCGCCATAGCCTCTTCGAAGGTCTCAGACTTCAGGCCGCCCGGAAAACCGCTGTGGCGGTAGTAGCGCTTGGCCTTGGCCTTGTTACCCGTGACACGGATCTTGTCGGCGTTCACGATGACCACGAAGTCACCGGTGTCGACATGAGGCGTGTACTGCGGCTTGTGCTTGCCCTTCAGGATGTGCGCGGCCTTGGCGGCAACACGGCCCAGAACCTGGTCCGTGGCGTCGATCAAGACCCACTCGCGCTCGACCTCTTGGGGCTTTGCGTAATACGTCTTCACTGTCTTCCTCCACTGTACCTTGCGCGCGCCCCGCCCGAAGCACCTTGCCGCGAAACGGCCAGGCAGCAGGACTGCACGCCATTCGTCGTTTTTCAAAAGTGCAGGTCTAGCTGGCCGCCGGTTTCCTACGCCGGCACGGACTACGCTTCGGGCCTGGACTCCCTTTCTCGTCCGTCGCCATCCACCCTGCGTTTACGGGGCTTTTGAAAGCGAACTTTTGCAGTTTAGGATACCTGTGTTTTATTCGTCAACGAAAAAGCGGGCACCTGCGCACGATTCGCACAAGCGCCCGCCGAAGCGGCTATACCGTTAATTTTCATTGTCAGCCGAACACCTGCCTCTTTTCGACATCTTTTCTCATACTCAGCCGAACGCGTACGGTTGAGTATGGAGGCCGCGGCGATCGTGCGGCGGCCCC
>CAJTDS010000011.1 GCA_910575165.1 Eggerthellaceae bacterium
TCACAACGGAAGGAGGAAGCGCTAGGACGGTCGCGGCCGCGTGATACCCATAGCCCTCCTCGAAGAGCTCCGCTGCGGCCCTGCGGACATCGACGTCGTATCTGATCCTAAGGTCTGATGGCATAAAGAAGCCTCCCATTTCTCGTGTCCAAGAAATGGGAGGCAGTACACTCTGCGAAGAGCGGGGTTTCTCTTTTTCCTGATGCCGGTCTCGGCGCACTAGGACGGTCAGACGGCCGCAAGCTCCGGGTAGTCGTCGTCGCAACCGTGCATGAGGGCGGACAGGTACGCTTGAACGGCACGCTCGATGCTGCCGCAAAACCCCTCGACCACGTCGATGCCCTGACGCTCGATCTGGCTGCGCACAGCCTGGTCGAGGGCGTGCACCAGCAAAGTGTCGACCCCCAGCGACGTCAGTACGTAAACCCACGACTCGCCCGGTGCGATGGGGCTCGAGTAGTTCCGGCAGCGGACGATGATACCGCGCTCGACGGTGTAGCACATGAACCCCGCAAGCGTTGCTTGCTCGGTGCATACGTCCGATCCCGCGCTCGCAACGGCAATCAGCATGGGCGCCCCCTTCCCCTACTTCCTTCCGACTTATTGTTAGGGAAGGGTGCCCGCTCGTTCGCCAGAAACCAGCAAACGGCGCCGGGGGCACCTCTGTACGGTACCGCCGCAGATCCTAGGAGCGCCCGCGCTTGCGCGCAAGGGCGGCGCGATGCGCCCTTCCCGGCTTCATGTCCTGACCCCGGGTGCGGCCCTGCTGGGTCGGACGGCCGGCTTGCGCGGGCTTCGCGCCCCGGGTCCTCTTCGCCTCATCGCGTCCCTGGCCGGCAGCTTGCGCGGGCTTCGCGCCCTTCCGCCGGGTCCGCTGCCTCTGCGACTCTGCCTGCTGGGCGGCCCGTTCCTTGGCTGCCTGCTTCTTGTGCTCGCGGCTCATGAGCTCGCGCTTGGCCTGCTGGATCTCCGGATCCTTCCCGTCCTGCGCCCGCTGGGCTTTCGCCTGGACCTCCTCAAGGGCTCGGTCCATATCGAAGCCGGCAAGCTCAAGGGGCCGTATGGGTTTGCGCACCAGCTTCTCGATGGCTCGCAGGTCGTCCTCGGCCTCCGGCGTCACGAACGAGACCGAGAAGCCTTCATGGCCGGCGCGGCCCGTCCTGCCTATGCGGTGCACGTAATCCTCGGGCTGCGTGGGCAGGTCGTAGTTCACCACGTAGGACACCTCGTCCACGTCGATGCCGCGGGCCAGCACGTCGGTGGCCACCAGGATGTCGGTTTTCCCCTGGGCGAAGTTGTCCAGGGCGCGACGGCGCTGGTTCTGGCTTCGGTCGGAATGAATCGCCTCGGCCGAAAACCCTGCGCGCTTCAGGCGCCGGCAGGTGGCGTCGGCGCGGGAGCGGGTGCGGGCGAAGACGATGACGCGCTCGGATCCCTTTTCGGCAAGCAGGGCCTTCAGCAGGGCGGGTTTCACCTCTTGGGGCGTGCGCACGAGGTACTGGTCCACGGTATCGGCGGTCTCGCCGCGTTTGGCGATCTCCACTACGACCGGGTCCTTGAGCAGCGTGCCGACTGATTTCTGGACGGACCTGTCGATGGTGGCCGAGAACAGAAGCGTTTGGCGCTGGGCCGGCGTCTGCTCGACGATGCGCTTGACCGAGGGCCAGAACCCCATGTCGAGCATACGGTCGGCCTCGTCGAGCACCAGCACCTGCACCCGGGAGAGCGCGACGGCCTGCTGGTTCATGAGGTCGATGAGCCTGCCCGGCGTGGCCACCAGGACGTCGGTACCCTTTCTGAGCGCGGCGATCTGGGGTTCCAGGGACACGCCGCCCACAACGCAGGCGACGCGATGGTGCGTTCTCGCCGCAATGGTGCCCGCAACGTCGTAGATCTGCTGGGCGAGCTCCCTTGTGGGAGTGATGACGAGCATGAGCGGCCCTTGGCCCTTGCCCGCATGGGGCAGCTTGTCGAGGGCGGGCAGCGAGAAAGCGGCGGTCTTTCCCGTACCCGTCTTGGCCGCGGCGATGATGTCGCGTCCTTCGAGCACGTAAGGTATGGCCTGCGCCTGCACGGGGGTGGGGCTCTCGTAGCCCAGGTCGCTTACGGCTTGCAGGGCGAGAGGGGAAAGGGGCAGGTCGGTGAAGGTCACGGTTTCCTCGTTTCGTGGGATGGGATCGGTTGGTTTTCGGGCGAGGGCGGCCGATCGGGCGATCAGCGAATGTGGGCCGGTTTGCCGCCGAGGTAGAAGTTGGCGAAGTGGCGCTTCAGCACCGGGTCGTCCGGCTCGCGCGTGCGGGCGGCCAATGCGAGGCTTCGGGAGACCACGTCTCGTGCAGCGTTGGGCTTCGCCAGGAAGCTTCCGTTGACGAGCATGGCCTTGGTGCTCTCCGGGTTCAGCGACACGTGGCGCAAGGCGTCCAGCAGCTCCCGCGGCGTGGTCACGTGCATGGCGGCTCCCAGCGAGGTGAGCAGGTTTACGTTCACCTTCTCCTGCCCGTAGGCGCGCCCCAGCAAGATCATGGGGGAGCGGGAGCACAGGCACTCGGTCACCGTGAGGCCCCCGGACTTGCAGATAATCAGGTCGCTCGAGCTCATGAGCGCCGCCATGGCATCCACGTACTCGAGCACGGTGGCGTTCTCCACGCCCAAATCGGAAAGCGATGAGCGCAGATGGTCGGCGTACTCGCGGTCCTTGCCGGCAACCAGGACGAAGTGAAGCGTCCTGTCCATGGTGCGCATGTAGGGGACGATCTGGTCGATGGCCGCGCGGAAGTGCACGTAGGGGCGGGGCAGGTAGGCGCCGGCCAAGACCAGCACCACGCGCTTGTCCTCGGGCAGCCCCAGGGATGCGCGGGTCTGGGCGGAGTCGTAGCTTTTTCGGAAGTCGTCGCGCGTGGGTATGCCCGTGATGGCGATGCGCTTGTCGGGCACCTTGCGGGGGCGCAGCGTCTCGGCCATGGACTCGCTGGCCACGCAGAACAGGTCGGTAGCCTGGTGCGGCCACAGCCCCTCGGTCTCGTAGTCGGTGGGGACGCTCACGATGGGGAAGTCCTGCTTGGAGAGCATGCGCGCCGCTACGCTGGCGTTGGCTGCGGTGATGTGGGTGCAGATGACCGCAGCCGGCTTCTGCTGGCGGATGTACTCCGTCAGCGGGGAGTACATGGCCCACGACCAGATGGTCCCCCCACCCCACAGGAGACGTCCGGTAAGAGTGTATCTCCAGGTAAGATCGTAGAACGGGCGCGTGGCCCCCGTGAACAGCGACGCTGTCTTGTTTCCGTCGAACACGATGCGCCCGAAGTCAAGCACGTCGACCACTTTTACGCGGCAACGGTCGAGCAGCGCGTCGGCAGCTTCGTCGCCGGTGCTGGCCGCAAGGCCCTCGCGCCGCTCCCGCTGCATGTTCTCCAGGGCCTGGGCGATGGCTTCCGCGGCGCTGCGGTGGCCTGAACCCACCGAGGCGTGCATGACGAGCACCAGGGGCGCGTCTGCCGGCTCTGGTGCTGCGGGTTGTGCGGGGGAAGGCTCCGACGGGGAAGCGTCTACCGGGTTACCCGGTGCGGTCTGCTGGGAGCTGGCGTCTGCGCTTTCGTCCTGAGCCGGTGTCTCTGTGGTCGTCATGGGCAACAGTATAGTGCAAGGGGTCGGCCGATGCGCCCAAGGCGGGACGAGCGAGCGCCAAACCTGCCGAAACGCCATGAAACGAAAAGGGCAGGCCGTGAAAGCCTGCCCTGCGGTTCGTGGTGCCCCCAACGAGAATCGAACTCGTGTCTCAGCCTTGAAAGGGCCGCGTCCTGACCTCTAGACTATGGGGACGGTAGCCGCTGTCGATTTACATGCATCGAAACAGCCGTACTAGTATCGCAGAAGACACAACGCGATGCAAGGGTATAATTAAGCATCTTCGGAAAGGGGAGTGGATAGGGTATGGAATATCCCATGCTTGCTTTCAACGAGCAGGGCCTTGTGCCCTGCATAGTTCAGGACGGTGGCTCGCGCGAGGTGCTCATGATGGCCTGGATGAGCCGGGAATCGCTGGACGCCACCTTCGCATGCGGGGAGCTGGTGTTCTGGTCGCGCAGCCGCAAGGAGCTCTGGCACAAAGGTTTTACCAGCGGAAACACCCAGAAGCTGCTGGAGCTTCGCTACGATTGTGACGGCGATGCGCTGCTGGCGCTGGTGGAACCGGCGGGCCCGGCGTGCCATACCGGGGAGAGGAGCTGCTTCTTCCGCGAGCTGGAGGGGCCCCATGGGCTTTGAGTGCGCGCATTGCTTCACCGACGCGGTGCTGGACGGATGCCGATGGCTGCAACGCCAGCAGGCCCCCCAGCTCGTCGCGCTGCTCGGCACCCGCTCCGATGTCGAGCTCGCCCGTCGGGCGGCTGCCGATGCGGGCCTGGGCTTCGGCGTCCGCTTCGAGACCGTCTCGTCGTGGGTGCGGTCCCTGTGGGAGCTTCTGGGGGACGGTCGGACCGTCGTCGACGGAGCCTTGCGCGAGATTCTGGTCCGGCGCCTTCTTCGGCAATCGGCCGGGCGCCCGGCTTGCGCCGCAAGCGAGGTCGACTCGACGGTCTCGGTCGTTGCGCAGGGCGTGCTCCCGGCTTTGCTTGCGACGGGCGTCGAGCCTGCGGAGAGTCTCGGCCTTTCGTCTCGCGAGCTCGATGCCCTCGGCTATGCCCGGGAATACCGAAGCGCGCTTGAAGGCGAAGCTCTGGTCGACCTGTCAGATGCTGCGGCGCTCGTCGCCTCGGACGATCGCCTCGAGTGCTGCGTGGCCGTTATCGGCTCGTTCGCAACCTCTGCCGGCCAGCAGCATTTCCTGGACAGGCTGGAGGCTCGCTGGCCCGTTGCCCGCTTTCCCTACGGTTACGAAAGCCCCATCCCGTCGCCGCGCCGCGCATCCGAGCTGCAGCAGCTGCTCGGACGGCTGTACGCAAGCGCGCCGACGCCGCCCGTCCGTCCCGGGGGAGCCGTCCGCTTTCTGCTGCCTTCGGGGGATTACGCCTCGGCCCGCCTTGTGGCGGAGTGCATCCTCGACTACCTCGGCGAGAGGTCGGGCGCAAAAACGGGTACGGCCCGGGTCGTCGTCGCCGCGAAGGATCCCATGGCTATGCACCGCCGCCTGGTTCCGTGGCTTAATCGGGCCGACCCGGCCGTAAGCTGCGCGCTCTCCGAAGTCCAGGCCTTCGAGGACACCGCGTTCGGCCGAGGCTTCCTCGCGCTGCTGGACTTCGCGACGGAGCGGCCCTGCTCGCTGGAGGCCGCGTCCGATTTCGCGCTGTCCCCGCTTTCCGGGGCGAGCCTCTTCGACGCCTCGAAGCTCGATGCGCGCTGGCGCGCCGACAGGCTTGCGGACCGCGAGGCCGTCATCGGCGATCTTGTCGGGTGCAACCCCGACTTGCAGCCGCTTTTCGCATGCCTGTCGGCCGGCAACTACGGCGGGGCTCTGGCCGTCCTGCGGTCGGTTGCCAGGCTGGATGCTTCGGGTTCCACCGCGCATCGTCGCTCCATGGCGGCGGCATGCAGCAGCGCCGAGTCGTTCTTCTCGCTGTGCGAAGACGCGAAGGCCGACCCGCTTTGCTGCATCGATCTGCTCCGCCGCGTCAAGGTTGGTTTCTCGGGATGCTCCGGCGGCGAGGGGGCTGCGGATGACCCTGCCGTGGTGGTGACGTCCCTGAAGCAGGCGAGCGCGATGGCGCCATGCAGCTGCGGAATGCTTGTCCTGTGCGACATGAGCGCATCGTCCTACCCGGTCAAAGCGTCGGAGGACTCGGTCAGCCTGCTGGCGGAGAAGCTCGGCCTGCACCAGAACCGCCCCGACGCGCTCGGCGAGCACAGGCGCATGGTGTTCCGCGCGCTGGAGACCGCCTGCGACCGCGTGGTTCTCGAGCGCCCCCGCTTCGACCAATCCGCCTCGGAGTCGTACCCGTCGGTGTCATGGGAGGAGATTGCCGACGGATACCGCCCCATGGGGTTCGAGCTCGAAGACGGAGGAGTCGCGCTTTTTGCGGACGACAAGGCCACGGGCCTTCCGCGCGTTCTGGGACCGTTCTGCCGCGGCGCCGTCGAGGAATCCCTGACCGGTTACGCCTACGGCACGGCGCAGGATGCCGGCCTTGCCCTGCATGTTCTCCCCCAGCGCGACCCGTTTTCGCTCGTCGACACCGACCGGGCGCCCTCGGCCCTCTGTCCCGTGGGGCCGGACGGGACCTTCCTGCTCTCGCCGTCGGCCATCGAGACGTACCTCGAGTGCCCGGCGAAATGGTTTTCCGAGCGACGTCTCAGACTCGACTCGCTGGACGCCGAGTTCGGCGCGCGGGAGACGGGAACGTTCGCCCATGACGTGCTGCGGCGTACGTTCGAGCGCCTTGGCAGCCAGGGCATTTGCGCGGTCGACGGCGAGAGCCTCCCTGCAGCCCGAAGGGTTCTGCAGGAGGTTTTCGACGAGCGGCTGGCCGCCCAGGCCGCCCTCGGCCCCTCCGATTGCCCGCTTATCGCCTTGGATTCCCTCGAGCGCGAGGAGGTGGAGCTGCTCCGCAGGCGCCTGCTGTCCTACCTCGAGCGCGAGGCCGGCATGCTGCCCGGCTTCGCTGCGCGCTACTTCGAGCTTCCGTTCGGCACGGAGGAGCCCTTCACCTACGCCGGGTGCCTGATCCGCGGGAGCATCGACCGCGTCGACGTGAACGAGCGCGGCCAGGCGGTGGTCATCGACTACAAGAGCTCGGCGAAGCCGGAGCATTGCCTGGCGAGCTGCTCTCCTTTCGCGACGGCGGCCGGCGGCACCGAGGCGCAGGGAGGCGAGCTCGTGCTCCCTCACAGGGTTCAGGCGCTCGTCTATGCGCAGGTGGTCCGCCGTATGACGGGACTTGACGTGGTCGGGGCGCTGTACGTTCCCTACGGCAAGCCGGCTGGCAGGGCCTGCGCCGTGGGAGCCTACGACCCGCAGGCGATCGGCGAGGCGGACATCCCCGGCGTGAAGGGCGCGGAATGCGGGTTCTTCGGCGATGTGGCCGAAGCGTTCGAGGTTGCCGGTTTCCACGAGCTGCTGGACGAGGTCGAGCGGCGCATCGAAGTCGCTTTGCGCGGAATGCGCGCGGGGGATGTCGCGCCCAGGCCCCGAGGAGGCGCCCCGTGCAGCTGGTGCTCGTTCCTCTCGTGTCCCGAAAGGAGGTAGCCTGTGGATCTGACGACGTTTACCGACGGCCAGCGCAAAAGCGTCACCCACCTGGGAGGGCCGCTTCTGGTCTCTGCCGGGGCGGGTTCGGGCAAGACCTTCACGCTCACCCAGCGCATCGCCTATGCGCTTCTTCCCGAAAGCGGGCCGTTCGCGCAGGATATCGACCAGATAATGGCGATCACCTTCACCGAGAAGGCGGCATCCGAGATCAAGGCGCGCGTGAAGCGAACCCTTTCCCAGGAGGGGTTGCACGAGCAGGCGCTGCGCGTGGACGGCGCGTGGATCTCCACCATCCACGGCGCTTGCGCGCGCATCCTGAGAGCCCATGCCCTCGAGCTGGGCATCGACCCGAAGTTCGGCATCTTGAGCGAAGCCCAGCGCCTTGCGCTGGTGTCGCAGGCCGTCTCGGAGGCCCTTGACGCGGCGCGAACGGACCCGCAGCTGCTCGGCTACGGATTGCTGCTGCGCGAGTACGATATCCGCGCCAAGGGCATGGCGGCCTCAAGCGTGCAGGCGATGCTCGAGGCCCTCATGGGGAAGCTCTCCGGAATGGCCGGCGGCCTCGAGAGCCTGGTGACAGGCCCCGGCGCACCTCCTGCAGGCATCATCGCCCGTCGCCTCGTTGAGCTCTACCGCGCTGTCGGAGAGGTCGTGGCTTTGCAGAAAGAGAGCAGCACCTCCGAGAAGGCGGCAAGGACCGCGGCCGATTCCCTGGATGCCTTGGAAGCCTATCTCTCGTCGGGGAAGGGCGAGGGCGACTACGAGGCCCTCGCGCAAGCGCTGGACCGGTGCGGGACGGTCGGGCGAAACTTCGGCTCGAAGGAGTGCAAGGCGCTGGTTGCGGACTTCCAGCAGGAGCTCTCCGCGGCGTGCGCTCAGGTGGTCCTTGGGCTGGCCGCCCCCGCCGCATCCCAGCTCGTGTCGCTGACGGCGAAGGTGGGCGAGATCTACGAGCGCCTCAAAACCGCCTCGGGCTCCTTCGACAACGACGATCTGATGATGCGAACCTTAAGGGCGTTTTCCGACCATCCGCAGATCGCGGCCTATTACAGGGACAAGTTCAAGCTCGTCATGGTCGACGAGTTCCAGGATACCAGCCAGCTGCAGATAGACCTGGTGTCGTTTCTTGCCGGCGAGCACTTGGAGCGGCTGTGCACCGTGGGGGATTCCCAGCAGTCGATCTACCGCTTCCGCGGCGCCGACGTCAACGTCTACGAGGCGCACAAGCAGACCATGGCCTCGCCGCAGGTCGGCGCCCTCGGCATCCAGCTGTCCAAGAACTTCCGAAGCCATAGGGACGTGCTGAGCTTCGTGGACCGCATCTTCGAGCAGTACCGGTCGTTCGGTCGGCGATTCATGTCCCTCGAGCCGAACCTGTCGCGCGAAAGCCTGCTCGCGCCCGGGCTGCCCCGCATCCAGGTTGAGCTGTGCAGCTACGCCGCGCAGGGCGAGGCCAAAGTGAGCTCTTCTGATGCCGTGAGGGCTTCTGCCATGCTGCTTGCCCGACGGTTCGCGGAATACCGACAGGCCGGCCACAGCGCTTCGTCCATGGTGGTCCTGCTTGGGCGGATGACCAATGCGCCCGTGTTCGCCTCTGCGCTGCGGGACGAGGGCTTCGAGTGCATCGTGGCCGGGGGCTCGTCCTTCGCGGGCACCGTCGAGGTCCAGGTGATCGCAAGCTTGCTGCGCGCTTTGGCGAACCCCCTCGATACCAGGGCCCTTTTTCAGGTGCTCGCAAGCGGCATGTTCGGTCTGACCGCCGAGGAGCTGCTCGAGCTGGCGACGGCGTGGGACGGGGAGGGCTTCGCCCGGACGCGCAGTCTCGCGATGGGGTTGATGTCGGCTTCCGCCCCCGAGTCGTCCGGGCGACCAGCTGGCACGAACCTCTCGACCGGGCAGCGGGCCGCCGTCCTTTTCAGCGAGGCCCGCGCAAGGCTGCGGTCGGAACCCGCATCCGTTGTGGCATCCCAGCTGGTTGCTGCTTCGGGATGGCTCCTGCGGCTCGAGGCCCAGGGCGCCCAGGGCAGAGCCGAGGAGGCCAACGTTCTCAAGGCCCTGCGCCTGGCGTCGTCCCTCGAAGAGGAGCGCAAGGTCGGGCCGGCAGCGCTCGCCAAGCTGTTCGAGGCGGAGCTCGCCGCCCTGAAGGAGCCCCCGGGCGCCCTTTCGGGTTCGTCCAGCGAAGCGGTGCGCATTATGACCATCCATTCGTCCAAGGGGCTCGAGTTTCCCATCGTGGGCGTGGCGGAGTTCACGAAGGATGCGAAGCTTCCCCCCCTTGTGGCCGAGACCGTGGGACGTCACGTGTTCATGTCGCTCAAGGCCTCCCGTTCCGCCGACCGCTTCGCCAACCTGTTCAAGATTGCGAGGGGCTTCTCTGCGGCAGCCGCCGACGACCGGGAGGATGCGGCGGACGCCGAGGACGCCCTGCTCGCCCAGCGCGATGCGCTATCCTATCGAACGTTGCTGGAGCAGCGGGTGCGGGACGAGGAGCTTGCAGAGGGGCGCAGGAAGCTCTACGTGGCCCTGACCCGGGCAAGCGAGGCGCTGGTCGTGTCCATGGTGGCCAAGGAGTCGAAAAGCGCCGGCTATCCGGAGCTGATCGAGGACTTCCGCTGCGCGCTCTTCGGCGACGAGGATTTCCCTTCGGGGGAGGCGCTCTGCGACATCGGCGCCGAGCAGCCGTGCCTCTTCCGTCGGACGGATGCCCGCAGCGTTCTCGCCGCTGCGCGGGACTGCGGGACCGGGGCCGCGGGCGCAGAGGGTTTCCCGGTGCTCGATTTGCCCCTTGCCTGCGACGCGGGCCTCGCGCCGTGGGCGGGCATGGCGCGGGACGCGGTCTCCTACAGCTTCTTGTCGCGCACTGCGGATAGCTTCCGCGGCCCGTCCGACCTATGGGCGAGCGGCGAGGGGGAGGGGAGCCTTCCGCTTGAGCCCCCGTCCACCGAGGAGCGGCTGTGCCTGGACGACGACGAGCCGGCTTGCGGGGATCGTCCATCCGACGAGGACAAAGCGACCGATTTCGGCATCGCGTTTCATCGCGCGGCGGAATACTGCGGCAAGACCGGCTCCGTGCCTCCGGATGGCGCCGTGGGGGCCATTGCGCGCTCGGTCGGGTTGAGCGATGCAGGGACCGAGCGGCTGAGGCGCGCCGTTGCGCTGTGGTTCGACAGCCCGTGCTTCCGGGAGGCGTCGAGGTACTCCTCCGTTCGATCCGAAGTGCCATTCCTCGTCTCCCTCGGCGAGGGCATGTACCTGGAAGGCGAGATCGACCTGCTCTGCACCGATGGCGACGGCAAAGCCTTCGGCATCGACTATAAAACGGGGAGGAACCGCCTTCTTACCGAGGACGACCTGTTGAGGAAGCATCAGCTGCAGGCGCAGTCCTACGCCTACGCGCTGCTGGTGAGCGGCTACGAAGAAGTGGAGCTTCGGTTCGTCTACGTCGAGCAGCCGCAAGACGAGGGCGGACTGAGGTCGGTGAGCTTCCGGTTCGCCGAAGGAGATAGGCTGCCGCTGGGACAAGCGCTGCGAGCGGCCGCGGAAAGTGCGCTATAATCATCGCCGAGCGCCCATGGCTCAACGGATAGAGCATCAGACTTCTAATCTGACGGTTGCAGGTTCGAGTCCTGCTGGGCGCGCCAGATAACACCAGGCCAGAGCTGATCTTTCGCTCTGGCCTTCTTGCTGCGTAAGCGATGCGCGAGCTAAAGCGCGCCGATTTGATTCGCTTCAAGAGTTTTCGCTCTGAAATATCGAATATTTTTGATTTGATATGCAAATTCATACATCAATATTCCTCCATAAGCCTAGTTCATCTAGATATTTCTCGTGCAAGTATATCTGTTTACAATTTGTAATTTCCAATAAAGTCAATACGAAAAAGCTAAATAGTTGTGTTTGTTTCATGTTCTCACTGAAATTCTAGCGATGACCAATTGCCCTCTTTTTCAGGCGTTATGGAAACGGGAGGCTAACGTTGCGATTCTGTTGTTGATTTTTGGAGTTATCAGTGAGACTGTTAAGCACGTCGTTGGGTTTCCGGTGCGCAACGGACCCAGCGATGCTTCAGGTTTGAAAATGCATAGGCGGGGAATTCCAACACCTGTGCATGCCGCCGGAAACGACGGCGCTTGGCGAAGACAGCCAAGAAGGCGCTAAAGGACGTTTTCTTGGCAGCGCGCGGCTCTAACCCGGCCGTGCGTCACTTAGCGAAAAGGAGGGTTGCATAATGGCAGGCGTTAACGTCAAGAGCGAAATCAAGCCCTTGAAGAAGGTACTGCTCCACCGTCCTGGCGACGAGCTGCTGAACCTGACGCCGAACACGCTCGAAGAGCTGCTGTTCGACGACATTCCGTTTCTGCAGGTCGCCCAGGCCGAGCACGATGCCTTCGCGGACATCCTTCGCTCCGAAGGGGTAGAGGTTGTCTACCTCGAGGACCTGATGGCCGACGTCATGGCCCAGCCTGGCAGGCGCGAGCAGTTCCTGGCCCAGTGGTTGAGCGAGGCGAACATCCACACGGACCTGTACCGCAGGATCATCTCCGACTACCTGGCCGAGAACTACGCAGACCCGAAGGCCTTCGTTATGAAGACCATGGCAGGTATCAATCTGCAGGAGCTTCCCAACGACAAGACCGACACCCTGGTCGACCTGGTCTCCGATGCCTCCAAGCTCGTGGTTCCTCCCATGCCGAACCTGTACTTCACCCGCGATCCCTTCGCGATGATCGGCAACGGCGTCTCCCTGAACAGGATGTACTCCGTCACCCGTAACCGCGAGACCATCTACGGCGAGTACATCTTCAAGTACCATCCGGACTACGACAAGGTCCCCGAGTTCTACAGCCGCTACAACTCCTTCCACATCGAAGGCGGCGACATCCTAAACATCAACGAGAAGACGCTGGCCATCGGCATCTCGCAGCGTACCGAGCCCGACGCCATCGACCAGATCGCGAACAACCTCTTCGCCGATCCCGAGTCCACTATCGAGACGATCCTGGCGTTCAACATCCCGAACTCCCGCGCCTTCATGCATCTGGACACGGTGTTTACCCAGATCGACGTCGACAAGTTCACGGTGCACCCCGGCATCATGGGCCCGCTGACCGTCTTCGAGATCACGAAGAATCCCGCCGGCGGCCTGAAGATCCGCGAGCGCTCCGAGGCCTTGGAGAAGATTCTGGCCGAGTACGTGGGCTGCCCGGTGGAGCTGATTCCCTGCGGCGGCGGCGACCGCATCGCTGCCGAGCGCGAGCAGTGGAACGACGGCTCCAACACGCTGTGCCTGCGCCCCGGCACCATCGTAGTGTACGAGCGCAACAACGTGACCAACGAGGTGCTGCGCGATAAGGGCCTCAACGTGCTGAGCATGCCCTCCGCAGAGCTCTCCCGCGGTCGTGGCGGTCCGCGCTGCATGTCCATGCCTCTGTGGCGCGAAGACTAACCCAGCCAACCAAAGGCCCGACCCGAGGAAGGATCGTTTCCATATCCGCTTCGGGAAGGGCCTTTCCGTTGCGATGCCGTTTACCGTTTACCCCTCCAGAAAGGAATAAGCTATGCCTGTGAACCTGAGCGGTCGCAGCTTCACGAAGCTGCTCGACTTCACCCCCGAGGAGATCAACTACCTGATCGACCTCTCCCAGAACTTCAAGGACATGAAGCGCGCCGGCGTGCCGCACCGCTACCTTGAGGGCAAGAACATCGTGCTGCTGTTCCAGAAGACCTCTACCCGCACCCGCTGCTCCTTCGAGGTAGCCGGCATGGACCTGGGCATGGGCGTTACCTACCTCGACCCCGGCAGCTCCCAGATGGGCAACAAGGAGTCCATCGAGGATACCGCCCGCGTGCTCGGCCGCTTCTACGACGGCATCGAGTTCCGCGGCTTCAAGCAGTCCGACGTGGAGGAGCTTGCCGCCAAGGCCGGCGTTCCGGTGTGGAACGGCCTGACCGACGAGTTCCATCCCACCCAGATGATCGCCGACATGCTCACGGTCAAGGAGAACTTCCCCACCGGCATCAAGGGCCTGAAGTTCGTCTTCTTCGGCGACCTTCGCAACAACATGGGCAACTCCCTCATGGTCGCCTGCTCCAAGCTGGGCCTGAACTTCGTCGGCTGCGGCCCGAAGGACCTCATGCCCGAGCAGGGTCTGGTGGATACCTGCAAGAAGCTTTGCGAGGAGTCCGGCGGGTCGGTCACCTTCACCGACGACCCCAAGGCCGCTGCGAAGGGCGCTAACGTCCTCTACACCGACATCTGGGTGTCCATGGGCGAGTCCGCCGACCTGTGGGCCAAGCGCATCGAGCTGCTGTCCCCGTTCCGCGTGACCAAGGAGCTCATGGCCCTGGCCGACAAGGACGCCATCTTCATGCACTGCCTGCCCTCCTTCCACGACACCAACACCTCCATCGGCAAGGACATCGCCGACAAGTTCGGCATCACCGAGATGGAGGTCGAGGACGACGTGTTCGAGTCCAAGCAGTCGCGCGTTTTCGACGAGGCCGAGAACCGCATGCACTCCATCAAGGCCATCATGTACGCCACCCTGCGCTAGGGGCGTCTTTTCTGAAAGGTTAAGGTGATCGCTATGCCTTACAAGAAAGGAAAGGGCCCAAGCGTCGTCATCGCCCTGGGCGGCAACGCCCTCGGCAACACGCCGCAGGAGCAGCTCGAGCTGGTGAAGGACACCGCCACCCATATCGTCGACATGATCGGCGAGGGCGTCAACGTGGTGGTGTCCCACGGCAACGGCCCGCAGGTGGGCATGATCAACAACGCGTTCGCCTATGCGGCCGCCAACGACGGCAAGACGCCCGAGATGCCCTTCCCGGAAGCGGGCGCCATGTCCCAGGGCTACATCGGCTACCAGCTGTCCCAGGCCATCCTCAACGAGCTCAAGGAGCGCGGCATCATGCGCTCCACCGCCTGCATCGTGACCCAGACCGTCGTCGACGCGAACGACCCGGCCTTCCAGAACCCCACGAAGCCCGTGGGCGCCTTCCTCTCCGAAGAGGAGGCAAAGGCCAAGGCCGACGAGACCGGGTGGACGTTCAAGGAGGACGCCGGGCGCGGATGGCGCCAGGTGGTCGCTTCCCCCAAGCCGGTTCGCATCGTCGAGTTCGACGCCATCAAGGACCTCATGGACGACGGCTACGTGGTGGTATCCACGGGCGGCGGCGGGGTTCCCGTGCTCGAAGTCGACGGCAAGTACCAAGGAGTGCCGGCGGTTATCGACAAGGACCGCTCCTCGGCCAAGCTGGCCGCCGACTTCCATGCCGATATGCTGGTCATCCTGACCGCGGTCGAGAAGGTGTGCATCAACTTCGGCAAGCCCGACCAGCAGGAGATCTCCTCGATGACCGTGGCCGAGGCCCGCAAGTACATCGACGAGGGTCAGTTCGCCCCCGGCAGCATGCTGCCCAAGGTGGAGGCCTGCATCGAGTTCGTCCAGGCGCATCCCGAAGGCAAGGCGCTCATCACCTCGCTCGAGTGCGCCGCCGAGGGCCTCGAGGGCAAGACGGGCACCGTCATCACCGCGTAGTCCTCTGCTTGAAGCTGCCGCCCGCCTTGCTCGGGCCGGGCGGTAGCCTTCCCGAAAGGGATCTATCCGTTACCGATCCTTAAAGAGGAGGGGTCGAAATGACAGAGAAAGAAAAGGCGAAGAGTAGAAAGCGCAAGGCGCTCTCCTCGTTCTCGATTCTGCTCATCATCCTGATCGTCCTTGCCATCATCACCGTCATCATGGGAGCCAGCGGTGTTGAGGGCGTCACCGGCGCAACGCTCGCCGACGTGACCACCGCTCCTGTCCGCGGCTTCACCGACGCGCTGCCCGTCTGCCTGTTCGTGCTCATCCTGGGCGGTTTCCTGGGCATCACCGCCGAGACCGGCGCCCTTGATGCCGGCATCGCCGCGCTGGTGCGCAAGCTCCACGGCAACGAGCTTCTGCTCATCCCCATCCTGATGTTCCTGTTCTCCATCTGCGGTACCACCTACGGTATGTGCGAGGAGACTGTGCCTTTCTACCTGCTGCTCGCGGCTACCATGGTGGCTGCCGGCTTCGACAGCATGGTAGGTGCCGCCACGGTGCTTCTGGGCGCCGGCACCGGCGTTCTGGGCTCCACGGTAAACCCCTTTGCCGTGGGCGCGGCCGTTGACGCCCTGTCCACCTCGGGCATCGCCATCAACCAGGCAACCATCATCGGCTTGGGCTGCGTGCTGTGGCTTATCACCCTTGCGATCTCCATCTGGTTCGTCATGCGCTACGCGAAGAAGGTGAAGGCCGACAAGGGCTCCACCATCCTGTCTCTGCAGGAGCAGGAGACCATGAACGCCGAGTTCGGAGGTGCCGAGAAGGACACCGAGGAAGCCGAGGCCAACCCCAACAAGAAGATGCTGACCGGCCGTCAGAAGGGCGTTCTGGCTGTGTTCGCCGTCACCTTCGTCATCATGATCATCGGCTTCATTCCGTGGGAGGACCTGGGGGTCGACGCGTTCAACGCCGGTGCCCAGTACGAAGAGGTCGTAGCCCCCGTGGACGCGACCGAGATCGAGGGCGCATGGGCTGACGCTACCGACGGCGCAGCGCTCATGATCGACGGCTCCGTAACCGGCGAGTCCGTGGCCGAGGAGCAGGTGTCGCAGGGCTGGTCCGCCTTCCTGTGCGGCCTGCCGCTGGGCCAGTGGTACTTCGACGAGGCTTCCACCTGGTTCTTGCTGATGACCTTCGTCATCGGCATCGTGGGTGGCCTGTCCGAGTCCCGCTTCGTGAAGGCCTTCATCAACGGCGCAGCTGACATGATGTCGGTCGTGCTCATCATCGCTTTGGCCCGTTCCATCACCGTGCTCATGGGCACCACGGGCCTGGACATGTGGATCCTCACCAACGCCGCTAACGCGCTCGAGGGCATGTCCGCCATCATCTTCGCTCCGCTGTCCTTCCTGCTCTACGTGCTGCTGTCCTTCCTGATTCCGTCTTCCTCGGGTATGGCCACCGTGTCCATGCCCATCATGGGCCCCCTGGCTGCGGGCCTTGGCTTCTCGCCCGACGTCATGATCATGATCTACAGCGCGGGCAACGGCCTTGTGAACTTGTTCACGCCTACGTCCGGCGCCATCATGGGCGGCCTGGCCATCGCACGCATCGAGTACTCCACATGGCTCAAGTTCGGCTCGAAGCTGTTCGTGATCTTGGGCGTGGTCTGCATCGTCGTGCTGACGGTGGCAATGGTGCTGATTCCCTACACGGGACCGGCGCCCACCATGGGCTAGCGGCCCTGCCGTAGGCTGCTGTACGCCTGCGGGCTCGCACAAGTCCGCCGTTAGAACCCCCGCTTCATGCAAGCGGGGGTTCTTTGCTGCAGTCAAGTATGGTTTTTCGCCGAATGTTGAAGTGCGAAAAGGGGAGAGGAGGGGTCGACCCTTGCAAACGGTTACGTGCAGCCGTATCATTAGCAATTGCTGTTTTCGCTGCGTCGGTACGGAACCGCCTGCACCGGCGTACGCAAATAAAGATATCAAGAGAAGCAAAAGGAGTTCATCTTCATGGCAGTGAAAATTCGCCTTGCCCGTCACGGTGCGAAGAAGCGTCCCTACTACCGCATCGTCGTTGCCAACGCCTCCAGCCCCCGCGACGGCCGCTTCATCGACGAAGTGGGTCGCTACAACCCCATCGCCGACCCCGCCGTCGTCTCCTTCGACCTCGAGAAGGTCGATCGCTGGATCGCCAACGGCGCGCAGCCGACCGACACCGTGGCCTCCCTGCTGAAGCGCTACCGCGAGAACGCCTAAGCCCATGTCCGAAGTCAGCGACGACATTATCGGCCTTGTCCAGGCCGTGGTGGTGCCTCTGGTCGAGTTCCCCGACGAGGTGAGCGTTGCCCTTGGCGAAGAGCACGACGATCTGATCGTCGTCAACATCTCCGTCAACGAGCAGGATGCCGGCAAGGTGATCGGCCGTCAGGGGCGGGTCATCAAGTCTATCCGCACCCTCGCCCGCGCTGCGGCATCTAAGACCGACGCCCGCGTGGAAGTGGAGCTGCTCGACTCGTGAGCTCGTGGACCAAGGCCGCATATCTTTCCAAGGCTCGGCAACTGCAAGGAGGGCTTGTTGCGCGCAACGCAGCGGGCCTTCCTTTTTTGCTACGTCCGGGTCTTGAGGTCTCCTTCGTGCCCCCTACGCTCGACGGAGACCGTCACGGGGTGGTCGAGTCGGTCGAGCGCCTTTCGGGCGAGGACTACCTCGTGTTCTTCCGCAACATCCGCGATATCGACGCCGCGCAGCGCCTTGCGGGTTCCTTCTGCCTGGCGCGGACCGAGGACGTGGGGGAGGCGCTTGCCCAGACGCCCGGGCTTCGCCTCGAAGGGTGCCGCGTGGTCGACATCGCCCAGGGCGAGGTCGGCGTCGTCTCCGGCATTGTCGACAACCCGTCCCAGCAGCTGCTCGAGGTGACCTCGTCCGACGGCTCCGTCTTCCTGGTGCCCAACGTCGACGCCATCGTTGTCTCATTCGACGCCGACGCGCGCATCGTGCGCACGTCCCTGCCTGCGGGGATCATGGACCTGTAGGGGATTTGATGCGCATAGACACCCTTTCCACCTTTCCCGGCATGTACGACTCCGTCATGGGCGAGTCCATGATGAAGCGCGCCCAAGAGAAGGGCCTGCTGGAGTTTTGCGCCCACGACCTGAGGGACTGGACCCATGACCGCCACCGCACCACCGATGACGATCCCTACGGAGGGGGAAACGGCCTGGTGATGCGCTGCGCACCCATATTCGAGGCCTTCGACGACATCGTGGGGCCTCGCAGCGAAGACGACGGCACCGAGGTGCTGTTCCTCTCGCCTTGCGGCGAACCCTTCACCGACCGCGTGGCCAACCGGCTTGCAGCCAAGCGCCGGCTGGTCTTCGTGTGCGGGCACTACGAGGGAATCGACGAGCGCGCCTACAGCCTTGCCGACACGGTGCTGTCCTTGGGCGATTACGTGCTCACCAGCGGCGAGTTGGCATCCATGGTGGTGATCGACGCTGTGGTGCGCAAGCTGCCCGGGGTGCTGGGGGCCCAAAACGGCGCGGAAACGGAAAGCTTCGTCGACGGCTTGCTGGAGTACCCCCAGTACACCCGCCCCTCCACGTACCGCTCCATGGAGGTTCCCCCCGTGCTGCTGTCGGGCGACCACCAGGCGGTGGACCGATGGAGGCGCCAGCAGAGCATCGAGCGCACCTGGCGCTTGCGCCCGGACCTGCTCACCGACGAGGTGGTGCGCTCCTTCGACGAGCACGACGTTTCTTTTCTGCAAAGTCTGCAGAGTTTGACCGCCGAAGCGTAAGAGCGGGCGCGTCGGGGTATCATGTATGGCTACGACTGATTGCACGGCGGGGCCCGGGCCCCATTCGGCGGAAAGCGAGCTATACCTTCCATGGACCAAGGGCCACGTCGGCCGCAGGGCGGCAACATCATCCTCAGCGCGGTGGGGCGGGTGCTCAAGACCATCGCGAGCATCCTGGCCCTCGTCATCGTCATCCTGGGTTTGTCCTGGTTCATGCGCGAGTTCGTCTTCCAAGCCTACGAGATTCCCTCCGGCTCGATGGAGGACACCATCATGGTGGGGGACATGGTGTTCGCCGAGAAGGTGAGCTACTACTTCCGCGAACCGGAGTACAAGGACATCGTCACCTTCCACGACCCCGAGATTCCCGGTCGCATCCTCATCAAGCGCTGCATCGCCACGGAGGGCCAGGTGGTCGACATCGACGACAACACAGGGACCCTCTACATCGACGGCGTCGCCATGGACGAGCCCTACACTGACGGCAAGCCCACCTACACCTTGGCCGGCGGCGTGAGCTTTCCCTACACCGTCCCCGAGGACCACATCTGGGTGATGGGCGACAACCGCACCAACTCCCAGGATTCCCGCTATTTCGGCGCCGTGCCGGTGTCGTCCGTCACCGGGCGGGGGGCACTCGTCTACTGGCCCCTTACCAGCATGCGCGTTCTCGAGTAACCGCTCCGTTCCCAGGCGCTTCGGCCTTCGGGGCGCATCCGCTGCATAGCCGTTTGACCAGAAGGAGAACCATGAGCCAACCGTTGCAGGCGGCCCCGGTCGCCCAAGCCGCCAAGACGCAGGCGCTGCCGCCGACGTTCCAGGACGTCATCATGAACCTGCAGCGCTATTGGGCCGAGCAGGGCTGCGTTATCCTGCAGCCCTACGACAACGAGGTGGGCGCCGGAACCAACGCCCCGGCCACCACGCTGCGCTCGCTGGGTCCCGACACCTGGCGAACCGCCTACGTGCAGGGATGCCGCAGGCCTACCGACGGACGCTACGGCGAGAACCCGAACCGCACCCAGTTCTACTACCAGTTCCAGGTGCTCATGAAGCCTTCGCCCGACAACATCCAAGATCTCTACCTGGGCAGCCTGCGAGCCATCGGCATCGACGTCGAGGCCCACGACGTGCGCTTCGTCGAGGACGACTGGGAATCTCCCACCCTGGGAGCCTGGGGCCTTGGCTGGGAGGTGTGGATCGACGGCATGGAGGTCACCCAGTTCACGTACTTCCAGCAGGTGGGCGGCTTCGAGTGCAGCCCGGTGCCCGTCGAGATCGCCTACGGTCTGGAGCGCCTTACCATGTACATCCAGGGCGTGGACAGCATGTTCGACATCGTATGGAGTCGCGGATCCGACGGCGTCACGTTCACCTACGGCGACGTGTACCTGGAAAACGAGCGCCAGTACTCGAAGTTCAACTTCGAGGTTGCCGATACCGAATTCCTCTTCCGCGAGTTCAACGAGCGCGAGGCGGAATGCATGCGCACCCTGGAGGCGGGCCTTCCGCTTCCGGCCTACGACAGCGTGCTCAAGTGCTGCCACGCCTTCAACCTGCTGGATGCCCGCGGCGTCATATCTGCAACCGAGCGAATGGCCTACATCCTGCGCGTGCGCACCCTTGCGAAGGCGTGCTGCGCCTCGTACATGGAGCATGTCGTGGGAGTCGACCCGGAAACCGGCGAGCCGAAGAGAAGCCTTGAGGGCGAGGAGTAGTGAGCACTATGGAAAACGCAAACACCGCAACGCTTGCCTTCGAGATAGGCACCGAGGAGATCCCCGCGTTCGACCTGCACAAGGCCACGGAGCAGCTTCGTACGCTGACGGGGGAGGCCCTCGACGCCAAGCGCATCCCCCATGGCGACGTGAGCGTCTACTCCTCGCCGCGCAGGCTCATCGCCGTGGTGGGCGACGTGGCCTTGCGCACCGAGGAGCTGACCGAGGTCTTCCGCGGCCCCTCCGCCGCCATCGCCTTCGACGACCAGGGGGCCCCCACCAAAGCCGCCGTCGGCTTCGCCAGGGGCAAAGGGCTTTCCGTCGAGGATCTGACGCGCCGAAGCGTGGACGGCGTCGACTACGTCTTCGCCACCCGCCATGTCGCTTCCGTCGAGGTCGATTCGATGCTGCCCGAGGTGATTGAGGGCGTTATCGAGTCCATCTCCTGGCCGAAATCGTGCCGCTGGGGCACGCAGAGCGCCTTCTTCTCGCGTCCCGTCCGCTGGCTGGTGGCGCTTTTGGGCGACAAGGTGGTGCCCGTGCGTTTCGCCGGGCTGGAGGCGGGGCGCCTTACCTGGGGCCATCGGTTCCTCGCCGCGGGCCCGTGGGAGGTCGCCCATGCCGACCAGCTGCTCGACGTGGTCCGCTCCGCCTTCGTGGTCCCTTCGGAGGCGGAGCGCGAACAGGCGATCCGCGCGGGCGTAGCGGCCATCGAAGCCGAGACCGGCTCGAAGGCCGAGCTGCCCGCGAAGACGCTTTTGGAGGTCACCAACCTTTCCGAGTACCCGACACCGCTGAAGGGAACCTTCGACGAGGAGTTCCTCGCCGTTCCCGAGGAGATCATCGTCGACGCCATGCTCATGCACCAGCGCTATTTCCCGCTCTACGACGGCCAGGGCAAGCTGACCAATTCCTTCGTCCTGGTCAGCAACGGTGATCCCGCCTGCGCCGACACCATCGTCGACGGCAACGAGCGCGTCGTCCGGGCGCGCCTGTCCGATGCCAAGTTCTTCTATGAGGAGGACCTCAAACGGCCTCTGGAAAGCTACGTGGAGCATCTCGACGAGGTGGTGTTCCAGGAGACGCTGGGCACCATGCGCGACAAGACCGACCGCATCGTGGCGCTGGCGACGCATCTGGCCGCCGATGCCTCCCTCGACGGGGACGACTCCCGCGACGCCGCCCGCGCCGCGCTGCTCGCCAAGGCCGACCTGGTCACAAACGCCGTGGTGGAGTTCACGAGCGTCCAAGGAGTCATGGGGTCCTACTACGCCGCAGCGGCGGGGGAGACCGATCAGGTGGCCCGCGCCATCGCCGACCATTACCGTCCCCGCTTCTCCGGCGATGCGCTTCCCGAATCGACGGTGGGCCGCATCGTGGCCATGGCTGACAAGCTCGACACCATCTGCGGATTGTTCAGCGTTGGCCAAGGCCCCACCGGCTCCTCCGACCCCTTCGCGTTGCGCCGAGGCGCCATCGGCATCGTGGCCATGCTGCAGGCCGGCCTTCCCGTTTCCCTCGAGCAAGCCGTCGACGCGTCCCTTGCCACCTACGCCGATGCGGGCATTGGGTTCGAGAGGGAGGCAGTCCGCCGGCAAGTGCTCGACTTCTTCATCACCCGCACCTCCGTCATGCTGCGTGACGAGGGGGTTCACGCCGACACCATCGACGCTGTGCTGGCATGCGATGTAGTGGAGCCGGCGATCATCATCGCCCGTGCTCGGGCCCTTGAAGCCGCTCGCAGCCAGGATCCCGACACGTTCGCCGACCTTGCAACCGCCTTCTCCCGAGCCGACAACCTGCGCGACGCGTCCCTGGGCGAGGAGCCCGACCGCTCCATCATGGAGGCCTCCGAGCGGGCGCTCCTCGAGGCGACCGACGTTGCCGCAGACGCGGTTCGCCGTGCGCTTGCCGACGACGACTACCCGGCGGCGCTCGCCTCCTTGGCGGCCCTGCGCGCGCCCATCGACGGATTCTTCGCCGAGGTCATGGTCATGGCCGACGACGACGGGGTCCGCACGATGCGCCTGCGGCTGCTCAATCGCTTCGCCGCCATCTTCAAGGACGTCGCTGACTTTTCGAAGATGGCCAAGAGCCGATGATAAGCGAGTTCATCAGCCTAGAGAACACGACGCCGCTGCCCACCATCCACGTTGTCAGCGACTCGGTGGGCATCACCGCTCAGACGGTGGCCCGGGCGGCGGCGGCGCAGTTCGGCGTCACGAACCCCAACATAGAGGTGCTGCCCAAGGTGCGCTCCTTCAACGAGGTGGTGGAGTTCGTCGACGAGCACACGGCCTGCCATCGCGCGACCTACGGCGACGGGCGTATCCTGGTGTTCTACACGCTCGTCGACAGCGACCTGTCCCACGAGGTGGCTGAGTTCTTCGCCGAGCGCGACGACGTTGTGGCAGTCGACCTGATGACCGGGGCGCTGTCGGCTATCGCACAGATGACGGGCAAGCGCCCGGCGGTTACTCCGGGAAGCGTGCACATCGCCGACCAGAACTACTTCCGTCGCATAGAGGCTATCGAGTTCACCATCGAGCACGACGACGGCCGAAACCCCCAGGATCTGACCCGGGCCGACATCGTGCTTCTGGGCGTTTCCCGCTCTTCGAAGACGCCCACGTCCATTTACCTGGCCCAGCAAGGCTTCAAGGTCGCCAACGTGCCGCTCGATCCTTCCACGGAGCCCCCGGCGCAGCTGTTCGACGTGGAGAGAAGCCGTCTGTTCGGACTCATGATCTCGCCCGATGCCCTGGTGGGCATTCGCCAGCGAAGGCTCGGCAACGCCATCGGGGTGGCGGGGGCCTACGCCGATCTCGAGTACATCTACCGCGACCTGGAAGAGGCCCGTGCGCTCATGCGCAGGCTCGGCTGCATCGTCGTTCACACCGAAAACCGGGCCGTAGAGGAGACCGCACAGGAAATTTTGCGGTATTATGAGCGGGTTCATCCTCCTTCGGATAACATGTAATCAGCTGAGTCATCTGGGGATCGGCTCCCGAATACGTTCAGGTTAGGAGAGTAAGGTGACTGAGGAAGTCAAGCGAGTCTACGCATTCGGCAAAGATGCAGACGGCAAGAACGTGACCGAAGGCAACACCAACATGAAGGCCCAGCTGGGTGGCAAGGGCGCCAACCTGGCGGAGATGGCTAACATCGGCTTGCCCGTGCCTCCGGGATTCACCATCACCTGCCAGACCTGCATGGAGTACGCCAACGCCGGCAACACCTGGCCGGAGGGCGCGCTCGACACCATCCGCGAGTACCGCGTCGACCTCGAAGCGCGCATGGGCAAGAAGATCGGCGACGCCGAGGACCCGCTGCTCGTCTCCGTGCGCTCCGGCGCCCCCATGTCCATGCCCGGCATGATGGACACCGTTCTCAATCTGGGGCTGAACGACCAGTCGATCAACGGTCTCATCAAGCAGACGGACAATCCCCGCTTCGCATGGGATTCCTACCGCCGCTTCATCCAGATGTTCTCCAACGTGGTCATGGGGCTGGATGGCGATCTGTTCGAGAACGCCATCAACGCCATGAAGAACAGCCGGGGCGTTGCCCAGGATACCGACCTGAACGCGGACGACCTGCAGGAGCTGGTGGGGGAGTTCAAGCGCATTTTCTCCGAGAACGTCTCGGGCGCCGAGTACCCTTCGCTGGTTGTCGACGGTGCCGTGGCTTTCCCGCAGGACCCCATGGTGCAGCTGAAACTGGCCATCGAGGCGGTGTTCGGCAGTTGGAACAACCCCCGCGCCGTGCTGTACCGCAAGCAGAACAAGATCGCCGACGACCTGGGAACCGCCGTCAACGTGCAGTCCATGGTGTTCGGCAACAAGGGCAACACTTCCGCCACCGGCGTGGCCTTCACCCGCAACCCCGCTAACGGCGAGAAGGAGTTCTACGGCGACTACCTGGTCAACGCTCAGGGCGAGGACGTGGTGGCGGGCATCCGCAACACGAGCCCCATCGCCGAGCTCAAGCATGTCGAGGGCCTGGAGGACGCCGGACGCGAGCTCGAAGAGGTGTTCGTCACGCTGGAGAACCACTTCCGCGACATGTGCGACATCGAGTTCACCATCGAGCAGGGCAAGCTGTGGATGCTGCAGACCCGCGTGGGCAAGCGTACCGCCGCCGCCGCGCTGCACATCGCCATCGAGATGGAGAAGGAGGGCCTCATCTCCAAGGAGGAGGCCGTCATGCGTGTCGATCCCGAGCAGCTCGACCAGCTGCTGCACCCGCAGTTCGATAAGTCCGCAACCTACGACGTGCTGGCTCGCGGTCTGAACGCCAGCCCCGGCGCCGCCGTGGGCGAGGCCGTTTTCTCCGCTGCCGACGCCGTGGCCGCCGCCGAGGCGGGCCGCAAGTGCGTGCTGGTTCGCTGGGAGACCAATCCGGACGACCTGGCCGGTATGATCGCCGCCGAAGGTATCCTCACGAGCCATGGCGGCAAGACCTCCCATGCCGCCGTTATCGCCCGCGGCATGGGCGCGCCGTGCGTATGCGGCGTCGAATCCCTCAAGATCGACGCGGAGAAGAAGCAGGCCAGCGTTGCTGGCACCGACATCGTCATCAAGGAAGGCGACGTTGTCTCCATCGACGGCACCACCGGCATCGTCGTGCTCGGCGCGGTCGAGCTGGTCATGCCCGAGCTCACCGGCGACCTTGACACCATCCTCGAGTGGGCAGACGAGTTCCGCACGCTGGGCGTTCGCGCCAACGCCGACAACCCCGAGGACGCGGCCCTGTCCCGCAGCTTCGGTGCCCAGGGCATCGGACTGTGCCGCACCGAGCACATGTTCCTCGGCGATCGCAAGAAGATTATCCAGACCTTCATCCTCAACGAGGATCCCGCGGTGCGCGAGAAGGCCGTGGCCGACCTGCTGGCGGCCCAGACCGGCGACTTCCTCGGCATGTTCGAGGCCATGGACGGGCTGCCCGTCATCGTGCGCTTGCTCGACCCGCCGCTGCACGAATTCCTGGAGAGCCCCCGTGCGCTCGACGTCGAGATCGCGCGCTTGGAGGCAGCTGGCGCCGATGCGGCCGTCGTCGCAGAGAAGCGCAACCTCATGGACCAGATCGACGCTCTTGCCGAGCAGAACCCCATGCTTGGCCTGCGCGGATGCCGCCTCGGCATCGTTTACCCCGTACTGCCCCAGATGCAGGCTCGCGCCATCGCCACGGCCACTGCCCAGCTGATCAAGCGCGGGTTGAATCCCAAGCCCGAGATCATGGTCCCGTTGGTTTCGGTCGTCCCCGAGCTGGAGACCATGCGCGAGCTGGTGGAGCGTACGGTCGCCGAAGTTGCGGCCGAGCAGGGCGTGGAGCTGTCCATTCCGGTCGGCACCATGATCGAGCTGCCGCGTGCAGCGGTGACCGCCGACGAGATCGCTCGCTACGCCGACTTCTTCAGCTTCGGCACCAACGACCTTACCCAGACCACGTTCGGCTTCAGCCGCGACGACGTGGAGGCGGAGTTCGTGCCTCAGTACCTGCGTGACCGCATTCTGCCCTTCAACCCCTTCGCGACGGTCGATGCCGGCGTCGCGAAGCTGGTGAAGATGGGCGTGGAGCTTGGCCATGAGGGCAATCCCGACATCGTATGCGGCGTATGCGGTGAGCATGGCGGCGACCCCGACTCCATCCATACGTTCCAGGCGTGCGGCGTCGATTATGTGAGCTGCTCGCCGTACCGTGTCCCTGTAGCGCGCCTTGCTGCAGGACAGGCGGCGATTCAAGCGAAGTAATTCGCTCCGCAAGCACTTCCTTGGTATGCAGGACCCCGGTTTGCACCGGGGTCCTTTTCGATTCATCTGGACTTTTAGAACGATTCATGGATTCCCTTCATATACGAACATTTATTCTATTCACATCCAGTGTTTCTCTATAATACGAACAAACGTATTATAGAAGGGAGTGGTTTTCCATGGAGCCGTTCGTTAACGCTACGCCGGGTAGGTACCTATGCGTCGGACTTCCCATCGATATCGATGAGCCTGCGGGAGCGTCTGCCGCGAACAATGGTCGGCGTGCCCCTTGGTTGCCGCAAGCGCTTGCGGACCTCTGGGCAGAGCAGGCAGCGAGCGTCTACCGCACCTACCTGCGCTACGCGGGACCGGGCGACATTTTCGTGCGCTCCATAGGCGAGCACTTCATCGACGCGGAGGCCTATCTGGCGACGACGGGCGCAGATTCGCACGATCTTGCCTGCGAGCTGGCCCGCATCGTGTTCGCCGAAACGGGAATACCCATCGAAGTGGGGGCGGGCGACAACCTGTTCCTAGCCAAGGTGGCTCGCGACAGGGCTTCTCAGTCGTCTTCGAAAGTGGCATTGCTGGATGCTGCCTCGTTTCGAAGGGATTACTGGCTCCATCGCCCGATTGCCGACCTGTGGGGCTTCGGGCCGGAGACGGCGAGAAGGCTCGAGCAGCTTGGGATATACGATCTCGCCGGCGTGGCTGGCGAAAGCGAGGAGGCGCTGTATCGGGAGTTCGGCGCGGAGGCCGAGTTTCTCATCGACCATGCCTGGGGCATGGAGCCTTGCACGCTGCGGCAAGTTCTCAGATGCAAAGCCGCCGGCAGCAGCGTCTCCAAAGCCACTCTTATGCCGTCGAGATGCACCGGGTACCAGATGGAGCGTACAATCTGCGGGATGACGCGCGAGCTGTGCGAGGACCTTGCCTTAGATGGTCTTGCCGCCACGTCGGTCACGCTCCATCTGGGGTATCCCGCCGTTTGCGGGCCAGCCGGTCCGCATGGTCGATACTCGGACGACCCGGCAGAACGCATCGCTGCGGCGTCTGCTCGAGCAAGCGAGCGAACGCGGGCGCTTCCGGGCTACGTTTGCGAAAGCCGGTGCTTTGCCAGGCCTATTGCCGCTGCCGAGCCCATAGCGGCCGCGGTCAACCGTCTCTACGAAAAGGCCAACGTTGCCGGACTGGAACCTTGGCGAGTTAGCGTGACCTTGCGGGACCTCGTGCCGAGCAGCACGCCGTCCCGCTCGGAACCGATGCTGAGACTGCTGGAGGCGAGGGTGGCAAGACGCGGGTCCCATGTTGCGAGGAACCATGCTGGGCGAGGCCGTCAGTTCGTGCTGCTTCCGGCATATCGCGGCTATTCCGATATGGTGGCGAAGATAGCCTTGGACGAAGAAGCCGCCTAGGGTCTGCTACACTGAATAATCCTTATGCTTGTTTTCGGAAGGACGGGCTTGCCCATGCTCATAAACTCGCTTGCTTTCGTGCTTGAGAAGTCGCATTGCCTCGAGCCGTTCTGGGCAAAACTCGATAAAGGCGAGGACGCCGCTATCGGCGTCGCCTCGTCGGCCCGCCCCTTCCTCGTTGCCGCCCGATTCGCCTGCAGGCCTCAACCGACGCTCGTGATCGTCGCCGGGGAGGAGAGCGCCGTCGCGTTCGCCCGCAGCGTCGCCGCGTACCTGGGAGACGACAAGGTGCTGCGCTTTCCTGAGCGGACGGATACCCCCTTCGTGCCGAAGCGGCCCGACTTCTCGGCCGCTGCCCGACGCATGAGGGCCGCCTGGGCCCTGCAGGAGGGCAGGGAGGTGGTCGTAGTCGCAAGCGCTCGGTCCCTGGTGCGCCGAATTCCGCCGGCGCAGGCCTGCGCCGCCGCGCCTCTGCTCCTTCGCGCAGGCTTCGAGCTTGGCGCCATGGAGCAACCTGCGCGCTCTCGCAGCCTGAACGACTACGAGGACGTTCTGCGCTCCCTGGAGGCGCGCGGCTACGAGAACACCGGGGAGCTCGACGGCCCCGGGACGTTCGCTGCCCGAGGCGGAACCATAGACGTCTACCCGGGCAACCTCAGCTATCCGGTGCGCCTTGACTTCTTCGGCGACGAGCTCGAGGAAATACGGCGTATCATCCCCTCGACCGGGCAGACGGTCTCATCCCTCGAAGAGGTGGAGGTGTATCCTGTCCTGGAGTTCGAGACGACGCCGCAGACCATGGCGCAGGCGCGGAAGAAGCTGAAGCGTCCCGCCGCTTCTAACCCGGTGCTGCGCGCCATGCTCGAAAACCTCGAGGGAGGGATGCGCTTCGACGGCGCCGACGGCCTTTTGCCCTATCTGTACGAAGAGACGGCTACTTTGGGCGACTACGTGGCGAAAGGCAGCCTCGTAAGCCTTATGGAACCTCGCTCGCTCATGGACGACATGGCCCATGCGCTGGACGAGCTGTCGGTGAAGGCGAAGGGGTCGGGGCTTGCCCTGGACTCGCTCTACGCGGCGGCCGAGAGCGCAAGCTTCGGGGATGCGCTCAGGGCAACCTACGTTTCGATCATGCAGGTAGGAGGGCTGCTCGACGCCGAGCTTCCCGTAAAGCGCGTGGAGGTGGCAGGACATCCCGACAAGCTGTACGGACGCCTGAGGAGCCTCGTGGGCGGATCGTACACGGTCGTCTTCAGCGCGTCGAACCGCCGCGCGCGCAAGGAAATGGAGCTCGAGTTCGTAGAGCGCGGCCTTCCTATTCAGGAACTGCGCCAGGAAAAGGGAACCGAGGACAACGGAGACGGCGAGGATGCGCCCGGCGCCGAGAAACGACGGCTTCGCAAGGGCGTCGTCAACGTCACGGACGTCGACGTGCCCTTGGGCATGGTCATCCCAGCCGCCAAGCTGGCCCTCGTCAGCCTGACCGACACCCAAGGCTCGAAGGCGTCCCAGTCGGCGAAGCGCCATGTCGACATCACCGAGGTGACGTTTCCCTACAAGCCAGGCGACTACGTCGTCCATGCCGCCCATGGCGTCGCCCATTTCAAGGAGCTGGTGCGAAGGGAGATCGACGGAGTCGAAAGGGATTACCTGCTGCTCGAGTACGCCGAAGGAGACAAGCTGTTCGTCCCGGTGGAGCAGCTCGACCGCGTAACCCGCTACGTCGGGCCCGAAGGGGCAAGTCCCCGCCTTACGCGCCTGAACACCGCCGACTGGTCGAGGGCGGTCGCCAAGGCGACGGCCGCTACCAAGAAGCTTGCTTTCGACCTGGTGGACGTTTACGCCAGAAGAGCGGCAGTCAAGGGCTACGCGTACCCGCCGGACAGCTGGCGCCAGCACGAGATGGAAGAGGCATTTCCCTTCCAGGAAACCCGCGATCAGCTGGCTGCCATAGCCGACACGAAGTCGGATATGGAATCGGACAGGCCGATGGACCGCTTAATCTGCGGCGATGTGGGATTCGGCAAAACCGAGGTGGCTTTGCGGGCCGCGTTCAAGGCTGTGGACGCGGGAAAGCAGGTCATGGTGCTCTGCCCCACGACCATCCTCGCCCAGCAGCACTACACCAGCTTCAACGACCGCTTCGAGCCCTTCGGGGTTAAGGTGGAGGTGCTCTCCCGCTTCCGCACTCCCGAGCAGCAGCGGAAGGCGCTCTCCGGATTCGAGAACGGGGATGTGTCGGTGCTCGTAGGAACGCATCGGCTGCTGTCGAGGGACGTCAATCCTCGCGATTTGGGGCTCGTCATCATCGACGAGGAGCAGCGGTTCGGCGTGGGCCATAAAGAGCAGCTGAAGCATCTGCGCGAATCGACCGACATCCTTACGCTGTCGGCGACTCCCATCCCCAGAACCATGCAGATGTCCCTTTCCGGGGTGCGCGATATGAGCTTGATAATGACGCCCCCCAATCAGCGCCGTCCCGTAAACGTGCACGTGGGGGAATGGGATCCGGACCTGGTGTCCGACGCCATACGACGGGAGCTCGCCCGAAAAGGGCAAGTGTACTACGTGTCGAACCGTGTTCGCTCCATCGACGACGCCGTAGCCCGCGTGCAGCGAGCCGCCGAGGAGGCTCGTGTCGGGGTTGCCCACGGGCAGATGTCAAAAGAGCAGCTTGAACGGGTTATGGAGGAGTTTGCGGCAGGCAAGCTAGACGTGCTCGTCGCGACGACCATCATAGAAAGCGGCATCGACAACCCCCATACCAACACGCTCATCATAGAGGATTCTCAGCGCCTCGGTCTGGCTCAGATGTACCAGTTGAAAGGGCGCGTGGGCCGCTCGTCCGAGCAAGCCTACGCCTACTTCATGTTCCCCGACAACATCCCCCTTACTGAGGAGGCGCAAGCGCGCCTTACCGCGCTATCCGAGCATCAGGAGCTTGGCAGCGGTCTTCGGATAGCCATGAAGGACCTCGAGATCCGCGGCGCAGGGAACATCTTGGGCGCCGAGCAGTCGGGCAACATGTCGGCGGTCGGCTTCGATCTGTTCGCCCAGATGCTCGCCCAGGCGGTAAACGCCACCAAGGAAGGCGACCTCAAGGCTCTCGACCAGCTGCCGCCGGCCCTCTCCGACATCACGGTGAACCTTCCCGGGCATACCTACCTGCCTGAGGACTACATCCCCGCCACCGACGAGCGCGTCCTCTGGTACCGAAAGCTCGCGTCGGCCTCTACGGAGCAGGCAGTGCAGGAAATCTACGAAGATCTGCTCGCGAAGCGCCCCGACATGCCCCAGGCTGCGGAGAACCTGTTCGCGAAGGCGCGTCTCAAGGCCTTTGCGAACGAGCATCATGTCCGCCTTGTCTCGGCGGTAGCCGGAAAGCTCACCGTGGAGCCTATCGATATCCCCAAGGACAGGCTCACCGCCCTGCGCCGCGCCCAAGGCCGCTACCTGTCCGACAAGCGCAAGCTCATACTGCCGTTGCGCTATTTCAAGCTAGGCGAGGGCGACAACCTCATTCGGCCGGTGTATGAGCTGCTGAAGAGCTTGGTGGGGGAGGATGATTCCAGCCGAGGCTAAGCGGTCGCGTGGCGGGCGGAAGCTCCCGCGCTTCGGAGGCCTGTCGCGCAGGGGGTTTTCCGGCAGCAGCCTGGCAGCCGTCAGGCGATTCGGCGGCTGACTGGAATCCGGTACGGGCGTGAAGCGCCCGTCGGACCGGGCGCACGCGACCGTCTCGAACCGCTCGGCAGGCTGCGCGCTTTGGCTGTCAGCTACTTGTAGCAGGTGGCGATCATGCGAGCGACGAGCTTGCCGGTATCGTCGGTGATGTCGACGCTGCCGAACACCACGGTCCGTCCGACCTTGTCGAGGGCGGCTTCGGCGTACAGGACATTCCCGTGCGATACGGAGAGGAAATCGATGGAGCAGGAAATGGACATGGTAGGCTCGCTGCCGTAGTTCGCGGCTATGGAGAGCGCATAGTCCGCCAGCGTGAAGATGGCTCCTCCCATGATGTTGCCCATCGCGTTGCGATGCTGCGGGCCCACCTCCATCGAGCACAGACCGCGGCCAGGGGCGGCCTCCACAATCTGGCAGCCCACCGTCCGTGCGGCGAAGACGTCCTTCTCCATGATCGACCGGACCGTTTCCACGGGAGCCCCTTCGGGTATCATCGCGGTCATACTGCTCCTTTCCGCGCATCCTTGCTGCGTGCGCCTCGATGCGGGCAGCGCGGGCTGGCTGCCCATGCCGCCCGCCGTCACTGCTCGAGTTCGGCAGTGGCTCCATAGAGCTCGAGCCAATCCCCGTTCCTCACGGTTACCGTCTGGTTCGACCCCACGGTAACGTAGCGCTCGTCCGCGAACGTGCCGTCGGGGAAGGTACGCTCGGACATAACGTAAGCGCCGGCCTCGAGGCTGATGCTGCCGGCCAGGTCTGGGTCGAGCTCCACATGGTAGGTGCCTTCGGGGATGTCGACCCCCACCCGGTAGAACCCGCTCGTGAGAACGGACCCTGCATCCACCTCGGCAAGGGACGCGTCGTACATCGCATCGTCGCTGTCGGCCGGGAGGTATACCAGCAGGTCGCCGTCGGACAGCGACAGGAAGTAATTCCCAAGGTAGGTGTTCTGCCCGTAGTAGGCGTACCGGGCCTTCTGCGGGTCGGCCCGGCCCGAAACGGCCTTGAAGAGGAAGTAGGTGCTCTCCTGGGTGTCCGAGCCCTCCAGGAAGTAGATTCCCGCAGGGATGCCGGAAAGGGTGCCCACCTGGTAGGCCCCGGCGGTGCAAGCGACAAGATCGGTGCCCGGGACGTCCTCAACCGTTCCCCCGACGTCGGGCAGCGCCGCAAGGACGTCGGCATAGGTGAAGAGCGTCTGGGAGAGGTCTTGGGAGCTGCTCGAATCCTCTGCGCCCCCGCCGAGGAAGTCGTGGCTGTAAGGGTAGTACCAGCTGTAGGGGTCCTCGCCCGACGGATCGGACCCATAGGCCCCGGAACCGCCGGACAAGCCGCCCCAGACCTGCTGATGGGCGCCGGAGAGGACGGCCGTCGTACCGCCGATGCCAAGCGCAACGCCCGCAACAAGGCCCAACGCGCCGCCAAGGAGAGCCCACGGCCATCGCCGGCGCTTCTTTTGGCCGATGACAGCCCCTTCGACCGCCTGCAGCGAAGTCGGGGCGGCACTTTCAAGGAGCGCGCCGCTACTGGGCGTCGCATCCGAGGGCGGTATGCGGTCGCATCCCCTTGGCGCCGGGTCGGCGGGCGCTGCTTGCCAGCGCGGTGCCTGGGATTCGGGGATCTGCGACGCCCACAGGGGCGGCGGCGTGGGCGCACTGCTTTCGTGCTGCACCGCTCCCGGGAACGCTGCGGGATCGCTGGTTTGCTGGGAATAGGTTCGCTCGTCCATAGGGCACCTCGCTACGAAACGGCGCGCCCGCTGCCTCGGGCGCGCCGCGAAGGGTTACTGAGCGTCAGGGAACACGACGGCGGCTACGTTGTCTATGCGCCCGAGCACGTCGGAACGCTCCATGAGCACGATGCTCTCGAACAGGGGAGGAGACACCATGTTGCCGGCAACGGCCACGCGCAGCGGCTGGAAGAGCAGCTTCGGCTTGATACCGGCCGCCTCCCCCAGATTTCTGCAGGCCAGCTGCAGCGTCTCGGCATCCCAGGCTACCGACGTGTCGGCAAGCACCTGGCGGCAAAGCCCCAAGGCCTCCTGGGCGCGCGCGCCGTCCTTCAGCAGCACCTTCTGGACGCTTTTGCCGTCAAGGACGCACCCTTGGCCCCAGAACAGGAAACGCAGCTTGTCGGGAATCTCGTCCAGACGCACCAGCCGCTCCGCCACGAGCGGGTAGAGCTGCTCGAACCAGCTGGGGTCGTCGGCGAAGGCGGCCTGGGCCGCAGCGACGTCGTCGGGAGAGGGCGCCGTCGCTGCGAACGGCGAGCCGTCGGCAGCGGGCTCGACGACAATGGCCTTGGGCTCGGCGGCGTAGCCCTGCGCCATCGCCTGCTCGATCCAGGGGCGGGCTGCCAGCGCCCAAGATGCGGCGCCCATGTCGCGGATGTACACCCCGTTCATCCAATCGAGCTTCTTCGTGTCGAACACTGCGTCCTTGCGCTGGATGCGCGCGGCGTCGAAGGAGCCGCACAGGACGTCCCGGGGGATGATGGTGGTCTCGCCGTCCAGCGACCAACCCAGAAGCGCGAGGAAGTTCACCATGGTGTCGGCCAGGTAGCCCCGGTCGCGGAACTCCTCCACCGACGTGTCGCCATGGCGCTTGGAGAGCTTCTTGCCGTTCTCGCCCAGAATCATGGGCAAATGCCCGAACACGGGGTGCTCGAGCCCCAGCGCCTCGTAGATGAGTATCTGCCTGGGGGTGTTTGACAGGTGGTCGTCGCCGCGAACGACGTGGCTTATCTGCATGTCGGCATCGTCGCAGACCACGGCGAAGTTGTAGGTGAAGGTGCCATCGGTGCGGCACAAGATCATGTCGTCCATGACGTCGGCGGGGAAGGACATGGAGCCGTAGACCATGTCGTCGAAGACGATGGGGCCATGGTTCTCGGGCACTTTCAGGCGCCAGACGTGGGGCTCGCCGGCATCGATGCGCCGCTTGGCCTCAGCCGGGTCGATGTTGCGGCAGGTGCGGTCGTAGCCGGCGTAACCGCCCTCGCTGGCCTCGGCCGCCGCCCGCTTCGCGTCGAGCTGCTCCTTGGTGCAGAAGCACGGGTAGACCGCCCCGCGCTCCTTCAGCCGTTCGAGGGCGGCGCGATAGGTCTGGGTCCTCTGGGTTTGGAAGTAGGGGCCGAATTCGCCGCCCACTTGCGGCCCCTCGTCCCAGTCAAGTCCCAGCCACCGCATGGCGTCGATGATGATGCGCGTATTCTCGTCGGTGGAGCGCTGGGTGTCGGTGTCCTCGATGCGCAGGACGAACGTCCCGCCTTTGGCCCGCGCGAACGCCCAGTTGTAGATCGCCGTGCGCGCGCCGCCCACATGGAGCATGCCGGTGGGGGAAGGGGCGAAGCGGACGCGGACGGCGCCCCCTTCGCTGCAGGTGTCGTTGCAATCGACCATGAATGCCACATTCCTTCGTCTGTTCGCAGTAGAGCCGGCGACGGCCGGCCGATAACGTCGGACAGAGTATAGGCAACGGACGGCACGGCAAGGCCGAAGCCGCTGGCTCGCCAGGGAAAAACCAGAGTAACCCGCACCGGGGACCGTTTTCCGGGATGCGAGGCGATCGGCGGGACGCTCTGGGTTTTCTGCCGTTTTTCCCCTGGTTCCTAGACAAGATTCCTGCTATCTACCAAAATAGAGAATCCACGCACGAGCGATACGTTCTCCCGTGCCCGGTTTCTCCCTACAACCTGCGCAGCGCTCGATAGAGCGCAGAAGGATAGCCGAAGATGATTACCATCGTCGAATCACCGAACCCGTTGCTGAACCAGGTGTGCGACCCCTGCGACCTTGCTGACAGGGAGCTGCGCCGCCTTGCGAAGTCCATGGTGAAGGCCATGTACAAAAACGGCGGCTGCGGGCTTGCCGCGCCCCAGGTCGGGGTGAGCAAGCGCCTCGTCGTCATCGACTGCGACCAGGACGACTCCGGCGAGCAGAATCCCATCGTCATGGTCAACCCCGTCATCGTGGAGACGTCGGGGGAGGTGGTGACCGAGGAGGAGGGGTGCCTGTCGATCCCCGGCATCTCGGTGCCCATCGCCCGGCCCGAGTACGCTCGCGCCCGCTTCTTCGATCTTGACGGGGAGGAGTGGGAGATCGAGGGCGACGGCCTTCTGGGCCGCTGCCTGCAGCACGAATGCGACCACCTGGACGGCATCACCATGTTCGAGCGGTGCACCCCGCAGGCCCGCCTCCAGGCGCTTGCCGACTACGAGCAGGCGCAGGCCGCCGGCGCTAAGCCCGGCGACACCTCCGTTTCCTAGGGCCGCCCATGCGCATCGTATTCATGGGAACGCCCGAGTTCTCCGCCACCATACTGGGCTACCTTGCGGAGCAGCACGACGTCGTAGCCGCCTACACGCGGCCCGACGCTGTTCGCGGCAGGGGGAGGTTCCTGGAGCCGTCGCCGGTCAAATCCCTGGCGCAATCCCTCGGCATCCCGGTCTTCACCCCGCGCAGCCTGCGCGACGAGCAGGTCGTTGCCGAGCTCGCCGAGCTGCAGCCCGACGCCATCGTCGTCGCCGCCTACGGCATGCTGCTCCCCAAAGCTGTTCTCGACATACCTCGCTACGGATGCATCAACGTTCATGCGTCCCTGCTGCCCCGCTGGAGGGGTGCGGCTCCCGTGGAGCGTGCCATCCTTGCCGGCGACGAGGAGACCGGCGTGTGCATCATGGCCATGGAAGAGGGGCTCGACACGGGTCCGTACTGCGTCTGCAGGACTACCTCGGTGGCAGGCAAGAGCGTCCGCGAGCTCACCGAGGAGCTGGCGTCCCTGGGCGCTTCGGCCCTGCTCCACGGCCTGACCATGGTGGCCTCGCAGCCCCATCCTTTCGTCGCCCAATCCGATGAGGGAATCACCTACGCCTCGAAGATAGGGAAAGGCGAGCTCAACCTTCGTCCGTCCGACGGCGCCGAGGGAGCCCTCAGGAAGGTGCTCGCCTCGTCGGATGCGCATCCGTGCAAAGTAGTCGTATGCGGACGTCCCCTTACCGTCCTTGTCGCCGAGAGGGCGGCAGAGCAGCACCCGCCGCTTGCCTGCGGGCAGGTGGCGGTTTCCGGGAAGCGCGTGGTCCTGGGCATGGCCGACGGCGCCATCGAGCTTGCCAGCGTAAGGCCCGACGGCAAGAAGACTATGGACGCGGCGGCCTTCGCAGCCGGAATCCGCGGATCGAAAGACGCAACGATGATGTGGGAGGAATTCGGTGTCCGATAACCAACAGCCTTACAGAGGAGCAAGCAACCGCCCGTCGGGGGGCCGACCCTCGGGGGGAAGGCCCTCGGGCCGCCGCCCCTCGCGTCCGGGGCAAGCGCCCTCGCGCGGCCCTCGACCGACGCGTGACGGCGGCGAGCGGCCGCAGGGGAAAGGCGGAGCGCACGCAGGTCGGCCCGGCGCCGAGGACGCGAACCGCGGCAACCGCAAGCCCCGGCCGTTCAAAGGAGGCTCGGAAGGCAACCGCGGCTTCCGCACCCCCAATCGCGATTCCGCCCGCAAACCGCGACCGGGGCAGGACCGGGGCAGGCCGCGCCTCTCGTCGGATGACGGACGGCCCGCCGACCGGCCTTCCAAGCCGGCGGGCCGTCGCGGCGCTTCCGGCCCCGATCGGGCCCAGCGCGGCGAAACCGCGCGCACGCCGAAAGGCTACGCCGGCGAGCTGGCAGGCCGCAAGCCGCCTCGCAAGACCAAGGCGAGCCCCGCGCGCACGGCGGCCCTCGACGCGCTCAGCCAAGTCCGCGAGCGCAGGGCCTTCGCGCAGGATGTGATCTCCCACACCATCGACACCTCCCACATGAAGCCCGAAGACCGAGCCTTCGCCACAAGGCTCGTGCTCGGCGTCACCAGCTCCTGGGGCATCCTCGACGAGGTCATCAACAAGTTTCTGGACGACCCTCGCGACATCAGCCCCTCGGTACGCGATGCCCTGCGCCTGTCCGCCTACGAGATCATATTCCTGGGCAAGCACCCCCACGCCGCCGTCGACCAAGGCGTGGAGCTGGTGAAGTCCGTGGCGCCTCCTGCGGCGGGACTCTCCAACGCGGTGCTGCGCAAGATCGTGGCGGAGCGCTCCGAGTTCCCCTACGGAGACCCTTCCACCGACATAGACGCCTTGGCCCGGGCATGCGCCTTCCCCGGATGGCTTGCGCGGGTGCTCGTCAACGACCTGGGGCCCGAGGCAGCCGTCAACCTGATGAGGGCATCTAACGAGCAGGCGCCCCTGTTCGTCGCCATCAACGGCGCGAAGGGCGGCGAGGACATCGTGCGCCGCGGCTTCGAGAAGGCCGGAGAGCCGGTGGAGCCGGTCTGCATCGACGGCGTCGAGGTTCCCGGCTGCCTGCGCGTGCTCGACCCGCGCGCACTGCTGCTCCCCGAGATGAAGCGTTTGCTGGGGACCGGGCGCATTCTGGTGTCGGATGCGGCGTCGCAGCTCGTGGCCGCCTCCGTATTGCCCGACGAGAAGCCCGAATCCCTCCTCGAGATAGGGGCCGGCCGGGCCACCAAGACCATCCTCATCCAGGGGGACGCCGTCCGCAAGTACGGAAGCCAGATAGAGCAGTACGTGACCTTGGACAACAAGGAGTTCAAGACGAAGCTTCTGACCAAGCGCGTCAAGGAGTTCGGCGTCTGCGTGTCCGAAGCCCTGACAGGCGACGCCCTCGACCTGGCAGGCGCGCTGGGGGAGCGCGCCTTCGACATGGTGTTCCTCGACGCTCCCTGCTCGGGGCTGGGCACCTTGCGCCGCCATCCCGAGATTCGCTGGCGAATCGGGCCGGCTGACATCATCTCCTTCGCCCAGAACCAGCTGGCCATGCTCAAGCAGGCGAGCGCCCACGTGGCCCCGGGGGGCATGCTGGCCTACGCCACCTGCACGGTGACCAGGGCCGAGGACAACGCCGTGGTGAAGGCGTTTCTGGAATCCCCGGAAGGATCCGATTTCTCGCTGGTCCCCATAGCCGGCGCCGCCTGCATCTCCACGCAGCTCGTGCCGGAGCCGCCGAAGGAGCACGCCGAGCGCGCAGGCAAGCGGGTCCTCACCGCGACCGGTCCTTCGCAGGATTTCGACCCGGAGATGGGCAACGCCAACCGCTTCGACGACGCCATGGCGCTCATGGGCTCCCCGGACGCCCATTTCGCGGTGCGCTTCGTCCGCGCCGAATCCGAACCCGCAGGACAATCCTAGACGCCAAGGCGACGGCGGAGCCGGTGGCCTGCGCGCAAGAGCCGCCGCCCCGCCGTCCGGACGACCCGAAACGCTTCGACGACCGGGCTTCGCGCCCAACGAGAAAGGCAACAACCATGACCGTGAACTACCGGCAGTACAGCGACGTCGACCCGGCCGACTACGACGCACTCGTGGTCGGCGCCGGATTCGCCGGCTCCGTCGTCGCCCGGGAACTCGCCGAGCGCGGCGACAAGCGCGTGCTCGTCATCGAGAAGCGCCCCCAGATAGGTGGCAACATGTACGACGAGCTGGACGATGCGGGCGTCCTGGTGCATCGCTTCGGTCCGCACATCTTCCACTCCAACGACAAGCGCGCCTTCGACTATCTGCAACGCTTCACGCCATGGCGCGACTACGAGCACCGCGTGCTCGCCGACTGGTACGGCACCTACATGCCCGTGCCCTTCAACAAGACCTCGCTGCGCATCGCCTTCGGAGACGAGCGGGCCGAGGCGCTGGAGCGCAAGCTCATCGACGCCTTCGGCGACGAGCGCAAGGTCACCATCACCGAGCTGCGCGAGCAGAACGACCCCGACCTGGCCGAGGTCGCAGACTTCGTCTACCGCAACGTGTTCCTCTACTACACGCAGAAGCAGTGGGGGCTCACGCCCGAGGAGGTGGACCCCTCGGTGGTCGCCCGGGTCCCCGTGTTCCTGTCCCGCGACGACCGCTACTTCCAAGACGCCTACCAGGGCATGCCCCTGCACGGCTACACGCCGCTGTTCGAGGAGATGCTCTCCCATGGAAACATCGACGTATGCCTGGGCGTGGAAGCGGAAAGCGTCTTCGACCTGAGGTTCTCCTCCGGAGAAGAGGACGCGCCGCTTTCGGGAATCGCCCTGAAGGACGAGCTCTTCACGGGGCCCATCGTGTACACGGGACCCCTGGACGAGCTGTTCCTCGACCGCTTCGGGCGCCTTCCGTACCGCACGCTGGACTTCGTCTACGAGACCCACGACACCGAGCAGCTGCTTCCCAGCGGCACCGTCAACTTCACCGTCACCGAGGACTACACCCGCATCACGGAGTTCAAGCACCTGACCGGGCAGCAGCATCCCAAGACCACCATCATGAAGGAGTACAGCCGCGCCTACGAGGACCCCTCCACCCAGATTCCCTACTACGCCATCATCGGTCCGAAGAACGAGGAGCACTACCGCCGCTACCTCAAGCTGACCGAGCAGCTGCCCAACTTCCACCCTCTGGGAAGGCTTGCCGAGTACCGTTACTACAACATGGACGTCATCGTGGGGCGGGCCCTGGCCCTGGCCGACGAGCTGCTTCGCGCAGAGGACGCCCCAAGCGACAAGGAGTAGCCCATGGAGACCGCCGAAACCGACCGCTGGCTGATCGACGACGCCCAGGCCCCCGACCAGCGCGCGAGCCAGCCCACCATCACCTACGCCATCCCGTGCTTCAACTCGGCCGCCTACATGGACAAGTGCATCGAGTCGCTGCTGGCCACCGCTGGCGGCAAGGACGACATCGAGATCCTCATCGTCGACGACGGGTCTGCCAAGGACGATACCGCCGAGAAGGCCGACGCCTGGGAAGCGAGCCATCCCGGCATCGTGCGCGCGCTTCACAAGCCCAACGGCGGCCACGGGTCGGCGGTCAACATGGGCATGCGCAACGCCCGGGGCGTCTACTTCAAGGTGGTCGACTCCGACGACTGGCTGGACAAGGCGGCCATGGAGCCCATCATGGCCTACCTGCGCGCCCAGCGCGACCTGCAGGACAAAACCGACATGGTCATCGGCAACTACGTTTACGAGAAGGTGCACGAGAACCAGCGCACCGTCATGCACTACCGCAACGTCTTCCCCGAGGGGCGGCGCTTCACCTGGGAGGAATGCGGGCACTTCAGCCAGAGCCAGTACCTGCTCATGCACTCGGTCATCTACCGCACGGAGATGTTGCGCGGCATCGGGCTCACGCTGCCCGAGCACTGCTTCTACGTGGACAACATCTTCGTCTACGTGCCGCTGCCCCATGTGCGCTCCCTGTACTACCTGGACGTCGACATGTACCGCTACTTCATCGGTCGCGAGGACCAGTCGGTCAACGAGAGCGTCATGATGGGTCGCATCGACCAGCAGCTACGCGTCACCCGCACCATGATCGACGCCGTGCAGCTGCCCTCCGACGTGCCCGTGCACAAGCTGGAGCGCTACATGGAGAACTACCTGTCAATGATGATGTGCATCTGCTCCATCTTCCTGCGCATGATCGACACCGACGAGGCCGAGGACAAGCGCGAGGACATCTGGCTGTACCTGAAGGAGCACAATCCCGACGTGTACCGTCGCGTGCGCCGCAGCGTTCTGAACGCCAGCACGAACCTGCCCACCGAGCTGGGGCGGCGCCTGGGCATCACCGGGTACCGCCTGGCCCAACGCATCTTCAAGTTCAACTAAGGGGCCCCATGGCACTGTTCGATTGCACGGTTGACGCCCGCAGCGGCAACGCGCGGGCGCTCACCTTCACCACGGCCCACGGCGACTTTCGCACCCCCATGTTCATGCCGGTGGGAACCTCTGCCACCGTGAAGGGCGTCACCACCGAGACGCTGCACCAGCTGGGAGCCCAGGTGGTGCTGGCCAACACCTACCACCTGTCGCTGCGGCCCGGAGCCGATCTTGTGGCCGAGGCGGGCGGCATCCACCGCTTCATGAACTACGACGGGCCCATGCTCACCGATTCCGGCGGCTTCCAGGTGTTCTCGCTGGCGGACACCGTGAAGCTCGACCAGGACGGGCTCACCTTCCGCTCTATCTACGACGGCGCCAAGATCCGATGGACCCCCGAGGAGAACATGGCCATCCAGGAGCTTATCGGCGCCGACGTCGCCATGCAGCTGGACCAGTGCACCCCGTACCCGGCCGAGCGAGCATTCGTTGCGCGCGCCGTGGACCTGTCGGCTTCCTGGGCCAAGCGCTGCCTGGCCGCCCACAAGCGGCCCGACCAGACGCTGTTCGGCATCTGCCAGGGCGGCATGGAGCTGGACCTGCGCCTGCTTTCCATCGAGAAGCTGCTGTCCATCGAGCAGGAGAGCCTGGACGCCGGCGGCCGGCGCTTCGGCGGCTTCGGCATCGGCGGCTACTCGGTGGGGGAGAGCCACGAGGTCATGTTCGAGACCTTGGGCACCGTGGCACGCGCCCTTCCGGAAGATCGGCCACGCTACCTCATGGGGGTGGGCAACCCCACCACGCTCGTGCGCGCCGTCGGTGAGGGCGTAGACATGTTCGACTGCGTGCTGCCCACCCGGACCGCCCGCATGGGAACGGCGTTCTCCAGCACTGGGCGCATGAACCTGAGAAACGCCAAGTACGCCCGGGACTTCGGCCCGCTGGATGCGCAGTGCACCTGCTCCACCTGCCAAAACCACTCCCGCGCCTACCTGCGCCACCTGGTCAAGCAAAACGAGATGCTGGGGGCCATCCTGCTGTCGGTCCACAACCTGCACTTCCTTATCGACCTCATGGCCCGGGCCAGGGAAGCGGTGCTGGCCGACACCTACGACGAATTCTTGCAATCCTGGATGGAAAGTCCCGCGGCCAAGGACTACTGAGGCAGCGCCGAATCCGCCGCCGAGCAATGAAAAAGGCACGTCCCTTGCGGCGTGCCTTCGTTTTCCGATGGTCGGGACGACAGGATTCGAACCTGCGACATCCTGCTCCCAAAGCAGGCGCGCTACCAGGCTGCGCCACGTCCCGACGGGTAAAGCGCCGATAAGTATAGCAGACTTCCCGCCGTTGTCTAAGTGTCCATGTCCTACCGGGCGCCATGGTACAATAATGCGTCATGGGCGGGATGCGCCGCCCGATGCGGCACACCCCGACGAAAGGACAGGAGTGACACTCTTCGACGAACGGGCGCGCCTGGTCGCCAACGCGGGCGCCGGCCCGAACCTCTTCGTGGCCACCTTCGAGGCGCCTCGGCTCGCACAATCCGTGCAGCCCGGGCAGTTCGCGCACATGCAGATCCCCGGAATGGAGTCGCATATCCTGCGCCGGCCCTTCTCGGTCTACGGGCGCAACCTCGCGTCGCAGACCGTCGACATCCTCTACCAGGTTGTCGGTGCGGGAACGCGGCACCTGTCCGGCATCAGCCCCCGGTCCGACCTGGCAGAGGGCTTCGGCCTCATCGGCCCCGTGGGACGCGGATGGAGCCCGCCCGCTGCAACTTCCCGGGCGCTGCTCGTAGGCGGCGGCGTGGGGGCGGCGCCCTTGTTCATGCTGGCCGAGTCGCTGAAGGGGCAGGGGGTTCCCGCCACGGTGGTGCTGGGCGCCCAGACCCATGCGGCCCTGGCCTGCGAGGCAGCTTACCTGGATCTTCTGGGCGAGGACGACGTGCGCTGCGCCACCGACGACGGCTCCTACGGGCGGCCTGGCTTCTGCACCTCGCTTGCGACCGAGGCGCTCGACCAGGCGGCCGCCGAGGGACGGCCTTTCGACTACGTGGCGGTGTGCGGCCCCGAGCCGCTCATGCGCATCGTCGCCCAGGAGGCCCGCGAGCGAGGGGTGGCTTGCGAGGTGTCCATGGAGCGTCGCATGGCCTGCGGCGTGGGCGCCTGCCTGTCCTGCGTGGTGGAGACCGCGCTGGGCAAGAAGCGTTCATGCGTGGACGGACCTGTCTTCGACGGAAGCGAGGTGCTCTGGTGAGCAACGTGAACATGGCCGTCAACCTGGGCGGCCTTCCCATGAAGAATCCGGTCACCACGGCTTCGGGCACCTTCGCAGCGGGCATGGAGTACGCCGACTTCGTGAACGTTTCTGCCTTGGGCGCCGTGACCACCAAGGGCGTGTCGCTGCACGGCTGGGCCGGAAACGCAAGCCCCCGCATCGCCGAGACGCCCTCGGGCATGCTCAACTCCATCGGGCTTCAGAACCCCGGCGTCGAGCACCTGAAGACCGTGGAGCTCCCCTGGCTTCGCGACCAGGGCGCCACCGTTATCGTCAACGTCTCAGGCCACAGCGCGCAGGAGTACGCTTCCGTGATCGAGGCCCTCGAGGACGGCCCTGTGGACGCCTACGAGATAAACGTGTCGTGCCCCAACGTGGACGCCGGCGGCATGACCATCGGCACCGACCCGTCAAGCGTGGAGGCGGTGGTGTCCCGCTGCCGCCAGGCGACCAAGCGGCCGCTCATCGTGAAGCTCACGCCCAACGTCACCAGCGTCGTCGACATCGCCCGGGCCGCCGAGGCCGCAGGCGCCGACGCCATCTCGCTCATCAACACCCTGCTCGGCATGGCGGTGGATGCGAAAACGCGCCGCCCGAAGCTCGCCCGCGTGGTGGGGGGGCTTTCGGGACCGGCCGTCAAACCGGTGGCCCTGCGCATGGTATGGGAGTGCTACCGCGGCGTGTCGCTGCCCATCTTGGGGATGGGCGGCATCGCCACCGGTGAGGACGCCGTCGAGTTCATGCTGTGCGGCGCGACGGCCGTGGCCGTGGGGACCGCCAACTTCTCCGACCCGGCGAGCACTGCACGCGTGATCGAGGGCATAGAGCGCTACTGCCGCGAGCAGGGCGTTGACGACGTAAACGAGCTGAGAGGAGCCCTGAAGGCATGAGCGACTTTTCCCATGAACCGGCCCGCGACCGCATCATCGTCGCCCTGGACTGCGACCGCGCCGAGGCGCTGCGGCTCGCCGAGCTTCTGAGCGGCCGCGCCAAATGGCTGAAGGTGGGCATGACCCTCTTCTACGCCGAAGGGCCCGCGATCGTCTCTCAGCTCAAAGCCCTTGGCTTCAAGGTGTTCCTCGACCTGAAGTTCAACGACATCCCGCACCAGGTGAAAGGGGCCGCCGCATCGGCCACCCGAAGCGGCGCCGACATGCTCACGATGCACGCCTCGGGCGGCGCGCCCATGATGGCGGCGGGGCAGGAAGGGGCCCGGGACGCGGCGCTGTCCGCAGGGCTTGCAGAGCCGATCACCCTTGCTATCACCGTTCTCACCTCCATGGACCAGGCCGACTTGGACGACATAGGCGTAGCGCGCCCGCTGCGCGAGCAGGTATGCGCCTTGGCCGAGCTCGCGCGCAAGGCGAAGCTCTCCGGCGTGGTCGCCTCGCCCCAGGAGGCATCGCAGCTGCGCGCCGTCCTGGGACCGGACGCCTGCATCGTGACGCCCGGCGTTCGCCCGGCCGGCGCCAGCCTGGGCGACCAGAGCCGCGTGGCCACGCCCGCCCAGGCGTTCCTGAACGGTGCCTCGCACATCGTCGTAGGCCGCCCCATTACCCAGGCCGACGACCCTGCGGCCGCCTTCGAGGCCATCGCCGAGGAGCTCGCTTGCGCCGGCCTGTGAGCCGGCTTGCCCCCCTTCGGACTACCGCTGGGGAGGGAATTTGTAGAGTTTCATACATAATGCTAGGTCACATACCGATTTCAATGCTAGTATCACGGAAGCGTAAAGAAGCACCCAAGGTGCATACCACAGCAAGAACCAGAAGGAGACACTCGAATGGCTATTCCTCAACTTAGCGCCGCCGAGCGCCAGGCCGCCCTCGAGAAGGCGAAGGCCGCCCGCATCAAGCGCGCCCAGGTGCGCGATGAGCTGAAGTCCGGCAAGCTCACCCTGGCCCAGGTCATCGAGATGAAGGACGACCCGGTTGTCGGACGCATGAAGGTGTCCACCCTGATCGAGACCCTGCCCAGCTACGGCAAGGCTAAGGCCGAGAAGGTCATGAAGGAGCTTCAGATCGCCGAGAGCCGTCGTCTTCGCGGCCTGGGCGAGCGTCAGCAGGCTGCGCTTCTGGAGCGTCTGGGCAAAACGGGCAAGTAAGTGCGACGCGGCAACCTCTTCGTCGTTTCGGGGCCATCGGGAGCCGGCAAGGGCACCCTGGTGGCCCTCCTTATGAAAGCCATCCCCGATGGATGGCTTTCCGTTTCCGCAACCACCCGCGCACCGCGGGCGGGGGAGACGGAAGGCGCGAGCTACCTCTTCAAGACGCGCGAGCAGTTCGACCGCATGGTCGAAGAGGGCGATCTGCTGGAATGGGCCGAGTACGGCGGAAACTGCTACGGCACGCCGAAGAGCAGCGTGCTGGCCGCTGTTCGGGCCGGCAAGCAGGTTGTCCTGGAGATCGACGTCCAGGGCGCTTTCCAGGTGAAGGAGCTGTTTCCAGACGCCCACCTGGTATTCATCGAGCCGCCCTCGGCAGAGGTGCTCAGGAGCCGTCTGGAAGGACGCGGCACCGATGCGCCCGAAGCCGTGGAGCGCCGCCTCGAGACGGCGAAGCGCGAGCTCGCCCAAGCGGACAGATACGAGTTTCGCCTGGTGAACGACGACCTCGAAGAAGCTTTGGACCAGCTGGTCTCCTATGTGAACCGCTGTGCGACATCAGACAAGGACTAGGAACCTATGAGTATCATCGAACCGAAGATCGACGTACTGCTCAGCGAAACCGACAACGACCGGTTTCTGCTGTGCGCCCTGGCGTCCAAGCGCGCCCACGACATCAACGACATGATGCGGGGCCAGCGCGACCGCGCCCTGCAGCTGCAGACGGCCGTGGAGATCGCCCGCGCCGCCGACCGCAAGCCGCTCTCGCTGGCGTTCAGCGAAATCGCCCGCGACGAGGTCTCGTTCGACCCCACCTCCATCGACGTCAAGAACCATTAGGGTCCTTGCGCCATGTCGCGTTTTCAACGGATCTGCTTGGCCCACTACCATGAGATCGGCCTGAAGGGCCACAACCGCGCGTCGTTCGAGAAGCGCCTCCTGAAAAACCTCGAGGTTTTGCTGGGGGCGTTTCCCGTTGTTACCATCCACCGCATCTCGGGGCGCATCTGCGTCTTTCTGCGGGAAGGAACCGACTGGGACACGGCCCGCGAGTGCGCGCAGCTGATGGCGAAGGTCCCCGGGGTTGCCCGCGTGAGCTGCGGATACAAGTGCCCGCGCGAAATCGATGCCATGATAGAGGCGGCCCTTGACGCCATGGGGGACGCCGGGGAGTTCGCCACCTTCAAGGTGCACGCCCGGCGCAACCATACCGATTTCCCCGTGGGCTCCATGGAGATGAACCAGGTCATCGGCGCGGCCCTGTGCGAGGCTCGTCCCGATGCCGGCGTGCGCATGAAAGACCCGGACCTCACCGTGGGCGTGGAGGTGGTACAGAACGCCGCCTACGTCTACGGCTGGTCCGAGCGGGGCATCGGGGGGCTTCCGGTGGGAAGCTCGGGCAAGGTGGTGTGCCTGCTGTCCTCGGGCATCGACTCGCCCGTGGCGCTCTGGCGCATGGCCCGGCGCGGCGCCACCTGCATCGGCGTGCACTTCTCGGGCCGACCCCAGACCAGCGACGCCAGCGAGTACCTGGTAGACGACATCGCGCGCGTGCTGCAGAAGACCGGCTGCATCTACCGGACCTACACCGTGCCCATGGGCGACATGCAGCGCCAGATCGCGCTGGATGCGCCGCCCGAGCTGCGCATCATCCTGTACCGCCGCCTCATGTTCAAGGTGGCCGAGGAACTGGCTGGGCGCCTGCGTGCGGGCGCTCTCGTGACGGGGGAGAGCCTTGGGCAGGTAGCCTCGCAGACCCTGGACAACATCCGCTGCACCGACGCCGCGGTAGCCATGCCTGTCTTTCGCCCGCTCATCGGATCTGACAAGCTCGACATCATCCAGGAGGCGCAAAATCTAGGGACGTTCGCCATTTCATCCCAGGACGCGCCGGATTGCTGCACGCTGTTCATGCCGCGCTCCCCGGAAACCCACGGCAAGCTCTCCGTCGTCGAGGAAGCGGAGGGTGCGTTCCCGATCGACCAGTGGGTGCAGCAGCTGGTCGACCAGGCCGAGATGAGGGAGTACCGCTAGAGAAGGGATTGACTGCATGCTCTACCGCGTTATCGACGCCGCCGAGCTTCCGCTGCTCGTTTCCGCCTTCATGCAGCAGTACGAGGTCGTCGCCCCGGTGAAACGGGGCCGCTCCTACGTCTTCGACGCCATCGAGCACCCCGAGGACATGGTGCTCGACTACCCCACGACCTCCGCATCGCTCAAGAAGTACTTCCTGCCGCCCAAGGAGACGCTCATGCGCTTCAACGCGCAGACCAACCGGGTGGCAGAGCACACGCTTGAGGTGCCCCCGCGGGTCATCTTCGGGGCGCACGCCTGCGATATCAACGCCATAAACCGCCTCGACCAGGTGTTTCGCGACGGAACCTACAACGATCCCTACTATTGCGCCCGCCGGGACGCCACGCTTATCGTGGGCATCTCGTGCACGCCCGCGGACAGCTGCTTCTGCCATCTGTGGGATGCCGACGAGGCACGTTTCGGCTACGACCTGTTCCTGCAGGATATCGGCGACAGGTTCCTGGTGAGCATCTCAAGCGTCGAGGCCGCCAACATCCTCGAATCGGCCTGCAACCCCCGCGAGGCCACCGACCAGGACCGCATCGACTTCAGGCACGCCACGCGACGGCGCCAGGCGTCCTTCAACCCCGGCATTCCCGACATCCAGGACGTGGCCATGCTCATGGACGCCTTCCACAAGGACGACTTCTGGGAGGAGCTGGGCAGCCGCTGCCTGTCGTGTTCGGCCTGCGCGGCCGTATGCCCCACCTGCTTCTGCTTCGATTTGCAGGACCGCTTGAGCCCCGACGGAAAGCAAGGGGAGCGCTACCGGGTGTGGGACGCCTGCACGAGCCCCCAGTTCGCCCAGGTGGCCGGGGGACACAACTTCAGGCCCGAAGGCCGCGAGCGCGTCCGTCACCGCATGTACCACAAGCTCAACGGCTTTCTGGCGAACCACGACCGCATGCTGTGCGTCGGGTGCGGCCGGTGCGTGAAGGCCTGCAAGGCGGACATCAACCCCGTGAAGGTGCTCGAGTTCTTCAAGCAGAAGGGAGCCGACGATGCCTCTGCTGCATAGCGCGCCCGCCAAGACCGTGGAGGTGAACCCGCTGGGCGAGCGCGTGACGCCCTTGAGCGGCGCCGAGCTCATGGCCGCCAACCCCTACCGTCCCTGGCCTGCGCGCATCACCTCCATCACCGATCTGACCGCCACGGAGAAGCTCTTCGAGTTCCGCCTCATCGACGAGGCCATCCGCGAGGCCTTCCGCCACGAGCCCGGGCAGTTCGTCGAGCTGTCCATCTTCGGAGTGGGAGAGGCTCCCATCTCCATCTCGTCGAGCCCCTCCAAGCACGGTTTCATCGAGCTGTGCGTGCGGCGCACCGGCCGTTTCACCGAGGTGCTGCACACCATGCAGTGCGGCGATATCGTGGGCATCCGCGGGCCCTTCGGGCGGGGATTCCCCTTCGAGCAGATGAAGGGGCACGACATCCTCCTGGTGGCCGGCGGCCTTGGCATCGCGCCCTTGCGCAGCCTCATCAACAACGTCCACGACGAGCGCAGCGAGTTCGGCAAGGTCACCATCATCTACGGGTCGAAGAACCCCTCCGAGGTGATGTTCCGCGACCAGTTCGAGATGTGGCGCCACCGCAAGGACTTCGACCTGTACCTGACCGTCGACCACCCCGACGAGAGCTGGGATGGGGAAGTGGGCCTGGTCACGAAGCCTTTCGAGCATTTGGAGCTGGATGCGCGCCACACTTATGGCGCCGTGTGCGGGCCGCCGGTGATGTACCGGTTCGTCATCGACGAGATGCGCAAGAAGGGCATCGAGTACGACCATATCTACTGCAGCTTCGAGCGGCACATGAAGTGCGGCATGGGAAAATGCGGCCACTGCCAGATCGGCCACCAGTACTGCTGCATAGACGGTCCGGTCTTCAACTATTGGGAAGCCAAGAACATTCAGGGGTCGATGTAGCATGACGACGACGGAACTAAGCGGGATAGGCGTTCGGGGACAGGGCCGCCCGGCCCGGGTCGTCGTGGCCAGCTTCGCCAGCTGCTTCGGATGCCAGCTGCAGATCACCAACATAGAGCAGCACCTCATGGACGTACTGGGGCAGATCGACCTGGTGTACTGGCAGCTTACCGACAGCACCCCCATGCCCGAGGAGTTCGACATCGCGGTCATCGAGGGGGCCGTGACCACCGAGCAGGCCGAATCCCAGCTCAAGGAGCTGCGCTCGAAGGCCAAGGCGATCATCGCCATCGGCTCCTGCGCGGTGACCGGCGGCGTGCCCGGCATGGTTTCCCGCGACTTCTACGAACGCCCGAGCCAGGTCTACCCCAAGGTGCCCCACGCCTGCGGGAAGATGATCACACCGCGGCCCGTAAGCGCCATCGTGAACGTGGACTTCGAGACGCGCTGCTGTCCCATAGACCCCTACGACTTCGTGGTGATGCTGCAACGGGCCATCTACGGCTCGAACAAGCTGGCCACCACACGCACCCTGTGCAGCGACTGCAAGCGAAACGAGACCTCCTGCTTCTTCGAGGACGGGACGCTGTGCCTGGGGCTCGTCACGTCCGCCGGCTGCGGCGCGCGCTGCGTGAACCTGGGCCGGCCCTGCCTGGGCTGCGCCGGCCTCTCGCCCAGCGCCAACCTCGACTCCGCCCGACAGTGCTGCGAGCGCTACGGGGTGGACGCCCGGGCCTTCGACGAGCGGCTCCAGCTGTTCAACCAGACCAACCCCGCAGTAGAGGACTCCGACCGATAGGACCGCCCCATGGCTAGAACCTCCCTCACCGTCGAGCATATAGCGCGCATCGAAGGGCACGGCAACGTGTCGCTGTCCATCGAGGACGGAGCCGTCAAGTCGGTCGAGATGAACATCGTGGAACCGGCCAGGCTCTTCGAATCCATGGCCCGGGGCCGCGTCTTCGACGACGTTCCCGCCATCGCCTCGCGCATCTGCGGCATATGCTCGTCAAGCCATGTGGTCACCGACATCCTGGCCATCGAGAGCGCCCTGGGCGTCACCGTGACCGACCGCACCCATGCCCTGCGCGAGCTTCTTGTGTACGGCTCCTACCTGCAGAACCACGCAACGCACCTGTTCGTCTTCGCCGCGCCGGACTACGTGGGCGAGCCGAGCATCTTCCCGCTGTCCCAGACCGACCCCGACCTGTTCCAGGGGGCGCTCGGCATCAAGGCGCTGGGCAACGAGCTGTGCTGCGCCGTGGGCGGGCGCAGCGTGCATCCCATCACCGCCGTCGTGGGCGGCTTCACGGCGGAGCCTAAGGCCCGGCGCTTCAGCGAGCTGGCGGACAAGCTGGAGCAATCCCTGGCCTTCGCCTGCAAGACCGTGGACCTGTTCCGCACCTTCCCGGTTCCAAGCCTTGCCACCGACGGCGAGATGCTGGCCCAGTTCCAGCCGGGAGCCTATCCGGTGTGCACGTCGCCTGTCATGGAGCTTGTCCGCGACGGCGTGCGCTTCGACGCCTCCTGCTACCAGGATTACCTCGAAGAGTACTCCCAGCCCCATAGCGCCGCCTTGTTCGCCCGGGTGCGCGCCACCGGCCTGCCCTTCATGACCGGCGCCTTGGCCCGCATCAACGCCTCGTGGGACAACCTGACCCAGACCGCCCGCGTGGCCGCTGCGAAGGCGGGGCTGCGCCCGCCCGAGCACAACCCCTTCATGAACAACGTCGCCCAGGCCGTGGAGCTGGTGGACGCGCTGGAGCGCTGCGCGGCGCTGTGCCGGTGCCTGGCCTCAGCGGATGGTTTCGAGGGCTCGAGCGCACCGGTTCCCTACAAGGTGCACGCAGGCCACGGGGTGGGCTACACCGAAGCGCCCCGAGGGGCCCTTATCCACGATCTGACCTTGGACGACCAAGGGCGCGTCACGAGCGCCTCCATCACCACGCCCACGGGCATGAACCTTGCCAACCTGGAGGCCGACATCGAGCTGCTCGCCCGTCAGCTGCTTGCGGCGGGCGCCGACGAGGACGACCTGCGGCTGCAGGTCGAGAAGCTCATCCGCGCTTACGACCCCTGCCTCTCCTGCAGCGTCCACTAGGCCCGAAGCCGCCCATGGAAGCCTGCGGCGACACTTCCCGGGAATGGGCCCTCCCGCCTTGGGAGGGCAAGGCCATCGTGCTGCTGGATTTGGACGCGTTCTTCGCATCGGTCGAGCAGCTGGACCACCCGGGTTGGCGCGGCAAGCCCGTCATCGTGGGCGGCCGCCCCGAGGACCGCGGCGTGGTGTCGACGGCCTCCTACGAAGCCCGCGCCTTCGGCGTCCATAGCGCCATGGCCTCCTCGGTGGCCGCCTCCCTGTGCCCGCAGGCCATCTGGACCCAGGGGCGCCACCGGCGCTACAAGGAGGTATCGCGCCAGGTCATGGCAATCCTCTACGACGAGACGCCGCTCATCCAGCAAGTGAGCATCGACGAGGCCTTCGCCGACGTGAGCCCCACCAAGACCAACCGCGAGCATCCGGTGCTCGTGGCGCAGCGCATCCAGCGCCGGGTGGAGGAGCTGGGCGTCACCTGCTCCATCGGCATCGGCACCTCGAAGGCCGTGGCCAAGATCGCCTCGGAAACCCGAAAGCCCCGGGGGCTCACCGCGGTGTACCCGGGAACCGAGGCGTCCTTCCTGGCACCGCTGCCCGTGAAGGCGCTCTCGGGCATTGGGACGGCTTCTGAGCGGGCGCTTGCCAGCCGAGGCATTCGCACCCTGGGAGACCTCGCCAACGCCAGCGACAGCCTCTTGCAGCGCCTTCTCGGCAAGAACGGAGCCGTGATGAAGCGGCGGGCCATGGGGTTGGGCGACAGCGCCGTAGAGGAGCGCGAGCCGGTAAAGTCCATCTCAAACGAGCTGTCCTTCGCCGAGGACCTGACCGGTCGCGGCGACCTGGAAGCCGCCGTGTCCACCATGGCCGCCAAGGTCGGCAGGAGGGCGCGCACCGCCGGGCTGAAGGGCATCACGCTGACACTGCGCCTGCGCTTCGGCGACAGGACGGTTCGCAGCGTGCAGCGAAAGCTCCCAGAGCCCAGCGACGACGACCTGTCGTGGAAGGGCATGCTCGGCGAGATGCTCGACGAACTGTGGGCCGAGGGGGTAAACGTGCGCCTCGTCGGCGTGGGGCTATCCGATTTTCGGGAGCCGGCACCCGCCCAGGCGACGCTGTTCGGCGGCCTGGATGACGACCAGGAGGCCCGCAGGGGCCAAAGCCGCCGCGAGCTGCTGGCGGCAACGGACTCGGTCCGCGCGCGCTTCGGAGACGCGGCCGTGCGCTTCGGCAGCGAGATCCGCACCTTGGAAGGGGAGCACTGCCATCGCCCGTCCGGCGACGACGCGGAAAGCCCGGGGCGCACCGGCGTGCGGAAGCCCTAGGGTTCGAGAGGGCGAACCTGGTACAGCCCCGCATCGGCGAAGCCGAGGGAGCGGTAGTAGGAACGCGTGCCCACGGCGCTTATCACGGCGATGCTGCCGTAGCCTTCCGAAGCCGCCAAGCCGCACGCGGCATCCACCAAGGCGGCTCCCAAACCGCGATGCTGGGCGCTCGTTCCCGCGCCGTGCAAGGGGGTGGAGCGGCCGTAGACGTGCAGCTCTCGGATCATCGCCTGGCACGGACGCGCCGGAATCGGCGGCCCGCAGGCGCCGGCGACCTTAGGCCAGGGAAGGGAGAGCCGCAGGAAGCCCGCGATGCGCCCGCACGCATCCACCCATTGCAGGAAATGCTCGCGGGAGACCGTCGTATCGTAGGCGACGTCGTCCAGCCGAAGCGTCTCCCAGTCGACGTCGCCCGAGGCCACCTCGCGCATGCGGACCTCCTCGATCTTCGCCCCTCGCGCCTGCGCCTTCTCGACCGCGCGCCGCTCCACCGCCTGCCTCAGGTTCGTCTTGCGGCTGCCCGCTTCTATGTCGTGGGCGGATATATCGCGGATCATGCGGGAAATGCGCAGGTAGGGCGGAGCAGCCAGCACCTCCTCGGAGAGCAGGTCCACGAGCGTGTCGTCGTCGTAGGGCTGCCAACGGCCGTCCTCGTACCAGTCGGTCAGGCGGGCGCTCCTCACCAGCACGCAGGGGTAGAGCTTGACCTCGTCGGGCCGGTAGCGGCCGGAATCCACCAGCCCCCTGAAGTCGTCCATGTCCCCCGCAGGGTCGGAAAGCGGCAGGTTCGCCATGAGGTGCACGTGTATCTTGAATCCGAACAGCCGCAGCAGCTCGAAGCTGCGCTCGACGCTACCGTCGTCGAGCGACCGTCCGCAGCCGGCGCGAATCTGCGGCCGAAGCGTCTGCACGCCCATCTGAACCTTCGTGCACCCCAGCCTGCGCATCTCTGCCAGGCTCTCCGGCGTCACTGCATCGGGCCTTGTCTCCATCACCAAGCCGACGCATCGACAGGCAGCCTCTTCGTTAGCCGAGAAAAGCGAGCGAATACTCGATTCAACCACTAACCTAGTCGCTGCTTGTTTATATACCATCGCTTCGTTATCGCAGATAGAGAGTGCACTGTTATATGAGAGCAGTTTACGATTCACGCTGTCTTGCGTGCTATCTCGTATATACTTGCTTTCGCTAGTTTTATAGTATGAATCAAGTGACTCGTAGATTTCCCAGCGGATGCGCTCCCGCTCTGCGGCCACCTCGGTTCCGAAATCGTTGAGCGCCTGGAACAAGCTACTGACGAACCACTCGCGATACGGTTTCGGATAATCGGTCCACGATCCGCCCAAAACGATGAGCTCGACCTTGTCGGTGGGGTGCCCCATGTCGTCGAGCACCTGCAGGCGGCGGAGCACTTGCAGGTAGGGATCGAAGCGGCAGCGCAGCGCCCGCTGGCAGGCCGGCTCGTCGGACAGGTAGCTTTTGGGCATAGCGATGTCGGAGGGACAGTACAGGCAGTCGCCGGCGCAGGGCCAGGGCTTCGTGAGCACGGTGACGGTAGTGACCCCCGAAGCGGTGCGCCGAGGCTTCGCCTGCAGCAGGGCGCAAAGGGCTCGGTCCTCGTCCTCGCTCGGCGCCCACGCCTCCCATCGCGGACTGCGCTGGCGTTTCTGCGCCAGGTAGTAGGGCATGAGCCGCCGCTTGGCAACCGAGCGCGAGCCGTCGCGCATCTCGCGGTTGCGGGTGCGCACCACCCGGTCCAGGAAAGCGCCGTCGACCGGCTCCCCGGCGCGCATCGCATCCAGCAACATATGTATAGCCTTGTCCATAAGCGCTATTATACGAGACCGCCGACCGACGAGAGAGGAAGTGGGCTGTGGACGAGCGGACAAGGCGCATACTCGACGACCGGACGAGGGCGTTCTACCTCGCCTGCGCCGATTCGTTCTCCGAGACGCGCCAGGCCCCGTGGCCTGGATGGGAACCCGTGGCGCGGCGCCTTGCCGAGGCGACCCAAGACGGCAATCCCGTGCGGCTGCTGGACGTGGGCTGCGGGAATCTGCGCTTCGAGCGCTTCCTGCTCGACCGTGGCGTCGGCTTTCGGGCCCTTGCCCTCGACCGCTGCGAAGCGCTGGCCGTCGCAGGGCTGGCAGCCGACCCGAGGCTTTCCAGCTGCTGCCGCATCGGACCCTTCGACGCGCTTCGCGACGCCGATGTCCCGGGGGGTCGGCAGGCCTTCTCGGCGGCCGTGGCGTTCGCCCTGCTGCACCATATCCCCGGCCACGATGAGCGCATGGCGCTTCTTAAGTCCATGGCCTGCAGGCTGCAGGAGGGAGGGCTGCTGGCCCTTTCGCTGTGGGACCTCGACTCGGATGCGCGTCTGTCGCGCAAGGCCCGCCGCGACACGGACAGGGCCTGCCGGGCCCTGGGGCTGGGCCCTCTCGACGAAGGGGACTTCGTGCTGGGCTGGCAGCACCGCGACGACGCCTTCCGCTACTGCCACAGCTTCTCCGGGGAGGAGGCCGATCGCATCGTCGGGCAGCTGAGCGGCGAGCTTCGCCTGGTCGAGCGCTACCGCAGCGACGGACCTTCGGGATGCGCCAACCGCTACCTGCTTTTCAACAAACGGGCATTGTCGTCGCCCAGCACCGAACAACCGCTATAATGACATAGTTTGCGCAGAGCAGGGCTTGCCTGCAAACGTTGCTCCGCGCAAACCGCATTGTCCCGCACCACCTTCGAGAAAGGCTTCACGCCGCCATGGCCGCTAACTACAAGATCATCACCGATTCCTGCTCGAACCTCCTGGAAGACACCATCGAACAGCACGGCTTGGAGGTCCTTCCGCTCACCTTCATGGTGGATGGCGAGGACGACGTGTACCAGAGCTACCTGAAAGGCCACACGACCGACCTCAAGCAGTTCTTCTCGATGATGCGAGAGGGGAAGGTGTTCAAGACCTCGCTGCCCACGCTCTCCCAGACCCGCGAGCTGATGGAGGGCATCCTCGACGGCGGTCAGGACATCCTCTACATCGGCTTCTCCAGCGGTCTGTCCGGCACCTACGAGGCAACGAGCCTGCTCATGAACGAGCTGGCCGAAGCCTACCCGGACCGCAAGCTCTACGCCGTGGACACCTTGGCCGCCTCGGGCGGGGAGGGCCTGCTGGTTCACTACGCCGCCCAGATGGCCGAGCAAGGGGCCACCATCGAGGAGGTTCGCGACTGGGTGGAGGAGCACAAGCTGAACCTGGCCCACTGGTTCACCGTGGACGACCTCATGTTCCTGTTCCGCGGCGGGCGCGTCTCGCGGACGAGCGCCTGGGCCGGCACACTTCTGAACATCAAGCCCATCCTGCATGTGGACGACGAGGGGCACCTTATCCCCATGGAGAAGCTGCGCGGCCGCAAGAAGGCCATCAAGGGGCTGCTCGACCACATGGAGCGAACGGCCACGAAGCCCGTGTCGGAGCAGACCGTCTTCATCACCCACGGCGACTGCATCGAGGACGCCGAATCGCTCGCAGACATGATCCGCGAGCGATTCGGGGTGAAGGACATCGTCATCAACTACATCGACCCGGTCATCGGCGCTCATTCGGGCCCCGGCACCCTAGCCCTGTTCTTCCTGGCCGACTCGCGCAACTAACCCGCGACTTGCCCGACGCCCGCCTTTTTGGCGGGCGTTTTTCGCGCTCGGGGGCCGTCCGTTTGCGTCTTTGCGAGACCCTGCGTCGGAACTCTGCGGGAATCCGGGTTCACAAACCGGGCGAATCCACTACAATTGGGCGACTGCGGTTTTCGCGCCACGATGCCCGGCCCGAAGCCCGCAGAGCCCGCGGCCGGCAGCACAAGGCGCCGCCGCTTCAGGTTTTAGGGAATGGAGGAATACGTGACTACATCCATCGCATGGTTGGCTCCCATCTGCGCCGTCATTGGCATCGCAGTGGCCGCCTACCTGGCAAACTGGGTTCTCAAGCAGAACCCGGGCCCCGACAAGATGAACAACATCTCGTTGAAGATCCAGCAGGGCGCCAAGGCCTTCCTGTTCAGCGAGTACAAGCTGCTCATCATCTTCATGGTGGTGGTGGCCGTCATCATGGCGGTGGCCCTGTCGCCCATCACGGCCCTGGCCTTCGTGACCGGCGGCGTGCTGTCCGCCGCGGCCGGCTACGTGGGCATGCACGTGGCTACCCGCGCCAACACCCGCACCGCCTACGCTGCCGAGACCAGCGTGGCCGCCGCCCTGAACGTCAGCTTCAAGTCGGGCCTCACCATGGGCCTGTGCGTGGCGTCCTTCGCGCTGCTGGGCCTGTCGCTGTGGATGATCCTGCTGGTGTTCGGCGTCGACACCTTCGACCTCATGCACGAGAACATCGGCATGGTCGAGGGCTTCGCCACCGGTGCCTCCGCCGTGGCCCTGTTCGCCCGTGTGGGAGGCGGCATCTACACCAAGGCCGCCGACGTGGGCGCCGACCTGGTGGGCAAGGTTGAGGCCGGCATCCCCGAGGACGACCCCCGCAACCCCGCCACCATCGCCGACAACGTGGGCGACAACGTGGGCGACGTGGCCGGCATGGGCGCCGACCTGTTCGAGAGCTACACCGGCTCCATCCTGGCCCCCACCATCCTGGCCACCACCTTCGCGGCCCTGGGCTACTTCGGCGGCGTCGTCGATGCCGTCTGGGCCGTGGTGATTCCCGTCACCATCGCCGCCTTCGGCATCCTGACCTCCATCATCGGCTTGTTCGCCGTGCGCACCAAGGAAGGCGCCGAGCTGCACAAGGCCCTCAACCGCGGCACCTACGTAGCCGCCGGCATCGAAATCTGCATCATCCTGGCCCTGTTCGTGGCCTGGAACTCCATGTCCGTCGACGCTCAGCCCATCTGGCTGTTCGGCTCTGTTATCTGCGGCCTGGTAGCCGGCCTTGCCATCGGCAAGATTACCGAGTACTTCTGCTCTGACAAGTACAAGCCGGTCCACAAGATCGCCGAGGCCGCCGAGACCGGCGCCGCCACGGTGGTCATCGAGGGCATCGGCACCGGCATGCTCTCCACCATCGCCCCCATCTGCTTGGTGGCCCTGGCCATCATCGGCGCCTACACCTTCGGCAACATGGCGTTCCCCAATGCCGTGATCGAGGAGGGCGGCATCGCCGTGGGTCTCTTCGGTGTGGGCCTGGCCGCTACCGGCATGCTCTCCAACACCGCCATCACCATCGGCGTTGACGCCTACGGCCCCGTGGCCGACAACGCCGGCGGCATCGCCGAGATGGCCGGCCTGCCCGAGGAGGTGCGCGAGCGCACCGACCAGCTCGACGCCGTGGGCAACACCACCGCCGCCATCGCCAAGGGCTTCGCCATCGCATCTGCCGGCCTGTCCGCCATCTCGCTGTTCGTGTCCTACCAGGCCACCATGCACCACGCCTTCGACAGCTTCGAGCTCACCCTCACCGACCCGCTGATCGTGGCCGGCATCTTCATCGGCGCCATGATGCCGTTCATGTTCGCCGCGCTGACCATGGGCGCCGTCTCCCGTGCGGCCCACGCCATGGTCGAAGAGGTTCGCCGCCAGTTCCGCGAGATCAAGGGCATCATGGAATACGAGGCCGAGCCCGAGTACGACAAGTGCGTGGCCATCTCCACCTCCAGCGCCCTGAAGGAGATGATGACCCCGGGCATCCTGGCTGTCGTCGTCCCCATCGTCATCGGCTGCTTCAACCCGGCCATGCTCGGCGGCTTCCTCGCCGGCGCCGTGGCCACTGGCATGCTCATGGCCATCTTCATGTCCAACGCCGGCGGCGCTTGGGACAACGCGAAGAAGTACATCGAGCAGGGCCATTTCGGCGGCAAGGGATCCGATGCCCACAAGGCCGCCGTCGTGGGCGACACCGTGGGCGACCCCTTCAAGGACACCTCCGGCCCGTCCATGAACATCCTTATCAACCTGATGACCATCGTGGCCCTCACGTTCAGCCCGCTGTTCATCACCGTGCAGACGCTGCTCTAGCACCGTAGTCGCTCGCACAGCCGGCAGGGCGTCCCTCGTAAGGGGCGCCCTGCTTTCGTTTTCGCATGTTTAGCGAAACGGTGAAACCTTGGTCCGCACCGCAGGGGGGCAGCCAGGCGAAAACTATACTGAAAAGCTCATCTACGGCAACGGGCAAAAGGAAGGGAAGGCGAAGGCGGCAGCATGGGTAACGTCCTGCGCATCCTCAAGCGCGACGGGCTTCGGCTGCTCAAGACCCCGCAGGCGATCGTCGTCTGCCTGGCGCTGCTGGTACTTCCCTCGGTCTACACCTGGTACAACGTCCTGGGCTTTTGGGATCCTTACAACAACACCGCCGGCGTGCGGGTCTGCATCGCCAACGAGGACGAAGGCGGATCCTCCGACATCACCGGCCAGCTCGACCTGGGCGAGCAGATCGTCGAGCAGCTTCGGGAGAACCATCAGCTGGACTGGTACTTCACCGACGAGCAGGATGCCATGGCCCAGGTGGAAAGCGGCCAAGCTTACGCCGCCATCGTGATCCCGCCCACCTTCACATCCGACCTGCTCACGCTTGTCACCGGTGATTTCACCCAGCCGAAGCTTCAGTACTACGTCAACGAGAAGGCCGGGCCGGTGGCGCCGAAGATAACCGACACCGGCGTGAACACCTTGGACGAAACCATCAACTCGGCCTTCGTGTCCACGGTCACCGGCGTCATAGCTACGGCCATAGACGACGCCTCCACCGAAGCGCAGCAGCATATGGACGACTCCAAGACCGGCGCGCTCGCCCGCATCGTCGACGCGTCGGACAAGCTTGCAGCCCTTCGCGAAAGCCTCTCGTCGATGATGGGCAAAACCGACGAGGCGGCTGTGGCCGCCGAGCAGTCGCGCGGCTCCCTCGAAGGAGCGCGCTCCGACATCGACGACGCCTCCAGCGCGCTTCAGACCCTGTCTTCCATCGTCTACGAGCTCAACGACGGCGCCGGCAAGCTCGTCCCCGCCATAGCCAACGCCTCCACCCAGGCGCTCGGGCAGCTCAGCGGCCTCTCTACTGACCTCGGCGAGGCCTCGGTCAAGCTCGAGGAGCTCCTGGCCCAGGCGGGCGGCCAGATAGAGTCGGGAATAGAGGAGGGCAAGGGCGTGTCGGAGACGCTCTCGCGGTCTTTGGGCGAGCTGGCATCCTTGGTCGACGAGCTTCCCGAGGGGGACGTCAAGCAGCTGCTCTCCGAGGTGGTAGCCGCCGAAACCGGGCGTATCCAGGACATCGATGCCGCCTTGGATTCCCTCGCATCCTCCCATGAGAGCGTCGAAGCGCGCCTGGAGACGCTCGAGGGCGCCACGGACGAGATGGGCAGTGCAGCCGGCACGGTCATCGATGCGGTGCAGGCGGCGGCCTCGCAGCTCAACGGGAGCGATTTCCCAGCGCTCAGCTCGAACCTCTCCCAGCTCTCCGCGCTTGCCGCCGATCTCGGCGGCGCCGTCGCGTCGGCCTCGGGCCTCGTCGACAGCACCGACTCGCTGCTCGGCCAGATACAGACGGCCCTCGGCAGCGCCCACACTTCCCTCGCTCAGACCGACGAGCTGCTGGAGGGGCTTCAGGGGGAGCTCGACGCCATCAGGACCGACGTCGAGGCGCTGCGAACGTCCAGCGCGCTTAAGGATATCCTGGGTGAGGACAGCCTGAACGCCACCGTGATATCGGACTTCATGGGGGCGCCCACGCGCCTTCAGACCGAGCAGCTCTATCCGCTGAACGCCTACGGATCGGCCATGGCGCCCCTGTTCATGAACCTCACGTTCTGGATCGGCGCCTTCATGCTGGTGGTGGTCATGCGCCAGGAGGTCGACTCGGAAGGCATTCGCAACCTCAAGCTGTACCAGCGCTACCTGGGCCGATTCCTCTTCATGGCCGTCATGGTTGTGCTGCAGGCCGTCATCTGCTGCGCGGGCCTGCTGCTCATCGGCGTGCAGCCCGTCTCCGCCCCAGCGCTTTTCCTCGCCGCCATCTGCGCATCCCTGGCCTACCTGTCCATCATCTTCTCGCTGTCGCTGACGCTGCAGCATATCGGCAAGGGCATCTGCATCCTTTTGGTGTTCGCCCAGATACCGGGCGCCACCGGGCTTTATCCGGTCGAGATGACGTCCAGCTTCTTTCAGGCGGTCTACCCGCTCATGCCCTTCACCTACGGCATCAACGCGCTGCGGGAGGCCATCTGCGGCTTCTACGGCAACCAGTTCTGGGAGATGCTAGGGGTGCTGGGGGCGTTCTTCGCGCTGTTTCTGGCGCTGGGCCTCATCTTCCGACCAAAGCTTGCCAACGTGAACCTCATGGTGGCGCGGCAGGTGGGCGAGGGGGGCATCTTCAACGGGGAAGACGTGGAAGCGCCCCTGCGCCCCTACAAGTTCTCCCACATCATCCGCGCGCTCTCCGATCGCCAGGAGTACAACCGCGAGCTCACCGTGCGCTACACCCGGTTTTTACGCTGGTACCCCCGCATCATCCGCATCACCGCCGCGGCCAGCATCGCCATGCCCGTCGCGCTTTTCCTGCTGTTCGCCCTCACGCCGGCGGAGAAGGTGACGTTGCTCACCATATGGCTCGTCTGGATCGCCGTCGCCTTCGTGCTGCTTTTGGTTGTGGAGAGCCTGAAAGACGGCTTCGAGCGGCAGATGAGGCTCGACCATATGAGCGACGAGAAGCTGCGGGGGCTCTACCGAAACGCCTCCGACGACCCGAACCCGTCAGCCGAAGCCGATGGCTCCGTCGCATCCGACCCGTCCGTACGCGGAGAGGAGGGCATCCGTGGGTAACATCGCCAAGCTGTGCGCCGACGACGTGCGAAGGCTCTTCTCCAACACCGTCTGCGTCATCATCACCATGGGCCTTGTCGTGCTCCCGTCGATCTTCGCCTGGTACAACGTCATAGCCTGCTGGAACGTCTTCGACAACACCGGCAACCTCAAAGTGGCCGTCGCCAACAGCGACGAAGGCTACGAGAGCGACCTCATCCCCATACCCGTCAACGTAGGCGACCAGGTGGTGTCAGCCCTTCGGGCCAACGACCAGATCCACTGGGTCATCACCGACGAGGAGGATGCCGTCGACGGCGCGCGCTCGGGCCGCTACTACGCCGCCGTGGTCATCCCCGCCCAGTTCAGCCGCGATATGCTCACGTTCTACCGAAGCGACGCGGAGCACGCCAGCATCATCTACTACAGCAACGAGAAGAAAAGCGCCATAGCCCCCAAGATCACCGACAGCGGCGCCGATGCGGTGTCGCACCAGGTGAACCAGGTGTTCGCCGAGACCTTGGCCGAAGTGGCCATGGGGCTTGCCAACGGGCTTTCCGACTATGCGGCCGAAAGCGACGCCTCGGGCACCATCGCTGCGCTTGCCGCCCATGCGGGCACCCTCGCCGACGACGTGGACCGCATGGCCGACGTGCTGGTGCTCTACGGGCAGCTGACCGAATCGGTGAACGGGCTCGTCAGCGGATCCGCCAACCTGCTGCAAAGCGCCACGGACAAGCTCTCGGAACTGAGGGAGGTGGCCTCCGGAGCGCCGGGGCAGGCCGAAAGCCTCTCGGGTTCCCTGCAGGGTTTGTCGGATACCCTCGGCGGCGCCGTGGGAAGCGCATCCGGCGCCTTCGGAGGGCTCGATCCGACCATCGACAAGCTCTTCGACGAGGGCGAGGCGGCCGTATCGGACGCAAGCGAAGCCCTACGCGACCAAAGCAGTGCGCTGGCAAACCGAAGCGATGCGGTGGGGGAGGGCATCGAGCGGACGCAAGGCGTCAGAGACGAATTGAAGCGGCGTCTTGACGAGCTTGCATCCGAGCAGCCCGACAACCCCTTGGCGGGGCCGGGACAGCGGGCGCTGGCCGCCCTCGACTCCTACCTGGCGGCTTTGCGCTCCGCCCAGCAGCACCTCGACTCCGCCTCCGAGGCCCTGGCCCGCGCCGCCGACAAGGTAGACTCCGGCAGCACCGACCTCTCGACCGAGCGCGAGCAGGCCAAAGAGGAGCTCTCGGCTACGAAGGCAGCGTTCGGCGACGCACGCTCCACCTACGACAACGTTATCGCGCCGCAGATCCAGAGCCTTCAGGAAACAGCGCAGCGGCTCTCGTCGTCCCTGAGCGCGGGACTCGACGACCTGGGAGCAGCCTCCGCCACGTTGACCGAGGCTGCGGGGGGCGCGCAATCGTCCCTGGGCCAGGCAACGTCCTCCCTGAGCGAGACCGTCGATTCGCTGCGCGACGCGGCGCAGACGCTGCGATCAACCGCCCAGGACATCACCGACGCCTTGGCTTCGGGCGATTCAGACCGCCTGCGCGAGATCTTGCAGGGCGACACGCAAGCGCTTGCCAACGCGCTCTCCTCGCCGGTGGGCGTCGAGCGCGTACCGGTGTTTCCTGCTGACAACTTCGGGTCGGCCATGGCGCCGCTCTACACTACGCTCGCGCTGTTCATCGGAGCGCTGATCATCATGGTGGTCGTTCGGCCCCAGCCTAGCTCCCAGCAAGTAGCCCAGCTGCGCAACCCCAAGCCGCGGCAGCTCTTCCTCGGCCACTTCGGCGTATGCGCCCTTCTGTCCCTGGCCCAATCCACCCTCATGGGTCTGGGGAACATGTTCTTCCTCCAGGTGCAGGTAACGCATCCCTGGCTTTTCATGGTGTGCTTCTGGGCAGCCGGGCTGGTCTTCACCTTCATCATATACTCGCTGGTGTTCTCGTTCGCCAACCTGGGCAAGGCCATCGCGGTGCTGCTGCTCATCGTGCAGGTCACCGGCTGCGGCGGCTCGTTCCCTCTGCAGATCCTGCCCGATTTCGTCCAGGCGATCTCGCCTTGGCTTCCCGCAACCCACGTGGTCGACGCCATGCGCGCCGCCATGTTCGGCGCTTACGGCAACGATTTCTGGATCCAGATAGGCAAGCTGGCGCTGTTCGTCGTGCCCTTCGCCGTGCTGGGCCTGCTGCTGCGCAAACCTACCGAGAAGTTCATGCGCTGGTACGTGCACAAGGTGGAAAGCTCGAAGCTCATATGCTAGGGACTCGCTGCAAAGGCGCCCGGTGCCCCTCGCAACCGCAGGGCACCGGGCGCCTTCTCGTTTCAAAGCCTGGAAAGGCCTGCCGTGCAAAGGGCGGCTGCCAGCTAAGCAGCCTTCCGCCTACGCCCGCCGCAAGCCCCTACTGGCGGTAGTGGGCCAGGAAGGCTTCGAGCTTTCGCACCGCAACGGAGAGGTCCTCGATGCGGGGCAGGTAGACCACGCGGAAGTGGTCGGGCTTGGCCCAGTTGAACCCGCGGCCCGGCACCACCAAGATCTTCGTTTCGTGCAGCAGGTCGAAGGCGAACCGCTCGTCGTCGGTGATGTTGAAGCGCCGCACGTCTAGCTTCGGGAAGATGTAGAAGGCGGCGCTGGGCTTGACCGCGGAGACGCCCGGGATGGCGTTCAGGGCCTCGTAGACGAAGTTGCGCTGGTCGTAGATGCGCCCGCCGGGCACGATGTAGTCGTTGACCGACTGATGGCCCCACAACGACGTCTGCACGATGGACTGTCCGGGGACGTTGGAGCACATGCGCATGTTGCACAGCATGTTCAGCCCCAGTATGTAGTCGCGGGCGCGGGCCTTGTTGCCCGAAAGCACCATCCAGCCCACGCGGTAGCCGGCCACCATGTGCGACTTGGACAGGCCGCTGAAGGTGACGCAGAACAGGTCGGGGGCCATGCTGGCGATGGAGATGTGCTCGCAGCCGTCCATGCACAGCCTGTCGTAGATCTCGTCCGAGAATACGGCCAGGTCGAACTCGCGGGCGATGTCGACCAGCTGCTGGAGCACCTCGCGCGGGTACACGGCGCCCGTGGGGTTGTTCGGGTTGATGATGACGAGGGCCTTGGTGCGCCGGGTGATCTTGGAGCGGATGTCGTCCATGTCCGGATACCAGCCGGCCTCCTCGTCGCAGACGTAGTGAACGGGGGTGCCGCCGGCCAGGGTCACGCAGGCGGTCCACAGCGGGTAGTCGGGGCTGGGCACCAGCACCTCGTCGCCGCTGTCGAGCAGGGCCGACATGCACAAATTGATGAGCTCGCTCACGCCGTTGCCGGTGTAGACGTCGTCGATGGTCACCGAGGGGATGCCCTTGATCTGGGAGTACTGCATGATGGCCTTGCGGGCGGAGAAGAGCCCCTTCGAAGACGAGTAGCCCTCGCAGTCCACCAGCTGGTCGGCCATGTCGAACACCACTTCGTCAGGGGCACGGAAGCCGAAGGGGGCGGGGTTGCCGATGTTGAGCTTGAGTATGCTCGCGCCGGCCCGCTCCATGCGCTCGGCCTCCTCGACCACCGGCCCGCGCACGTCGTAGAGCACGTTGTCGAGCTTCCGCGATTTCTTGATCTGGCCCATACCAGCCGTCCTTTCCTGACCTTGCCCCTCGTCCCTGCCGCCCTCGCAGGCCGCCGCTAGCACGTCGGCCTCCACGCCCAGCACCTGGGCGAGCACCTCCATCGCATCGCGGCGGGGGAGCACCTTGCCTGAAACGTACTGGCTGATCTGGCTCTTGCCCAGGGAATGGCCCATTTCGGCCGCCTGCTGGATGAGCCCCGCCTGGGTAAGCCCACGTGCCTCCATGAGCTGACGCAGCGTATCGGATAATCCCGTCGATTCCATGGCTACCTCGTTTTCGAATGGTTCAATTTTGCCGAGTATGACACAAATTGAACCTCTTTTGAACTCGATACATAAATTGAACCATCCGTAACCTGCAAAGCTGGACGACGGCAGGGCGTCTGTGCTCTTTGTTTCGAACCTTTTAAATCACCGTTTCCGCCGCAGGCGAATGCACGAGCCGTCCTATACTGTCAAATTGCAGATACATGCGCGTTTATGCGTTTGTAGGTTCGGTTTGCGAGAAAAGAGGTTCCCTTGAGCTACGTAGAGCGCATCATCGAGGACGTGAAGGCCAAAAACGCCGAGCAGCCCGAGTTCATCCAGGCTGTCACCGAGGTTCTGACCTCGCTCGAGCCCGTGATCGAGGCCCATCCCGAGTACGAGAAGGCGGCCCTGCTCGAGCGCATCGTCGAGCCCGAGCGCGTGATCATGTTCCGCGTGCCCTGGGTCGACGACAACGGCGACGTCCACGTCAATCGCGGCATGCGCGTGCAGTTCAACAGCGCCATCGGACCCTACAAGGGCGGCCTGCGCCTGCATCCGTCGGTGAACCTGAGCATCATCAAGTTCCTCGGTTTCGAGCAGGTGTTCAAGAACAGCCTCACCACGCTGCCCATGGGCGGCGGCAAGGGCGGCTGCGACTTCGACCCGAAGGGCAAGTCAGACAACGAGATCATGCGCTTCTGCCAGTCCTTCATGACCGAGCTGCAGCGCCACATCGGCGCCGACACCGACGTTCCGGCCGGCGACATCGGCACGGGCGCCCGCGAGATCGGCTACATGTTCGGTCAGTACAAGCGCCTGCGCAACGAATGGGTGGGCGTACTCACCGGCAAGGGGCTTTCCTACGGCGGGTCGCTGGCCCGCACCGAGGCCACCGGCTACGGCCTGATCTACTTCGTCGACGAATACCTGTCCTGCCACGGCGACAGCTTCCAGGGCAAGGTATGCGCCGTGTCTGGCTCGGGCAACGTCGCCACCTACGCCATCGAGAAGGCCCAGTCCCTGGGCGCCAAGGTGGTCACCTGCTCCGACTCCACCGGCTGGGTCTACGACCCGGCGGGCATCGACGTCGCCCTGCTCAAGCAGGTCAAGGAGGTGGAGCGCGCCCGCATCAGCGAGTACGCCGCCCGCCGCGAGGGAGTGGAGTACCACGAGGGCCGCGGCGTATGGTCGGTGCCCGTGGACATCGCCCTTCCCTGCGCCACCCAAAACGAGCTGAACCTCGACGACGCCAAGCAGCTGGTAGCCAACGGCTGCAAGATCGTGGCCGAGGGCGCCAACATGCCCACCACCATGGACGCCACCTCCTACCTTATGGACAACGGCGTGGTGTTCATGCCCGGCAAGGCAGCCAACGCCGGCGGCGTGGCCACCTCCGGCCTGGAGATGAGCCAGAACTCCGAGCGCCTGAGCTGGACCTTCGAAGAGGTCGACGAGAAGCTGCACGGCATCATGCGCAACATCTACCATGCCGCCGACGACGCCGCCCGCGAGTACGGCCATGAGGGCAACTACGTCATGGGCGCCAACATCGCCGGCTTCTTGAAGGTGGCCGACGCCATGATGGCCCAGGGCATCGTGTAACAGCAACCTGCGCACACGCTCGCTACCGAGGCGCCCCCGGCACCGCAGAAAAGGTGCCGGGGGCGCCTGCTTTCGTCCTTGGTGGGTTTTTCAGGCATTTGGCCTTCGGGCTGCAGGGTTGCTATATCATGAACCCCACCTATGACAGCGGAAGCGCACGACGAGGGAGGCTGTTCACGTTATGGGCAAGAACGTACTGGTGACCGAGAAGCTCAGCAACGCCGGCATCGCGGTTCTCGAAGACGCGGGGCTTACCGTCGACGAGCGCTTGGGCATGAGCGAGGCTGAGCTCGTGGGGGCCGTCGGGGATTACGACGCCCTCATCGTGCGGTCGGCCACCCAGGTCACCCCCCGGGTGCTCGACGCCGCGAAGAAGCTCAAGGTCGTGGGCCGCGCCGGCGTGACCGCCGACAACATCGACGTAGACGCCGCCACCGAACGGGGTATCATCGTCTGCAACGCCCCCACCTCCAACATCGTGAGCACCGCCGAGCACACGCTCGCCCTCATGATGGCCGCCGCCCGCAAGATTCCCCAGGCCAACGCCTCCATGAAAGCCGGCCGATGGGAGCGCGCGCCCTACCTGGGGTGTGAGCTCTTCGGAAAGACCCTCGCCATCTTCGGCCTGGGCCGGGTAGGGGGGCTGGTGGCCGAGCGCGCTGCCGCCTTCGGCATGCGCCTTGTGGGCTACGACCCCTACTGCCGCCCCGAGCGCGCCGACGCCTTGGGGGTGGAGCTGGTGGGAACGCTCGAGGAAGTGCTTCCCCAGGCCGACTTCATCACCGTGCACATGCCCAAGACCCCCGACACCATGGGCATGTTCGGCCCCGACGAGTTCGCCGCCATGAAGGACGGCGTCATCCTGGTGAACACCGCCCGCGGCGGCATCTACGACGTGAAGTCCCTTGCCGACTTCGTCGCCGCCGGCAAGATAGGCGCCGCCGCCATCGACATGTTCGAAGACGAGCCGTGCCTGGGAAGCCCCCTGCACGAGTTCGACAACGTCATCCTGACGCCCCGCATGGGCGCCGCCACGAAGGAGGCCCAGGACCGCGCCTCCACCCAGATAGCCGAATACGTCATCGCAGCCTTGGACGGCAGCCTCGTGCCCACGGCTCTGAACATGACCCCCGTTGCGCCCGAAGCGGCCAGCAAGGTGGGGCCCTACGTTCCCGCTTGCCAGATGATGGGCAGGATTCTGGCGCAGATGGACGCCTCGCTTCCCAAGACGCTGTCGGTCACCGCCGCCGGCGCCCTGGCCGGCGCCGACATGTCCGTGCTCATGGCCGGCACGCTCTCGGGTCTCATGTCCTACAAGTCAGACAGCCTGGTTACCCCGGTCAACGCTGATGCGGTGGCCCACCGCCACGGCATCAGCACCTCCACCGCCGTCGAACACGACGCCCACGAGTACGCCTCCACGGTGCGGGTCGACGCAGACGCCATGGAGATCACCTCTATGATCTCCGGCCCGGCATCCCAGCCGCGCATCGTGTCGCTTCTGGGGTACCGCATCGACATCGCCCCAGGACGCCAGTCGCTCATCTTCGAGTACCCCGACGCCCCGGGACGCATCGGCACCATCGGCACCGTGCTGGGGGACGCCGACATCAACATCACCACCATGCAGATAGGCACGAAACCGCTCGAGAGCTGCGCGCTCGTGTTCATGAACGTGGAAGGGCCCCTTGCCGACGAGGTGCTCGACCGCCTTCGCGCCACCATCCCCGATCTCAAGAACCTCTGGCACGTCAAGCTGTAGCACGCCGCCCGACGGCCGCCCGCAACCGCGATCCCAAGGAGAAGGATTCCCATGACCCGCAAAATCGACATCTTCGACACCACCCTGCGCGACGGCGAGCAGTCGCCCGGGGCCTCCATGAACACCGAGGAGAAGCTGGTCGTCGCCCGGCAGCTGCTGCGCCTGGGCGTCGACGTCATCGAGGCGGGATTCCCCATCTCCAGCCCCGGCGACTTCGAGAGCGTGCGCCGCATCGCCGAGCTGGCCGGCGACAGCGCCACGATATGCGCCCTCACCCGCGCGGTGGACAAGGACATCGAGTCTGCCGCCGACGCGCTGCGCTACGCCAAGCGTCCGCGCATCCACACGGGCATAGGCGTTTCCCCCAGCCATATGCGCGACAAGCTGCGCATCACCGAGGAGCAGTGCATCGAGCGCGCCGTGCACGCGGTGCGCTACGCCAAGAGCTTCGTGGAGGACGTGCAGTTCTACGCCGAGGACGCGGGGCGTTCCGACTACGACTTCCTGGTCAAGGTGATCCAGGCCGTGGTTGACGCGGGCGCCACGGTGGTCAACATCCCCGACACCACAGGCTACTCGCTGCCCGAGGAGTTCGGAGCCCGCATTAAGTACCTGATGGAGGGCGTGCGCGGCATCGAGAACGTCACCGTCTCCGTTCACTGCCACAACGATTTGGGCATGGCCACGGCGTTGTCGCTGGCCGGCGTGCGCAACGGCGCCCGCCAGGTTGAGTGTACCATCAACGGCCTGGGCGAGCGCGCCGGCAACACCGCCATGGAGGAGGTGGTGATGGCCATCCGCATGCATCAGGATGAGCTTGACGCCCATACCGACATCAACACGCGCGAGTTCATCAAGGCGAGCCGCCTGGTCAGCTCCATTACCGGCATGAACGTTCAGGCCAACAAGGCCATCGTGGGCGCCAACGCCTTCGCGCACTCCTCCGGCATCCACCAGGACGGCGTGCTCAAGAAGCGCGACACCTACGAGATCATCGACCCCGCCGACGTGGGCGCCGGCGCCTCCCAGATCGTGCTCACGGCTCGCAGCGGGCACGCGGCCCTGAAGCACCGCCTGGAGGAGCTGGGCTACGAGTTCGACGCCGAGACCCTCGACCAGGTCTACGAGGCCTTCCTCAACCTTGCCGACAAGAAGAAGGAGGTCTACGACGAGGACCTGGAGAGCCTTGTGAACGAGCGCGACCGCAACGAGAGCGCCATCTACACGCTCCTGGGCGTGCAAACCAGCTGCGGCATGGACATGAAAGCCACCTCCACGGTCACCCTGCGCAACGCCGCCGACCAGGTCATCACCGCCTGCGAATGGGGAACCGGCCCGGTGGACGCCATGTACAAGGCCGTCAACAAGATCGTGCAGGTGGAAAACGACCTGACCGAGTTCAGCGTGCAGGCGGTCACCCGCGGCATCGACGCCCTGGGCGAGGTGACTATCCGCGTGACCGCGCCCGACGGCGAGGTCTACACCGGCCGCGGCGCCGACGGGGACATCACCGTCTCCTCGGCAAAGGCCTACATCAACGCGATCAACCGCCTGCTCACCGACAAGCAGGAGCATCGCCGCTAGCATTATGCGTATATAAGGATAACCGCCGCGTTCCCTGGACTGCCGGGGAACGCCTGTGCTAAGGTGCCGGGATTACCCGAACGCGCATTGCGCAACAGCGGGGTAGCGCCCCGCATGAAAGGAACGAACCGCTATGGCAGGATTTCTCTCGAAGCTTCTGACCTTAGGCGAAGGCAAGCAGATGCGCGAGTACCAGAACCGCGCCGCCTACATCGACACGCTGGAGCCCCGCATGCAGGAGCTCACCGACGAGGAGCTCTTCGCGATCACCGCAGCGTTTCGCGAGCGGCTCGACAGGGGCGAGAACTTGGACGACCTTCTGCCCGAGGCCTTCGCCGCCACCCGCGAGGCGTCCGTGCGCACCATCGGCCTTCGCCATTTCCCCGTGCAGCTCATCGGCGGCATGGTGCTTCACGAGGGCAAGATCGCCGAGATGAAGACCGGCGAGGGCAAGACGCTCGTGTCGACGCTGGCCGGCTACCTTAACGCCGTCTCCGACCAGGGCGTGCACGTGGTCACCGTCAACGACTACCTGGCACGGCGCGACAGCGAGTGGATGGGGCAGGTGTACAAGGCCCTGGGCATGAAGGTGGGCCTTATCCAGAACGGCATGAAGACCGCCCAGAAAAAGCTTGCCTACGCCGCCGACGTCACCTACGGCACCAACTCCGAGTTCGGTTTCGACTACCTGCGCGACAACATGGTCACCCGCGCCGACAGCCGCGTGCAGCGGGGGCACCACTTCGCCATCGTGGACGAGGTCGACTCCATCCTCATCGACGAGGCGCGCACGCCGCTGATCATCTCCGGCGCCGGCACCCAGGCCGCCGAGACCTACAACAAGTTCGCCCGCGTGATGCCCGGCCTCGTCCGCGACAAGGACTTCGAGATGGACGAGGCGAAGAAGACCATCACCACCACCGAGAGCGGCCTTGAGAAGGTGGAGGCGATGCTGGGCATCGACGACATCTACGCCGACCCTTCCGGGCAGCTGGCCAACCACCTGCAGCAGGCGCTGAAAGCCCAGTTCCTGTTCCACCGCGACGTCGACTACGTGGTGGCCGACGGCGAGGTAAAGATCGTGGACGAGTTCACCGGGCGCATCATGGAGGGACGGCGCTGGTCGGAGGGCCTGCACCAGGCCGTGGAGGCCAAGGAGCGCGTGAAGGTACGCGAGGAGAACCAGACCCTTGCCACCATCACGCTGCAGAACTACTTCCGCCTCTACGACAAACTCTCCGGCATGACCGGCACCGCCATGACCGAGGACGAGGAGTTCCGCAAGATCTACAACCTGGCCGTGGTGGCCATCCCGCCGAACAAGCCGGTCATCCGCGACGACGAGAACGACCTTGTCTACCGCACCATCGAGGCGAAGTTCGACGCCGTGGCCGACGACGTGGCGGCGCGCCACGCAAACGGCCAGCCCTGCCTCATCGGCACCGTGTCCATCGAAAGCTCCGAGAAGCTCTCGCGCTTGCTTGACAAGCGCGGCATCAGGCACGAGACCCTGAACGCCAAGAACCACGAGCGCGAGGCCCACATCATCGCCCAAGCCGGACGCGTGGGGGCCGTCACCATCGCCACCAACATGGCCGGCCGCGGCACCGACATCCTGCTGGGCGGCAACCCCGACGTGCTCGCCGACGACATCCTGCGCTCCCGCGGCTTCGACCCGGCGCTGCACGAGGGCGACGAGGTGGAGGAGGGGGGCATGGCCGCCCCCAGCGACCAGGACCGCGCAGCGGCCCTGGAGGAGTCCCGGGCCGTGTGCTCCCGGGAGCACGACCAGGTGCTGAATGCCGGCGGCCTGTGCGTCATCGGCACCGAGCGCCACGAGTCGCGCCGCATCGACAACCAGCTGCGCGGCCGTTCGGGCCGTCAGGGAGACCCCGGCTCCACGCAGTTCTACCTCTCGCTGGAAGACGACCTCATGCGCCTGTTCGGCGGCAACCGCATGGACTCCATCGCCTCCATGATGCAGAAGACCAACATGCCCGAGGACATGCCCATCCAGGCGAGCATGGTGTCCAAGGCCATCGAGGGCGCCCAGCGCCAGGTGGAGACCATGCACTTCGCCGCACGAAAGAACGTGCTCGAGTACGACGACGTCATGAACCTGCAGCGCGCCGCCATCTACGACGAGCGCAACGCCATCCTGGACGGCAAGAACATGGACGAGCGCCTGCCGCGCATCATCTCCGACGCCGTCGAGGACGTCGTCGCCGAGAACTGCGACGCCAAGTCCCCCAGCGACGACTGGGACACCCATGCGGTGGATTTGTGGGTGGCCAACATGACCGGCCGCGACGACTTCTCCTGCGAGGCGGTCGAGCACGACGACGATCCCGACGAGCTGGCCCGGTCTATCGTGGGATACCTGGAGCAGGTCTACGCCGACAAGTCCGAGCAGCTAGGCGAATCGGTCATGAAGATGCTCGAGAGCCAGGTGATGCTGCGCATCATGGACACGCGCTGGATGGCGCACCTGCAAGACATGGACTACCTGAAGGCGGGCATCGGCCTTCGCGCCTTCGGTCAGCGCGACCCTCTGGTCGAGTACAAGAACGAGGCATACAACGCCTTCCAGAGTCTTACGAGCGGCATGTACGAGGACTACCTGCGCACGCTTCTGCGCCTGCAGGTGGCTGCCAAGCAGGACGGACCGGCGCTGCAGCCGGAGCGCAGCCCGCTGGAGGGCAAGGTCTCCTACTCCTCGCCGGAGCAGAACCTCTCACAGACCGGCGCGGTCGCCCCGCGCGGTCCTGTAACCGGCCCCAACCCCGCCATACCCGGCGCCCCACGGCAAGCGCCGCGCCCGGCCCCTGCGGCCCGCCCCTCCACCTACGTCAAGGACAAGGACGACCCCTTCGCCAACGTGGGCCGCAACGACCTGTGCCCCTGCGGATCGGGCAAGAAGTTCAAGAAGTGTCACGGAGCCGACCGCTAGGAAGCGTTCGCACAGCAGCGAGGTAACCCCCATCCATGGAACCGAAAGACCTGATCAGGGAGATAGACAAGGCTAGCGGGCGCGTAAGCGACGCTCGCTTCTTCCTGCATATCGACGACAAGGCCGCCGAGCTCGCATCCCTCGACGAGCAGATAGCCGCGCCGGACTTCTGGAACGACCCCGCCTCCGCCCAGACGGTGTCGAAGCGCGCATCGAACCTGCGCAGCACCATCGAGGATTACGAGCGGGCCCGCACCCTGCTCGACGACGCCCGAACCGCCCTGGAGCTAGCGGGGGAGGACACGGCGTTCGCCGACGAGGCCGAGCGGGCCTGCATGCAGCTGATCGAGCTCCTGGACGCACTGGAGGTGGAATCCTGGTTCTCCGGCCAGTTCGACGAGGGGGACGCCATCCTCACCGTGAACCCGGGGCAGGGGGGCCTGGAAGCCCAGGACTGGACCGAGATGCTCTACCAGATGTATACGCGCTACGCCGAGGACAAGGGGTGGAAGGTCACCGTGCTCGACCTGGTCCCCGGCGAGGGCATAGGGCTGGACAAGGCCACCATCCAGATAGAGGGCCGCTACGCCTACGGCATGCTTCGCAGCGAGATCGGCATCCATCGCCTGGTGCGCATCAGCCCCACCGACGCCAAGAAGCGACGCCAGACCACCTTCGCATCGGTGGAGGTGCTGCCCGTCATCGCCGACGACATTGAGGTGGACCTCAATCCCGCCGACGTGCGCGTGGACGTGTACCGCTCCAGCGGCCCAGGCGGCCAGTGCGTCAACACCACCGACTCGGCGGTGCGGCTCACCCACGAACCCACCGGCATCGTCGTCACCTGCCAGAACGAGAAGAGCCAGCTGCAGAACAAGGAGGCGGCCTTCCGCGTGCTGCGCGCCAAGCTCTACGAGCTCGAGGAGCGAAAGCGCCAAGCCGAGCTGGACGAGCTGCGCGGCGAGCGCATGGACAACTCCTTCGGCAGCCAGATCCGCAACTACGTTCTGTTCCCCTACCAGCTGGTGAAGGACCTGCGCAGCGGGGTGGAGACCGGAAACGTGGACGCCGTCCTGGGAGGGGCGCTCGAGCCCTTCGTCATCGGCTACCACACCTGGCGCGTCTCCCAGTAGCCTCTTGCTCCGCACGCCGGCGCAGCGTCGCCCCGACCCCACGCGCCGCTCCTGCAAAGACCCTGTCGAAGTCCCAGATTCCCGCCAGGGGGAGAGGGGCTTGGGAGTACAATAGGCGCCATGGCACACAATCGGAAGGAAGCCCATGAACCCTGCGCAGCTTGAGGCGTTGGCGAACAGGATGAGACAGGACATCGTCTCCATGATCGCCGAGGCGGGAAGCGGACATCCCGGCGGATCGCTTTCCTGCATCGACATCCTTGCCACCCTGTACTTCGGCGGAGTCATGAACCACGACCCCGCCAACCCCGACGACCCGAACCGCGACCGCTTCGTCATGGCCAAGGGCCATGCGGCGCCGGCGCTCTATGCGGCGCTGGCCCATGCCGGCTACTTCCCGACCGAGGAGCTGGCCACGCTTCGCAAGCTGGGGTCGCGCCTGCAGGGGCACCCCGACCGCAACCTGCTGCCCGGGGTGGAGGTGTCCACCGGCTCGCTGGGGCAGGGCCTCTCGATCGCCAGCGGCATGGCCTGCGGCCTGCGCCTGGACGGCAACGACGCCACGGTGTTCGCCCTGCTGGGCGACGGCGAGTGTCAGGAAGGGCAGGTGTGGGAGGCGGCCATGTTCTCCGCCCATCGCGGCCTGGACAACCTGGTCGCCATCGTCGACCGCAACGGCCTGCAGATCGACGGCGCCACCACCGAGGTATGCAATCCCGAGAGCCTCTCGGCCAAGTTCCAGGCGTTCGGCTTCAACACCGCCACTGTCGACGGCCACGACATCGCCGCCACCATCACCTGCCTGACCATGGCCAAGCAGGCTCGCAACGGCAAGCCGTGGGCCATCGTCGCCCAAACCGTCAAGGGCAAGGGCGTATCGTTCATGGAGAACCAGGCCGGATGGCACGGCAAGGCTCCCAACACCGAGCAAACCCAGCAAGCGCTGCAGGAGCTCTCCGAAGCGCTGTCGCGCATCGAGGAAACGGAGGGCTACCGTGGTTAAGCTCGCAAACCCAGACGAGAAGCTCGTCCGCCGCGCCACCAGGGCGGCCTACGGCGCCACGCTGGCCAAGCTGGCGGAGGAGGGCGTTCCGGTCGTCGCCGTGGACGCCGATCTGACCGGGTCGACCACCACCAAGAAGCTAGCCGACGCCGGTTTCGCCGACAGGCTGTTCAACTGCGGCATCGCCGAGCAGAACATGGTGGACGTGGCTGCCGGCCTCTCGCTCACCGGCCATGTGGCCTTCACGGGCTCCTTCGCCGTGTTCGGCACGGGGCGCGCCTACGACCAGATCCGCAACACCGTCTGCTACAGCAACCTTGACGTGAAGATTGCCCCCACCCATGCAGGCATCTCCGTCGGTCCCGACGGGGGCTCGCACCAGATGCTCGAGGACATCGCCCTCATGCGCGCGCTTCCGGGCATGCGCGTGCTCGTCCCCGCCGACTACGCCGCGGCCGAAAGCGCCATCCGCATAGCCGCCCAAACGCCGGGGCCGGTCTACGTGCGCATGGGCCGCGCCTCGGTCCCCGCCGTGTACGCCGACGGCGTGGAGTTGGAGCTCGGGCGCGCCTACGTGCTGCGCGAAGGTTCCGACGCCACCGTGGTGGCCTGCGGCGTCGAGGTGGAGCAAGCCCTCTGCGCCGCCGAAATGCTTGCTGCCGAGGGCATCTCCGTCGAGGTGATCGACGCGTTCTCCGTCAAACCCCTCGACGAGCGGACGATCCTCGCCTCCGTCGCGAAGACCGGGCGCCTCGTCGTGGCCGAGGAGCACAGCGCCATCGGCGGCCTGGGGTCGGCGGTGGCCGACTGCCTCTCGCGCACGGCCCCGGCCCCCGTCGAGCTCGTCGGCATGGCCGACCGGTTCGGAAAGTCCGGCGAGTTTGAAGAGCTGCTGGATTATTTCGGCCTGGGAGCTGCTGCTATTGTGCAAGCTGTGAAAACGGCTCTGGCCCGCTAACGCATCTGATAAACTAGGTCGGTCTCAGTAAAACGCAAACGAAACGGAGCATTCTGTGACGAACGACATGAGCCAGGGGCCCAGCATGCGCCCATCTCGGCATGGCGGCGGCCAGCTGAGCTACGAGCAGGCGACGGCTGCAGCCCAGCTATCCCAGTCGCTTCCCGTGCTGGACGTCGACGACCTGCCGCAACAGCACAATATTCCGGTCATCACGTTCGACCATGTTACCAAGGTATATCCCGCTGCGCCCAACAAGCCGGCCCTTTCGGACATCTCCGTCGAGATCTACGGCGGAGAGTTCGTCTTTCTGGTGGGGCACTCCGGTTCCGGCAAGTCCACCTTCATCCGCATGCTCATCCGCGAGGTGAAGCCCACGTCGGGGCACCTCTACGTCGCCGACGAGGACCTCACCACCATGCGCAACTGGCGCGTGCCCTACCTGCGCCGCAACATCGGCTGCGTGTTCCAGGACTTCAAGCTGCTGCCGAACAAGACGGTCTTCGAGAACGTCGCCTTCGCGCTTGAGGTAATCGGCAAGAGCCGCCACGTCATCAAGACCCAGGTGCCCGAGGTTCTGCGACTGGTGGGCCTGCAGGACAAGCTGAACAAGCTTCCCGACCAGCTCTCCGGCGGCGAGCAGCAGCGCGTCTCCATCGCGCGCGCCATCGTGAACCGCCCGCCGCTTCTGGTCTGCGACGAGCCCACGGGAAACCTGGACCCCCAGACTTCCCGTGGCATCATGGACCTGCTCGAGCGCATCAACGCGACCGGCACCACGGTGCTCGTCGCCACCCACGACCGCGAGATGGTCGACAGCATGCGCCGTCGCGTGCTCGCCCTCGACCGCGGCACGCTCACTCGCGACCAGAATAGGGGGGTGTACGGTTTCGATGCGTAGTATCGTCTACTTCTTCCGCGAATCCCTGCGCGGATTCACCCGCAACCTGTCCACGGCACTGGGATCTATCGTCACCATCTTCCTGTCGCTGCTGATTATCGGCATCTTCCTGATCGGCGGCTTGGTCGTGGACAACGTGGTCTCCGGTGTGGAGGACGAAGTGTCCATCACCGCCTTCGTGGCCGACGACGCCTCCGACTCCGACATCCAATCGCTGTCCCGCTACATTGAGGGCCTCGAGGGCGTGGCCTCCGTCGGCTTCACCACCAAGGAGGAGGCGCTGGAGAACTTCCGCCAGACCTCCAATTCCGACATCGTCGACACCCTCGACGGGCAGAACCCGCTGCCCGCATCCATCGAGGTGGAGCTGTCCGACCCGCAGCTGGTCGAGCAGGTGGCGCAGCAGATCCTGGACAACGCCACGTTCCAGACCATCTGCGACAACCCCGAAGACCCGGCCGAATCGCTCAAGTACGGCCAGCAGACCGTCGAGCGCCTGTTCGTCCTCACCAACTACGTCCGCTACATCGGCATCGCGCTGATCGTGCTTCTGATCTTCATCGCGCTGGTGTTCATCAACAACACCATCCGCCTTGCCATTCTGGCCCGCCGCAAGGAGATCGCCATCATGCGCTTGGTGGGCGCCAGCAACGGCTTCATCCGCGGACCCTTCCTCATGGAGGGCGCGCTGCATGCCGTCATCGGCGCACTCCTGGCCATCGGCATCCTGGAGCTGCTCCGCTATCTGGTGCTGCCCAAGGTCCAGAGCGCGCTCATGTTCCTCAACTTCAACGTGAGCAACGAGTCTTTCCTGCTCATCTACCTGACGCTTGCCGTATCCGGCCTGATTATCGGCCTTATCGGCTCCGCCTTCGCCATGAGACGCTACCTGAAGGTATAGCGCAGGCACCTGCTCGCCATGGCAAAGCACAACACGACAAAGCGGAACAGGAACTCCGGCCGGCAAGGCCAGAAGGCCCGTTCCGGCCTTTTCAAGAGGGCGATGGTAGCGCTTATCGCCGCCGCTTGCGCCTTCTCCCTGGGTTTCTTCGTCCGTGGCGAAAGCCAGCTGCTTCACAGCCTGGGATTCGTCGGTGCGGGCATCACCGGCGACGACAAGCCGGCTGCCCAAACGCAGAACGCCAACAACTCGCTCGGCTCGCGCATCGCCGAGGTCGAGAAGATCTTGGACGAGGACTCGGTGGAGACCTACGAGCTCGACTCGGCCACCTCCGCGCTGCTGGAGGCGCTCGCCACCACGGCCGACGACCCCTACATGCGCTACTACACCCCCCTTCAGTACGACGAGCTCACGCGCGACGTGGCCGACACGGGGTCCTACTCGGGGGTGGGCGTGCTGTTCGCCGAGTACAACGGCCGCGCCTACGCCGTCGACGTCTTCGACGGCTCCCCGGCCCAGCAGGCCAACGTGCAGGAGGGCGACGTGGTAGTGGCCATAGACGGCAACCGCGACCACGATTGGACCATCGCCGAGGTCACCACTGCGCTGAAGCGCTCAAGCGGACAGGACGTGGTCATCACCTGGCGGCACCCCGCCTCCCTCGACGACACCACGGGACCGGAGTACACCACCACCTTGGCCTGCGAGGACCTCAGCATCCCCAACATCGACATCGAGCTCATTGACGGCGTGGGCTACATCAAGCTGCGCCAGATCACACAGACCTCCTCCAAGCTCATGGAGAGCGCCTTCCGCAAGCTGGACGCCCAGGGCGCCATCGCCTACGTCATAGACGTGCGCGACAACCCGGGCGGCTTCCTAACTCAAGCGGTGAACATCGCCGACCTGCTTCTGCGCAGCGGAACCATCGTTCGCATCGAGACCCAGGGGGCCGACGACACCACGAAGAGCGCGACCACCAACACCACCGTCACCGACAAGCCGGTCGTGGTGCTGGTCAACGGCAACACCGCCGCATCGGCCGAGGTGCTCACCGCAGCCCTGCAGGACAACCAGCGAGCAACGGTGGTGGGGCAGAACACCTTGGGGAAGGGGTCGGTCCAGGTAACCCGCGAGCTCTCCTTCGGCGGCGCCCTGCGCTACACCGCCGCTTTCTACAAAAGCCCGCTCGACTACGCCTTCGACAAGGTGGGCATCATGCCCGACATCACGGTGAAGCTTTCCGAAACCGAGGACAACCAGCTGGCCATCGCCTTGGAGACGGCGCAGAACCTGGCCAGCAGCGAATCATGACAAGGGCGCCCTGCGCGCAGCGAAAACGAACGACGAAACGCACCGAAAACGAACAAGGAAGAGAACGACTGACCATGGACCACGAAACCGCACAGACCGACATCGCCTGCTTGAAGGTGTCCTCGAAGTCATCACCCGCCTCGGTCGCAGGGGCGATCGCCGGTCTGGTGAAGGACGGCAAGACCGTGGACATACAGTCCGTCGGGGCAGGAGCGGTGAACCAGGCCGTGAAGGCTATCGCCATATCGCGCGGCTTCCTCTCGCCGGTGGGCATCGAGGTCGCCTGTATGCCGTCGTTCGCCGACATCGTCATCGACGGGGAGTTCAGGACCGCTATCCGGTTCTCCGTGGTGCCCGTCAAGCTGGCCCAGGCAGCCCCCGTGGCCGCTCAGATGTAGGCTTTCGCTATGAGCATGTCGTTTCAGGGGCTGACCCTTTGCGTCAAGACGTTCGGCTGCCAGATGAACAAGCACGATTCGGAACGCGTGCTGGGCACCCTCGAGGCGCTGGGCGCCACGCCCGTGGACAGCTTCGAGGAAGCCGATATGGTGGTGTTTCTGACCTGCTGCGTTCGAGAAGCCGCCGATACGCGCCTGTACGGGCAGGTGGCAACCATGCGCACGCTGCCGTTGCGGCCGGATTCGCCTCTAGCAAAGCGCCTGATCGCCATCGGAGGCTGCATCGGGCAGCGGGACGGCCAGAAGCTCGTGGACGCCATGCCCCACGTGGACGTGGTGTTCGGCACCCATAACCTGCATGCCCTGCCCTCCTTGCTGCAGGCTGCCCTCGACACCGGTTCGTCCCAGGTCGAGGTGCGGGATGCTTCGGCGTCGTTTCCGACCGACCTTCCCACCGACCGCGAGCAGCCCTGGGCGGCGTGGCTTCCCATCACCATCGGATGCAATAACTTTTGCTCCTACTGCATCGTTCCCTACGTGCGGGGGCGCGAGAAGTCCCGACCTTTGGAGGATATCGCCTCGGAAGCCGAGGGCTACGTGGCAGAAGGCGTCAAGGAGATCACGCTGCTCGGCCAGAACGTCAACTCCTACGGGCGCGACCTCTACGGCTCCCCGCGGTTCGTCGATGTGCTCGACGCCGTCGCGCACACGGGCATCGAGAGGATACGCTTCGCCACGAGCCATCCCAAGGACCTCAGCGACGAGGTCATCGAGCGTTTCGCCACGCTGCCTTCGCTCATGCCGGCCCTCCACCTTCCCGTGCAGTCCGGCTCGGACCGGATACTCAAGGCCATGAACCGGCGCTACGATGCCGCCCGCTACCTTGACCTGGTGCGCAAGCTGCGCGAGGCGAAGGGCGACATCGCTCTTTCCACCGACATCATCGTAGGTTTCCCGGGGGAGACCGAGGAGGATTTCATGGACACCTACCGCCTGGTGGAGGCCGTGGGCTACCATCAGGTGTTCACCTTCATCTACTCGAAGCGCGAAGGCACGCCTGCCGCCTCCATGCCCGACGACACGCCCCGCGAGGTAATCCAAGGGCGTTTCGACCGACTGGTGGAGCTGGTGCAGCGCCAAGCGTTCGAAGCCAACCAGACCGAGCGGGGCAGAGTGGTGCCGGTGCTGGTGGAAGGCGCGTCGAAGCGCGACTCGTCGCTGCTGTCGGGGCGCAGCCCCAAGAACCAGACGGTCCATGCCCCCGTTCCCGCCGGCTGCTCCGCAGCGGACCTCCAGGGGCGCATCGTGGACGTGCGCATCGACGATGCCAAGACATGGTACCTGCAAGGAAGCCTTGCATGACCCTCCTCGGGACCTCACTCGCACCCCAGGTAATCTGCGTCGTGGGACCCACGGCCTCAGGCAAGAGCGACCTGGCCCAGGGCATCGCGCTGGCGCTCGGCGGGGAAGTGGTCAGCGCCGACAGCATGCAGATCTACCGCGGCATGGACATCGGCACGGGGAAGGTGCCCGCAGGCGAGCGGGCGGTACCCCACTGGGGCCTTGACATCGTCGATCCGGGCCGACCCTATTCCGCGGCGCTTTTCCAAGACTACGCCCGCGAGCGGTTCCGGGACATCGCAGCCAGGGGGAAGCGCGCCGTGCTCTGCGGCGGCACCGGATTCTACGTACGCGCGGCCATAGACGACTACCGCTTCCCGGCAGGCGAGCAGGAGCGCAACCCGATACGCGAGCGCTACCGCGCCTTGCTCGAGGAGTCGGGCCCCGCTGCATTGTGGGATATGCTCAACTCCATCGACGAACGGTCTGCAGCCGTCATCGCCCCGGCCGACTCGAAACGGGTCATCCGCGCCCTCGAGCTTGCCGAGGGGGGGATATCCTACGCCCAGCAGAGGGAGAAGCTCGCCTCCATCCCCCAAAGCGTTCCCGCGCGGTTCGTCGGCATCGAGGTGGAACCCGCGCTTCTGCGTAAGCGCATCGACGCGCGCGTTGACGCCATGGTGGCCCAGGGGCTCGTCGGCGAAGTAAAGCAGCTGCTCGAGCTGGGCTTTCGGGAGGGCCTGTGCGCACCCAAGGCCATCGGGTACAGGGAGATAGTCGCCTACCTGGACGGAGAGACCACCCTGGAGACGGCTGTCGAATCCATCAAGGTCGCAACGCACCGCTACGCCAAGCGCCAGCGCACCTGGTTTCGCAAAGACGGGCGCATCCGCTGGATCAACGGCGACGACGGCGATTCGCAGCGCATGGTCGGCGAAGCGCTGGCACTGTTGCACGGAAACGACGCATAGCCGCCGACGAACAGGTCGGCTGCTTACGGAGAAAGGACACGCATGCTCATCGAATTCCAGAAGATGAACGGTCTCGGGAACGACTTCGTCATGATCGACGACAGGGGAGAGGCCTTGGAGCTGGCTCCCGACGCCGTGGCGCGCCTATGCGACCGCCACTTCGGCATCGGCGCCGACGGCGTGATCCTGGTACGCCCCTCCAAGCGCCCCGAGTGCGCCGCCTACATGCACTACATCAACTCCGACGGGACCTTGGCCCAGATGTGCGGCAACGGCGTTCGCTGCTTCGCGAAGTTCCTGGTAGATAACGGCATCGTAGACGCCGAGGCGGGCGAACTCACTGCCGACACCCTGGCAGGCCCCAAACCCATCCGCTTCACCGCGGACGACCGAGGAATGCTGGCAAACGCCACAGTGGACATGGGTGCGCCCATCCTCGACCCGAGCCAAGTGCCGGTAGACGCCGCCCCCGACGCGCAAACGCCCCAGGGCGCCCCGTTCGTCTCGAACCTCCCCATCGGCTCCCCCTGGGGCACGTTCCGCTTCACCTGCGTATCCATGGGAAATCCCCATGCTGTCACGTTCATCGACGATTTCGAGACGCTTCCCGACGACGCCTTCACCGACCCCTCGCGCAAGGGCCTCGACACCTTCGACGTGCACAAGGTCGGGAGGTTCTTCGAGGGCCACGAGCGCTTCCCCGAGAAGGCCAACGTGGAGTTCGCAACCGTCGATCGCCCGGGAACGGACGAGCAGGAGGGGGCGCTTTCCATGAGGGTCTACGAGCGAGGATGCGCCGAAACCCTGGCCTGCGGCACGGGCACCTGCGCCACCAGCGTCGCAGCCTGCCTGCTTGGCCTTTCGGGCCGCAGCAACCTGGTCCACCTGCGCGGGGGCGACCTGCACATCCGCTGGAGCGAAGGCGGCAGCGTCTTCATGACCGGTCCCGCCGCCACCGCCTTCGCCGGAACCTTCGAGCACTAGCCGGCATGCCGGCAGCGATGCTGGCGCCGAGAAACGGTGGTTTCCATGTCTGAATTCGAATCCGTAATCGAACGCGGTCCTCGGACGCGCCTGGAAGAGCGGCGCGAGCGGGCGCTGCTCGTAGGCGTCGATCGCCCGGGGCTCTCCTGGCCACTGCAGGCCACCTTGGCCGAGCTCGAACGACTCGTGGATACGGCCGGGGCCGACGTGGTTGCCAAAACCACCCAGCGCCTGGACGCTCCGAACCCCAAGACCTTCATAGGCAGCGGCAAGGCGGAGGAGATCGCGCAGCTGTGCAAGGACCAGGAGATAGACCTGGTCGTGTTCGACGACGAGCTGACGCCCTCGCAGCAGTCCAACCTGGAGAAGGTCGTGGGCAAGCCGGTGAAGGTCATAGATCGCACAGCTCTCATCTTGGACATCTTCGCCCTACATGCCTCGACCAAGGAAGGACGCTTGCAGGTACGTCTCGCCCAGAACCAGTACCTGTTGCCCCGCCTGAGGGGCATGTGGGCCCACCTGGCGTCGAACCGCATGGGCGGCGGCGTCGGGTCCCGTTTCGGCGAGGGCGAAAGCCAGCTGGAGGTCGACCGCCGCATGGTGCGCAAGCGCATCACCTCCATCAAGCGGGAGCTCGCCCATCTGGCCGACGTACGGGCCGTGCAGCGCGAGGGGCGCTACGCATCGGGCATGTTCAAGGTGGCGCTGGCGGGATACACAAACGCGGGAAAGTCGAGCCTGATCAACCGACTGACCGGGTCGGACGTGCTAGCTTGGGACAAGCTGTTCGCCACGCTGGACTCCACCACCCGCAGGCTGGTGCTGCCAGAAGGTCGTCAGATCACCGTCACCGACACGGTCGGATTCATCCAGAAGCTTCCGACCACCCTGGTGGAATCCTTCAAATCTACCCTCGACGAGATTTCCGGCAGCGACCTTATCCTCCATGTCGTCGATGCCTCCTCGGAGGAGTTTCTCGACCAGATAGACGCTGTGGAGGAGGTGCTCGGCCAGATAGAAGCCCATTCCATCCCGCGTATCGTGGTGTTCAACAAGATAGACCTGCTCGACCGACAAACGGTCGAGGCCCTTCGCGCCCGAAATCCCCACGCCCAATTCGTTTCCGCGCAGACAGGGGAGGGGATAGACGAGCTCATAGGCCATCTCTCGCGCGCAGCCGCAGCAGCCGATACCGCCATGGACGTGCTGATCCCCTACGACAAGGGCTCGCTGGTCTCGATGGTTCACGAACGGTGCCGCATCATCGGCGAGGAGCATACGGAAACAGGTACACGCATATCGCTGTTCGCGCCAGCTACCTACGTCTCGCAATTGGAGCCGTTCCGGATTAGCTAAGGAGCTGCCCGGTGCGCCATGTCGTACCCACAGCACCAAGCACCCGGCGCTGTGGGTACGAACAGCTACATACGGCGGAAAACGGCGGTCACTTTGCCGACGATGTAGCAGTCGTCGACGATGATGGGATCCATGTAGCGATTCTCCGGCTGAAGCCTAATATGGTTGTCCTCGCGGAAGTACCGCTTGACCGTCGCCTCGTCCTCGATGAGGGCGACCACCACCTCGCCGTTGGAAGCCACGTTCTGCTCCTTCACCACCACGTAGTCGCCGTCCATGATGCCGATGTCGATCATCGACTTGCCATGGACCTCCAGCAGGAAGCTCGCGGAATCACCGACGATGTCGGTGGGCAGGGGGAGGTACTCGGAGATGTTGTGCTCGGCGTAAATGGGCTCGCCTGCCGCTACGTCGCCCACAAGCGGCAGGTTCATCACGGTGCTGAAGCTCTTCTCTATGACCGAAGCCGGATTGACGACGTCCTTGAGCGCGTAGGTAAGCGCGATGGAGCGGGACTTGAGCGGATCGCGGGTGATAAGCCCTTTGTCCTCAAGCGCCTTGAGGTGCACATGCACGGTAGAGGGGGAGGAAAGACCCAGGTCGATGCAAACTTCGCGAACGGTAGGGCCGTAGCCCTTCTCCCGTATGCATTTCTCGATGGAGTCGAGAACGGCCTGCTGGCGCTTCGTGACCTTCGGCGACGGTCGGTCGGCCATAACGTACCTCCCATGGGCGTTTCTCAATGGAATCGACGCTCTATCGAACAGCGTTCTATATTTAGAGACTATACAACGAACATTGGTTCTATGCAACCTATGCACAAGAAAAGTTCCCTATTTCTTTTCCGCTCTCGTGTCGCATCTCGTTGATACACAATATCTTGTATGCTAGGCTTTTCGAAACCCAACGATAAGGAGCATGTATGCGCTGTCCTGCCTGCGGAAACCCCGAATCAAAGGTTGTCGATTCGCGATCGTCGGAGGACGGAAGCGCTATTCGCCGGCGCCGCGAATGCCTTGCATGCGCCCATCGCTTCACCACCTACGAACGCCTGGGGGACACCTCGCTCATCGTCATCAAGACCGACGGATCTTCGGAGGCTTACGACCGCAACAAACTCATGCGAGGCCTTCTGATCGCCTGTGCGAAACGGCATATCACGCCAGATCAGCTTGAGAATCTTATCGACAGCATAGAGTCTGAGCTCCGCCTGAAGAACCGCTCCGAAATCGGCTCCAAACAACTGGGGGACATGGCGCTCGTTCGTCTGGGCAAGCTCGACGAAGTCGCCTATGTGCGCTTCGCCAGCGTGTACAAGGACTTCCAAAGCGTCGAGGAGTTCCAGACGGCGCTGGATCATCTAGAGAGTTAGATAGAGGTAACTTTATTTTGGAAATCCGTCCTGACCTTACTGCGGACGCTGCGCGCAACGATGTTGCCGTACGCATCCACGTTCTCGGAGGGGGTCGGGTTCCCTCCTATACGCGCTCCGAGGATGCGGCCGTCGACCTGCGCTCAGCAAGCGCGCTCACTATCGGACCAGGCCACCGCTTGCTCGTGCCCACAGGCATACGGCTCGCAATCCCAACCGGCTTCGCCGGACTGGTGCTACCGCGAAGCGGTCTGGCAATCAACCATGGGATTACGGTTCTGAACGCTCCGGGGCTTATCGACGAGAATTATCGCGGCGAGATTAAGGTGGCTCTGCACAACACTTCCGATGCAGCCTTCTCCATTAGGCCCGGAGACCGCATCGCTCAGCTGCTCGTGATTCCCGTGCCTCGAATCCGGTTCCAGGAGGTAGAAGAACTTGACGAAACGGAGCGCGGCTGCGGCGGATTTGGCAGCAGCGGGTTGTAACGCACCGAAAACCGCTCGAAACCATGAGTTAGTACTCGTCCGAAGGCAAAACCACCCCTTAGAATGGCTCTCAGAGCCTCGTTTGCAAAACACCAGGTCAAACCCACCATTTTGAGGACTATTCCATGAGCTACGTTCAAAACACCGAAGAAAAGCCCTCCGAGGACAGCTTCCGGGAGGAAAACGCCGAAAGCGAATCGGCTCCCGATGCCCAATCGCCAAAGGCACCGTCGGATTCTCCGGCACCGGACCCCAGGAACCGTGTAGACACGCAGCACACCCCCAGCGCAGGCTCCCAAGGCGCCGAGCCTCGCACCAGCCCTTACCAGGCTCATGATACGGGGACCCAGTACGCCCAGAACCCGAACTACCGTAGCGCGGACGATCCTCTGAAGAAGTGCCGCATGCTGACCCTGGTCGCGAGCATTGCCGGCCCGGTATCGCTGTTTATCGGCGGAACGCTACTCGATATCGCTGGACTCATCTGCGGCATCATCTCATACGTGAGCCTGAAAAAATTCCTGTCGCAGCCATCGCGACAGAGCGATTACGCAAGGGCGCTGAAGCGGACGACCGTAGTGGCTATGGCGATATGCTGCGTGGCCATGGCGCTCAACATTGCAACCGTAATCGCAATCATGCCGGAGCTCATGCAGATGCTCGAGTCAGGAGAGCTCGCCAACATAAGCGCAGCGCCTACAACCAGCGCGCCCAGCAGCACCTGGGGATAGCTTACAGACAGGTCTGCGGAGCGCTATCACAATAGCTCTCCCACCTGGACATTTGGTGTATAAGGTTTATTGATAATATATCTGGTGGAAGGGTCAAAAAACAGCACGAACGGTAGGCGAGGGGCAAAAACGACGGTATAACAAACATTATGTAAGGCTATTCAGACCCTCACAAAGTATGCCTGGCGTAGTCGCTGACAAAGGACTTGACCAAGTTAACATGGGCGGTCACATAATCCAGATACTCGGGCTTCTGCTCGACCAGAAGCGCCAGAAGGGCAGAGAAAGACGTAATCTCAAGCTCGGTAATAAGCTGGTACACGTCGCCGAAATCGACGTTCATAACGTTGGAGAGGTTGACGGAAAAGCCCGCCATATCCACGACCTCGGAAAGGTCATACTGCGCCTTGTCCTCCTGGCCGATGTGGACGAGGTAGCGATAGGCGCCAACCTTGTTGGGCACGGGCTTGCAGAAGAGGACGCCGAAGGACGCTGGGAGCGCCTGCAAGACGGTATCAGCCCGAACGGCGTTCCCGAACTCAAGAATACAGTGAACATGGGGCTTCTTGGGCTTCTCAACGCCTTCATCGTCGGTCACCGTGTCGCGGTCGTGGACGATGTAGGCGCCAGGAATCATAAGCTCGTGGAGCTGGGTCCGCCAATCGGCGGGCAGGTTCTCCAAAAGCTGCACGAACCACCAGCAACGGGACTTCTTGGATACGGCCATTTTTAACTAGTCCTTTCTAGATTGTTACTTTCTGGCACACGGCACACGCCCCCTATATCAAGTAAGGGGGCGTATACCGTCGGCGGGACGGCGGGCAACCGAGCGAGAGCGCACAGCCGCCGCCGTACCCCCTCGCGGGCGCTTCGCGCGGGGGAACCCCCCGACCCCCGCGCAAATCCCCCGCGAGGGGGGTTAGGAGTCGGGCAGCAGCTCGAAGCGGTTATAGCTGTCGTACAGACGGAAGTAAGCCTTGCGGGGCAGCAGCCAGGCAGTGCCAACCTTGTCACCAAGGCCGTAGTAGCAGGAGACCGCGACGAAGAGACGGCCACGGAAAGGCAGGGACAGGAGAAGCCCCTTCAAGCCCATGTTCCCTAACTTCCGATGTTTCACTTCGATTTCGACCAGCGAACGAATCTGACGGTCAATCATGCGGTCGAACTGCGCAATGAGAATGACCTTGAACCCGAAATGCCTATGTTGCGAGAAGAAGCTAATCCACTCCATGCGCTCCCCTTGGCTCCAAGCGCGGGAGTTGAAAACCAACTGGGCTTCATCGATTACGAGCAAGATAGAATCCTCCCGAACGGGCTTCTTGCCCCAGAAGTCGCTAGCGAAGGCCATAAGGTCGGACGGATGCAGCCTGTCGTTGGGAACGTACTTGAAAAGCTTGTATCCCATAGTTTTCTCGTTGATGGCGAAATTGCAGATAACGGGAAGCTTCTTGAAGCGCAGGTGGTCGCGTATGACACGCGCGGTATGAAGGGACTTGCCACTTCCAGGGGTGCCGCTGTAAAGGTAAATCACGGGAAACCTCCTAAGGACGAACCATCCTGGCCGCGCCCTGGACGAAGCCAGGGACGCGAACAGGGGTTTTACGAAGCGAAACAGCTACGACCAGGGCAAACGCAGGGAGGAAAAATGAAGTTAATCCCCGCTAGCCCTTGGTAACCGATTGCACTACATGCATAATCAGCAAAACAGCGTTGAGGACGATAAGAAGCCCGATCCATACGGTAAGAACAGTAAGAAGGGTGTCCACTGGAATGAACCAGTTGATGGCGGAAAGCGAGCGACTGACAGGCTCGGGAAGGGCAATCGGCAAAGTAGAAACATCGATGGTCGGCAGCAGACCGAGGACGAGCATGAACAACGCAAGGATGCCGCCAAAGAGCGTACCCAAAACAGAAGAGACCATTAGGCCGCACCTCCTGTGAAGTCGTAAACGAAATTCCTAGTATTCGCAAGCAACAAGACGATGAAAGCGACCGTGACAACCCAGCGGGAAATCTCGGCGAACTCACCAGCAACGGAAAAATCAAGAACAAATGGAGTGCCGCCAATGTCGAACTCGAACACAGGCGGGGCGCCCTCGAAGGCGAACAAGCCCAATACCTGCTTGAATACGGCGGGGATACAGAAGGGAAAGGCGTTCTGCATGGCGCTTTGGACGGCGGCAAGCTGCGTCGCGCTCACGATGCTGTCAAAGTCGCCGAGAAAATCATCAACCAAGTCCTTGACGCCAGCCAGGAAGAGCAAATCAACGATGTCGCCGAGAAGCATGTTGGAGAGCTTGACCTGCTCCACAACGTCCGAGTTATCAACGGTCACGTCCCCAAGCTCCAAATCGCCAGTGATGACAACCTCGCGAGTATCCAGGGCGGCTATAACGTCCGAGAAGCCCTTGGAGACCAGGGACGCATCAGAGATACCAGCCTGCCAGATACGGTAGAGCAGGCCAGC
>CAJTDS010000012.1 GCA_910575165.1 Eggerthellaceae bacterium
GCCCCGTGCGGGAACGGCCCCTCGCGGGGCCGTTCTCCTTAAATCACATCAATCTATGCAATTATTCATAGGTCATCTGCGCTTTTGTCTGATATTGACCCACACAAACTACCGAAGAGCCCTAAAAATGCAAAAATCGCCTAAAGATGCAAAAGCCCATACCAGCACCTACAAGCGAAGGCTGATAGAACAGGGCGTCATTGGAGAGAGAGGCCCGTCGTTCGTGGCCTTCGAGCTCCCCGGCTTCCGAGACTACCTTGCACAGAAGTGCGGCCCGCTGAGCAAGTAGGGCGCCTTCCCGCTTGCATGCAGCCGAAGACGAGGTGGCGGTATCCTCTCCCTTTGCCTGTCTCAATCTGGCCGCCACCCCTTCCCCGCGTTTCCTGCCGCTCCTTCCGCTCCTTCCGCCGCTGGCGGCGCTTCGCGTTGGTGCTGTCCCCAATGATCAAGTTGACGGTTGTGCAGCGCACAAGCGGCTTTTCTACCAACTCGTCTGACCAGGCATTATGCAGTGTTTTACCAGCTCACAAGCTTGTCGGGTTAATGCACGAGTTGCCGGTTGTGCGGCGTGCAACCGGCAACCCGAGCGCATCGCCAATCCCTACCTCAGCCGTTCCACGGTGTCGATGAGGTCCTGCTTGGTGTGAACGCCTGTTTTCTGGTAGATGCCCTTCACGTGCGACTTCACCGTCTCCTCGGTCACCACCAGCTCCTTCGCAATGCGAGCGCGAGAATAGCCGCGGATCAGCAGCAGGAACACGTCGGTTTCCCGCGGCGACAACGCGAAGCGCTCCGCCGCTGCCTTGTAGCTCTGCTCCGGAAAGACGCCGTCCTCGTGAACCGGAGTCTCGGACGCCGGGCGCACTCCCTCCCATCCTTCAGCGGAAAACGCTATCCCCTTCGAGAACACCGCGAACAGCACCGTCCCGAAAAGCGCCAGGCCCGAGGCTATCTGCAGGTCGAAGGTCGGGGCCATAAGCGACATAGCGTCGGCGCTCAGCACGAACCCCACCAGCTTGCTCGCCTGCATGGACGCAAGACCGCAGGCAACCAGCCACACCGACGACGCCCCCTCGCGCCCCGCGAAGAACACCCAAAGCGACCACAGCACGATATAGATGTACTCGTAGCCGAACCGGTAGGCCGCCGTGCCTGCCAGCGACCACGCGCCGGACAGCGGGAGCAGCAGAAACCCCAGCGCCACAAGGGGCAGCGCAATCCGATAGGCCAAGCTTCCGAAATCTTCCTTCCTTCGGGAAACCGCGAAGTACGCCCATACGCACGCGGCCATGACGAAGGCCATGCCGACAACAAGCCGCACGCCGTCCGCGTCCGGGCCGCCGTCCGTCGCGGCGAACCCGCGCATGGCGCCGAACGAGAACCCGAAGAACAGGCCCAAGGCCAGCACGTCCTTGGGAAGTCCGGGAGAATCCTGCCCCTCATGATTGGTCCTGGACAGCAGCAGCATGCCCCGCGACACCTGCGATCGGTACAGCACAAGCTCCATCAGCGGAAAGGCCAGCACGAGCACCTGGACCCACCCTATCGGGAGGAGTCCCAAGGCAATATGGGCGAGCGCCGCCAGCCCGCTGGACGCTGCGAAGTACACGGCGCAGTCCCTGGTACCCAGCGCCACCAGCGTCTCTCCCCACAGCAAGAGGAACATTCCCGCGCCAGCGCCGGTGAGCAGCCCGGCCATCACCTCGACCAGCGCCGTCGGGTTCCCGAACAGAACAGACACGTAGCGCGACGCAAGAAACGTGCCCAAGAACATGAGCAACGCAGCAACAACGGCCACGCCTTCCCGTTTGAACAGCGCACGTCCGCCTTTGTACCACGTAGCGAAACCCGTCAGCACGAGAGCGTTCGCACCGAGCGAAAGCGTATAAAGCGGATCGGGCAGAAGCGCGAAATCGACCAGGTTGCCCGTAGGGGTGGCGAAAAGCGAGCCGGTGAACATGAGCCATCCCCAGGCCACATGCACGGCATTCCCCACCAGAACACGCCATACCACCTTGCCGTCTAAAACAGAAAGCCCCATCCCAGCTCACCCCTTCTTCCGCTGCGCTCCATTGTACGGAAGCAATCACCCGCGCTACCCGGGGAATCCTCCCCCATTTCGGGGGGAAGTTGGCTTTTTGCGATGATTTCCCCCACTGCGGGGAAAGCAGGGGGTCGGCATCCTCACCTACCATCAGGCCAGAGCGGCACCAACTTCGGGGAGGGCGCCGCGTTCAAAGAATCTGGGGCGCGGAAAGAAACACCACTCGCAAAGCGCCTCGGCCTGAGAGAAGGAGGGATCAACCATGTTGAATCGCAGGGACTTTCTGAAAGGTTCCGCATTCGGAATCGCTGGAATCACCGGAGCCGTGGCGCTTGCCGGATGCGCCAGCGCGCCGCAAGGACAGCAGAGCGCCGCGCAAAACCCGACAGACGCAGGCGCCGAAGAGCGCACAGGCCTGCAAGCTACCGCCGAAGCGGCGCAGAACACCGAAGCGCGCAAGGTGTCGCTGGTGGAGTTCGAAGCGGACGTGGCCCCCAAGGTCACCGAAACCAAGGAGTGCGACATCGTAGTGCTGGGCTCGGGCGCCGGCGGTCTGGGGGCCGCGGTGAAGGCCGCGCAGCTGGGCGCCAAGGTCATCTTGCTGGAAAAGGGCAGCGAGCTGGGCGGAAGCACCAACGGCACCGAGGGCATGTTCGGCTGGGGCAGCTCGCTGCAGCACGAGACCGACGGCGTGGAGCTGCCGCTGGTGGCCGAACTCATCCAGGACGAGCTCACCTATTCCAACTACCGCATCGACGCGGCGCTGTGGAACCGCTTCATCAACGCATCGGGCAAGTCCGTGGACTGGCTGCGCGACCTGGGCTACCAGTTCGACCGCGTGGACGTGTACAAGGGCCAGATCAGCGCATTCAAGTGCTACCACTGGTGGGCCGAAGAGAAAGGCTCCACCATGATCGCCCACCTGGCCGACGTCGCCGCCGGCCTGGGCGTCGAGATCATCACCCAAGCCCCCGGAGTGGCCCTCATGACCGAAGATGGCAAGGTGGCCGGCGCCTACGCGCACAACGTTGCCGACGACAGCTACTTCGCCGTGAAGGCCAAGGCAACCATCGTGGGCACCGGCGGATTCGGCCTGAACAACGCGCTTATCGAGCAGCTCACCGCCTGGGACATGACCTACGGAACCACCCGCTCCCCCGGCACCGGCGACGGCGTCATCATGGCCGAGGACGTGGGGGCGGGCACCTACATGACCTCCATCCTGCCGCGCACCGCCGTGGAGGGCTACACCGTCTACGACGAAATCGCCATCGGCTGCTGCGACAACCCGCTGCTGTTCGTCAACGAGAACGGCGACCGCTTCATGAACGAGGGTACCTACGTCACCAGCTACATGGCGCTGTACGTGAACTCCATCATCAGCCAGAAGCACGCCTACACCCTGTTCGACCAGGCCATGATCGACCGCTTCATGAACGGCGAGGGCATCCTCAGCGGCTGGCGCAAGTACAAGGCCGGCGCGCAGCTTCCTGAATTCCAGTCGCAGCTGGACGAATGCCTGTCGTCGAAGCGAGGCAACGTGTTCAAGGGCGACACCGTGGAGGACCTTGCGAAAGCCATGGGCGTGGACCCGGCGAACCTGAAGGCCACGGTCGATCGCTACAACAAGCTGTGTACCGACGGCTTCGACGAGGACTTCCTGAAGGGCGCCGAATTCCTCATCCCCGTGCAAACCGGGCCCTTCTACGCAGTGCGACAGGATCCGTCGGTCACCAACACCATCGGCGGCTTGGACGTGAACTACAACAACGCCGTGGTAGACGTGAACGGCGAAGCCATCCCCGGGCTGTACTGCGTGGGCGTTGACGCTTGCAAGCTATACAAGGAGACCTACAACTACGCCATGTCCGGCGGCCTAGTAGGATACTGCCTGTACAGCGGCCTAAACGCCGCCGAACACGCCTGCGAAGAGGCGCTGGCATAAGAGTACGAACTAGGCGTGTACGAGAGCGCGCACCCCGCCACGCACTGCGACGAAAAGCTCGCGCCGGCGAATGAAAGGCCCGCACCTCCCTCTCTCCGAATCCGTAAGATGGACTCTCCGTGGGAGGTGCGGGCCCTCTCGATAATCGAGTTGCCTGTTGTGCGATGTTTTCCCGTGCCGCAGCGCCCACAACCGACGGCCTGCGGCGCACAACGCTCTAGCGAGCCGAGTTCGCCGGGGCTATCCACGACGCCTCGGGGCGCGCGATAAGGCGCGCGTTGCTGTAGGCCCACTCAAGCGGCAGGCAGGTGCGGCCCGCGTAGTAGCCGTTTTCGCGCTGAATCGCCAGGGCAAGCTCCGGCTCGTCCGACGTCAGGCACAGCGGCAGCAACAACTGAATGCGCCCGTTGTAGTACTGAGGAACCGCCAGCATGTAGTTCGCCGCGGCGCGTAAATGCTCTCGTGGCGATCGGTGTACAGCCCCGTGTCGAAGCACGCATACTCGTCCGTCTGCCGCAAGTACGGAGCGCCACCCTGCAATCCACTTCACAGGCGCTCCTGTCAAGTCCGAACTTGCCTGACCGCCCACAGCAGGCGACCGTTTTTCTTCTGCTTCATGGAGAAATGCGCCTACTTGCTCTCAGCTATGACGCTTGCAAGCCCGTGCTGCTACCCTTCCGAAGAAGAGATTTCACCCCACACCGCGCACCCGAAGGAGAGCCATGTCCACCATCGCGAACGTCATCTGGATTATCTTCGGCGGCCTGGCTACGGCTATTTGGTGGTGCTTCATCGGTCTCATTTTCACCATCACCATCGTGGGCATTCCGCTGGGACGCCAGTGCTTCAAGATGGCGGCGCTCACCCTGGCGCCCTTCGGCAAGACGGTCACTTACGGCGGCGGCGCGCCCTCGCTCATCGCGAACGCGTTCTGGGTGATTCTAGCCGGCATTCCCATGGCTCTTGTTTACGGGCTGCTGGGTGTGCTGTACTCCATCACCGTCATCGGCCTGCCCGTAGGCCTGCAGTGCTTCAAGATGGCCAAGCTTTCCCTGCTCCCCTTCGGCGCCGTCGTGCGCTAACCGACCAGCTCGTTGCGGCCCGGCGCCATTGGCAGGCGTTGGCAGAGAAACGTCTTCCGCGACACAGCTCTGGTAGAAACACCCCTGGCGGCGCATTCTTTGGCAGAAACGTCTCTTGCGACGATCGCAGCGGTAGAATCGTCGTTCTCGCGCCATCAAATTGGCAGGATCGTCATTTTCGCACCCTTAAATTGGTAGAATCGTCGTCTATTTTTCGGCGACCTGGGGAAACGCTTTTGAAAGCGACGATTCTACCAATTCGGGACCGCAAAAATGACGGTTCTACCAATCTGGGAACACAAAACGGCGGTTCTACCAATCCGCACAACAAAGCGAGCCCCCGGAGAATCCCGAGGGCTCGCTTATCGTAAACAGCTCGCTGCCGTACCTTCCGCAAACGGCTCTCTGCCGCACCGTCCGCAAGTGGGTCTCCACTGCGTCTTCCGCAAGCGGGTCGACCTTAGCGGCTCGACCTTACGCCTTCTTCGGGAAGCGAACGAGGAAGCCGGCCACGCAGCCTACCAGGCAGATCACGGCCACAACTGCGAACATGGTAGCGTAGGTGCCGGTGGCGTCGAAAACAGCGCCTGCGATAGTGGGCACCAGGCCCGAGAACAGCGACAGCAGAAGAAGCACCGTGCCGATGATCTTGGGGAAGTTCACAATGCCGAAGTAGTTGGCGAAGGCCGTCGGCATAACGGAGGTGTTGCCGCCGAAGCCCAGTCCCAGCAAGATGTAGTAGACATAGAGCATGACCACGTCGCCCGGCTGAGCCAGGAACGCGCACAGAGCACCGATAGCCGTGAGCAGTGCGCAAGCGCCCAGGATGCGAGCCGGCTCGATACGGTCGGCCAGCGGAGCGATGACCAGGTTCACCGCCACGGCAGCAATGCCCTGTACGGCCACGGCACCAGCGATAACGCCCGTGTCGATGCCCAGGCCGCCGAAGTGCAGCACGCCGGAGGACACCGCCATGTTCAACGCCACGAAGATGGAAAGCGCCGCTATCAGAAGCAGCCAGAACGCAGGGGTCTTGAACGCCTGACCCTGGGTGAGCGACGTCGGATTCTTGAACACACCCGCCCGCTTGTCGGCCAAAGCAGCAGCCTCAGCCTCGGTAGCCGGCGACTCCACACCAGCGCCAGCAGCCCCAGCGCCCGCAGCCGCAGCGGCAGCCTTCTCAAGCTCAGCCGCGGAAAGCCCGTCGGGATTCTGACCCATGTCGGAGGGCTTGTTGCGCATGAACAGGAACGCCACCGCCAACGAAATAACACCCATTACCGAGATAAGGAAGAACCCCATGGGCCAGTTCCCCTCGGCGCCGATGGCCGCGTTGGTGATCAGCGGGAACGAGAACGCCACCACGCCGCCGAGACCCATGGTCACCGCCATAGCCAGACCGCGTTTCATAACGAACCAGTTGCCGATGGTCGTCTGCGTTGCCACCTGCCCGCCCAAGGTGCTGGAGAAGCTCAGCAGCACGCCGAACAGCACGATGTAGGCCGCAGTGCTCGCCCCGGCGAAGAAGCCCAGCAACACGCCCGTCAGAATAATGAGCGCCGACGAGGCCAGAAACGCGTTCTTCGCCCCGTACTGCCCCACGAACTTGCCGATCAGCGGCCCGGGCAGGCCCTGCATCAGGATAAACACGGTGAAGCCGATGCCGATCATCGTACGGTCCATGCCCACCGTAGGATCCAGCGCCATCACCGGAATGGTAATCTGCGCCGCCGCCAAGCCGAAATTGCCCAGCAGCGCATACAGCACCGCCGTAGCCACAACAACCTTCCAACCGTAGAACTTCTTCTCGGTCATTACGGTATTCCTTTCATCAGCACCCCAGGTCAATCCAAAGGCGCATGCCGTTTACATGTCCAGGTTCAAATCCACCGGATACATGGGGAACATCTTCACCTTGCGGGCGCCCTTGAAGAACAACACCGTCCACGCGGCAATGCCCACGGCGCTGGCAGCCCACGCAACGGCCGCGAGTGCAACCGCCGCCGACGGCACCACGAATACCAGGGCCAAGCACACCACAGGCACCACAGCGCCCGCAGCCAGCCAGGTCACGAACGGCCCGCGATAGGGCTCCTCCATGACGTCCACGTTCACGCCGTAGCCAACGCTGCGCATGCGAACCACGTAGGCGGCCTGTACAATCACGCAGACCACAGTGCTCACCAGGGCGATCACCACGAACATAGTCGGCACCAACCCGGCCGCGGCAAGCCACAGCACCGCCACGCCGATGGCGCCCGCCTCCAACGCCGTCAGCAGGAACAGCACCAGCACGAAAGGAGTGTTCCACGCCGGGCGCGACCCCATCTGGTAGGCCAGGCCCGTGCACACCAGGAACGCTCCAGCCAGAATCGCGGTTACCGCGCCCACGAACGCCGTCGCCACGCCCAGGTCGAACAGCGTGCCGTTCAGCGCGCACACCAGCAGCGCCACGCCCAGAAACGGCGTGATGAGCGCTTCCTGGGTCAGGTGCGACTTCAGGTTCGAGAACGCGTTGAAGAATCGCTGCGGACGTTGCAGGTGGAAGACGGAAGCGATGCCTCCCACGGCCAGCAGCGCCAGCGTGATCCAAGCCATCACAGACAGCGGCACCGGGGAGCCCGCATACACTTGCCCGACAAAGGCGCAGATGAACAAACCCAGTCCCACGCGCTGGCAAACGGTGGAGATAACTAGCGGCCAATGGATCTGCATAGCGTCTCAGCTCCTTTCCGCGGGAGCAGGTACACCACAGAGGGCTTGTTCCCGAATTCGGGATGCACCCGGTAGGCGCGATCCTCGTTGTCCTTCAGAATCTGCGACACCCGGCTGTCCGGATCGTTCAGGTCGCCAGCCACACGGCAGCCCGTCGTGCAGGTGTAGGCGCACATGGGCTGCTCGCCCTTTTCCAGACGGTGCACGCACAGAATGCACTTCTCCACGGTCTTCGTGTTGGGGTTCAACGTACGCGCCTCGTAGGGGCAAGCCCAAATGCAGTACTGGCAGCCGAAGCAGAGGTTGGCGTCCACCAGCACCACGCCATCGTCGGTCTGATAGGTAGCCTTCGTGGGACACACGCTGATGCAGCTGGGGTTTTCGCAATGCATGCACTGGTTGGGGAAGTAGAACATCTCCAGCGCATCGGGATAGGTGCCAATGGGGCCCATGCGGTACACCCGCTCCCAGAACACGCCCAGATCGACGTTGTTTTCCATCTTGCACGCAACCGCGCAAGCTTGGCATCCCGTGCATTTATCCAGGTCGATGACCATTCCGTAATGCTTTTCCGCCATGGCTACTCACCGCCTTCCTTCTTGACGATGCGACAGAGCGTGCTGCGCAAGCCTGGCGTCATGAAGTCGTCGCTGTAGGCGCGCGAGCCGGTGATGACGTTGGCGTTGCACATATCGTCGGGATAGTCCGGCAGGTTCAGCTCCTTGCACCCTTGCCACCAGCCGTGGGGAATGACGCACACCCGCGGGTCCAGGCCGTCGGAAGGCCTCGCCTTCATGGTGATGCGACCCGTGGGCGATTCGATCCACACCCATTCGCCGTATTCGATGCCCAGCTCCTTGGCCACCGAGGTATGGAAGATGACCTGGGGCTCGGGAACAATCTCGCGCAGCGTGGGGATGCCGCGGTAGGCCGAATGGTAGTAAATCGGGTACCGGCGCCCAGTGATAGCCGTCAGCGGGTAGTCCTTGGCCACTTCGGGGGTGGAGTACACGCTCTCCTTCGGCTCGTTGGCCCCGGGGAAGGGGCTACCGCCTGCCACCAGGTTCACCACGCAGTACAGCTCCACGCGGCCCGAGGGCGTGGCGAATCCGTTCTGCTGATAGTTGCGCGAGGGGGTGGGCTCCAGGTGATGAATCCAGTTGTCCTTCAGCTCGTCCCAGGTCACACCCGCATGAGTCTGCTCCAGCTGCCAGTCGAAGAGCTCCTCGTCGGTTTCCCAAGGCCACCATTCTGGATTCAGGCGATTGCCCAGCGTGCGCCAGAACCACACGTCGCTGCGGCGCTCGTACAAGGGGTCCACGGCCCGCTGCTGGGCGAACACCCACTCGCTGCATACCTCGTCGGCCAGGTAGTCACGCTCGGTCCAGTGGGTGGACGGCAACACCAGATCAGCCAGCTCGCAGGTGGGCGACATGTAATAGTCCATGCACACCAGCAAATCCAGGCTCATGAGCGCCTTGCGGACGAACTTCGTGTCCTCCGACCAGGAAAGCGGGTTTCCCTGCACCATGATGTATCCCTTGATGGGGTACGGCTCACCGGTGATCATGGCGTTGAAGATCATGTTGGTGTTGCCCGAACCGTTGAGGTAGCCCGGGGACCGATCGTCGACCATACGCAGCTCGGTGGCGCTTTCGGGGCTTGGGCCCGACAGGGTGAACATCTGGGTCCAGAACGGCATGGACAGATTGCCGCCCTTCTTCTCGAAGTTCCCGCACAGCGCAATGATCATGAGGATCAGCTGGATGGTGTCCTTGCAATTGGTCTGCTCCTCGACCCCTTGGAACACGTTGATGGTGGCCGAGGGGGCAGTGGCGTAGGTGCGTGCCGAATCGCGAATGACGTCGGCGGGCACCCAGCACAGCTCCGACGCCTTCTCCGGCGTCCACGGCTCAACCAGCAGCTTCAGGGCGTTCCACACCGTGGTGACCGGGGCTTCGCTGCCGTCGGCCAGCTTCACCATGCCGCGGTAGTCCATGTCCTCGTCCACGCCGGGGGTATGGATGTCCACCATAGTGCCCGTGTTCTTGTCGAACACCAGCATACTCTGCGGATTGCCCTCCGGGTCGAGCAGCTGCGCGTTCAGCGGAACGTTGGGGCCTTCGATAAGGAGCATGGCCGCGTTGGTGTACTTCTTCGTGAACTCGTGATCGTAGAGGTCCTCGCCGATGATGACGTTCAGCCACGCCATGGCCAGATACGGGTCGGAACCGGGACGCACGCCCACGAAATAATCGGCCTTGGCCGCCAGCGGATGCTCGAAGAAGGGGTCGATGACGATGAGCTTCGCCCCGCGGTCCCGACTACGCCCTATCTGTCCCGAGCAGTACGTGGCCTCGGTCCATACCGAGTTCGCTCCCCAGAACACGATGCAATCGGCGTTGTCGAAATCGCAGCCGTCGAAGATGCTGAAGCCGCCGGTCTGCACGACGGACTGCACCATCATGGGCACAAGGCAGATGTTGCCCGGCGCCTGGCTGTGATGCACCCGTCCCCCGGCGTTGCCCATGCGAGCCGTCCACTGATTCGTGCCGCGACCAGTTCCCTGGCCATAGGCGATGGTCTCTGCGCCGTACTCGTTGGTGAGCGTCTGGATTCTGTCCACGAGCCAATCGAGGGCCTCGTCCCAGGTGATGCGCTCCCAATCCCCCGCACCGCGCTCCCCCTTGCGGCGCAGCGGCCAACGAAGTCGCTCGGGGTCGTAGAGAATCTTCGTGGCCGACAGGCCCTTTCCGCACAACCGGCCTTGGCTGCGCGGGTCCTCCGGGTTGCCCTTCACGCTGACCAGGGTGCCGTCCTTGTCTACCTCGCACAGCACGCCGCACTTGGCATGGCATTCGAAGCAGTTCGTCTTGACGATCTTCCCCCCGTCGGGCAACGGGATCTGCGAATTCATCCTTCCTCCTCTCGTCGGTTGCCCACTTGACTTTGGGCCTGCGAGCGGAAGGACGCACTCCGTCTGCCCCAGAGCGCAGGTCCGCGAAGGCGCAGGCCCATGGGGTCATTGTGAAAGGGGGAAGGGCTGCGGGCAAACAGCAAGCCGCGGCGTTCCCACAACAAATTACTGTAGGTAAATGCCTAGATAAACAGGCCTTTTCGCTTAACGATGGCACGAAGTTTGCACGCCTGTACACAGCAGCCGCAATCGGTGCAGCGCCCGGGGTCGATGACGGCCTTATGGCTCTCGTCCTCGCTCATAGCCCCCGCCTCGCACACCTTCAGACAGCTTCCGCACGAACGGCACAGCTTGGGATTCACCTCATAACGCCACAGCTTCATCCGCTGCCCCCTCTCCTGGACGACGCTCCATGTAGGAGGCGCACGACGTGGCCAAATACCGCTCGAGGAAATGAGCGAACATCTCAGCCGAACTGCCCGAGGCTGGCGTTCCCAAAACACCCAGGCTGAAGGTAACCGACTCCTTAATGGGAACCACGGCCGTTCGCAGGTCGGGCTGCTCCATGAACGCGGACAGCGAATCCGTGAACGTAACCGCCTCCCCCGAAGCCACCGCCCGGCCTATCATGGCCAGGTTCGACGTGCGCAGCAGCACGTTGGGGCGACCCCCACCCAGCATGTGCCCCACCAAGCGAGCGAGGAATTCCTCGCCATAACAGGCAAGCGGGGTGGCCGCCAAATCCGCCGGCGTCACGAAATTCTTGCTCGCGAAAGGATGGTCCGCCGAACAGGCCACCATGAGTTCGCACTCCACCAGCGGAGTGAAATCGTTGCGCACCCGGTAGGCGATGCGTTCCATGAACGGCGATATGGCCACCAGATGCAGCACGTCGGCGTCGTCGCGATCGTAGGACCGCACGATATCGAACAGGCTGCGCTCGATGATGCGGGGGCGATTGCCTGCCGCCATCGTTTCGTACTCCTGGAACAACGTGTCCAGGCGATTCACGACGAAGGGGCTGGCTATCACCGTAAGAGGCTCGTCGCCCAGGCTGCCGCTGCCCAGCGCCGCCGCGATCTGCATGCGCCGATAAGCACTCAGCGCCACAGCTGCCTCGCGAGCCACGCCCTGCCCGCCGCCGTCAGCTGCAACCCGCTGGGCGTTCGATCGAAGAGCCGAGTTTCCAACTCGGTTTCCAGGCTTTTTACGATGGATGAGGCCCCTTGCTGCGAAATGAAATGCTGGCGCGCTGCGTGCGAAATGGAGCGATGCTGGGCAACGCTCAAGAACAACGACAGCGATTCCACGCGCATAAAAGCCCCTTTCCGCAGATGCGGGTTATTCCATCATGCCCCTTCGATGCGGAACTGACTCACGCCAGCGAACCCGCGCCGCCTCAGCCACCCTCAGCCCGCGCCGCGTCGGCCACACTCGACTCGCGCCGCCTCAGCCACCCTCAGCCCGCGTCTCCTCGACCTCCCCAACCCGCGCCGCCTGCACCGCTTTTGGCAGAAACGTCATTTTCGACATACTAATTGGTAGAATCGTCGCTTGCAAAACCTTTTCCCCAGGTCGGCCAAAAATAAGCGACGATTCTACCAATCCAGTACCGCGAAAACGACAATGTTGCCAGTCCGGAGCCGCAGAAACGGTGGGGGCCCGCCGCCATGGCCTTAAAAGTGGCAGTACCGTCACTCCAGAGCCGCAGAAACGACGGTGCTGCCAGTCTTGCAACGCCAAAACAACGTCTCTACCACTCGGCTGCCTCCAATTGCGCGAAACGAGACGCAGACCTAGAATGGGTGATCGCAAGCAAGGACCCGACCAAGGCGTACATTCATGACCGGCGACAAAACTTACGATCGCACCGACGACACGATTCGCAGCAAAGCCGCTGCTTCCGCTTCTTCCTCCGAGTGCGCGAACGAACCTCGTGCACAGAAAGGGGAACCCTCAAAGGAGCCCCTGCTTTTCCTGTACGCCAACCTGTCGGCTGCTCGGCGGCGCGTCTGCTACGGTTTGCTGGTGCTGCTGGGTTTTTCGCTGGGGTGCTCGGAGTTCGTGGTCATCGGCATCGAGCCGGAGCTGGCCGAGGCCTTCGACTGCAGCCTGGCACGCGTGGGCGACCTCATCAGCTGGTTCGCCCTTTCCTACGCAATCGCCACACCGCTGCTGGCCATCTTCACCAGCCAGTTCCGCAGATCGTCGCTGCTGGCGGTGTATCTGTTCGTGTTCGTGGTGGGCAACCTCGTTTCCATGGTGGCCGAAAGCTTCGAGCTGCTGCTGGCGTCGCGCGTGCTCATGGGCGCCGTGGCCGGACCGCTGCTGGCCGTGGGCACCACCTATGTGCCCGACCTGCTGGGGCCGAAGCACTCATCCATGGGCATCTCTGTGGTTTACGCCGCGTTTTCCATTGCCCTTGTGTTGGCCACAAGCGCTGGCCGATTCATCGCCGAGTACCTGACCTGGCATATCGCCATGGAGGGCGCTTTCGCCTTCGCGCTGATCACCGCCATTCTGCTGCGCTTCATCATGCCGAAGAGCGCCCATGGCTCCGACGGCGTTGCCTCCCCCGCCAACCAGCTGCGACTGCTGAAAGAGCCCGCTGTGATTTTCGGCGTGCTGATTTTCCTGTTCGGCATCGGTGCTGTGTACACCTTCTACGGCTACGTAGCTCCTTACCTGGAGACCACCCTGGGGCTGAGCGCCGCGCAGTCGGGCGGTGTGCTGCTGGTGTTCGGCTGCATCTGCTTCGTGTCCGATATCCTGTCGGGCGTCATCGACCTGCGGTTCGGCATGAAGGCGCTGCCGCCCATCTTCGTTGCGCTTGCCGCCGCACTGTTCGGGCTGTGGCTTGCCGGCGCGAATGCGGCGCTTGCGGTTGCCGCCACGTTCGTCATCGCGCTGCTCATGTACTCGTTCTCCATCCCCTGCATCACCATGTTCATGAACGTAGCCCGCCGCAAACACCCCGGTGCCCTCATCCTGGCGGCGTCGGTGGAGCCCACGTCGTTCAACATCGGCATCTCCTTCGGCACCGCAGCCGGCGGTCTGGTGGTAACGAACCTGGGCCTGCAGGCGGTCGGGCTCGTGGGCGGCATCTTCGCGTTGCTGGCCTGCGCATGCTCGGTGGCGGCCATCGTTTCCTGGCGGAAGATCAGGGCCGAAAGGGCGCTCACAAGGTAGCGTCGCGAAGCGGACGTTCCCACGGAGGACGCAACTCTATCGGCGGCGTCCGCTTCGCCCCGGGCGCCTAGCGGAACGATTCGTACAGGTCGATGAGCTCCTGCTTCGAACCCACTTCCAGCTTGCGGTAGATGTGGGTGGTGTGTGTCTTCACGGTACCGGTGGTCACGAACAGCGCGTCGGCGATGTAGGGGCGACTGCGGCCGTGGGCAAGGTAGGCGAACACCTCGGCCTCGCGGGTGGTCAGGCCGTAAGCCTGGGCGAATCGGTCAAGGCGGTCGCGCTCGAGCGCCTCGGGGTCGCCCGGCTCCTCGAAAGCTGGCGCGGCGGAGGGAGAGCTCGCGGGAAAGGGCGCAACGACGGCGGATGCGCTCGCAGGCGAAGGTGCAGCGGGAGGGAATGCAGAAGCTCCCCCGCACGAAAGCGTCTCGGAGCCAGGCCCGGGAACCGGCGTCCGGACTGGCTCGCAGGATGCCCCGTCCTCTTCCTCGTCCAGGTCGGCATCGTCTTCGGCGGCCTCCGCCCTCGCACCGGCGCCCATCTTCGTGCGAGAAAGGAACAGCTCCTCGCTGCGGCCCACATGGCTCGTCACCATGTAGAACAGCACCAGAATGCCGAACCCGCAGGTAAGAGGCAGCATCAGCGATTCCTGACGCGCAAGCTCGTACACCACGCGGCCCGCCAGCGAGCCCGCCAACACCACGCCGGCGACCACCGCCTGCCCCACGCTGAACGAGAACAGCGGCGCCATATCGAACCGCTGCGTGCCTCTGGTCATAATTACGTAAATCATAATCTGCAGGAACAGCGAGCAGCCTTGGGCGAAGGCACCGCCCACCACGTACCCCACCCGTCCGAACACCAGCAGCACCAACAGGCCGAACACGGTTAGCGTGACCATGATGTGGTACATGCTTCGCACCGAAAGGGCGTTGTGCTCGCGCAGCATCGCCAGCGAGGTGAGCACGCACACGATTGCCACCACCCACGCCCCGTTGTGGAAGATGTCGCCCGCGCTGCCCCGGGTCATGGTGGTCAGCAGTGAAGCCACCAGAGCACCCACGAACGACGCGGCAACCAGCACGCTCACGGCTCGCCAGGGAATGGCGCGCAGACGCCACGTGCCCGCGGTCAGCTCTTCGGGAGACGACGGCGCACCCCGGTCGGCGTGGGCGGCGGACTCGTCGGCGGGACCGAACACGTTGGAGGCAAGGCTGTGCCGGGCGGTGGCGTCGCTCATCCAGCATACCCACGAACCCAGGGGAAGCGCCAGCAGCACGCCCACAGCCACCTCGTTGGGAATCATCGCCATGGACAGGTAGATTGCGCTAGCAAGCAAAAACGAAACGACCACCAGCTGGCCCGAGCTTTTCGAACCCAGCGAGAACCGCGCGCCCCACGCGCCAACCATCACCACGGTGCATACGCCGGCAAACACGCTGGACGCGGCCACAAGTGCAAGCGAATGGATGCGCAACGCCACGAACAACCCCAATGTGGAAAGCGTCAGGCCGCCCGCAGCGAGAAACGTGTGCCCAGTGGACAAGCGGATAGGACGGCGGTAATGGGCGACGACCAGGCAAACGGCGAACACCATAGCCGCCGCCTGCAGCAGGTAGAAGCCCGTCTCAAGCTCCGAGCGCCCACGAATCGACTGCCCAGGCAGAAACAGCGCCGTGCTTAGAAACGTCGCATACTGCCACGCCCACAGCATGCCGGCGCCGCACAGGGTCTTGAGCGCCGAGCCCCACGAGCTCGTCGGCCTCATCGAGCGCGCAAGGCCGCCCACCCGCGCCCGCAGCCGAGACGCAACCGCCCCTCTGCTGTCCGCCGACTCAGCATGGTTGCGCCGAGCACGCCGGACGTCACCTGCCGCAGGCGCCCCCGACCGCACGTCGGACAACGCGCCAGCCAGCCCGCCCCCACCAGGTCCGCGCTTTCGGGTTCTGTTTTCGCCGCTGTTCATGGCACGATTATAAAGAAGCCCGCCGCGCCAGCCCGAGCTCGTTTCCAAGCGGCAAGCTCTCTCCACGGAAATACTCCGAGCAGCGCAAGGGGCCTCAAGCACCGCGCGGCGGCGCAGGGCGAGGGGGGCGGGCAAGGGGAGCGAACTAAAGGCGCGGACGCCGCGGCTACCGCCTCTTGTCCGCCGCCACCGGAAGCCCTTGTGCTACCCTGTGCGCTAGCTCTCGCCACCTAGGCGTGAAGCGCACGCCCTCTCCCAAGGAGCCAGCTTATGATCACCATCGGATGCCATCTGTCCGCTGCTAAGGGCTATGCCGCCATGGCGCGCGACGCCGCCTCCATCGGCGCAAACACCTTCCAGTTCTTCACGCGCAACCCCCGCGGCGGCAAGGCCAAGGCACTCGACCCGCGCGACCTGGAGGCCTACCGGGCGGCTGCAGCCGAGGCGGGCATCACGCGCATCCTGGCCCACGCGCCCTACACGCTCAACCCCGCGTCATCGAAGCCGGAAACCGTCGCCTTCGCGCTGCAGACCCTGACCGACGACCTGGCCCGCATGGACGAAGCCACGCCGAACCAGCTATACAACATGCACCCCGGCTGCCATGTGGGCCAAGGCACGGAAGCCGGCATCGCGCTGGTGGCCGACGCGCTCAACCAGGTGCTTCGGCCCGAGCTGACCACCACGCTGCTGCTGGAGACCATGGCTGGCAAAGGCTCGGAAATAGGCGGGGGCTTCGAAGAGCTTGCCGCCATTATAAACCGAGTGGAGCTGAGCGACCACGTAGGCGTATGCCTGGATACCTGCCATGTATGGGACGGCGGCTACGACGTTGCCGACAACCTTGACGGCGTGCTCGAGGAGTTCGACCGCGTGGTCGGCCTTAACCGCCTGAAGGCCATCCACGTAAACGACAGCCTGAACCCTCTAGGCGCCCGCAAAGACCGCCACGCCCGCATAGGGGAAGGCCATATCGGCACCGAAGCCCTCTGCCGCGTAGTGAGCCACCCCGTCCTGCGCCATCTGCCCTTCTACCTGGAAACGCCCCAGGACAACCTGCAAGGCTACGCCGCCGAGATCGCCCTGCTGCGCGAAGCAGCCGAATAGCGAACCATTTCGACAGCTTCGGGTTTTCTTGCCCCAGCCCGCCGCCTTTCTTACCGAAACAGCGCATACCGGGCAGGTTCGCACGCTTTTCTGCACGAACCTGCCCGGTATGCGCTGTTTCCCAACCGAAGCGCCCCGCAGAAACTCCACGGGGCGCATTTCTCGGTTGACCTTTAAGGTTTCGAAACTAGGCAGTAGCCGAAACTACTCGGCAGCCGCCTCGTCGCTCGGCAGGCTTGCCGCATCAGCTGCAGCGTTCGCACCGGCAAGACGGCCGATGATGGAGTAGCCGCTCATGACGCACCAGTAGTCGCCGTTCATGATGCCGCCCGCCGCGCCCGGCACTGCGTACAGGCCGGCGATGGGAGTATCGGCTGTGCTAATAACCTGGGCATCGGTATTGATCTTCAGACCGCCGAAGGTAGCCATGATGCCGCCCACCACGGGAATCGCGTAGAACGGACCAGTCTCGATAGGAGCCGCCGGAAGCGTACCCACGTGGGGGAAGTCCAGCTGATCGGCCGTGCCCGCCTTCGCCGCCTCGTTGTACTCGGCAATGGTCCGAAGCATGGCGCTGGGGTTGAAGGCCACGCCGTCGGCAGTTTCGGCTACGATCTTGGCGCCCAGCTCTTCCAGCGTATCGGCCTGCACCACGGTCATGCCGCGCTCGATCATGTTGTCGATGCGGTCGCCGCCGACCACAGCAGCGTTGAAGAACGGCGTCTGGCGGATGAGCTCGCGCAGGGCCTCGTCCAAGATAAGGTAGGCGCGAGCCATGGGCTGCTGCATGACCTCCTGGTTCACCAGCGAAGAGCCCAAGCCCTCGTTCACAAAGCGCTTGCCATGCACGTTCACGTACACGCCCACGCACTGGATGGAGTGCTCGGTGGTGCCGTAGTACAGCACGTGCGCCTCGTCGATATCGGTCAGCGCCTCGTAGCCCTCCGGCGTGTCGATGCCGCCCAGGTAGTCCATGGGCCACGGCTGCGGGTGGCCGTAGAACGAGCCGAAGCTACGGGACAGCTGTCCGCCCACTTCCACGCCCATTTTGATGCCCGAGCCGTCCAGATACGGAACGCACTGAGCCATGCCCAGGTCGGCGTGGCGGCCGATGTACTTCGTGCACATCTCCTTGTCGCACTGCCAACCGCCCGTGGCCAGAATGACCGCGCCGGCCTTGATGTCGTAGAGGCCCTCGGCGTCCTGCACGCGGATGCCCGTGGCACGACCGGTCTCGTCGGTGAGAATCTTCACGGCGCGGGTGCCGGTCAGCGTGGTGCCGCCCTTGTCGGTGAAGATCTGGCCGAACTGCTGCAGGTACTCGTCGGTGTAGCTCTTCGAACCCTCGGACGCATCGCGCTTGCCGCCCATCCACACATAGGGGCTGCCCGGGGCCAGCTCCTCGGTGGTCAAGCCCAGGCCGTCGATCCACTCCAGGTACGGGGCCCATCCGTCGACCACCAGTTGACCCAGGGCGTCGTCGGACATAGCGGCCTTCTTCTTCACCTCGGCCCAATCGGTGCCGAAACGAGGACCGAACGCGCCGGCGGCGAAACGGCTGGTGCCGCCCACATTCTTTGACGCCTCGACCAGAATGACGTTGGCCCCGGCCTCAGCAGCGCTCACGGCCGCCGCCAAACCGCCGATACCGGCACCGGCGATGACCACGTCGCAGGTGTGCTTCGTCTCGTAGACGGGAGCGGCCTCTTCCGCCTCGGCGGCCGGCTGCTCGTTCGTGGCGCACCCGGCCAGCGCCCCCATGCCGGCCAGCGCCCCAACGCCAGCTGCCATCATGCCTGCTCCCTTTAGAAAGTCCCTACGCGTCTGCTCCATTTTTCCCCTTCCCTTCCTTGGGTTCAGAATCGGTCAGCCGCCCGGGCGCCCTGTGCGTCCGATTGAAACGGCTCAATCCGATTGGAATGCTTTCCTTGACCCGCCAGCTGCGGCCGATGTAAAGGCTTGTTCTCGCCAGCGGCTCGCCTCCAGCGGCTTCCTGCCTGCTAGTGACAGGTGTTGCACTCGTACACACCGGCATGGTGGCACGAGATGCAGGTGGTCGCAGCGCCTGCGTCGACCTTGTGCTCGCTATGGCAGTCGGAGCACTTGATGTCCTCATGGCCTGCGGTAAGTCCCATCACCTCGTGAGGATTCACCATGGTGCCGTTAGAGTCCACCAGCTCGGTCACGTCAGCGGTCAACGCCTTGAACTCGTCAGCGCTCATGTCGTGGCAACCGGAAGCCTGGCAGGTCTGCGCATCCACCGTGGTCTTCTTCAGCTTCTTGGGCATGGGACCTTCGGCAGTGGCGTCCTGGTGCACCGTGGACAGCGTCGACTCGTCGCTGTGGCAGGTGATGCAGGTGGCACCTGCCTGAGTTGCATGTGTGCAAGCCCGCAGCGAGCTGTCCTCGGTGGACGCCTGCTTGTCCTGGTGGCACACCCCGCAATCGATGTCCATGCTCCACATGCTTGCGTCGGCGGGCGTAGTCGGCGCGTCCTCGGCCGCAGTGTCGGCACCCTTCGGCTCGTCGCTACTCGCCGGGGCGCTCGGTGCCGGCGCGCAGCTGAAACACACCAGGCAAAGAGCTGCCGTTGCCGCCACGATCAAGCACTTCGTCGCCTTGCTGCGTCGCGCGCTGGCCATCCGGGCCCCACTCTCATCTTCGCCAGCTGCGGCCAGCCCGGCTGTTTCAACCGTAGCCGCCACATGTTCGCCAGCGCAGCTGCAAGGCGCGAAACCGTACGCTTCCCCGGCCGCCGCATGCCCCTGGCTTCCATCATGTTCCATAGGTGTCCTCCCCTCTCTCATCCCAACGGGCTGCACCTTACTTCGTCGTTTGCCCCCTTGTCATCGAAGCAAAGTTGTGAAATTATGCATCAAACATTTTTTGGCGTTTCATCAGGCATTTTCGTTTTCGGAAAAGCCGAGGTCAGAAAATTGCCTCACTAGTTTCTGGTGAGGGATGAGGGAGGGAAAAGGAATGGATTTTCGCCTTCGGGGAACGTTCGAGAGGGCCCAAGAGGCCGTTTCGGGAGCTGCGACGGGGAGCCGTTTGCAGAAAAAACGCGACCGTATGAACGCATCCATGGTGCTAGGGCTGGCGCTGTGCCAGTGCTGGCTAACGCTGTGCTTCTTCGCGCCGCAGCTGTTCCCCGATAACCAGTCGACCAGCGTGTACGAGCTCTCTCTTCTTGTTACCGCCGTCAGCCTGCTACCAGGCGTGGTTGCTGCTCGCAAGATGGACGCGCTGCTCAATCGCAAGCAGCTAATCTACGGGTTCGCCGTCTGCGCAAGTTTGGGGACGCTGCTCATCCCCTTCTCCTCCGCGAACGGCGGCGTCGCCCTAGCCATCATGGTGCTGGCTGCCGTGCTGACCGGATGCGCCGGCGGATGGCTGTTCATCGCTTGGTACCGAGCCTTTTGCCGCGCCGACGACCTAGCAGGATTCGTGCTGAGCGTTACCGTTCAGAGTGTCATTCTGTATGTGCTGACCAACCTGCTGCTGCCGCCGGCGCTCAGCCCCTGGCTCATGATGGCCGTGGCCTGCCTTATGCCGCTAGCCTCCGCCTTCTTGCTGTCAGGCTGCCCCGAGCCCACCGTCGAGGATTCGCTGTTCGACTACGATCTCCCCCATGTGCAGCCTATCCAACGGCGCGCCATCGTGCAGCTATGCGCCGGCATGTTCGTCATCAGCTTCGTAGACGAGTTCATGCGAAATCAGTATCTAGGCAGCACCGACTTGGTGTACTACTCCGGCACCGTAAACCTTATCGTGCTGGTGCTGAAGATTGTTTGCTCGGCACTTATCCTGGCAGCAATTTCCGAGCGGTCGCATAACGTGCAGCTCATGTACAAGGCATCGTTTTTACTTACCATGATAGCCATCCTATTCATGCCTTATATGCACTCCGACCTGGGCTACGGCATCACGAACTTTGGTGCGTTCTTTTTCAAGATCATCGTAATGCTGGTAACCTTCAACTACTGCCGACGCTACCGCATTGCCCCAGTGCTGCTGTTCTCGATCACCCGCATTATCTGGTCGCTCGACCTGTTCGTGGGCTTCTTCTTTTCGGAATGGGCTAACAGCCTTGCTGCGTCGGCGCCGACACTTCCAGGAGTCCTGTCGGTAGTAATGGGCGTGGCCATCGTGGCGACGTACCTATTCGTGTTCACTTCGTCCGAAGGCGAAACTGCGCTGCTGAAGGAGGAGGGTCGCGAGGAGGCTGCAAGCCAGGCGGAACAAGAGGCGAAGTGCAGCCGCCTGACGCGGGTGGGCAAGCTGTCTGGCCGCGAATCCGACGTGCTCATCCTGGTAGCTCGGGGTCGGTCGACGCCGCGCATCCAAGACGAGCTGGGGCTTTCCAGCAACACTGTGAACACCCATATCCGCCATATCTACCAGAAGCTGGGCGTGCATTCCCGCCAAGAGCTGCTAGACCTGGTGGAGAAGACGGCCCCCGACGAGGAATAGAACGACGAAGATTCGCCGATGCGCAGGCGCGTTGCGATGGCTTGCGTCCTACTTCTTGCGGGCGGCGCGGCGTTCGGCGAAGAACTCGCGCAGCAGGTTCGCACATTCCCCTTCCCGAACGCCCCCTTCCACGGCGAAGTTGTGGTTCAAGCGTTCGTCGGCGTTCACCTGGTAGAGCGACCCGAGCGCGCCGGCCTTGGGGTCGAAAGCGCCGAACACGCAGCGGTCCACGCGCGACTGGTGCATGAGCCCCGCGCACATGAGGCACGGCTCCAGCGTCACGTACACGGTGCACCCGGTGAGCCGCCACACACCCAAAGATTCGGCGGCAGCTTTCATGGCCAGGAATTCCGCATGGCCCGCCGGGTCGGCGTCGGTTTCGCGACGGTTGCAGGCGGCGGCGATCACGCGGGCCTCGGCGGTGGGCTGGCGCGTGCCAGGGTCGATCGGCTCGTACACCACCACGGCCCCAATAGGTACCTCGCCCATCGAAGCAGCCTCCCGCGCCTGTCCAAGAGCCAGCTCCATATACGCTTCGTCGCTCAGGCGCATGTTCTTAGCACCCCCGATCCCTCTTCCCTGTCGAAGCCCGCATTATCGACAGGTTCATGCATTTTTCTGCACGAAACTACCGATAGTGCGGGCTTTCCGCTAGCGCCGTACGTCGACGGAGCTTGCAAACTCTTTCCCTGCACCCCACCAACGAACGGGCCGAGCGAACGCCCGGCCCGAGTGATAGCTGGCGGAGGAAGTAGGATTCGAACCCACGGAACCTTGCGGCTCAACAGTTTTCAAGACTGCCGCCTTCAACCACTCGGCCATTCCTCCGCGTATGCAGCGCATAGTCTACCACACGTAGCTCCGCCCGTCCGAAGACAGGAGATCGGGGTTTGCCCTACTCCACCTCTTCCCGCAGCATGGACTCGTCGCCCAGGCGATAGCCTTCGCGCCAGACCGTTTGCAGGTAGCGCGGCTTGGAGGGGTCCTCTGTTCTGTTGAGAATCTTGCGCGCGAACACGGCGATGCTGGACGACTCGGGCGGCGACGTTTCTGCACTCCTCCATGTAACGAACGACGTTTATGGCAGAAAATACTGTAATAGAAGACGTTTATGCACGATTTCCTGTAACCGATGACGTTTATGGCACGTTTCGGCTGCCATAACCGTCATCGGTTACACGCGGGCCCGCAGAAACGGGATCGGTTGCAGGCGGGGAGCGCGCGGAAACGGCATCACTTGCATGGGAGAGGGCAAAAGCCGCTTCGGATACCGGCGGGCGCGCGGAAGTGGGATCCGTTACACGCGGACCCGCAGAAACGGGATCGGTTGCAGGCGAGCGCGTCGAAACGGGCTCGGGCGCCAGAAGACACACAGAAACGGCTCCGGTTACAGGCCACCGGACGCATTCGGCACCTGCAACGAGAAACTGAACGCAATCGGCGCCCGATGCGTTGGAGCGGGAGGCCGCCCACGGCACGCCGCACCTCGGGAACGCAACCCTCGCAACGACCGGCCCTTCGGTGCTTCTGCGCGTGAAAAAAGCGGCCCGCCCCGAAGGACAGACCGCTTGGTTGTCGGCCGCAGGGCCGCAGGGCTGCGGGCCTCTGAGGAAACCCGCGGCCCGCAGCCAGCGACTCGCAACTCGTGTTACGGCTTGCGAACACCGCCGCCAGATCGGCGCGCGTGCAACCACCCTCGCTCGCAGACGCGGCGCAAACGCGGGGTAACCGATTCTAGGCGTTTACCGCAGCAATGAGCGCCGCCAGAGTGGTGCCGCTCACGCCGACATTAGCGATAGCGCCGCCGCCAGCCGTGTTGGAAGCGCACGCGCAGCCCACCATCACCGTCGAGCCGTCGCCTGAGGCCAGCTCATCTACGGTCCCCAGCACCGAGCCGTCAGGCCCGGTCACCAGCACCGGCTCGCCGGATGCGGCCACGCTGTACTGGGGCAGCGACGAGCACAGCACCGCCGAGGCCTTCGTAAACACCGCGCGAACCACGTCGTTGGTGGTGGTCATTTCCTGGCTGAACAGGAACGCACCGTCTATCGGCGACGCCACGCTCTTCCCCGCCGCAGTCGCAGCCGCAACCGAGTCGGCGCCGGCCACAGCCGCGTTGTCCGCAACAGGGGCCGCTACCGCAGGAGCCACTACCACCGCAGCGCCCGAGCCGGCCAGCAGAATGGCCGCCGAAGCAACGCCCGCCACTTTCATGTTCACGGTCTTTTCCATAGTCATCGTCAACTCCTATTCCACAACCACGGTGATGGCGGACGGATACTGCTGCCAGCCCTTCGCCTCGGACACAGCGCACACGTACAGCTCGTAGGTGCCGGGCTCGTCGGGTGTCCAGGTGGCGGTCCAGTGAGTCCACTGCACCGGGTCGAAGTCGTCGGGCACGTCAACGACGGTCCAGGTGGTGCCGTAATCAGAACTGAAGGCAATCTGGTCCAGCTTGCGGTCGCCAAAAGCCCACACGTAGGCATAGCCCTCAAGCTCGATCGGCTGCCCAGCCTTGAATACCTCGCCGTCGTTGGCGGGGTTGAACCAACCGGAGTTGATCATGCTGCCATAGGAGGTAGCTCCGGGAGCGCTGGGCGTCTCGATATACTCGGGAGTAGTGAACATGGCGCCGGTGTCAGGCAGACCCTGCTGCTCGGAGAAGTCGATGCCTGTCAGCCACTTGCTCCAACCGCCAGCCGGCGTGCCCGGAGTAGCCAGAGCCACAGGGAAGCCCTCCTCTACCGTCAAAGGCTCACCCCAGCGCTCCATCATAAGGATGGCGTTCTGGTCAAGCATAGACTGCAAATCGTAGGTAAGCATCGGCGAGGGGAAGCGCCAGCCGTCCGCCGCATTCGGCCCCACGGAAATTATGCCGTCCTGCACGCCGCCGCAGGCTTCGATGAGGTCCTTGAGCAGCACGCCCTTCACGACCACGTTGCCGATCTGATAGCTGCCGACACCGTTGGCGCCACACATCATGGCGATGGTCATCTCGGTCTGCGGAAGAGCCTTCAGGTCCTCGTAGGTGAAGGTGCGATCGTTATTCGTGCCGGTAATGGTGAGCGTCCAATCGGCCGCATCCAGCTCGGGGATAACGTAGTTGGAAGCCTGGTACATGTCCTCGCGAGCGGAAGGCTCCTGGTCCATCTTCACATCCATGGCCATGTCGCGGGCCACGGTGACGCCGCCGATGGTATCGGTTTCCCACGTACGACCGGCCACCCAGCCCATGGTGCCATCAGCGCCAGCCTGCTTGTAGCCGCCCATCTGGTCGGAGTGCTTGTAGTAGTCCCAGATCTGGTAGTTGCCTTCCCCATCGAGCGCATGGCAGCTGAAGCAGTTGCCGTTCAGCTCCTTCACGAACATCTCGTTGCTCAGGTGCGCGATATGGATAGGATCGCGCAGCCACACACCGCCCAGCGCTGCGCCTCCCGAATGGCAGAAGGAGCAGTCGGTCCAGTCGGCCTTCTGGCCATAGCCGGGCTTGGACGAAGCCAGGTGCTGGATAGGGCTCAGGTCCTTGATCGTTTCCCACAAATCATCATGGCATGCGTTGCAGCCGCGGTTGCCTGCATTCACGAACCCTTCGGTGTAGAAGTTCGTGGCGTAATCCCCCGAGTCGTTGTTCAGAAAGTTCGAATACCCCATGGACTCCAGCTTAGAGGCGGTATCGTCCGCAGCGGCCGCGTCGTCCGATACGGCTGCGGGCTCTTCCGCCGACGCTACCGGTTCCGGAGCGTCCTTCGATACGCTGTTGCTCGGTGCGGGCGAGCATGCCGCCAGCGCCACCACCGAGGCCACCATCACACCCGCGAGCGCCACGGTGGCGAAGCGCCTGGCCGACCAAGGCCTCCGTGCTTCTTGAGCCTTCCTCATTGGCCCCACTCCTCTCCTTCTCCTCGTCCAGCTCGCCTCTTTGACAAGCCGAACCCTTCGCGGGAGCCGCACCGGCAGCTTCCTCCCCCGCCTGCTCGGGCACCCGCACGTCGCCTTCCATAGTAGAAACGGCTCCGTGCAAGACCCAGTTCAAAAAACAACTATCGTGGCGAGCAGACCCCAACAACCTAGTAATTAATTAATCAATTTCGTTTTACCAGCCAAAACGCAAAGACCCTTTCTCCCTCCGGCGCCGAGAAACGAAGTAGAATTTCCCCAGAAGGAGAACCGATGGCCCCTGCGAAGAACAAGAACCGAAGCGATACGCCGCCCGAAAGTCGCGGTAAGAGCAAAACGCCTGTGGCGCTGCTTGTCGCGACCACGGGTCTGTTCGCCTATTGGAACCTGTTCCACGAGCTTCATCGTTGTTTTCCCTCAACCGATATCACCTTCTTCTCCCTTACAGGCGGACCCTTGGACGGCTTTCTTAACTGCGCTGTAGGGCCGCTCGGACTCGCGACGGGAAGCCTCATCGCTCTTGCTCTTCGAAGGCGGGAAGCAGTAATGCAGGGTGCTTTCGCAAGGAAAACGCTCGTCCCTCTGCTTCTGTTAGGCGCCATTCCTTTCGCCACGGTGGGCTTGGGAGGACCTTGGGGTTTCGTTCTTGCGTCCCATCTGGCCATATCCGTGCTGATCGTTTTTCCCTTCGTGTTTCTGTTCTCGAACGTCGCAACGTTGGGACGCCAGACGATGCTGCTTGTGACCGTTGCGTCGCTGATCGTTTCGAAGGTGTACGGCTCGTGGGTGATACCGGCGGTCGTTGCGGGCGTTGGTTTTTCCGCCGGGTTCGTTGCAGGAGCGTTTCCGCTGGTGTGCTCGCTGATGGCCTGGGATAAAACCGAGCTGCCGGCCTCTCTCGCGCCCGCCTGTGCTACCGGAGCTGGCGAAACGGTCCAAGGCCGTAAGGCTTGGCGCCCGCTCATTACGCACCTGGCGTTCTACGGTTTCGGACTGGGACTTTTCCATTCCATGCTTGGGGTTGGCTTCGGGCTTGGCGGGAATGTCCGCCGCTCGGTTGATTGCGTCGGCACCGTCCTTGCAGCGCTCTTCGCTTTGGGGACCTTGCGTAACCTCACTTTCGAAGAGGAACTGTGGCAGAAGATTCGCGGCGTAGTGTTCCCCTTGTCGATCATAGGGTTTCTGCTGATACCCGTCACAGACGCCTACGTGCTATCTGCCGCACTCGAAGAGTTCGGACTGTCCTATTACAACGTCCTGTTCGCCATGGGCTGCTTCCTCATGATGCGCAACACCGTGCTGTCTCCTACTACTATCGCAGCCGCCGGCATCCTCTTCAAAAGCATCGGCAGCTTCGTGGGAATCTTGCTGGGCGCGGGGCTGGCCATGACCGACATTGCGGGCAACATCCAGGCTGTCGCCATTATCACCATCATCGTGTTCTCCGCATTCACGTTGGGAACTTTCTGGATCGGCAAAGACAGCGAGCTGCGCAAGTGGTGGGGCCTGCGGCGCAACTACACCGCGCAGCAGTTCCGTGACCAGCTTATCGAGCGCAAGGCCGCCAAGCTTACCCACGAGCATCGTCTTAGCCAGCGCGAGCAGGAGATTCTGGTGAAGCTGGCGCAGGGCAAGCGGGCGCAGCAGATCAGCGAGGAGTGCTACATCTCCATCTACACCGTCCGCAACCACACGCAGAACATCTACCGCAAGCTGGGTGTGCACTCGTTCACCGAGCTCGACGCCCTGTTCGCCGCCATAGAGCTCTCCGATTGAAAGCCGCGCGGCGAAGAGGTGCAGGACCCGAAGGGGCTGGGCGCGCTGTCGACCGCTTCGCCGGGGCTGCGGGCTCACTGGGACTGCGGGGCGCCAGGGCTGCGGGGGTGCGTCGGAGTTGCAGGTTGCAGAATCTGCGAGGTTCACTAGGGCTGCAGATTGCGCCAGGGTTGAGGGTTGTCAGAGCTGCGGAATTCATCGGGTTGCGGGTTGCCGAGGTGAAGAGGCTCACGGCAGTTGTGGGTTACCGGAACTGCGAAGTGAGCCGAGCCGTGAGATTCGCTAGGACGGCAGCCTGGGCCGCGCTTTCGATAGCGACCCCATAGCCTCCAATCAACAGGCGCCGTGCGATAGGAGCTTGCTTGCCCTGCCGCACACAACACCGCAGGTCCTGCCGCGCTTGGGTTTGCCGACCCCTCGCACACGGCTTCAGCAAGCCCATCGCACCGCGAAGCCCGCGGCGTTTCTGCACGTCCCCATGTAACCCGCGGCGTTCCTGCACGTCCCCATGTAACCGATGACGTTTATGGCAGAAAAAGCTGTAACGGAAGACGGTTATGTACGATTTCCTGTAACCGATGACGGTTGTGGCACGTTTCAGCTGCCATAACCGTCATCGGTTACACGCGGGCGGGCGAAAACGGGCTGGGTTGCAGGCGGGAGCGTGCAGAAGCATCGTCGGTTGCAGGCGGGAGCGCAGGGGCGGCTTCGGTTACATGAAAGCACGCAGAAACGGCATCGCTTGCATGGGAAACGTGCAGAGCCGGCGGTCGCGGGCAGCCGCGCGCAGAAACAGCTTCGAGCGCATGGGGGACGCAGAGGCGGACGCGATTGCGAGCTGCCGGGCGCGAACGGCGTCAGGTGTGGACAGCCGTGCGCAAACGAACGGGTCGCCCGCAGCAGCCTCCCTACCTGCCCATTACGCGCATGAGCAGGCGGATGAGGGTCACGATGCCTCCTCCGGGAACCTGCGCCGTGGGGCCGGGGGTGTATCCTCCTCCGGCGCTACGCTGGCCGCCGGCGCCACCTGAGCCGCCCGACCCCGAAAAAGGATTGCCCGCACCATCCGACCCACCTGCAAAGGGGCCGCCGCCCGCGCCCGTTCCGCCAAAGGGCGCGCGCCCGCGAGCCGAAGCGCGATCGGGCTTGATACGGTAGTTCGGGTGATTCTTCAGGAACCGCCACCGGCACAGCAAGGTAATCCCCAGACCCACCAGCGCCGTGATCAGAAAGCTGACCGCCAAATCGAACACACCCTCGTTCGACTCGAACAGCGAGTACAAAGTGAACAGCGCAAAGAACACCGAAAGCGCGCCGGTGATGGCCAGGAACATCTTGATGACCACCTCTTTCGCCCGAAGCGGCGACCTCGTGTAAGCAACGAACACGTACACCACGGCAGCCACCACCGCCAGCACCAGTAGCATGGGGACAACGCGCGACAGTCGGGCAACCATAGGGCCTCCGCTTCGTAGAGCTCAGTGGAAAGAGGTTTTGCTGCAGTGTACCCCATCACCGCGCTGCTTTCGCGAACCGTGTACCATTCGCCACCCGAAGCCCCTAACTGCGCGCAAAGACCAGTAGTCGAAAGAATCCCTCCTGAATAAGGCACACGTTGCAAGCAAAATAGCAGGAAATCGAGAGGCGACTTGCGGTGAGAAAGCGCGTGGGAAGCCCGGCGGCAGACGATTACCTGCTCAAGGTATAGCACCTGGTAGGACACATAAAAAGAAAGACCCCCTTCATCGGGCCTTTCTGTATCTCGCGACTATAACGACCGTGCGCCGAGCCGCATAGTAGCCGAAACGGGGTGCTCGGCTGATGTTGCCATGGTGGAGACTGGTAGAAACAAAGACGAACACCCGAAGGTGTTCGTCTAATTCTCCTATGGTGGAGCATAGGGGGATCGAACCCCTGACCTCAGGCTTGCAAAGCCCGCGCTCTCCCAGCTGAGCTAATGCCCCGTTTCGGAATCCGCATCGCTGCAGAAACCACGCGTCTTGCCGAAGCTACCCGGCAGCCCAAACGGCCGCGCCGCCGCTGTCGCCTCAAGCACTCAACACAGCGCTGGTTGCTCTTGGCGAAGGCGAGAGAAAGCCTTGGCAAGCTGCCCTTTCCGCATACCGTTTCCGCATCTGGATATAATAAACGCTCCACCGGCAAACTCGGCTCACGGTGGAGCGTTTATCGCGAAAATGGTGGGCCCGAATGGATTTGAACCAGCGACCTCACGCTTATCAGGCGTGCGCTCTAACCAACTGAGCTACGGGCCCGCGAAAAAGTGCTTGAATATCATAGCGCCACACTCATGGCAGGGTCAAGAAGTATTTTGGGAAATTGCCATCTTCACAGCCTTGACAAGAAGCGGCCTCGCCCGAGCGTGCTAGGATTGCCGAAACGAAACCGCTGAAACGAGGCCTATGAACCGCATCGAAGCACTGCGCCTGCTGGGGCTTGACGAAGACGCCACCGACCAGGACATTAAGATTGCCTACAAGGAGACGGTCCAGATTCTGCATCCCGACCGGTTCGCCTCGAACAAGAAACTGCAGGAACGCGCCACCGAGCAGTTCAAGAACCTGCAGGAAGCCTACGAATATCTGACCAGCAGCGCCGCCCGGAAATCGCGGCGGGGAGGCACCTCGTCGATGGACGACGACCCCGCCTCGCGCCGTGCCTCCGCCCGCTACCAGCACCAACAGGCCGAAGCGCGGCTCGCCGGCATCCAGGCGGCCCGCACTCAGCTGGTCAAACAGCGCGACGCCCTTCTGGACGAGCGCCGCAACGCGCTGATCATGATGGTGGTCGGCGGTATCGTGGCGTTCATAGCCATCCGTCGCCCGGGTGCCTTCAAGGCCATCGGCGGCATCGCGTCGGCTGCGGCCATTTGGGGCGTGGTCTCGCTGCTGTCCAGCCAACGCAACATCAACACCTTAAACGATCACATCGCCGAACTGCGCGCCGAAGAGAAGGCCATCCTGGACGAACTGGACGGCGCAGAGTAACCAATCGAAACGCAGTTGCCGGCACCCAGAGAAGGGCATGGCCGCCCGAAGCGCAGTCGCCCGAAGAAGGCCCGCTCTCGCCCGCAACTTTCTCGGGGGGTGCGGGACCGGAGCTGGTCTGAAGCCGGGGGCCTGGGCTCTTGGGGCCGAGAAACCCTGGCGCCCGGAACTCCCATCCTCCGAGACGCTGGGTTCGGGGGATTCTTCGCGGTTTTCCGTGACCGCCCGGCGCTTCGGCGGCGCACACGGGCGGATTAAGCGTACAATGCAACGGCTTATTCGATAGGAGAACCCATGAAGCAAGAGAACATCCGCAACGTCGCCATTATCGCCCACGTCGACCACGGCAAGACCACCCTGGTGGACCGCCTGCTGTGGTCCTCCCACGTGTTCCGCGAGAACCAGCAAGTGGAAGAGCGCGTGCTGGACAGCAACGACCAGGAGCGCGAGCGCGGCATCACCATCCTTTCCAAGAACATCTCCATCACCTACAAGGGCGTGAAGATCAACGTCATCGACACCCCGGGCCATGCCGACTTCGGCGGCGAGGTGGAACGCGTGCTGAACATGGCCGACGGCGCGCTGCTGATCGTGGACGCCTACGAAGGCCCCAAGCCCCAGACCCGCTTCGTGCTGTCCCACGCCCTTGAGCGGGGGCTTCGCATCGTGGTGGTGGTGAACAAGATCGACCGCCCCAACGCCGACACCGAAGGGGCCGTCGACAAGGTGTTCGACCTGATGGTGGAACTGGGCGCCTCCGACGAGCAGCTGGACTTCCCCGTGGTTTATGCCTCGGCGGTCAACGGCTACGCGCGCATGGATCCCAACGACGGCAACATGGACATGATCCCGCTGCTCGACACCATCCTGCGCGAGATCCCCGCCCCCGACGTGAACGTGGACGGCCCGGTGGCGCTGCAGGTGTGCACTGTCGACCACAGCTCCTACGAAGGCCGCATCGGCGTGGGTCGCCTATCCAGCGGCACCCTGCACGAGAAGGAGCAGGTGCTGGTGGTGAAGCCCGACGGAAGCTCGCGCAAGGCGCAAATCCGCAAGGTGTACACCTTCGAGAACCTGGGGAAGGCCGAGGTCACGGCAGCGGATGCCGGCGACATCGTGGCGGTCATCGGCATCGAGGACGCTGACATCGGCGACATTATCACCGACGTCGAGAACCCTGTGGAAATGGAGCCCATCGCCGTGGAGGAGCCCACCATGGCGGTCGTGTTCGAAGCCTCCACCAGCCCGCTCATCGGCCGCGAAGGCGACATCGTGGGCGCGCGCCAGCTGAAGGAGCGCCTCATGCGCGAGAAGGAGAGCAACATCTCCATGCGCATCGACGAGCTGGAGGACAAGACCGGCGTGCGTGTGGCCGGCCGAGGCGTGCTGCACCTGTCCGTGCTCATGGAATCCATGCGCCGCGAGGGATTCGAGTTCCAGGTAGGCCGTCCGCAGGTGGTCTACAAAATCGCGGAGGACGGTAGCAAGCTCGAACCTATCGAGGAAGCCACCGTGGACGTTCCCAACGACTATGCGGGCAAGGCCATCGAGGTCATGGGCTCGGCCGGCGGCATCATGGAGGACATGGCTTCCGACGAGACCACCACGCACCTCACCTTCTCCATCCCTTCCCGCGGCACCATGGGCCTGAAGACCCGCATCCTGAACGCCACCCACGGCGAAGCGGTGCTGTTCCACCACTTCAAGGAATACGGCCCCTATTCCGGCGAAATGTCCGGGCGCAAGAACGGCGGCATGATCGCCATGTCCACCGGCAAGGCCGTGGCCTACGCTCTGGACACGCTGCAGGAGCGCGGGCGCCTGTTCGTTTCCCCTGGTGATGAATGCTACGAGGGCATGATCGTGGGCGAGTCGGCCAAGGAAGGCGACATGGTGGTGAACGTGGAGAAGACGAAGAACCTGGGCAACCAGCGCTCCTCTACCGCCGACAAGGCCATCCAGCTCACGCCGCCGATCACCTTCACCCTGGAAGAGGCGCTGGAGTACATCGAGGACGATGAGCTGGTGGAGGTCACGCCCCAGAACATCCGCCTGCGCAAGCGCATTCTGTCCTCCATCGAGCGCAAGAAGGCCAACAAGAACAAGTAGGCCGCCAGCGCAACGGACCAACGAGCCGCCTTCGGGTGGCTCTTTTCATAATTGCGTAGTTTATTAATTAATAGCAGTTGAAAGCCGCTGGGTTCGCACTTCCCTGACACCAATACCCCACGAACGGACTGTGAAACCACAGTGAGTATATTGTGCATGGGCGCAGCAGTTTTGCCCCCTGTGAGAGAATGCGAAATCAACGAGGTGAAACCTTGCTTTTCAACGGACGACGAGGGAGAAGTCCGTTTGGAAGCCTGCACCAAAGAGCGCCAGAGAAAGGGTAAGACTTGAAGGTATCCCGCTTTATGAAATCCGCCTGCGTGCTGGGCCTTTCCGCCGTGTGCGCCCTGGGCGTGGCCGGCTGCTCTAATTCCAGCACCGCCCCCGGCTCGTCCAACGACGGCTCCGTTTCCGGAGGGGTGGCCGCCACAGTGAACGGGGAGCCCATCTCCGAAGACCTGGTCACCAACTACATCGAGTCGCTGCGCGCCCAGTACGGCCTGACCGACGAAGGCTCGTGGGGGCAGTACCTGGCAGCGTCGAGCCTCACCCCGGAAAGCCTGCGCGAGAACATCATCAACTCCTATGTCGAGCTCGAGCTCATGGAGGAAGGCGCTGCGGCTGCGGGCATCGTCGCCGACGACGCCACCGTGCAAGGCTACGTCGACTCCATGAAGTCCAACTACGACTCCGATGAAAAGTGGCAGGAGGCCTTGGCCGGCGCCGGCATGACCGAGGACGAGTACCGCCAGGAAATCGCCCGCCAGCTGGTGTCCCAGGAGTTCACTGCCACCTTCGAGTCCACCGAAGAGCCCACGGACGAGGAGATGTTGCAGTACGCCCAGATGTACTCGTCCATGTTCAACGGCGCGAAGCGCTCCAGCCACATCCTCTTCTCCGCTGACGACGAGGCAACCGCCCGAGAGGTGCTCGAGCGCCTGCAGTCCGGCAATCTGGACTTCGCCGAGGCAGCTCAGACCTACTCGCAGGACGGCAGCGCGTCCAACGGCGGGGATGTGGGCTGGGACAAGCTGTCCAACTTCGTGACCGAATACCAGACCGCCCTCGACGGCCTTGGCAAGGGTGAGCTGAGTGGCCTGGTGGTGAGCCAGTTCGGCATCCATATCATCAAGTGCACCGACACCTTCGAGCCTGCCACCACCACCGCTGACGACGGCACGGTTTCCGCGAACATCACCAGCGTGAGCGAGCTGCCCGAAGAGTTCCAGGAAGTGGTGAAGACCGCCGCCAAGAACCAGAAGAGCACCGAGAACTACCAGGCGTGGCTGACCTCCGAGCGCGAGAGCGCCGACATCGTGATCAACCCCATGCCCGAGGTCGTGCCCTACAACGTGGACATGTCCCAGTACTCCGCCACCAACGGCCTGACCACCGATGACAACGGAACCGTCGACGAAACCATCACCGAGGACGAGACCCAGGGCACCGTTGTCGAAGGCGGCGAAGGGGCCGACGACGCCCAGACCGAAGGCGGCGAGGGCGAGGGCCAGGACGGCGAGGGCCAGCAAACCGAAGGCACCGAGTAGCATCGTTTCCGCAGCTTGGGATTACCGTTAGCGAAGAGGTCATGGTAACATGGCCTCTTCTTCGTTTCTCAATCAGGAAAGATTCGCCGCCATGACCGCATCTCCCCTCATCCAGCTTCACGATGCCGAAGTCCGCCGCAACGGAAAGACCATCCTTCATATCGGCGACTTCTCCCTGGACCAAGGCCAATCCATTGCGTTGCTCGGTCCCAACGGGTCGGGGAAATCGACGTTCGTGAAACTGATTACTCGCGAGATCGTGCCGCTGTACCGCGACCGGGCGCCGGTGCTGTTCCAAGGAACCGACCGCATCGTGCTGACCGAAGTTCATAAGCAACTAGGTATCGTGTCCTCGTCCATGCAGGACCAGATGACCGTCCACCTTCCGGCAGTCGAGATCGTGGAAGGCGGCCTGTTCGGAACTTTGGGGCTGCCGGCCCATATCACTCCTACCGAAGAAACCCGGCAAGCGGCAAGGCGAGCGTTAAGGCGGCTGCATATCGAGGAGCTGGCCGACCGCGATATCCTGACGCTGTCCACCGGGCAGGCGCGACGCGTCCTCATCGCCCGGGCGCTCATCCACGACCCCCGAACCCTCATCTTCGACGAACCGTGCACCGGGCTCGACCCCCAGGGCATGCACCAGGTGCGTGCGGCCATGAGCGAGCTCGCAGCCGAAGGGAAGGGCATCGTGCTGGTAACGCACTATCTGGAAGACATCGTGCCCGAGATTGAAACCGTGGCTCTTCTCAAGGAAGGGCGCTTGGTGGCTTGCGGTTCAAAGGAGTCGCTTCTCACCGACCAGTCCATCAGCAACCTGTTCGACGCGCCGTTCGTCGTAACCAAAACCGTGATGCCGCCGAAGACTGCCAAAGGGAAGCAGACTGAGGGCGCGGAGGAATCCTTAAGGGGCAGCAATCGGTCAGTGCGAGACGCTTCGGGAAACCTTCCTTCTCTCAAAGACGCTCAGATGCCTTCTCGGGTGGTGTTTTCTCTTTCGAGCATCTACTAGATGTCTTTCATGCAACGAGCCCCTAAGAATCGCTCTCAGGGGCTCGTTTTTTTTACGCCTGTCCGAAAGACGTAGGTCGATTCAACTTGCCAAGGGCTACGAAAGCTCCTTCTCCAGGGCCTCGCGAATAACTCCGGAGATGCTGACCTTCTCGCCCTGGGCCTTGGCCATGAACACCTTCATGCGCAGCCGCTCGATCATATCCTTGGGAAGAGAGATGGTGATGGCCGCGAACTCCTGCTTCGACTCGCTTGCTGCGGCTGCGGCCTTCGCGGAAGAGGACTTCGCCTTGGGCTTCTCGTCGCTTTGGGAATCGAGGCCGGCAAGCTTGGTGAAGTAGGCGTCGGCGGATTTCGCGGTACGACTCATTGGTTTCCCTCTCTCATAGTTACAGTGTTGTTGCTTATTATTTTACTTAATTGTCGATTATTTAGCTACTTATCTTATTACTCTTAACAAAATAGTCCCATAGTTACAAACTATAGGACTATTTACTACGTAGTTATTTATCTATTTAACACTTGAGTTGTTTTTCATATCCTCCTATTTTCCCAGTTCAAACTCACTCATAACTACTTAGTTATATTGTTAATAAACTCTTTAACAAATGATTGATAATCACTCACTGCACCTATACTCTTATCCATATCGTAGATATCGATAGACTCAAGCTGGGCCGTCATGACACCCACCGATTGCCGAATGAAGGTTTGGTACAGCGGGGCATCAAAGTACTCGCTGAATTTCTCGGTAACCTCTTTCATAGTCTTCATAGTGTTCCAGCGAGGGTTGAACTTGGTAAGCAGAATGCCGATAACCCGGGCGTTGGGGTTGATGTACTTGCGGGTCATGGACAGGCTCTCAGCCAGGTCCCTCATTCCCTTCGTGGCAAACGAACCGGCATCAGTGGTTACCACAACGCCGTCGGCAGCTGCTGCAAACGACTGGATAGTAAGTAATCCTAGGTTAGGAGGGGTATCTATAACAATGAAGTCGTATTCGGAGGCTATAGGCTCCAACGCCTCGCGCAGGCGGTACTCCCTTCCCTGCACGTTGGCCAGCTCGGCTTCCACGTTGGCCAACGCGGCGTCGGCGGGAAGCAGATCGTAGCGATCGAGGTGCACGATCGTCTCGTTCACCGGGCTTCGCTGCATAATCACCTCGTACACGGTGTCCTTGTCCTCGGTGTCGAAGCCGGCCCAGTCGGTAAGATTGCCCTGAGGGTCCATATCCACCGCGAGAACCTTGTATCCCTGCTGGGTAAGACCGCTTGCAAGAGCGCCTACCGTAGTGGTTTTACAGCACCCCCCCTTACGGTTGGCTACTGCAACGGTACGATTCGAAGACGTCTTGCCCTTTGCCATGTCTTTCCTTTCCGAGAAATGCATGGCTGTTATTCTATCAAACTTGCTATTTACGTAGTAGTGTGTTCATAATCTATATTCTTATTAACTATGTAGTTGTTTTTTACCAGGTCAATCAACTGATTTCTCAAATAGAAGTTATTAACTATGTAGTTCTTAATTTTGTATTTATCTCATTATTAACTTGTTGTTTTACTCCAATCAATAAGTAATGAACTTATTACTTGAAATACTATCATTATGTAATTGTCAACAATATACTTAGTTAATTACGAAATATATTGTTATAAATTATTAGATAATTAACGAGGCTTCGGTAGTTTGTGTGGCTAGAGGGTTGCATCGCTAAGCTGCTTTCTTCACCGGAACCGATCGGTTCCATGGCAGTTGCGGCTTCGCGTCCGAACATCTCAGCATCAGCAGCGCTATGAGGTTGTCGGTGTTCCTGAAGCCGTAGCCCATCTTCACCGTGACCTTTATCTTGTTGTTGATCGACTCCACGCGAGCGTTGCTGATGCTCAGCGATACGGCGCGCAGGATGTCGTCGCGCCTGCGCCTGACCTTCTTCTCGACTTCGACGACTTTTGCGATTCTCTATGTTAGACCACCGTTGACACGCCCCAGTAATCCATGAAGGGGCGAAGCAGGTCGACGTAGCCGCGCCTCGTGGTCCGGTACGTTCCGGCCGACGCGTGGCGGAACAGCAGCTCGCGTCTGTCGGCGCCGCCCTTCTTGAACTGCTCGGCGTAGCAGAACCAGTCCAGGTAGTGCTGGAGGTGCCTGGTCGCCACGCCCCTGAAGCGCGCCAGGAAGGCGTCGAGCCTCGAGTGCAGCGAGTCGACCATCGCTATGTTGCCCGCCGAGCGGTCCCTCGGGTCGACGCGCCTGTGCGAGCGCACCCCGAGGGCCGTCAGCGCCGCCGGGTAGGAGCCGTGCATGTCGGTGGCCACCAGCGGCGCGCCGTCGACCCTCCCGGCGAGGGCCGCCCCCGCCTCCGCCGAGGACTCCCTGCCCCGGCAGCAGACCACGGCGAAGGCGTCGCCCAGGTCGCTGGCCCCGCACATGACGCAGACGAGCTGGTTGGAGATGCCGCGCCCCACGCCCTCGCGGCCGAACCTGCGGGCCTTTCGCGGCATGGAGAAGGACGCCGACCTCGCGTGGTTGCCGGCGAGGCTCTCCGGCACGTAGGTGGAGTCGACGTGGCACTCCGTGCCGCACCTGAAGGGCTCCAGCAGCGAGGCCATCACCTCGCAGAGCCGGTGGCGCATGAACCACGACGTCCGCAGGCACACCCCGCACCTCCCCGCCGACTCGCGCAGGGTGAGCGCGTCGGCCATGCACTCGGCGTAGGCCATCCACGTCTCCGGCGGCAGCTTCGACATCGCCAGGACCGAGGAGGTGGCGGAGGAGAAGGTGCGGCCGCACCCCCGGCACAGCCACCGCTGGCGCCCCTTGCGGTCGCGGCCCTTGCGCACGGCGCCGCCGCATCCGCAGCGCGGGCACGCCCCCGCCTCCGGCCCTCCCTCGGCGGCTATCTCGCGGGCGATGGCGGCCTTGAGGGCCTCCATGAGGTCGAGCTTCTCCCCGTGCGTCATCTGGGGCACGAACTGGCGTATAATCTCTAGCACGATCCATCCTTCCGGTCAGGTTTTAGGCGACTTCACCCTAGGATGGATCTTCTTTTTAGGCGGGGCGTTGATGGGACATCCTCAAGGACTCCATGTCAACAGTGGTCTAACATAGAGNNNNACCCCCCCCCCCGCCGCCGTCAATCAAGAGCGAGATGCAATATTTCCCTCGCAGCAAACGGAAGTCGCTATCCACAAGAGGAAGAGCCAACGCTGCACCAGCAATCCGCACAAACGATTATTTGCTTGAATTAGCGACCGCCCGATTTGAGCAAGAGCTGGTTCAAAACAGTAATACCTTAAGCTTCTCCGAGTTGGTTGGGCTTGAGGATTCAAAAAGAGTGCCTCTAAACAGCCGCGATAGAGAATCCCGCAAAGGCCCGTATCCTTACTACGGCGCTACATCCATCATGGATTATGTCGACGACTATCTGTTTGATGGCATACGAGTTCTTTTGGGCGAAGACGGTACTGTCATCCAAGAAGACGGCAAGCCTGTTCTCCAATATGTATGGGGAAAATACTGGGTCAACAACCACGCCCATATTCTGAAGTCAAAATCTGACTACTCGATTGAAGCAGTTTATATCGCTTTGTCTAGGACTGCCATTAACCACATTGTAACCGGTGCAGTTCAAAAGAAAATCAGCCAAAAGAATCTTAACAGCCTTAAGCTTGAGATGCCCGAACCAGATAGCCTTCGGTATCTAGAGGACGTTTTCACCCTGTACCGAAGCAATACCGAAGAATCAAGGGAGCTTGAAAGATTGCGGGATGCCCTTCTCCCCAAGCTCATGTCAGGCGAAATCGACGTCTCCCAAATCGACCTTACGCAGCTAAATAATCGTTTGACGCGACACCTTGATTGGCCGATTGCCGCCCTGGCAGGCCCTGCGCGTTCGTCAAGCTGGCAGAATGTCTCCACTGCCCCAACGAAAGGACGCCCTATGGAGACTGTTATCCACACCGTCATTGCGCAAATGCAACCCATTTTATCTTGCGATCAGCTAAAACAACTTAGCGAAGTACTAAGCCACGCCCTTGCACCCGAAAGCGAAACCCGCAGCGAAGGCATGAACCTGCTATCCCTTTTCCTTACCGCCAAAGAAGTAGAGGGCTGCTCGCCGAAAACAATCGCCTACTACGAAAGCACCATACGCCATATGAATCGCGCCATCGGCAAGCCCTACACGACAATCGGAAGCGACGACCTAAGGCGATACCTTGCCGACTACGAAATCACCCGCAAGGCAAGCAAGGTCACTATCGACAATATTCGACGAATCCTGTCCAGCTTCTTTTCCTGGCTCGAGGACGAAGACTACATCGTCAAAAGCCCTGTCAGGCGCATTCGCCGCGTTAAAACCGCCGTCATCGCCAAAGAGGTGCTGACCGACGAAGAGCTGGAAGCGCTCCGCGATTTCTGCACCTCTCCCCGCGACCTCGCCCTTGTGGACATGCTCGCATCAACAGGCATGCGCGTAGGCGAACTGGTAAGACTGAACATCGAAGACGTTGACCTACAAGAGCGGGAATGCATCGTCACCGGAAAGGGAAACAAGCAGCGACCCGTCTACTTCGACGCCAGAACCAAACGTCACTTGCAGTTATATATCGAGAGCCGACAAGACACCAACCCGGCTCTTTTCGTCAGCCTTCGGGGAGAAACCCCCGAAAGAATCAGCATATGCGGCGTTGAGCACCGTGTTAGAACGCTAGGGAAAAGAGCCGGCATCCGACGAGTGCACCCCCACAAGTTCCGCCGTACGCTTGCCACACACGCCATCGACAAAGGGATGCCCATCGAACAGGTGCAAAGGCTGCTCGGTCATGCGAAAATAGACACCACCATGCACTACGCCATGGTGAACCAGAGCAACGTAAAGGCCTCGCACAGGAGGTATTTGGAGTGAAGCATGTCAAATTATCGGACGTCTGCGTGATCAAATACGGAAAGGACCACAAAACGCTAGGTGACGGACCATATCCTGTTTATGGATCTGGCGGAATTATGCGACATATCGACAGACCTCTTTACTCTGGCCCATCCGTCCTAATCCCGCGAAAAGGGACGCTTGGCAACCTATTCTATTCCGAATCTCCCTTCTGGACGGTTGACACTCTCTTCTAGACCATAATAGACGATACGGTAATCAGGCCCAAGTTTCTCTACTATCAGCTCCTAACAAAGGACCTCGCTAGCCTAAACATAGGGACCGCCGTTCCGAGCCTCTCAACAGAAGTCCTAAACGAAATCGAACTTTGCATTCCGCCTTTGCCTACTCAGGAGAGAATCGAGTCCCTTCTTGGCTCTTTTGACTCTAAAATCGAACTCAACAATCGGATAAACGATTATTTAGCTGCGGTATGCGACAGTGTCGCAGAGTCTTTGGGTGTCGATGGCTCATCGGTATTATCGGATATGTGTTCGCTGACAAGCGTAAAAATCGCGTGCAGTGCAGCGTCGCCTGAGAGCTACGTCTCTACCGAGTCTTTGCTACCCAACAAAGGCGGCCGGCAGCTCGCCTCGTCTCTTCCGACAACAGGGAAAGTTACATCCTACCAGGCTGGAGACACGCTAGTTTCCAACATCCGCCCGTATTTCAAGAAGATTTGGTATGCGGACCGAGAAGGAACTTGCTCTGGTGATGTCATTGTCTTTCGGGCCAACGAGCCTGATTTTGCGCCATACTTGTATTCAATTCTTCGCAGCGATAGCTTTTTCGAGCACGTTATGGCTGGATCAAAAGGGACAAAGATGCCTCGTGGCGACAAAGGCCAGATGATGCGGTATCCAGTTTCATGCAACTGCGGTGAAGAGATTCTCAAAACGCTAGCATCGATGCTTGATCAAATTAGCCTAAACAATAGAGAGAGCGCCCGAATGACAGCACTGAGGGACTCGTTGCTCCCCAAGCTCATGTCAGGCGAAATCGATGTCTCGCAAATCGACCTTACGCAGCTAAATAATCGTTTATCCGATTGTTGAGTTCAATCTTCTCATCAAACGCACGAAGAATGCGACCTATCGCTTCCTGGTTTTTCAAACTAGGCAAATCAATCTGAATACCCAAAAAGGACGAAGCGTCGATTCTCTGATGGCTTCCTGATGTTCCGGTACGCATTCCCTCGATCAAAGATGTCAAAGCCGGAGAAATGAGGTAGTAGTAGATGTACCAGTAGTCCGCGCCCTCAACCTTTAACGGCATGAACTCGGTTGATGCTATTGACCTATCATTGCATTCAAGAACCGGCCACACTCTCTTAAATCTAACGTTCAACTTGTTCATCAATATAGTATTCGGAAAAACGACGAGCTTACTGCTTCGAATAGTATCGCCATCTACTTCTTCGGGGCGCATCCCATTATCAAAGGCAGGCAGACTGTAGTGTCGATAAACAATGCCGGGTTCTGGCTTTACGCCCCGCTTTACAACCTTAACGACATCTCCGAGGCGCACTCTACATTCCATACCCGATCGCCTCCAGGTTCTTCTTGATTTGCTCTTGTAGTCGATTGGACTCTTCGAAGCATTTCGCAAGTTCGCCGGTCAAGCGAGCCATCTTCTCCTCGAAGGGCTCCCCATCTTCCTCGACTTCGGCGATGCCGACATACCTGCCCGGCGTGAGGATATAGTCCTGCTTGGCGATCTCTTCGGTAGGCACGGCCGCGCAGAAACCCTTTTCGTCTTCCAGCGTCCCATCCCGAAACGCATTGAACGCTTCTGCCACCTTGGCAATATCCCCCTCGGTGAACTCGCGAAGCTTGCGCGTCACCATGGTGCCCATCTCTCGCGCGTCGATGAAGAGCGTTTTGCCTGGCTGCTTCTTCGCCTTGTCTAAAATCCACAGCGACACGGGGATGCCGGTACTGTAAAACAGCTGGGCCGGCATGGCGATGATGCCCTCCACCAGGTCGGCGTCAACGATAGCCCGGCGGATGTTGCCCTCCCCGCTCTGCTGGGACGATAGAGACCCGTTTGCCAGCACCATGCCGATGCGCCCGTGATCGTCGTACAGGTGATGAATCATGTGCTGCAGCCATGCGAAGTTAGCATTCCCCTCGGGAGGGATGCCGTACTTCCAACGAGGGTCGTCTTTCAGCTGGTCTCCGCCCCAATCGCTCAGATTGAACGGCGGGTTTGCCAGAACAAAGTCGAACCGCTTGTCCTTATGGAGGTCCTTGAAGAATGTATCTGCCTGGAATTCGCCCAGATCGGCATCGATGCCCCGGATGGCAAGGTTCATCGTGGCCATCTTCCACGTGGTGGGATTGCTCTCCTGCCCGTAGATAGACAAGTCGTCAATCTTGCCGGCATGGTGCTTCACGAAATCCGTCGACTGCACGAACATGCCGCCCGATCCGCAGCAAGGGTCGTACACTCGCCCATGGAACGGCTGAATCACCTCGACGAGCGTCCGCACAATACAGGTTGGCGTATAGAACTCGCCAGCGTTCTTCCCCTCTTTCTCGGCGAACTTTGAAAGGCAATACTCGTAGGTTCGCCCAAGGATGTCGCGCGTGTCGCCCTTTTCGGCCATCTGCACGTTCGTGAAAAGATCAACCACGTCCCCCAGCCGGCGCTTGTCCAGCTCCTGCCGAGCAAAATTCTTGGGAAGCACCCCTTTAAGCTTCGTGTTCTCGTCCTCGATCGCCCGCATGGCATCGTCGATCATCTTGCCGATTTCCGGCGTATGAGCCGCCGATGCTATAACGGACCAGCGGGCCTTCTGCGGCACGAAGAACACGCCTTCGCACGTGTATTCGTCGCGGTCCTCTTCGAACCCCTCGCCTTCGTCGACCAGCTCTTGGTAGCGTTCCTCGAACTTGTCGGAAATGTACTTCAGGAAGATGAGTCCCAGCACAACGCTTTTGTACTCGGAGGCATCCAGGTTGCCGCGCAGCTTATCGGCGGCCTGCCAGATCTGCTCCTCGAAGCCGATCTCCTGGGTGTTGTCCTTCTTCGTTCTCGCCATAGCTCGTTCCTATTCGTAGATCTTCGTGTCGGCCCACAGCTCGCACTGCTTCATGACGGTATCCATAGCGTCGTCAACGCCTTCCGGCGGATACTTGTACCGCTTAAGCAAGCGTTTGATAGTCCTTCTCATCCCAGCTCGCGCACTCTCCTTGCGCTGCCAGTCGATAGTAGCACTTTTGCGCATAGCCTCGGTAAGCTCTCGGGTAATAGCCACCAGCTGATCGTTGCTGTAGAAGTCTTTGACCGCCCGCGGTTTGGTTATGGCATCGTAGAACGCCAGCTCCTCGTCAGTGAACCCCAGTGCAGCAGCCTCATCTCTGTTCGCCATCATCTCGTGGGCCATCTTGACCATCTCTTGGATGACCTGTGCGTTGGTGAGCATGCCGTTCAGATAGGCGTTGAGGGTCTTCTGCAGCAGATCGCTAAAGCGCTCCGCCTGCACCACGCTGGTTTTCTGATACGCCCGTATCTGCTCCTTTATCAGGCGCTTCAAGCTTTCGAGGGCTATGTTCTTCTGCGGCATGTTGGCAAGTTCCTGCAAGAACGCCTCGTCGAACAGAGAGATTTCCACGCTGTCCTTCTCGAACAGGTCGATGACGCCTTCCGCATGCACAGCCTGCTCCAAAATGGCACTTACCCGCTGGTTGAACTCCTTGTAGGTCATTCCCTTGCCGCCAGACGAGCTTCGGCCGGTCAGACGAAGAACCTGCACCCGAAGCACGCTGAAGAAGGCCGCTTCATGCTGGTCCTCTGGGGAGACCAGGCTCCGGCACAGCGATTCGGCCTGGTTCATGAGCTGACACTGCTTCAGGAAATCCTCCATGTCTTCGGCATGTTGCGGATCAAGCAGCCAATCGGTTCCCCCGGCAATCGCCAAAGCAAGCTGGGTCTTGCTCTTCGAGAAGATGGCTTCTTTGTAGTCGAAGCCGTACAGCAGATCGCGGCACACCGACAGCTTCTCCAGGAACCGCGGATAGGCCGTGGCGGCAATGTCCATGTTCCCGTAGTTGCTCTGGTCGCGGTTCGTGTAGTCTTTCATGGCTTGCTTGAGCGCCCGTGCGATGCCGATGTAATCAACGACCAAGCCGCCCTCTTTGCCCCGGCATACGCGATTGACGCGAGCGATAGCCTGCATAAGGTTGTGGCCCTTCATCGGCTTAAACACGTACATGGTTGCCAAACTGGGGACGTCGAAGCCCGTAAGCCACATGTCCACGACGATGGCGATCTTAAGCGGGTCGCCGTCGTCCTTGAACTTGCGCTCCATCTCCTTCTTATGGGCGGTTCCCCCGCAAACCTTGAACCACTCTTCGGGGTCCTGGTTTCCCATGGTCATAACCACGCCCAGCTTTTCCTGCCACTGGGGACGCAGCTCAAGCATGCGTTCGTAAATCTTCATAGCCACGGGTCGGCTATAGGCAACAATGAGCGCCTTTCCCGCCAGAATATCAGCCCTGTTGTTTTCGTAATGGCTGATTATGTCTTGGCATAACGCATCGATAGTCTCCGGAGCGCCGAAAAGCGCATCAAGTCCTCCCAAGTCGCGCTTGCTTTTCGACAGTGTTGCCTCGTCGGCTTCTTCCGAGAATTCCGCATAGGCCTCGTCCAGAGCACCCAGCGTTTCGGGATCCAGCTTCAACGCTACGACTCGGCTTTCGTAATAGACCGGTTTGGTGGACTCGTCCTCCACCGATTGAGTCATGTCGTATACGTCGATGTAGTCGCCGAATATCTCGCGCGTGTTCTTATCATCAGTCGAGATGGGCGTGCCAGTAAACCCGATGTAGGATGCGTTAGGCAGCGCCTTGCGCACTATGCGAGCCGCGCCGATGGTGATGTTTCCTTCGGCGTCCATCTTCTCCGTTAGCCCGTACTGCCCTCGATGGGCCTCGTCCACCATCACCACCACATTGCTTCGGTCGCATAGAGGCTCGTCTCCATCCATGAACTTCTGCATTGTCGTGAAAATAATCCCGTTCGCCTGGCGTCCCACCAGAAGCTCTTTAAGATTCTTGCGGCTATCGGCCTGCACAGGTTCCTGACGCAGAAAACTAGAGCAACGGCCGAACTGGCCATACAGCTGGTCGTCTAAGTCGTTTCGGTCGGTGATGACAACAATGGTTGGACTATCGATTTTCTCCTGCAGCAAATGAGCGAAGAACACCATGGAAAGCGATTTGCCCGAACCCTGCGTGTGCCAAAAGACGCCGATCTTCCCATCCCCGGCTATAGCCTCCTCCGCACGAGCAACGGCTTTCCTCACGGCGAAGTACTGGTGGTAGCCGGCCAAGATCTTGATTGTCTTTTCGGAAGTGTTGTTGAAGCAAATGAAATTCCGAACGATGTCCAACAGGCGGTCTTTCCGCATCATGCCGTCAAGCATGGTCATCCAGTTGGCGATGCTGGTCTGCGAGTAGTCTCCATCCGACGATTTCCACGCAATGAAACGATCCTCATCGGCCGTAATGGTGCCGACCTTCGTCTCGCTCATATCGCTCATGACGCAAAACGCGTTCGGCACGAAGAGCGAGGGTATCTGCTGCATGTAATTCCGCAGCTGCAAGTAAGCATCCGACGCGTCGGTTTCTTCGCGGGAAGGACTCTTCAGCTCGAAAAGCACCAAAGGCATCCCGTTGACGAACGCAATGACGTCAGGACGCTTTTCCGAGTACTCGACGAAGGTCCACTGGTTGACCACATGGAAGTCGTTATTGGCAGGATTGTCGAAATCCAGTAGGTAAACAATGTCGTCTCGCTCTTCCTTGCCGTCGAAAAAGTGCACTTCAACGCCGTTTTGCAAGTAATCGCTAAAGAGCTCGTTCCGCTTGGCGAGGTCGCCCGCCTCGTTGCTGCTTATCTTCGCCACAGCCTCGCGAATTGCCTGCTGCGGCAAAGAGGGATTGATGCGACGAAGCGCCGACGGCAGCACTTCGGGGAGAAACACATCGCGATACGAGTCATTGGTTCGGTCAACATCGGGGCCGTAAAGATGAGTCCAGCCGAGCTCGTTAACCATATGCTCGACAAGAACTTCTTCGTAGAACTCCTCATTGATTTTTGCGTATCCGTAGTTGAAGCTCCCCACAGCGCTCTCCTCGGCTTGTCGCGTGTTTGGCCCATTCTATCGCACAGCAAACGGGCAAGCACCGAGCTACACCCGCCGCCCTCGATTTCTACTCTCGATATGCTCTCTATATGCTCTCGATATTACTCTCGATATAGAGAGCAACTTCGAGAGCATATAGAGAGCGACATAGAGAGCGGGGTAATGCGCGCAGCATCGTTTTCTGGCAGAGATTCGAGGACTTTCTTGAAGGGGACCTATTGAAAACTGGATTATTTGGCTAAGCTTCTGGCCTGGTGTGATAGAGAAAAGGCCAGTTCATATAGGGTGAAATTTCGAATCCTCCCTGGCCAGAAAGTCCGATTTTCAATAGGTTGCCGATCGGTTGCGCGTGCAGGCAGGCTGCCGGCCGGCGGCGGTTGCCGATCGGCTGCGCGTGCAGGCAGGCTGCCGGCCAGTGGCAGTTGCCGATCGGTTGCGCGCAGGAGCACGCAGCACCGACGCTACCCCCCACCCACCCGCGAGAATCTGCGCCAGAAAGCCAGCACCTGCAGAAAGAAGGCCGGCAGCACCTTTGCACTACCGGCCTAAATCCGCTCGCTGGCCCAGGGCGCCCCGGTCGCTTGCGGCACTCCGCCGCAACTTCGGCGCCGATGGGCTTACTTGCCCATGATATTCTCGGCGGCCACGTAGCCCCAGGTCATAGCCGATCCGTGGCTGTTGCCGTTGATGAACACCGGATAGTCCACCGCGTAACGGCCGCCCGACGCATTGCCGATGGCGTACAGACCCTCGATAGGCTCGTCGTTCTGGTCCAGCACCTGCAGCTTCTCGTTGATCTCCAGGCCGCCCGGCATAGCCAGAAGCGACGGCCCGAACTTCAGCGCGTAGAACGGCGGCTCCTTGATGGCGCTCAGCAGCTCGGCACGCTTGTGGAACTGGGTGTCCTCGCCGGCCTCGTAGAGCTTGTTGTAGTTCTCCACCTCTGCCAGGAAGGTCTGCTTGTCAACGCCCATGGCGTCGGCCAGCTCTTCCAGCGTGTCGCACTTGAAGCCGTTGCCCGCCTCGATGGCGCCCTCGATCACCTTGGTGGCCGATTCCGGCGTCCATTCCACGCTCGTGCGAGACATGTCGTCCCAGAACTGACCGCCGGCCAGCGGAATGGAGCGGGCCACGTCGTCAGCCCAGTTGGCGTCAAACACGCTCCAAGCGAACTCGCCGCCGGGCTGCTCCATGATGCGAACGGACTTCGCCTGGATCCAGGTATCCTCGTTCATGAAGCGCGAGCCTTCCTGGTTCACGTACATGAATCCGAAGCTCAGGCCGCAGTAGCGGATGAGGTGGATCATGGTGGGCACCGGGTACTCCTGCATGCGACCGCCTACCCACATGCCCATCTTCTGACCGTCGCCGGTGTTGGCACCCTGGGGCGTGTAAGCGTTCACCGCAGGCTTCAGGCCCAGCTTGTCGCCGTAGGCTTCGATCATCTCCTCGTCGCCGGAGATGTCGCCCGTGGCCAGGATCACGGCCTTCGTGCCCACGAACTTCTTGTAACCGTCGGCACCCTTGGCCACCACGGCGCTCACGCGGTCGCCCTCCTTCACCAGCTGCTCACCGGCGGTGTCAAAGACGAACTGCACGCCGCCTTCCTCGGCCTGCTTCCACATGAAGTACACCGGCGCGCTCACCTTGTTCTCGTTGTCGGGGAAGTCGCCGCGGATCACGTGAGTGCCCAGGTGCTCGTAGTACTGCTTGCCCGCGTAACGCGTGTAGATGGGGATGATGTTCAGCTGGTCGCCGGACAGGTCGTCAAGCCAGTCCATCACCTCGCTGGAACGATCCATGAACAGCCACGCCAGCTCCTCCTTGGTGCGGTTCGCGGAAAAACGCAGCCAGTCGGACACGACCTCGTCCTTCGGGTCGTTCATGATGCCGGCGTTGGTCATGGCCTTGCTCTGGTAGGCTGCGTAATGGCCGCCGCGGCTGCTGGGGAAGGGCATCTTCTCCACCACGGTCACCGAAGCGCCCAGCTGCGAAGCGCGCAGAGCCGCCGTCACGCCGGCGATGCCCGCGCCCACGATTACGATGTCGGACTCGACGGTTTCCACGATGTCGGCATCGGCGATGGGTGCCGGAGCAGTTTCCCACGACCAGCCGCCCTGGGAGCCAGCCTGCGCCGAATCCGACGCCTTCGCCGGAGCGGCATCGGCCTGGGTAGGGGCAGCGTCCTTCGAAGCGTCCGCCGCACCGCTCGGCTGGGCCGGGGAACAACCCACCATGGCCCCGAAAGCCGCCAGCGCGCCCGTTGCGGCAGCACCGGTCAGAAAGCCGCGACGCGAAAGATCCTTGCTCATGCGATTCCTCCTTGCTTGCTTGGGGTCCAGCGACCACTCCGCCGCAGGCGCCCCTCGCCTCTCGAGTTCCCTCTCCTGCCGCACCCTCCGCGACATCGGATGCAGCCTAACGGGTCCACGACGGCGCCAGCGACGGCCGAATCGTTCTATTTCCCTGGGAAAACCCCAAAATAGTACGAAAGGTGCCATAGGCTAGCCGCGGTTGCGGGTCGCGAATTTGCTATGCTGCAACAGCGCGAAATGGAGGCAAGCCGCGGCGCCCAAAGCTTCCAGCGCGCTCGTTTCCTGGCAAGGACCGGCGACGTGAGGGAGGGCACTATGACGGGTCGCGCAGGATCGGCGAACGCCCGCGGGGGCATCTCGCTGAACCTGTTCGGGTTCAGCTTCTGGCAGGCATGGTGGATTCTGGCCATGTGCTCCGACATCGCGCTCCCCCAGCGCTCGCATTCGGGCACGCTGTTCAACGCGTTTTTCTGCATCACCATCCTGACCACGATGGGCTACTTGGCCGTGGTGATTGCCGGCCGCAAATTCGGGCCGTTCAGTGCCAACCCCCGCTGTTACGCCTTGGCCGGTGGCTTGGGAAGCGCGGGCGCACTGTGCCTGGTGCTGTTCACCGCCTTCGTTTATTCCGGAAGCCTGGACGTGCTGTTCTTCCTGGGTGCCGTGCTGTTCTCCGCCGGAAACGCCCTGCTGCTGATTATGTGGGGCGAGCTGTGGTCAACCTTGGCCACCGGTCGCGTGGGCCGGTACCTGTACGCTTCCTACGCCTTCGCATTCGTGCTGTACTTTCTGGTGACCGCGCTGCCACAGCTCGTAGGCGGCCTGGTCATGTCGGCGTTTCCGGTCATTTCGGTGCTCATCCTGCGCTCATGCCGCACCGAGGAGAAGCGCAGCCCCTCCCAGATAGATTTCGAGATCGAGTCGCTCTCGCCGGCCCGTATCGTGGTTGCCCTGGTGGCGCTGGGGGCGGTGCATGGGTTCACTCAGCGCTATCTGAACGTATCGGGCACCGTTCCGGCCGAGACCATGTCGTACTCGCTGCTCATCGCCGGCGCTATGCTGGTGGTTTTGGTGCTCTACCTGATCGTGCGCCAGCCGGCCGTGGAGGTGCTGTCGCTGTACGTGCCCATCGTACCGGCCTTCGTCATTGGATTGGTGCTGCTCTCGCAGCTGCCCGCGTCGCTGGCCTTCGTGGGAAACGGGCTGGTGTTGCTGGCCATTTTCAGCACTGATATTCTGGTCATGATTGTCTCGACCGACATCGCCTTCCGCACGCGACGCCCCGTGGCCATCTGCTTCGGGCTGGCGCTGTTCTGCATGCGACTGGGAACCACCATCGCCTCGGCCAGCGTATACGTGCTGCTCACCGACGGCGCACTGGCACCTTCCACGCGCCCGGCGGCGTTTCTGGTGGGTGCAATCATCGTAGTGCTGGTGGGAAGCGTGGTGTTCACCCCAACCGACCTGGCGAAGCTCTACCAGCCGCGTCAAACCGGCGAGCCCGACTCCGCTTCAACTTCCAATTGCGCACGCATTGCCGAGGCCTGCGGGCTGACCCCGCGCGAAACCGAAGTGCTAGCGCTGCTGTCGGCCGGGCGCAGCGCCCCCTACATCAGCAACGAGCTGTGCATAGCCGAGAGCACGACGAAGCACCACATCAGCAGCATCTACCGCAAGATAGGCGTCTGCGACCGCCAAGACCTCATGGACGTACTACACCGAGGCATCGCCGGCAAAGGAGCTGTGTAGAGGCGACGATGCGGGGCAGCAGCCAGCAAAGGACGACAGCTGGTGAAGAGGCAGCGCGGTCAGCTTGGCGGCTGTCGCAGGCCACCAGCCCCATAGCTAAACAGATCCGTCAGCGCCGGGGCTAGCAAGCGGCTTTTCCCATCCCGCCTGCCCGAACGCGAAAAACCGCCCCTGCGCTGGAAGAGCCGCCCCGTATGCCGGAAAGCGCTTCCGCATCAGACAAGCTGTTTCCGGTGTCGAGCTCGCCTGTGTTGGGTACAGCTTTTTCACCCCGTCCGGCCGAGCGCGAGGAACCATCCCCTGTGTCGGAAACCAGCCTCTATACCGGACCTGCCCTACGTTAGGTGCAGCTTTTCTGGCACAGATTCGGACTTTAGCAAATCGCCTTTCCTGTTGGGAGAGATAGTTGTATGTACTCAACATTTATCACCTGGGGAAATACTAGCGCTTGCAGGCGGACAGCACCCGCGAGGCCGAATCTGGCACCCAATTGGGTGAACGAAATTTGCCAAACCCCGAATCCATGCCAGAAACGAAGGGTAGGGACGCCGCAAGCCTTAGCCCCGTTCCCAGCGCCCGCAGCCGCCCGCACCGCAGCCCCCCAGCGCCCTGCGGCCGCCAGCCTCTGCACCGCGCAAAAAAAACGGCGACCCGAAGGCCGCCGCTTTCTGCGTGCCGATTCGCAGCGAATCAGCTCGTCCCTATTCCGCAATCACCGTGATGGCGGAGGGGTACTGCTGCCAGCCGTACGTGGAGTCGATCGCGCACAGGTACAGCTCGTAGGTGCCGGGCGCCGGCGGATTCCACTCGACCACCCAGTGGGTCCACTTCTTCATGTCGTAGTCGGCGGGCACGTCGATGTAGGTCCAGGTGTTGCCGTAGTCGGAGCTGAAGGCAATCTGCTCGATGCGGCTGCCGTTGTGGCCCCAGTTGTACGCGTAGCCCTCCAGCTGCACCGGACCGGAAGCGCTCACCGTCTCGCCGTCGTTCACCGGCGACAGCCAGCCCGAGTTCACCGACGCGACGCGGCCGTTCGCGCTTATCACGCCCGTCTCCTCGACGTAGTCCGTGCCGGAGATGAAGTGGAAGTCGCCCAAGCCGTCGGTAGGCAGGAAGTCCAGCTCGACGAGCCATTTGTTCCAAAGGCCCGCAGGAGCGGTAGGCATGGCGAACACCGCCGGGTAGCCCATCTCCACGCTCAGCGGCTCGCCCCAGGCCTCCAGCATGATGAAGCCGTCGTTCTCCAGCAGGAAGTCCAGGCTGGGAGCCACGGAGTTCCAGCCGTCCTCGCCGATGGCCGACACGGCGTTGGTGCCCTCGGGCACGCCGCCGCACGCCTCGACCAGGTCCTTGATCAGCACGCCGCGAGCAGGCACGTTGCCCAGCTGGTAGCTGCCGATGGTGTTGACCACGCACGCCTCAAGCATGGTGACGTCGGTCTGCGGCAGCGCCTTCAGGTCCTCGTAGGTGAAGGTGCGCTCGTTCTGCACGCCGGTCACCTTCAGCGTCCAGTCCTTCGCGTCGATCTGGGGGATGACGTAGTTCGAAGCGCTGTACATATCCTCCTGGGCCGACGGATCCTGGTCCATGCTCACCAGCGACACGTCCATATCGCGCGCCATGGAGATGCCCGTCACGTGACCGTTGGGCCACTCGCGGCCCTGCACCCACGCCCACTGCTTGTCGGAGCCGGAGTCCTTGAAGCCGCCGAACTCGTCGGTGTGCTTGTAGGCGTCGAACATCACGTAATCGCTGTTCTGGTCGAGCGCGTGGCAGCTGAAGCAGTTGCCGCCCAGCTCGTCAGTGAACATCGTGCTGGCATAGTGCACCGAATGCACGGGCTCCTTCAGCATCACGCCGTGCAGCGGGGTGCCGTCATGGCACAGGTAGCAGTCCATGTAGGTGGCGTTCTTCCCGTAGCCCGGAGCCGAAGAGGCCAGGTGCTGCAGCGGGTTCAGGTCCTCGATCAGCGTCCACAGGTCCTCATGGCATGCGTTGCAGCCGCGGTTGCCGGCGTTCACGAAGTTCTCGGTGAAGTACGAATCCGGGTAATCGCCCGAGCTCTTGTCTCGGAAGTCCGCATAGCCGAAGGCCGCGGCACCCAGCGTATCGGTGCTCGCATCGTCGGCCGCCGCGTCGCCAGCCGTTGCATCATCAGCGGCAGCGCTTGCGGTCACCGGTTCGCTTTGGGAAGCCCCGCTCGTAGGCGCCTGCGGTGCGCAGGCAACCAGCGAAAGCGCCAGAGCTACCACGCAAGCCGTAGCTCCCAGCAGACGCACCTTGCGGGAAGCCAGTTTCTGCTCAATCCGTGCTTGTCTCATCGTCACACCTCTTCTCTTATCTATCGCCTAGGCGCCCGCACGAGCGGCCAGGGACTGCAGGCTGGTACCGGACACACGAGCATTCGCCGCAGCGCCGCCACCAGCAGCGTTGGTGGCGCACACACATCCGATCATGACGTTCTCCACGTCAGAAGCGCCATCCGCGCCAGCGATCATGGCGAACGACGAACCAGCCGGACCGTTCACGCACACGGTGGCCACCTCGTCCACGGCATACTTCGGCAGCGAGGCGCACAGCGTCGCTGCAGCCGTACGGAACGTAGTGGCGATGTCGCGGTTGCCCGTCACCGCCTCCTGATTGAACGCGAACGCGCCGGCCACGTCGGCCACGCGAACAGCACTCGGCGATGCGACCACACCCTCGGCGTTGCGAGTTGCCGCCTGATCGGGATCGGCAGCCGCCAGGGCCTGGGACCCGGGCGCCGCTACGACCGCGACGCTGCTGGCAACCATGCCGACGCCCATGATCACGCTCATCGTCTTCGCAGTAGCTGCTCTCATCATTCTCACCCTCTCTTCTCTCCCTTGCCCGAAGGCCTCCCTAAACGTTCGGGCTGCCACGCCGCACTCCCACTCTTCGCCGCGCGCTGTCGCCCGAAAGCACCCTTCAAGCTTGCCAGCAGCCGCAAAAATGCGTCTCGCCAATTCGTTGGTATTTCCGCGCGGGCCGCACTTTCATCTACCTAATATTTGACGAGAGACCCGCAATCCCTTCGTGCTACCATCGCGCTATGGGGAAAAATCAGGACAGCTCATCGCAGGCCGCAACGCAGACAGCGCCTTGGCCCAAGGCTCTCGCGAAAGCATGCGAGGGGGCGCACGGTCTTGCCGCCCTTTCACTCGCGGCGGGCCTGTACCTCACCTGGTGGGGCGCCTTCCACGAAGCCGGGCGCCTGTACCTTCACCTGCTCTCGTCCGCCATCCCCTACTCCGGGCAAGCGAGCTGCCTTGCACGCACCGCCGGCCTCTGCCTGGGAGCCGCCCTCGCCTACCTGCTCTTCCGAACCCCGCGCGACGCCGCGAAACTCCGCCGAGCGCTACCTTGGTTCCTGGGAGCCCAGCTGCTGATTACCGTTGCGTTCTGGTACAGCATCGTCGGACTGCGCTCCCCTTACGCTGCCGTCGGGTTGCACCTGCTCGCGTCGGCCACCGTCGCCCCCGCCGCCACTTTGTGGCTCGTTCGCCTCAGCCGCTATCCCATCCGCCACGTCTACCTGGCGCTTTTGCTCTGCTTCGGCTCCTACGCCGTGTTCTCCGGACTCGTGTTCTCCTGCGGGTTGAGCCTTGCCTCCCCCTTTGTATACGGATCGGTGCAAGCAGTCTTCTTCGCCTCGGCCGTTTTGCTCCTGCGCCGAAGCGAGCGCCTGCACGACCCGTTGGAATCGACGCCGCGCGGCGCTCCCACTGTCTCCGACCAGAAGGGACCGGCTCCCCTCATCGCGCACCTGATGCTGTTCGGCATCGTGCTCGGCATGACCCATGCGCTCACAGCCGGCTTCTCCCACGGAGCCAGCGCTGAGCTGCCTATCCTCGCAGGGCTGCTCCTAGCCGTGGTGGCCTTCGCCATCTCTTACCTGCGGAAGCGGAGCACCGACGATGTGTGGCCGAAAATCCGAGCTGTCGCCTACCCGCTGGCTATCACCGGTTTTCTGCTGCTGCCCGTTATGCGGGAGATTTCCGCGATACCGCTGTCGCTTACGGAATGCGCGCTGGCCTACTACAACATGCTGTTCGCCCTCGGTTGCATTGTGGTTATCAAGAACACCGACCTTGTCGGCACCGAGGTGTGCGCATGGGGGCTATTCTGGAAGAACCTGGGCATGGTTGCAGGCTCGACAGCCGGCTTCCTTCTGTCGGGCGTGCTCACTTCGTCGTCGTCAGCTTTCTCGTTCGCCTCCACGGCAGCTTTCCTGGCTCTTACTGCTGGAGCTTTTTGGGTGGGAAATGCAAAGACCATCTCGAAGATATGGGGGCTGCGGCGCGAGAGCACGCCCCGCTACCATTTCGACCAGGTAGTGCATAAGAAGTGCGAGCTACTGCGCGAACAACATCTGCTGACCGCCCGCGAGACCGAAGTGCTGGAGCTGCTTGCTCGCGGGCGGCGCGTCGAGCAGATCACCGGAGACCTGGGCATTTCCATCGCCACCACCCGCACCCACGTGCGCAACCTGTACACGAAGCTGGACGCCCACTGCGCCGCTGACATCGACGCACTCATCCGCGGCATCAAAATAGCCGACGCCGACCTGGACTGAAACAGCCAGCACCACCGCCAGCACCAGCTCAGGCCGACCCAGGATGGCCGGACGCCATGGCCCGCTCGCGCCCGCAGCCCCCCTCGCCCTTGCGGCCCCTACGCGCCAGAGGCCGCCGCTTGGCGTTCTCGCAGCTGCTCTAGGTAGGCTTGGGCGTCGCCGGGGTCGTCGTCGATGGACTCGTCTCCCAAGTCGACCTCGGTGGGCGTGCGGCGGTACAGCAGGTCGTAGAAGATGGGCACGATGTAGAGCGTCATGAACGTGGCGTAAACCAGACCGCCCATGACCACCAGCGCCATGCCCCGCTGCATGGACGCGCCGATGTCCTGGCCAAACGCTAGCGGCACCATGGCCAAGATGGTGGTGAGTGCCGTCATGAGGATGGGCCGCATACGGGTGCGCCCGGCCGCTTCCAAAGCATCGCGCTTCTCAAGGCCACCGCGCCGCAGCTGGTTCACGTAATCCACCAGCACGATGCCGTTGTTCACCACGGTGCCCATGAGCACCGCGAATCCCATGAGCGACATCATGGTCAGCTGCTCGCCGGCCACCCACAGCGCCAGGAAACCGCCGGTGAAGGCAAGCGGAATGGTGAGGATCACGATGAAAGGCGACAGCAGGCTCTGGAACTGCGCCACCATCACCAGGTAGATGAGCGCAAAGCCGGCCACCAGCAACAGCATCATCTGCTCCATCATGGTGTTGATGTTCTCCAGCTCGCCGCCGAAGCTGAGCAGGTAGCCGTCGGGAATGTCCAGGGCATCCAGCTGCTTTTCCAGCTCGCGGGACAGCAGCGCGTTGTTGTAGCCGTCCTCCACCTCCGCCGTCACCGTGATGGTGTTGCGGGAGTTCTCGCGCACGATGGTGCTGGCGGCCACGCCCTCTTCCAGCGTGGCGAACTCGCCCAGCGCCACCTCGTGGGTCTCTCCCTGACCGTCGGTGATGGACACCTGGTAGTCCAGGATGTTCTCGCGGGTGAGCACCTGAGTCTCGTCCACGATAGTCACGCCGGCCTGGGCACCGTCCATCCAGATAGTGGCCGAAGCAGCCTCGTGGGACAGCGCATCGGCCAGGTTCTGGTACAGCTGCGCCACGGTCCAGCCTTCGCGGGTAAGCGCGTCCTCGTCGATGACCAGGCTCAATTCCGCTTCCGCATCTTCCATGCCGTTGCCGATTTCGGTGTAGCCCTCCACACGGCCCACGGCTTCCATCACCTGCTCGCTCAGCCGCAGCAGCTCGTCGCGGTCGTCGCCGGTGATGGTCAGGCTCAAACCGCCGCCCGCCAGCGACTCCATGGACGAGTTCGACGAAGCCATGGTGGCTATCTCGCAGGGAAGGTCGCTCGTCTGCTCCACCAGCTGGTCCATGATGGCCATCACCTGCGCGTCCGTGGTCACCGAATCGTCCACGCTGATGTAGAAGGCGAACATGTCGAACACTTCCTCGCCGGTGTCGGAAGCCGCCGACGATACCATGGACAGCGTGGCCGTGCCGTCGATTCCCGACACAGACTCCACGCCCTCGATAGACTGCGCGATGCCCATCACCTGGTCGGCCAGGGCGAACGCCTCTTCCTTCGGCGTGTCCTCGGGCAGCGTCATGTTTGCTTCCACCGTTTTGCTGCTCATGGTGGGGATCATGGAGATGCCCATGTTCAGCACGCCAGCCACGGAAACCACCACCAGCCCCACGGCCACCAGTACGGGCAGCACCTTATGGCGCAGGCAGAACTGCAGCGAGCGGCCGTAGGCGTCCTTCACCTTGCCGAACAGTCCCTCCTTGCGTTCCTTGTGGGAGCGGAACACGAACCGCGACAGCGCCGGCACCAGCGTGAGCGCCACCACCAGCGACGCCGTCAGCACATAGGTGAGCGTCATGGCGAAGGGCATGAGCATCTGGTTGACCATGCCCGTGGTGAAGGCGATGGGCACGAACACGCACAACGTGGTGAGCGTGGACGCGATCACGGCGCCGGATATCTGCTTGGCGCCCTGAACCGCCGCACGAGCCGGGGAGATGCCGCGGCCCCGCAGGCGGTAGATGTTCTCCAGCACCACCACGGAGTTGTCCACCAGCATGCCGATGCCCAAAGACAGGCCGCCCAGCGACATGACGTTCAGAGAAATGCCCGCGAAGTACATGACCAGCAGCGCCAGCAGCACCGAGAACGGAATAGACACCGCCACCAGCACCGTGGGCTTCCAGTCTCGCAGGAACAGCGCCAGCACCACCACGGCCAGCAGCGCGCCCAAAAGCAGCGACTGCAGCAGCGACGAAATGAACAGGTCGATGTAGGAGCCCTGGTCGCTCACCACCCGCAGGTTCAGCCCGGGGAATTCCTCCATGATGCCGGGAAGCGCGCGGTTCACCGCCGAGGACACCTCGTTGGTAGAGGCCGTGGATGCCTTGAATACCGAAAGCAGCACGCCCTCCTGGCCGTCGACCTTCATGAACGAGCTGCCGGCGTTGTCCACCACGGTGATGTCGGCCACGTCGGAAAGGCGGATGTCGCCCACGTCGTCCAGGGAGAGCAGCAGCAGGCTCTCCAGCTGATCGACCGACGTTATGTTGTCGCCCACGTGCAAAAGCCACTGGTTGTCCTCGTCGGCGTTGCCCAGGTAGCCGGCCGGCATCGAGAAGTCCTGCGCCTTGATGAGCTGCGCCAGCGTGTTCTTGTCCACCAGCGCGTCCACGTTGGCCTGCTCGATGGCCTGCTCGCGAGCGTCCTCGTACTGCTCGCGCGCCTGGGCCAGCGATTCCTTGTTCGACTCGATGGTTGCCAGGGCGCTGGCCAGCTGGGCCTGGCCGCTGCCGAAGCCCGACGCCGCCGCGATGCTGCCCGCCTCCGCCTCGGCCAGCTGGCCCTGGTAGGTGGTCAGCTCGTCGGAGGCCTGCTGCAGCTGCGGGGCCAGCTCCTCGGCCTGACGCTGCACTTCGGCCAGCTGGTCCTGGATCGTCTGCGCCTCCTCGGCGATGGCGGCCAGCTCGGCCTGGGCAGCCGCGGCCTCTTCCATCGACTGCGCGCCCTCAAGCTTCGCCTGGGCTTCGGCCGCTCGCTGACCTGCGGCTTCCAGGGCAGCGCCCAACGCCTCGCCCTGGGCCTGCAGCGCCTGCAGCTGCGCCCCCAGCGCCGTCACTTTGCTGGTGCTCGACGACACCGCCAGCGTCAGCCCCGACACCGCCTGCCCCAGCTGATCGGTGGTCTCCTGCTGCGTGCCCTCCAGCTCTTCCTGCTGGGCCTTGATCTCGGCCTCGGCCTCGGCCAGCTTCTCCTCGCCTTCGTCGATGTCGCGCTTGGCGTCTTCCAGCTCGCTGTTCACGCTGGCCAGAATGCGGTTGTTCACGTCCTCGATCTTCGATTCGGAAAGGCGCACCTCGACCGTCTGCTCCACCGCGCCGGTCACCGACACGTCCGCCACGCCGTCGAGCCGCTGCAGCCGCGGCGCCAGATCGTCGGTAGCCATGGCCGACAGCTCGTAGATGTTCTTGCCGTCGTGGGTGGCCGAGATGTAGGAGTTCGCCATCATGTCCATGGAGATTTCCACGATGTTGGGCGCCCCTGCGGTCTCGGGCAGGACCGCCTGCACCTCGTTAAGCGCCGACGACACCTTCACCAGGGCAGAGTCCATGTTGGTGCCATCTTCGAACTCCAGGAACACCATGGCGTAGTTGCCCGCGCTCTGACTGGTGATGCCGGCCACGCCGCTTACCGTGGAAAGCGCGCTCTCCAGCGGCTCGGTCAGTTCGGTCTGCACCTTCTCCGCCGACGCACCCGGGTCGGTAGCGATAACCGCCAGGTAGGGAATGTCCATTTCAGGCAGCAGGTCGGTCTTCATCTTCGACAGCGACACGCCGCCCAGGATCAGGCACACGATAACCGCCACCACCACTATATAGGGATGCTTCACGCTGAAACGACTGAGCATGGCGCCCGCTTTCCTCTGCACGCGCACACCGACCCCAGGCGCAACCGTTGCGCCCTCGATTCGCTATCCTGGGCTGAAACCGAAACCGGGACAGACGCCGAAGCTGGGAAAGTACGCGACCTTTTCTCTCTCGCAGCGATTGTATAGCAGACCAGTTTTATTAAGATAAGCTGAAGGAAAAAACCTCAAGCCCCACGATAGCAGCGCACTAGGCGAGCGGCCCTGCCCCTTTACCGCCCGTTCAGCCGTGCGGCGGTTTGCTCGTCGGGGATGAGCGCGGCAGCGCCACCTGCACCGACAATCCGTGGATGCGATTAGGAATCTCTTTGTAATGCCCAGTGAAGTCTCATGGAAGTGCCTCGCCGGCGCCAAGCCAATAAAAAAGCCCTCCTGAGAGGGCGATGTGGCAAGTGGTGCGGGCGAGAGGACTTGAACCTCCATGGGGTTGCCCCCATACGGACCTGAACCGTACGCGTCTGCCAATTCCGCCACGCCCGCAATCCGTTGCTCCCGAAGAAGCGATTTATTATGGTAACCTATTTCCCTTCGGTCCACAAGAGGAAATTTTGCGCGACTCCGAAATCGCTCGGCAACAGCCCAGGCGTCCCTTCCCCGCTGCCGTGCTTCGGGTAGAATCTCCCTGCCAGCTACCACAAGCGCAGGTCGAACGGCGCAACAACAACGGGGCCGGGCAAGCAAGCAGCGAAAGCCCCGGCCATCCGCCCCGCAACCCAACGACAACAGCAGCCCCCCAGCGCGAGCAGCAACCGAGGAGCATCTTACGACCAACCGCATCACATCCTTTCTGACCAGCCATGTCGTTCTTGTTGCGGCGGCTTTAGCTGCGCTTGCTTCCGCAGCCTTCGTCCCACCCGACGGCGCCTACCTCTCCTACGCTGATTGGCACACCATCGCCTGCCTGTTTTCCATGCTTGCCATCATCGGAGCATTACGGCGGATGGGAGTCTTCGAGACCGTCGCCAGACTCGCCGTTCAGCAATTCTCGGGGAATCGCCTGCTCACGGCCGGGGCACTTGTGGGCGTCACTGCGTTGCTTTCCATGGTGGCCACCAACGACGTGGCGTTGCTCATGATGCTGCCCCTGGCCGCCGCAGTGCTGCTTCGCTCTCAGTGGGCGCGGCTCGTACCTGCGGTCTTTGTGCTGCAGGGGCTCGCAGCGAATCTCTGCGGCATGATCATCCCCTTCGGCAACCCCCAGAACCTTTACCTCTACTCTTACTACGATCTGCGCTTGGGGGAGTTCCTCTCGGCCATGGCGCTTCCTTTCGCAGTGTCGTGTCTGTTCATCGCCATGGCGACCGGTCTGCTGTGCCGCAGGGAGAAAGCTGGTGCCGCCAACAGCGATCTCGATGACGCGGCGCACGCCGAGAGCTCTCCCCGCACCCTCTCGATCGCCCCCGTAGCGTTTTCGTCCGTTCGGCTCGGCATCTATAGTGCGCTGTTCCTGCTGGTTATCGCTGGCGTTTTCCGATTGGTTCCGACGGCGCTTATGACGGCCATCGTTCTGGCGTTCCTGCTCGCGATGGACCGCACGGCCCTGCGACAAGTTGACTATCCCCTGCTCCTAACATTTCTCTGCTTCTTCGTGTTCGCAGGGAACATGGCTCGCATCCCCGCCGTGGTTCAGGGCATCGAGGGGCTTATGGCACAGAGCGGGCTGATGGCGTCGGCGCTTTTGTCCCAGGTCATCAGCAACGTTCCTGCTGCCGTGCTGCTCTCGCATTTCACCGACGGATGGCAAGCGCTGCTCGTGGGTGTGAACATTGGCGGAGCGGGCACGCCGGTGGGGTCGCTGGCCAGTCTCATCGTGTTGCAGCAGTTCCTCACTCTGCGCCGCAGCCTGGGAGTCAAGCGTCGGCAAGAACTCAGCGTTAGCCGGTTCTGGAAGCTCTTCCTGGGGTTCAATCTAATCGCGCTGGCATTGCTGCTGACAGTTTGCTCCCTTTAGCATCGGCAAAACGACGGCGCACAGCACTATCAGCAACAGCGCGCTCGCAACTACCACAGCCACGATACCAAGCGTTGGCGCTGCATAGGTGGGCACGAATCCGCCCGCCAGAAACGTCGGTCCGAACAGCAGCAGGTCGAACAGACCGTGGGCAATCGCCACCAACCAGAAACTGCCCGTTGCCATGAACAGCTCGGCCATCAAGAAGCCGAATGCAGCGGTTTGCACGAATCGAGCGACAGGCAGCACCGCTTCAAGGGGAACCGCACACCCAAACGAGCCGCCCGGTAGCGCCGGCGCCACGTGCATAAGGCCAAACAGCAAGGCCGATACCGCGGCCGCAACCCAAGGCCTTCGCGCAACTCGCGGCCCCGACTGCATAAGGGCGCCTATGAGCAGCGGGCGGAAAAGAGCTTCCTCGTACACGCCTGTGAACAGGCACAACAGCAGCAGCGTCAGCACGCCGGCCACAGTGGCGCCCCCGTCACCCCAACGAAGGCAAAAGCCAGCACCCCCTGCAGGTAGGCCCACTTCGAAGACCATGGTGAACCATCCCGCTGCCACGCCCAATACCGCAAGCGTCATCAGCGCAACCGTTACGCGCCGGCTCGAACGCCGCATCGCGCCCCGGTTTTCCGCACCCGACGCGCTCTGCAAACAGCCCGAAGCACGCAACGATCCGCGAAGCGCAAACGCCACGGCTGCCAATCCCGCAACAGCCAACGCACCGTCCCTGGCCAAGGGCGCCAGATCGCCACCTTCAGCAGACAGCCCATCAGCCGCATCGGCAACAACGCCCACCGACCCCGGTTCGACCGCGAACGCGACCGACGAAAGCACAAGCAGAACCAGGAACGCCGCCAAACAACGGCGACCAGCGAAGTCGGCATCTTCCGCACGGCCCGCATCTCTCTGCCTTTGTTCGTGGTGCGCCATCTTCGCCCCCTCTCCGTTGCCGTTGCCCTCGCCGCCATCATCCGCCAACGCCACCGCCCACCCAGGGCGCCACGCTGCCGCGCCGCAAGCCCTTGATCTTCCCCACCATTGTAGAGCAACCGCACCCAAAACCGCCGGCGGCGTCCCGCGCAAAGACCACTACAATAGACGCCATGCAAAGCAAGAATCACAACACCGCATGGAATCTCGAAAAGCCGCCGCTTCCTACCGAAAGCGACAGGCCGTCCACGCCCGCTTTCACCACCTCCAACCCCCACGGGCGGCTGGATTCCTTCGCGTTGAAGGTACTGGCCATCGTGGCCATGACCGCGAACCATGCCGCCTACATCTTCTACTTCCATCTGCCGGCAGAAGTGCTGGGGGTGTTCTTCACCGTGGGGGGACTCACCTTCCCCATCATGGCGTTTCTGCTGGTAGAGGGCTACAACCACACCTCGGATTTCCGCCGGTACGCCACGCGGCTGCTCGTGTTCGCGCTGGTTTCAGAAGTGCCGTTCTACCTGTTCCTCGCCCAAGAGCTCAACGTGCTGTTCACGCTGCTGCTGGGACTGATCGCACTCCGGCTCTACGACGATTGGGGCCCGGGCAGCGCAAAGTTCTGGCTGGTGTTCGTCGTCATCGTGTTCGCCAGCGATTTCTGCGACTGGGGCGTCATCGGGCCCATCATGGTTGTGATGATGCGCGCCATCCCCGACCGCCGCAAGCGCGTCGTCTTCCCCATTCTGCTGGTCATGGCTGCAATCGGCCTGCCGAACCTCATGTACGCCATCGCCGCCGCATCCACCATCGCGCTGCCCTTCGCGCTGTACGCGTTTCTGGGAAGCGGCGCCGACATCCCCTTGCTGCTGTCCTACAACGGCCAGCGCGGGCATTCGATGAAGTGGTTCTTCTACGCGTACTACCCCGCGCATATCGCAGTGTTGGGCCTGGTGAAAGGCCTGGCGTTCGGCGACTGGACCGTGGCCTTCTAACCTGTTGCCGCGACGCATTCTGGCCGCCAAATCGACCGCGGCCGATTGTCTCTTACTCCCAGTCGGCGCCCAACACTACCAGAAAGTCGCTGGTGAAGCCGTAGGTTCCGTCGTTCTTGAAGATAGCGTCGGCCCCGAAGCCCAGCGCCTCGGCCAGCTCCACGGCCGCTTCCTCCTGAGAGCTCGTGCCGTAGACCACCAGCGTCTGCGGGTAGTCGAAAGCATCGGCGTTATCGGTGTTCACGGTATAGCCCAGCGCCTTCACCCGCTCGGCCGCCACTTCGCCGGCTCCTGCGATGCCGTTGCCGTTGCGAATGGCCACTTCCCCATCGCGCCGATCGCTGCCGTCGGCGTTCTTGCTGGAATCGCGCCCGTCCAAATCACCTGTGCCCGCCGACGCCAGAATGGTGCCCGACACGCTGTCAACCACATCCTCTTCCGTAGGCGGCAAGCCAGCATCCACGCGCCGCATCATCTCCTGCCACGCCTCCTGGTCGGTAATCTCGTACCAGATGTCGTCGATGTAAGCCGACTCGGTAGGCTCCATAGCCGTGTAGATGTCGCTGCCGGCATCCAGACCGTGCAGCGCCTGGGCCAGGCCGATGATGTCGGTCACGGACAGGTCGGTGCTCACGTAGTCGGCCATGGACTGCACCGTGCTCGCGATGGTGCCCACGTCGCTGGACAGCAGTTTCTTCGCAATGGCCGACAGCACCAGGCGCTGGTTGGCCGCACGGTAGGAATCGCCGTCGCCCCAGTCGTCGTAAGCGTGGCGGCTGCGGCACAGGATGAGCGCCTGCTCGCCGCTGAGCGTCTGCAGCCCGCGTTCGAGCGAGCCGCCCGCCTCCCAGTCATCGATAGCCATGGGCACGTCCACTTCGATGCCGCCCAGCGCGTCCACCACGCTGCGGAACCCGTCGAAGTCAATCTCCGCATAATGCGAAATAGGTACGCCCGCCATCTTCGACACCGTTTCCACGCTGAGGGCAGGACCGCCCAGCGCATGGGCGGCGTTGAGCTTCTGCTGACCGTATTCTCCCATGTCAACCATGGAATCGCGATGAATGGAAACCAGCGTGACCTTCTTGTTGGGCGCGTCGATGCGAGCAAGCATGATGCTGTCGCTGCGGAACGACTCGCCGTAGTCGCCCCCTTCGGCACGGTCAGCGGAACGGTCGGTGCCCATGAGCAGCACGTAGAACGGCTCCTTGGCCATGTCGGTATGCACGAGCGCAGCGCGAAGATTGTCGTCGATGCCGGCACCCAGCTTCCCCACCAGGTTGCCCGCATAGCCCACGGCCCCTACCACCAGCACTGCCAGCACCGCCGCCACCGCACCCATCGCGATGCGCTTGCGTTGGCGTTTCTTGCGCATGACCTGCATCTTCGTCTCATAGCGGTCGCGAGAGAGCCGGCGCGCCGTAGTTCCCGACCCGCTGCCGGACCCGCTGCGCGACGAGCCATGGGAGCGAGGCGCCGTCTGCGGCTCGAAGGGGTCGCAAGCGGCTTCGGCCCTACGGGAGCTGCGGGCGGAAGCGCGCGGTTGGAAGGGGTCACGCTGTTCGGAATAATCGGCAGCATCGTAGAAGCCAGAAGGCTCGAAGGCGGCATCGTAGGCGCCGTAGGAGTCATAGGGGGCGTCGAAAGAATCGCGCGCAGACCGTCCGGAGCAGCCGGACGCGGCGCGAGACGTGGACCTGCTGCGATTGTGAGTGTGTTTAAAGTCCATGAAGCCATTTTGCCGTGGCTTCTTCCCGCACGCAAGCTACCCCCGCCGAACACAAGAAATGCCAAGAATTTCGAAAGAAGCGAAGGACGCCGGCAGTCATCTGGCAGCTGCAAGCCGGCGCCCACACGGGGTTACAGCTCTAGGTTCTTCTGCTTGTGGCGGATCTTAATGTTGCGCCACACCACGTAGCTGCCCAGCACGAACGCGCCGATGTAGCCGAGTGCCCCCAGCAGCGGCACGCCCAAAAGCTTCGGCTCCATGTTCGTCCAGCACAGCATGGACGAGCCGATGAACAGGCCGGCCGAAATCAGCGCCATCCCCAGCGTTCCGCATACGGAGTACAGAGCCGCGATGATGCGGTCCTCCACCTCCACGTCGGCGTTCACCTTCAGCTGCCCGCGGTTGAGCATCTGCAGCGTGTGGGACATCTGCGTGGGCAGGTGCGCGGCCGATTCGGTGGAGGAAAGCACTGCGGCGCCGAACTCGCGCGCCTTCGTCTCCACAGACGCCCAGGTGAACTCGCGGCGCTGAATGTGCGTCTGGATGATCTTCACGATGGACTCGTTGGGCGCCACGTCGCTGAGCACGCCCTCGATAGCCAGCATGCTGCGAGCAAGCAACGTGTACTCCGGCGGCAACGACAAGTCCTGCTTGCGCAGAATCTCAAGGATGTCCGTGAGCAGCTGCCCAATGTTGATGTCGCTCAGGTTCTCGCTCATGTACTGGGCCAACAGCAGCGACAGCTTCTCCAGCAGCGCGCCGTAATCCACCTCAGACCCTTGGCGCGTGGCCCCCAGCAGCGCCTCCATCATGAGGAAGGGGTCGTTCTCCACCGCCGCCTTCATCGCCTTGGTGATAAGCGCCCGCTGCGACACGGTGAGCGTGCCCACCATGCCCAAGTCGATCCAGACAATCTTGCCGTCTCGCACCACTATGTTGCCGCCATGGGGGTCGGCATGGAAAAACCCGTTATCCACCACCTGGGTTACGTAGCTCTCGGCGATGGCGTGGCCCAGCTTCGCCAGGTCCCACCCATGGGCGCGGATGGCAGCCTTTTCGCTGATGAGAGGCCCTTCCACGTACTCCATGACCAGCACGTCGTCGGTGGAAAGCTGCGGGTAGGGAACGGGGCTTTCCACTCCCGGCTGGTCGAACAGCAAGCTGTGGAAACGCTCCAGGTTGCGCAGCTCAACGCAGAAGTCGATCTCCTCGCGGGTGGTGCGCTCCAGCTCGTCTACCAGGTCGTTCAGCGTCAGCTTCATGCCCTGCTCGGTATGGGTGAGCCCCACGAGCGCCACCACGCGACGCAGCAGCGCCAAATCCTGCAGCGTATCCTCGGCCACCTGGGGGCGGCGCACCTTCACGGCCACCCACGTGCCCGGCGGCGCAGCTTCGGGGGAAAGGATGGGGGCGGAATCGGAAGTGGAGGCAGGGGCGGCTGCGGCGGGGGTCGGGCCAGACGCGGGGGCGGCGGGCGAGGCTGCGGCGGCAGCAGGCTTGGAGGCGGCCGCCTGAGCTGCATCGGCGACGGCGCCGGAATCGCATGCGCCAACGGCCTTCCGCGCTACACCGCGGGGATGCTCGGCAATGCGGGCCTTGTGAACCTGGGCAATGGAAGCCGACCCCAGCGGCTTTTCCACCAGCACGTCGAAGGTCTCTTGCCACGGATGGCCCAGCGCCGCGTTCAGCGTCTGCTCCACGGTGGGAAACGGCATGGGCTCAACGTCGGTCTGCAGCTTCTTGAAGGCCTGGGCGTATTCCGGCGGAATGACATCGGATCGAGCCGAGGCGATCTGCCCCAGCTTCACGAACGTGGGCCCCAGCTCTTCCAGCAGCTGCGTGGCCGATTGCGGCGTGAGCCCGGAAAGCACGTGGTACTTGCGCACGATGTGCTCTATTTCCCGAAGCCGGCGCCCCACCTGCTCGTCTTTGTCGCCGCGCACCTCGCGCACAACCTGCACGACTTCCTTCAACGTAGCCATGGCACCTCCCGTCGGGCCGCCTCGTCATTCGCTTCTGCAAGCTTTTACTCTACCATGACCAAACCTCGCATCCTTTCGCATGGAAAAGGCAGTTACAAAGCGGTTACTAAGCCTTACAATACCTGATGAACGCGCGAATCTCTGCTATGTTCTGACCGCGTCTCAAGCCAACTGCGACGGGCGTGGCGCCAACCAGCCGCTGCGTTGCTGGACAATCTGGGCCTGGGGAACGCCGGCATGAAGGTGGCCGTGGGCATTCCGGGCCAAACGGAGGAAACGCTGCTGCGAACCCTGCGGCTGGCCAACCGCGCCACCACCCAGCGCATGGAGCTGACGATGGTGCACCCGCAACCCACCCGCCCGGACGAAGCTTCTGTAGCTCGCAAACCGACAGACGAACGGTAACCAGCACTGGACAAGGCCCACCAGCCCCACAAAGCGAATGGCAAAAACAAGGACGCTCTGCTTGAATTATTCTGTCTCGCTGTTTGGTTCTCTGAGGTTTGAGTCCAGCTATAGCCTCAGCGAGCCCATCAGTCTCTCGATCGAATCTAACGAATCGTCTAAAGAAACGCCTTTCGCATATGAGGCATCAGCAACATAGGAGGACCAAACCTGGCGCATGATAGCCGAAGCGCGAATACCTTCGAGCGCAGATTTCCAATTCGCGATAGCCTGCTGGGAGCCTCGCTTTTCCGCAGTGTGGCGAAGCGCCTCTCGAAGATTCTGTTCGCTTATGGATCCGGAATAATAGCGTGGGGTGGCATACAGGTCGTAGAAGTCCCTGCCACGCGTGTTCGCCTCACCTCGACTAATCACCGTCTCCAACTTCTCCGCCAGAACGGTTGCCGGATGGTAGGACAGCACATCGAGCGTGCCCTGGCCGAACATCAGCTGGAACTTGTGCCTGATCTGCGATGGATAGATGGCATCGCCAGTCGTGATGTCCACTTTTACCGGCGCGTCGATTCTTCCGTACAAAGCCCTGAGATGCGCACGCCAGTTTGCGCACTCGTCGTCTTCGCGAATGGGCTCTATCCTTTCGAACACGAATGACGCCCCGTCGCCAACATCGGTTGCGCAGATTTCGCGCAGGGCCTTCTCAACGGTCGCCTCGCCCACATCCATGCCCACGACAGTTGCGTCCATGTCCATGGTCGTGCGCTGGTAGATGCCGGTCATCGACGAGATAAGAAGGCCGCCCTTGAGCACAAACTTGTCGGCATAGGAGCTATCCGCCAAGCGCATGAGCAGATGCTCGAAGAGATACATTTGAAGCACTTCCTGGGGCTTGAGGCCATGCTCGTTGGCAAGGTGACGTACTTTCCCTCTCAGGCTTGCATCACCTCTCATCTCGCTCATTCAAGCACCTCCAGGTACCTCTGCAACTCACCTCGGACGCCCAGAACCTCGCACATCCTGGCAAGCTTGGGCAGGTCGCGGTCCCGCCTCCTGAAATAGCCCACTATGGCATCTCTCACGAGCTGCGGGTTCACGGTTCCCTTGGCCCTCTCTTGGATGATGTCGGCAATGGAGCGTTCCGCATCATAGATGGGCACGATGATGCCCATGGGGTCCTTCACAGCTGTCTTGCCCAGTCCGTAGAGCTTGTCGCTCTCGCGATGGATCCCCATGTCCGGATAGGCTCGCCTCAGCTCCCGCGGGTTGTAGTCCCGCGGGACACTGACGCTCAGGTTCCCAGGCACGCGATCGGACAGACCCAGCAGATACAGCGCGGTTCCATGCGAAAGTATGCACTTTGGCCAGCGCATGGTCACTGCCGCAAACTCATCGTCCAGAACATCGAGCGAGCAATAGACGCCCCGAGTCAACCTGTCAATCTTGCCGCTGTTCAAGGCATACTCGATCACGCCGGGCGCGAAGCCAGCCTCCTTGAGCTGCGATGAGGTGGCAACCCCTCCCAGCCTTTCGATATGTTCTGCAACAGACGCGGTCACATGGCCTCCTAGATTAACAGACCTATATTCTAGCGTTTTTGGGTCTAATAATCTACAAAGCCGAAAGGCACAAGCGGAATCTTGACGAGCTGCGCCTTTCCGCAGGCCGGCAGACAAACAGGCTCGCTGCCCCTGCCCTGCCTATCGCAATGCGTTAGAATCGACCTATGAATATGCAGCGCTCACACTCCTCTAAACCGCTTTGGCTCTACAAGGGCCTGCTGCTGCTTGCGGCGGCTATTTGGGGGCTGGGTACGGTGGTCATCAAGTCAACTGTGGACGTGTTTCCGCCGTTGTGGCTGGTGGGCGTGCGGTTCGGCTGCGCGGGACTGGTACTTGGCGCCGTCACGTTCGGTCGCATCCGTCCCTACCTGAACAGCGACCATGTGCGCGCCGGCGTGCTGCTGGGCGTGCTGCTGTTCCTCTCCTACTGGACCAACTCGCTGGGGCTTACCGACACCACCGCGTCGAACAGCTCGTTTCTGACCACGCTGTACGTGGTAATCGTGCCTTTTCTAGCGCTGCCCGTGCTGCACAAGCGCCCCACCTTCGCAAACGTGGGCGCAGCCCTGCTGTGCATCGCCGGCGTGGGGTGCGTGGCCTACAACGGCACCGCCGGGTTCAGCCTGCGCTTCGGCGATCTGGTGACCATGGCGTCGGCCCTGTTCCTGGCCCTGCACGTGCTGTACACGTCGAAGCTGGCGCCGCACCGCAACATGACCGCGCTCACGGTAATCCAGTTCCTGGTTGCCGGCGCGCTGGGCGCGATGTTCGGCCTGGCCAGCGGAAACACGCCCGATTTCGCAAACCTTACGATTGATACGTGGATCAGCATCGGCTACCTGGCGCTGTTCGCTTCGGCCATTGCGCTGTTCCTGCAGAACGTCTCGCTCGCGCACGTGCCGCCGGCTCCGGCATCGCTGTTTCTGTCCACCGAATCGGTCTTCGGCGTTACCTTCAGCATGCTGTTCCTAGGCGAGCAGCTTACCGCCTCGCTGGCCTTGGGCTTCGCCCTCATCTTCGTAGGCATCCTGGTAAGCGAGTACTTCTCGGCCCGACGCAGCTGACCAAGCAGAAATCACCCATGCGTAAGTTGCACGAACGTCCAAGCGAAAACGGAGCAAACAGCCAGGTAAATCCCACATTTTTGTCCATGCTATAATTGCATCATGGTGCTTCCCGTGAAACAGATTCCGAACGAGAACAACGGCAACACGCGCGAAAGCCAACCGAGCGCTGGGCGGCCCTGCGTCTGCCTGTTCTCGGCCCTCTACGCTCCAAGCACCGGAGGCGTGGAAGGGTACACGCGCCACCTCGCCCATGCCCTGGCGCGCATGGGCTGGCGGGTTATCGTGGTGGCCATGAACACCCACGGCCGCGAAGGGTATGTTCACGAAGCGGACGGCGACTTGCGAGAGCAGACGGGCGATGCGCACCAACCGCAGGCAAGCGGCGCGAAAGGTCTGCAGCAGGAAGGTAATCGGGAGCCGCGGATCAAAGGCAGCCCGAAAGACATTGCCTGCGATACGCCGCGCCCGGTCACACACGACAGCATCGCGGAACCCCCAACGGGCACGCAGCATGCCCCTGGCCGAACGGGCGCGGAACCCCCAACGGGCACGCAGCATGTCTCCGTCCGTCCGACGCCACGAGCAGCAGGCGCGGCGCAGCCGTTGGTGGAGGTAGTGCGGCTGCCGTGCAAACCGTTGCTGGGCGGTCGCTACCCGGTGCCGCGCAAAAACGCCGAATTCCGTGCCCTTTGGCGCTGGCTCGAATCACAACGCATTAACTACGTAGTTGTGAATACGAGATTCTACCTGTTGTCCCAGATGGGAATGGAGCTTGCCCAAAGCAAGGGCATTCAGCCCGTAGTCATCGAACACGGGTCGGCCCACCTTACCATGGGAAGTCCGCTGCTCGATTGCGCGGTGCAGGCCGTCGAGCACAGCCTTACCCGCAAGGTGGCCAGCTACCCCGCCAGCTTCTACGGCGTGTCGCAACGAGCCTGCGCCTGGCTGCACCACTTCGGCATCACGGCAAGCGGCGTGCTGCCCAACGCTATCGACGCCGACGAATTCGCCACCCTTGCGCGCACCTGCCCGCGCAACTTCCGCCAGGAACTGGGCCTGCCCGACGACGCTGTCGTGCTCGCCTTCATAGGGCGCCTTGTTCCCGAAAAGGGCATCATGCCCCTGGTCGAAGCCGTGCAGCACCTTAAGACCGACCGCCCGGTGGCACTCCTGGTTGCAGGCGACGGACCGCTTGCCCAGCAGCTGGCCCAGCGCCCGCCGACGCCGCTCGCACCAAGCAGGCAGGGGGCGTTGCAGGAAAACGCGCAATGGGCGCAACAGAAGGGGCCGCAAGACGGGCCGAAAGCACACGGCTCCATCAGTGCGGAGCTCGGTGGCACCCCTTCGCCCGAAGGCCCCTCCGATGCAAGCCGTATCGTGCTATTGGGAGCCCTTGAACGCCGCCAAGTTGCGGCGCTGCTGGCCCAGGCCGATTTGCTCTGCCTGCCCTCCCGCTCCGAAGGATTCGCTACCGTGCTCCTGGAGGCCGCCGCCGTGGGAACACCCGCACTGGCGACGCCGGTGGGCGGCACCGACGAGCTTATCCCCTCCCCCGAATTCGGCATCGTAATCCCCGACAATCGCCCCGAAACCATCGCGAAAGCCCTTGAAAAGGCGCTCTCCCAGCCCGAAGCCCTCGCCGCCGTAGGCCGGAACGCTGCGAAGCGGGTCCGCGAGCACTTCAGCTGGAGGGCCACCGCCAGCGTGCTTGCAGGGGCGGGACAGGGGGACGCGTGACAGGGGGGACGTGCGCTTTTGGCACGCGTCCCCCTGTCCCGCCCCTGCTGCATCCCCGCGTCTTGCGTGTTTCGCCATTAAAGCTTCTTAAGGCTTCTTGATTCCCGCTGCTTTCGATTGCCCGCAGCCCGTCCGTTTAGGTAGTATGTTGGTAGGCTTTTGCGACGACGAGCAAGGCAGCCGCCGGCTCAAAACTGCCGAGCCGCCTTGCCCCGCGCCGCAACCGCCAACCCGCCCGATTCCGCAGACGTACCAGGTAGGACCGCCATGGCGAACATCTTTCTTGTTGAGGACGACACATCTTTGCGCCACGAAGTGCAGGAGATCCTTGAAATCCAGGGTTTCCGGGTAACCTGCTGCCAGCATTTCCCGTCCGCCGCGGAGGAGGCCCTGGCCAGCGAAGCGGAATGCGTGCTGCTGGACCTGAAGCTTCCCGGCACCTCGGGGCAGGCCATCTGCCGCAGCCTGCGCGCCCGCAGCAACGTGCCCATCATCGTGCTCACCTCGTCGGAGAGCGAGTTCGACGAGGTGACCTGCATGAACCTGGGCGCCGACGGTTACCTGACCAAGCCGTACTCCCCCGCCGTGCTGATCGCCCACATCCAGTCGGTGCTGCGGCGCGTCAGCAGCGCCCCGTCGCGGACTCTGGCCCACGACGGGCTTTCGGTGGACCTGGCCCGCTCGACGGTCACCTTTGAAGGCACCTCGGCGGAGCTCACGAAAAACGAGCTGCGCATCTTGGCCCTGCTCATGTCCAACCCCGGTTGCATCATCAGCCGCCAAGAGCTGATGCTGGAGCTATGGGAGTCGGACTCGTTCATCGACGACAACACCCTCACCGTCAATGTGAACCGCCTGCGCACGAAGCTGGAGGAGCTGGGCGTTCCGTCCGATTACGTGCGCACCAAGCGCGGCCAGGGCTATTCGGTGTAGGCGGGCAGCGGGCGCAAGGGATGCGCTGCCGCGGAGAGCATGGCGGCATGCCGGCTGTGCGGGCAGCGGGGTGCCATCGCGTTGGCGGCGAAAAGGCTAGGCTGGTTGGGAGATGATGCAACATGGACGATGATGGCGTGACCTGCGCGGACGCACTAGACGCACCGGCGGACAGCTGCGACCTTGTCGACGAAGCCGCCGGCCCGCGGTCCTTCGAGCTGGGCGCGTCCTTCACGCTGGGCTCCTTCCTCAAAGACCGCGCGCGGGTGCTGGCCATCGCGGCGGTGACCATGCTGTGCTGCGCCGCCATGCTGGGCGCCCTGGGGGTGAACGCCTGGGGGTGCTTCGCCTTCGAACTGGTGCTGGCCGCTGCCCTTGGTGCGGCGCTGTTCCTGCAATACCGGCAGCGGCGCATTTTCTACCAGGAGCTCTCCGACACTTTCGCGGGCCTTGAGAACCCGTCGTTTCTGCCCGAGATGGTGGAGGAGCCCCGCTTTCTGGAAGGGCAGCTGGCCCATGAGGCGCTGCGGCGGGCCATCTCCCTTGCCGACCGTGAAGCGGCCGTCTACCGGGACGACCTGGAGAATCACCGGCAGTTCGTGGAGCTGTGGATACACGAGGTGAAGACCCCGCTGGCGGCGGCGCGTCTCACCGCCAGCAAGGTGCACGGCGCCGAATCGGACATGCTGCGCCGCGAGCTGGAGCGCATCGAGTCGGCCGTGGAGAGGTCGCTCTACTACGCCCGAGCCACGTCGCCCACCATCGATTACGAGCTAAAGGAGGTGTCGCTGGCCTCCCTGGCGAAAACCGCGGTGCGCAAGAACGCCAACCTGCTCATGGAATGCGGCGTGGCGCCCACCGTGGACATCGACCCGGCCGTCATGGTGGTGGCCGACGCGTCGTGGCTGACGTTCATCCTGGGCCAGCTCATCTCCAACTCAGCGAAGTACGGGGCAACCACGCTCGCGTTCACCTGCCAGGAGCTTGACGCGAACACGCCCCGCGGCCGCACGCTGCTGATCATGGACGACAACGGCCGCGGCATTCCCGCCAAGGACATGCCCCGCGTGTTCGAGCGGGCCTTCGTAGGCGAGAACGGCCGGTCGCAATCGGCCGCCACGGGCATGGGGCTGTACTTCGTGGCGCTTCTGGCCCACAAGCTGGGCGTTACGGTGGACCTGTTCAGCACCGAGGGCCAAGGGACCCGCGCAACCCTCACCTTCCCCCACGACCGCCGCATTTACCTGCGGAAACTTCAGCTGACCGAAAGCTGCGAAAGGCAACGGCTTGCAGGAGAAGGGCAACCGACAACCTGCGGATAAGGGATAGCGAGCACGCAAAGCCCGCGGCACGCGCGACCCACGGCACGCAAAGCCCGCACAATCGGCATGTTCGTGCAGAAAAACTCACGAACATGCCGATTGTGCGGGCTCGTCGGTAGCGAAGTGGCGGTGCGTCGAGCGAGAAGCGGCGAAACGGCGGTGCGTCAAGTGCGAAGCGGTGGCACGCCGAGCGCGGTGGCGAAGCAGCGCGGCGGCGAAGCAGTGGCGAAGCGCGTGACACTTACGTAAGATAACTGTAAGCGGAATCGATGGATGGCCAGCACTGCCTTCCATAGTATGCGTTGGGTAACGGAAACCCAACCGAAAGGATCACCATGGCCGACGCTCTCGCCTTCCACGCCTTCGATTTAGGCCAGGTCATACCCCCTGTACCCCGCGTCGCCCCCCTTGCGGGCACCGGGCGAGCGGTGCATACGACAGCATGCGCAGCCGCGCACGTTGAAAAGCCGGCTGCCCACGAGACGGCCGCACCCGACAGCGCGAAACCCGCGGTCGCAGCTGCCTCGCAACCCGCTGCGCCTACCGGGTCGCCCGTCCATGCCGCCCCGCCCGCCGGCGCCCCCGTTGCCGCCCATGCCAGCTCGGCCGACTTGGGGCGCGTGCGCGGCGACGGCCATTGCGCCCTTTCCGTCCGCCAGATCACCAAGGTATACGGGCGCAAGGACTTCACCACCAAGGCCCTGGACGGCGTGAGCTTCTCCGTTGACGACGGCGAGTTCGTGGGCATCATGGGCGCGTCGGGGTCGGGCAAGAGCACGCTGCTGAACTGCATCGCCACCATCGACCGGCCCACCAGCGGCCAGGTGCTGGTGGGCGGCAAAGAGGTCTCCGCCATGAGCAACCGCGCCTTGGCGAAGTTCCGCCGCGACGATTTGGGCTTCATCTTCCAGGACTCCAACCTGCTGAACACGCTCACCGGCTTCGAGAACATAGCGCTGGCCCTTACCATCAAGCACGACTCGCCGCGCCAGATTCCCGCCCGCGTGGAGGAGATGGCCCGCACGCTGGGGGTTGGGGAGGTGCTTGGCAAGTACCCCTACCAGATGTCCGGCGGACAGCGCCAGCGCATCGCCGCCGCTCGCGCCATGGTGGCCGACCCGCGCCTGGTGCTGGCCGACGAGCCCACCGGCGCCTTGGATTCCCGCAGCGCCGCCGTCATGCTGGAAGTCATGGAGATGATGAACTCCCAGCTGGGGGCCACTATCCTCATGGTCACCCACGACGCCTTCGCCGCCTCGTTCACCAATCGCATCCTGTTCTTGCAGAACGGGCGCATCTTCAGCGAGCTGCATAGGGGAACCGACACCCGCGAGCAGTTCTTCGCACGCATTCTGGAAGTGGTGGCCTTCCTGGGTGGGGAGGCGAACCATGCTGGTTAAGCTGGCGCTGCGCAACATCCGCCGGTCGTTGCGCGACTATTCCATCTACTTCGTCACGCTCACCATAGGCGTGGCTATCTTCTACGCGTTCAACTCCATCGAAAGCCAGCAGGTGATCTTCGACCTGCACTCCTCAGCCGACGAGCAGATGTTCGAGTTCTGTCAGCAGATCATCAGCATGTTCTCCGGGGTAATCGCCTGCGTGCTGGGATTCCTGGTCATCTACGCGAACCGTTTCCTCATCAAACGGCGGAAGAAGGAGTTCGGCACCTACCTGTTGCTGGGCATGCGCTCTGTCGGCGTGTCGGGCATCGTGCTCATGGAGACGCTGCTGGTGGGCGTGGGGGCGCTGGCACTGGGCCTGCTGCTGGGGTTCCTGCTGTCCCAGGCGCTTTCCTTCGTGACGGCGCTGCTGTTTCAGGTGCAAATCGCGGACTACCAGTTCGTATTCTCGCCCGACGCCTGCCTGCTGACGCTGGGGTGCTTCGCCATTATCTTCGCGATCGTGGCGCTGTTCAACACGTTCTCGGTGAACCGCTACAAGCTGATTGACCTGCTCAATGCCGAGAAGCGCAACGAGCGCGGCGGCGTGCGCAACCCGGTGGTGTGTCTTTTGGCCTTCGTGGTTTCCATCGGCTGTTTGGTGTACGCCTACCAGCAGCTGGCCGAGAACGGGCTGGTGATGCTGGACGATCCGCAGTTCGCGCGGGCGACGGTGTTCATGCTGGTGGGGTCGCTGCTGTTCTTCTGGTCGCTGGCCGGGTTCATCATCGCGGTCATCACGCGGATGCGCGGCGTGTACCTGCGGGGGCTTACGGTGTTCTCGGTGCGGCAGGTGGCTTCGCGCATCAACACGGCGTTTCTGTCGCTGTGGGCCGTGTGCGTGCTGCTGTTCTTCAGCATCACCACGTTCTCCTGCGGCATGGGGCTGGTGCAGGTGTTCGCCGACGACGTGGAGCGCTCGGCGCCGTTCAGCGTAACCGCCACCGCCGACGTGTACTACGCCAGCTACAAGGAGCTGGTGTCGCCGCATTCCGCCACCCACGACGAGCGCGCGGTGGCCATGGCCGAGCAGTACCCCGCCGCTTACGAGTCGGGCATGGCCCACGATTGGAACATCTCCTCCGATCTGCGCGAGCGCTGCGGCGCGGAATGGGACGAGGTAGTGGCGGCGTCGGCCGACATCAACGAGTGGGAAGCCGTTGGCACCCCCTACAGCGAGCTGTACAACCAGCTGCTGAGCGTGCGGCCCGACCTGGGGGACTTGGCGAACATGGACGGCTTCCCCAGCGGCAGCACCAACGTACTGGTTTCGGGGCTCAGCCAGACAAACGACGTGCTGGCCCTGCTGGGAAAGGACCCGATTGCGCTTGACGAGGGCAGCTTCGCCATCGTGAACAACTTCGCCGGCACCCAGGATTGCGCCCAGGCCATCGTCGATAACGGCCTTGAGCTGATCTTCGGCGACACGACGCTTGCGGCTACGGGCCCGGTGGTGGACGCGCAGCTGTTCGACACTTCCATGGCCGGCACCATCCTGTGGATCGTGGTGCCCGACTTCGTAATCGACGATTTCCAAGCTCAGGGTGCTATTCCCAACCGCTGCTACATGAACGCCGACTACGTGCCGGACCTGGAGGACGGCGACGAGCGATTCGACAGCATGATCAAGCGCGCCGGGGTGATGGACGCGTTCTCCCAGGCCGAGACCAGCGACGACAGCCTGGAGGTTTCCCACGACGCCAACAACTCCGGGTCCGAAACGGACGACGGGTGGCCGGTCACCTCGTTTGTCAGCCAGTCCACCACAGTGGCCGCAAACAACGGTTTGCGTATGGCCATCATCTACCTGGCGCTGTACATCGGCTTCGTGTTCCTCATGGCTACGGCCACCATCCTGGCCATCCAGCGCCTGTCCGACACGGCCGACTCGCTGCCGAGCTACCGCACGCTTTCGCAGCTGGGATGCGACCAGCGTATGGTGAGCCGGTCGGTGCTGGCGCAGACGCTGGTGTACTTCCTGGTGCCGCTGGGACTGGCGGCGTGCCATTCCGCCTGCGCGGTGAGCGTGCTGAACCACACGTTCTTCGAGCCGCTGGGGCTGCCGGTGGCCGGCCCCATCGCCCTGGCAGCGGGCCTGGTGGTTGTGGTCTACGGCCTGTACATGCTGCTCACCTACGCCATGAGCCGCTCCATGGCCCGAAGCTAGTGCCGGGGCCGCCCCCGCCCGGCCGCGTGTGCGCAAGAGCCCGCAAGCGGCCGGGTGCCCAGGCGCGAGGAGCCGCAGGTGCGAGAAACCTGCGGCGCGAGGTGGCGGCTGGTATCCTCCAGTCGCCGTCGCCGAGAACCATCGCCTAACGTCGCGCGCGGGGCAGCGGCGATTGGACGGGGAGGGCATGCGTGCAAGCAAGCCCTCCCCCGCTTCGAGACCGCCCTCTTCCTGCCCCACTGCCATCCTCCTCCCCCTCCCGGCGCCGCCCTCTTCCTGCCCCACCGCCACTCTCTTCCCTATTCGATGCCAACCTCTCCGCCCCCCGCCGCCGTCTTGCCGTCCTAGCGCCATCCTCTTCCAGACTCGGTGTAACGGAAGACGTTTATGGCAAGCCGGCTTCGCCCCATGTAACGGAAGACGTTTATGGCAATCGAAACCTGCCATAAACGTCTTCCGTTACAGAAAATCGCACATAACCGTTCTTCGTTACACCGATTTTTGCCACAAACGTCTTTCGTTACACGAGAGGCTCTTTCGTTACACAGAGGGCGGCCACACACCCGATTGCCCCTGTCTCACGGCCCCCTCTCGCTGAGTGGAAAGAGAGCTGCGTGCAACCAACGTCTCCCACAGAGCGCGCTGTTCAGGGGCGAAGTTCTTCGCTCCACGACTCGGAGCCGTCCCCAAATGCGATTCGAGCATTCGCGCAAATCGGCAAAACTCCCCGTAGTCGAACAGCTGCCGCGTTGTCAGGGTTAGCACGGTATAGCCCATAGACGTCAGAACGTTCTTTCGCATAGCATCTCTAGCAATCCGCTCGGATCCCACATGCTCCTGCTTGCTGTCGTATTCCACGATCAAGCGCTGCTGCGGCCAGAGCAGGTCGGCTTCGAAGTAGCGGCTGTTCGTCACGGGCCGGACCTCGGCCGGGATATCGATTCGTTCGTTAAGCTGAGGGACGCTCGTATTCCGACCGCCGTAGGTCCGCGGAAGAGCGAAAAGCATGTACGCCGCCGTCTCCATGGGTGAACGCGAAGACGGAACCGTGTAGCGGCATGCCTTCAGCGCAACTTTTCGCCCGTAGACGCCCTTCGCCTGCTCTCCATAGCATGCCAGCGACTCCGGCGTAGCAAGCGGCCAGGCAGCCGCCATTCCTTTCTCCTGGCGCGAATCCTTCCGGTAACGACCGCAGAGCTCCGTTCCCAGCTCGACAGCCCTAGCAAGCGACAACTTCTGAGATAGTTGCACAAAGCATAGCTCCGGAGATGCGACCCAAGCGCCACTTGCGATGCGCACGAATGACCCTGGAGGATATGAGGCAGCTCCGACATGGGGCACAATGCACGCCCTACGGACACGCGCAGCACTCGTTCCGACAAGTACATGCAGGCTGCCCGTGAAAACACAGGGAAACAGGTCCGCAACCTCCTGCGCTTCGACGGGTGACGGCTTGCTTCCGCCCTGCAAGTCGCAGACACGAAGCTGCGGCGTCCCGCATTGCCGCAACTCGGCGAGGGCTGCTGCAACAACCGACTCAGGTGCGCGGCGCCAAAACTCAAGGGCTGATTGATGCGAAACCACCAAAGCCATGGGCCCTCCTCTCCACCACGGACCGACCGACAAACGCCGGCTGTCCTCAATCACATCGAAGGGCCTCGGAGCCGAAGGCTTTGACCCAACGGTCTTGCAGGTTCGGACACCCTCCTCCTGGTGTAAGCAAGCCTGGGGGAACTGCTGCCCTTTGAAGGGGGTCAGAACTATACCACAGGTGAATAATGGGGATATTGGTACGTCTGAGCTGGGAATGCTATAGTTTGTTGCACCAATCCTCATGTACGCTCTGCCGAATCGTGCGAGCTTCTTGCATGACCGAACATCGTTTCCGTCAGAGATGTTGCAAGAATCTATCGTCGCTGATGAAATTCATAACGCTTTCGAAAGGGTCTGCGGAATTCGGAAGCGGTTGCGCAAAGCAGAGCCGCACCGTTTCCCGTTCTGTGGGCCGAAAGGCCGTCCAACAATCACAGCATCTCCACCTTTGCCAATCAAGCAGCGGTACTTTTCCACCGAAAGACGCACCTTTGCGACAGGCAATTCGTAGTGGTCGAGAGCTAACGCTCCGCAGCGAGCTCGCCATAGAACACATCGGCGCACTTGGAACACCTCGAAGCCCCCGGAGCACCTCCGCGCCCAACGCGGCAGGCAGCCAACGCGCCCAGCGGTGTCGGCCTATGAGCCCTGAAGGCCGGAGCCCGCCGGCAAGTTCGTCCTGAAACGTACCGGCGCTCCCGGAGCACCTCCGCGCCTAACGCGGCAGACAGCCAACGCTCCCGGCGCCGCCGGCCAATGCGCCCAGCGCCGCCGACCAATGCGCCCACCGGTACCGACCTATGCGCCCACCGGTGCCGGCTAACGCGCCCGCCTGCCGACCGGCGCGCCCACCGGTGCCGGCCTATGCGCCCACCTGCTGAACTTAAGCAGCGCCTCAAAACGAAAACGCAGACCGCCTCGCGCCCGTCCCACTCGCCCGCCCACTCGCCCACCCCTGCGCCCACCCCGATGTAACGAAAGACGTTTATGTCAAAAAGCACTGTAACGAGTGACGGTTATGCACGATTTTCTGTAACGAACGACGTTTATGGCAGGTTTCGGCTGCCATAAACGTCATCGGTTACATGCGCAGGCCGAGGGGGCGAGAGGCAGGCCGAGGGACAGGGGCGGGGGGCGAAGGGAGGGGCAGGCGAAAAAGTGAAGGGAGAGGGGGCCGAAGGGGCTGGGCGGGCACGGCGGTGACAGGAAGGAGCAGGGCGCGGAAGAGGGGACGCGACCAACGTGCCCGATGGAGGGCATCCCGCCCGACGAGGGGCAACGGTCTGATAGTTTTCTCTTGACAGCTTTCGGGGGTTCCGATAACCTATACGGACGCAAACGTGCTTCTTGCGCGGGTGCCTGAATGGTCGGGTAGCTCAGTTGGTAGAGCAGCGGACTGAAAATCCGCGTGCCGAGGGTTCAAGTCCCCCTCCGACCACCACGAACTCGAAAGCCTCCAGGTTTGGGGGCTTTTTCATTATGCGGAAAGCCTTCCCCGCAGATCTCATATCGGAAGCTTTCTTTTGCACAAATAACGTCTGCTACAGCCTTACATCGAACGATGCCTTTACCAGCTGTCGCCACATGCGAAAAACGCCGTTGCGAACGGAGCGCATGCTACGGAACGCTTCTACCAAAAACCACGGCGAAGACTCTGTCGGCACATTCTCACAAGGCAAAAGAATATCCCCCGAAGTTTGCATGCACAGCAGAGGCCCGGGGGATTTCACATCATTTATAATAGCACGCACTCTTGGGGAAACGAGGAATCTTCATGGATGGTTCAGCAAAGCGTAACCGGCAGCCCCATATCAATATTACGCTCGACCTGCGCCTTAAAGGTGCACCGTTGTTCTTCGCAGAGAAAATTTCCCGGGGCCTTGCGCAGGGTATCACCACTTTCAAGCTTCGCGTTAAGAGCGAAGGCGAGGCGTGCTTTCCGAACATATGCACGCCGATTGCAGGAATGATTGATTACTTTACCCTGGAACGAGGATGCACGTTCATCCCGTCGAAAAGCTGGCAAAGCAATCAGCTGCTTGCCCACTCTGGCATTCTTCACCCCTATAGTTACAATTCCCTATCCAGCCCCACCACCTACCTCAATAAAGTATGGAAGTTTACTCGTAGCGACCATTTCGAAGTCGTCAACGGAATAATCGATTCCGTTCGTAGGACCGCCGTACTGCCTTCTGGTGTTGCTCATGGGCTTGAGCTGGCTCTAAACGAAGTTACGGACAACATCCTCTATCACTCCCTACGTGAGGCTAATTCCCCAGACGCCGTAGGCTATGTGATGGTTCAATACCACAAAACGAACCAGCGGATAGCTGTCGCTGTGTTCGATCTTGGACAGGGCATCCCATCATCTCTTGCCTCAGGAAAGATGACCTTCGACAGCAAGGAAAGCGCGCTAGAAGCAGCAGTTCGGAAAGGCGTTGGGGACGGAACGGGAGGGGGAAACGGCCTCTGGATGATGGAGCGCATTGTTAGCAGCTCCCATGGGTCGTTCGAACTTACATCGGACGGCGCGCGCTTTGCGTGCCGGCACCATTCCGATTGCGAGAAACCGAAAGCGTCGGTATCATCCGTCAGCCAGATTAGGGACGGAACCACCCTGGTCGACTTTCAGCTACACATCGACAGGCCTCTCGACCTCGTACTCGCGCTCGGCGCAGCACATACCAACCTTTGGCTAGAAGACCACTCCGTCGATGCGACGCACATTGGAAGCGCTGCAGAAGCATTGCTGGTTTCGGTATCGGATGAATCACGCGGATGCGCAAGCCGTTATGAGGCCCAGTTCTTCGCAACCATGGTCGGCAACCTTATGGAGGAGGCCCCAGGCCTTTGCGTCCTGGATTTTAGCGGTGTAGAGACCGTAAGCGCCTCGTTTGCCGACGAGCTGCTTGTCCGACTAATTCGACGCTTCGGCATTGTCTCCGTCATCCAGCGAATCGCTTTCCGAAATCTTTCCTCGATCAACGCCGCCATCTTCAACCAGTGCTTCGAAGGACGCCTTCCACGCAATCCGTAAACCACCCAAAAACCAGTTGAACCCTGACGGCGGAGCGATCAGCGTTCAACTCGCCTAGCGCCGCCTTAGCGATGCCGTACAATGGAATGCGTGGGGCGCGATCAAGCAAAGAGCCAACGTGACAGCTTCTTACTCAAGAAACGGCGGCAAGCATGAACGACTTCTTCAAAGAGCATGAAACGGCGGGCTACGTCCTTAAGGGCGTGGGGTCGGCCACGGCGGGCGTTGTGGTGGGATTTGCGATCATCTGCCTGCTGCGATTCTTCGGGTTGGTGCCCGGCAGCCCCGAGGACGTGCGCACTACCGTCTGTCTGCTAGGACTGTTGTGGCTGGCCATGGTGGTTATGCGCTTGTACATGGGCCTCAGTGGAAAGTGGCGAGAGTAGCGGCTGAAAGCAGTGGAGAAGCGACACACAGAGGAAGCGGCGCAGAAGGACCCCGCGGGCTATAAGTGAACTGCGTCCCAAAACTTGGACGAATTAGTAAGGACTAAGCTGCTAAGGACTGATTTCGGAATTCCTCCGGAGTCAGTCCTTTCAGTTTAACCTGTCGTCTCCTCGTATTCCAATGAACGAT
>CAJTDS010000013.1 GCA_910575165.1 Eggerthellaceae bacterium
CGCCGACAGACGCGAGCTGCTGTTCCGCCACGCGTCGGCCGGAACGTACCGGACCACGAGGCGCGGCTACGTCGACCTGCTTCGCCCCTTCATGGATTACTGGGGCGTGTCAACGGTGGTCTAACATAGAGAATCAAAAAGGGCCTGACCGCAGTGCTTGTTGCAATTTGCGCCCTGGGTCTTCTCAGCGCGGTCGGTTGCGCATCGAACGGCTCAGACTCGTCAAGCAGCGACTCGTCTGCGAACCAAGCCAATGGCGAGATTTCTGTGTACTCGCGAGAAGACGGTTCAGGCACGCGCGGTGCGTTCGTAGAGCTGTTCGGGCTTGAGGAGAAGGATGCGGCTGGCAACAAGGTGGACATGACGACAGATGCCGCAGCCATCACGAACTCCACCTCGGTGATGATGACTTCTGTCGCCAGCGACCCCGATGCCATCGGTTACATCTCCTTGGGGTCGCTTAACGACACAGTCAAGGCCGTCAAGATCGACGGCATCGAGGCAACGGCCCAGAACGTGAAGAGCGGCGACTACAAGGTGTCAAGGCCATTCAACATCGTGTTCGCCGAGAACCTCAGCGCACCGGCACAGGACTTCGTGGACTTCATCATGAGCTCCGATGGTCAGGCAATCATCGAGGATAACGGCTACATAGGCGTTGACGAGAATGCGGCTCCCTTTACCGCTGCTGGCGCAAGTGGCAAAGTCGTGATCGCGGGGTCCTCCTCGGTCACCCCCATCATGGAGAAGCTTGCCGAAGCGTATAAGGCCGTGAATCCTGACGTAACCATCGAGGTTCAGCAATCCGACTCCACCACCGGCGTCAACATGGCCATCGAGGGCATGTGCGACATCGGTATGGCATCGCGTGACCTGAAGGATTCGGAGGCTTCGTCCGGGGTCAGCGCCACGGCTATCGCCAAGGACGGAATCGCCGTGATCGTCGCCCCCGCATCCATCGTCGACAGCCTCACCAGCGGCCAAGTGAAGGCGATCTTTTCCGGCGAGGCGCTCACGTGGGCAGAAGTGATCGGCTAGCTATATGTCGAAGTCTGCAAGGAAAGAAGGCTTTGCGAGGGTGCTGTTCACCCTCGCTGCCGCGATCTCGATTCTGGCGGTTGCCCTGATATGCGTGTTCCTCTTCGCCAACGGGCTTCCGGCGATGTTCCAGATCGGCATCCCCGAGTTCCTGCTGGGCACCACCTGGAAGCCGGGAAGCGACATGTACGGCATCTTTCCCATGATCGTGGGGAGCATCTACGTGACCGCCGGTGCCATCCTCGTCGGTGTTCCGGCGGGCATCCTGACGGCGATATACCTGTCGCGCTTTGCGGGCAGCAGGGTCGCATCCGTTCTGCGGCCGGGCATCGAGCTGCTCGCCGGCATCCCCTCTGTCGTGTATGGCTTCTTCGGGTTGATGGTGCTCGTACCCTTCATAAGGGCGACGATGCCTGGCAGGGGCCTTTCGCTTCTGGCAGCATCCATGCTGCTGGGGATCATGATCCTTCCCACCGTCATCACCGTGGCGAAGAACGCCCTCGATGCCGTTCCTAAGAGTTACTACGAAGGGGCCCTTGCCCTGGGCGCAACCCGTGAGCGGGCCGTGTTCCGCATCCTCGTGCCTGCTGCATTCTCGGGAATCATGGCGGCTGTCGTGTTGGGAGTCGGGCGTGCGATCGGTGAGACCATGGCGGTCGTTATGGTCGCGGGAAACCAGCCCGTCATGCCGAACTCCATCTTCGAAGGCGTTCGCACGATGACCGCGAATATTGTTATGGAGATGGGCTATGCCGCCGACCTCCACAGGGGCGCTCTCATAGCAACCGGCGTCGTGCTGTTCGTCTTCATCATGCTCATCAGCCTCCTGTTCAGCGCCATTAAGAAGCGGGGTGAGGAGCGATGACGTTGAAGATTCTGCGCGCTCTCGTGTACGTGGGAGCCATCCTCACGGCTCTGGTCCTGGCGGGGATCGTGGGATACATCCTTATAAACGGCATCCCTCATCTCAAGCCCTCCCTGTTCGAGTGGACCTACACATCCGAGAACGTCTCGCTCATGCCCGCTCTCGTCGATACCATCCTCATGGCCCTGCTCGCTTTGGTGCTAGCGGTGCCGACGGGTGTGGGTGCGGCGATCTATCTGGTGGAGTACGCGCGATCGACGAGCAGGTTCGTGAGAGTCGTCCGCATGACGGCTGAGACGCTCCAGGGCATACCATCGATCATCTACGGACTGTTCGGCCTGCTCTTCTTCACGACCATGCTCGGGTGGGGGCTCTCCCTCATGTCGGGCGCATGCACGCTCGCCATCATGGTTCTTCCCGTCGTCATGCGCACCACGGAAGAGGCGCTGCTGGCGGTCCCCGAATCCTACAAGCAAGGCGGCTTCGCCTTGGGGGCAGGCCGCGTCAGGACGATCTTCCGCTGCGTGCTGCCAAGCGCGCTTCCGGGCATCGTGGGCGGCGTGCTCCTCGCTCTGGGGCGATGTGTCGGAGAGGTCGCAGCGCTTCTTTTCACCGCTGGCACCGTGGCTCAGATTCCCGACTTCGGCGGTCAAGGGATATTTGCACTATTCGATTCGTGCAGGACGCTTGCGGTCCATATGTACGTCCTCGCAAGCGAGGGCCTTCACATGGACGAGGCCTATGCGACGGCCGTCGTGCTCTTGATCCTCGTGGTGATCTTGAACACGGGGGCCAACTTCGCCGCAAAGAGACTGAAGAGAGGAATGTAGATGATTGAAGCAGTCATGGTACCAGAGGAGAGGCTTATGATGCAAGAGATAAAACAGGATGCGCGGATCGCGCCGTCGCTGCCTGTCATATCTGAGACGAAGATGGGGGTAGAGGAACTCGACCTGTTCTACGGGGAGTTCCAAGCGCTCAAAGACGTCACGCTTGACTTCCCGAAGAACGAGGTCACGGCACTGATCGGGCCTTCGGGATGCGGCAAGTCAACCTTGCTCAAGGCCTTGAACCGCATGAATGACCTGGTGGACGGCTGTCGCGTGGACGGGCTCGTCTCCTTGGATGGCGACGACATCTATCGCGATGTGCCGGTCAACGACCTCCGTCGTCGAGTGGGCATGGTGTTCCAGCAGCCCAATCCATTCCCCATGAGCATATACGACAACATTGCCTTCGGCCCGCGCACCCATGGCATCAAGGGCAAAGCGGAGCTCGATGTAATCGTTGAGCAGTCGCTTCGTGACGCCGCTATCTGGGACGAGGTCAAAGATCGTTTGAAGAAGAGCGCCCTTGGGCTCTCAGGCGGCCAGCAACAGCGCTTGTGCATCGCACGTGCGCTAGCAGTGCAACCAGAGGTCCTGCTGCTCGACGAGTCCACAAGCGCGCTCGACCCGATCTCGACGGCGAAGATCGAGGATCTGGTCGTCGAGTTCGCATCGAAATACACCGTGATCATGGTCACGCACAACATGCTCCAAGCCCTCCGAGTCTCCACGAAGACCGCGTTCTTCCTCTTGGGGGAGATGGTGGAGGCGGGTGACACGGACGAACTGTTCACCCATCCAAAGGACAGTCGCACAGCCGATTACGTGTCGGGTCGCTTCGGGTAAGCGCGGCTTAGAGGAATAGACGTCGCTCCATAGCGGCGGAAAGCAGTCAAAGGGCAGCTGGCGAGAATTGAAAAAGCAAGCACCCAAGCGATCTGCGTGCCCAGATCATCGCGGCGATACTAGCCGTTGCGGTGATGGCGGGCGCGCTACTCGTTTTCGTGGGATTGAACTCCGAGCGCATCGTCGAGCAGAACTCCCAATACCTCGAAGTGTCGACGAGCCAGACCGCGAGGCGCTTGAACGACATGTTCGATGCGTCGCTGGAGAGCACGCGCGCGATGGCAAGCGTCTTCGGGGGCTCGCTCGAAGGCCCGAGCCCCCTTCCCGCAGGTTGGATCCGCACTGCATCCCCATGCCGCAGCGTCGGCCCTGCAGGGGCCATTCTCATACTCAGCTGAACTGTTCAGCTGAGTATGGGGGTAACCATGCTCAAAAGGGGTGGTGTTCAGCTAGTCTCGCAAATTAACATGTGCATCGCATATCCGGCAAGTTGCGCGAAGGTTGTGAAAGCGGCGCGGAAGGTTGCTTTTTTCCCAGGCGACTGCAAACGATGTGCTATGATTGCCTGCGCTGTCGGAAGGCAGTCAACGGGATGTGGCTCAGCTTGGTAGAGCGCTGCGTTCGGGACGCAGAGGCCGCAGGTTCAAATCCTGTCATCCCGACCAGGCTACGAAGGGATGTTCTTTGAACGCGAAGTGCATCCCTTTTTTGCATCAGGGCTCCGTATCGGATGGGCCGATCGGAGGGGAGGGGTCGACAGCTTCGTCCCGTCCCGGCGAGCACTTGGAGGACTTGGCATGAAAATTTTGGGCATGGGCGTTCCTGAGCTTCTTATCATCCTCGTGGTGATCCTGCTTATCTTCGGTCCTAAGAACCTTCCCAAACTCGGCAGCGCCCTTGGCAAGACCGTCAAGAACCTGCGCGACGGCATGGGCGGCGGCAGCAAGGAAATCGAGGACGCCGACGATGACGACGAGGAAGAGGTCGAGGTCGAAGAGGTGGAGGAGGTAGAGGAGAAGCCCGCCAAGAAGGCTCCCGCTAAGAAGACCACCACCACGAAGAAGACGGTGAAGAAGAAGGCCGAGTAGCCGTTAACTCATGATTGCTAGCGGCGCGGAAGCAGGGCGAGGCCCTTTCCGTGCCGCTTGTTTTATGTTTGGATGACCATCGGGTCGGCGTCGGTCGCCGAACCCCAGAAGCGCCGGCCGGCAGCCGGGCAAGGAGTTTGAACCATGGCGGATAGCAGCTACATTCTCACCCAGGAAGGCAAGGACAAGCTGGAGGAGGAGCTCCACTATCTGGAGACCCAGAAGCGCGCCGAGGTGGGCGAGCGCATCAAGGTGGCCCGCGAGTTCGGCGACATCTCGGAGAACTCCGAGTACGACGACGCGAAGAACGAGCAGGGACTCATGGAGGCGCGCATCGCCGAGATCACCCATATCCTGGCCGAGGCAACGGTGGTGAACACCCCCAAGCGCTCCAGCAGCGTGCATATCGGAAGCACCGTGACCGTGGACATGAACGGCCGCGAGCGTGTCTTCTCCATCGTGGGCGCCGCCGAGTCCAACGCCCACGAGGGCAAGATCTCCAACGAATCGCCCGTGGGCGCGGCGCTGCTCGGCCACAAGAAGGGCGACAAGGTGACCACCACCGGCCCCACCGGCCGCGACATCGAGATGACCATCTTGAAGGTCGAGCAGGCTAAGTAACGGGTTCCGTCGGCCCGACGGCCGACGGAACGGGTCGTCCGCCGAGGCCTTCCCTGGCGGCGCATATGGCGTTTAAAGCCCCGATTGCGGTCCGAAGGTCGTTTCGCAGCGCTTTCACGCCATCTGCGCTCGCCAAGAAAGTCCTCGGCTGCTCTCCTGGGCGACCTGCTTGTCTGATTCGTAGTTGATGAAGGAGCGAAGATGCAGGAAGAGAGCATCGTGTCGGTGGTAGAGGACGATCCCATCAAGGTCCGCCAGGCCAAGCGCCAGGCGCTCATCGACGCCGGGCAGAACCCCTATGGCGACGCTTTCGCCTACAGCCACCATCTTGCCGACCTGGACGCCGCCTACGCGCACCTGGCCGATGGCGAGTCCACCGACGACGAGGTGGTGGTGGCCGGTCGCGTGATGGCCCGCCGCGTGCAGGGCAAGGTGGCTTTCCTGGAGCTGCGCGACGCTACCGGCGACATGCAGCTGTTCTGCCGCGTGAACGCCCTGGGCGAGGACGCCTATGCGGCCCTGTGCGACATAGACGTGGGTGACTGGATCGGCGCCCGCGGCGCTATGATGCGCACCCGCCGCGGCCAGCTGTCGGTTGCGGTGGAGTCGTACACCCTGCTGTCCAAGAGCCTGCGGCCTCTGCCCGAGAAGTTCCACGGCCTGGCCGACAAGGAGACCCGCTACCGCCAGCGCTACGTTGACCTGGTGATGAACCCCGAGGTGAAGACCGTCTTCGAGAAGCGCTTCAAGATCGTGGCCGCCATCCGCCGCTACATGGAGGCCGACGGCTACTACGAGGTGGAGACGCCGTTTCTGCATCCCATCCTGGGCGGCGCCAACGCCAAGCCCTTCGTCACCCACTTCAACGCGCTGGATCGCGACTACTTTCTGCGCATCGCCACGGAGCTGCCGCTGAAGCGTTTGCTGGTGGGCGGTTTCGAGCGCGTCTACGAGATGGGGCGCCAGTTCCGCAACGAGGGCATGGACGCCTACCACAACCCCGAGTTCACCACGCTGGAGGCCTACCGCGCCTTCAGCGACCTGGACGGCATGATTGAGCTTACGCGCGGGCTCATCCAGGACGCATGCCTGGCCGCCAACGGAACGCTGCAGATTACCTACCAGGGAACCCGGATCGACCTGTCGGGCCAGTGGCGCGTGGCCTCCATGATGGAGCTGGCCAGCGAAGGCGCCGGCGAGGAGGTGTCCTTCGAGCGCAGCCGCGACGAGCTGGTTTCCATCCTGGAAAGGAGCGGAGGCCATGCCGAGGCGGCCTGGGGCAAGGGCAAGCTCATCTCCGAGATCTTCGAAGCCGTGGCGGAGGAGAAGCTGATCCAGCCCACCTTCGTGGTGGACCATCCGCTGGAGATTTCGCCCCTGGCGAAGAAGAAGCCGGAAAACCCCGAGCTTACCAGCCGCTTCGAGCTGTTCATCATGGGACACGAGTACGCCAACGCCTTCAGCGAGCTCAACGACCCGGTGGACCAGGCCGAGCGGTTCTGGGCCCAGGTGAAGGCCAAGGACATGGGCGACGACGAGGCCATGGGCTTCGACGCCGACTACATCCGCGCGCTGGAGTACGGCATGCCGCCGGCCGGCGGCGTGGGCATCGGCATCGACCGCTTGGTCATGCTGCTGGCCGACGCTCCCTCCATCCGCGACGTGCTGCTGTTCCCCCACATGCGCGACGAGGCGCCGGCTGGCGGGAAGGGGGCTGCCCCGACTGCGGCGCCTGCTGCGGGGGCTGCCGAGCCTGCACAGAGCGCGGGCGCTATCGACTTCTCGAAGGTAATCGTGGAGCCGCTGTTCGCCGACGAAGTGGATTTCGACACCTTCAGCAAGTCCGATTTCCGCGCGGTGAAGGTGAAGGCGTGCGAGGCGGTGCCCAAGTCGAAGAAGCTGCTCAAGTTCGTGCTGGACGACGGCACCGGCGCCGACCGCGTCATCCTGTCGGGCATCCATGCCTACTACGAGCCCGAAGAGCTGGTGGGCCGCACGCTCATCGCCATCACGAACCTGCCGCCGCGCAAGATGATGGGCATCGACTCCTGCGGCATGCTGCTGTCGGCCATCCACGAGGAGCCGGGCGAGGACGGGCAGCCCCAGGAGCGATTGAACCTGCTCATGGTGGACCCGAAGATTCCCGCCGGCGCCAAGCTGTACTAGCCAGCGCTGCGCTCCTTCGCTAGCGAGCGAACAAAAAAGGGCCGTCCGGTTGATTCGGACGGCCCTTCGAACAAGAAGAGGTCGAGGAGGAGGGTCCGCCTACTTCTTGGTTCCCAAATGCTCGCCCAGCAGGGCGCCGAGCACCGTGGCGAAGCCGATGCTGATGCCGTTCATAGGCGAGGTGTACTGCAGGGGGAAGCGCCCGCCCGAGGCGTTGCCGGTGGCGTACAGGCCCTCGATAGGCTCGAAGTTCTGGTCGAGCACCTGCTGGTTGCCGTCGACGAACAGGCCAGACAGCGTGACGAGCACCAGATTCGAGTTGATGGGTAGCTTCTCGGCGTAGAAGGGACCGTCGCTGATGCGGAACATCATGTCGGCGGGTTTCGCGTAGTCCTCGTCCTTGCCGGCGGCGGCGAACCCGTCGTAGCGCTTCACCGACTCGACGAAGTTGTCGGCTGCCTCTCCCTCGAACCCAAGGTAGGTGGCGAGCTCCTCCAGGGTGTCGGCCGCCCAGACGGTCTCGTTCACTCCCTCCGGCCCGGCTTCGACGGCCTGCTGCAGGGTGGCGGCGATGCGGTCCATGGCTGCATCGCTGATGTCGCTGGCGTTGAAGTGCCCAAGCGCCTGGCTTTGGGCGAACTCGCGCCAATGGGTGTTATCCCATACCGTCACGATGGAGCTGCCGATGGGCTGGCGAGAAGACTGCACGCCAGCGACGAACGGGGTGCCGAAGGCCTCGTTGCAATAGCGCTTGCCGTACTTGTTGATCCACAGGCCGCTGGCGGCGCCGAAGGTGCCCATGGGCAGCGCCGAGGTATTGCCGCCCATGGCGGCACGCGGGCCGACCTCCATGACGCCGCCGGCCCAGAGCCCCATCTTGATGCCTGATCCGTCGCGCCCGGACCCTACGAGCGGGGTGTAGGGGTTCGATTCCTGCACCTCGGTGCACAGCGCGCTGTACATATCGCTGTTCGCGCTGAAGTCGCCCGTGGCGAGCACGACGCCGACCTTGGCGTTGAACTGCTCGTATTCGCCGGTCTCGTCGTTCTTCGCGATGACGCCGGTTACGCGCTCCCCGTCTTTCACCAGCACCGTGGCCGTGTAGCCGAACAGTGCCTGGGAGCCCTGGCTCGCCTGGATGCCTGCATCGATGGAGCCGGTACAGAAGGCTCCCGAGGTCTCAAAGGCACCTGAGCCCAGGTTGATTACCGCCGGGTAGGTCCAGAAGTAGCCCTTCTTGTAGTTGTAGTCGTTGCCCGGCTTGAGCGAGTTGACGCCGGTGACGGCCGACAGGTCGGGCTGCAGTTCCATCATCCAGTCCACGAGCTCCCCGTTGCGGTGGGCGAACTGGCGGATGAGGTCGGGATGGGCGCGCCCGGCGGATTGCAGCTGGTAGGAATCGATGAAGTCGACGGGGTCGAAAGTGCTTTTCGGAATGCCGAGCACTTCTTCCTGCCAGGTGGAGTTGAAGTGGCCCAGCTGGCCACCGTAGGTGGTGAAGCCCTCCTTCTGCTGCGCGTCGATCAGGATGCACTCGACACCCTTCTCGCAGGCCATGCGGAAGCACTGCGAGCCGGCATATCCGCCGCCCACTACCACGACGTCGGCGTCATGGGTAACCGCTATGTCGCCCTCGGGCACCGACGGCGCCTCCTCGAGCCAGCTGCGGCGCATCGAGTAATACACGTCGTTGCCGTTCGCGTCGGTCTGGACGACCGGGTCGTTGCCGGTGGGTGAGGCTGCACTCGCGGGCTGGCTTGCTGGCTGGTTTCCGGCGGGGGAGTGCTCATCGGGTGCGGCATCGGCCTGGGATGGGGTGTTGGCGGCGGGGCTGCAACCGAGCAGTCCGCTTCCTACCGCTGCCGTACCGGCGATAGCGGCGCCCATGAGGAACGAGCGGCGGGAGACGCCGCCCCCCGCGCCCGCAATACGTGTGTCCTTGCTCATGGCTATCCTCCTTCTCCTGGGGGTTTGCTGGTGCTTCCGTTGGCCGTGGCCGTCGCCGTCTCTTCGCGTACCGCCCTTCGGCCATGAAAGCACGGCACACTATGAGACCTGGCGTTGGGGGTTTCAACGGATGCGGAACGTTTGGTCGCGGGGAGCTACCGTTAGGGCGTTTGCGCTTGTTCCGGGGTTGCTATACTGAAACCGCGCTTTTGCGGGTCTCGATTCGTCGGGCGTGCAGGAAGGGGGCCGTATGGAACAGGTGCGCGTGCTCGTAGTGGAGGACGACGACCGCGATGCCGAAGAGCTCGCGCAGGCGCTCCATCGCTTCTTCGAGGAGGAGCGTGTTGCCTGCGAGGTGAGCCGGATGTGCGACGGGGCGGAGTTCGTCGAGCGCTATCGCGGCGGGGCGGATATCGTTTTTCTCGACATAGAAATGCCCGGTCTCGATGGGTTGTCGGCTGCCCGTGCCCTTCGCGAGCGCGATGATGGAGTGCTTGTCTTTTTCGTTACCCGTTGCGCCCAGTACGCTCTCGAGGGCTACACCGTCGACGCGACGGGCTATGTGCTCAAGCCGGTAGCCTACGGCTCCCTTAAGGAGCATCTGCAGCGGGCTATGAGCCGGCTCGCGCGCCGTCGCGCGCCCTTGATTCGGCTTCGCAGCGGGCGAGAGTGCGTGTTCGTCAGCGCCGATCTGATTGCCTACGTGGAAACGATGCATAAGCGGACCTTGGTCCATACCGTCACCGGCGACATTCGCTGCAGCGAGGCGATGCAGGCAGTGGAGCGCAAGCTCGACGAGCGCCAGTTCTTCCGGGTGCATGCATCCTTTGTCGTGAACCTCGCCTATGTGGACACCGTCACCCCCAAGGACGTAGTAGTACGCGGCGTTGCGCTGCCCGTAAGCAAGCATCGTAAGCGCTTCTTCATGCAGGCGCTTGCCGAATACAAAGGGCGCTGCCTGTGATTACCGACTACCTGCTTCCCGTGACGAATTGGCTATGGCATGTGCCGAGCCTCTTGGAGTGCGCCCTGTTCTTCCTGTTCGTACGGCCGCTTGAGAATCGTAGGCTGTTTTGCTGGCGGACGCTCGCATGGGGTTGCGCTCTTGTGCTCTGGCAGGTATTCGTATCCATGCTTTGGCAGCGGTTCTTCGTCGACTTCCCCCTTTGCGCAGCGGGGTTTTTCGCTTACCTGCGCGCGACCAAGCGTTCGCGCGGACAGCAGGACCTCTATGTCACCTGCGTATTCCTGCTTTGCTCCGAGCTGGGAAAGATGACCGCGGTCGATTTCCTGCTACAGCCTTTCGTTGACGACCTTGCCCTTTGCGGCCCTCTTGCCTTGATGGCCCTGAACTTCTCCCTCACATTCGTTGCTACGGCGTTGGCGCTCCTTCTGGTGTCGCGCTGGGTGTTCGATCAGGGTGCGGAGAAGCTCTCCTGGCCTCAGTGTCTTCTGGTCTTGCTGCCGGTGATCCCTTTCGCGTTCCTGAGGTCGTTGGATTACGCCTACGACGCCAGCGACATTTCGCTCTACCGCAACATGGTGCTCATGCTTCTCATGCTGTTGGGCAGCACGTTGGTGATCTTGGTCGTGAACGCCGCTTCGCTTTCGTCGGTGGTGAAACGGGCCGATTTATTGCAGATGGAGGTGCTCCTGCAAAAGCAGCATCGGCTCTACGCCGTCAAGAAAAGCGCCTCGGACGCCATACGCCGCCAGCACCATGACCTCAAGCATTACATGGCCGTTCTCGAAGCGAACCCTTCTCCTGAGGAAGTGCGGGTTTTCCGGGAGCGTATGGAGGCCGACATTGCTCCTTACGAGACGGTTTTCGAGACGGGCAACGAGGTGGTGGACATCGTTATGTCTGAAAAGGCTGAGCGCTGCCAGCGGGAAGGCATACGGCTGGTTCCGGAAATCGATGCCTCAAGGTTCGGCTTCCTCGGAGCCTTCGATTTGTGCGCGTTGTTCGGCAATGCGCTCGACAACGCCATAGAGGCAGTCGCATCCGTGGAGGACCAAGAGCTGCGCGAGGTGTCGGTGAAGGCGCTCGACGATCGCGGCCTGGCTATTCTGCGCGTAAGAAACAGCTTTTCGAGTCCGCGCATATCGGGGCCGCGATGGCTCGCGACGACGAAGCGGATTGATAGGGAGAACCACGGGTGGGGCTTGGAGAGCATTGCGGCCGTCGCTCGCTCCTATGGCGGGGATGTCAGCGTTTCCTCCCAAGATGGCACCTTCGTCTTGAGCGTGATCATCCCGCTTCCGGCATCTCCTGATCGATGATTGAGTCCTCGGGCGCTAAATGTGCCCCGTGCTGCTTTGGTGCTCGCATCTGGATTCTGCAGCGGGGGCGGCGTCTTCGGCATGGAGCGGACCTTGCAATCATGTTGCCTTTGCGCTAATCTGTTATATATAGAATATAGCAGATAGAACAAAGGAGGATGCAATGAAGAGTGCGGGCGCGCGGGTGCCTATGCTGGAGGTGCGAGGCTTTTCCAAGAGCTACGGGCGCAAGAAGGTGATCGAGGACCTGTCGCTTGAGGTGATGCCTGGGCGTATTTTCGGGTTCGTGGGGCCCAACGGAGCGGGGAAGAGCACGCTGATTCGCTCCATCGTGGGCGCGCAGCGCTTCGACGGCGGCCAGGTCCTCATCGACGGCATGTCCGTGACCGAGCATCCCGTGCGGTGCAAGGCCGTTGTCGCCTACGTACCGGACAACCCGGACGTGTACGATTACCTGACGGGCGGGCAGTACCTCTCGTTCATGGCCGACATGTTCGGTGTCGGGAAGGCCGTGCGCGAGCGGCGGATTCGCAGCTACAGCGACCGCCTGGGGCTTACCGGGCGCTTGGGCGAGCTCGTGAGCGCCTACTCCCACGGCATGCGGCAGAAGCTGGTGCTGATCGGCGCCCTTATGCACGACCCGAAGCTGCTGGTGCTCGACGAGCCTTTCGTGGGGCTCGACCCGCAGGCGGCCTTCGACCTGAAGCAGATCATGGCCGAGCTTGCCCGCAGCGGCAGCGCCATCTTCTTCAGCAGCCACGTGCTGGAGGTGGTGGAGAAGCTCTGCGACGAGGTGGCCATCATCCAGAACGGCGCCATCGTGCGCGCGGGGGCGACCGAGGCCGTGTGCGGCGACGAGTCCCTGGAGTCGGTGTTCCTGAGCCTGGCTCGCGAAGGGGGTGAGGGCCGTGGCTAAGCTTGCGGCGCTCTTGCGCGTCCAGGCCCTGGGCGCCTTCGGCCTCAACGCGGCGATTCGCAGCACCGATGTTCGCCGACGTATGACCCTGGCGGGCATGGCGCTGTTGTTCGTGCTGGTGGGCGTGGTGATGGCGGTGTACTGCTATGCGACGGGCGCAGCCATGGCGTCGGTGGGGGCGGCCTCTTCGGTGCCGTCCTTCGCCGTGTTCGCTGGATCCTGCGCTGCGGCTGCGGCATCGCTGTTGAAGGCCGGCGGGGCCCTTTTCGGCTTCAAGGATTACGACACGGTCATGGCGCTTCCGGTTCCCACATGGCAGGTGGTGCTGTCCCGGCTGGCGTCGCTCTACGCTATGGCGGCGCTGCTGTGCGCGGTGCTCATGGTGCCGCTCTATGTTGCCAGCTTGCCCGCCGCTGGCGTGGGCGTCGCCGGTTGGCTGGCGGCACTGCTCTCCATGGTGCTCGTGCCGGCGATTCCCCTGGCCTTGGCCGTGGCCGTCGCCTTCCTGGTGTCGCTGGTGGCTTCGCGGATGCGCCATGCCCAAGCGGTTGCAGGCATCGCAGGGCTTGTCCTGGTGGTGGCGCTGGTGGTGGCGATGGGAGGGCTCTCCCAGCCGTCGTCTGCGCTTGGAGGCGACGCCCAGGCGGCTCTAGGGCAGGCGGTGGCGTCCTTCGCTGCGTTTGCGAGCGGGCTGTGGCTTCCCGCGGGCTGGGTGCAGGCGGCGGTTATCCAAGGGCAGCCGCTCGCCCTTGCGTTGTTCGCTGCGGCATCGGTGGCCTGCGCCACCCTCTGTGTCGCCGTGGTGTCGCGCTTCTTCGAGCGGCTCAACGCCGCTGTCTCGTCCCCCGCTTCGTCGCGCGGCCGTCGGGCAACGTTCGGGCAGCAGCCCCGCAATCCCGTGCGGGCGCTTGTGGAAAAGGAGCTGAGGCTGGTGCTGTCCACGCCCATCTACCTTATGAACATGGGCATCGGGCCTGTGCTGGGTTTCGCTGTGGGATGCGCGTGCTTCGTGGCGGGTCCCTCCCTTTTGTCGACTGTTGCAGAGAGCCTGCCTGCCGGCGCGGGCGCGCTTGGCTCCGTCACCCTCGAAGGCCTTGCCGCGGCCGGGCTTCCCTGGGTCTTCGCCTTCTGCGCCGCCACCGGTGTTACCAGCTCCTGCTCGGTGTCGCTTGAGGGCAGCGCCCGCTGGATCATGGAGACCGTCCCGCAGCCGACCTCGGTGGTGCTTGGGTCGAAGGTATTGGCGAACCTGCTGTTCGCAGGCGCTCCCATTTTGACGGGAGCTGCTCTTGCGGCGGTGGGCCTTCACGTGCCTCCGGTAAGCGCTGCGATGTTTCTGCTGGTGCCGGCGGCTGTTACGTGCTTTTCGGCCTGCCTGGGCGCGTTCCTCAACGCCCGCATGCCCAACTACGGCTGGAAGAGCGCCTACGAAGTGGTGAAGCGCTCGGTCCCGGTGATGGCCGCTCTGCTCGGCGGCATCGTGCTGTCCATCGCGGGCCTGGCGGCGTCCTGCGCCTGCACCGTTCTGGCAGGAGGCGCCGTCGATGCCGCGCTGGTGTCCGCAGCCGTGTCAGCCGTGGCGCTTGCAGCCGCCGCCGCAATCGCCCGCACAGCCTTCCGCATGCCGCTAGGGGACTAGCCTGTGCGAAGCGGGGCGCGTCGATAGGCGGTCATTCGCTCGTCGCGCCCGCGAATGGGAGGACGGCGCCTGGGGCGGCAGCTCTGTGACGGTTCGCGCCGGCCGCCCCCGACTGTCTGGCGAGCCCAATGCGAACCTCTCGTTCAAATGCCCGGAATCTGCAGCTCAAATGATAGAGCGGGCAGCCCGCGTCTCGGGCGTCAAGAAGTCCGAGTTCATGAGGGAAGCTGCTGTGGAGAAGGCCGCCCGCGTCCTGGCAGCGGCCGGATAGCGCGATCTTCGCCGCAACGTTGCCGGAAAGCCCCGGCCCCGCTGAGGATTTCTCAGTTGGGCCAGTGCTTGCTTGCGCTTGGCCGCCTCCATGTTTGTTGGTGCGTGCTCGCAGCGACCCGCTACAAAAAGAGCGGCGCCCCTTGTCGAAGGGGCGCCGCTTGGGGGTTGCCTTTGCGGGTGTGGGAGCGAGAGCTCTTACGCGGCAGGCTTGGCGGGGGTGATGTCCTTCACGCTCTGGCCGATGGTCTTCTTGAGCACCACCAGCACCACCAGCGTCAGCACGATGCCCAGTGGCAGGCAGATGAGGGCGTTTTGCACGAAGCCCGCGATGGCGAACATCACGAAGGACACCGCGGCCATGGTCATGACGTAGGGCAGCTGGGTGTTCACGTGGTCCACGTGGGGCATGTCGGCGCCAGCCGAGGACATGACCGTGGTGTCGGAGATGGGCGAGCAGTGGTCGCCGGCCACGGCGCCGGCCAGGCAGGCGGAGATGCCGATGGTCAGCAGCGTGGGGTCGTTGGCGAAGATGGGCATCACGATGGGGATGAGGATACCGAAGGTGCCCCAGCTGGTGCCGGTGGAGAACGCCAGGAACACGGCCACCAGGAAGATGACGGCGGGCAGCAGGTTGAAGAGTCCCGGAGCCGCGTTCTCCATGAGGGTTGCCACGAACACGTCGGCGCCCAGAAGGCCGGTCATGTTCTTCAGGGCCACGGCGAAGGTGAGCACCAGGATGGCGGGCACCATGGCGTTGAAGCCGCTCACGAAGGCCTCGGAGGCTTCGGAGAGCTTCACCAGGCGGCGGGCGATGAAGTAGATGAACGCGAACACCAGCGCGATGAGCGAGCCCCAGGGCAGCGCCACGAAGGCGTCGGTGTTGCCGAAGGCGCCGATGATGTCGCCGTCGGTCTCGCCGCCGAAGAAGCCGCCCACGTAGAGCATGCCCACGATGCAGCAGACGATGAGCACCAGGATGGGAATGATCATGTCGGCCACGGAGGCCTTGGTGTTGGTCTCGGGCTCCTCGGTGTCAAGGCTGTCCAGGTCGCCGTCGCGATAGGCTGCAAGCTCGGCCTTGGCCATGGGGCCGTAGTCGAAGTTCAGGAAGATGAGCCCGATCACGAACACGATCATGAGCAGCGAGTAGAAGTTGAAGGGGATGGCCTGGATGAACAGCTCGATGCCGTTCACGCCCAAATCCTCCGCCACGCCCGACACCGCCGCCGCCCAGGAGGACACCGGCGCGATCATGCAGATGGGAGCTGCGGTGGCGTCGATGATGAAGGCCAGCTTGGCGCGGGAGACGTTCTTGCTGTCGGTGATGGGGCGCATGACCGAGCCGACGGTGAGGCAGTTGAAGTAGTCGTCCACGAAGATGAGCACGCCCAGCAGAAACGTGGCGAACTCGGTGCCCACGCGGCTCTTCACGTGCTTGGCGGCCCACTTGCCGAAGGCGGCAGCGCCGCCAGTGCGGTTGAGCAGGGCCACCAGGATGCCCAGGATGACCAGGAAGATGAAGATGCCGGCGTTGTCGGCCACCGCGGGGATGAAGCCGTCGCCGATGATGGCGTCCAGGGTGGCCACCGGGTCGAAGCCCGAGACCAGGAGCGCGCCCACGAGCACGCCCACGAAGAGCGACACGTAGACCTCCTTGGTCACCAGGGCCAGGATGATGGCGCCCAGGGCCGGGACCAATGCCCAGGCAGTGTTGACGAATTCCACGTCCTTCCTTTCCGCGAAAAGCTTGGGGCCGTGGAGGCGCGTCAAGGGCGTTGGCGCGCGTTCACAGGCAGCTCTCCGCATTCAAGCGACAGTGCGCAGCCTGTTATGGCTGCACCCCAGGCATCCGCGCCTTCGAGCGTGCGCGAACCCTTCGGCGGCCGACCCTTTCGCCCCCGCGCCGCTCGAGCGCATCTCGAAGGGTACTGATGGCGACCGCGCCTCTACCGTGTACAACGGGCTGCATCATAGCACAAGGGAGGCGTCTATGAGCGCAGTCGTAACAATTGCGGTCGTCCGCGCCCGCGCAAGGGTCGGGCGCCCCCGTGCGCGTTGCCCTGCACGGGGGCGAGCCCGGCCGCCGTCCCGCGGCGGCAGTGCTATACTTTCCGCAGTGCAAAGGGGAGGGGACCATGGATTCGAAAGAGGCAATCTGCGCGGCGTTGCGCCAGCTGGTGCTGGCCCAGCCCTTCGAGTCGATCAGCATCCAAGGGGTTTGCGACAAGGCGGGGCTTTCCCGCAAGACGTTCTCGCGCAACTTCGTCGATTTGCAGGACGTGGTGCGCTGCCAGATCTATCTGGACCTGGTGAAGCCAATGCACGGGCTCTTCGAGATCATGTGCAACGTCGCCTACGGGGTGCCGCTGTCTTACGAGCGCAACCTGGCATTGATAAAACAGAATGCCGGCTACTACACGCGCATCTGCGCGCAGTTCGGGTCGGCGTGGCTCTCCGAGCAGATCGCGCAGCTCACCCTCGCGGAGGATTTCAACCCCTACGAGCAGCACGAGCTGAGTAATCTGGAGCTGTCCTTCGTCGAGAACTATTTTGCCCATGCTGCCGCGGAGGCGTTCCGTTGGTGGATCGACGGAGGCATGGTGGTTCCCGAGAAGGAGGCGGCCAGGCTTATCGAGAAATGGCTTTACGCCCGGCTTGACATCGAGGGCGCGCAGCGCCGCGGATAAGACGAAGCCCCGGTCGCTTGGGGGAATGCGACAGGGGCTTCGGTCGGGCTTTGCCGCTTCTTTCGCGGCCGGCGTTTAGCGCAGGTAGTAGCAGGCAGGCTCGGTGCCCTCCGACTCCAGCATGCGCTCGTGGTCGCGGGAAGCCAGAAGCTTGCTCACCTCGGAGTTCGGGTCGTCCAGATCGCCCCAGAAGCGGGCGCGGCCCAGGCACAGGTCCATGCAGGCGGGCACTTCTCCGCGCTCGACGCGGTTCTGGCAGAACGTGCACTTCTCCACCACGCCGGCCTTGTGCTCGGGCGCGTCCCAATCGCCCAGGGCGAAGTCCATGACGAACTTCGGCTCCTCCTTGATAAGCGTGCGCACGTCGTAGGGGCAGGCCTCGATGCAGCTGCCGCAGCCGATGCAGGTCTCGGCGTCCACGGATACCACGCCGTTCTCAAGGATGGACGTGGCGCCGGTGGGGCACACGGTGGCGCAGGGGGCGTTGCTGCAGTGCTGGCAGGTCATGGGGGTGTGCTCGCGGTGCACGTCGTTGGGATAGGTGCCGCTTGCTGTGTCCATGTAGGCGCCGCCGTCGGTGAGTACGCGGTTGTACCACAGGTCCACGGGCAGGTTGTTGTTCACCTTGCAGGCCACCGAGCAGGCGTGGCAGCCGATGCAGGTCTTCAGGTCGATGACCATTGCGAATCGAGTCATGTTCGTCGCTCCTCCTTACAGCTTCTCGATCTGGACCAGGGTGTCGAAGGGCTGGTTTCCGATCCACACGTCCCTTGTCGCATGGCTCGTTATCTCCATGAGATGGCCGGAGGCGTACTGCTCCTGCAGCCACACGTGCTCGGTCCACACGCAGCCCGGTCGCATCGACGCGTCCAGATAGGCCTTCATGGTCACCTCTCCGCGGTCGTTGAACACGCGCACCATGTCGCCGTCGGCGATGTTGCGCTCCTTGGCGTCGGCGGGGTTCAGCTCCACCGTGGGCTCGGGCTCGATCTCGTTTAAGATGGGATTCACGGCGAAGGTGGAGTGCACCTTGAACTTGTCGCGATGGCTCCATATGGTCAGCGGGTACTTTTCGCGCAGCGGGTTGCCGTCGTAGGCCTCCAGCGGCTCCTCGTAGTGGGGAAGGCTGTTGAGCTTCGCGTCCACCGGGTATCCCATCAGCGGGAACTGCGGGGCCACGTCCTCCAGGAAGAACTCCGCGCGGCCCGTTGCGGTGACGAAGGGGGCTTCGGGGGAGCCGTAGAGCCACTGGTCGTCGAAGGCCTTGATGCGCTTCTTCTCGCGCAGGGTCTCAAGGGTGATGCCGCGGGCGCGCAGGGCGTCGGTGTCCAGCAGCGTGCGGTAGAAGTCCTCGGGGGTGATGTTCATCTGCTCGATGCCCATAGCCTGGCCCAGCAGCGCGGCAATCTCCACGTCTTCCCTGCATTCGAACTGGGCCGGGATAGCCGCTTCGTTCAGGTCGGCCCACTTGCCCGGGCAGCTGGAGATGGTCTCGAACTCGAACCAGTGCGGCACCGGCAAGACGACGTCGGAGTGGCGGGACATGTCGTTCATCACCTGGTCGACGTTCACAACGAGCTCCACCTTGTCCAAGGCGGCGGTCAAGGCGTTGCGGTCGGGGGCGCAGCCGAGCAGGTTCGAGGCCACGTTGACCACGCACTTCACCGGGAAGGGCATCTCGCCGTACATGCCCGTCTCCATGATCTCGGGCAGGTAGTTGATGGGGAACTGCAGGCCGCCCACGGCTCCCGGAGGGAAGAGCAGCCCGCCAAGGTTGGCCTCCGCCCATCCGGAAGTGGAAGCGCCCTGGGTGCCTCCCACGCCCGCGCCCTTCTTGCCGAACTGGCCGGTGATCAGCGGGAGCGTCAGCTGGCACATGGTGATGGACTGGCCGTTGCTCCAGTGGTCGTTGCCGAATCCCACGTTGAGGTTGGTCGGTCCCTCGGCGAACATGCGGGCGAGCTCCCGCACGGTGTTTGCGGGCACCTCGGTCACTTCCTCGGTGCGCTCGGGAGTCCACTCGCTCGCACGCTCCACCAGCAGGTCGAGGGCCGTGGTCACGGAGATGCCGTTCACCTCGAAGGTGCCGTGGATGACCGGGTCGGCGATCTCCTCGGGAGTGCCCGTGGTGCCGTCGGCGGCCATGAACACCATGGGGTCCACGAGGGTGGGCTGTCCGGTCATGGGGTTGATCGGGCCCTCCGTAGGCTCCACGCCCAGGTCGCTCATGCGCAGGATCTTGTTGTCGTCGGCCTTCACCAGGTAGGGCGCGCTCGTCGCGCGGGCCATGGCCGCATCGTCGGTGAGCCCTTCCTCGAAGATGACGTGCATCATGCCCAGGGCAAGCGCGCCGTCGGTGGCGGGCTTGATGGGCACCCACAGGTCGGCCTTCTGGGCGGCGCCGGTGTACACCGGGTCGATGACGATGAGCTTCGCGCCGCGCTTCATGGCCTCCTGGTAGTAGGCCCAGCGGCACTGGCCGGCGATGGTGGCGTCGTGGGCCCAGGTGAAGATGTACTTGGAGTCCACCACGTCGTTGCCGTGGTTGCCGATGAGGTACTGGGACATGCCGTACATGCGCCAACCCTGGTTGAGGGCAGCCATGTCGTAGCCGGCTTCTATGTGGGTCAGCCCCATGAGATTGACCAGGCGGTTCCACACCATGTAGTTGTAGGAGTAGGCGCCTGCTCCCCAGAACACGCCGATAGACTGCGGCCCCACCTCCTCGATGTAGCCCTTCCACTTGTCGGTGATGTAGGTGATGGCCTCGTCCCAGCTGATGCGCTCCCATTCGCCGGCTCCGCGCGCTGTGCCCTCTACGCGGCGCAGCGGGTACTGCAGCCGCTCGGGCGCGTAGACGCGCTGCGGATGGGTGAGGCCGCGCTGGCAGATGCGGGTGTCTAGGTCGTCTTCCTGGTGGATGGCGGAGGTCTTCACGATCTTGCCCTCGCGCACGTGCACGTTCATGATGCAGCCGCCGCCGCAGTTGCCACGGCAGATGCCCTGGTACACCTCCTCGGGAGGCGCCTGCTTGACGGGTTTCGCGGGCTGCGCGTCGGCTTCGGGCTTCTTGGGCGCGTCGTCTGTCGGCTGCGGCTGGCTCGGGCTGCAGCCGACGCCGGTCACGGCGGCCAGTCCTGCGGTCAGCGCGGCGCCCTTCAGGAAGGCGCGGCGGCCCAGGGACCTGCTGCCTTCATGTCGGACGGTGGCATCGGTGGTCTTCTCCATCTTTCCCCCTTCTCTTGCGATGTAGCCGAGCGGAAACGGCTCGGCTACATCATTGTGGGAGGGGCTCGCGGGCGCTCAAAGTTCCGTTTCGCCCGATTCTCGTCTTTCCTGTCCCGAAATGGCGTCCGGGAGACCGACGCTGTCCGAGGCGGCCTCGGATCGGACAGTCCCGTCTCTTGTCGGGCGGCGCCGGGCGGACGCGGCTGCGGTGCGGGGGAAGGGGCGAGGCGACCTTCGGTCCGATGCGGCTTGGCGGCGAAGGATGCCGGGCGAGAAAAGGAAAGCGCCCGCAAGATGCGGGCGCTTCGGCCGCCTTAAGGGCGACGGACTTCAAACGGCGGCTTCGGCGGCCGTTTGAAGGAGCGCAGGGCTACTGGTTGTCCTTCTTGCTTACCAGCAGCAGGATACCGCCGACCAGCGACACGAAGATGAGGGTGCACACGCCGAAGGCGACGGTGTTGGGCTTGGTGCCCTTGTAGATGTTCCAGGAATGCACGGTCATGGGGATCATCCAGGCGAGCGGGATGATGACCCAGCAGACGGTGACGCAGGTGACCACGCACAGGATGAAGTTGATGAGGCGCAGGGTGCGGTCGGTCTCGGTCATGGGGTAGGTGGCATAGCCGCCGTAGGGGAGCGGCTGGTCGGGGGTGGCGTAGTACGAGGGCGCCTGGGCATAGGGGCTCTGTGCTGCCTCGGGCTGAGACGCCTGGGCGGCCGGCTGGGCGCACTCCTGCACGGTGGTGTAGTTGTCGGTCCATTGGGCGCCGTCCCACCAGCGAAGCTTGCCCGCCTCTCCCGACGGGTCCGGGTACCATCCGGCTTGAGGTTGATCCATGGTTCTCTCCTGGTCGAGGGTTTTCATTGCGCCCATGATATACCTGTTGCCGCCCTCCCGTGCCGACTGCGCGAAACCTTAAGCGAATCTTCCAATACGCGGCCCGCGGGGCTCGAAACGGAAGTCGCCTTCGGAAGGCGTCGCGCGCAGGGGCTATGGGCTGCGTCGGGCCCCGGCTGGCCGCGATCGGTGAGGTGCTTCGTCAGATACGGCGAAATTGTGTTCGAGGGGCTCTGCTTCAGGCGCGCTTAGCAGTCTGTTGACGCGAGTGCTAAGATGGGTCCCAAACATTTGCGGCTCGGGACGCACGTCCGCGGAGCCCCGAGAAGAGAAGCGAGGTCCCATGTCATTCGAGAAGTTCACGGACAAGGCGCGCAAGGTGCTCGTCTTGGCCCAGGAGGAGGCCCGGGGGCTGCACCAGCCCTACGTGGGCACCGAGCATATCCTGCTCGGCCTCATCCAGGAGAAGGACGGCATGGCCGCCCAGGCCCTGGCGCGGCTCAACGTCACCTACGACGGCGTGGTGCAGACCATCCGCCAGGTGGTCAGCATCGACGAGGACGCCGACGTGTCGGGGCACCTGTCCTTCACGCCGCGGGTGAAGCGGGTGCTCGAGAGCTCGCTTCGCGAGGCCATGCAGATGGGTCAGAGCTACATCTCAACCGAGCACCTGCTGCTGGGGTTGGTGCGCGAGGGCGACGATACGGCCATGGAGGTGCTCGGGCGCCTGAACGTCACCGGGGACGCGGTGCGCGGCGCGCTGAACGATTTGGTGGGGCAAAGCCCCGTCTACGCCGGGCGCAACCCCTTCGACGGCGGGTCCATGCCCGACAGCATGCTCAAGGAGTTCGGCACCGACCTTACGGCCAAGGCCCGCGAGGGCAAGCTCGACCCGGTCATCGGGCGCGCCGGCGAGATCGAGCGCGTCATGCAGATCCTGTCGCGGCGCCAGAAGAACAACCCGCTCATCATTGGCGAGCCCGGCGTGGGCAAGACCGCCGTGGCCGAGGGCCTGGCCCAGCTCATCGTATCGAACCAGGTGCCCGACATCCTGCGCGGCAAGCGTCTGATCACGCTGGACGTGTCGGCGCTGGTGGCGGGCAGCAAGTACCGCGGCGAGTTCGAGGAGCGCCTGAAGAAGTGCATCAAGGAGGTTCAGGACGCGGGAGACGTGATTCTGTTCATCGATGAGATGCACACGCTCATCGGCGCCGGTTCGGCCGAGGGCTCCATCGACGCGGCCGCCATCCTGAAGCCGCCGCTGTCCCGGGGCGAGATCCAGGTCATCGGCGCCACCACGCTGGAGGAGTACCGCAAGCACCTGGAGAAGGACTCCGCCCTGGAGCGACGCTTCCAGCCCATCACCGTAGGCGAGCCCACCGAGGAGCAGGCCGTGCGCATCATGGAGGGCCTGCGCGACCGCTACGAGGCGCACCATCAGGTGCACTTCACCGACGAGGCCCTGCATGCGGCCGTCACCCTGGCCGACCGCTACATCCAGGACCGCTACCTGCCCGACAAGGCCATCGACGTGCTCGACGAGGCCGGCGCCCGCATGCGCATCCGCAACATGACCCTTCCCAAGGAGCTGCGCGAGCTCGACGACCAGCTGCGCGAGGTGCGCCAGAAGAAGGACGCCGCCATTGCAGCCCAGGACTTCGAGCAGGCGGCTGTGCTGCGCGACCAGGAGACCACGCTGAAGGAGCAGCGCGTCCAGGCTGAGAAGCAGTGGGAGGAGGACTCCGCCAAGACGGTGCAGCAGGTGACCGTGCAGGACATCGCCGACGTGGTGTCCATGACCACCGGCGTGCCCGTGTCCAATCTCACCGAAGCTGAGACCGAGAAGCTGCTGCGCATGGAAGGCGTGCTGCACGAGCGTGTCATCGGCCAGGACGAGGCGGTCACGGCGCTGTCGAAGGCCATCCGCCGCAGCCGCGCCGGGCTCAAGGACCCCAAGCGCCCCGCCGGCTCGTTCATCTTCCTGGGCCCGTCGGGCGTAGGCAAGACCGAGCTCTCGAAGGCGCTGGCCGAGTTCCTGTTCAATTCGGAGGACGCCCTCATTTCCTTCGACATGTCCGAGTACATGGAGAAGCACACCGTCTCGCGGCTCATCGGCAGCCCTCCGGGCTACGTGGGCTTCGACGAGGGCGGCCAGCTCACCAAGGCCGTGCGCCAGCGCCCCTACTCGGTGGTGCTCTTCGACGAGATCGAGAAGGCGCACCCCGACGTGTTCAACATCTTGCTGCAGATCTTGGAGGAGGGGCGCCTCACCGACTCCCAGGGACGCACGGTGGACTTCCGCAACGCGGTCATCATCATGACCTCCAACGTGGGCGCCCGCGAGATCGCCCAGCCCAACACCTTGGGCTTCTCGGCCGACGAGCACGCGGGCCTGTCCGACAAGGAGATCCAGAGCCGTGTTATGGCCGAGATGAAGAAGCTGTTTAGGCCCGAGTTTTTGAACCGCATCGACGAGATCATCGTGTTCAAGTCGCTCACCGACGACCAGATCGTCAAGATCGTCGACCTCATGGTGGCCGACCTGCGTGACCGCATGATCGCTCAGAACATGTCCATCAACCTGACCGAGGCCGCATGCCGGCTCATCGCCAAGGAGGGCACCGACACCACCTTCGGCGCCCGTCCGCTGCGCCGCGCCATCCAGCGTCTGCTGGAGGACCCGCTTTCCGAGGAGATTTTGGAAGGGAAGTGGACGGCCGGCTCCATCGTGGAGGTGGACGCGGTCGACGGCGAGCTGGTGTTCGCCCAGGGCTCCGGCGAGATTCCCGCGCCCCGCAAGCGCGACAGCATCGCCCGCGAGGCCGAGCTTCTGCTCACCAACTTCGACCTGGGCCACGCCAGTTCCGGCGCCCCGGGCGGCGGAGCTGCGGGAGGGGCGGCCGACTAGGAAGGCCGGTCCGGTAGCGGAAACGTGCAGGGCCCCGGAGATCGTCGTCTCCGGGGCCCTGCTTTCGCTGCAGTGCGAAACCGCACGGCGCGGGGTGCCGAGTGCCGTCGTGCGCCGGCCTTTCGCTGCTAGATCTCGGCCAGCATGGCGATGACCTCCACCTCCACGAGCGCCCCCTTCGGCAGGCCCGCCACGGCCACGCAGGAACGGGCCGGCAGCACGTCGGCGAAGCTCTTGGCGTACTCGGCGTTGAAGGCGTCGAAGTCGCCCATATCCGTCAGGAAGCAGGTGGTCTTCACCACATGGTCCCAATTGCTGCCCGCTTCCTTCAGCAACGCGTCGATGTTCGCCATCACCTGGGCGGTCTGGGCGGTGATGTCGCCCTCGACCAACTTGCCGGTGGCCGGGTCGATGGCGATCTGGCCCGAGGTGTATAGCCGCCCGAAGGCGAGGTTGGCCTGCACGTAGGGCCCGATGACGGCAGGGGCCTGGGTCGTTTGAATGCTCTTCATGAAGCGCTTCCTTTCCCGATACGACGTCGTCGTGCGTGCTAGAATACCAAAACACCATTCAGGCATCGGGATACAGGGACGAGGTTTCACAATGCTCACGCGAGAGGCGTACACCGAGGCGGCGGCACGGGTTCGGGAGGTGACGCTGGAGACCAAGCTGGTGTACAGCCCCTTCTACAGCGAGCAGAGCGGCGCCAACGTGTACCTGAAGCCGGAAAACCTGCAGCGCACCGGCGCCTACAAGGTGCGCGGGGCCTACTACAAGATATCCACGCTCTCCGAAGAGGAGCGCGAGCGCGGCCTGGTGACGGCCAGTGCCGGCAACCATGCCCAGGGCGTGGCCTACGCCGCGCAGCAGTTCGGCGCGCGGGCGGTTATCTGCATGCCGGTCACCACCCCCTATATAAAGGTGGAGCGCACCCGGGCGCTGGGGGCGGAAGTGGTGCTGGTGGGCGACGTGTACGACGAGGCCTACGAGGCCGCCTGCCGTCTGGCGCAGGAGGAGGGGCTCACCATGGTGCACCCCTTCAACGATCTGGCGGTGGCCACGGGCCAGGGCACCATTGCCATGGAGATCGTGCAGGAGCAGCCGCTCATCGACGTGATCGTGGTGCCCATCGGCGGAGGCGGCCTTGCGGCGGGGGTGTCCACCCTGGCCAAGCTCCTGAACCCGCGCATCCGGGTGGTAGGCGTGGAGCCGGCCGGCGCCGCCTGCATGAGGGCCTCGCTTGAGGCCGGCCAGGTGGTGAAGCTGCCCTCCGTGTCCACCATCGCCGACGGCACCGCGGTGCAGGAGCCGGGCGACCAGGTGTTTCCCTACATCCGCGACAACGTGGACGAGATCGTGTGCGTGGAGGACGGCGAACTCATCGGCGCGTTTCTGGACATGGTGGAGAACCACAAGATGATCGTGGAGAACTCCGGGCTTCTGTCCGTGGCTGCGCTGAAGCACCTGGACGTGGCCGGCAAGAACGTGGCCTGCGTGCTCTCCGGCGGCAACATGGACGTGATCACCATGTCGTCGGTGGTGCAGCATGGGCTCATCCAGCGCGACCGCGTGTTCACCGTGAGCGCTCTTCTGCCCGATCGCCCCGGCCAGCTGCTGCTGGTGGCCCAGACCATCGCCCAGGCAAACGGCAACGTCATCCGCCTGGACCACAACCAGTTCGTCTCCACCAACCGCAACGCCGCCGTGGAGCTGCGCGTGACCGTGGAGGCCTTCGGGCCCGACCACAAGCAGGCAATCATCGATGCGCTGCGCGCTGTGGGCATCGATTCCCAGGTGGTCACCACGCAGCTGTGAGTCGCTTGCACTATACTGGTGCCAAGCATTGCTTCGCCGAACCGTTTCCGCCAGAAGGAAGGGCGCTACCATGACCACGACCATCGACCCGGTGTTCACCCCGGAAGTGCTGCAGGCCTCGCAGCTGATCGAGGACTCCTTCGACTGGGGCAGCCTACCCCAGGAAATGGTGGGGCTGCAGGGCAAGGTGGACAAGAAGGCCCAGACCGCGGCCATCATCCTGGCCGGCGGAACCGGCGAGCGCTTCGGGCGCGACGGCGGCAAGCAGCTGGTCGAGATCGCGGGCAAGCCTATCCTTACCTGGTCGGCCGAGGCCTTCGATGCCGTGGGGGACGTGGGGCTGATCGTGGTGGTGTGCCCCGAGGAGCGCCAGAGCGAGTACCTGGTGCGCGCCATCGACCCCTTCCCGTTCGTCACCCCCATCGTGGTGGCTCCGGCAGGTCCCACGCGTCAGGAGTCGGCCTTCTCGGGGCTGGAGTTCGTCCCCGAGCAGTTCGAGTACGTGGCGCTGCACGACGGTGCCCGGCCGCTTGTCACCCCCGAGCTCATCGAGCACACCATCGCCACGCTGAAGGGCAACGTGGACTGCGACGGGGCGGTGGTGGCCCATCCGGCCGTGGACACGCTGAAGGTCATCGAGAACGGCTTCATCGTGGGCACCCCCGACCGGCGCGTGTTCTGGAACGCCCAGACCCCGCAGGTGTTCCGTGCGGGCATCTACCGGCGAGCCCACGCCAGCGCCCTTTCCGACGGCTTCGTGGGCACCGACGACTCGTCGCTCATCGAGCGGCTGGGCGGCCGGGTGCGCGTGGTGGAGGGCAAGCGCGACAACATCAAGCTGACGGTGCCCGAGGACTACCTGCTGCTGGCCGCCGCCGTGCGCCAGCGCTACGCCCAGGGAGGGGAGTAAGCCATGGGAAGCGATGCCTTGGAAGCCCTCGGCGGCCTGCGCGTGGGCCAGGGCTACGACGTCCATGCGCTTGCGGAAGGGCGCAAGCTCATCTTGGGCGGCGTGGAGATTCCCCATGTCAAGGGGTTGCTCGGCCATTCCGACGCCGACGTTTTGGCCCATGCGATCTCCGATGCGCTGCTGGGCGCCATCCGCGGCGGCGACATCGGCAAGCTCTTCCCCGATACCGACCCGGCCTATGCGGGGGCCGACTCTCTGAAGCTGCTGGCGGCCGTGGCGGCCAAGGTGCGCGAGGAGGGCTACCGTATCCTGGACGTGGACAGTGTCGTGGCCGCCCAGGCCCCCAAGCTTTCGCCCTACCGCGAGCAGATGCGCGAGAACCTGGCCCGGGCCATGGGCATCCCGGTGGAAAGCGTGGGCGTGAAGGCCACCACCACCGAGCGCTTGGGTTTCGAGGGGCGCGAGGAGGGCATCTCGGCCAGCGCCGTGGCCCTGTGCCTGCGATGTAGCGACTAGCCCCGCACCCGTCAGTTGAGATTATCGGCAGAAAGGCCCGACTCCATGATTCGACTTTACGACACCAAGCTCCGCCAGAAGGTGGACCTCCAGACCCTCGAGCTTGGGAAGGTGGGCATGTACGTGTGCGGTCCCACCGTGTACAACTACATCCATATCGGCAACGCGCGCACCTTCGTCTCCTTCGACGTGATTCGCCGCTACCTGTTGTGGCGCGGCTTCGATGTGACCTTCGTCCAGAACATTACCGATGTGGACGACAAGATCATCAACAAGGCAAACGAGGAGGGTCGCCCCGCTGCCGGCGTGGCTCGGGAGTACGCCGACGCCTTCATCGAGGACATGCGCCGGCTGGGCGTCATGGACCCCACCGTGCGCCCCTACGCAACCCAGGAGATTCCCGAGATGATCGCGCTCGTGGAAGAGCTGATCGCCAAGGGGCACGCCTACGAGCAGGACGGCGACGTGTACTTCAGCGTGCGCAGCTATCCGGAGTACGGCCAGCTCTCCGGCCGCAACATCGACGAGATGGAAGGTGGCCACCGCGAGCTGCGCGCCGACGGCGCCGGCCTTGAGGACCGCAAGCGCGACCCTCTGGACTTCGCCCTGTGGAAGGCCGCCAAGCCCGGCGAGCCCGCCTGGGAGAGCCCCTGGGGCATGGGTCGCCCCGGCTGGCACATCGAGTGCTCGGCCATGAGCCGCAAGTACCTGGGCCTTCCCTTCGACATTCATGGCGGCGGCGCCGATTTGGTGTTTCCCCATCACGAGAACGAGTGCGCCCAGAGCCAGGCGGCTTGCGGCTGCACCTTCGCCAACCACTGGATGCACGGGGGCATGCTGCAGGTCAACAAGGAGAAGATGAGCAAGTCGCTGGGCAACTTCATGCTGCTGCGCGACGTGCTGGACGTCACCCGTCCTGAGGTGCTGCGCTTCCTCATGCTGCAGACCCACTACCGCAGCCCCCTGGACTTCTCCGACGAGCGACTGGACGAGGCCGCCAGCGCCCTCGGCCGCATCGAGAACGCCGTGCGCAACCTCGCCTGGCAGATGGACAACGCCTCCGCCGAGGCGCGCTCCACCCTGGACGCGCCGGCGCTCACAGCCATGGCGCGCGAAGCCAAGGTGGAGTTCGTGAAGGCCATGGACGACGACTTCAACGCACCGCGGGCCCTGGGCGTCATCTTCGACTTCATCGGCTCGGCCAACGCCGCCCTCGACGGGCGCGTGCTCTCGAAGACCGACGTGCCCGCCGTGGCCCAGGTGCGCGATATGATCGTGGAGCTTACGGGCGTGCTCGGCATTCAGCTTGAGGCTGCCGGCGAAGGGCAGGCCGGCGCCGACTATCCCGAGGCGGTGCTCATGCTGGCCCGCGACCTGGCCGGTTTCGAGGGGTCTGACAGGGAAGCCGCCGTGCAGGCGCTGCTTGACGCCCGTGCCGATGCGCGCGCGCAGAAGAACTGGGCTGTTGCCGATGCCGTGCGCAACGGCCTTGCCGACATGGGCTTCATCGTCGAGGACACTCCCCAGGGGGCTCGCGTCAGCTTCGAGGGCTGACGACTTTTTTTGGCGGCGTGAAAGTTTCTTAGGCGGGGGAAGCGCGGGGCGAAGGCCCCGTCGCTTGTCCTCGCTTCGCGCGGTTGCGGCGGGTCGGGACCTCTCGCCGCTGCGGAATCGCGTCGGGACCTTCGCCCCGCGCTTCCCCCGCGTGCGGGTTTCTGGCGCTCCTGCCGCCTTCCCTGCTCCGTGCCGCTATGACGGGTCTGGGCCTCTCGCCGCTGCGGAATCGTGTCGGAACCGCAGCCCCGAACTTCCGCCGCGTGCGGCTCTCTCTATCGCTGCCAGACTTGGTCTTCGGGGCGTGAGGGGGTGCTGAGGAAGTCGCCGGGGGAGAGGGGCTCTTCCGCATCGATCGAGTAGACGTCCCCGGTTCGGTTCGCGACGGCGACGTCAACGGGCCGGGGATGGGCGTCTTCGGGAGAAGGCGCGGGGTGCCAGCGGATGTTTCGGGCCGTGATGGCGAAGGGGGGCCGGCCGGGGGAGAGCGCCTGGAGCTCGTCCCCTTCGAAGATGCGGTTCTGGCAGCGTAGGCGCACGCGGTAGGGGCCGTCGCCTTCGCATTCCAAAACGGTGCCGGCGTGCAGCCGCTCCTTCAGGTACCCGTCCCGTTCGGGCGACTGGGTGGCGCGGCCGAAGTAGAAACCGGTGCTGTAGGGGCGGTGCGATACGGCGTTCAACTGGTCTTTTACCGACGAAGGGTCGGCGCCGTCCAGCACTGCCCGGTAGGCGGCCACCACGTTTGCCACGTAGAAGGCCCGCTTGTTGCGTCCTTCCAGCTTGATGGAGTCCACCCCGGCCTCGGCCAGTTCTCCCAAATGTTCGATCATGCACAGGTCCTGGGCGTTCATGACGTAGCTGCCGAAATCGTCCTCCTCCACGCTCATAGCAACGCCCGGCCGTGTCTCCTCCACCACTGCGTAGTTCCAGCGGCAGGGCTGGGCGCAGGCGCCTTGGTTGCCGCTGCGGCCCGTCATCGCCGTGCTTAAAAGACATCGGCCCGACACCGCCATGCACATGGCTCCGTGGGCGAAGGTCTCTATCTCCAGGTCGGCGGGGGCGTCGCGGCGCAGGCGCGCGATCTCGTCTAGCGACAGCTCCCGGGCGCACACGACGCGGCTCGCCCCCAGATCGTGCCACATGCGGGCTGCTTCGGCGTTGGCCACCGAGGCCTGGGTGCTCACGTGAAGGCTCACCTCGGGTGCGTAGCGTTTCGCCAGCGAGAACGCTCCCAAGTCGCTTACGATGAACGCGTCGGCTCCTGCCTCGGCCAGCGCCTTCAGGTAGGAGGGCAGCTCGTCCAGGTCGTGTCCGTGCATGAGCGTGTTCAGCGTCACGTGGACAGCGACGCCGCGCTCGTGGGCGTAGCTCACCGCGGCGGGAATCTGGTCGAGGGAGAAGTTGTCGGCCCGGGCGCGCATGCCGAAGCGGTCCGCCGCCAGATACACCGCATCGGCGCCGAACCGTATCGCCGTCTCAAGCTGGGCTTGCCCGCCCGCCGGTGCCAGAAGCTCCATCGCCGCCAATCCTTTCCACGAAACAGTTCCGTGCATGATAGCAGACCCCCGCCCCGCGATAGCGAACCGTCGCGCTGATAGCGCTTTGACCCCGCACCCTTTCCGCTCGCGCCTCCTTCTCCCGTCATTTCGCCATCCCCGCTGCTTCTCCTAGCGCCCTCCTTCTCCCGCCATCCCGCCATCCCGCCGCCCCCGCCATCCCCATCGTTCCCTCAATCCGTGCCACTTTTTCGTCGGATGCGCAGCAGCGGCTCGATTTTTCTTCGCCGAGTGCGCTGCGGCTTGGTTCTTCTTGCCGGATGCGCAGCAGCTTGATTCTTCTCGCCGGATGCGCTTCGGCGGCGCAATCAAAACGCAATATCTTCCCAATGGTGCCTCGATGCCAGTTCAAGGCCCCTTTCCCTACAATGAGGAATCAGGTTAAGATGCGACACCTCAGGCGGTGCGGTATGCGCCGGTGAGAGAAGGGACTGGCTATGAAGAGGGGCAAGACGATTGTGCTGTGGGCCGCTGCGGCGGCGATGACGGTAGGGGCTCTTGGCGCCCTCGGGTGCGCCCAGCCCAGCGGCGAGGGGGCCTCGGCGGTGGACGCTTCGGCCGAGGCGCAGGCGGGAACCGTGGAGTACTGGGCTCAGAAGTATCCCGACCAGTACAACTCCATTTTCACGAACAAAACGCGCGACGGCGTTACCCACGGCCACGATGCTCTGGTGAGCATCTGCGAGGCGCCCGTGGTGCGCGTGCCGGTGGGTTCCGGCGCCTTCTTGCAGGACGACGAGGGCCACTTCCTCATCGACGGCTTCACCTACGATGCCGAAAGCGGCAACTACATCATCTCCACTACGGGCAACCCTGCGGACAACGGCATCTACCAAAGCTGCGTAGCGTGCAAGAGCTCGCGGTTCAACGAGCTGTACGCCCAAAATCCGCTGGGGGCGTTCACCGAAGGATATACCGCCGAGGCGGCGGCTGTCGTGGACAAGCAGTACTGGGACTGCGCCATGTGCCATAGCGACGAGCCGGGCCAGTCGCTGGGTGCAAACGGCGTGTACTTCACCGCTATGCTAGGCGATCGCGGCCAGGACATCTCGGCCGGGGATGCGGCCTGCGGCCAGTGCCATAACAGCTTCGACTACGAGCGCATGGTGACCGCGGGCGACGACATCTACAGCTTCGACCCGTACCGCTACGGCTTCGATGCCGACTCGCTGCTGCGCGCGGCCTTGGAGGACGGGCTGCAGGGCGTTGACGAGGAATCGGGCGTAGAGGAGGTCATGGTGTTCCATCCCGAGTTCGAGTTCTTCCAGAACAGCGTCCACGACTCCATGGGGCTCGACTGCACCTCGTGCCATATGCCCAAGACGGTAAACGCCGACGGCGAGCAGTTCACGAACCACGATGCGAGCGCGAGCCCGCTTGAGAACCCCGATGCGCTGGCCGTGTGCCTGGGGTGCCATCAGTCCCAGGGCATAACCGATGCCGACGCCATGGTGAAGATGGTGAGGGGCAAGCAGGCCGAGGCGGCTCAAGCCGAGGTCTCCCTGACCGGGAAGCTGGAAAAGCTCAAGGACGCCATCGCCGACGCCAAGGCCGCCGGCGCGACGGACGAATCGCTTGCCCAGGCCCGCGACGCCTACACGAAGGCCTACTACTACCTGAACTACGTGACCGGCCGCTACGCCGACGACGGGGTGAAGGTGGCGCACAACCCGGTGGGCACCTTCGACTATCTCTCCCGAGCCGATCGACTGACCGATGATGCACTGGCATCGCTGAGCTAGGGCGGAAGGAAAGCGGGTATACTTTTCGGGCGCGGGGCCGATGGGGCCTCTGCGCCCGAGGCGCGTTTCGATGCTGGAAGAGGAAAAGGGGTGAGGACATGGGGACGTCCTGCGAATCTGCCGAGCCTGCCGGCGGGGGAGGGCCCGCTCGCATGCCCCGGCGCTTCAGCGTCATCGTCCTTGCGGTGCTGGCGCTGTCCTTTTCCGTCTTCCTCGCCTGGTCCATGGCCGAGAACGGCCGGTTCGCCGAGGACAAGGCGCTTACCGAGGCCCGCATGCTCAACACCTCCATCTCGTCGGCTTGGAACTACATCGACGAGTCCCAGGGGTCGATCAACTACAATTCGGATGGGTCCTACGACTTCAAGCACATCTACTGCTCGGTGGCGGGGAAGAACATCGCCAACCGCATCACCAACCGCTCCGACGGCTACGTGGTGCGCTACGTGCGCGAAAGCCCGCGCAGCAGCACCGACGAGCCCGACGCCTTCGAGCGCGCCGCGCTGGCCCATTTCGCGCAGACCGACGACGGGGAGTTCTATGCGGTGGAAGATTATGGCGGCCAGTCGGTGCTGCGCTACGCCTCGCTTCTGTCCATAACTCCGAACTGCCTGGAATGCCACGGCGACCCGGCGGGCGAGAAGGACGTCACGGGCGCGCTCAAAGAGGGGATGCAGATAGGGGACATCGCGGGCGCCACCAGCATCGTGATCCCGCTTGCCGCCTACCAGCAGCAGGCGTCTCGCTCGGCGCTCCTGTCCCTCCTGTTCTTCGCGCTGCTGACCGCTACGGTGCTGGTGGTCATGCGATTGGGCCTGCGACACTGGGCCGAGCGCCCGCTGGCGAAGGCCAACGCCGACCTGAGCCGTGCCAACCGCGAGCTTGCCGAGGCGAACAGGGTGCAGGCGGACTTTTTGGCCACCATGAGCCACGAGCTGCGCACGCCGCTGGCCTCGATCATCGCCAACACCGATATCTGGGAGCGCGATTGCGATGGTGCCGGCATCGAGCAGAAGCAGACCGTGGCCGAGGTTCGCCGCAACAGCCAGGCGCTGCTTGCCATGGTGAACAACACCATCGACGCTGCGAAGATGGATGCCGACCTGTTCGACGTGGCCTTCGAGGAAACGGATCTGGTGGATGTCGTGGACAGCGCCGTGAGCATGGTGGAGGCTCTGGCGGCCAAGCGGGGCGTGGCCATTGAGCGCGCCATCGCCGCCGATGCGCCCCTGATCCAGACCGACCCGTCGGCCCTGCGCAAGGTGCTGGTGAACCTGCTGTCCAACGCCGTGGCCTACTCCGGCCCGGGCGACGTGGTGACGGTGGGCGTGCGTCCCTGCGGCAACGCGGTGGAGCTTTCGGTGGTCGACCAGGGCTGCGGCATCCGCCTCTGCGACCAGCAGCTTGTCTTCGAGCGCTTCCGGCAGGCGAGCGGCTCGAAAGGCGGAAGCGGGCTTGGCCTGTACGTCTCGCGCGAGCTTGTGCGCAAGCTGGGCGGCGGCATAGCGCTGGCTAGCGCCGAAGGGCAGGGGGCCGCGTTCACCGTGCGGCTGCCTGCAGGAAAGGAGGACGGGGATGGCCGTTCTGGTCGTTGACGACGACGATGGACTGCGCCGGGCGCTCTCCATCATGCTGGAGGGTGCAGGATGGCGGGTTATCAGCGCCTCCGGCGGCGCCGAGGCGGTGGAGGCGGCGCGGTGCAACGCGGTGGAGTGCGCCGTGCTCGACGTGATGATGCCGGGCATGGACGGCTTCGAGCTGTGCGATCGACTGCGGCGCCTCGATGCCGACATGGGCATCCTCATGCTCTCGGCGAAGCACGACATCGTTGACAAGAAGCAGGGCTTCCGCGCCGGCGCCGACGACTACCTGGCGAAGCCCTTCGACGAGGACGAGCTGATCCTGCGCGTGGGGGCTCTCCTGCGCCGACGTAGCCGAAGCGCCCCGGCACCCGCCGCCGGCGCGCCCTCGCCCGACGAGGGGACTGCGGAGCGGGAAGGGGTCATCCGAGCGGCGGGCCTTGCCATCGACCTTGACCGTGCCCGGGTGACGCGCTCGGGAGCCCCCGTGCAGCTTACGCGCAAGGAGTTCGACATCCTGGTGCTGCTGGCGCAGCGGCCGGGCTCGGTGTTCACCAAGTCGGACATCGTGGCGGCCGTGTGGGGTGACGAGTACCAGGGCGGCGCTATCAGCGTGCCCACCTACATACGCCATCTGCGCACGAAGCTGGAGGACGACCCGGCCCGCCCCAAGGTCATCCAGACGGTCTTCGGGTTCGGCTACAAGCTGGGGGATTGAGCGAAGCGCGCTCGGAAAAAAGAAGACCCGCAAGCCGCCAGGGCTCGCGGGCCTTCTGTGCGTTCGGCGACGTAATCGGCGCTTACGCCTTCGCGTCGGCCATGGCCACATGGGCCTCGATGGCGGCCACGATGGGATCGAGCTGTGCTTCGGCGTCGTACTTCTCCACCTGGCCCTCGTCGCACAGGCGCGCGAAGGCGGGATCCATCGGCAGGGTGGCGTAGGCCGGGATGTTGTAGCGCTCGGCCACGGCCGCTCCTTGCGGGTCGCCGAAGATGAAGTGCTTCTTGCCGCACTCGTCGCAGGTGTAGTAGGCCATGTTCTCCACCAGGCCGATGACGCTCACGTCCATGTTGTGGGCCAGGTTCACGGCCTTGCCCACGATCATGGCCACCAGCTCCTGCGGGGCGGACACGGTGACGATGCCGTCCACGGGCAGCGACTGGAACACGGTGAGCAGCACGTCGGAGGTTCCCGGAGGCATGTCCACGAACAGGTAGTCCACATCGCCCCAGTTGGTCTCGCCCCAGAACTGCTGGATGGCGCTGGTGACCACGGGGCCGCGCCAGGCCACGGGCATGTCTCCCTGGGGGAGCATCAGATTGGTGGACATCACCTTGATGCCGCTGTCGGTCACGGCCGGGTTGATGCCGTCGGCATCGGCGCTCAGGTGCCCCTTGACGCCGAAGGTCTTGGGGATGGACGGTCCGGTGATATCGGCGTCCAGAATGCCCACGCTGTAGCCGCGCTTGCGCATCTGGCTGGCAAGCAGGCTGGTCACGAGCGATTTGCCCACGCCGCCCTTGCCGGACACCACGCCGATGACGTGCTTGATGTTGGTGCGGGCGTTGACGGGCAGCGTCTTCGGGCCGCTCTGGCGCTCGCCGCATCCTTCCACGCCGCAGCTTCCACACTGATGGCTGCACTCTTCTGCCATGAAAACCCCTCCTCTGTGTACGGGTCTCTCGAATCGGACCAACCGTGGGACTTGCGTCGGCTTGGCCCGAAGTGTCCGCCCGCGGGCGGCTCGTCTGGTATCATCGCGCATCATAGGATAGCGCGGTCCCCAGCGGCCGAATCCCCGGCGAAAGCACGAAAGAACCAGGAAGCGGGAGGTCCCCCATGCTCTTCGAACGCATCGGTATCATAGACGAGAACTTCGCGTTCCGGAAGGACTGCTGGGTAGGCGTCACTGGCGACCGCATAGACTACGTGGGTCCGTGTCCGCCTAAAGACCCCGAGCGGTACGGGCAGCGCTACGACGGCGCCGGAAAGCTCATGATCCCCGCCTTCTACGACGCCCATGCCCATGCGCCCATGACGCTGCTGCGCGGTTACGCCGAGAACCTGCCGCTGCAGTCGTGGCTGTTCGACCGCGTGTTTCCCTTCGAGGCGAAGATTACGGCCGAGGACTGCTACTGGGCCACGCTTCTGGCCTGCGCCGAAATGGCGCGCTACGGCGTGGTGAGCTTCTCGGACATGTACTACCACATGCAGGAGGGCGCGCGCGCCGCTTTGGACGCGGGGCTTAAGATGAACCTGTCCGACACGCTCATCGCGGGCAACGGCGAGAGCCTGTTCGACCTGCCGCTGTCCACGCAAAACGACCGCCTGCTCGAGCGATGGCAGGGCGCGGGCGACGGGCGCATCGTGGTGGACTGCAATGTCCATGCCGAGTACACCTCGCACCCCGGCGCCGTGCGGCAGATCATCGACTTCGCCCGCGAGCACGGCCTGCGCATGCAGGTGCATATGTCCGAAACGCAGCTGGAAGTCGAGGAGTGCCGCCAACGCCACGGTGGCCTCTCCCCGGTGCAGTACTTCGACGAGCTGGGCATGTTCGAGCTGCCCACCACTGCCGCCCACTGCGTGTGGGTGACCGACGAGGACATGGACATTCTCGCCCGCAAAGGGGTGTTCGTGGCCGCCAACCCCGCCAGCAACCTGAAGCTGGGAAGCGGCATCGCCCCCTACGGCGCCATGCTCGAGCGCGGCGTGCGCCTGTGCCTGGGAACCGATGGCATGGCCTCGAACAACAACCACGACATGATGCAGGACATGTATCTGCTGGCCTTGCTGCCGAAGGGCGCAACCCACAACCCGGCGGTGCTCACGCCCGTCGAGGCGCTGCGGGCCGCCACGCGCACCGGCGCGCTGTCCCAGGGGCGCGACGACTGCGGTCATCTGGTTCCGGGCGCGAAGGCCGACCTGGCCGTGCTCGACGTGAGCGGCCCGTCCTGGGCCCCCTTCACCGACCCGCTCGTCAACCTTGTCTACTCCGGCCACGGCGGCGACGTGTGCCTGACCTTGTGCGACGGGTGCGTGGTCTACCGGGACGGCGCGTGGCCCACCATCGACGTGGAGCGGGCGAAGGCGGAGGTTGCATCGCGCACGGTCCGCATCATCGCCGAGCTGTAGGGCCGTTTCGAAAGCCGTCGGCCCGGTGCGACCCGCAGCGGCGGTATACTTGACGGGTTTTTAGGTTTTGCGGGCTGTCCCAGCGGGCGGCCCCGGGGTTTACTGGGAGCAGAGGAAAGGAAAACCGCATGTACGCCTCCATGGACACCGAGCAGCTCAAGGCGCTGAAAGACCAGCTGGAGAACGAGTACGCGCAGATCAAGGCCAAAGGGCTTTCGCTGAACATGGCGCGCGGAAAGCCGGCGGCTGCCCAGCTGGACCTGAGCATGCCCATGCTCTCCTGCCTGGCCGACCAGGCCGACTGCACCGATTCGGCGGGCACCGACTGCCGCAACTACGGCATCATCGATGGCGTCCCCGAGGCGAAGGAGCTCATGGCCTCCATGCTCGACGACAGCCCCGACAACGTCATCGTATTCGGCAACTCGTCATTGAACATCATGTACGACACCCTGGCCCGCTGCTGGATGTTCGGCACGCTGGGGAGCACCCCCTGGGGCCGGCTGGGCGAGGTGAAGTGGATCTGCCCCGCCCCCGGCTACGACCGCCACTTCGGGGTGACCGAGGCCTTCGGCATCACCATGATTCCCGTGGCCATGACCGACGAGGGCCCCGACATGGACGAGGTGGAGCGCATCGCCGCCTCCGACCCCTCCGTGAAGGGCATCTGGTGCGTCCCCAAGTACTCCAACCCCGGCGGCGTCACCTATTCCGACGAGGTGGTGCGCCGTCTGGCCTCCATGGAATGCGCCGCGGACGACTTCCGCATCTTCTGGGACAACGCTTACTGCGTCCATCACCTGAGCGATGATGCGGCCGAGCAGGACCAGCTGCTCGACATCTCCGTCGCCTGCGCCGAAGCGGGCAACCCCGACCGTCCCTTCAAGTTCGCCTCCACGTCGAAGGTGACCTTCCCCGGGGCGGGCATCTCTGGTTTCGCGGCCAGCCCGGCCAACGTGGCCGACGCCAAGGCCCGTATGAACGCCCAGACCATCGGCCATGACAAGCTCAACCAGTTACGGCACGTGAAGTTCCTGCGCGACGGGCAGGGCATCGCCGAGCACATGGCCAAGCACGCTCAGATCCTCCGCCCGAAGTTCGACTGCGTCGTCGAATGCCTGGGCGAGGGCCTGTCGGAGGTGGGGGAGTGCTCGTGGTCGAACCCGCGCGGCGGCTACTTCGTGTCCTTCGACGCTCCGGCGGGCACCGCCAAGCGCATCGTCGCCCTTGCCAAGGAGGCCGGCGTCACCATGACCGGCGCCGGGGCCACCTACCCCTACAAGCAGGACCCCAACGACTCCAACATCCGCATCGCCCCCACGCTGCCGCCGCTCGAGGAGCTGAAGGAGGCCATGGATGTGTTCGTGACCTGCGTGAAGCTTGCCTACGTCGAGTCGCTTCTGGCGCAGCGAGCCTAGCGGGCCGAACGCGGGCGTACCGTGCGCAGCATCGGGTCGGACATCGCCACCATCCTGGCCAAGTCCCGCGTAAGCGGCGGCTTGGCCCTGCGCGTCGCCCGCAACAACGCCGCCTTCGCCCGCTCGGTGCGGCGAACCTGGGCCGACAACCCCGCCGCGGCGACGTTCATCCTGGCCCATGTGAACTCGCTTTACTTCAAGCGCGAGAGTCCCGAGGCGGCGGCGGTGCGCGGTGCGGGCAGCTACGGCTGCCTGGGCGTGTACCTGGACGACCCCATGGCCCGGGCCGAGCTCAACGCCCGCCGCGAGATCCTTTCCACCGCCTGCCGCTCGGAGGGGCTCGACTTCGACGAGCTGCGCATCCACGCCTCGGTACGCAGCATGCGCGACCGCCGCGCCTTCGAGGACCCCTCCCGCGCCGGCATGCCCCCTGCGAGCGCCCCCGGCCGGGCCGCCGGCCCCTCCCAGGCGCCCCGGCGCACCAGCCGCGACGCCTCCGCGGCGCTGCAGGACTTCAAGCGGGCGGCCATCATGGCCTTCGGCTCGGCGGAGATGGCGGCAACCGTGCTCGACGAGGTGCAGGCCGCCGCCCTCGAGGAGCGCTGGGCCAGCGACTACGAGCAGCTGAAGGAGTCGCGCAAGAAGCAGCCCGCCGTGGGCTACTGGGTGCACCTGTTCGTCGCCGAGGGCAGCCGCGCCACCGTGGCGCACCTGTTCTCGTGCTACCATCAGGCGCTGCGAGCCCGCTGCCTCGATGCGGGGCTGCGTCTCGAGGGGGTGGCGGTGCATGCGTCCTCTCCCGAGATGGCCGGACATCACGCCTTCCCGCGCAGCGGGCATCCCCGGGTGCTGCGCAACGCCGACCAGCGCCGTCTGAGGGCGCTTCGCTGCGAAACGGAGAATCCCGACTAGATTGCATATCCTTTCGCCTATAATGCGGCCCCATTGGAATTTTTCGAAAGGGAATGCATTATGTCTGGTGATTTCTGGGTAATGTTCGCGATGCTTTTGTACTTCGTCGTGGTGCTTACCATCGGCTTCCTCTACGCGAAGCGCTCGAATTCCTCCACCTCGGAGTACTTCCTGGGCGGGCGCAAGGTGGGGCCGTGGCTCACAGCGCTTTCCGCCGAGGCCTCCGACATGTCCGGCTACCTGCTCATGGGCCTTCCGGGCGTCGCCTACTTCACCGGCGCCTCCGACGCGGGCTGGACGGCGGTGGGCCTTGCCATCGGCACGTACCTGAACTGGAAGTTCGTTGCCAAGCGCCTTCGCTTGTACTCGGTGGTGGCGGGGGATTCCATAACGCTTCCTGGCTTCTACTCGAAGCGCTTCCACGACGAGCGCAACATCGTGGCCACGGTGGCTGCCCTCATCATCCTGGTGTTCTTCTGCGTGTACGTGGGCAGCTGCTTCGTCACCTGCGGCAAGCTCTTCAACACGCTGTTCGGGCTCGACTACGCCTCCATGATGGTGCTCGGCGCCATCATCGTGTTCCTCTACACCCTCGTGGGCGGCTACCTGTCCGTGGTGGCCACCGACTTCGTCCAGGGCGTGCTGATGTTCTTCGCCCTGGCCGTGGTGCTGATCGGCTCCATCGCCTCGGCTAGCGGCGTGGAGAACATGGTGGCCTACCTGCAGTCCATCCCCGGGTTCCTCTCGGGCACCCAGATCGCCGTGCCGGTGCTCACCGACGCCGGCGCCCAGATGACCGAGAACGCCATGCCGCTGTTCGGCGACGCCGCCGAGTACGGCGTCCTGTCCATCGTGTCCATGATGGCCTGGGGCCTGGGCTACTTCGGCATGCCCCAGGTGCTCGTGCGCTTCATGGGCATCCGCAGCGCCTCCGAGGTCAAGCGCAGCCGCGTCATCGCCGTCACCTGGTGCGCGGTGTCGCTGTTCTGCGCCATCTGCATAGGCCTTGTGGGCCGCGCCCTGCTGCCGGTGGAGTTCGCCACCCAGTCCGCCGCCGAGAACATCTTCATCGTGCTCTCGCGCCAGCTGCTGCCCTCGTTCATGTGCGGCGTGGTGGTGTCCGGCATCCTGGCCGCCTCCATGTCCTCGTCGTCCTCCTACCTGCTCATCGCCGGCTCTTCGGTGGCCGAGAACATCTTCCGCGGCGTGATCAAGAAAAACGCCACCGACCGCCAGGTCATGATCGTCGCCCGTATCACGCTGGTCGTGGTGTTTCTGTTCGGTATCCTGGTGGCCTACGACGAGAACTCGTCCATCTTCACGGTGGTGAGCTACGCCTGGGCGGGCCTGGGCGCCTCCTTCGGCCCTCTGACCCTGGCATGCCTGTACTGGCGCCGCACCACCATGCAGGGCGCCATCGCCTGCATGGTGACGGGCACGGCCTCGGTGCTTGTCTGGCACAACCTGATCAAGCCCTTGGGCGGCGTGTTCGGCATCTACGAGCTTCTGCCCGCGTTCATCCTGGCCGGCGTTGCCCTCGTGGCGGTGTCGCTGCTGACGGCCCCTCCCTCGGCGGCCGTGCTCGACGAGTTCGATCACTACCTGGAGCGCGGCGACGCCCTGGAAGGGGAGGATCCGGCGCAGGAGCCCGAAGCGTCCGCGCTCGCCTAGGCGGCGCGTAGGTTTCGTGGAGACACACCCGGGGGCGTGTAATCTGTTTGACAGCCCTTGGAGGGTAGCGTATTATTCCACTGCTCACAAACCGCCTCGGCGGTTCTGCGGGCAGGCAGCTTGATAAATGCACATGAATTGAGCAGCGAACAATGGGCGTGTGCCCGAGTGGCTAAAGGGGACGGGCTGTAAACCCGTTGGCTATGCCTACCTAGGTTCGAATCCTAGTGCGCCCACCATTTTCGCCTGTGTAGCTCAGTCGGTAGAGCACTTCCTTGGTAAGGAAGAGGTCGTCGGTTCAAGTCCGATCGCAGGCTCCATTCCGGCGGTGTAGCTCAGTTGGTTAGAGCACACGGTTCATACCCGTGGCGTCACTGGTTCGAATCCAGTCACCGCTACCATTTGCACTTCACCGCGTCCGTCTTCGGACGCGTCTTTTTGTATAAGGTTTCAATTCGCGCAAGCGATTATCCTTAAGGAGGATTACATGGCTAAGGAGAAGTTCGAGCGTTCGAAGCCCCATGTTAACATCGGCACCATCGGCCACGTTGACCACGGCAAGACCACGCTGACCGCCGCTATCTCGAAGACGCTGTCCGAGAACGACGGTTCCCATGGCACCGCTCATGCCGACTTCACCGCGTTCGACCAGATCGACAAGGCTCCTGAGGAGCGCGAGCGCGGCATCACGATCTCCATCGCTCACATCGAGTACGAGACCGACACCCGCCACTACGCTCATGTTGACTGCCCCGGCCACGCCGACTACGTCAAGAACATGATCACCGGTGCTGCTCAGATGGACGGCGCCATCCTGGTTATCGCCGCCACCGACGGCCCCATGGCCCAGACCCGCGAGCACATCCTGCTCGCCCGTCAGGTAGGCGTGCCCTACATCGTGGTGTTCCTGAACAAGTGCGACATGGTCGACGACGAGGAGCTCATCGAGCTCGTCGAGATGGAAGTTCGCGAGCTGCTCGACAGCTACGAGTTCCCCGGCGACGACACCCCGATCATCCGCGGTTCCGCCCTGAAGGCCCTGGAGGGCGACAAGGCGTGGCAGGAGAAGATCTGGGAGCTCATGGAGGCTGTGGATTCCTACATCCCCACCCCCGAGCGCGACGTCGACAAGCCGTTCCTGATGGCCGTCGAGGACACCATGACCATCACCGGCCGCGGCACCGTTGCCACCGGCCGTGTGGAGCGCGGTGTGCTTCACCTGAACGACCCGCTGGAGATCGTCGGCATCAAGGAGACCCAGAAGACCACCTGCACCGGCATCGAGATGTTCCGCAAGCTGCTCGACGAGGCTCAGGCCGGCGACAACATCGGCTGCCTGCTCCGCGGCATCAAGCGCGAGGACATCGAGCGCGGCCAGGTTCTCTGCAAGCCCGGTAGCGTGACCCCGCACACTGAGTTCGAGGGCCAGGTCTACATCCTGACCAAGGAAGAGGGCGGCCGCCACACCCCGTTCTTCGACGGTTATCGTCCGCAGTTCTACTTCCGCACCACCGACATCACCGGTGTCGCCCACCTGCCCGAGGGCACCGAGATGGTCATGCCTGGCGACAACATCACCATCAAGGGCGAGCTCATCCACCCGATCGCCATGGAGGAGGGCCTGCGCTTCGCTATCCGCGAGGGCGGCCGCACCGTTGGCTCGGGCCGCGTTACGAAGATCTTCAAGTAACTCGGTAAGCAGTCGTTGATAGCGGGGCGGGACGTTCTCGCAACGTTCCGCCCCTTATCAAGCTCTCATGTGCAACCGACTCAAGCACCTTTACGGTACTGGGTTTTGAAGGAGTAATTCATATGCGTACGTTGGTCACCTTGGCATGCACGGATTGCAAGCGCCGCAACTATACGACCACGAAGAACAAGCAGACTCATCCTGATCGTATGGAGCTGAAGAAATACTGCAAGTGGTGCCGGTGCCACACGCTGCACAAGGAAACTCGCTAGCACATCGGAGTTGTTTGTACGGGCATACGCCAGTAGTTCAATTGGTAGAGCAGCGGTCTCCAAAACCGCAAGTTGAGGGTTCGAGTCCTTCCTGGCGTGCCAGCTCGATTGTTGAGCAGCTTGCTTTCAGGTTGCCGAAGAGGAGCAACTTGAAGACAGGCTGCTTGTTTGGCGTTTAGCATTGATACCTATCGGTGAGGAACCAGATGGCGAAGAAATCGAAAACTCAGAAGGCCAAGGCATCGGCCGCCCGCGCTGCCCGCAAGGAAGCCCGGGTTGCGTCCGAGGTCGAGGCAGAGTCGAACCAGATCGAGGCCACCGAGGTCGACGCGGCCGAGCGCGAGAAGAAGCGCATCGGTTCCTTCCTGAAGAAGGAGGAGGCCAAAGCCGAAGCTCCGGCCAAGGCCGAATCCAAGGCCGAGAAGAAGCCTGCGAAGCCCAAGAAGAAGCGCTTCCAGTTCCTGAAGGACGTCAAGGGCGAGATGAAGCGAGTCACCTGGCCCACCCGCCAGGACGTGGTTCGCTGGAGCGTGGTGGTGGTCTGCGCCCTGCTGTTTTTCGGTATCTACGTCGCCATCCTCGACAACGCCATCGTGACGCCCGTCCTGGTGGGCATCTCGAGCCTGGCGGGATTGGGGGCTTAAGCCATGGCGAAGAAGTGGTACGTTCTGCACACCTATTCCGGCTACGAGAACAAGGTGAAGTCAAACCTGGAGGCTCGCAAGGAGGCCCTGGGCCTGGAGAACAACCTGTTCGCTATCGAGATTCCCACCGAGATGGTGACCGAGATCCGCGAAGGGGGGCGCCGCGCCGACGTCGAGCGCAAGGTGCTTCCCGGTTACGTGCTGGTGCGCATGGAGCTTGACGACCGCACCTGGTCGGCCGTGCGCAACACCCCCGGCGTGACCGGCTTCGTGGGCGCCGACGGCACCCCGGCCCCGCTCACGCGCGAGGAGTACAACAAGATCATGAAGCGCACGAGCCACGAGGCCCCCAAGAAGACTTCCACCTCGCTCGAGGTCGGCCAATCGGTCAAGGTGGTCTCCGGGCCCCTGGCCGAGTTCGACGGCGTGGTGGCCGAGGTCATGCCTGACGCCGGCAAGGTGAAGGTCATGGTCTCCATCTTCGGACGCGAAACCCCGGTCGAGCTCTCCTTCGACCAGGTGGCCAAGATCTAAACCGCGAACAGGCGGACCGACCGTGCCCGAGTGGACCGGGGCTTCTCACGGCGGAACGCTTATTCATAGGCGCCTCGGCGCCAAGCCAGATCAGAAGATCCGCTGAAAGGAAACGTTTCAATGGCTGCAGCAAAGAAGCAAACGGGCTTTGTAAAGCTCCAGATTCCCGCGGGTGCCGCCAACCCGGCTCCTCCGGTCGGTCCCGCCCTCGGCGCCCAGGGCGTCAACATCATGCAGTTCTGCCAGGCGTTTAACGCCCAGACGCAGGACCAGGCGGGCACCATCATCCCCGTCGAGATCACCATCTACGAGGACAAGTCCTTCACCTTCATCTGCAAGACGCCTCCGGCGGCCGTGCTCATCAAGGAGAAGCTGGGCATCCAGAGCGGTTCGGGCATTCCCCAGCTGCGTTTCGTGGGCACCCTGACCCAGGATCAGCTGCGCGAGATCGCCGAGATCAAGATGCCCGACCTGAACGCCAACGACATCGACGCCGCCATGAACATCGTCGCCGGCACCGCCCGCTCCATGGGCGTGCTCATCGAGGGCCGCGAGATGAAGAAGAAGTACGTGCCGTCCAAGAAGCTGGCGGCAATGCTCCAAGGCAAATCCGAATAACCCTCTGGCCTCCTGCGGCACGCACCCTGGGCCTTCAAGCGGCCCGGCATGGCGCGAAGGCCAATGCCGGACCCCTTTCAGGCCCATGGCACGCACCGCAGAAGCCCAGCGGGCCATTCGGTGAAACGGATGGCCTAAGCTAGAATAAGCAGCAATGTGGGAGGACGATGGGTCCGCCATTACCACGAAAGGAAAGACAATGAAGAAGCTTGCTAAGAAGTACCGTGCCGCCGAAGAGGCCATCGGGGATGCCGTCTACGCACCGCTGGCGGCTATGGCTAAGGTGAAGGAGGTCTCTACGGCTAACTTCGACGAGACCGTGACCGTCGACTTCCGTCTGGGCATCGACACCCGCAAGGCCGACCAGCAGCTCCGCGGCACCGTGAGCCTGCCCTTCGGCTCGGGCAAGACCGTGCGCGTGGCCGTGTTCGCCGAGGGCGAGGCTGCCCGCGCCGCCGAGGAGGCCGGCGCCGACATCGTGGGCACCGACGAGCTCATGGCCCAGATCCAGGCCGGCGAGTTCAACTTCGATGCCGCCGTGGCCACCCCCGACCAGATGGGCAAGGTGGGTCGTCTGGGCAAGGTGCTCGGCCCCCGCGGCCTTATGCCGAACCCGAAGCTGGGCACCGTCACCACCGACGTGGCGAAGGCCATCACCGAGCTGAAGGGAGGCCGCGTGGAGTACCGCGCCGACCGCTACGGCATCGCCCACGTGATCATCGGCAAGGCCAGCTTCACCGCCGAGCAGCTGGCGACCAACTACGGCACCGTCTACGACGAGATTCTGCGCATGAAGCCCTCCGCAGCCAAGGGCAAGTACGTGAAGTCCATCACCGTGTCCGGCACCATGACCCCGGGTATCATGGTCGACTCCTCCGTCACGCGCAACTACGCCGGCGACGCCGAGTAGGCTTTCGGAAGCTGTCTGTCGGAAAGGCCGCCTTCGGGCGGCCTTTCTTCTTTGTCGGCACGAAGACCGGCTGAGGCGAACGGGTGGCTGGAGGCGACCGCGGGGTCTCGGTTCGTCCTCCGTTTCGCACTGCCTTCCCCCGCACTATGGGGCTTTTTTGATAGGCCAGGTTGAGGCTTTCCGATTTTGCTAGTATAGTGCACTGAATATGACTGATTCCACGGAGTGCGCACGCAGCAGGCAAACACACCATGCACCATCCGTTGCCAGTGCCACGCCCGGGCGTTCTTCGGTCCGCCGAAGCTGCTTCGAGGCGGTTGTGCGCGCCAAGAAAGGCGAAGCTATGATGCAGACCAACCTTCCCCTGAGCCGGCGCTCGTTCATCGCGGCGTCTGCGGTTCTCGCGGCAGCTGCTGCCTGCGTCCCTTCCATCGCCTACGCCGACCCGACGTCGGCGGAGAAGATGGCAGAGGCTGACGAGGTGCGCTCTCGGGTGTCTGCCATGAATTCCGATTTGGAACGTCTTGCCGAAGAGTACTATGCGGCCCTTGACGAGCACGACGCTGCCGTCATCGCCCGGGACGAGGCCCAAGGCCGCATCGACGAGGCGTCCTCCCATATCCGCCAGCTTCAGGAGAAGCTGGGGACCCGCGCCACCAGCATGTACCGCACCGGCAATTCCAGCATGCTCGACATGCTGCTGGGCGCTACCACGTTCGAGCAGTTCGTCACCAACTGGAGCCTGCTCACGAAGATGAACAAGCAGGACGCGCTGCTCATCAACCAGACCAAGGAGCTTCGCCAGCAGATAGAGGTCGAGGAGCAGGAGTTCGCCAACCAGGAGCGCATCGCATCCGAGAAGGCCGAGCAGGCCCGCACCACCAAGGAGCAGGCGGAGGTGACCGTTTCCGCCCTGCAGGCCGAGCTCGACTCTCTCGACGAGGAGGCGCGGCAGCTGCTGCTGAAGGAGGAAGAGGAGGCTGCTGCCGCCCTGCGCGCCGCCGAGGCCGAGCGGCTGGCCCGCGAACAGGAGGAGGCGGAGCGCCAGGCCCGCGAGCAGGCGGCTCAGAACCAGCCGCAGCAGACCGTGTCCGACCCCGAGCCCAGCACCGGGAATAACGACCCGGAGCCGAACCCCAGCACGCCTGAAGAGCCGGAAACCCCCAGCGACCCCGGCAACAGCTGGACCGAGCCCGACCCTGAGCCCGAGCCCGACCCGACCCCCAGCATGCCCGCGCCGCCGGCCAACGGGTCGGTGGTGGCCTATGCCGAGTACTGCCTGGGCACGCCTTACGTGTGGGGCGGCAACACGCCGGGAGTGGGCCTTGACTGCTCCGGCCTTACCTACTGGTGCTACCAGCAGGTGGGCATCACCATCCCGCGTACCACGTACGGCATGAAGGATGCCGCCTCGTGGGTGGGGGCCGTCTCCGAAGCGCAGCCCGGAGACATCCTGTGGAGCTACGGCCATGTGGGCATCTGCACCGAAGCGGGAGGGGGGACCTACATCCATGCCCCAACCTTCGGGCAGGTGGTGAGCTATTCCAGCTGGCCGCAGTTCTCCTACGCGCTGCGGTTCTAGGCGGCACGGGAAACCATTGGCAGGCGCGCTCTCAAGGGCGCGCCTTTTTCATGCGCTGCGCTCGGGCCGCTCGTTTTGGGGCCCCGGGCCGAAGTGCGCACGCGTTCGAGGGAGGGGAGGGAGCGGTTATCGGCGTCGGATGCGTCGCGCAAGCTTGCCCAGGGCGTTCGACACGAAGGCAGCTTCGGGCACCTTGAAGGCCAGGGCCAATCCGAAGGTCACCGCCAGCGAGAGCAGTCCGCCTGCCGCGGTGTAGCCCAAAGCCTGCAGGATGGAGCCGGACAACGGCGCGATGAAGTGCTCCAAGGCCCGAAGCGTCCCCCAGCCGGCCGCGGCGCCCAGGCCGCCGAAGGCAAGGCCCAGCACTGTAGGCCTCACAAGGCGCCGCAGGCCGAAGGATCCCAGGCGCAGCCTCAGGTACATCCACAGGCACGCATCAAGAACCACGCCGAACAGCACGTCGCCCCATGCGATGACGTTGATGGAGACCAGATGGGGGTTGGCCGCGCCCCAGGCCGTAAGCGTCACCTGAGCCAAAGATGCGACCAGGCTGAAAAGGGCGAACACCCCGGTCCGGCGCAGGCTGCTGAACACCTTCTGATAGTAGGCGCTCAAGGCGTAGACGGGAAGGGCCAGCGCGAACGTGGCAAGGTAGGAGGCGATTACCGCGGCGGCGTCCATGGTGAAGGCCCCCGCATGGTAAAGCGTGATGAGCGGCAGCGAGAACACGACCAGGTACAGCGCGAAGGGAATCATGAGGAAGAGTATCTGGGCGGAGCCGGAGACGACGCCCCGCTTGACGCCGGCCATGTTTCCCTCGGCGTGCATATCGGCCAGCTCGGTGAACATGGCCGTGGTGATGGGGACGGCCAGAAACGAGTAGGGCAGCGTGAACCACAGGCGCGAGTAGGCGATCACCGACGGGCCGTAGTCGACGAACACGTAGCTGGCAGCGTTCTGCACCGACACCACCGCGAACGTGCACACGGTGACTAGCAGGATGGGGACCCCCAGCCGCAGCGTCTCGGCAAGGGCCGGGTCGCGCAGGTTGATGCGGGGCCGCAGCCGGATGCCGTTGCGGCGCAGGGCCGGCAGCTGCAAGGCCATCTGCATGAACACGCCCAGGGGGTTGCCCACGGCGATGACGTAGAGCGCCGCCTGCGGGTCATGGGGCGCCAGGCAGGCGTAGACGACGAAGGTGGCGATGACCACCACGTTGTTGGCCACCGGCGCGATGGCGGGCCACAGGTAGTCGCGGTTCGCGTTGAGCAGCCCTCCCAGAATAGTGCTCGCCCCGTAGAAGACCACCTGGATGGCGAAGAACTGGAACAGGAACACGGCGCTTGCCATGGTGCTCTGGTCGGAATAGAAGCTCTGTGTGTAGATGATGGCCGACGGGAAGGCCATGCAGACGGCTGCCAGCACGACGCAGAGCAGAAAAACGAGCGTGAGCAGGTTCGAGGCATACTCGTTGCCCGCCTTGTCCCCCAGGCGCTTCTTCGTGGACAGGTACACGGGCAGAAACGCGGTGACGATCATGCCGCCCGCCACCAGCTCGTAGAGCATGTTGGGCAGGTTGTTAGCCACCGCGTAGGCGCTCGAGAGCATGGTCGAGCCGAGGGCGAAGGCCATGGCCCAGGTGCGCCCGAAGCCGGTGATGCGGGAGACGATCACGCAGAGGCTCATGAGCGCCGCCGAGGAGCCCACGTCCTTTCCCTCGCCGCGCGCCGCCAGGGCGCCATCGCCGGCTTCCCGGACGCGCTGCGTCGTCTTGGCGGGCGCAGGGGCGCCGTGTCGGGCCCGAAGCCGCAGGGCGGCCGTGGTCGCGCTCGATTCGGCTTCGGGGCAAGGGCTGTCCGGGCGCTCGAAGGCGACGGCTTGCGAGGCGGGCCGCTGCCGGTAGCGGCCGCGCAGGCTTTCCGAGGGGGCGCCGGAGAAGTCGGAAAGCGACGTTTGGGGGGCGAGCGGGTCGGATGCGCGGGTGCGGTCGGTGCCGGCATGGGAGCCACCCACGTAGATGCGTGCGGTTTCACCTGGGGAGGCCAAAGGTTCGGTCCTGGACGGGTCGCCTGCGACGACGGTCCTGGCGGGACGGCGCGAACGGTCGGAAACGACGGATTCGGCTACGGCTGCGACAACGACGGTACGGTCGACGCCGGCGTGGCGGCCGCCCACGAACAGCTCGGACGTGCGGCCGGGGTTGACCGGACGGGCGTGGCGGGCATGGGAGCTATTCTGAGCCATAGCGCGTAAAGGCGCACCCCTTAGAGTAGACAGCGACTATAATGGCTCCATCATATCCCTCTGCGAAGGAACGGGCTCATGCATATCCTCATCGTACGCAATAACTCCAACAGACAGGCCATGGAGGCGTCGCTCCTTCTGGGGCTTTATCTGGACAATCAGGGCATCGACCACACCGTATGCGACCTTGGCGGCCCCGACTGCAGCGACCGCGACGAGCGGCTGTGCGCCGCCGCGCGTCAAAGCGCCCTTGCCGTGGTTTTGGGCGGCGATGGCACCATGCTCAAGACCTCGCATCTGGTGGGATCTGCCGCCGTGCCCATCCTGGGGATCAACTTCGGGCATCTAGGCTTTCTGGCCAACCCCAACGACGAGGGGGTCGTCGCGTTGGTAGGCCAGGCTCTTGCTGGCGAGCTTGCCGAAGAGCGCCGGACGAACCTTGCGGTGACGGTGGTCTGCGAAGGGCAGCGCGACCCCTTCGAGGACGGGTGGGGGGACGGTGCGCCCGAAGCGTTCGCATCGGCACAGGGCCGATGCGCCCCGGCATCGTTTTTCGCTCTCAACGAGCTGGCGGTGACCCGCGGCGCGAACGGGCGCGTGATCGAGGTGGGGCTCACCATCGCCGGTCAGCCCATCGACGACGTGCGCGGCGACGGATTCGTGGTGGCCTCTGCCACGGGCTCGACCGCCTACGCCCTCTCCGCCGGCGGACCCGTGCTCGCTCCGCTCTCGAAGAACCTGGTGGCCGTGCCCATCTCCCCCCACTCGCTGCGCAGCCGCGCCATCGTGACGGACCCCTCCGACGTGGTGGAGCTTGACCTGTCGCGCAACGGCGAGGGGCGCGACGCCACGGTGTTCATCGACGGGGACCTGCTGGACCTGCCGTCGGCGCCCCGGCGCATCTACGTGCAGCGCGGCGACGCGCCCACGGTGCTGCTGCGAAGCGGCAGCCAGCGCTTCTACCGCCACGTCTCGGAGGTGTTCTTCTAGACCCTGCGTTGCGACCTTGCCGGGCTCCGTGAAGCCCGCTTGGCCCGGGAAGCGGACATTGTGGCGGGGATGCGGCCTCCTATCGTGTAAAATCCGGCACCAGAGGAGTTTCGGGGAATCTCGGCAAACACAGAAAGGAGAGCCATGGAGGGTCTCAACGACATGCTCGTCGCCGTAACGGGCGAAATCGACGGGTTCATGTACACCTACATCCTGGTGATACTGCTCGTCTTCGTGGGTATCTACTTCTCCGTGCGGACGAAGTTCGTGCAGGTGCGCTACATCAAGGACATGTTCACGCAGCTGACGGAGAAGAAGCACGTTCCCGGCCAGAAGTCCATCTCGTCGTTCCAGGCGCTCATGGTGTCCACGGCTAGTCGTGTCGGCACCGGCAACATCGCCGGTGTGGCCACGGCTATTGCCACGGGCGGCCCGGGTGCCGTGGTGTGGATGTGGATCATGTGCATCGTGGGCGCCGCCTCGGCGTTCATCGAGAGCACCTTGGCCCAGATCTGGAAGGTGCGCGGCAAGGAAGGGGAGTACCGGGGCGGCCCGGCCTACTACATCGACCAGGCCTTGGGCAAGCGCTGGCTGGCCATCCTGTTCGCGGTGCTGCTCATCCTCTGCTTCGCCTTCGGCTTCAACGGCCTGCAGGCCTACAACGCCGCAAGCGCGCTGGAGTACTACATCCCCGACTACGCCACCAACGGCGCCGCCATCGCCGTGGGCATCGTGCTGGCCGTGTTCACCGCCTTCGTCATCTTCGGCGGCGCGTCCCGCATCTCCATCATCACCTCCATCATCGTGCCCGTCATGGCCATCGCCTACATCGCGCTGGCCGTATGGACCACGGTGACCAACCTCGGCGAGATCCCCGCGGTGTTCTCCACCATGTTCGCCTCCGCCTTCAACTTCCAGTCCATCGCGGGCGGCTTCGCGGGCTCGGTGGTCATGCTGGGCATCAAGCGCGGCCTGTTCTCCAACGAAGCTGGCATGGGCTCGGCCCCCAACGCCGCCGCAACCGCCAGCGTCTCGCATCCCTGCAAGCAGGGCCTGGTGCAGAGCCTGTCCGTCTACATCGACACGCTGGTCATCTGCACCTGCTCCGCCATGATGGTCATGGTGTTCTACGTGCAGAACCCCGCCGCGGCCGAAGCGCTCAACGGCATGCCGCTCGTGCAGATGGCGGTGAACAACTCCGTGGGCGAGATGGGCATTCACTTCATGACCTTCGCCATCTTCGCCTTCGCGTTCTCCAGCCTCATCGGCAACTACTTCTACGCCGAGAGCAACTTCCGCTTCATCACGAAGAACCGCTGGGCTTTGTTCGTCTTCCGCGTGCTGTGCCTGGCCTTCATCTACTACGGTGCGGTGAACAGCTTCGACTTGGCGTGGAACCTGGCCGACATCTTCATGGGCTTCATGGCCATCGTGAACCTGATCGCCATCCTGCTTCTGGGCAAGTGGGCGCTTCGGGCCTTGGACGACTACACCGCCCAGCGCAAGGCCGGCAAGGACCCGGTGTTCGTGGCCGAGCACATCCAGGGCCTGCCCGCCACCGAGTGCTGGCACGTGGATCAGCTGGAGGAGTTCGGCCCCAGTCCCGTGAAGGAGTACCTGGAGGAGGCCATCGACACCGACTTCGTTACCCTGAAGTAGGTTCGCTGACCGCACCGCTTCGCTATAATGGAGCCCGCAGGCGCCCGTACGGGGCCTGCGGGCTTCTTTCGGAAAGGTGGTAGCCGTGGCTGAGGACGATCATCGGGCGGGGGATTGGCTCCATCGCGACCAGCGCCGTCGCGCCCGCGAGGAGGGGCCGCTGCAGCAGCCGAGCTCCGCGCCGGCGAAGTGGTACGACCAGACCTTCTGGATCGTGGTGTTCCTGGTGGTATTCTGGCCGGCGGGCATCGTGCTTGCATGGAGGAGCCGCTGGCCGCTGGCCGGCAAGCTGCTGGCCACGTTGTTCGTGGTCGCCTGTATCTACCTGGCGCTTTCCATGCAGGCCTACGTGCGGGGGCTGGGCTAGCCCCTATGGCGGTTTGTTGTGGTCTCGCCGATGCCGTCACTTTAGTACTCTACTGTGATAAAGTGATGACACGGTAGGGTTCCCACCGGACTCAGGCGTCTGGAGGGAGCGTGATGTGGAAGCTCCCGCAGAAGAAGGATCGAAGGGCATGATCTACAGCACCCCCCAGGGGTTCCGCGATATTCTCCCCGACGAGGCCCAGCGCCGCGAAGCGCTCGTGCGCCGTCTGCAGGACCTGTTCGCCGAGGCGGGCTATGCGCCCATCGAGACGCCCACGCTCGAGGTCATGGCCGTGGCCGACGCGGGCGGCCGCATGCCCGCGTCGCCCTTTCGGCTGTTCGACGCCAGCGGCACGCTTCTCGCCATGCGCCCCGACGTCACGTCCCAGATCGCGCGGGTATGCGCCACCAGGCTGGCCGCGCAGGACGGCCCCGTTCGCCTGCGCTACACCCAGCGCGTCTTTCGCGAGGCGAAGAACCCCTTCCGTGCCGATCCGCGGGAGGAGACCCAGATCGGCATCGAGTGCGTCGGCGCCGGCGGCGCGGCCGTCGATGCCGAGGTGGTCGGCCTGGCGGCCCGGGCCCTGGAGCTTTGCGGCGTGGGGGAGTTCACCATCGCCGTGGCGTTCGTGGGGGTGCTGCGGCAGCTGCTGGAGTCCTGCGGGGCGCCCGAGCCGTGGAGGCGCGCGGTCCTGGAGGCCTACCATGCCTCCGACCTCGTGGAGGTCGACCGGCTCTGCTCGGATGCGGCATGCGTGGCTCCGGTGTACGGCTCGGCCATCGCCTCGCTTGCCCGCATTCGCGGCGGGCGCGGCGCCGTTGCGGAGGCGGAGGCCCTTGCGGGCCCCCTGGGTTGCGCCGGCTGCCTGGCCGAGCTTAAGAGCCTCGTCGACGAGCTCGACCGGCGGGGCCTGGGCGAGCGGCTGCTTGTCGACTTCTCCATCATGAGCTCGTTCGATTACTACACCGGGTTCGTGTTCGAGGTGTTCGCCCCCGCTCGCGCCGACGCCTTGGCCCGGGGCGGGCGCTACGACAACATGCTCGGCTCCTACGGGGCAAGCCGCCCGGCGGCCGGGTTCGCCCTGGGGCTGGAGGCCTGTATGGAGGCTGCCGAGCAGCAAGGCGCTCCAACGTCGGGCGAGGCTCGTCCGCTGCGCGTGGCCGTGCCGAAAGGCTCGCTCAACGCCGACGCCATCGCCGTGCTTGCCGGCGCAGGCTTGGACGTTTCGGGGCTTGCGCATCCGGGCCGCTCGCTCATCATCAGAAACCCCGGCGTCGAGTACCTTATCGTGCGCCCCTCGGATGCGCCGGCCTTGGTGGCCCTGGGCGCTGCCGACTGCGGCATCTGCGGGCTCGACTCGCTCCTGGAAACCGATGCGAGCGTGGTTCAGCTTGCCGACCTGCGCTTCGGCGCCTGCCGCTTCATCGTGGCCGAGCCCGCTGGCACCTCCGACGAGGTGCGTGAGCGCTACGAGCGCCACGGCTCGGTGAGGGTGGCTACGAAGTACCCCCGCATCGCGCAGCGCTACTACGAGGGACGCTGCATGAAGTGCGACATCGTAGCCCTGCACGGCAACATCGAGCTGGCGCCGCTCACCGGCTTGGCCGAGCAGATCGTCGACATCACTGCCACAGGCGCTACGCTTCGGGAGAACAACCTGGTCATCGTCGACGACGTGCTCTCGTCCACGGCCCGCTTCTTCGCCAACGGCTCGGCCTTGCGCACCGACGAGCGCATAGGCGAGCTGGCAGCGCGTCTGTCGGATTTCGCAGCAACGCAACCCTTCGAGCCCATCGCCGGTTCGACGAACTAGAGGAAGGAACTTGCCATGCGTCGTGTCATCCTAGGTCCCGGCGAGGTTTTCGGAAACGGGCATCTGAGGCGCACGGGGGCGTTCAACGCCCAGGCGCTCACGGCTGCCACGGCCATCGTTGAGGACGTGCGCGAGCGCGGGGATGAAGCCTTGCGCGAGTACACACTGCGCTTCGACGGCGTGTCTCCGGAGGCGTTTCGCGTTCCCCCCAGCCGCATAGCCGAGGCCGCCAGCCAGATCAGCGACGAGCTCTCCGACGCGCTTCGCCAGGCTGCCGCGCAGATCCGCGACTTCCACGAGCGTCAGCGCCAGCAGAGCTGGTTCACGGTACGCCAGGACGGCGCCCTCACCGGAGCGAAGGTGACCCCGCTCGACTCCGTGGGCATCTACGTGCCGGGAGGCCGGGCCCTGTACCCCTCCACGGTGCTCATGAACGCCATCCCGGCATCGGTGGCCGGGGTGGGGCGCATCGTGGTGACGACCCCGCCTACCGCCGACGGCACCGTGGACGCCGCCATCCTGGAGGCCTGTCGCATAGCGGGCGTGACCGAGATCTACACCGTGGGCGGCGCCCAGGCCGTGGCCGCCCTGGCCTACGGCACCGCCTCCATCGCGCCGGTGGACAAGATAACCGGCCCTGGCAACGCCTACGTGGCCGCCGCCAAGAAGGTCGTGTCGGGCGACGTGGGCATCGACATGATCGCGGGTCCTTCCGAGGTGTGCGTGGTGGCCGACGAGACCGCCGACCCTGCGCTCGTGGCCATAGATCTCATGGCCCAGGCCGAGCACGACCCGTTGGCCAGCTGCTATCTGGTGTGCCTGAGCGAGGGCTACGCCGACGCGGTGCTCCAGGCGGTGGAAGCGCACATGGCCCGCTCCACCCGCGCCCAGATCACCCGCGCCTCCCTGGACGAACAGGGGCTCGTCGTGGTGTGCCGGACCATGGGGCAGGCGCTGCAGGCGGTCAACGTCATCGCCCCGGAGCATCTGGAGCTGCACGTGGTCCATGCGCTCGACTACCTGGGCGAGGTCCGCAACGCCGGCGCTATCTTTCTGGGCGAGTGGACTCCCGAGGCCGTGGGCGACTACGCGGCCGGCCCCAACCACACGCTGCCCACGGGGGGCACGGCGCGCTTCGCCTCGCCGCTTTCGGTGGACGAGTTCGTGAAGAAGTCCAGCGTCATCCAGTACTCGCCGCAGGCCTTGGCCCGCGATGCGGCCACGGTCATGGCCATCGCCGACCACGAGGGGCTGTGGGCCCATCGCGAAAGCGTGGCCCTGCGCAGGAACCTGCTCGAGACGGGTGCGCTCTTCGGGGGCGGTTCGCAGGATGCGGGCGGAGCGCTCCATGCGTAGCGTGCGCCCTCCTGCCGCCCATCTGGCCCGGATGCAGCCCTACGACCCGAAGTACCTGCCTGCGCGGGCGTTCCTCTCGGCCAACGAGAACCCGCTCGACGTGGAGGACAAGCTGCGCCAGGAGATCGCCCGCGAGCTGAAGCGGGTGCCGCTCAACCGCTATCCTGACCCTCTGGCCAACGAGCTGCGCGACCAGATAGCCCGGGCCTACGGCTTGCGGCGCGAGCAGGTGCTGGTGGGCAACGGCGGCGACGAGCTGCTGTTCGACGTGGCGCTGTGCTGGGGAGGCCCGGGGCGGACGTTCCTGAACCTGCCGCCGACGTTTTCGGTTTACGAAGCCAACGCGCGCCTGACCCACACGAAGACGGAGAACGTGCCCCGGCGCGCGGACTTCTCCATCGACGAGGAGGCGGTCCTTGCCCGGGTGGCGCGCGGGGATGTCGACTACGTGGTGGTGACGAGCCCGAACAACCCCACCGGCAACGCAGCGCCCGCAGGCTTCGTCCGGCGCCTGCTGGATACCACCGACGCGCTCGTGATGGTGGACGAGGCTTACGGTGAGTTCTGCGACGAATCGGTGATGCCCTTGCTGGGCGACTACGAGAACCTGCTCGTTCTGCGCACGTTCTCGAAGGCATACGCCCTGGCCGGCGTGCGCATGGGTTACGTCTTGGGGGCGCCGACGGTGATCGAGCAGCTCTGCAAGGTGCGCCAGCCCTACTCGGTCAACGCGCTCTCCCAGACGGCGGCTTGCGCGGTGTTTCGCAATCGGGAGCGGTTCGCCCCCGCTATCAGGGGTATCGTGGCCGAGCGCGAGCGCGTGCTCGGCGAGCTTGCGGCCATGCCCCAGGTGCACCCTTACCGAAGCGATGCGAACTTCATCCTTGTGCGCGTGCCCGACGCCCATCGGGTATGGGAGCGCCTCTACGACCGGGGCGTGCTGGTGCGCGACTTTTCGGGCAACCCGCTGACGGCCGACTGCCTGCGGGTGAGCATTGGCACCCGTCAGGAGAACAACCTGTTTCTGGGGGCCCTGGCCGAGGCGCTGGGGCCAAGCGAGCGGAAGGCGGATCGATGATGCGGGAAGCTGCTGTCGAGCGAACCACCAAGGAGACCTCCGTATCGGTGCGGCTGGGTATCGACGGGACGGGTCGGTCGCAGGTGCGCACGGGCATCGGATTCTTCGACCACATGCTCGAGGCCTTCGCCCGCCACGGATCGTTTAATCTGGACGCCGTTTGCGAGGGCGACCTTGAGGTGGACGGACACCACAGCGTGGAGGACACGGGCATCGTGCTGGGGCAGGCCTTCGCCCGGGCGCTGGGGGACAAGCGCGGCATCGTTCGCTTCGGGTCCGTTGTCCTGCCCATGGACGAGGCGCTGGTGCTGGCCGCCTGCGACATCTCCGGGCGCGGGCAGCTCCATTGGGCCGTCGACGTGCCCTGGGGCATGATCGGGGACTTCGACTCGTCGCTGGCCAAGGAGTTCTTCATCGCCTTCGCCTCCAACGCCGGGGTGACGCTGCACGTGCGCCAGCTGGCCGGCGAGAACGCCCACCATATCGTGGAGGCCGCCTTCAAGGCCGTGGCGCGCGCGCTTCGCCAGGCGGTAGCCGTGGATGCGCGGCACCCCGAGGAGCTTCCCAGCACGAAGGGCGTGCTGTGATGACCATCGCCGTCGTCGACTACCACAAGGGAAACCTGTTGTCGGTGCAGCGGGGGCTTCAGGCTGCCGGTGCCCAAGTGGCGGTGACCGACCGCGCAAGCGACATCGCTTCCGCCGGCGCCATCGTGCTGCCGGGCGTGGGCGCCTTCGCCGACGCCGCCGACACGCTGCGCAGGCTGGGGCTGGACGGGCTTCTGCGCCGCCGGGTGGCCGAGGGCGCGCCTTTTCTGGGCATCTGCCTGGGCATGCACCTCATGTTCGAAGAGGGGGTGGAAGGCGCTCCCGAGCCCGACGACGAGGAGTCTTCCCATAACGCCGTCGGCCTGGGCATCCTGCCCGGGGTGGTTGGCTGCCTTCCCAGAACCGACGAGGCGGGCAACCCTTACAAGATTCCCCATGTGGGGTGGAACACCGTGTCGCTTGCGGGGGAGGGCGCCGATTCGTCGGCCGCCTCTGCGCTCTTCGACGGCATCCCCGACGGCGAGTACTTCTACTTCACCCACAGCTACGCGGTGCCCGACGGCCCCTTCGTCATCGGGCGCACGCGCCACAGCGTGCGCTTCCCCAGCGCGGTGCGCTACGGCGATCGCGCCTTCGGAGTGCAGTTCCATCCGGAGAAGAGCTCTGAAGCGGGTCATCGGCTGCTTCGGAACTTCGTCTCGCTTGCCCAGGAAGGCTAGGTGCCCATGTATCTGCTACCGGCGATCGACATCCTCGGCGGGAAGGCCGTGCGCCTGATGAAGGGCGACTACGACCGGGTGACCGTCTACAACGACGACCCCGTGGCCCAGGCCCGCGCCTTCGCGGAGCAGGGCGCGTCGTGGCTGCACGTGGTCGATTTGGACGGCGCCCGTTCGGGGCTGCCCGAGAACATCGCCGCCATCGAGGCCATCGTGTCGGCCACGGGGCTTTCGGTGGAGGTGGGCGGCGGCGTCCGCTCCCTGGCCACCGTGCGCCGCCTGGCCGACGCCGGGGTATCCCGCATCGTGCTGGGAACGGCGCTCGTGGCCGACGAGGCCTTCGCCCGCGACGCAGCCTTCGAGTTCGGCGATCTGCTGGCCGCAGGCATCGACGCCCGAGGGGGAGAGGTGGCCGTGGCCGGCTGGCGGCAGGGAACGGGCCGCGACGCCTGCGAGCTGGCGCGGGCCATGGCGAAGCTGGGCTACCGTCATCTGGTCTACACCGACATCGCCCGCGACGGTATGCAGACCGGCATCGATCCGGCCGCCTACAAGGCCATGGCCGAGGCGTTCGGGCATCCGGTCATCGCCAGCGGGGGCGTGGCCGGCGTATCCGACATCGAGGCGCTCGCCCCCATTGCGCGGCATATCGAGGGCGTGATCGCGGGCCGCGCCGTCTACGAGGGCTCCCTGTCCGTCGAAGAGGGCGTGCGGGCGTGCGCAGCGGCCACGGAGGCGGGGCGCCCATGCTAGCGAAGCGCGTGATCCCGTGCCTGGACGTGGCCGGCGGGCGGGTGGTCAAGGGTGTGAACTTCGTGGGCCTGCGCGATGCGGGAGACCCTATCGAGCTGGCCGAACTCTACGACGCCCAGAAGGCCGACGAGGTGGTGTTCCTGGACATCACCGCCACCTCCGACAAGCGCGCGACCGCCCAGGAGCTGGCCAGCCGCGCTTCTGCGTCGCTGCATCTGCCCTATTGCGTAGGAGGCGGCTTCCGAAGCGTCGAAGACATGCGCTCCATGATCGCTGCCGGCGCCGACAAGGTGTCGGTGAACAGCGCCGCCGTAGCCGACCCCTCCCTCATATCCCGGGCCGCCGCGGCGTTCGGCAGCCAGGCGGTGGTGGTGGCCGTGGACGCCAAGGCGGTGGCGGGCAGGCCCAACCGCTGGGAGGTCTACGTGGCAGGTGGGCGCAAGGCCACGGGAATCGACGCCGTGGCCTGGGCTGCTCAGGCGGCCCGCGCTGGTGCCGGCGAGATCCTGCTCACCTCCATGGACCGCGACGGCAGCCGCGAGGGGTTCGACTGCGCGCTCACCCGCGCCGTGGCCCGCGCCGTGGACATCCCGGTCATCGCCAGCGGCGGCGTGGGGTGCCTGGAGCATTTCGCCCAGGGGATCTTGGAGGGGGAGGCCGACGCGGTGCTGGCTGCGAGCGTCTTCCACTTCGGCGAGTTCACCATCTCCCAGGTCAAGGAGTCCATGCGCTCCTTCGGAATCCCCGTGCGGCTGTAGCGCGCCTCGGCTGCTGCTGTGTTTTTCTTGCAGCGCCTGCGGGCTTGCGCTACTATGGGCAGGTGGATTCTTCAAGGCTCCCTTTGCGCCGTCGCCATGCCGGCGCCCATCGGGAGCGTACGTCTGTCTTTCACATCAGTCCAAGAGAACAGGTGTCTTGCTGCGCGTCGTTGGCGCATGGGAAACGGTAAGCCTTGCAAGGGAAGGGGAACGCGTGAAGTTTTTCCTGGATACGGCCGATTTGGCGGAAATCGAGGAGGCGGCGAGCTGGGGCGTGCTCGCGGGGGTGACCACGAACCCGACGCTCTACGCCCGCACCGGCGGCTCGGTGGATGACTTCCACAGCCATATCAAGCGCATCTGCGACGTGGTGGACGGCCCCGTCTCCGCCGAGAGCGTCGCCATGACCCGCGACGACATCGTCGCCGACGGACGGGTTCTGGCCGCCTTGGCCCCCAACGTGGTGGTAAAGGTCCCCACCACCATCGAAGGCCTGGCCGCCACGCGCCAGCTGGCGCAGGAGGGCATCCCCGTGAACATGACGCTGTGCTTCACGGTGCCCCAGGCCATCATGGCCGCCCGGGCCGGCGCCCGCTACATCAGCCCCTTCGTAGGCCGTTTCGACGACATCTCCGAGGACGGCCTGGCCCAGCTGGCCGACGTGGTGACCGCCATCGGCAACTACGACTTCACCGACAGCACCGTGGACGGACAGCAGATCGAGATCATCGCCGCCTCCGTGCGCAGCCCCCACCATGTGGCCCAGGCGGCGCTCATGGGGGCCGACATCGCCACGGTGCCCTTCGCAGCCCTGAAGAAGTGCGTGCAGCATCCCCTGACCGATCGCGGCCTGGATGCTTTCATGAAGGATTGGGAGAAAGTTAAGAACGCATGAGCGAAGAAGCAGTAACCGCGGAGGGGCGCCCCGCCGCCGCCGCCCCGGCCCGTAAGACGCGCACCCGCGCCTCCGCCTCCTCCGCCTCCGACGCCTCCGGCTCCTCGGAGAGCGCGCCCGCCGAGGCCCCCAAGCGCAAGCGCGGCCGTCCGCGCAAGGCCGACGCGGAGCAGGCGAAGGTCGCCGAGAGCGCCGAGAGCGCCGCTTCGGCTGACGAGGCTCCCAAGCCCCGTCGCGGCCGCCCGCCCAAGGCCAAGCAGGACGCGGCGGAGCAGGCGAGCACCGAGAACCGCGCGCCTGCGGACGATGCGGCCCCCCGCTCCGAAGGCGAGTCGCAGCGCCCCCAGGGCCGCGTGCGCCGCAAGAGCGTGAAGGTGCAGCACCAGGACGCCGCGCGCAGCGCCGACCGCCCCCAGCCCCGACCGGCCTCGGGCACCCAAAGCCAGAAGCAGCAGGGTCGCCAGAAGCAGCAGGGCAAGGGCAACCGCGGCCAGCAGCCCTACGGCAACCAGGGAAACCAGGGCGGCAACCGCAAGCAGCACGGCCGCCACAACAACCAGCAGCGCGAGATGGTTCCCAGCGTGAACAAGGAAGAGCTGGCCAAGCTCAAGGTTGCCGAGCTGCGCGAGAAGGCCTCCTCGCTGGGCCTCGACGGCGCCGGCATGAAGAAGGCCGAGCTCGTGGAAGCCGTGTTCCAGGCGGCGGTGCGCGCCGAGGGCTTCAAGGACGCCACGGGCGTCTTGGACATCATGCCCGACGGCTACGGCTTCCTGCGCACGAGCGGCTATTTGCCCGGCGAGGACGACTGCTTCATCAGCACGCAGTTCATCCGTCGCTTCGGCCTGCGCAAGGGCGATATGGTCTCCGGCCAGACGCGCCCGGCGCGCCCCAACGACAAGTACGGCGCCCTGCAGAAGATCACCGCGGTCAACGGCCGCGACCCCGAAGAGGCCGCCCATCGCGTGCGCTTCGGCGACCTTACGCCGGTTTATCCCGACGAGTGCCTGGTCATGGAGCACGGCAAGAGCGCCGTCACCGCCCGCGTCATCGACTTGGTGTCTCCCATCGGCAAGGGCCAGCGCGGCTTGATCGTGTCGCCCCCCAAGGCCGGCAAGACCACCATCCTGAAGGACATCGCGGCCTCCATCACGGCCAACAACCCCGAGGTGCACCTCATGTGCCTTCTGGTGGACGAGCGTCCCGAGGAAGTTACCGACATGCAGCGCAGCATCAAGGGCGAGGTCATCTCCTCCACCTTCGACATGCCCACGGAGAACCATATCGCCGTGGCCGAGCTGGTCATCGAGCGCGCGAAGCGCTTGGTTGAGGAGGGCCGCGACGTGGTCATCCTGCTCGACTCCATCACGCGCCTCGCCCGCGCCTACAACCTGGCCCAGCCTGCCAGCGGGCGCATCCTGTCCGGCGGCGTGGACTCCACGGCCCTCTACCCGCCGAAGCGCTTTTTGGGCGCGGCCCGCAACATCGAGAACGGCGGCAGCCTCACCATCCTGGCGTCCGCGCTGGTGGATACGGGCTCGAAGATGGACGAGGTCATCTTCGAGGAGTTCAAGGGTACCGGCAACATGGAGCTCAAGCTCGACCGCAACCTGGCCGACCGCCGCATCTTCCCGGCCATCGACCCGGTGGCTTCCGGCACCCGCAAGGAGGAGCTGCTCATGGACCCGCAGATGGCCACCCTGGTGTGGGGCGTGCGCCGCATCCTCTCGAACATGAACTCCACGGAGCGCTCCATGGACATGCTGATCAAATCGCTCAAGCAGACCGAGACCAACGAGGAGTTCCTCATCCGCACCGCCCGCAAGGCCAACCGCAGCGCCAAGGGCGAGGGCGTGGCGGAGCTGTAGGCCTGAAGGGGAGAGCGCATGGACGACAACGTGAATCGCGGGCAGTACCCGGGCCAGGCCGCCGTACCGCCGCCGCAGCCGGCCTCCTTCGTGCCTCCGTCCGCAGCGCCGGGCGCACCGCAGTGGGGTCCGTACGGAGCTTGCGGGCAGCCGGTCTACGCGGTTCCCGCCCAGCCGCGGCAGTCCCGGGGCTGGGTGGTCGGCATCGTGGTGGCGCTGTGCGTATGCCTTGTACTCGTGGTGGGCATGGGCTCGTGCACGGCCCTCTTCGCATCGTCGTTCGGAGCGCTTGGGTCCTCGTCGCTCTACGACGGGGCCGAGTTCCTCGAGCGCGACACCGTTGCGGTCATCGACATGAGCGGCACTATCCAGTACGACGGAACCACCTGCAGCCCGGAGGGGCTGAAGGCCCAGCTCGATATCGCCAGCGAGAACCCCCATATCAAAGCCGTGGTGCTTCGGGTCGATTCGGGCGGCGGCGTGTCCACGGCGGGGGAGGAGATGTCGGTGCTCGTGCGCGACTTCGACAAGCCCATCGTGGTCTCCACGGCATCGCTCAACGCCAGCGCCGCCTACGAGATATCCAGCCAGGCCGACTGCATCTTCGTGGCCAAGTCCTCCTTCGTGGGGGCCATCGGCACGCTGATGCAGGTGACCGACCTGTCCGATCTCATGGAGAAGCTGGGTATATCCATCGACACCATCGCGTCGGCCGACAGCAAGGATTCCAGCTACGGCTACCGCCCGCTCACCGAGGAGGAGCGCCAGTACTACCAGGACCAGGTTAACGCGGTGAATGACCAGTTCATCGAAACCGTTGCCGAAGGGCGCGGCATGAGCACCGAAGAGGTGCGCGAGCTGGCGACGGGCATGACGTTTCTGGGGACCGAGGCGGTGGACAACGGGCTGGCCGACCGGATAGGCTACGAGGACGACGCCGTGGCTTACGCGGCCCAGCTCGCCGGTCTTTCCGGCTGCGATGTCTACCACCTGGGCGGATACTCGTCCGATCTCTCGCAGCTGCTCGACCTTCTCTCCGAGGGCAAACCCTCCCTTGACGGCGAGACGCTGCTCGGATTGCTCGGTTCGTCTTCGGAAGGAGCATTGAATGGCGACCGATAACCTCCAGGCTGCATGGCCCGCCCGCGCCGTGGTGACCGCGGGCATGCCCTACGGCAACAAGCCCCTGCACTTCGGCCACATCGCCGGCGTGTTCGTGCCCGCCGACGCGTTCGCGCGCTTCCTGCGGGACCGCATCGGGGCCGACAACGTCCGCTTCATCAGCGGCACGGACTGCTTCGGATCCCCCATCAACGAGGGGTACCGAAAGCTCAGGGAGGAAGCGGGCTTCGACGGCACCATCGCCGACTACGTCGAGCGCAACCACGAGGCGCAGAAGCGCACCCTTGCGGCTTACGACATCAGCCTGAGCATCTACCAGGGATCCGGCATCGGCCATGCGGGGGAGGTCCACCAGGCCTTCACCGACCGCTTCATCCGCTCCCTCTACGAGGCGGGGCATCTGCGCCGCCGCTCAACCTTGCAGTTCTACGACCCGCAGGCCCAGACCTTCCTCAACGGTCGCCAGGTGACCGGCCGCTGTCCCGTGCAGGGCTGCAAGTCCGAGAAGGCCTACGCCGACGAATGCGAGCTGGGCCACAGCTACGCGCCCGAGGACCTTATCGCGCCGAAGTCGTCGCTTACCGGATGTGTGCCCGAGATGCGCCCGGTGGAGAACTGGTACTTCGACCTGCCCGCCTTCGGCGACTACCTGCGCGCCTACGCAGCCGAGCTCGGCGCCGATGCCGACGTGCGCGCGATCGTGCCCCAGACCATAGCGGAGTTCCTGCTGCCGCCGGTGCTGTACGTGAAGAACGATATGGAAGAGGCATTCAACCAGGTGCGGGACGAACTGCCCGCCTGCGAGGTGGTGCCGGCCGCCGACGGCAAGCAGAGCTTCGAGGTGGCCTTCGCCAACATCGAGGACCGTGACGTGGCCCGTGCGGTCCTGGAGAAGGCGGGCATCCGCTTCCGGTCGGGCAAGACCCTCGTGCCCTTCCGCATCACGGGCAACATCGAGTGGGGCGTGGCGGCGCCGGACATCGAGGGACTTGGCGGCCTTACGGTGTGGTGCTGGCCGGAGAGCTTGTGGGCGCCCATCTCCTTCACCATCGCCGCCAACGACGAGCTGGGGCTTCCCCGGGACAGCTGGAAGGACTTCTGGTGCAGCCCCGACGCCCAGGTCTACCAGTTCATCGGCCAGGACAACCTTTACTTCTACGGCGTGGCCCAGACGGCCATGTTCGAGGCGCTCTCGGGCACCGATATCGTCACGGGCGAGCCGACCGAGCATCCCGTGCGCCAGACGCGCCTGGTGGCCAACTACCACATCCTGCTGGGCAACAAGAAGGCGTCCTCTTCGGGGGCGGTGAAGCCGCCCACGGCCGACGAGCTCCTGGAGCACTACTCCGCCGAGGAGCTGCGGGCCCACTTCCTGGCCCTGGGCCTTGACCAGAAGTCCGTCGGCTTCAAGCCGAAGGCCTTCGACCCGGATGCGGACAAGCGCAGCGACCCGCGGGTGGCCGACCCGGTGCTCAAGGAGTCGGCGCTGCTCACGAACGTGTTCAACCGTCTGGCGCGCAGCTGCTTCTACGAGGCTCAGAAATCCTTCGGGTGCAACATGCCCGTGGGGGAGGTCACGCCTGTGGTCCTGCAACGGGCCCACGACGCCATGGCCTCCTACGATGCGATCATGCACAAAGTGGAGCTGCACAGCATCATGGCCCTCATGGACGAGTTCATCCGCTGGTCGAACAAGTACTGGGCCGACGGCATCAAGAACGCCGAGCTCGCAGGCGACGATGCGGCCCGCCGCCAGGTGCTGCTGGACAGCTTCTACCTGCTGCGTGTGTGCACGCTGCTCATGCACCCGGTGGTCCCCGGCGGCACCGAGACCATCTGCGACTACCTGAACTTCTCCTTCGACGAGTTCTTCAGCTGGAACTACGACTTCGACGGCATGGCGGAGCTGTGCAGCGCCGGCGAGATCGTGGAGGGGGCGCACCGCGTCTGCGAGCTGCCTCCCCGTTTCGACTTCTTCAAGAAGCGCTATGCAGGTCGTTGATCTGTTCTCCGACGGCTCGTCTCGGGGCAACCCCGGGCCGGGCGGCTACGGCACCGTGCTGCGCTTCACGGATTCCGCCGGGCAGCTGCACGAGAAGGAGCTGTCCTGCGGTTTCCTGCAGACGACGAACAATCGCATGGAGCTTCTGGGCGCCATCGTGGGCTTGGAGGCGCTGCGCCGCCCCTGCAAGGTGACCGTCTACTCCGACTCCCAGTACCTGGTCAACGCCTTTGCGCAGCACTGGGTCGAGGGATGGGTGCGCCGAGGCTGGAAGACGGCCTCGAAGCAGCCGGTGAAAAACGTCGACTTGTGGAAGCGCCTGCTGGAGGCGATAAAGCCCCACGAGGTGAGCTTCGTATGGGTGAAGGGCCATGCGGGCCATCCGGAGAACGAGCGCTGCGACCAGCTGGCCACCGCCGCCGCCGACGGGAGCGGGCTGCAGCGCGACGAGGGGTTCGAGCGCGGGCTGTAGGCCGCCGGCGAGCCGCGCGGCGAAAGCTGAGCCGTTCCCTGATGAATGGAGGCGGTGTGTTCGCGTTCTGTGTCCCTTGTCGTATTAGGCCGAAAGCCCCTGCCGTTTGCCGCCTTGTTTGGTACTCTGGTCGAAAAGATACCCGCGAAACGGTACCGACCGGAGGTTTCTATTCATGCATACGCACGCCTTTCGCACCGCGTTCGCCACGGCGCTCACGTGCTTTGTCTCTGCCTGCATCATTGCTCTGACCTGCGTATCCCCTGCATCCGCAACGCCTACGGCCGCGGAGAAGCAGGCCGAGGCCCAAGAGGTGCTCGCGTCGCTGGACGCCATGCAGGAGGTGCTCGACAAAGCCTCCAACGACTACTTCACTGCCCTTGACGAGCAGCAGGCCGCCGAAGAGGAGGCCGTTGCCGCCCAGGCCTCCATCGACGAGGCCACCGAGCAGATCCTCTCCATGCAGGACCGTCTGGGGTCGCGGGCGCGCAGCATGTACATCCAGGGCGAGACCGGTTTTCTCGACCTGCTGCTGGGCGCTACCAGCTGGGAGGACTTCACTACGCGCTGGTCGGTGCTCGTCGACATCAACCGCGGCGACACCGAGATGATCGAGCAGACCAAGGAACTCCGCTCGCAGATACGCGACCAGAAGGTGATCTTGGACGAGCGCACGCAGACGGCGCGCGACAAGGCGGCCGAGGCCGAGCGCATTCAGCAGCAGGCCCAGGAGACCACCGAGGCCATGCGCGCTACCTACGACAGCCTCTCCGCCGAAGCCGCCGAGCTGCTCGAGCAGGAGCGCGAGGCGCAGCGCCTGGCCGAGGAGGCCGCTGCGCGCGCGGCAGCCGAGGAGGCCGCGCGCCAGGCCGCTGCGGAGGAGGCCGCCCGCCAGGCTGCCGAGCAGCAGGCCGCTGCCTCCCAGGGGGTTTCGGGCGGTTCGGAGTCCTCCGACGCCTCGGGTCCCTCGGCCTCCGCGCCTTCCGCGACTACGCCTTCTGTCGAGTACAACCCCTCCACCGGAAACGCCATCGTCGACCGTGCCTACAGCTGCCTTGGCGCCGACTACGTATGGGGGGCCTGCAGCCCCGGGGCCTTCGACTGCTCGGGGCTGGTGAGCTACGCGGTTTCCGGAAGCTATACCCGCTTGGGCACGACCTATACGTTCCTCGGCTGGCCCCAGGTAAGCGATCCGCAGCCCGGCGACATCGCCGTGAACGCCCAGCACTGCGGCGTCTACATCGGCAATGGCCAGATGATCCATGCGGCCACGGAGGGCGTGGGCGTCATCATCGGCGGCGTCCAGGCCGGCATGATCTTCGTGCGGCCCTAAGGCCCTTCGCCCGAAGCGTCCCTACTCCGGCGCGCCGTCTGCCACGGCCCGGGCGATGATCGAGCGCACTTCGTCTATCCCGGCTCCGTTGGCCGACGAGCACACGGCCATGGGCACGTCGGAACCCAGCTTCAGCGCCTTGCGGATGGCGGCCCGCTGCTTCATCTGGGCTTGGCGGGAGAGCTTGTCCGCCTTGGTCAGCACCACGGCGAAGGGCAGCTGCGCCTCCTGCAGGAAGGCGATCATGTTGCGGTCCAGGGCGCTCGGCTCGTGGCGGATGTCCACCAGGCTCACCACCAGCGCGAAGTTGCGCTCCTGGTTGAAGTAGCCCTCGATGAGCTCCGACCAGCGCCCCTTCTCGGACTTGGACACCTTCGCGTAGCCGTAGCCGGGAAGGTCGACGAAGCGCACCCCCGGGCTCTCGAAGAAGTTGATGGTGGAGGTCTTGCCCGGGGTGGACGACACCTTCGCCAGGCTCTTGCGGTTGAACAGCTTGTTCAGAAGCGACGATTTGCCCACGTTCGACCGCCCGGCGAACGACACCTCCGCCACGGTGGAGGGGGGCAGCTGCGATGAAACGCCGAAAGAGTGCTCGAAGGTTACCTTGTTGAAGTCCATCTACCCTCCTGACCGATTGCGTGCAGGGGCCGAGTATACCCAATAGGCTGTGGAGGAAGCGTGATGTTGGGTTTGCGGGAAGGGAAAAAGCGCAAACAGGCGAGGGGCTGTGGTAGGATAGCCAAGTTTCTAATCACGCATGCTCGCGTGACTTGGCTCCGCTAGTGGCCACCGGAAAAGGCTGCGGGGCCGGGGAAGACCGCGGACAGAGGACTAACGAATGGAGAAAGCAATGGCGAAAGTCAGCATTCAGACGCTGCTCGATGCGGGCAGCCACTTCGGTCACCAGACCCGTCGCTGGAACCCCAAGATGAAGCCCTACATCTTCGGCAGCCGCGGCGACATCTACATCCTCGACCTCAAGCAGACGCTCGTGGGCCTCGACCAGGCCTACACCTTCTGCGCCGACGTTGCCCGCAAGGGCGGCACCGTGCTGTTCGTGGGCACGAAGAAGCAGGCCCAGGAGGCCGTGGCCGACGCCGCCATCAAGTGCGGCATGCCCTACGTGAACTCCCGTTGGCTGGGCGGCATGCTCACCAACTTCGTCACCATCCGCCAGCGCGTCTCCTATATGGAGGAGCTCGAGGCCATGGAGGCCGACGGCCGCATGGCGCTGCTGCCCAAGAAGGAGCAGATTCTCAAGCTCAAGGAGCTCTCCAAGCTGCAGGCCAACCTCAACGGCATCCGCAACATGAAGCGCGTTCCCGACGCCATCTTCGTGGTGGACACCAACCGCGAGGCCATCGCCATCAAGGAAGCCCATCGCCTGAACATCCCCGTGGTGGGCACGCTGGACACCAACTGCGATCCCGACGACGTGGATTACGGCATCCCCGCCAACGACGATGCCATCCGCTCGGTGCGTCTGCTCACCGACTTCATCGCCGACGCCGTGGTTGCGGGCGTGGGCGTGCCGGTGACCGCCGTCGAGATGGCCGGCGCCGCCGATGCCCAGGGCGACGTCGCCGCAGCTGCCGTGGCCGAGACCACCACCCCCGCCGAGGCCGCCGTCGAAGCTGCCGCCGACGCCGCGGCCGTGGTCGCCGAGCAGGCTGCCGAGTAAACCAACCCTTTCACCGTCAAGGAGGAATCAATGGCGAACATCACCGCTGCCATGGTCAAGGAACTGCGCGAGATGACCGACGCCGGCATGATGGAGTGCAAGAAGGCGCTCGTCGAGGCCGAGGGCGACATGGAGAAGGCCGTAGACGTGCTGCGCACCCGCGGCTTGGCTGCCGTGGCCAAGAAGGCTGGCCGTGCCACCAACGAGGGCACCGTCATGTGCGTGCTCAACGACGCCTGCACGAAGGGTGCCATGGTCGAGCTGAACTGCGAGACCGACTTCGTGGCCATGAACGACAAGTTCAAGGCCTATGCCGAGCGCATCGCCAAGGCGGCCCTTGCCGCCGACGCCCAGGACGTCGAGGCCCTGAAGGCCGCCGACTGCGAGGGCGAGACCGTGGAGGCCGTCGTGACCGACGCCATCCACGTGATGGGCGAGAACACCCAGATCGCCCGCGTCGCCACCGTGGCCGCCGACGGCGTGGCCTCCTACATCCACGGCGGCGGCAAGATCGGCGTGCTCGTGGCCTTCGGCCTCGAGGGCATCGACCCGGCCTCCGACCAGTTCAAGACCTACGGGCGCGATATCGCCATGCAGGTTGCCGCCGCCTCCCCGGTGGCCGCCAACCGCGATGCCGTTCCCGCCGAGACCATCGAGCACGAGAAGGCCATCTACATGGCCCAGGCCGCCGAGTCCGGCAAGCCCGAGGCTATCCAGGAAAAGATGGCCACCGGCCGCCTGGAGAAGTTCTACAAGGAGAACGTGCTGACCGAGCAGCAGTTCGTGAAGAACCCCGACCAGACCGTGGCCGACTACACCGCCGAGACGGCCAAGGCCCTGGGCGGCCAGATCTCCATCCTGGACTTCCAGCGCTTCGTGCTGGGCGCTTAGTCGTCCCGGCAGGGCGGGCAAGGGGTGCGAAGCCCCCTTCGACCATCTGTTTTCATTGCGGAGGCCTCCGAGCGGGGGTCTCCGCTTTCTATAATGGCACGTGCAACGACACCGCTTCGCCGTCTCTGCTCCGGATTCGGCGGGCATGAGGATAGAGGGACTCCATGGCCGAAGAGATCATCGTTATCGAGGGGGGCTCTCCCCTCCAAGGCACCGTATCTGTTTCCGGTGCGAAGAACTCCGCCCTGAAGCTCATGGCCGCCTCGCTTCTGGGGCGCGGCACCTCTCGTATAGACAACGTTCCGCTCATTTCGGATATCGACATCATGGCCGAAGTGCTCCGGCGCCTAGGCGCTACGGTGGAGCGCGAAGGGCACAGCCTGCTCATAGACACGGCGCCGGTCGATTCTTACCAGACCCCCTACGAGCTCGTCTCGAAGATGCGTGCAAGCATCTCGGTGCTCGGCGCCCTCATCGGCCGTTTCGGCAAGGCGTGCGTCGCCATGCCAGGCGGCTGCCAGATCGGCGCTCGCAAGATAGACATGCATTTGGTGGGCCTGCAGGCGCTTGGCGTCGAATTCAACATGGAGCACGGTAATCTCCATGCCTCGACGCCCCGCGGACTGCACGGCGCCGAGGTCGTCCTGGACTTTCCCAGCGTGGGCGCAACGGAGAACCTGCTCATGGCGGCCGTGGTCGCCGAAGGGCGCACTGTGTTGGGCAATGCGGCGCGAGAGCCCGAAATCGTCGATTTGGCGAGCATGCTCAACGCCATGGGGGCGTGCATCAGCGGAGCCGGCTCGGCGCTGATCGAGGTCGAGGGCGTGCCGCTTCAGTCCATGCATCCCTGCACCCATACGACGGTGGGCGACCGCATCGAGGCCGGTACGTTCCTGGTGGGCGGCGCGCTTACGGGCGGTCCGGTCACCGTGCGCGGCGTCGACCCCGCCTTCCTGCGGATGGCCCTCATGAAGCTCGACTCCATGGGCTGCTCGGTGGAGGTGGGCGACGACTACGTGACCGTCTCGCGCAGCCGCGCGCTGGTTCCCACCGACATCCAGACGCTTCCTCATCCAGGGTTTCCCACTGATCTGCAAGCCCAGTTCATGCTGCTGGCCAGCTGTGCCGAGGGCATGTCCGTCATAACGGAGAACGTGTTCGAGAACCGGTTCATGTTCGCAAGCGAGCTCGCGCGCATGGGGGCCGACATCGCCATAGAGGACCATCATGCCATCGTCCGCGGCTCGTGCGCGCTGCAGGGGGCCGACGTCTCGTCCACCGACCTGCGTGCCGGAGCGGCCCTCGTTCTGGCGGGCCTTGCTGCCGAGGGCCAGACGCGCGTGCATAAGGTGCAGCATATCGACCGCGGCTACGAGGACTACGTCGGCAAGCTGCGCAGTCTTGGCGCCCGCGTGTCCCGCCGCGCCGCCGACGCCTCGGGTCGGTAAGGCTGGCCTGTCCGGTGGCGCGGTCCGACAGCTTCAAGCCCAGGCGCTCCCGTCGCACGTCTCGGGACATCCGCTCGAACGTCGTAGGTACCCACGCCGGGGTGGGCCGGCTGTCGGAGCGGCCAACGAACGCGAGCGCCGTCGGCTTTTCCAATCCCCGCAAGCAGCGTCGCGCATCGCGCGGCTACGTGAGCAGCGTGCTGAAGGTCGACGATGCGGCGGCGCCTCGGAAGGGCGGCCGCGTCGGCGCCCGCAGGTTCGACAGAGAGGTGCACCGCAAGCGCAGGGTCAAGACCGCGGTCGCGATCGTTGCAGCCCTTGCCGTCGCCATCGTGGTCGCGGTCGCGGTGGGGGTGGCCGTGCTCCTGGGGTCCATCGACTCCCGCCTGGCCCTGGGCGACTCCAATGCAGCCTCGGCGCTGCAGCCCGCCTCGAAGGAAGGCTCCTTCTACAGTCTGGTACTTGCCGATTTCTCCGTGGAAGGGGACGTCGCCCCTGAAAGGGTCCGCTCGTCCTCCGCCGATGATCTGCATTCCCTCGACGTGTCCGACACCGCCGTAGACGGCCTGGCCGCTAGCGGTTCGGCCTCCTCGGCGCCGGTCACGGTGGGGTCGGCGGACCAGGCCCAGAGCAACGACGCCTTCGCCCTCGTGCACGTAGACACCGAGAACAGGACCGCCCAGGTGATTGCCATCCCCTCGAACGTGGTTTCCGCCGGCGACGACGGGCTGCTCTACACGCTGAGCGATCTGTGGGACCACTTGGGCGATGCCGGGGTCGTGGAGGCGGTCTCCTCCTTAGCGGAGGTGCCGATCACTCACGTTCTGAAGATCGACTCTGACGGTTTGAGGTCCTTGGTGGACGCCCTCGACGGCATTTCGGTCGAGGTAGGCGAGGAGATTGACGATCCCCGGGCCGGCAGCGTGTACGTGCCGGCTGGGCAGCAGCAGGTCGACGGCGCCGGAGCCCTCACGATGGTCCGCGCCACCAACCTCAGCGGAGGTGCTCAGCAAATGGCGGCCAACCGCATAGAGGTGCTTCGCTCGTTGTCTGCCAAGCTGCTCTCCCTGGACTCCTTGGGATTCTATGCCCTCATCGACCGGTTGCCCGGATGCCTGCGCACCGACGAGAGCACCGGCGAGGTGAACCATCTGATAACGTCTATGGCCTCCGTGGGGGTTGGAGCGATTTCCGGCGCCATGCTTCCCGGCGACGACATCTCGCGGGACGGCATCGTTATCTACCGGGTGGACGAGGGCGCGTGGGGCGATTACCTGGCAAGCATGAGCCAGGGCCAGGCTCCCGTGGTCTCGCAGGAATCCGCTCCCCAGGTCGATCCCTCTTCGTTCACGGTGTTCGTGAAAAACGGATCGGGTGTTTCCGGGGCGGCGGCAAGCATCTCCGACTCCCTCGAGGACCGCGGGTTCAACGTCGAGGGCATCGGCAACACCGATATCGAGGCCTACGACGAGACCCTGGTCGTGTACGCCGCCGACGAGTTCCAGACGGCTGCGCAGAGCGTGGCGCAGCAGCTCGGTGTCGGTCGGGTAATTTCGGACTACGCCGACTTCTATCATCTGGAGACCGACGTGCTCGTTATCGTGGGGCGCGATTGGAAGCCCGCCGAATAGAACGCAGCAGGAACACAAATCGTCCACAAGTGCTGCAGCGTTGCCAAATATCGGTTGAACTGGCCTTCTAACGACCAGGAAACAATTAATGCAGCTACTTTCTCTTAGATTAAGCCAATCGGCAAACTTTTTCTTGCGCAAGCTATGGCCGATGCGTATTATATACAAGCTGCTTTTTTCCAAGGAGAGATGAGCAGCTCCCTGGAGCCGGGCGACTGGCGCCAGCCGCCCCGGAGGGCCGGAAAGAAATTTCCGAGAATCCGAAAATCACCCCTTGACGGGGAGGCGGCGGCAGGGTAGAGTATCTCCTTGCGCGTCTCGCGAGGCGGGGCGC
>CAJTDS010000014.1 GCA_910575165.1 Eggerthellaceae bacterium
ACGGCCCCTCGCGGGGCCGTTCTCCTTAAATCACATCAATCTATGCAATTATTCATAGGTCATCTGCGCTTTTGTCTGATATTGACCCACACAAACTACCGAAGAGCCAAAAAAAGCGATTTATTCAATTAATCGATGATTTATCTAGCGCTTTTTAAGAACGCGGCTGATAGTGATGCGCTCATCCATGAGCCTTATGAGAACGGTCGGCACTTTGCATTCGCAACATGCTCCTACCAGACACGAAGCTCTCGAACCATAGTGTTCGCGCAGCGAAACGATCTCGCAGAATGAGATGAGTTCTGGGATTAGCTGAATAGGCGGCTTAAAAGCCCAGGATGCCAGGTCGTCCTGGGGCATCCGATGATTCTTCAAATTGCGCTGCGGTGATGTTTAGGTAGCAACCGTATGCTTTGCGAAGCGCGTTGCCGAGCTCCTACAAATCATCGTATTCGGTATTGTCCAACCTGAACAGTGAAACCATGAAAGAGCCTCCGCTCTCGCTATCGGCGAATACCGCTTCGTTGTCATAGCATCGGAAATGTCGCTCAACTTTCTTGTAGACATCAGAGCCAATGCCGGTATGGTAGAGGTCTCTGGATTTGTTCCAGAGAACATATCCACCTGGAAAGTCATGCTCCTTCACGATCTTTATATCGTATTGATCGTCCTCTAGGTTGTAGATGCGAACGTCAGAGGAGTCAAGAAACTCCTCTGCGGCGATCCACCCGTCCTGGGCCTCTGCCTTGGCAAGGGTCTCGGCAGCTGCCTTAACATCGGACACGCTGGTTGCATACCTCAGGGTACCCTTGACCACTATCCCCGCAACGTCGCTCAAAAAACCCATTGTTAGCTTAACCCGCTCTCCGCATTGACAATCGCCTTGACAAGAGCCTGATTGCATCTCTTGAGATACTTCAGAGACTTCGAGAGCACCTTCATCTGCCTTTTTGGATCGATCGTTGTAGAGTCGGGATCACCCGAATCTTTTTCATCTGAATCTTGATGAACGTCCTCGATGAGCTCAACAGAGCCATCAGCATGCTTCAGCGACTCTAGGGTTATCTCCATCTCCAGCACTCTTTCGTTCAGTGACGCGCGGATTCGCTTCACAGAATCGATGTCCGGGCATTTATCCAGCAAGACGTATCGACAATAGCAAAGTAACTTGGAGGCTTCTCCGAACACGAATCCATCCGCGTTCGTCATCGAAGCTATGACCTTAGATGCTCCGGTACCGCCAATAGTCCCTAACAACGCGCCGCCTCCAGCGATAATTGCTGTGCCACCAGCCATGCCGAGACCTCCGGCAGCCAGTGCGCCTCCGCCAACGAATGCTAGGCTCGCGCTGGTTAGAGCCGCGCCGGAAAGGCCCGCTACGGCCTTCCCAGCGACGAGGGGGGCGATATAGGGCGCGAATATGAAAGCTGCGACAGTGGCAGCACCGGCGACAAGCGTGGTTCCCACGAATCCAACTACTCGTTTAGCCATCTTCGCATCGATGTCGCCTTGCGCCTGTTTGAGAGCCCTGCGCATCTTTTCAAGGTCATCTTTTGTGACGATGCTTTGCGAGGCTGCGAACACATCCTGCATATACCCGCCGTTGAGCTTCAGCTTTTTGTATTCCTTGTCGTTTTCGCCGCCCAAGGGTTCGTAAGGCGTGAACAAGCTGGCTTCAAGAGCAACAAGGAAGGGCCATGGCTTGGATGGATCCTCTTTAGCAAGATCTTCGAACTGCATATATAGCTCGTCTGTATCGAGGAGGTATTCGGAAGGGATGAGCCCCCTTTCTTTAAGGCCGATCTCAAGAGCCGCTTCCCACTCCTCCAGCCATTGCAGCTTCTCGTCCTTCTTCCGAGAATGCTTCGTGCCTTCAATATCGTCAAGCACGATGGCTCTCTGGAGCGATTGGAGCAGCCTGATCTGACTTGGCCCGAGCTCCAAAGATCCGAATTCGGCAAGGGATCGCTCGTAATCCTCTTCAGCCCCGGATGAATTTGCTGAGGCCCTGTCTTTCAGCACCTCTCTGATATCGAGCACGCATGCGATGGCAAATGTGCCAAGGCCCACGAAGTTTACTCTCACAACGAACTCTGCTAGGAACTTCTCCTTGGAGCCCTTCGATGCAATGGCGGCCCTGATGGCAGCATCGGAGAGATCCACCGCAGAGAAGACGCCACACGAGATTGTGGACATCCTTGCGACGGCCTGGTTCCTGAATGGAAGAACGTCTTGAGGGTCTATACGACGCAAGTCTTGGAGGCTAGCGACCTTCAATGCCTTTATCTCATGCGTGAGCCTCCGAATGAAATAGAATGACCTGATGAGGCATTGGTTGAGGATGACCGGCTTCGCCAGTCTGCCGACCTCATGGAGGACCCCCAGCTCCGTTCTGAAGTCGAAGCGCAGGACCTCGACTATCCTTCCATCCTCGTCCCTTCGCGCGAAGAACGTCCCGTTGAACATCTTCGAGATGATCTCTCTGAACACGGAGCCATTCGTTTGCTCCATCGCTTGCCGGGCGTTCTCGAAAATCGGCAACGCTGAGAGCTGCTTTATTAGCGAGAGGATAGGGCCTGGCACGCCCGTACCTTTTCCAGGATTGCCGCTAGAGCCCGCGATGTCGCTAGCGATATGCATCACCCAGGAAACGGTGCCCAATATCACCTTCTCGTCAAAGCTCTTACCAAGGAATTGCCGATGCGTCTCGGAGACCTCAACGATTAGGAGCCTTCCTGCGGTATCGGTGCCGATCACCTTTCCGGTGAACTGAGTGAAGATCGAGCAGATCAGGCCGCCCAAGCTGAAATGATGGGAGAAGTCTCTCAGATGATGTTGATAGCCACCTCCGAAGTCAGCGGTGTTGCCGTCTGCTGCGAACTTGAAGTTCTTCTCAAGGTACCGTATCGCGCCAGGAAGGTCATCCCCATCGTAGTCAGCCAGCTTTGCCATGAATACGACGAAATCATTGACCTTGGAAACACCCCATTCGTTCGCTCTCTCCAGCGAGAACTTCCCGACGAAGAATGAATCGACCAGCCCGGTGACGATTCCGCATGCAACCGCAACGGTGCAATCCAATTTGTTGGCGTGATCGAGCCTTGCCTCCCAGCGAGTCTCGCCCTCCATGAGCCCTTCCTTCAAGAAGGCAGGGTTGCGGGAAAGCTCTCCTGAAGCCGGGAGAAGCTTCGTTTTGGGAAACTCGATGCTGAAAGTGTATTCGGGTACCTCGGTGTTCTTTGAAAGTGAATCGTCCATGTTACGCCAATCGTGAGATGCTTTACGCATGTATTATAAAGCCAGGGCGCAAAGCAACTGTCCCATGCACGTTCAATTGCCGACGATGCCGTATGGAGCTTACAGGCGATATACCGATGACCGTTTTGGGCGATTTCATATCGCTAAGTTCGAAAGAGAGATGAAAGAAAATATGGGCTATGAGGAGCTGAAGAAAGCGCAGATTGACCAAGAGGCGGTGAAGTTCAGCGAACGACTCGCAATCGAGAATCCCGGAATGTACTCGCCGGAGGAGATGCGAGACCTGGTCGAACGACATATAGAGGCAACCGCATTGACCGATAAGACCATGAGGGAAGACCTTGAGTCGATGCCTCCTGAGATGCAAGCGAAGATGAAGGAGATGCTCAAAAGCAGCGATGTGCCTCTTGAGGTTTGAAAGGAGAACTTCGGCGAGGACTTCTGATGTTCGTCACCCTTGCCGCCAGCTAATGAAACCGTCGCTGCAAGGTGATATCGTCACGAAGAATGAACAGGGGACGTGTTTTCCGTTCAAAATACTATGATGACATTAGCCATGAATAAACAACTCTAGTGAAGAATGCACGACCTCATGCCGAGAGACGCAAGATAACGAAGCGAATCGGACTTCTACCGCATCATCTGCAGAGGCTCTTCAAGAGCGAGGCCATAGAATCAGACACCCATCTCCTCTCGGTCATTCGATATGTTCACCGAAATCCCCTGAAGGCCAAGATCAGCGAGGAGCTTTCATTCCATTGGAGCAGCTACGACGAGATCCCGTCGTCTCGCGGATGGCCAGATGCGCGCTTCGTTCGTGTGCTTTTCGGGGATGAGAAGAGTTTCTGTTCTTTCCATAAAACCGAGGAGGAGATGTTTAGGCTCGGCGATGTTGACGAGGGTTGTAGAATAAGACTTACCGATGTTGAAGCGAGAAAGATCGCTGGCGGTGTTCTAGGGGGGAATCGATCCGACAACACTCCTTCAGACTGACCGAAATGAGAGAGATGCGGCGTGAGCGCGACTGAAAGACGCAGGTCTCTCAGTGTGTCAGATTCAACAGATCGCCGGACTATCATTGGGAACCATATCCAATATAGGAAGATGAACGAAAAAACACGTCCTCTGTTCATTTTTCTATCTACCAATAGTCATCCTGATAACGATCATCAAGGGCATCCTGGTAGAGAATGTCAATCAGCTTGTCTTTCGCCTCTTTTGCAGACATATTTTTCACCTGCCTTTTTATAGAAGCGAGCATCTCTTCTCTTCAGCATTTCTCCTCTAATTTGTACCGTGCTTCCAATGCTGTAATATCTTCACGAAAGGCTTCAAGCGAACCCGGAATGCTCGCGAAATAAAGAGCGACCATGTGCTTGCATGCAACCCTCCTGCCCTCTGCAAACGTACAAGAACAGGTCGACTTTCTAGGATGATCTATATCGATAGAAACTGAATAAATCTGATCGTCACTGCCTTCAACCTCACCCTCAAAGCATGATGTACCCACCTTGAAAGAAGAGTTGACTTTCCCTTTCTCGTAGTAGTCAGCACCGCGCCATGTGGAGTTATTGCTAGCACTTGAATAGAATGCCATATTGCCCCTCCCTATCCCAGCACCCTCTTCGCACGTTCGCGGATCTGGTGCTCTATCATCAAAAGGCGCTTCTTTGGGAAACCCTTCGCCAACCGGCGTGTAAAACTAAAATCCAGCGCTTTGCGAACCTTGGCTCGAGTGGCAGATGTCATTAACCGGACTGCTTCATCATAGAAATCTTCATACAGGCATGGTTTTTGCGACCGTGCATAAACAGCCAAAGCATCATCGCTACTCCAGTCATCCCCATAAGCCTGGTAAAAGAGCGAATTCCCGTGATCAAACAAGGGAGCCAGAGCAACAATCTCATTCGTCTTGTTATCAGCCAAGAATCCAAAATTCCCCAAATGCCTATCCGTATTACAAATGAGCGCATCGAAGGCCACCATGTCGGAAAGAGCCTCCTTGAACGAATCGCCCATCGCATGGCATTCAGACACGACTGACCGCCATGCGCCACCCTTCACAACACTCGCAACAGGGACGAATGAATGCTCCTTGCTCGTAAACAGCTCACACGATGAACAAAGAATACCCTTCCAACGGTGAATACTGTAATCGATCGCATCCACCTCTATTGCGTGCGCCAGATCAGCAGCATAGTATTCAGAAAACGGCTCGAAACCGGCATTGGCAAAACCCGTGGTGCCGCCCTTATAAAGATAGATTCGCCCATCGATTCGTCGCCAGCATTTCGGAAGCATTCCGTTTGTCGTGAACTCCGGAGAAGACATGAAAGTCGGTTGAACCGAGCTGCCATATCCCGTGAAAGCCACCTGCGCCAAAAGCCTGCTGATGCGATTGTCGTAAAGGTTCACCTGCTCGAAGGTCGAATTATCACCCTCTTCAACCACCCAATAACAGTCATCAAGCGAAAGTCCCTTGCTAAGCGCAATGATTCCGAGCGGACGATTGGCGCTCAACCCGTTGCGCGCAAGAAAGGTATTCGCAAAGGCTCTGTTTTTCGGAATATTACGACGCTTGACCCAGGTCTTCAACCCATCAGGCGAGCACTCAAGCCCGAATGGAAGCAGTTGTCGCTTGTTCTCATCGATCCAAGTGATCTCATAAGCAGCCTCAGGAGATAATACATCAGCAGAGAATCGCACGAGAGGCGTGTCGAAGTGCTTGAGAATGTATGTTTTCTTTTCAATCATTGAGTTTGCAGCTTATCTGCGATACTGCACTTGTAGCAAAAATGCCGCTTGCACCCTATTCCCACTCCACCGTGCCAACGGGCTTGGGGGTGAGGTCGTAGGCGACGCGGCAGATGCCGGGGACCTCGTGGATGATGCGGTCGGTCATGCGCTTGAGCAGCGCCCAATCGAGCTCGGGCACCTCGGCGGTCATGACGTCCACGGTGTTGATGGCGCGGATGATGGCCGGCCACTCGTAGGCGCGCACGCCGTCGCGCACGCCCGTGGCGCGCATGTCGGGAACCACGGCGAAGTACTGCCAGGCGCCAACGTTTGCCGCCTCCATCTCCTCGCGCACGATGGCGTCGGCCTCGCGCAGCGCCTCCAGGCGGTCGGCCGTGATGGCCCCTAGGCAGCGCACCCCCAGGCCCGGGCCGGGGAAGGGCTGGCGCTCGACCATGGACTCGGGCAGCCCGAGAGCGCGGCCTACCTCGCGGACCTCGTCCTTGTACAGCAGCTTCACGGGCTCGACCAGCTTAAACTGCAGGTCGTCGGGCAGGCCTCCCACATTGTGGTGCGCCTTCACGCCGTCTTTGGACTCAAGGATGTCGGGGTAGATGGTGCCCTGGGCCAGGAAGTCCACCTCGTCGCCCACCTTGCGGGCCTCTTCCTCGAACACGCGGATGAACTCGCCGCCGATGATCTTGCGCTTGGCCTCGGGCTCGTCCACGCCGGCCAGCAGGCTTAGGAAGCGGTCGGTGGCGTCCACGTAGACCAAATTCGCGTCCATTTGGTTTTCGAACACGTCGATAACCTGCTCGGACTCGCCCTTGCGCATGAGCCCGTGGTTCACGTGCACGCATACCAGGTTCTTGCCGATGGCCTTGATGAGCAGGGCCGCCACCACGCTGGAGTCCACGCCGCCGGAAAGCGCCAGCAGCACCTTGCCGTCGCCGACCTGCTCGCGGATGGCTGCAACCTGCTCTTCTATGAACGCGGTTGCCAGCTCGGGGGTGTTGATGCGCTGCATGTCGTCGGGACGGACGTTGGGATCCATGGGACCTCCTCGGATGCGGGTTTGCTTTGCTTCGGCGATTATAGCGAAAGGGGAGTGGCCGTTCGCGAAGTCCACGGCATCGCCGCAGGCGGGCGCTGCAGAGCGGTGGCAGGGCAGGGCGGGGGCCAGGGCGCTTAGGCGCTTAGTCGCTGCCTGCTCACGGCACGGAACAGCTCGTTCATCTCCTTCTCGTGAAGCGACCCCTTCAAGCGTACGAAGCACACGTCGTGGCTCATGGGGGTGTCGGGCAGCTCGACGACGCGCAGCGAGCCGTCGATGCACTCCTGCTCCACAGCCGCCTCGTAGACGAAGGAGATGCCCAGGTCCTCGGCGACGAATATCTTGATGATGTCCAGGCTCTCCACGGTGCAGATGCCGGCGAAGGCGTCGGTGGAGAGGTTGCGTGCGGCCAGGGCGTGGACGAGCACCTCCCGGCTGCCGCTCCCCGCCTCGCGCAGGATGAGCGTCTCGCCCAGCAGGTCTTCCAGCCGTCTTGGCTCCCGGGCGAAGCGGTGGTTGCCGGCGCAGACGGCCACGAAGCGCTCGGTGCAGAGGTTCTGCCACAGATATGACGATTTGTCGAAGAAGCCTTCGGTGAAGGCGCAGTCGATCTCGTTGGCGTCGAGCATGTCCAGCACGGCCCGGGTGCCCCCCGAGCGCACGGTGACGGAGATTTCCGGATGCTCGCGCAGATAGCGTCCTAGCGGCGCGGCAACCAGGTACTCGCCGGCGGTGAGCGTCATGCCGATGCGCAGCGGGATGGCCGAGCCGCTGGTGGAGGCGCTCATCTTGTGGCGCAGCAGCTCCTCGTCGTGGGCGATGGCGGAAAGCCCCTGGTAGGCGATGCGTCCCGCAGCCGTGAGCGAGAGCTTGCGATGGCGGTAGCTGAACAGCTTGACGCCGTAGCTGCGCTCGAGGTTGGCGATCTGCTGGGTGACGGCGGGCTGGGTCAGCGACAGCTCCTCGGCCGCGCGCGTGTAGTTCAGCGTGCGGCATACGGTCAGAAACGTCTTCACGCGGAAGTCGAGCACGGGCGGTCCTCCTTACCATAACACGAGTCGGATAACCATAACACATGCTTATGCATTTCCAAGAAATGATAAGTTCACACTTCGCCAACCTTGCGGCATACTTTCGACCCGTTGCTCCTGCGGAACGCTGCGACCACTCCGGCGTCCCGCGGCCGAAGCAGCGAGAGGGACGTTGCGGGCAGCCGCAATCTGAGACGAGAGACGAGAGGAATCCCATGGACTCGATCATCAAGAAGCTTCCGATTCCCGCAGCCGGCGTGGCGTTGGGGCTTGCGGCGCTGGGCAACCTGCTGGCGCCCTACGGCGAGGTAGTGCGCATCCTGTGCGGCGCCCTGTCCTTGAGCCTGGTGGGGCTGCTTGCGGCCAAGCTGGTGCTGTACCCGTCGCTGATTCGCAAGGACATGGAGAACTCCATCTTCGCGAGCGTGTCGGCCACCTTCTTCATGGCTCTCATGCAACTGGCCGGCTACCTGGCCCCTGCCGCGCAGGTTCCGGCCTTCGCGCTGTGGTGCGCCGCTGTGGTGGGCCATCTTGCGCTCATGACCTGGTTCAGCGTTCGCTTCATCGGGCGGTTCAAGCTGGCCGAGGTGTTCCCAACTTACTTCATCTGCTACGTGGGCATCATCGTGGCGTCGGTCACCTCGCCGATCTTCGGCATGCAGGATTTGGGCCGCGTGCTGTTCTGGTTCGGGTTCGCCTGCTACGCGGTGCTCTTCGCCGTGATTACGCTGCGCTACGTCAAGCACAGCATCCCCGAGCCGGCGCGTCCGCTGTTCTGCATCTACGCGGCGCCCATGAGCCTGTCCATCGCCGGCTACCTGTCGGTCACGGCCGACCCCAACCTGGTGTTCCTGACGGTGTTGGCGGTGCTGGCCCAGGTGCTGTTCGCCGTGGTGCTCACCCAGCTGCCCAAGTTCGTCGCGGGCGGGTTCTACCCCAGCTTCGCCGCCATGACCTTCCCCTTCGTCATCACCGCGACGGCCTTGGGAATGGTACTGGACGCCATGGCCGCGGCCGGGGTGGCGCTTCCCTTGGCCGAGGCGCTGCGGGTGCTGGCGGGCGCGGAGACCCTGTTCGCCGCAGGCATGGTGTTCTTCGTGCTCGGACACTACGTGCGCTTCCTGGCCTCGGCCCTGAAGCCCGCCCCGGCGCCTGCCGCCGAGCCCGCCATCGAGGTGCTTCCCGCCGAGTAGCACGCGAACGGCGCGCGGCAGCCGAGCCCCTCCCGAAGAAAACCGACAACATGCGGCCGCCTGCATCGGGCGGCCGCTTTGCTTTTTAAGGGGCGGAGAGGTAGCGTGGGGGTGTTTCCCCGCCTGGTCTCGGCAGAAGCGGCCGCGATGCCTTCCGGAAGCAGGTGGCGCGGGGGCGCTTGCGCGCCTGGCCTTAACAGAAACGGCCGCATTGCTTTCCGGGGGGGCGGGGAGGGGCCTAGGCCGAAGCGGTGTCGGCCTCGTCGTCGAGGGCGGTTGTCGCGTCGGGGCTGCGGCGCCGGCCCAGCTTGGCTGCGATCTGCGGTCCGAGCTCGCTCAGCACCACGGCGCAGAAGATGAGCCCGAAGCCGAAGACCATGCGCGCCGTCAGCAGCTCGCCCTGCAGCAGCACCGAGGCCACCACTCCGAACACCGACTCCAGGCACAGCAGAAGCGATCCCTGGGCCGGGGGCACGTGGGCCAGGCCGACGTTTTGGAGCACGTAGCACAAAGCCGAGGCGAACACCACCAGGTAGGCCAGGTTCAGCAGGAAGTCGGGGCTGGTCACGGCCGAGAGCGCGGGTGCGGGTTCGGTGGCGAAGCCTAGCGCCAGCCCCATGAGGCCGCCGAAGAGGAACTGGTAGACGGTGAGGGCCAGCACGTCGTGGCGCTTCGAATAGCGCGAGATGGCGATGATCTGCGCCGCGAAGAAGAAGGCGCACAGCAGCGTCATGGCGTCGCCGAAGCCCACGGAAAGCGTCTCGGCGGAAAGGGAGACGCATCCGATGCCCACGATGCACAGCACGGCGGCACCCAGGTTGGCCACGGTGGGGCGGTTCTGCCCGAGCGCCCACATCATGAACGGCACGATGACGCAGTAGGTAGCGGTGAGGAAGGCGTTCTTGCCGGCCGAGGTGTCGGTGAGCCCGATGGTCTGCACCCAGAACGCCAGGAAGGTGACGAGCGCCAGCACGAAGCCGGCTTTCAGGCATTCCCTGTTGAGGGCGCCTTTGAGGTGCTTGTGGAACACGGCGGCCATGAGCAGGGCGGTGAGCGTGAAGCGCACGCCGATGAGCTGGGCCGGAGCCAGCACGTCCACGGAGTCCTTCATCACCACGAAAGCGAACCCCCAGATGACGGTGGCGGCCACCAGCATGAGCTTGTAGACGATAGGCGGTATGTTTCGCGTGCTTCCCATAGGCGCGTATTATAGGGCAGCGGCGCCTGCGCCTGTCAACCGACGCGAAGCGGCCCGGCTGCCAGTGGTAGCCGGGCCGCGGTTCACGCACCTGCCTGCAGGTGGGAGGGGCCTACTTGTCGGTCTTGCGCTCCACCTTCTCGGCCACATCGTGCACGGCGCCGAGGAATCCTTCCTTCAGATGCTCGAGGCCCTCCTTGGCCTTGCCGGCCACCTCGTCGACGGTCACTTTGCCGTCGCCGTCGGTATCGAGCGACTTCTTGGCGGCGTCGACGGCACCCTGGGCCATGTCCTTGGCCTTCGAGGCCGCGTCGGTGGCGGCTTGCTTTACCTGCTCGGCGGCGTCCCCTGCGGCGTCCTTGGCGGAAGCGGCTGCGGACTGGGCTGCGGCTTTCGCGCTCTCTGCGGCCTTGGCGGCCTCGGCCTTCGCCTGATCAGTTTCGGTAGTCATAGTGTCCTCCTGAGTCCGGGTTGCAGGGGCGGCACACGCTTGCGCACCCATGCTGTTGGACCAATCATATCCGTGCCACGGGCTCGACGATGAGCGTCCCGCCATTGTTTTCCGAGTCGTTCGGGCCCCGTTGTCGTTCCGTTAGCGTTTTCGCGCCCTAGGAAAGGCAGCACGCGGCCAGCAGCGTCGCCGCAGTTAGAAACGCTATCTTGTCGAAGGCGGCCGTAGCGAACGCAGGAGCTGTCCGCACGTCGGAATAGCAGCGCGACTCCATGGCGTATACGATGTCGTCGGCCCGGCGCAGGGTGGTCTCGAGCAGCGTCCGCAGCAGCCCGAGCATGCGGGGCAGCGGGTTTCGCCGCACCTGGGCGCAGCGGGCGGCTTGGGCATCGGCGATCTCGCGGTAGCTGTCGAACAGCAGCGGCAGCATGGTGAAGGTCAGCTCAACGGCGGTGGCCACGCGGGCTTCGGCGACGAAGGGCACCGAGCGCAGCAGCCATTCTATGGCCTGCTTGAGGGAGAGCAGGGTGGTGGTGGCCATCATGAGCGTGCACAGCGCCAGCACGAGCAGCATCCTCAGCGCGAAGGCACCGCCGTCCAAGGCCCCCTCCACCGTGGCCCCCAGCGCTCCCGCGACGGGAAGAGGGGTGCCCGGCGTGACGAAGAGTTTCGTGGCGAAAACCACGGCGACGAGCACGGCGAAGGGCGCCGACCGCGCCAGCAGCGCGCCTGACGGGATGCTGGCAAGGGCGAAGGCCCCTGCCGTTGCGGCCAGAAGCAGCGCGAACTGCCACCAGGTGCTTGCCAGGGCTGCGGCGACGCCGAGGCAGGCAAGGCATCCCACCTTGAGGCGCGGATCCATGGCGTGCACCGGGGAGTCGTTCGGAAGGTAGTGGAAGAGGGCGGGGGCCGCCGTTCTAGCCATGGCGGCTGTCCTCCCCGCAGCAGAGCCAGCTGAGCTGCTCGAGCCGCAGCCCGCCGGACAGGGGGTTGCGCACGTCGTGGCGCTCCAGGCACGGCGCGACGTCCTGCGGGCTCCCGTCGGCTACCACGGCGCCCTGGTGGAACAGGACGAGCCTGTCGGCGTGGGCGAGCAGCTTGTCCAGCTGATGGGATATGACGATGATCGTGGTGCCGCGTTCCCGCATCCGCACCAGCTGCTCGAGTACCTGGCGAACGCCGCTGTAGTCGAGCCCCGAGAACGGCTCGTCGAACAGGACGACCCGCGGGTTCATGGCCAGCACCCCCGCTATGGCCGCCCGGCGGCGCTGGCCTCCGGAGAGGGAGTGGGGCGGCGTGTCGCGGCGCTCCCACAGGCCCACCGTGCGCAGCGACTCCTCGACCCGTCGGGCCACCTCGGCGGCGGGAAGGTTCAGGTTCTCGGGCCCGAAGGCCGTGTCCTGGGCCACGGTCTGGCCGACGAACTGGCTCTCGGCGTTCTGGAACACCAGCCCCACGGCCTGGCGCGCCGCGGAAAGGTCGTCGAAGATGGACCGGCCGTCCAGCAGCACCTCGCCCTCCGTGGGACGGTAGAGCCCGTTGAGGTGCCGGGCGAACACCGTCTTGCCCGACCCGTTGGCGCCCGCCAGCACCGTGAAGCTGCCGGGCTCGAAGGCGATGGTGACCCCGCGCAGCGCCTCGGTGCCGTCGGGAAACCGATGGTGCAGGTTACGCGTTTCCAGCCGGCACATCGGCGTCATCCTTCCGGAGCGCGGGGGCAACGCGGGAGGCAAGGGGGGCGGCCAGCGCGGTCGCCAGCGCTATCTTCACCACGATTCCGGGGATAAAGGGGGTGAGCCCGGCTGCCAGGGCGGCGGTCCAGTCGATGCCCATCTGGAACTTCAGCCAGGGCACCCCGAAGGCGTAGAGGGCCGCGTTGCCGACGACCAGGGCGAGCAGCATGGCCAGCGGCCTGCGCCCTGCCTTGACCGCGATGGTCCCGACGATCACGGCCATGAGCAGGTACCCTACCAGGAAGCCGCCCGTGGGGCCCGCTAGCACCGCCAGCCCTGCTTTTCCGCCGGCGAACACCGGAAGCCCCAGGGCGCCCAGGGCGATGTAGAGCGCCACGGAGGCCAGGGCGCGCTTCGGGCCCAGGAACAGGGCGGCCATCATGACGAAGAAGTCGGCGAAGGCGATGGGTACGGGCCCGATGGGTATGCTGATGTAGCCGCCCACGATGATGAGGGCGGTGAACAGGGCGCAGTATACCGTGCCCTTCAAGCTCTCGTGGGTGGGCGCGGAGGTGCGTGCGGGGGTTTCGCTCATGGGGCGCTCCTTGTCTTCGTGCTGGCTTGCGGGGCGTCTGCGGACGGCTCGAGCCGCGTTGCGTGCGGCGTCGGGCTGCAAACCTTAAAGGAGTCCCCGGATAATGTAAACCAAATTCATCATTGAAGGTTGACAATCCCTGAGCCTTCTTTACCAAGCGCCGAGCGCGGGTACAATTCGTACCCATGGGGAAGCCGTCCGCCGGGGTTTCGGCGGGCGCCTTCGACGTTGGGAGCGCATGCGGACGAGGAGGGTCATGGCCTACAACAACAAGGCGAAGCTGAAGACGCTGTACCTGCAGCGCATCCTGGAGGAGGAGACCGACGCCGAGCACGGGCTTTCCATGCGCCAGCTCATCGAGCGGCTGGACGGCTACGGCATCAAGGCCGAGCGCAAGAGCGTGTACCGCGACCTGGACGCCCTGCGCGAGGCCGGGGCCGACATTCGCACCTACCAGCGCAATCCGATGGAGTACGCCCTGGTGAAGCGCACGCTCAACTTCGACGACATCATGCTTCTGGTGGACGCCGTGCAATCGTGCCGCTCGCTCACCGAGCGTCAGGCGCGGCTTCTGACCACCAACCTGAAGCTGTTCGCGAGCGACCACCAGCGCGCGCTGCTGGACCGCAGCATCCACGTGAGCGGGCGGGCGCGCACGGCCAAGGAGAGCGTCTTCGGCAGCATCCATCTCATCCACGAGGCGCTGCGCACGGGGCGGAAGCTGTCGTTTGTGTACTACCGGCGGGGGACCGACGGCGTGCGGCGCCCCACGCGCGACGGGGCGGCCCGCGTCGTCTCGCCGGTGCAGGTGTCCTTCTCCGAAGGCTTCTACTATCTAGCGGCCGTCGAGGAGGCGTCGGGGCCGGTCCGCCAGTACCGTATCGACCGCATGGGCAAGGTGGCGGTTGCCGACGAGGCCGCGGCGGTAGACCGCGAGGTGGTCCGCAGCTGGGAGCAGCTTGGCGACTACGAGCGGTTCGGCCAGTTCGCAGGCCCGGCGGCCGGGGTGACGCTGGCGGTGCGCTCGGACAAGGTTGAGCTTGTGACCGACCGGTTCGGGGAGGCGGCCGCCTTCTCGCCGCTGGACAACGGGCATGCGCGGGCGCTCGTGCACGTGCGCGTGAGCCCCCAGTTCTTCGGTTGGGTGGCCGGCATGGAGGGCCTGGTGCGGATCGTGGGCCCGGAAAGCGTTCGGCGGCAGTACCGGGACTACCTCGAAGGCCTGCTGGAGCAGCTGTAGCCGCTCTTGTCCCCGAAAGCCGCCGGCTGCGAAGCGCGCCCAAGTCAACCGATTCGCAACGGCGCCTTTCCAGGTTGATAGACGTTGTGCCCGCCGGTCAGCGAACGACGGCGCGCCTTCCTATACTTTTCCCAAACGAAAGCACGGTCGGAGGAGAGGCTATGGAAGGCGGGAAGCAGACGGCAGGGGATCTGGCCCGGAAAGCGGAGGAAGCACTGCGCCAAGCCGCGTCGAAGGCGCGCGACTTCGAGCGGGCCGATGCGGCCGAGGCCGAGCGCGAATGGCGCGACCAGCTTGCCAACGACACACGGGAGCTCAAGGCCGACGCTGCCCGCGACGCCGCCGAGGCCCGCCGCGTCGTCGAGGACATCCGCCACCCCGGCCGGCTCGCGAAGGCTGCAGAGGAGCGCGTGTGCGAAGCAGGGGAGGGCCTGGAGCATGCCGCCAAGGTGGCAGCGGACCCTGCCGAGCTCGTGGCCGACGCCAAGGAAGCCGCCTTGCGTCGCAAGGAGCGCTTCGCCGAGACTTCGGCCGAGATAGCCTCTGAGCTTACGAGCCCCTCCGATGCGAAGCGGCTGCCCGTGGTGCTGAAGGTGTTCGGAGGCCTGCTCATCGCCGGCTGCGTGTACCTGCTGCCGTTCATCGGGCACGCCATCTGGGACAGCGCCGCCATGCTGCGAAGCGGCGCCATGAGCCAGGACGGCATCTCCACCATCGTGGTGACGTTTCTGCACCTTGCCGCGATGCTCTTGCTGGCGGTCACCTTCATCGTGTTCGGCGTGCGGCTCATCCGCAACCAGCGCCGGTGGGCGGCCGTCCTGTCCTATGGGCTCTACGTGCTCATGGTGCTGGGGGCCTTGTGCTCCATCATGCTGCGCGGCATCAGCTCGCACCTGGTGTTCTACCTGGTGGCGCTGGTGGTGGTCGTCGCGTTGCAGTCTTACCTGGATCCCACCCTTCTGGAGGAGCGCCGCCGCCATCGCAAGCAGCGCCAGCTGGAGGAGCGCAAGGAGGGCGAGGAGGGCGTGCTCGGGCGCGACCTCACCGGCAAGGGGTATATCGCCCTGAACTTCTTCAACCTGTTCTGGATCTTCGTGGTGGCCTCCATGGTGGGGCTTCTGGTGGAGGAGCTGTTCCACTACTTCGTGGTGGTGCCGGGGCAGTGGCAGGACCGCGCGGGGCTGCTGTTCGGGCCGTTCTCGCCCATCTACGGATGCGGCGCGGTGCTGATGACCGTGTTCCTGAACCGCTTCCACAAGAGCAACCCCGTTGTCATCTTCTTCGTGGCGGCGGTCATCGGCGGTGCCTTCGAGTACTTCACCAGCCTGTTCATGCAGTACGCCTTCGGCGCTGTGGCCTGGAACTATACGGGCATGTGGCTTTCCATCGGGGGGCGCACCTGCGGGCTGTTCATGGCCATGTGGGGGCTTTTGGGGCTCGCGTGGATCAAGCTGCTGCTGCCCTTCGTGCTGCACGTGGTGAACCTGATCCCCTGGAACTGGCGCTACGGCATCACCACGGTGGCCGCGGCGCTCATGCTGGTGGACGCCGTGATGTCGCTGCAGGCCCTGGACTGCTGGTACATGCGCCTGTCCCACGACCCGGTGCAGACGCCCATCCAGCAGTTCTACGCCGAGCACTTCGACGATGCCTTCATGGCCGACCGCTTCCAGAGCATGACCATCGACCCGGGCAGCGCCGTGCGCAACGGCTAGGATCGGATTTGCGATGACCCAGCTTCCGGCACCGGGGCATGCTCGTCTAGGAGAACGCTCGTGAGCAGGCCGACAATGCCGCAGATTAGCCCTCCGATAGGCCAGGGGAGCCAGAAGTAGGGCAGCACGTGGTCAGAGACGTTCTTGAAGTCGGCTTGGGCCATGGGCACGAACAGCAAGCACAGCGCGATGGCGGTAGCCAGCAGCATGATGGCGCCGCAAAGCGAACCTGTGATGCGGCTCTTGCGCTGCAGCGCGCTGACGCGGGCCCGCTGCTCGTCGGTGAGGTCGGCGCGGGCTAGCTCAGAGGGGGTGATCTCCTCGGCGGTGGCCTCGTTGTAGCCCTGGATGTTCACACGCCCCAGGCTCATGGAGCCGTGGATGATGAACCATACCCCTACGGCTACGGTTCCAAGGATGATGGTAGGGGCGAAGATCTCGACCGCGGGATAGGGATCGAGCGCGATGGCTGCGCCTATACCCATGGCGAGAACGATGATGCCCACGAGCAGCTGCCAGGTGAACTCACTTCTAGCCTCCTGCTTGTCCTGCTCGGTGTAGAAGTCCTCCAGGTAGGGGTGTGCCCTGCAGAAGGCCGAATAGGTGAGGCCGGCCGGAACCAGGAAGGAAAGCCCGGCAGCGACGCCGAGTATGATGAGCAGAAAGCCCAGAGCGCACGCGATGTTCTCGGGGATGTAGAGGCTGTTCTCCCCGAGGGCGAACAGAAGGCAGCCGGCGCTGACGCCCGAGCAGATGGCGGCGACGCCCGTGGGGATCTTGCGGCCCAGGGAGCGCATGGTCTCGTCGTAGCCGAACAGGTCCACCGGGGCTTGTGCCGTTTCGAAGACGGTGCGCGGCGTCTGGTCGGTCATGTCGCCGGTCACCAGGTCGTCCAAGGTGCATTCGAACAGCTGGCAGAGCGCTATGAGCTTGTCCATCTCGGGATAGGTGGTGCCCGACTCCCATTTCGCCACCGACTGGCGGCTCACCCCCAGCCGCACGGCCAGCTGCTCCTGGGTGAGCTTGTGGGCGGCGCGAAGGTGCAGCAGGTTCTCTCTGAAGGCCATGGTCTCCTCGTTTCTAGTGGTCGTCTTTCCGTGCCGGTTCTTTCCGTGCCGGTCGCCGCAAACCATAGGCAAGAGGGCGGTTGCCCGCCACCAACCAGCGGGTGCTAATTGGGTGATTCTAGCGCACCTGGCGGTTGCAGTGCCTGCTCAAAGCAGCAATTCTGCGATTGAACAGAGCGGGGTGTCCGTAATGGGCACCGTGCGCGCAGGGTTGCGTCACGCAAAAAGGGAGGGGCTGCAAGAGCCCCTCCCCGGCGAGTCGTTCGATGTCGGGCGATGCGATCGCCGCGGCTTCAAGCGAGCTTACTCGCGCTTGTTGGTCTCAACTTCCACCACGGTGCCCTCGGCGTCCTTGGCCACGTACACGTAGCCCACGGTGCCTTCCACGGGGATGGCGTTGTAAGCAACCATCTCGGCGATCTCGGCGGGAGTGGCGCTCTTGGGCTCGGTCTCAAGCAGGTAGGCGGTGTCGGCGCGACGGGCCATGGCCTCCTTGAAGTCCTTTGTGCCCACGAACACCTCCTGCTTGTAGGGGTTCACGCCCAGCTTCTTGCTGCGGTAGACGATGTAGGCCAGCGCGGCGATGTTGGCCACAAGGGCCACCAGCGACACGGCCAGGTTCACGTTGGGGTTGTTCACGGAGTTCGCAGCGAAGATGGAGTCGTTGGCGAACATGGGGACCATCTGGCAGAACATGCACCACATGGCCAGGGTGAACGCGCGGTTCTGGATCCAGCCGCCCTTGTTCCACAGAAGACCGGCGATGGTGGGGGCGAGCAGCAGCGCGATGCCGCAGTACCAGGAGTGGGTGGGCAAGCAGTTGTAGGTGTAGCAGAAGTTCCACAGGTCGTAGGCGATGATGAACACCCAGGTCATGTCAGCCCAGATCATGTCCTGGCGCTTCTTGGAGATGTAGATGCCGAACCAGCCGGTCATGCACAGGATGTTCAGGATGCCGGCGATGCCGTTGAACACGTTGTGCCAGCCGCCGTAGAGGGTGACGCCCTCGGAGGAGACCCAGGTGGTTCCGAAGGCGCGGAAGGCGCTCTCGAAGTCGCTGACCACGGCGATCAAGATGTTGATGGCCACGATGACGAAGGGGAAGGCCTTGAACCAGTGGGAGCGGCCGATCTTGCCCCAGGAGTACTTGAGAGCCATGAAGCCGATGCAGCCGGCAAGGGCCGCGTAGACCTTGGCGTAGTGGAACCAGCTGTTCATGTCGGTGTGGGTGGGGTTGGTAAGCGCCCATTCGGCGCCCATGCCCGCGCCCACGGCGATGGCGATGCAGTATACGGTCATGACGCCGGCCACGCCGAAGAACATGATCATGCCGCCGGCCTTGGTGCGGCGGGCGAACTCGTTGAGCAGGATGAGCGCGACGAGCACCATGGCCAAGCCAAGCCACTGGTACAGCGCGTTCGGGCCGTATACGTCGAATAACATGACTCCTCCTTTAACTGACCGGCTGCAAGCTCGCAACGATTGGACCACTGCCCCGTCCGCTTTCCGGCTCCGCATCCGATCGGTGCAGGCTCTTCGCGGCGCTGTTGGTCGGTGCCCCAAGCGCTCCGGCTCGCCTGATTGCCCTCTGCAATCAACATCGGCAACCATACAGGTAATTGAATTCACAGTCAATACATAATAATCAACAGATTGATAGCAAAGCATGAAAGAGAAACTCATAGAAAAAAGTCCTTGATATTCGGGATAAACGTTGATACGATGCGCAAATAGAAAGTTCACTGAAGTAAATAAAACTAAACATGGAAAAAGAAACGTAACGATGACAGAGGCGCAAGAATAGCCGAACGGGCGTGCCGAACATCGAAGCGAACGAGGGAAACCGAAGCGAGCAAGGAGGGAAGATGGACGAGACGAGAAACGGAAAGGCGGCAAGCGAGAGGCGGCAGCGGCGCCGGTGGCCGGTAGTGGTGGCCGCGGTGGCCGTGGTGCTTGCGGCCGCGGGCGCGGGGTTCTGGGTGTGGCATGAGCAGCCGTCGTTCTGCAACGCGGTCTGCCACGAGCCCATGGACGCCTACGTGGAGGGCTACTACGTCGACGCGGACCAAATGGCCTACGCTCACCAAGCGGCAGGCACCAGCTGCCTTCAGTGTCATGAGGCCAAGATCGACGAGCAGATCCACGAGGCGACGGTGTGGCTTGCCGGCGACTTCGACACCGACGAAGAGGGGCATCTGACCCGCGTGGGCGTGCGCTCCGACGCGGCCATGTGCGCCACAGCCGGTTGCCACGACATGGAGCAGGTGGCGGCGGCGACGCAGGACTGGGGCGGCCAGGAGGGCGCGAACCCCCACGACTCGCACCAGGGCTATGCGCTGGACTGCAGCAGCTGCCATACAGCCCACGGCCAGTCGGTTATGTACTGCAACACCTGCCACGATTTCGCGGTGCCGCAGGGGTGGGCCGAGCCACGCTCCAGCGAGCCGGCAACCAGATAGGGGGAGACCATGAGGAAGGAAAAGCGGGCGGCGGCTCTGAGCGTGCTCGCCGCGGCTGCCCTGGGCCTGACCGGATGCGGTGCATCCTTCGAGGGCTCCGGATCGAAGGACGCGGCGTCGGCCGAGCAGCTGGCGCTGCATGCCGATGACCCCTGGGCCGTCGAGGTAGTTGCCGATTCGCAGGCCAAAGCCGAGGGCAACCTGCGCGACGGCGTGTACACCGGCACGGGCCGGGGCATGGAGGGGCTCATCACCGTGACGCTGCTGGTGGACGACGGGCGCATCACGTGCCTGGAGACCGCTCAGGAGGGCGAGAGCCAGAGCCGCGGCGGCTTCGAGGCCATCCGCGACGGGAAGTACGCGCAGATGATCGAGGCGGCCCAGGGCTCGGACTTCGATGCCATAGCGGGAGCAACCATCACCACGGCGGGCGTGCGCCAGGCGGTGGACGACGCCCTGGCCCAGGCCGAAGCGGCGTCGGGCAGCGCCGCGAAGGAGGGAGCGAGCCATGAGTAGCAAAACCGTGCGAACCGGCGGCCTGAGCCGCCGCGACTTCCTGGCGGGCGGCGTGCTGGCGGCAGCTGGCGCCGCCGCAGCCACGGTGTTGGGACCTGCGACGGCAACGGCTGCCGAGGGGCGGCTGGGCGACTGGTCAAGCGTCGGCGGCGAGGTGTCTGTGCCTGCAAGCGAGGCCACCAACGCCAGCGCTTCCGACGGCACCTACCGCGAGCACAACGCCGAGGCGTTCCCCGCCGACGACGCAACGCCCATCCCTCCGCGCAAGGTACCGGCGAACTGGGACTACGAGTGCGACATCTGCGTGGTGGGCGCCGGCGGGGGCGGCCTTAACGCTGCGGCTCGCGCTGCCGAGCTAGGGGCGGACGTCATCTGCGTGGAGGCCCTGGGCCTGCATGGCGGCAACGCCCAGGAAGCGGGCATGTGCGGTATCCTGGGCGGGTACTCGGGGCAGAACGCCAAGCAGTTCGCGTTCCCCAGCTACCCCTTCGACCCGAAGGCCCTCACGGACTGGGCCATGGACGAGTACCACTACGCAGCCGACCCCAAGCTCATCTACAAGATTGCCTGCGAGGGCGGAAAATCCCTGGACTGGATGGCCGACTGCGGCGTGCAGTGGCGCCTGGGCGAGGTGCCGGTGTACGTGGCGCCGAAGAACTCCACCTTGGACCACCATGTGCTGAAGATGAAGGACGCCACCGACGCCATGTTCGCCTACGGGCAGCGCCACGGTGTGGACTACAAGTTCCAAAGCCCGGCCGTGGCCCTGGTGCAGGACGACGGCGGGCGCGTGGTGGGCGTGGTGGTCAACGAGGACTTCGCCGACGAGCGCTACATCCACGCGAAGAACGCGGTCATCCTCACGGCCGGCGGCTTCTGCAACAACAAGGCCCTGCTTGACAAGTACATCCCCACGGCGGCCATGGGCTGCGCGTCGAGCTACCTGACCGCCAGCGAGACCGGCGAGTGCTTCCGCATGGGGCTGGGCGTGGGTGCGGACGTATCTGGCTTCAATAGCTCGGCCTCCTTCGACGGGGGCGTCGACTGGCAGGCCGAAGGCGGCACCTGGGCGCGCTTCCTCTACGACGGCATGACCCAGCTCTCGCGCCAGCCGTGGCTGACCATCGACCGCTGCGGCAACCGCCTGCGCTACATGGACTCGCGCGTGGGAGAGGACGGGGCCAACGCCATCTACGCGCTGGGGGATCTGGCCACCATCCAGATGACGCCTCCGGGGCACCGCTCCTACATCGTCTTCGACGCGAACTACGAGGACCATCTGGCCGGGTTCGCCCAGGAGCACTGCCGCAAGCTCATCACGCCCGACCTGGAGCAGATCGACAAGGTGCCGCCCCATTACCGCGATTGGCACCACGGCGTGCAAGACGCCATAGACGCCGACGTGCTGAAGCGCCGCGACACGCTGGAGGAGCTCGAGGTCGACCTGGGCCTTGCCGAGGGCGTGCTCACCGAGGCCGTGGCGAAGTGGAACGAGGCCTGCGAGCGCGGCGAGGACGACTTTCTGTACCCCATGCCGCCGGAGTGGCTGCACGCCATCACCACGCCGCCCTTCTACGGCTGCCGCATAGGAGGCAACCTCTACGGCACCAAGGCCGGCCTGCTCATCAACGACCAGATGCAGGTGGTGGGCGTGAACGGGCGCGTCATCCCGGGCCTGTACGCCGGGTGGCACACGGCCGGCGGCGCGTGCGGCGAGAACAGCTACATCGGCGACCCCATCCTGGGCTCGCTCATGGGCGACGTGGGCCTGGCGTTCTGCGGAGGCTACCTCTGCGGAACGAGCGCGGTCGACAACGAGATGGGAGGCGTGGCATGAACGGCATAGAAAAGATTGCGCGGCCCTTCGGGTACCTGTTCGGCTTGGCGCTGGTGGTGGCCCTGCTCGGACGCATCGGCCTGGGGGTGGCGGCCGCCACGGGCGTGCTGGCCTTCGACTACATCTCCGCCTCCGGCGTGGCCATCTTGGACGTCGTCTGTTCCATCCTCACCGGCTCGGCTTTCGTGGCCTTCCTGTTTGCGGCAGGGCTGGCGCTGGTGGTTTCCACGGCGGGGCCTGTGCTTTACGGGGCGCTCTACGCCCGCGGCGACGCGCCTGCCAAGGCTTCGACGGCCTTCCTGTGGGGTTGGGCCACGGCGCTTGCGGCGCTGGCGTGCCTGGTGATCCTGGCGCTGGGCATCCTCTCGCCGGTGCAGGTGGGGTCCATGAGCTCCAAGCTGCCGGGGACGGCGGTCATCGTGCTGGGGGCCGTGGCCTTCGCGGCGTTTCTAGGGACCCTTCTGGGTGCTGCGTCCATGGTGCTGTGCGCCTGCATCGAGCGCTCTCGCGCCCGGGGCGGTTTGGGTAGGCGCCTGCTCGTCGCCTGCGCCGGCTGCGGTGCCGTGGTGATGGTGCTTACCCTGGGCACGTTCTCGGCGCTGGGCGGCGTCTCCGTCGACGTGGCCGCGCTTGGCGGTTGGGCTGTGGCCGACGTGGTGGCGAACCTGGCCATGCTTTTTTGCGCCCGCGCCCTTGCCGCCAGGGCCCACGATGCCGTGGGGGCCGAAGGCGCTTCCAACCGTGCGAAGGTCGCCTCTGCGTAGGGTTTCGCGCGGACACCCCTTGGAACGAGGCGCTCCGAAGCCGTTGCGGTTTCGGAGCGCCTCTTCGCGTGCGCGCAAGCGTTGGGGCCGCCTACGCTTCCTGCAGCAGGTCGAAGGTCTCCTGCTCCCGGGCCTGGCGCTGCGCCTCCAGGTCGGCCACCACTACATGGCCCACCTGCTCGATGGCGTCGCGCTGCTCGGGCGTGAGGTTGGCCCACAGCTTCGTGGCGGCCAGCTCGTTGATGGTGGCGCTGATGAGGAAGCTCTCGTACACGCCCTCCTCGGTAAGACCCACGTACACCGCTTTCTTGTCCTTGGGCGAGCGCAGGCGTCTTACCCAGCCTTTGGCGGCGAGCCTGTCCACCGCTCGGGCGGCGTTCACCGGCGAGAGGTGCAGCGATTCGGCCAGAGCCCCTATACGTTCGGGCCGGTCAGTCTCGCCCAGACGCTGGACGATGCGGCATTCGTTGAACGACGCCCCGGTTGCCTGCTTGAGGGTGCGCTCGGTCTCGGACCGCACCAGCTCGATGGCCACGAGCGAGCGCGTGGCGGGGAAGCGCTTCGCTGCGGCTGCGTTCAGGGGCGGCTCTATCTGGGCCGCCGCCGAAATGGACGCTTCCAGGATGGTGCGGTAGGCGGGGTTCTCGGTGGGAAATCCTGCGTAGAGGCTGCGCACGATGGACTCGTTCACGGAGGCCACGTGCGCTTCGCCGGCGTCCGTGACCGACAGCATGCGCGTGCGTCCGTCGCCTTCGCCCACTTGGCGCAGGATGTAGCCTTGGGCCTGCAGGGCGTCGGCTGCCTGGGTGACCACGTTGGGCTTGAGCCCCAGAACCTCGCCGAGCCTGCCTTGGCCTACGGGACGGCCCGCCTGCAGCAGCTTCGTGAGCATGCGGTACTGGGTGACGTTGAGCTCGCTCGCCTCGGTAAGCCCCTTCACCAGGGCTTCGTGGGCCATCTCGAAGGCGATGAAATAGGTGGAGTCAAGGTTGAACCGGTCTTTCGACGGTGCCTGGTTCGGGGGGACGGGTGTCATGGGTGCCTCGTTCATCTGCGCTTTACGCCGAGTGCGGGGTGTCGGATCGCTTCGTTCGCACCCGATGCGCATCGGCTGAATGATAGTTCATTGCTGTAAGAAACAGTATACGCCTGGTTGGGCGCGAAAACCCGAGAAAGTGCCGATAACCCATGGTTTACGGGTTCGGCCGCCGCTTCGTCAGGACCAGGCCGGGGTGATGAGCCCGTCGCGGTCGACGAAGAACGCCTGGTCGATTTCGGGATGGCGGTGCACGAGGGCTATGCCGCGCTCCGTGCCCAGGGCCAGCAGCGTGGTGGAGAACCCCTCGGCGTCGATGGAGCGCTCGGCCAGCAGGGTGACGCCGGCCACGTCGGTGTCGGCGGGCATGCCCGTGCGAGGGTTCAGGATGTGGTGGTAGGTTCGGTCGTCGCTGCCGGTGAAGGTGCGCTCGTAGATGCCGCTCGTCACCGCCGAGCCGTTGGCAAGGGGCACGGCGCCGATGAGCTGCTCGGGATTGCGCGGGTCGCGCACGCCCACCCGCCACGGCTCGCCGGAGGGCTTGCTGCCGTGCACCGCCACGTTGCCGCCCAGGTTCACGATGAGCCCGTCGAAGCCGTAGGGCTCCAAGGCCTCCACCAGGGCGTCCGCGATCCAGCCCTTCGCGATGCCTCCCACGTCGAGCATGGCCTGCGGGTCCGCCATGCGCACAAGGCACGTCCCGCTGTCCGCCTTCTCACCCTGCTCTGCGGCGGGCTCCTGCCACAGCTCAACGTTTCGCCAGTTCACATGCTTGGCCGCCTCGGCTAGAGCCTTTGGGTCGGCCACCTTGCCCGCGTGGAAGTCCCACAGGCGCACGAGCGGCCCCACGGTGATGTCGAAGGCGCCCTCGCCCTGCTCGCAGTAGCGCAGGGCCTTGGACACCAGGTCGTAGGTGAGCGGGTCGACGGCCACGGGCTGCCCGGCGGCGCCGTTGATGCGCGAGATGTCGGAATGGGGAAGCGTGCGGCTGAACAGGCGCTCGTAGGATCGGCAGAGGCGGATCGCTTCGAGGAAAGCGGCTTTGCAGGCTTCGGGTTCGCCGTAGGCCTCTACGTCCACCACGGTGTTGAACGCCAGGAAGCGAACGCCCGCCGGCTTGCCGTCGGCAGCCTCGCGGAACTGGGCGAAGCTCTCGTCGGGGATGGGGTCGAGCGGGCGGTTCCCTGCGGAGGCGATGCCTTTCGGCTCGCCGGCGTTTCTGTCGGCTGCTGAGTTCATGGCGCCAAGTATACGCCAAGGGCCGTCCCGGCGCGCAGCGCGGCGTCTCGCACCCAAGAACTGCCCATCTCCGCGTCCGAGCGTCGCCGAATCGGCGGCTCGTGCAACGCAGCGGCTGCGCAAGGACTCATAGGCACGTGCCGCTGCAGCCCGCACAATTGGCACTTTGGGAAGAAAATCGTACGTAAGGTGCCGATTGTGCGGGCTGCGATGGTTCAGCTGCGGGTTTGCGGGCACGCGTGACGCGCAAGCGCGAGCCGAACCTTGCAAGTTCTAGCGCGCGCCGGCCCGCGCCTGGTCGTAGGCCTTCTGGAAGCGGGCGATGTCGCGCTCGTAGGTAACCAAGGTCGAGCGGGGCTCCTCCAGGTAGAAGGCGGCATGGGCCAGACGCGGGTCCGCAGCGAGGGCGGCCAGGGCGTCGAAGCCGATCGACCCTTCGCCGATGGGGGCGTGCCGGTCCACTCGGCTGCCCAGCGCCTCCTTCGAGTCGTTCAGGTGCACGGCCAGCAAGCGTCCAAGGCCCACGGTGCGGTCGAGGTCGTCGAGCACCCCCTGCAGGTTGCCGACGATATCGTAGCCGGCAGCCCAAACGGCGCTTGCGTCCAGGCATACGCCCAGCTTGTCCTTCAGCTTCACGCCGTCGATCATGGCGGCCAGCTGATCGAAGCGCCAGCCTACCTGGTGTCCCTCGCCGGCCATGGTGTCAAGCAGCACGGTGGTTGTCTGCGTGGCCGCAAAGGTTTTGTTCAGCGCGTCGCTCACGTTGGCTACGGCCTCGTCAGCGCTGCATCCGGGGGCGCTGCCGGGGCGCACCAGGTAGTACTGCCCGGGTATGTCCTCCAGGCGCGCCAGGTCCTCGGCCAGCACCATGAGGGTGAAGTCGCGCCGTTTCACGTCGGTGCTCGCGGGCTCCACGTCGTAGGGGGCGTAGCCGCAGATGCGGGCTATGCCGTGCTGGGCGGCATAGGCCTTGTAGGCCTCGATGTCCTTCGGGTTGATGGCGCGCACGGCGCCACCCCGGGGGTTGCGGGTGAAGTACTGGAAGGTGTTTGCTCCGATGGATACGGCCTCGCGGGCCATGAACAAGTAGCCTTCCTTGGTGGACAGATGGCATCCGATGGTGAGTATGGGCAACGCTCCTTCGAAATCGCGGGGACCGACCTGTCTACAGTAGGTCAGCCCCCAGGCGAGGAGAAGCGCCGCATGTTCGCCGTCACCGTTCGGTTATCCCCCAAGCGCCCGCCTGTTGCCGCGGGCTTACGGGCGCTGGCCCATGCCGCCTTCCAAGGTGAGGGTCTCGCCGCTCATGAACTTGAAGTCGGGGTTAGCCAGCTGCACCACCACGCGCCCGATCTCTTTCTCCACGTCGCCGTAATGGCCCATGGGGGGCATGTGCACGTTGGCCTTGAAAGCGTCGGGGTAGGCCTCCTGGAAGTCTTCCAGGGCCTTGGTCCAGGCCAGAGGGCAGACGACGTTCACGTTGATGCCGTCGGGGCCCCACTCGGTGGCCGCCACGCGGGACAGGCCGCGGATGCCCTCCTTGGCGGCAGCGTAGGCGCACTGGCCGTAGTTGCCGAAGAGGCCGGCGCCGCTGGCGAAGTTGATGACGGAGCCCTTGGTCTTTTTCAGGTGCGGGTAGCAGGCCTGCATGTAGTAGAAGGTGGCGTAGAGCCCGGAGTAGACGGCCAGGTCGAACTGGTCGGTGCTGTGGTCGGCCAGGGTCACGCCGGACGCAGAGGCCTGGGCGTTGTTCACCAGCACGTCGATGCGGCCGAACTCCGCCATGGCCTGGTCGATCACGTTCTGCACCACGGCCTTGTTGTCGGCGCCGGCGTTCACGTCGGCCTGGACGGTGAGCACCTTGATGCCGTAGGCGGCCTCGAGCTCCTCCTTGGCCCCCTGCAGCTTGGCGACGTTGCGGCCGGTGATGACGAGGTTTGCGCCCTCCTTGGCGTAGGCGATGGCGATGCCGTAGCCGATGGCCCCGGGCGATCCGTCCTTGAGTTTGGCTACGCCGGCCCCGGTGATGATGGCGGTCTTGCCTGTCAGAAAGCCCATGGATGCTCCTTCGGTCGGTTTTCGTTCGGACTGTTTCAGTGTAGCGCTGATGGGCGCCCGCAGGCCGAGGCGCCCTCCCAGCGGCCGAATGCGCAGCGCGGGGGATCGGCCCGTGCGAGGGGACGGGGCGCCCGCAAGGCTCATCCGCGCTTGCGGGCGCCCTCCGCGCTCGATTACGGTCGCCCCTAGTGGATGCCGGGCCAGACGGCGCCGGTGGCGGGTTCGGGCACGTCGGCGTTGTCGGGGGTGGTCTCCACCACACCGAAGGCCTTCAGCAGCCCGTAGATGTCGGTGTGCTCGATGGCCTTCAGCCCCTGGCTCATCAGCAGCTTCTCGATAAGGCTCATGTTCATGCTGGTGGCAGGCTTGCCGTCGCGCAGCAGCACCGTTGCGTTGAGCAGCGAGCGCAAATCGAAGTAGCTGTTCCACACTTCGGGCACGCCGCGGTCGATGTCAAGCAGCGTGTAGACGGCCTCCATGCCCGTGCGCATGGAGTACTCGGTGGTGAAGATGGTGTCGCGGGGCGTTTCGGCGAACTGGCCGATGAAGGCGAAGTTCACAGCCCCCTGCGGCACTACGTCGGGGCGGTCGCCTTCGGCGCGCGGCATGAAGAAGGCGGTGATGTAGGGCATCATGCAGGGCACGGTGTTGGCGCTATGCTCGGCCAGCTCGCCGATCTGCTCCTCGGGCACGCCCAGGTGGTAGAGCCATTCCTCGCAGATCTCGCGGCCGGTGCACTCGCGCATGGGCTTTCTCACGTAGTCGCCGGGCCTGTCGGTGAACAGGCTGTACACCCATACGCACACGGTGCCCGGCTTCTGGTCGCGGAACTGCGGCTGGCGGTTGATGGTCCAGGACAGAAGCCAGCTGGAGTCCTTCACCGACACGATGCCGCCGGTGACCACCTTGCCCGAGAGCGGGTCGCGGTGGCAGATGCGCTCGATGTAGGGCAAGATCTTGTCGTCCAGGGTGGTGATGGTAGCGCTTTCCCAGTTGCTCAGCTCGGGGGTGCTGCAGAACTTCTCGGGGTGGCCGAAGGCGGGGCTTTGCGCGGCGATGCGCTTCCACAGGTCCCAACCGTCGCCGTCGGTGAGCTCGGGTGCGAAGGCGGCAGGCGTGTCCTGGTCGCCGAACGTGGAGTGGGCAACGCAGCTGCCCGGCGTGATGAACACCAGGTCGTTCTCGGTGAGGTCTATGGTCTGGCTGGGCGCGCTCGCTTGTGAGGGCGCGTCGGCTGCGGCGGGCACGCCGGTGGCCCGGTCGCGGGATGCCTGGCCGTCCTCGCGGCGGAACACGATCTGGGTGGCAAGCTTGCGGTCGTTGTCGGCCGCTTCGCTGCACGAGAAGAAGACGTCGGTCACGTGGGTGTCGAACTGGAAGTCGACCCCGTGCGCTTCCAGGTAGCGCTGCATGGGCAATATCATGGACTCGTACTGGTTGTAGCGGGTGAAGCGCAGGGCCGAGAAGTCGGGCAGGCCGCCGATGTGGTGCACGAAGCGGTTGATGTAGCGCTTCATCTCAAGGGCGCTGTGCCAGTTCTCGAAGGCGAACATGGTGCGCCAGTACAGCCAGAAGTTGCTCATCAGCACCTCGTCGGAGAAGTACTCGGTGATCTTCTTGTCCTGCAGCTCCTCCTCGGGGGTGTAGAACAGGGTGAGTATCTCCTTGCAGCCGGCGTCCGACAGCCCGAAGGTGCCGTCGGTATGGGCGTCCTGACCGCGGCCTTCCGTGGCGCGGCACAGGGAGTAGTTGGGGTCCTGCTTGTTCAGCCGGTAGTAGTAGTCCAGCACGCTTAGGCTCTCGTCCTCGATGGAGGGGATGTCGCGGAAGAGGTCCCACATCACCTCGAAGTGGTTGTCCATCTCGCGGCCGCCGCGCATGGTGTAGCCTAAGTTGGCGTAGTCCCAGCCGTCGCAGGCGCCGCCGGCCCGCGGGTCGCGCTCCAGGATATGGATGTGCTCGCCCGGCATCTGGCCGTCGCGCACCAGGTAGCAGGCGGCGGTGAGCCCCGCCAGGCCCGACCCTATGATGTAGGCGTGCTTGTCCTCCACGCCCTCCGGCTTCACCGGACGCGCGAAAGCCTCGTAGTTTCCGCTGGAATAGTACATAGCGCTTCCTTTCCGTCTTTCCTGCACGAGGGGGCTCCGAATCGTCCGGCCTACCCCGGAAAAGATGCTAGGCCAGCCGGCTGCAGGGTTCCACAGGGGGTACGAAGTCATTGACGAAGCGATGACGAGATGAAACGCGCCACGTGCGTCGGCGTCGCGCATAGAGCAGGCGGAGGATGGGTGCCGGGAGCGCGTGTCGGGGGGCGGGGATGCCAGGGGCGTGCGAGGGGAGGTGCATGGTGCAGACCTGGCACCTCCCTGCCTCTTAGCGACTGGCGTTTCTGCTGACCTTTCGCGGGGCACCTTAAGGTTCTTAAGGTGCATGGAGAAAAGCTTGCGGTTCGTTAAGCCTTCGGGGCTTCAAGGGGAAGTGCGATGACAAACAGAGGGCTGAACAGCGGATAAGCCCATAATGATGACGAAGTTCCCGATGGTTTAGCCAAGGCGGCCCCTCTTGGGCGAGCGCTTGACCTGCCGGTTGGGAGACGGGTTGGTGCTTCGGGCCAGGAGGAAGATGATGCGGGAACGGGTGGGAACGGACGGCGGCGCTTCGGCGCTACGGTGCGCCGCGGTGCCGCTCGCTTGCCCCGGCGGCCGTGCGCTGTGCATGTCTTCGGAGGACGCGCGGGAAGGTGGCGCCGGCCTTACCGCGGCGGCGGTTCCCGTTGCCTTGGCCGCGCACCTGCTTGCGCAGCGAGCGCTTCGCCGGGGTGCCTACGTCGCCTGGCGGCTGTCCTGCCTTCAGGAAGGGCTCGTGGCCGTGCTGGCGGCGGGCGGTATGGCCACCAGGGACTTCCGTCGGTCGCTTCTGATGTACTTCTGCCTGTTCAGCATCGTGGGGCACTGGATGGAAGTGGGGTTTTGCCTGCTGGTGAAGTGGGGCATCCTGCTGGGGACCTACGACCCAGCCTCGGCGGTGTGGCGCAACTTGCTGAACCCGTTTCCCATCTACGGGGTGGGGATGGTGGCTTGCGCGCTGGTGCTGTTCCCAGCCCTGGCCAAGATTCGGCGGACCGTGGGCGGCTTCGGGCTCGCCCTGCTGCTGAGCTTCGCGCTGAACACGCTCGTGTGCTCGGGGCTTGAGCTGGGGCTGGGCCTGCTGCAGAACCAGCCGGACCCGAGCGGGGTGTACCCGCTGTGGGACTACACGTCCATGCCCTTCAACTTCATGGGGCAGATCTGCCTGCAGAACTCTCTGGCCTTCGGCGCAGTGTCCTCGCTCATGGCCTGGGTGGCGTTCCCGGTGCTGCACATGGCCTACCTGCGTTTGCCCGAGCATGTCAAGCGCATCTGCGCCACGGTGGTGGCGACGCTTTTCCTGCTGGCGGGGTGCCTGTATGCGGTATGAGGGCGCCTCGCGTCCCCAGCGGCCTGCGCGGCCGTGTGCTATAGTTCCACCGAGCGAAGCGCAGGGAAGGCTTCGGCAGGTCGCGAACGGGAGGGACAAGCCATGGGCAACCAGGACAATCGCAAGGTCTACGAGGACATACGGGCCCATGGGCACCTCATCGATTCGGACATCCTGTCACGCATCATGGGCGGCATCGTGGAGCTGGACGGCGAGTACGAGGTGCTCTCGTTGGACATAGGCCGCGGCAACGAGAACCCCTCCACCATGGTCATGCGCGTCTTCGGGCGCGACGAGGCGCACTTGGCTTCCATGATGGGCATGCTGCACGCCCTGGGCGTGGTTCCCGTGCACTCGTGCGACGCGACGACGCAGCCGGCCCCCGCCGACGGCGTGTTCCCCGAGGGCTTCTACGCCACCACCAACCTGCCGACCCAGGTGCGCCTGGGCGGCCAGTGGCGCGATGTGCCCAACGAGGAGATGGACCTGGGCTTGGTCGTCAGCCCCGACGGCGAATCGGTTGCGGGCGTGCCCGTGGCCGAGGTGCGCGCAGGGGATGCGGTGGTGGTGGGCCAGGACGGCATCCGCGTGACGTTCCAGGAGCGCCCGCGCCAGAAGGAGGCCTTCGAGTTCATGAACTCCACAGCCTCAAGCGAGAAGCCGAAGTCCCAGATCATCCGCCAGGTGGCCTCGCTTCTGCGCGAGGTGCGCGAACGGGGGTGCGACGTGGTTGCCGTGGTGGGGCCCGCCATCGTGCACACCGGCGCCGCCGGCGACCTCATCCGCCTTGTTCGCGGCGGCTACGTGACGGTGCTCTTCGGGGGCAACGCCGTTGCCACCCACGACATCGAGTCAGCGCTCTTCGGCACGTCGCTGGGCATCGACCTGTCCACGGGGCTTTCGGTTCCCTCGGGGCACGAGCACCACCTGCGGGCCATCAACCGCATCCGCGCCTGCGGCTCCATCGCCGGCGCTGTGGAGCAGGGCGTGCTGACCGAAGGGCTCATGCACGCGCTCGTGGAGACGGGCACCCCCTTCGTGCTGGCGGGCTCCATCCGCGACGACGGCCCGCTGCCCGACGTCATCACCGACACCGTGCGCGCCCAGGAGGCAATGCGCCCGTGGTGCCAGAAGGCCGGGGCGTGCCTGATGATGTCCACCATGCTGCACTCCATCGCCACGGGCAACATGCTGCCGGCCTCGGTCACCACCATCTGCGTCGACATCAACCCGGCCGTGGTCACGAAGCTGGCCGACCGCGGCAGCTTCCAGACCGTCGGCATCATAACCGACGTGGGGTTGTTCCTGAAATCGCTCGCCGACGAGCTGGGCTGCTAGGGCATCTGGAGGAAGTCCACCACGCCGCAGTGGGTATGGTAGATGGCGCCGGCCATGCGCAGGGCGCCAACTTCCTCAAGCTGGGCGAGGGCGGGGTGTGCCCGCAGTTCGGCTATGGCTGCCCGCGTGTTCAGCACGCTGGCCTCGTAGGGGTCGCTCGCAGCCCCGATGGCCTCCGCGATGCGGCCCGTGACCGAGGCGACGTCGCCCGCCTCGCCGTCCAAGGCCGCCTTGATGGCGCCGCAGTGCGTATGCCCTAGCACCAGCAAAAGCGAGGTGTGCAGGTGCTTGCAGGCGTAGATGGCGCTGGCGGCCTCAACGGGCCCCACCACGTTGCCCGCCACCCGCACGACGAAGAGCTCGCCCAGGCCGGTCATGAAAATGTGCTCGGGCACCACGCGCGAGTCCGAGCAGGCGATCACCGTGGCGAAGGGCCGCTGGCCGTTCTCGAACAGATCCTGGATGCGCTCAGGCGACAGGTCGCGCTCGTGGTCGAGGGCCTCCACGTAGATGCGGTTGCCCTCGCGCAGGCGCCGAAGGGCCGCATCGGGCGATACGTGGGCGTCGCCGTCGAAGTCGTCGGCGGTGTAGTCCATGGCCATGGCTAGGCCCCCAGCTCCTCGCGGATGCATTCGGCCAGGCGCCGGATGCCGTCGCGGATGGTGTCCTCGTCGGCGTTGGTGAAGTTCAGGCGCATGGTGGAGCGCGAGCCGGGCTCGGCGTAGAAGGGCGCTCCCGGCACGAAGGCCACGTTGCGCGCGAGCGCCTTGTCGAACAGCTCCATGGTGTCCACGGACTCGGGCAGCGTCACCCACAGGAACATGCCGCCTTCGGGAACGGTGTAGGAGACGTCGGCGGGGAAGTACTCGGCCATGGCCTCCACCATGGTTCGGGCCTGGGCGCCGTACAGGTCGCGGATCTTCACCAGGTGCTCGTCCAGGCTGTTGTGGGTGAGGTAGTCGTAGACCACGTACTGGGAGAACACGTTGGTGTGCAGGTCGGCGGCCTCCTTGGCGATGGAGACGTTGCGCAGAAGCTCGTGGTCCTTGGTGAGCAGGTAGCCCATGCGGAAACCCGGGGTGACCGTCTTCGAGAACGATCCCATGACCACGCCGTGGGGCAGGTTCGTGCCGCCGATGTAGGGAAGCGACTCGCCCTCGAAGCGCAGCTCGCCGTAGGGGTCGTCCTCCACCACCACGATGTTGCGCCCGCTCAGCGCCTCGCGCACCTGGCGACGCCCTTCGGCGGTGTAGGTAAGGCCGGTGGGGTTCTGGAAGTTGGGGATGAGGTAGATCATCTTCGCCCCGGCGTCGAGGGCGGCATTCAGCTCGTCGATGTCGAGCCCCTCGTCGGTGAGCTCCACTTCGTAGAACACCGGCTGGTTCAAGGCGAAGGCCTGGATGGCCGCAAGATAGGTGGGCTTCTCCACGATGACGCCGTCGCCCTTGTCCAGCAGCACCTTGCCCAGCAAATCCAAGATCTGCTGCGATCCGGTGGTGATGAGCACGTCGTCGGCTACGTAGTCGGTGCCGAAGCGGTGGTTGTAGCGGTCGGCCACCCACTGGCGCAGCTCGTCGATGCCGGCGGTGGCGGAGTACTGGAAGGCCTTGGCTCCCTGCTCGGCAACGACCCGCTCCATGGATTCCAGAAGCTTTTGCTGGGGGAACGAGATGGGGTTGGGAAGCCCTCCGGCGAAGGAGGTGACTTCCGGGTCGGAGGCGGCCTTCAGGATGCTGCGGACGAAGGAGGGGGGAGTGGCCTTGATGCCGTCGGAGAGCAGCTCGTCGATGTCGTTCATGGGAAATCCCTTCTCCTGTCGTGCGCGATGTCGTGCCGTGGTGCCTGCCATGAGGCGAACGGTCGGCGTTCCATTATCCGTCAACGAACGCCCAAGGGGCGCGGCTCCGAAGGATTTGCAGGATTTCTTGACGTGGGCGCTCGTTGCGCTTCGGGCAATGAGGGGCGAGGTGGCGCATCAGTTTGCGTCCGAATCGCACGGTTTTGGTACTGTTGTCTGCGGCTAACAGTACCAAAACCGTTCAATCCGGCCCGAAACAGCCGTTTTCGCCGAGTTGATGGTGCCAAAACCGTTCAATCCGGCCCGAAACTGTTGTGTTCGTCGGGCAAGCGTTACTCGCAGCCTTCGAACTGGGAGTTGTACAACTGCGCGTAGAAGCCGTCTTGGGCCAGCAGCTGCTCGTGGGTGCCCTTCTCCACGATGTCGCCGTCGCGCAGCACCAGGATGACGTCGGCCTTCCTGATGGTCGAGAGCCTGTGGGCGATGACGAAGCTCGTGCGCTGGGCCATGAGCGTGTCCATGGCGTCCTGGATGAGCGCTTCGGTGCGGGTGTCCACGTTGGAGGTGGCCTCGTCCAGGATGAGCACGGGACGGTCGGCCAGCACGGCGCGGGCTATGGTCAGCAGCTGACGCTGGCCCTGGCTTACGTTGGTGGCTTCCTCGTTGATGCGGAAATCGTAGCCGCCGGGCAGCGTCTCCACGAACTCGGCGCAGCGGGCGATGCGGGCGGCCTGCTCCACCTCCCCGTCGGTGGCGTCCAGGCGCCCGTAGCGGATGTTCTCGCGGATGGTCCCCTCGAACAGCCATGAATCCTGCAGCACCATGGCGAAGTTCCGCCGCAGCTCGGCGCGGTCCCAGTCGCGCACGTCGATCCCCTCCACGCTGATGCTGCCCTGCTGTACGTCGTAGAAGCGAAGCAGCAGCTTCATGAGCGTGGTCTTGCCCGAGCCGGTGGGCCCGACGATGGCCACGGTGGAGCCCGGATCCACCTCGCAGGTGAAATCCTTGATGACCGGTGCGTCGGGCTGGTAGCCGAAGCGCACGTGGCTGAAGCTCACCCGGCCCGTGCGCGCGCCCGGCAGCCGGGGGTGCGCAGGCTCGCCCTCCTCCGGCGCCTCCAGGAACTCGAAGACGCGCTCTGCGGCGGCGGCCATGGCCTGCAGCGTGTTCGAGACGTTGGCCAGCTGGGTGATGGGCTGTGTGAAGTTCTGCACGTACTGCATGAACGCCGAGATGTCGCCGATGGTCACGCGGCCCGACACCGCCAGCATGGCGCCTACCACCACCACGCCCACGTAGCCCATGTTGGACACCAGCTTCATGAGCGGCATCATCATGCCCGAGAGGAACTGGCTTTTCCAAGCGCTCTCGTAAAGGCGCTCGTTCTCTTCCTGGAAGCGCGACACCGCTTCGTCGGCCTTGTCGAAGAGCTGGATGACGTCGTGGCCGGAAAAGTCCTCCTCCACGATGCCGTTGACCACGCCCAGCTGCTTCTGCTGGCGGACGAACCACTTCTGCGAGAAGCGCACGATCACGCCCACCACCAGCAGCGATGCCGGCACCGTCAGCAGCGTGACCAGGGCAAGCTGCCAGGAGATGGAAAACATCATCACGGTGACGCCGATAATCTGGGTAACGGAGGTGATGAGCTGGGTGACGCTTTGGTTGAGGGACTGGGAGAGGGTGTCCACGTCGTTGGTGATGCGCGAGAGCACGTCCCCTTTGGCGTGGTCGTCGAAGTAGGAGAGCGGCACGCGGGAGATCTTCCGGGCGATCTGGTCGCGCATCCGCAGGCAGATCCTCTGCGTGATCCCGGTCATGATGAACCCTTGCGCCAGCTGGGCGCCCGCGCTTGCCAGGTACAGTCCCAGAAGGACGAGCATGATGCGGGCGATGCCGTCGAAGTCGATGCCGCCGCTGCCGTTCACCTTCGCCACCAGGCCCTCGAACACCTTAGTGATGACCTTGCCCAGGATATCGGGGCCCACCACGGAGAAGGCCACTGAGGCAACGGCCAGCACGATGGCTGCCGCCAGGCCGACCGCATGGGGCTTGAGGTAGCCTGTCAGCCGGGCCAGGGAGCCTTTGAGGTCCTTGGGCTTCTCGATGGGTCTGCCCGCCGGTCCGCGCCTGCCCATGGGACTGTGGCCTCCCATGGGGCCGCGGGGCCTCGACTGCCCGCCGGCGACGTTTGCTACGCTGTCGGTGCGGCTCATCGGCAATCACCTCCTTCCGGGGCTGCTTCATCCTGCGCGTCGTCTATGCCCAGTTCGGTGGCGGAAAGCTGGGAGAGTGCGATCTCGCGGTAGGTGGCGCAGGAGCCGAGCAGCTCTCGGTGGGTGCCCCGGCCGACCACCGTCCCGTTCTCCATCACCAAGATCTCGTCGGAGTGCATGATGGTGGCCACGCGCTGGGCCACCATCACCACCGCCGCGTCGCCCGATGCGCCCCTGAGCGCTTCCCGCAGCTTGGCGTCGGTAGCGTAGTCGAGGGCGGAGAACGCGTCGTCGAACACGAGGAACTCCGGCTCGGCCGCAAGGGCGCGGGCGATGGAGAGCCGCTGGCGCTGGCCGCCCGACACCGTGGTGCCCGCCTGGGAGACCGGCGTCCGGTAGCCCTGGGGCTGCCGGTCCACGAACTCGGAGGCCTGGGCGGTGGCGGCCGCCTGCTCCATCCGGGCGTCGTCCATGGACTCGTCGGCGAACTTGATGTTCGACTCTATGGTGCCCGAGAACAGGAATCCCTGCTGGGGCACGTAGCCGATGCGTCGCCGCACGTCGCCCACGTTCATGGAGCGCACGTCCACGCCGTCTATGAGCACGGTTCCCTCCGTGGCGTCGTACAGGCGCGGGATGAGCTTGACCAGGGTGGATTTTCCCGAGCCGGTGGAGCCGATGATGCCAAAGGTCTTGCCCGGGGCCGTTTTGAAGCTCACATGGCTGATGACGGGCCGTTCGGCGTCCGGGTAGCGGAAGGTCACGTCGCGAAACTCGACCACGCCCCGCGGCCCGTCGTCGGAGGGCCGCACGGGATGGGTCGGGCTGGTGATGGACTGCGAGCAGTCGATGACGGCGCCCACGCGCTCGGCGGCCACCTGCGCGCGGGGCAGCATCACGGCCACCATGCCCAGTATCATGAAGCTCATGACAATCTGCATGGCGTAGGTGATGAAGGCCATCATGGTGCCCACCTGCAGGGTGCCCATGTCGACACCGTGGGAGCCTACCCATACGATGAGCAGGGCCAAGACGTTCATGACGAGCATGATGACGGGCATCATGAAGGCCATGGCGCGGTTGACGAACAGCTGCGTGCCCATGAGGGTGCGCGACGCGTCGTCGAAGCGGGCGAGCTCGGAATCCTCGCGGCCGAAGGCGCGGATGGGCATGAGGCCTTCGAGCATGTCGCGGGAGACCAGGTTCAAGCGGTCCACCAGCGACTGCATGCGCTTGAACTTCGGCATGGTGACGCCGAAGAGCACCCCCAGCACCGCCAGGATGACCAGAAGGCCCACGCCGACGATCCACTCCATGCCCGAGCGGGTAGCCGTCACCTGGATGAAGGCGACGATGCCCATGATGGGGGCGAGCATAATCATGCGCAGCAGCATGACGGCCACCATCTGTATCTGCTGGATGTCGTTGGTGGTGCGGGTGATCAGCGACGCCTGGCTGAACTGCCCGATCTCGGCGGGGGAGAAGCCCATTACGCGCCCGAACAGCGTCTTTCGGGTGTCGCGGGCGATGGAGGCGGCAGTTCGGGAGGCCACGAAGCCCACGGTCACGGTGGTGACGAGCGTGCCCAGGCACAGCCCGAACATGATAAGCGCGATGCGTCCCAGGTAGGCGAACTGCACGTCCTGAAGATCGATGCCCTGGGCCTCGTACTCCCTCTGGACGAAGGCGACGGCGCGCTGGGAGAGCATGGAGGCCGACATGCCGCCCATGGCATCGCTCAGGGCGCCCGCCGCCCGCACCAGCTCGTCGCGTCCGACGATGCCGGCGTCGTAGAGCTCTCGCACGCCGTCCAAGGTGAGCTTGCCATCGCTGGCCTCCAGGACTTGCTGGAAGGCTGCGAGCTCCTTCGCGCCCTCGGGCGCCGCCGCTGCCTTCTGGGGGTTCGCAGAGGAAAGCACGCCTCCCAGGTCGGTCCCGCCGAGCCGGGAGGGGTCGACGCCCTCCTCCAGGGAAAGGGACACGCATTCGGGAAGCGTCATGATGCGCGCGATGGCGCCGGTATCCGACGCCGCCTGGGCCTCGGTGCCCGTGTAGGCACGGATGCCGTCGCCGTTCGCAGGGCCGTAGGCGCTCTCAACCGCCTGCGCGTCGTCGACGGTCATGAACATCTGCAGGTTGGAGAGTTCGTCTTCGCGGATGGTTTCCGGAACGGGGCTCGCTATACCTCCCTGCTGCAGGCCCACGTCGACGATGTCGCTCATGTAGGTGGGCAGGGACAGCTCCAGCGTGGCCTGCACCGCCAGCAACACGGCGCAGGCAAGCACGGCGAGGGCATGCCCCTTGAAGAAGCGCAGGAGCTTCATCGGCCCTCCTTCTGCGGTAGGTGCTGGTCCTGGGCAAGCTCGGCGAGATGCTTGAGTACCCGCACGCCGTCCCGGGCGTCTTCGGGGCCCAGCCGCTGGAGCATCCATGCGGTGCGCCGAAGCACGGCCTGCTCATGGGCGTCCGTTACCGAGCGCCCCTTCTCGGTGAGGCTGACCACCACGCCCCGGGCATCGCTATCCGAGGTTCGCTTCTCCACGTAGCCCTTCGTCTCCAGCGCAGTCACGATGTTCGAGATGCGCCCCTTGCTCAGGCCCGAGCACGCAGCGAGCGCCCCCGGGCTTGACTGCCCGCCTTGGCGCGCGAGCAGCCCGAGCACGATGGGCGTGCCGCGCGTTGCGTCCATGAGGTCGCCGGGCAGCTTCGGATGGGGCGGGGGCGGAAAGGAGGATGCGTCCTGCGCATCGTCCGGGCGGGGGATGACGTGCGGGGGATGCGCCAGGGGCGGTCGGTGCCCGCCGGGGCCCGGATGGCGGTGCAGCAGGGGCACGAGCCCCATGACCTCGCGGGCGAGCTCTTCGTAATCGACGGTTTCGGACGGATCGGCCTGTTTGCCCATAGCGGCTTGCTTTCTACTCGATACTATTTTCGGCGCTAGATAGTATCGCTTAGATACCAGTCATGCAACCTCTGTTTTCGAACCTTCACGAATCTGTAGGGAAGACGGCGCCGCGGAAGGCGTTGTCCCGAAGCGGCGCGACGGAGCGCAAGCCAGGCTGGAGGCTCGTCTGCTCAGGGCCGAAGCTATAGTATCATTTTGGCTTCGAAAGCCTGCGAGTTCGGGAAAGGGGTGCCCATGCGCAGCAAGGAGATGGCGAAGTTGGCCGGCGTATCCGTGCGTACGTTTCGTCATTACCACAGCCTTGGCCTGATGCCGGAGCCCGAGCGCTCTGCCAACGGTTACCGGGATTACTCGCCGGCAGATCTGGCCAGGCTTCTGAGGATAAAGCGCCTCGCCTCCCTGGGCTTTCCGCTGTCGCAGGTGGGAAGCCTGCTCGAGGATATCGATGACGAGTCGTCGCAAGCGGGTTGCGCTTTGCAGGGACGCACGGCCCAATCGGCCCTCGACGAGCTCGATCGCGAGCTCGAGCTGCAGATAAAGGCCCTTGAGCGGCAGCGGAAGATCGTGGCGCAGCTGAAGAGCGAGGGGCTGTCGCCCGACGTTCCCGTTCGCTTCGGCCGGCTGCTGCAGCGCCTGCAGCGGTTCGAGAGCGTTTCCCTGGCGTCGGGGGACGAGCGGATGGCTCTGCTGCTGGCAGGGCACCTCTACACCGATTCCGAGATGAGCGAGCTGGAGCGCGTCGTCGACGCCTTGGAGGACGAGTCGGTGGCAAGCCGGCTTGCCGAGGTCGACCGCCGCTGCATGGCGCTGGCGCCCGATGCCTCGAAGAAGGAGCGGGACGCCGTCGTGGAGGATGCCCTGTCCGTGCTGCGCCCCTTGCTGGAGCGCTTCGACGCAGCCAACTGGTCCGGGGAGCAGACCGAGCGCGACAGGCTTCTCGACGAGGCGGCGAACGAGGGCCTCAACGCCGCCCAGCGGGATGTCACGGGCCGCATCGAGGAGGCCATAGCCGCACTGCTCTTGACGGCTCCATGATTCGTTCACAGCGTGCTTGACCCCGACGCTGCGTCATAGTTTTTACTGACTTCCCGCGAAATCGAAGGGAAGGAAGCCCTATGAATGCGAATGTCTCGAACCGCGCCCGCGCCGTTTGCCCGCGCTATCTGCTCTCGTGCGCGTTCTCGCTGTTGGGAAACTCCGTGGCCGGCGTGATTCTGCCGCTGGTTCTGCTCGCCACAACGGGCGATGCCCTGGCTGCGGGAACCCTGGCACTCATCTGCGCCGCGCCCCAATTCTTCATAGGGCTCGCGGGCGGGGCCCTGATAGACCGTTTCAACCGCAGGGACGTCTCCGTGGTCTCCGACGTTCTGTCAGCGGCGAGTGTGGCGATGCTTCCCGTGGTCGATATGGTATGGGGTCTGTCCTTCGGCTGGTTCGTGGTTCTCGGCTTGGTGGGCGCTGTGGGCGACATCCCCGGCATGACGGCTCGGGACGCGCTTCTGCCCGCCGTATGCGAGCGGGATGGCAGGAGCCTGCAGCGGTTCATGGGGCTTACCCAGTCCCTCGATTCGCTCACGGTCATCGTGGGGCCGGCGCTGGCAGCACTGCTTCTGGGTGCTTTCGGCGGTCCGAACGCTCTGTGGTTCACGGCCGCGATGTCCCTGGCTGCTGCCATCATCACGCTTACGATCCCGCGGTCCGTGGGCAACGTGGGGCCCGCGATAGCCGAGGGGCGGGAAGGGAAGGCAGGCTGCAGCCGGACGAATCTGGTCCGGGCCGCGCTTGCTTCCCTCTCCGACGGCGTGCGCATCCTGTTCAAGGGGGATGCCCTGCTGCGCGCCTCCATGATGCTCACGTTCGGCATCGTCATGGTCATGGGCTCGTTTCAGGGGCTCGTCCTGCCGGTGCACTTCACCGCCCTGGGCTCCCCCGAGCTGCTGGGCTTCGTGCTGTCGGCCGTGTCTGCCGGGATGCTGGTCAGCTCGCTTGCCTACTCGGCCCTGGCCCACAGGCTGCGCCGCCGGACCTGGTTCGCGCTCTCGCTTGCAGGCATGGCCGCAGGCATCGTCGCCCTGGGTCTGCTTCCGGACTTCCCCTTGCTCGTGGGCGCTGCGGTTCTGGTCGGGCTTTCCGCCGGCCCGGCTTCGGCGCTGTTGGGCTTCTTCGTGTTCGACCGCATTCCCGCTCAGAACCGCGGGGCGGCTCTCGGGACCCAGAACTCGCTCATGCTGGTGGCTGCGCCCTTGGCCGTGTTCGCGACATCCGCGGTGGTCGAGGGGATGGGCCGGGGAGTTGCTGGGGTGGTCCTGGGAGTCGCTTGGCTGGCCGTCACGCTGTGGGCGCTTTGCACGCCCAGCCTGCGGGACCTTGGGGATGTTGCCGAGACGGACGGACGCAGCGCTGCCGCGCCTCGCGAGGGCATCGAAGGCGAGGCAGCCTAGGCGCTGAAGAGCTTTCGCAGCTCGCCGCCGAGCTGCTTGCGGGCGAGCAGGCAGATCAGCAGAAGCAGCAGGAGCGTGCAGAGGACGCTTGCGACGGCGAAGGCTGGCTGCTCGACCAGTCCCGTGGCCAGGGTGGCAAGCGGAACGAGTCCGAGCGCCAGGTCGTAAAGAAGGTACTTGGCGTGGGCCTTGACGAAATCGCTGCGGAACCGGACGACCATCGCCGCGTTGACCAAAAGCGCCACCATGTTCAGGAGCGGGACCGCGTAGGTTGCGGCGAAGGGGCTGCCTGTGGCGGCAAGGAAGGCGAGGGACACGGCCGCGAGCACCAGGTAGGATCGCTCGAAGGTGCGGGGCAGGTCGGGGGAGTGCACCACGATGTTGCGGGCGAACAGACAGCCCAGGACCACAGCTGCACAGGAAACGGCAGTGACCAGGGGATCGGCGCCGCATCCGACGCAAAGGGCCAGAACCGCCGCAAGTGCGACGAGGGCCGCTGCCGCAAGCGCGCGCCTGGCGAGCCTCTTCGGGCGCACGGCGGTGCCCTCTCCGTCGCCCACGATGCTCAGCCGTCCCTCCACCCCCATCTGCTCGAAGGTCGCGAGGAGGGCCTCGACCACATCGTGGCGTGCGAAGACGCTCGATATGCCGATGCTCAGGACGTCGTCGAAGGTGCAGACGATGAAGTTGAGGCCGCGGGTGGAGGTGAGGATGTTCACCTCGCGGACGTAAGGGTCGGTGGCACCCCCCAGCTCGATGCGTCCCAGGCTCGACATCGTGGTGGTCACCTCGCGGGCGGCCATACGCTCGGCGAACGAGAGAGCGGCGTCCTTGACGAACAGGGGCGCGATGCGGATGAGCGGGTTCTTCTCGATCTTCACCATTCGGTTCATGCGGCGCTTCAGTGCGTCGGGCTGGGTCTCGCTCGTCATCTGGGCCTGCACGTGACGGGCTATCTCCTCGAGCGGCTCGTCGTCGCTTCCGGGCGCGTAGTCCACGAAGGCAAGGCCGAAGAAGTTGCGGGTGGTTTGCGATCCGAAGAGGGCGCGCAGGTCGACGGGGACGTCCATGCGGATGGAGCGGGCGCGCTCGGATTCGGGCATGGTCGAGCGGATGGCGACGATGACGGCGGCTATGAGCAGGGCCGTCACGCGCACGCCCATGGCTTTGGCGATACCGTGGACCTGGCCGGCTGAAAGATGGTACTCGAAGAACGCAGGGTCGGACTCGTCGCGCCATCCTCGCAGATGGTAGACTTTCCTGCTGGGGCTTTTGCCGGCTTTCTCCGGCTCGAAGTGCCTGGTGAAGCTGTCCTCGTTTCTCCGTTCCCGGGACACGGCGGGAGAGGGGCTCGCATCCTCGGCGCCGTAGCGCACCCGGACGTAGGCGCCCAGGAGTTCGCGGAAGAACTCCAAGGTGCCGCGGCCGTCCGAGATCATGTGCGAGACCTCAAGGTTGATGCGGTCCTGGAGAAAGGTTACCCGAAACAGCGTGCTGGAGCTTCCCGTATGAAGCCCTGCGCAGATGGAAGGCGATTCCGGCTGCACCGCCGGGGTGCTTTGCGCGGTTTCCAGGTAATGCCAGAACATGCCGCTGCGCAGCCGCACGTTGAAGCCGGGATGGTTCTCGACGGCAAGGTCGAGGGCCCTCTGCAGCGCGTTGGGGTCCACGGGATCGACCATGACGGCACAGAAGCGGAACACCGTCTGCTGCGCGCGGCCTGCTTGGGAGGAGTAGAACTTCCCGACGTTGTCTAGTCTGTACCAAGCAGCGTCAGCCATGCGTCGTCCTTGTCCTCGGGAATGGACTCGTCGTTCAGGAAGCCCTCGATGATCTTGTAGGTGTCGCGGACGAAGCCGAGCACGGTGGGGTAGAGGAAGTAGCCGTGCACTGCATCGAGCATGCGCACGCATGTCACCTGGTTGCCGTCCATTTCCAACCGGGCGGCGTAGGCTTCCCCCTCGTCGCGCAGCGGGCAGTACTCCGCGGTGACGACCAGGGTGCGTGGCTGGTCCGAGAGATCGGGTGCCAGAAGCGGTGCGAAGTAGGGGCTCTCGTAGTCCGCCGGCTTGGCCAAGTACATGCCGATGTAGCCCTCCACGTCCTTGCGGGTCAGCAGGTAATCCTCGCCGTTTTCCCGCAGCGACTCGAAGATCGACGTCTCGCTGTGATCGTCGTAGGTAAGCGGGTAGAGCAGCACCTGGGTGCGGCAGGCGAAGTCGCCGCGGTCCCGGGCCAGCAGCGACACCACCGCGGCGAGGTTGCCGCCAGCCGAGTCGCCGAACAGCACGATGCGCTCGGGTTCGACGTCGGGCAGGATCTCCTTTGCGAACAGCTGGCACGCCGCAGCGTAGCAGTCCTCCACGGCCGTGGGGAAGCGGTGTTCCGGCGAGCGACGGTAGTCCACGGCCACGACGCGGCGCTGCAGCTTCACGGCCATGCGCATGCAGGTGTCGGCGTAGAAGTCGACGGTGCCGTTGGCCCAGCCTCCGCCGTGGAAGAGCAGGATCGTGCCTTTGTGGTCCTCGCTTACGTGCAGCCCCGACTTAAGGGAGAAGCCTATGTCGAGCGGCGTGAACACCTTCAGGGGGATGGCGTAGCCGTCGCGGGCGGTCGCGACGGCCTCGTCGATGCGGCATCGGGGGTCCGCGATGGTGAGCAGGCCGCTTACCTCCTCGGCCACGCGTTGGGCTCGGTAGTCCTCCGTTATGTCTCCGCGCATCTTCGTGATTGCCTTCACGGCCGCCAATGCTACCTTGTTCATAGGTTCCTGCGCTTTCCTGGCACGGTCGGTCCCAAGGCCCTCGGTCTTCTACGGGCTATGATACCCCATCGGGCAGGCGCCATCCGGTTCGGTCGGCATCCTGTAACGCGGGCGATCCTTCTCACTCGACCTCCGCACTGCGGATGTCCGGAGGCGCCTTTGGCCGATTGGGAGCCGTGGCCCAGGCGCGGCCGTGATAATCTTTACACGATTTTGCCTTGGCGCCGACGCGTCCGACATGGGCCCGTAGCGCCGTGTTTCCCTGAATCGCCCAGAGAGGAAGTCCTATGTCCCGCCTTGTTGTAGAGGCCCCGGAAGCGGCGCGGGTTCGGCAGGATGCCATCGCCGAATTCGCGGCCCGTCGGCTCACCTCGCTGCCGCCCGAGCAGTGCCCGGTGGATTTCACTGCCTCGCTCGTGCGCCTGTTCCTGTCGGATTCGTGCGGGAAGTGCACGCCGTGCCGCGCGGGGCTCGCAACCGCCTCGTCGCTTCTGGACGGTATTCTGCGGGGGGAGGGCTCGCCCGAGGATATCCGGGCACTTGACCAGGTTGCCCGCACCATGTACGCGGCCTCCGACTGCGCCATAGGGTTCACGGCCGGCAAGGCGCTGCTGGACGCCCTCGACGGTTTCGCCGGCGACTTCGCGTGCCATGTGGAGCACGACCGCTGCTCCTGCAAGGCCAAGCCCGCGGCTCCTTGCACCCAGACCTGCCCGGCCCATGTGGACGTCCCCGGCTATATCGCCTGCATTCGGGCGGGGCGCCTCGACGACGCCCTGCGCGTGATCCGCAACGACAACCCGCTGCCCACGGTGTGCGGCTACGTGTGCGAGCATCCCTGCGAGCTTACCTGCCGCCGGTCGTTCCAGGACGACGCCGTGAACATCTGCGGATTGAAGCGCTACGCGGCCGACCATGCGCAGTGGGGCCCGGCGCCGGCGTGCCTGCCCTCCACGGGCAGGGCCGTGGCCGTGGTGGGCGGAGGACCTGCGGGCCTTACTGCTGCCTACTACCTGCGGCTGATGGGCCACGCGGTCACCGTCTTCGACCAGCGCGAGAAGCTGGGCGGCATGGTGCGCTACGGCATCCCCGACTACCGGCTTCCCCAGCAGCGGCTCGACGCCGACATTGACTTCATCCTGAGCACCGGGGTTTCGGCGCACACCGGCTGCACCGTTGGGCAGGACGTTTCCTTCGACGAGTTGGCCGGCGGCTTCGACGCGGTCTACATCGCCATCGGCGCCCACAGCGACAAGAGCCTGGGGCTTGAGGGCGAGGACGCTCCCGGCGTGGTGTCGGCCGTGGAGTTCCTGCGCGGCGCCGGCAGCGGAAGCCCCATGGATTTGGCCGGCAAGCGCGTGTGCGTGGTGGGCGGCGGCAACGTGGCCATGGACTGCGTCCGCACGGCCAAGCGCCTGGGCGCGTCGTGGGTGGAGTGCGTCTACCGCCGCCGTATAGCCGACATGACCGCCCTTGCCGAGGAGATAGAGGAGGCCCAGGCGGAAGGCTGCCAGATCACCCAGCTGGCGGCGCCGGTGGGCATACAGCTGAACGCCGCCCGCGAGGTGGCCGGGCTTATAGTGCAGCCCCAGGTCATCGGGGCCGTGGGCCGCGGCGGCCGGCCGGCTCCCTATGCGGCCGACGTTTCGACGCGCACCATTTCCTGCGACGTGATCGTGGTGGCCGTCGGCCAGGCCATCGACAGCTCCGCCTTCGCCCACGTAGTCAAGACCGACCGCGGATGCATCATCGCGCGGGAGGACGCCTCCGTCGCCGACGCCCCCGTGCCGCTGTACGCGGGAGGAGACGCGGTGAGCGGGCCGGCGACCGTCATCAAGGCCATCGCCGCCGGCAAGGTGGCGGCGGCCAACATCGACGAGGCGCTCGGCTTCGCCCACGATGTGTTCGACGAGGTGGACATCCCGCCGGCTCGCCCGGCCATCGGAGCGTGCGGTCGCGTCAACCTGAAGGACGTGGCCTTCGCCGAGGCGGCCTGCACCTTCGACCTTGCCAAGATCGGCATGTCCGCCCAGGAGGCGGCCCAGGAGGCCAGCCGCTGTTTGCGCTGCGACCATTACGGCTTCGCCGCAACACGCACCGAGGAGGTATCCGCATGGTAAACGTGACCGTTGACGGCAAGGCCCTGGCCGTTGCCGAGGGGAGTACCATCCTGCAGGCGGCCGCCCAGGCCGGCATCGCCATCCCCACCCTGTGCTACTTCGCCGACCTCAACGACATCGGCGCCTGCCGCGTGTGCGTGGTGGAGGTGAGGGGCGAGGATCGCCTGGCCGCCGCCTGCAACACCGCGGTGCGCGAGGGCATGGAGGTGGTCACCGAATCGGAGGCCATCGCCGAAGCGCGCGCCACGGCGCTGCGCCTGCTGCTCTCCCAGCACGACCTCAACTGCGCCTACTGCTACCGAAACGGCACCTGCAAGCTGCAGGGGCTGCTTCTGGAGTACGGCGTGGCCGAGCGTGACGGGTGGGGCAACGTGGTGGAGACGGGCCAGCCCCGCTTCGCCAAGCAGCTTCTGCGGGGGCGACGGGCGAAATGGCCGGCCGATGCCATCGTGCAGCGCGACACCAACAAGTGCGTGAAGTGCGGGCGCTGCATCGCGGCTTGCGACAAGCTGGAGAACATCGGCGTGTGGAGCTTCGTCGGCACCGGCGCCTTCTCCAACGTGGGCGTGGCCGACGGACTGTCCATGCGCGAGGCGGGCTGCGTGGCCTGCGGCCAGTGCATCACCCATTGCCCCACCGGGGCGCTCACCGAGCGCGACGACGTGGAGGCCCTGAAGGCAGCCATCGCCGACCCGCATATCACCACCGTGGTGCAGATCGCCCCGGCCACCCGCACCTCCTGGGGCGTGGGGCTGGGAGCCGACGACGGCGCGCTGGACGTGGAGGTCATGGTGGCCGCCCTGAAGCAGCTGGGGGTTGACTACGTGTTCGACACCTCCTTCGCGGCCGACCTGACCATCATGGAGGAGGGCACCGAGCTTCTGCACGGCTTGGGGGCCGGCGAGCCCGACGAGAACGGCATCACCTGGCCCTTGTTCACCAGCTGCTGCCCCGCCTGGGTGCGCCGCGCCAAGGACCGCCATCCCGACGCCTTGGCGCACCTGTCGTCGGCGAAGAGCCCCATGATGATGCTGGGCGCGGTAATCAAGACCTGGTTCGCCCGGAAGCAGAACCTGGACCCGGCGAAGATCTACTCCGTGGCGATTATGCCCTGCACGGCGAAGAAGCACGAGACGAGACTGCCCATGGAGTCGAACCCCGGCATCCCGGACATGGACGGCTCGCTTACCACGCGCGAGCTCGTCCGCTGGGTGCGCTCGTCGGGTATCGACGTGGGGGCCCTGGAGCCGCAGCCGCTGGACAACCCCCTGGGAGCCTACACCGGCGCCGGCGTGATCTTCGGCACCACCGGCGGCGTCATGGAAGCGGCCCTGCGCACCGCCTACTTCGTGGCCACCGGCCAGCTACCGCCCCCCGACGGCTTCGAGTTCGCCGCGTCGCCCCACGGCGGCTGGGTGGAGGCGACGTTTATCATGGGGGAGTCGTCGGTGCGCTGCGCCGTGGCCCACGGCCTCTCCAACGCCGAGGCTCTGCTGGACGCCGTGCGCGCCGGCAAGGCGGAGTACGACTTCGTCGAGGTCATGGCGTGCCCGAGCGGCTGCGCGGGCGGCGGCGGACAGCCCATCGACGGCACGGAAAGCGAGCGCGGATTGGAGCGCGGGCAGACCCTGCGCAAGCTGGACAAGACCAAGCTGCCGCTTCGCTACTCCCATGAGAACCCCCAGGTTCAGGCGCTCTACAGCGAGTACTTCGGCGAGCCGTGCTCGGAGCTGGCGCATCATCTGCTGCACACCGTGCACGTCGCCGACTAGGCGCGGGCGCATCCGAAGAGTGAGGAAGAGAGCGCGATGAAGAGATTGACGAGGGCCTTGCTGGCCGCGATGCTGCTGGCGGCGCTGGGGCTGTGCGGCTGTTCGACGGGTTCTGCCGGCTTGCAGCAGCCTGTCGAGATGGACGGGGCGGGCAGCGCCTCCGAGGGCGATGCCGACGCCGCAGCGCAGGCCGACGAGCTGCGCATCGGGTCCATGAAAGGCCCCACCTCCGTGGGCCTGGCATCCATGATGCAGCAGGGCCAAGGGCAGTTCACCGTGGTTGCCGCCGCCGACGAGCTGACGGCGCTGTTGCTCCAAGACGAGCTGGACATCGCGCTCGTGCCCGCCAACGTGGCCGCCCTGCTGTTCCAGCGCACGGAAGGCCAGGTGCAGGCCATCGACGTCAACACCCTGGGCGTGCTCTACGGCGTGTCGCTGGACGGCTCCGTGGCCTCAGTGGGGGACCTGCGCGGGCGCACCGTGTACATGACGGGCAAGGGCACCGTGCCCGAGTACACCCTCCTCGCCCTGCTGGAGGCGGCGGGCATGGGCGCCGGCGACGTGACGGTGCAGTTCTGCGCCGAGCCGGCCGAGGTGGCGGCGCAGGTGGCCCAGCACGACGACGCCGTGGGCATCCTGCCGCAGCCCTACGCGACGGCCGTCACGGTCCAGAATCCCGACGTGAGGGAAGTGCTCGACCTCACCGAGCAGTGGATCGAGCTTACCGGCGGCGAGCGGGGGGACTTGGTCACCGGCGTGACCGTGGCGAAGACCTCCGCCGTACAGGATCACCGCGACGCGATCGATACGTTCCTGGCCCGCCACGGCGAGTCGGCGGCGGCAGCCAACGCCGACCCCGCCTCCATCGCCGCCACCGTGGCCGAACTGGGGATCATCGACAGCGAGACGTTGGCCGAGAAGGCCATCCCGCGCTGCAACGTCGTGTGTCTGGTGGGCGAGCCCATGCGCCAGGCGCTTTCGGGCTACCTGGAAAGCTTCTACCGGCAGAGTCCCGAAGCGGTGGGCGGCGTCCTTCCCGACGCCAGCTTCTACTACGCCGCGCAGTAGCCGTCAGGCCGAGGCGGGCGATTCAGGGCGATGAGGCGTGCAACTCACAAGGACAATCAAAGGGCGGGCGAGGGCTCGAAGGCGGCTTTTGCCCTGTCGGCCCTTGCCTGGGTGGCGCTGTGGGCTGCGGCGGCCGCGGTCGTGGGAAACTCGCTGCTGCTGGCGGGCCCTGGCGAGGTGCTGCGGGCTTTCGCCGAAACCGCCCTTGCGGGCGATTTCTGGCGGGCCGTGGGCCGGACGAGCGTCCGCATCCTGTCCACGATGGCCGCAAGCGCGGCGGCCGGGACCGTCCTTGGCCTGGCTTCCGCCCGCTTCCGCTTGCTGGGCACCTTCCTGGCCCCGCCCTTGCAGGTGATGAAGAGCGCCCCGGTGGGCTGCGTCGTGGTCGTCGTGCTGGTGATGTCGGGGTCGGCCGGGGCCCTTGCGGCCATCGTGGCCTTCGTGGCGCTGCCTCCCTTCTACGTTGCTGCCCTGGACGGCTGCGCTGCCCGCCCCCTCCTTGCCGAACAGGTGTTTCGCCGTGCGGGAGCGGGCCGGCTGCGCGTGTTTCTCAGCTGCACGTGGCCGGCTATGCTGCCCTTCTTCCGCGCCGCGGCCAAAACCGCCGTGGGGCTTTCCTGGAAGGCGGGCATCACGGCGGAGCTGCTCTGCGTGCCCCTGGGGTCGGTGGGGGCTGCGGTGTACGCCTCGAAGCTTACCCTGGACATGCCGTCGCTGCTCATGTGGACCGTCGTGGTCATGGCCTTGGGGTGGGCGAGCGAGAAGGCGCTGCTTTGGCTGCTTGGCCTTACGGGCGCAAGCCCGCGGTGGGCGGTGCGCCTGGCACGGCGTCACGTTGCGGCGGGCGGGCAGCCCCCTGCGCCCCTGGAGGTCGACCGCGCGACGTTCGGCTACGGGGATGCGCCGGTGCTGAGCGATGTTAGGCTGACGGTCGGCCCCGGTGAGCGGCTGTGCCTCATGGCGCCCACCGGCGCGGGCAAGACCACGCTCGTCTCGCTGCTTGCGGGCATGGGGAGGCCGCAGAGTGGCAATGTGAGCGCCCCGGCGCTGTTGGGCATCGTGGCCCAGCGCGACACGCTGGTGGAAACGCTGACCTCTTTCGAGAACGTGCAGCTGGTCTGCGGCGAATCGGTGCCGCCAAAGCGGCTTGCGGAGGAGCTGTCCTGCCTGCTTCCCGGCGGTGCGCTCCATCGGCCGGCATGCGAGCTTTCGGGCGGCACGCGCCGGTTGGTCCAGATCGCCCGCGCGCTGTACGGCCCCGGCTGCGCGCTGGTGATGGACGAGCCCTTCGCGGGGCTTGACGAGCAGGCCAACGAGCGGGCGTGCGCCTTCATCCTGGCCCATCAGGGCGGCAGGGCCCTGCTTGTCACCACGCACCATGCCGCCGACGCCGAGCGGCTGGACGCTTCGGTGGCGACCTTGGACGGCGTGTCGACGCGGTCGTGTGCGGGCCGTGTAACGCTTTGCGGATAGGTCACCCATAGGCAACAGTCCCGTATCCTTTTCAACCCAACCCGCAGGAAACCACTAGGCTTCTCCCTGACGTGGAACAAGTTTGAAGGAGACGCAGGTCATGGGACGAAACGTCCGAGTCATAGTGGTGGGGTGCGGCGCCTTCGGGTCCGCCGTGGCCCGGTCGCTGTCCTCAGGCGGCAACGAGGTGATCGCGGTGGATATGCGCGAGGAGGCCTTCGATCAGCTGGGCGATGACTTCGATGGCGAAACCGTCACCGGCGACGGCAGCAGCGCGCTGCTTCTGCAGGAGTGCGGGGTTGAGCGTGCGACGCATCTGGTGGCCGCCACGGGCCATGACGCCACCAACCTTCTGATAGCCGAGCTCGCAAGCGAGGTGTTCGGCGTGCGCCACGTGCTGCCGGTGGTGGACGACGAGTCCCTGGTGGAGGTCTTGGAGGACCGGGGCATCGAGCCTCTGTGCCCCCATCGCATCTGCGAGGAGGAGTTCTTCCGCCTGTCCAGGCTTGCGCGGGGGACGGGGGGCCTGCGATGAAGGTGGTTATCGTGGGAGGGCGCTCCCGGGCCGACTACCTGATGGGGGCGCTTGCCGATGTGGCGGACAAGATCGTGGCGGTGAACAACGACCGGGCCTTCTGCGAGTACCTGTCCAGCCGCCATGACGAGGACGTGGTCTGGGGCGACGGCACGAAGCGGGTCGTGCTGGAGGATGCCGGCGTGTCCGGGTTCGACGTGGTGGTGGCCCTTACGGCCTGCGACGCCGACAACCTTGCCATCTGCCAGGTGGCGAAGCGCTTCCTGGGCATCCGCTACCAGCTGTGCATCGTGGCGAACCCCGAGAACGTGAGGGCGTTTCGGCGCCTGGGGGTGACTGCGGCCATCAGCGGCACGGCCACGCTTGCCCAGGCCATCCGCGACGCCATGGCCGAAGCCCGCGAGAGCGCCCCCGGGGCGGGCGAGGGCGCTGCGCTCGAGCGGAGCCTTGCCGACGCCGGATCGACCGGCTCGCTGCGGGGCTCATGGCATCTGCTGAGGAAGGGACGGGCGTGATGTCCGGCGCATCCCGCGCTGCGGCCGAGCTGCTCTCCCCGGGAATCCTCGACGTCTTTCCCGGCCGCGGATCGGGCTCATTCTCCCCGGTGGCCCGTTACGTCGGCACCGCCACCATGTTCATCGGCATGGCGGCCTTCGTGCCCCTGGCGGTGCTGTGGATTCGTCCCGACGAGGTGTCCTTTGCCCCGTGCTTCATCTTCCCCGGCCTGTGCGCCATGGCCTTGGGCTACCTGCTGCGTTTCGCCACGGAGAAGGCGGCCCGCGGGTTTCGCCTGTCCAGGCGGCAGGCGGCCGTGTGCACCTTCCTGGTGTGGCTGCTGGCTACCGTCGTCTACGGCGCTCCCTTCGTGATGGGGGGCCTGCTCACTCCCGACCAGGCGTTCTTCGAGGCGGCAAGCGGGCTTACCACCACGGGTTTGAGCGTGGTCGACGTGGGCTCGTGCCCCGACATCTTCCTGTTTCACCGCAGCCTCACCTGCTATCTGGGCGGCGTGGGGCTGGTGCTCATCCTCACCTGCGTCGTCACGCAGACGGGGGGTCTTGGGGTGTACAACGCCGAGGGGCACACCGACCATCTGCTGCCGAGCACCGCGAAGACCGCCCGGCTGATCCTGCTCATCTACACGGGTATCATAGCCGCGGGCGCTGCGGCCTACGTCGCTGCCGGCATGACTCCTTTCGACGCGATCAACATCTCCATGTGCGCGGTGTCCACGGCCGGCTTCGCCACCCACCCCGAAAGCCTCGCCTTCTGGCAGAGCCCGCTCATAGAGTTCATAACCATCGTGCTCATGATAGCCGGCGGCATGAACTTCCTTCTGCTGTTTTTGCTGTTGGAGCGCAAGTTCAAAGCGTTTCTCACCCACATAGAGACCCCGCTGTACTTCGGCATCATAGCCATGGCCACCGTGGTGGTGTCGGCCTTCTTCCTGGTCCAGGGCGTCAGCGCCGATGCGGGCCAGGCGTTTCGCGACGGGGTGTTCCAGGTGGTGTCCGTGCTCACGTCTACGGGGTTCCAGACCATCCCCTCCTTCGTCGACCTGGGCCCGGCGCTTCTGTTCGTGTTCATGCTGCTGATGTTTTGCGGTGCCGAGGCGCGCTCCACGTCGGGCGGCATCAAGGTCTACCGCGTGGCGGTGGCCTCCCTGGGACTTAGCCAGTCGCTTCGGCGCCAGTACGGCAGCAATCGCATCACCAGCATCAAGATCAACCGCTTCGGCAAGAGGTCGGTGCTCACCGATGCCGAGGTGTCCGAGGCGCAGACGTTCGTGGCGCTCTACCTGCTCGTGTTCGCGGCGGGCACGTTCCTGTTCATCCTGTGCGGGGCCACGCTTCAGGAGGCTGCCTTCGACTTCGCCTCCTGTCTGGGGAACACCGGCGTGGGAACGGGCTTTCTAAACCCCGCGTCGGGCCCGGTGCCGCTGATCATAGGGGCCTTGGGCATGCTGTTGGGGCGTTTGGAGATCATCCCCATGTTCGTGGGCGCCTCTGCGTTGCTCTCGTTTGCGGTAGGAGGGGTTCGTCATGGAAGGTAGGATGCTTGTGCAGGGTTCCCGACAGGCAAGGCTCAGGCGCATAGGGCGCAACCTGGGCATCGTCGCACTGCTCTACGGCGCCGGCATGGCGGCCGTGTGGGGGTTCTCCCTCATGGACATCAGCCCGCTTGTGGTGTTTCCCGTGTTCGTGCTGGGCATCCTTATCGCCAGCCTGGAGTCCGATTCGGGGCTGTGGGGGGCGCTTCTGGGGTTGGGGTACCTGCTGTCCTACGACTTCCTGTTCACGGCGCCGATCTACCAGTTGAAGGTGCTCGGGCGAAACGACATGGTGGCGCTGGCCATATTCCTGGTGGTGGCGTTCATCATGGGGGTCGTCACCCACCGCATGCGCCGGCAGGTGGCTGCGGCCGAGCGCACCGCGGCGGCGCTGCGCAGGCTCAACCGATTCGGGGCCGAGCTGATCGACAGCGCCAGCGCCGAGGAGGCCATCGCGGCAGCCGAGGGCTATCTGACGGCGACGCTAGGATGTCCTGTGGCGCTCACGCTGGGCCGTCCGGCGCTCGAGCAGGGCCAGGCGGCGTTGGAGTGCTACGAGCAGCACTGCGCCACCGGCTGCGGCGAGCTTGGGTATCGGGGATGCCGCGAGAAGTACCTGCCCTTCGGCATAAGGGGCCGCATCCTGGGCGTGGCGGCCATCGACTGCTCCCAGGCCGACCTCGACCAGGCGGACCTGTCCCTTGTCACGTTCGTACTGGCTCAAACCCAGCTGGCCGTGGAGCGAAACAGGGCGGAAGCGGGGGAGGATGCTGCCGTCGGCGGCGCGGAAGGTGCGCTCGATGGCGCAGGAGATGCGGCTGCGCGCGCTTCCGTCCGGTAGCGCAGGGGGGAGGGCGTCCTTCGCGCGCCTTCTAGGACTCGGGTTTCTCGGCTTCTCGCTTCGCGGGCTCCTCGCCGAGCAGCGAGCGGGCGTGGGCGATGGCCTCGTCGATGCAGCTGCAGAAGTGCTCCTCGCCTACGAGCTCCACGAACCCGGCGCGTCTCATGGTCTTCAGGGGCTGCTCGTTTACATGGGAGAAGATCAGGCTCACGCCGTGGGCCTTGCAGTACTCGTAGAGGTTCTCCAGCGCGTTCATACCCGTGGCGTCCAGGGAGGGCACGCCGCGCATGCGGATGATCAGGTACTTCGTGAACTCCTTCACCGAGATGTCTGCGATGCGCTCGGTCATGCCGAAGAACATGGGCCCGTTGATCTCGTAGACGCGCACGCTCTTCGGAAGCTCTCGCAGATGCGTCACCTCGGAGTTCTCGTCGCAGTAGTACTTCCAGCCCTTGACCTCGGTCTCCTCGCTCACCATCTTCATGAACAGTACCACCGTGATGAGCATTCCCACGCCGATGGCCACCACCAAATCGAAGACGATGGTCAGCGCGAAGGTGAGCAGCAGCGTTGCCACGGCGCCCTTCGACGCGGTCTGGCACAGGTGCACGAAGTTTCGCCAGCCGGACATGCCGTAGGCCACGTAGAGCAGGATGGCGGCGATGGTGGGCATGGGGATGAGCGCGGCGTAGGGCATGAGGAACACCAGTACCAGCGCCAGCACCAGCGCGTGCACCATGCCCGAGATGGGCGTGCGCCCGCCGGCCTTCACGTTGGCGGCGGTGCGCGCGATGGCGCCGGTGGCCGGGATGCCCCCGAACAGGACCGAGGCGATGTTGCCGATGCCCTGGGCGCACAGCTCGGTGTTGGCGCGGTGGTGGGAGCTGATCATGGAGTCGGCCACCACGCAGGACAGCAGCGACTCGATGGCGGCCAGGATGGCTATGGTGACCCCGTTGGCGAACTGGTTGCGGAACAGCCCGATGTCGAGCTGGGGCAGCTGGAATTCGGGAAGGCCGGCGTTGATGACGTACAAATCCCCGATGGTGCACACGTCCAGCCCAAGGCCGTGAACCAGGCCGATGCCGACGAACAGCGCCACGAGCGAGCTGGGGATGCGGCTGCTTAGGCGGGGGAAGAGGAACAGCACGACCAGGCAGATGACGCCCACGAGGCAGGCCTGCATGTTCACGGTGGAGATGTTGGCGGCCAGGGCGGTCAGCTTCTCGGTGGTCTCCACGGTGGCAGTGCCGGCGGGGTAGGTAAGGCCCAGCAAATCCTTCAGCTGCCCGATGGTGAGCGTGACGGCGATGCCGGCGGTGAAGCCGGTGGTGATGGTGTAGGGGACGTAGCGGATGACGGCCCCCATCTTGAACAGGCCCATCAGGATGAGGATGATGCCGGCGATGATGGTGGCGGCTACCAGTCCCTCCATACCGTCGGTGGCCACGATGCCGGCTACGATGGTGGCGAAGGCGGCGGTGGGACCGGATATCTGCACGCGGCTGCCGCCCAGAAACGCGATGAGGAAGCCGGCGATGATGGCGGTGTAGAGGCCCTGCTCGGGGGAGACGCCCGACGCGATGCCCAAAGCGATGGACAGCGGCAGCGCCACTACGGCAACTACGATGCCTGCCACGATGTCCTTCGGGATCTGCTCCTTGAGCTCCTGGGGGCTGGAATGCTTGATGATGCTGAAGAGGATCGGCTTGATCTTGTCGCGCTGCTGCATGGTGTGGGCTCTCCGGTCGTCTTGTACGGGGCGTCCTCGCGCGCGGCCTGCACGGATGCGGCCTGCGGGAAGACGCGAAGGCGGATTCTACCGCTGTTGGGCGGCGCGCGGCGCGAAACGGCGAAACGTCTAGGGGAGCGGCTGCGCACGGCGGCTGCGGCGCGCGGCGCGGTGCCCTTGGGACGGGAAAGGCCCGCACGGAGCGGGCCTTTCCGGGGAGGGTGAGAGGATGGATGGGGAGGGTTAGGCCTGAATGTCGCCGGTCAGGAAGCGGACCGCATGGCGGCCGAAGGTGATCTGACGGCCCAGGCAGTTGCCCACCAGGTACACCGGGTAGTTGCCCGAGTAGTAGCTTCCCGAGCAGGTTCCCACGGCGCACAGGCCCTCGATGGGGTTGGCGTCGGCGTCGAGCACCTGGGTGTCCTTGTTGATGCGCAGGCCGTCAAGGGTGGTCAGCAGCGCGCCGCCGAACCAGGCGCCGTAGAAGGGAGCAGTGCGGATGGCGGACAGGCGGTAGGCCTCCTTGCCCATGTCCACGTCCTCGCCGGCGTCGTAGAGCTCGTTGTAGCGCTCGATGGTGGCCAGGAACTGCTCCTTGGCTTCGCCTTCGAATCCCAGCTTGTCGGCCAGCTCCTCAAGGGTGTCGGCCTTCATCATGAGCCCCGTGTCGATGTACTTCTCGGTGTAGGCCTCGTCGACGGTCTTGTCCTTCAGCGTGCGCTTCCAGGTGCCGGCCGAGCATCCCTGGCTCTTGAAGCGCTGCACGTCCTCGGGGGCGTTGGCGTCCATGATGAGCGCCCACACGCCGCCGGGATGGTTGCTGGCCGCATGGCAGATGGCGTCGTAGTTGCAGCTCTCGTTGGCGATGCGCACACCGTTGCGGCTCACCTTCAAGAACGGCTGGCTGCCCAGGTTGAACTGGCCGCCGGTGGCGAACATCGCGTCGGGGCCGTCGCTGGTGTAGCCCGCGTCCACGCCCGGCTCCACGATACCGCGGTCGAAGATCATGGCGGCCGGGGTCTTGTCCATGTCGGCGCCGGCCCACAGTGCGGCCTTGATGCCCATGCCGGTGTTGTTCTGGTTGTAGTTGGTGCTGGTCACGCAGGCGGGAACGATGGGGTTCAGGGCACGCACCATGTCGGCGTTGGCCGGGTAGCCGCCCGTGGCCAGGACCACGCCCTTGCTGGCGTTCACGCGCACGTAGCCATCGGCGGTGTCGAAGATGGCGCCTTCCACGCGCCCGCCGTCCTGACGGATAAGCTTGACCAGGTCGTAGCCGTAGTCCACCTCGTGGCCCATCTGGCCCAGAATCTCGGTCATGGCTTCCACGTGGGCGATGTTGCGGCCTTCGCCGTTCAGGAACGTGTGGCACTCGGGAGGCATGTAGTAGATGGTACCGCCCGCATCGCCCTCGCCGCCGTTCTCCACAGCGACGGTCACCTCGCAGGCACCCAGCTTATCCTCGTAGAACGCCTGGAGCCACTCTACCGTGGGACCGCTCTCCTCGACCCAGGTCTTGGCCACGGAGGCGTCGTTCTTGAAGGAGGCGTAGCGGTTGAGCTCGTTCAGGATACGGCCCTTGTCGATGGTCTGGCCCGTGAGCTCGCTGGTGAAGCGGGAGTTCACCGCGCCCACGTCGAAGTGGCTGGCCGCAGGCTCGGTTCCCTTCTCAGCCAGGATGAAGTCCACGCCCAGGTCGGCTGCGGTGGCGGCGGCCATAATGCCGGACATGCCTGCGCCCACGATGAGCACCTCGCAGTCGCGGGTGCTTACGATCTGGTCGTCGGAGATCTCCGGCGCGGTGCCCAGCCAGTCGTTGGCCGGCGCCGCTGCGGGAGCGGCTGCGGCGCCGGCTGCGGGGGCGTCGGGCTCGGCCACGGCGTCGGTCTGCGCCTTGGGGGCGCATCCGGCCAGTCCCAGCGTGGCGATGGCCCCTGCGGCGGCGGCCCCGGTCAGAAACCCGCGGCGCGAGATGCCGGAAGTGCTGTTCGTCATGTTTCCCTCCTCGTTGCGGCCCGTTTCCGGGCGCTGGTGTTCGGGGCATCGTTTCCGTAGGTGCGAGCGCATCTGCGCGGCCGCTGCAAGCCGCGATGCCCACGGTTCGGCTTGCGGAAGGCATTCTGCCAGCGCGCCGGATCGCCCGTCGCCCCCCACCGAGGGGCATTTGAGCCGAAAAACCCATACCCCACCGTGGGGCATTCTGGGGTTTCGCGAATGATTTGCGTTGGAGATGGCGATAGAATGCCCTATGAGAAGAGAGGAGCCTCATGGCCACACCTACTTCATCCGACGGCGTCGAGCCGGCCGGTCCCGGTCCTGCTGTAGCGCCTGCCTTGGTTGCCCTGCGCTGCTTGGTCGCCCTGGTGCTGCTCATGGCGTCGGGCGGCGTTATCAATGGGACGATCTACGCCAGCATGGCGTCGTTCTTCGCTGTAGGGCGAGAAATCGCCACCTGTGCCAATGCTCTTGCGTTCGTCCTTTTGGCCGTGGTCGCCCTGCGGCGTCCCTCGCTGCTCGACGGGCGGGCGGTCACGGCGGCGGTTGCCGTGGCGGTTGTTGCGGGGGCTCTGTGCATGGCTGCCGGCGTCTCCTTGCGCAATCCGCCTCTTCTGCTCGCCGGGCTTTTGTGCCGCTCTGTCAGCTCGGCATGGGTCACCGGTGTGTTCACTGTGGCTCTCAGCACCCTTCCCACGGGTCGCGGCGTGCTGCTGGTCACCGCCGGGGGCGCTGTGCTCTCCGGTGCCGCGGGTCTCCTCATCCCCGCTGGCTGCTCCGTTGCGGTGGCCTGCGCGATTCTGGTGGCTTGCACGCTCGTGCCCTTGGCGCTGGTGCAGGGTATCGCTGATCCTTCGCTTGCTTGCATCCGCCAGGGCGGGGGCATCGCCATGCGCGACCTCAAGGGGTTCGCCCCCTTCGCGCCCCTTATGCTCTGTATGTTCCTCATGGCCGTGGCCTCCGGTTACGCCATCGCCTTCAACCAGCAAAACGACGCTCCCGTGGTCAACCTTGCGGGCGATGCCATCGTGGCCGTCGTGTTCGTCGGGCTGCTGGCGGCCAGTCCGCGCAAGAGCGAGGACTTGCTGTTCACCCTCTCCGTTCTGCTCGTGGTGGCCGGATACCTCGTCGCCCCTTACGAGCTCGTTTCCGCCGGCGGGTTCGCCAATGCTTTGCTGGGCGCCGGAAGGGATTGCTTTCATCTGCTTCTATGGATTCTGCTTGCCTTCGTCGGACGGCGCAACCTCTTCATGCTGCTGCCTGTCGTGGGGTTCGTGCGGGCGGCGAGCAGCCTTGGGACCGACGTGGGGCCGTCGTCGGCCATGCGACGAACCGGCTGATCGCAAGCGACCCTCAGCTCGCCAGCATCGTCGCCAGCGTCATGCTCTTCGGTTTCGTGGCTGTACTCTGGACGAGCTTCCGGCGGTTCAGCTTCACCGACGCCGTGAACGAGGTGAGGCTGGTTACCTCGCCTGAGATCGAGGGAATCGGCAGCCGTATCGACGATGCCTGCCGCGTCCTGGGCAAGCAGTGCGGCCTCACCCCGCGCGAGACCGAAATACTGGTTCTTCTGGCCAAGGGGCGCGACGGTAAGTTCGTCGCCGAGAAGTACGTGCTGTCCTACCAGACGGTGAAGACCCACATCAAGCACCTTTACGCGAAGCTGGGCGTCCATTCGCGCCAGGAGCTCATCAACCTGGTCGACCAAACCCAGGTCGCCATGGTCGCCGGTACGGCCGAGAAACGGGCGGAGGGGTAGGGAACCGGTGCGGATTCTGCCTTCTAGGCGAGGCTTTCCAGGAGCTGGTCGATGGCGGCGTTCACGGCTGCGGGATTGTCGCAGTTGGAGTTGTGCCCGGCGTTTGGAATCCAGCGCACCGGGTTGCCCGTGTTCCTCTCCCATGCGCGGTTGTAGCGCTTGGCCGAGCCGGCGCGGTCCTTCTGGCCGCAGAGGATCAGAAACGGGCAGTCGATGCGGTAGGGGCGGTCCGCGGCGACGGCGTCGGCCAGGATGCGGTAGCCGTGGGCGGCGAGCTCGCAGTACTCGCGCTTGGTGTAGTCCCGCATCATCTCGCTCATGAGGGCTTGCCCGTACTCCGTGGTGGAGTTGTTGTTGGCCCCCAAGCTTACCAGGCTCTTCCAGGGGAACGAGAGGAACATGAGCTTGACGTGCCGAAGGGCGGCGAGCTCCCAGCCCGTGTAGTAGCTGCGCTGCAGGGGGCACGAGTCGACGGAGACGAAGCCGCAGGCCTGGCCGGGGAAGAGGTCCATGAACGCCTGGGCAGTGTAGCCGCCCATGGACTGCCCCACGAGCACGGGGCGGCCGGCGCCTTCCTGGGCGAGTATCCCATGCAGGTAGCGGGCCAAATCGTCCATGGTCCAGGCAAGCGCGAAGGGCCGCGAGAGCCCGTGCGACGGGGCGTCCCATGTAAGCACGTTCGCGCGGCCGGCGAAGTGCTCAACCTGCTTGTCGAAGAGCCGATGGTCCGCCGTGAGCCCCGGCAGGAAGACAAGCCAGGGCAGGGAGGGGTCCGCGGTCTGGCTGACCCAGTAACGGATTGCGCCAAGCGGCGTCTCGTAGGTGCGCTCGGCGAGCAGAGTGGGGGACATGGGGGTCCTTTCAGGTTGCTGGGCGAGAGACGGCAGGTTGGGTTGGTGCCTTGGTGGGAGGATACCATAGATGGGGACGTACTGCGCGGTGCCAGAGGGGCTTTTGGCTTTCGGGCTTGTTGCCGAGTGCATCGAGGCTTCTGGTGACGAGAGTCTCTTGCGTGCAAAAAAATCTAACGCGGGGAATGCGGACGGAAAGTTGGACCGCCCAGGCGGCCTGGGAGGGCGTCAGCATGCGTGATAGTGAGACAGTGAGTCTGTTCCTGCTTGCCAGGGGGGCATGGGCGTCGCGGACTTCGCCGCCATCAGTCGCGGGTGTGCCAGGAACTGAGCTGTCGGCAGGCTTCACCACAGCTTCACGGGCGCGCCGCGCCGCCCGAGCCGCAGAACGGAGGTCTCGTCCGTAGGTGCGAGGAGAACGGCCTGGTGCGCTCGACATCGGCTAAGGGGTGCAGTCCGGACAACGCCGCCTGCGAGGGGTTCTTCGGCCGGCTCAAGAACGAGTTCTTCTACCACAGGGACTGGTGCGACGTCTCCCTGGAGGAGTTCGTCGCCAAGCCGGACGGTTGCATGGAGTACTACCGCGAGGGGCGGATAAAGCGCTCGCTGGGGTGGCTGAGCCCGAATGAGCACAGGAGGAGTCTCGGCTACAGGCGTAGCCGGTACGAGAAATCGTCCGCACCCCCTCCCTTTTTTGTGTGAGAAAAGGTTTTGATTCTCGCAACTATTCCCACTCAATAGTTAGAAAATATCTCCAGTTTGTTCTATTTGCATCCAGTCTCAAAATCTGCCGCGAATCCATGGGGTCAAATTTGGGTCACGGTTTTTCGGGTCATCCGAGGCGTTTTCGTGGGTCACGGTGGGTCACGGCAAACTGCGAGCAGTAACTAATGGCCATATGGACATTATATTTCAGGGGAGGGTGGGGTAGAGGAAACTCTGCAAAACCCTCCCCTAGCAAGTTAGAGCAGAGACACGAGAAGTTCCTTCGCTCCTCCTCAAGAAAGCTCATGTTGTTCGGTTTGGTTGTAGTAGTTGCAAAGGCAGCCATAGCTATACATGTCCTCTTCGTACGTGCAGGTCGAAACCAGTCCGCTTTCGGTAAGCATCTCGGGCATCGTGAGCACGAGCGGCTTGATCTCGTCGAGTAGGGATCTTACCCTCGCCGCCCACGCTCACATTGAGCCTGGATGCCAGCTGTCCCCGCATTCCCAGTGCCGCCGCGTGCTGCCGCGTTATAATGCTGCAAACGCATTTGTATTGCATTTCGAGCGATGGGAGCGCAGATGCCTGACAGCTACAAGGAGCTCATCAAGGGCAACCCCGACGAGACCGAGATCAGGAGCTTCCTGGTAAACGGCGACCAGGTCTCCGTGACCCTGCGCATCCCCGACACCCTGCGCGACGCCGCCAAAGAAGAAGCCAACCTTCGGGGCATGAGCTTCTCCGCCTTCGTGCGCACCTGCATGATTGAAGAGCTCGCGAAGAAGGGGGCATAGAGGCGTGAAGTCGCTAAACAACGTAGGCGCGGAGCGCCTGGGAGACGCCCTCGGCGAATCCATCGACGACGGCGCGAAGCTGTCGACAATCAGCTCTTATTTCACCGTGTTCGCCTACGGGGAGCTCAAGGAGGAGCTCTCCAAGGTCGACGAGGTGCGCTTCCTGTTCAGCGAACCCACCTTTATCAAGCGTATGGCCGACTCGAAGGAGCCGCGCGAGTTCGAAGTAGCCCGCCGCGCGCGCGAGGTCGGCGTCGGCGGCTCGGGGCTCGAGCTCACACTGCGCAACAACCTAAACCAGCGCGCGCTCGCCCGAGAATGCGCCGAGTGGATCCGCGAGAGGAGCGTCTTCAAGTCCGCCAAAACGTCCGGCGCCATTCAGCCGGGCGGCACCTACGTGGTGGAGAACCCCTCAGGTGACGACCACGCCTTCATGGGCGCCGCCGTGAACTTCACCCAGGAGGGCCTCGGCTACGAGCGCCGCCCGGGAACCGTTACCTGCGTGAGCCACTTCGAGAATGCAACGGAGGCCATCGGCCTCAAGATGATGTTCGAGTCGGTCTGGGACAACCCCGCCATGGTCGAGGGGGTCACCGCGCAGGTGGCCGCCCAGGTCGAGATGCTCTACCGCGAGAACCCGCCCGAGTTCATCTATTTCCTGACCCTGTACCATCTGTTCCGCGACTTCATGGAGGACGACGAGGACAACGGCATCCGCCCCGGCTTTAAGTTCGAGGAGTCCGTGGTCTGGAACAAGCTCTACGACTTCCAGAAGGACGCCGTCGTGGGCGCCATCCGAAAGCTGGAGAAGTACAAGGGCTGCATCATCGCCGACCCGGTGGGCCTGGGCAAGATCTACGAGGCGCTCGCCGTTATGAAGTACTACCAGGAGCGCAACGATCGCATCCTCGTGCTGTGCCCAAAGCGCCTGCGCGACAACTGGACCCTGTGGACCCAGGACAACGACGTCTCGTTCGTTTTCAGCCACTCCGCGCTCAAGGAGGGCTGGGACAACCCCAACGTGTTCCAGATCTGCACGCTCGTCGAGACAAAGGACAACCTGACCAAGCGCCAGAAGATCGGCCGCGGTCTGCGCCTGTGCGTGAACCAGAACGGCGAGCGCCTGTACGACCCCGAGGCGAACGTGCTCACCGTCATCGCGAACGAGAGCTACGACGAATTCGCCAACGGCCTGCAAAAGGAGCTCGAGGCGGATGACTTCAAGTTCGGCGTCATCACACCGGAGAGCTTCACGAAGGTCACGGTCAAGAGCCCCGAGGGCGTCGAGGTGCGCCTGGGCTACGAGAAGTCCAAGCAGGTCTACGACCACCTCGTCGCGACCGGCATGGTCGACGACAAGGGCGCGGTGACGCCTGAGCTGAAGGCGGCCGCCGAGGAGGGCAAGGTGGAGCTTCCCGCCGTGCTCGAGCCTGCCAAGGAGCAGGTCGAGGCGATCATCATCCACAAGTCCCAGAGGGTCCAGATCCACGACAAGGCCAAGGAGGTCTCGGTCGAGCTGCAGAAGGACGTCACGCTCGACCCTGCGTTCCAGGCCCTGTGGGACCGCATCCGCCGGCGCACGCGCTTCCAGGTCGAGGTCGACTCCGGAAAGCTCATCGAGCATGCCATCGAAGCTATCGACGGCATGCTCGCCGTGCGCCCGCCCCAGGTGACGAGCGAGCGCGCCTCGCTGGGCATCGACGACGCGGGCGTGAGCGCCGAGGGCACGGGCACCTCCGTGGTGTCCGTTTCGGGAAAGGTGAAATACGACCTTCCCGACCCGATCGCAGAGCTTCAGGACGCCGTCGGGCTCACCCGCGGCACCATCAAGGCGATCCTCGAGGGCTGCAGCCGCTTCGACGAGTTTGAGATCGACCCCACGACCTTCCTCGCGCAGGTCGGCGACAAGATCAACCGCGTGAAGAACGACCTCATTGCCCAGGGCATCAAATACGTGCGCCTTCCCGAGGACGAGTGGTACACCAAGCGCGACCTCGAGCTCGACGACTACACGGCCTACCTTGGGCAGAACGCATGGAAGCCGGATATGGCAAGCAAGAGCCTGTACAACTACGTGGTCTACGACTCGGCGGGGGTCGAGCGCTCCTTTGCCGAGGCTCTCGACAAGCAGGAGGAGGTGCTCGTGTTCGCGAAACTGCCCTCGGCGTTCAAGATCGACACGCCGCTCGGCAGCTACAACCCCGACTGGGCGTACGTCGAGGAGGCCGACGGCGAGCGCCGCGTCTACTTCGTGACCGAGACCAAGGGCGGCAAGAACGGCGTGCCTGCCCTGCGCGACGCGGAAAAAATCAAGATCGGCTGCGCCAAGAAGCACTTCGAGGCGTTGCATCTTGGAAACGACTTCCACTACAACGTGCGCACAACGTACCAGTACGAGGCGGTGAAGGCCTAGGATGTCGAAGCTGCCCGGAAAGATGACGCGAAAGCAGCATTGGGTGCCGCAGTTCTACCTGTGCCATTTTGCGAACTCCTCCGGGCAGCTGCATGCCTACAGCAGGCAGAAGAGCTCCTTCTTCCGCACGAATTGCGAGAACCTTTGCTGCATGCGCGATCTTTATGAAGTAGAGCATGCTAATACGACAGGCGATGCGACAGACAGATTCTATGCGCAGAACCTCATCGAGGTTAAGCTATCCGAGTTCGAGAACCGCATCGCGCTGCTTTACGATCACTTTTTGGAACGCCAGAAAGAAGGGCAGCGTGAAGGCGAAGGGTATTCTGATGGGAAAGCCGCCGTTTGTGAGTTGGCAGCAAACATCATCGTCCGCCATCCCATCAGCATGTGTGCCGACAAGAAATGGTCACGCGAAGCTGCCGAAGAGCTGCTCAGAAACGTTCATCTGGCACCCCATGAAATCAACTTGCTCGATTGGTCGGGTTGGCGCGGGGATTCCCAAGCGGTGGTCGAGCTTTCTGCCGCTGCAACCATGTTCTTCTCAAACGATAGCAATGTGCCAGTCAACCGCATTCGCGAAGCTTTTCTCGCGAAACGCTTTTCCATCCTTAAGGCATCTGTCGGCTCAGGGTTCGTCACGGCGTCGATGCCCATGTTCATCATCGGACCCGAGAACGACTCATATGATTTCTATCTCGCGTATATGCCGTTGAGCAGTGAGTATGCTGCGGTCTTTTCGGATGTCCCTCTATTTCCGCCGTTTGCGAGACTCGATTTTGCGGGCACCGAGTTCATGAACCGACTCCTTCTGCTTAACTGCGAGCATTGGGATGTTGCCATATCGAGGGGAAACGGCCCGCTCGAGCACGCGGTACGCGATTGGAGTCAAACGGTCAACGCCAAATCTATCGAAGGGGATTGATTTGATTATCCGCAACCTAAGAATCGACAATTATCGGGGAATTAAAAAACTCAACTGGTCGATCCCGGCCGATAAGAAGCTTATATGCATTATAGGTGCGGGCGATTCAGGAAAGACGACTGTACTAGACGCACTCGATTGGCTTCTTGGAGACAGATGGAACCTTCCCATTTCGTTCAGCGATTACAATGACGAATCTAAGCCGATCGTTATCACCGCGCTCCTGACTGACCTTCCAGACGATCTAATGACCATTGACTCTTGTGGGCTCTACTTGCAGGGTGTCTCTGAAGACGGGAAGGTTGTTCCCGAACCGTTTGACGGGTGTGAGCATTGTCTCGTTGTCGAGCTTTCAATCAATATTGATTTCGAGCCAACGTGGTCGATTATTCGTTCCGATGGAACTCTTGCGGCATTTAAATCTTCCGCAAGAAGAAAACTTGGCGTATCTAAACTTGACGAACGAGTTGACGCCCACCTTCGCTGGTCGCGTAATTCGGCGCTAGGCAAGGTGTCACGGGGCACTGATGGAGCAGAAGCGGCTATGAAGGACGCCACCCAGGCCGCTCGAGAAGCATTGGGCAGCATTTCTATGCCAGATGATTTTGCCTGTGTACTGGACAACATCAGGGCCGGTGCGCAAGCTTTTGGCGCTGCGAGTTATTCCAATATGGTTCCAGGGCTCGATACGTCAAGAGGCGACGGCTATGGTTCGCTCGCCCTTTATTCGGGAAGCGTCCCCGTCCACCGTTATGGACTAGGTACTCGCCGGCTCACGAGTCTTGCAATACAGAAGCTTGGCGCCATCGATAGCTCAACGCTTTTAGTCGACGAGGTGGAGAGCGGACTAGAACCGCACCGCGTTATCGGTCTAATCGAAACCCTGAAAGCAGACGCGGCTATTTCACAGGTTTTCCTTACCACGCACTCGAGCAATGCGGTAGAAAGCTGCGCTGCTTCAGAAATCGCAATATTGTCAAATCGAGGCGGAGATTCCAGTTGCGTTTTTGTGCCGAAGGAATTGGAAGGGCTCCACAGATCGAGCCCATCTCCATTTTTGGCCCGTTCGATCGTCGTTGTGGAGGGGCAGACCGAAGAAGGGCTCTATCGAGCATTTGCGACCCATCGCGATGATAGGGCCCGCTCTCAAGGTAAGCCTACGTTAGCTGCCCTTGGAACATGCCTATGCCAAGGAGGTGGAGGGTCCAGAGCAGTTTCAAATGCGCAGGGGTTCGCTGGCCTTGGATACAGAGTTGCTCTCCTTGTGGACTCAGACGATTCCACAACGAACGCCAAACTCGAAGGCGCCGAGCAATCTGGCGTGCAGGTTTTTTCATGGCCCGACGGCTGGTCAACCGAAAACGCGTTATTCGAAGCGTTGGATAAGGATCTGATATCCAAGCTGCTTGCCTTTTTAATCGATGAGGAGATAGTTCCTCGTGAACGCATTAATGACGATTTTGCCCGCAATGAACTTGGCGCCTTCGATCCCTCATCGCCCGAAAAGCTATGGGAGGATCAAGCGGAAGAAGACGTAAGAAGAATTCTAGCCGCTTCGTCCTCAAGAAGAACCGGAAACCGAAAAGGCTGGTTCAAGAGTGCTCCTGCCAGTATTGCGCTCGGCGAATGGCTGATGTCCTCAGCTTTAGAAAGCGAACGGTTCGTTCACTCTACTTTGTATAAGACCTATTTTGAGTTGCTAAATACGTTTCCAGCGGAGAAATAATGGATGTTTTGGACAACGCAACCAAAGGGCTAGCATCCGACATTCTCTTAGGAACTCCCTGCTCCATCGAACTGCCAGCCGGAACGGGGAAGACCCAGCTGATTGCCGCAGTGGCGAGCCTTGCCGGCGATCTCGGGAAGAGAACGCTGATCCTAACCCATACCAATGCAGGAGTTACCGTCATCAAGAACCGCCTTCGTCGTTTTGGAGTTAATCAATCGACATGCTCCGTAGCAACCATATGTTCTTGGGCAGAAAAGGTCTCACGTGCTTATCCGCTGCTGTCAGGAATCAGTATCCAAATCGAGCGCACCGCCCCTGATTATTACAGCCGATGCGTCATGGGAGCTGCAAAGCTATGCTCGTGTGATGCGTTTGCATCCGTCTTATCGGCCAGCTATTCCTTAATCCTCATAGATGAATATCAGGACTGCGATATGTCACAGCATCGCCTTGCGATTGCCCTCCGCGATGCAATCGGATCAGTTACCGTTTTCGGTGACAGACTGCAGCGCATCTTCAATTTCCGACACCAGCAATTTCCTGATTGGCAGCTGGACGTTGAGTCCTCTTTTGCCCCGCTTGGAATCGTTGACCCTAAGCCCCATCGTTGGGAAACGACCAATCCCGACTTAGGGAGATGGCTGTTGGAATACGTAAGACCAGAATTGATGGCCGGCAGGGGCTTGGACTTCGAAACACTTAGTATCCCCAACGTGAGACATATCACATCGAGCCAATCCCAATCGGAGCTAATCCAAAACGCATACACAATGCGGAGTAAATGTGAAAGCGCTGCGGTGCTGTGCCCTAACCTTCCGTTGGCTTATTCCGAAAACCTGTCGAAGCGCTTGGCTGGTTCGTTTGAGCTTGTTGAGGAAGTGGAAGGGAGGTTCGCAAGAGAGCAGTTATCGTCTTTCCCCCTTCAGGGCAATTCAGGGGCGAAGGCTAAATGGTTTTCCGAATTCACTCTTCATTGCCACTCATCTCTTTCGAAAGTTCTTGATAAGCCAGTTCTCTCCGCGTTACAAGAAGGCAGACCGCTCGACCGATACGTGTCCGCGAAAGCGCGCAAGGACCATGCTCCTATGCTTAAGAAACTGCAGTTTGCATCTCATGATTTCAATGGAGGGAGGTTCAAGGAAGCCTGCGATTCCATCCGCATGTGTTGCGGGTCCCATCTTGTCAGACGAGAGGCCTGGAATGACGTTATGTTCGCCATTAGGACGCACTTGGCCACAGGGGAAAATCCAACGACCATTTTTGAACGTATCAAGGCAGGCGACCGATTTCGAGCGTCAAGCCCAATCGCATTCAAGATTTCACGTGTGCTTCTGATTAAAGGCCTCGAGTTTGACAGCGTCGCTGTTGTCAAGGCGTCAGATCAGAAGGCCTACTCGAAAGAAAATCTCTATGTGGCACTGACAAGATCCACACGCCAGCTCTTGCTATTCGATTAGCAACTCGAATAGCAAGAGCGACGAAGCGGTTTTTGAAAACGATGGAAGGCCGAAGCGATCTAAATCATCGACAATACACAAGGGCCGTCGAGGAGTTCACCGTAGGAGGCTGCCAGTCGCACTTCCTTGACCAACTCGCCATCATCGAGCCTTTCAGCGCTTTCTGCACGCTCATGGGGCCTAACCTCAACTTGGCTTTCGATGAGCTTGGCGATAATGAAATTCTGTCTGTTTATGCCGCTCCAGGCGGCCATCTCGCATATGGGCTTATGTTCCTCGGGCGTGCAGCGGAACGCTATCATTATGCTGCGCTTGCAAGCGCTGTTTTCGCACGGCATCTTTCTAACGTATCGTTGAATGCTGGTGCACCTGCTGCTGAGTAACAAGCTCACCTACCGCGTCGGATTAGCGGGGCGGTGGGCTTGAGAGCGAACCATGGGAAACGACCCTTTGCGCGGAAGAGCCACAGCTGGACCTTGGCCATCGGCTCCTACAGGACCAGCCTGGTCGATATAGCCCCCGCAATGAAGGCGAAAGGCGCCACGTACCCTTGTGCTCACGTGCAAGTCGGTGAAGAAGCTGGGAACGCCTTTGGTTTTGTTGCCAAGTCGGCATGCTGCCGCAAGCCCTCAGCGCAACCTTGCCAACCCCCGAATTGCCACTTTCTTTTTCGGTGGCCGATGAAACCAAGTCTTCGTCATGCAGGCAATCGCTCTGGTTGCCTCGTTCAGTCCAACCGCCTTCGGCTCGAATTCACGCTCATAGCAGGCAAGCCATCCAGCCATCCTGAATTCATTGCACAGACCCCCACGCTGGGACGTCCCTCTTCGCCTTCCTTGGCTCCGCCACGCTCGTTCAGAACCAGGCTCTTCAGGCAAGGCACGAAAAACTTTTGCTGCGCAAAACTCGGGCCCTGCTGGGTTTTCGCTTCACTCCTTGCCCTCGGCCAGAACCTGAGCGGCTTCCGGATCACAAGGCAGGCCAAAGGGGCCGGCCATGAACAAACGGAGGTCATCATGAGCAATTTCGAACTTCAGGAGAAGGCAGTCAAGGCAGCCACCCGCTTCGTCGAGCGCAAGGGATACGAGCTTCTCGAGACCGGTTTGGACTTCCCCCGAGGGAACCCAGATCGACCTGACCGCCAGCGACGAGGACATCCTGGTCTTCATCGACGTCACCGCAACCGAGTATGTCGAGGGTGGCTTCGAAGGGGGCAAGGTCAAGCGCGGCGACCTTGAGATCGCGGCGGCTTCCTGGCTCGCAGTCAGCTCGCCCGACGGCGAAATCCAGGTCCGCTTCGACATCATCGACATGCTGGTCGCGAGCGCCGACAGGGCCCTCCTGAGGCACCGCGTCAACGCCTTCAGCTGGGGGGTCGAGTAATCAAAACAAGAAGTGGAGCCCCATTTGGGACGCCACTGAACTTGCACACCAGTTGCGATTATTCACTAGGAATAGTCGGCTACTCCCACTCAACCGCATCAAGCGGACTTTTTTGCATTATGGGCACTGTTGTTTCCGCCTCACGCTTCATCGTCCAACCCTTGTGCTCTGATTTCAGTATCGTTTTGAACTCACTTCAAAGAAGTCGAAAAGGGCTTAAACCCTGGAATAGATCTAAGAAGTAAATCCTAGTTCTCTGAATTGGGATTTTATTATATCTGGGCATGTTTTGAGTTCAGGATTTCGAGCGTGTCGTCTCGAACCGTCGGAAATTTACGTGACGGGAATAGTTCAGGAATAAAAACAGCCCTTGGGAGTAAATCCCTGACCAGCCAAAACGTGAAACCCTGAGTTCAAAGTGAGTTCAAATTGAGTTCAGGGAACGTAACGGCGTTTGATCCCTGGAGGAGTGCCTCGCAAAGGAGTTACGAACCTCGCACTCCAAACAGTGCTTGTTTTTGAAGCTGTCCATAATCGCAGAAACAAACTGAAAGACGAGTTACGTGGACAAATTGTCCACGTGGGTCTGACCTGGTGTTTTTCCGCAAAACTGAAACACTATTGACCAAATGTATATCAGAGTATACACTGTGAACATGTTAGAGATTCTGCAAACAGACGAATTTACCAAATGGATGAAACGGCTTCGAGACACCGATGCTAAAGCGCGCATCAACGTGCGAATTCGCAGGATCTCGCTTACCGGTAACTTCGGCGACGTGAAGCCCGTCGGCAATGGAGTCTACGAGCTGCGCATCGACTACGGTCCCGGCTACCGCGTGTACTATTCCCAGCGCGGAAGCGAGATCGTCCTGCTGCTTATCGGCGGGGACAAGTCCTCGCAGCAGAAGGATATCGACAAAGCAAAGAGACTCAATGCGGAATACGAAAGATAGAGGAAAATTATGAAGACGGCTACGAAATGGGATGCCTCCGAGTACCTGGAAACCGAAGAGGATGTGGCGGCCTATCTTAACGCTGCGCTTGAGGATGGCGACACCTCAGTGATTGCTGCCGCCCTCGGCGACATCGCACGAGCAAAGGGAATGACCCAGCTCTCCAAAGAAACCGGCATCACCCGCGATGGGCTTTATAAGGCTCTTTCGCCCACGGGAAATCCGTCGTTTGATACCGTACAAAAAGTCGTAAAAGCCTTTGGCCTCAAACTTGACGTGGCCGCAGTCTGAAAGACGAGAGATTTAGACACTTTGAGAAATGTGCAATTTGCTTTATGCGATTTGCGTATAGAAGGAGACTAAATGAATAAAGTTGAAATCACTGAATGCGATGACTTGATGAGCCGTGTGTTAGCCAGCTCCTCAATAGATGAAGCCGGAAAGGTTTTTGGGGGAAATGATTGTATTGCACTGCCTTTACCTTACAACGCACAAGAATGCTACTATGCCCAGGAAACAATTGATTTTATTAAGTATTGCAGGGAATCAGATGATGTTTTTTCGATCGACACTCTAGCTAGCGGGGATTTCAAGAGCCGCTCGCTCCATTCTTTTGACATCTTCATGCCCATCTTGTGGATTGCTTCAGAAGTACTATTGCCCATAGCAATCAATTTGGTCAGTGATTATATCCATGACAAGATGAAAGGGCGAGAACACGAAGAGGCAAATGTCGAGCTGTCCTTTATTGTGGAGCGAAGCAATGAGAGAAAAATGCTCCACTACAAAGGGCCGGCTAATGCTTTTAGAGAAGAATTTGAAAAAGTCGACCTGAATGAGCTATAGAACGACATGTTGCTGTCATTCCTAGACTACCAAAACATTTCCGAAGTAAAAGAGATTTGTGACAAACTTGTCTCTCTAAAGAAACGCATCATATCGGGAGACGTTGATGATCCCTATATCGAATACGAAAGTATCCAAGATAGGTTCGAGAGAGTCAGGATTCACGCTTTAGCAAACAACGATTCAACATTGGCTGATTCACAACGCGTATTCAATGACTATTTTCGTCTTTTTTGCAATCTAGCGAAATTCAAACAGTGTCTTTTGAACAAGGACTATCGAGCTTCCTGGAATTCACTACAGGACTGCATGAATAACGCGGTATTTGTCGGACGCTTTACTCCTGTAGGTCGTCGCTTAGATATCCCTGACGTTATTGAACTTCTAGAAGATTATGAATGCTTGTATCCGTATTCTCTCTTCTTCAGCTCTGAGTTTGTAATAGCCAAATCACATTGCAGTATTTGCGGCAAATCCATGCAAAGTCCACAATGCCTTCATCGAAGAGGGCAACTTTATTATGGAGAAGTTGCTGTTGAAATAGTCGACGAAATCAAAGAATTTCAAGCTGTCAGTCTAGTCAAAAATCCCGAAAATAAAAAGTGTGTAATAGAAAGCCTTGACGGGAAGCCTATATCGTTTGACATGTTAAAGGAATTTCTCGATATGAATTTTCCTTGGCTTCAGCGCTTCTCAATAACGAAGAAGACTGAACGAAGGATTAATCCCGACATCATAATGACAGGTAGAAATAGTCCCTGCACTTGCGGTAGTGGAATAAAATTTAAGAAATGCTGCGGCAAAGATATGTACTATGACCATGTGCATTACATGGTTACTCCTGGTGAACCAGTAAACTTCATAATGTAATTACGACATTGCCCATAATGCTTTTACCGCTCTAATCCATAGGCTTAATGCGCTCAAACAATACTTGTGAATCGTTAACCACTTACTCGATTGAATTAATCAGAAACAATGCGCTTGCTCTCAGGCATTCTTTCATACATTTCTTGCATTTTGCGTGGCTGCGTGAAAAATTGATCGCAAATCATATTCTCTATGTTAGACCACTGTTGACATGGAGTCCTTGAGGATGTCCCATCAACGCCCCGCCTAAAAAGAAGATCCATCCTAGGGTGAAGTCGCCTAAAACCTGACCGGAAGGATGGATCGT
>CAJTDS010000015.1 GCA_910575165.1 Eggerthellaceae bacterium
GTTCAAGAAGGGCGGCGCCGACAGACGCGAGCTGCTGTTCCGCCACGCGTCGGCCGGAACGTACCGGACCACGAGGCGCGGCTACGTCGACCTGCTTCGCCCCTTCATGGATTACTGGGGCGTGTCAACGGTGGTCTAACATAGAGATGAGCTTTAGCCGATGGGCCCGCGGGGCAGTGCAACCCTCCCACGAGCTGCTCGATTCTTTCTACAACGACGCCTTTAACCGCGGGATTCACCTTAACCAGATTAAAACCCAGCTCTACGAAGAAGATCTTCCCCCAGGCAAACTGCTACTCTTCCATGGGTCGAAAAGCAGAATCGACGGGCCGCTCAAGACAGATGCCTCGCGACTCAACAACGACTTCGGACAAGGGTTTTACTGCGGAGAGCGCCTCGACCAGGCTGCGATGTTCGTCCACGGATTCCCGCGCTCTTGCCTCTACATGCTGAGCGCCTCCACGGCCGGCCTGAAAGGGATCCGCTTTACGGTCGACCAGGACTGGATGCTCTCAATCGCCCTGTTCCGCGGCCAACTGAACGCATATGCCGACCATCCTCGCCTACTTGAGCTAAAGGCCAGGGTGCTCTGCGCCGACTTCGTGGTAGCCCCTATCGCAGACAACCGCATGTACGAGGTCATTGACAGCTTTATCGACGGCGAGCTCACAGACGAGCAATGCCGCCATTGCCTTTCCGCCACCAACCTGGGGAGCCAGTATGTTCTGCGAACCCAGCGCTCAATCGAGAGAACAAGCCTCCTCGAATGCTGCTTTCTCTGCTCCGCCGAGAAAAGGCATTACGGTGCCCTTCGAATCGAATCGTCCCGATCGGGGCCGAACAAAGCCAAGGCGGCAAGAAGACTGTATCGCGGCGTCGGACAATACATAGAGGAGGTGCTGGCGTGATTGCCCTTCCTCGCGAACCCGACATCGCCGCCCGCAGATTCCAGGCAGACGTGTTCGAGAAATCGGCGTCGGTATGCACCTGCAGCTCGGCAGTTTTTGTGCGCCGGTTCATGAAATCGAACCTTGCGAAGGACATGGACACCGACCCGTTGTCGTTCGGCGTCTCCACCCCTGAAGCAGCTCTTAGGCTCATCGAGGAGGAATACGGGGCCAGCTCGTACGGTTCCGTCAGATACAGCGAAGAAGTCCTTCGCTGGATGGGCTACCTCTTCCGCTATTGGGCAAGCGCCTACGGGGAATCGAGCCGGAATATTTACCGGATTGTCGGCGCGCGCGAACTGTGCGGCCTTTTCGAGGCATATCACTGCCTCGACCCCGATCAAGCAATCGAAAGAATCCTGGAATCGAAGGGCCTCAATCCCCAGCTGAACATTATCGATAAGGGGGTTAAGGAGCTACGGCGCATTCGCAACCAGGGAAAATACGAGTACTACATCATAGAACTACCCGAACTCATACAATTGAGCACCGAAGGTAGCGAAGGGGACGCCGTTGAAAGCGCCAGCGAGACGACGCCGGGTCCGAAATAGTCCCCGACCCAAAATCCCGCACAACCGTCCACTTGCGCAGCGTTTCGTGATCAAGGTGCCGGTTGTGCGGTGCATATCCGTTCGCTTCGGCATTAGGCGCATGCGGCGGAAAGCCACCGCTTATCGCTCTCGACAAACTGCTCCATGGCCTGGCCCAGTGCGAAATAGATGCGGCTGGCGTCGTGCGCGTCCAACGACGCCACCACCGAGCCGAGCCACGCGCCCAGGTGCTCGTCGGCAAAGGCCTTCTGCACGCGCAGGCCCGCCGCAAAAGCGTCGTCACCGGTGCCTGCAGGCGTGTCCACAGCCGGCTCGCCAGCACATGCATCATCGCCAGCCTGGGCCGCCTCCCACGAGCGCTGAGCCAGGGCGGCCATGAAATCCAGCATGAGCGGCAGGTAGTCCTCGGGGAAGTTGCCCTCGGCATCGGAGGCCAGCCCGGCTTCGCGCAGATAGCGGCGCATATCGATGGTGGTCTCACCGAAGATGGTGTTCATCTGGCCGGCGTACACGGACTCGTACAGCTTCACCGACTTGTCGCCGGGCACCAGGAACAGCTGGTTGAACGCCTTGTGCGCCGCGGCCACGAAGTCCGGCTCGGCCGCCCGACGAGCCCGCAGCTCCTCCACGGCCGCAACCAGCAGCGACACGTCGTAGCCGCCCTCGGTCAGCACCGCGGCTGCGTCCAGCGCATCGTCGCTCAGCAACGCGTCCATCACCTCGTCGGTAGGCTCAGCGGAAAGCACCACATGGAACAGCTTGTAGGCATAGAACCGAGCCACCAAGAGCTCCAGCTGCCGTTCGGAAAACTCCATAGCCAACGTCCTCTCTAAAAAGAAGGGCCGAAAGCGCTTGATGCGCGCCTTCGGCCCAAAGCCTTGCAATCAACTGCGCAGCGCTAGCTTACCAGGCAACCTCGACCGGCGTGCCGGACTGGGCGGCCGGCTTCACCTTGATGACCAGCGACGGCTTGGTCATGTCGGCGCCGGGGTGCACCGTGGTCTCGCTCACCAGGTCGGAACCGTGAGCCTTCTTCAACTCGTCGATGTCGCCGAACTCCAGTGCACGGTTCGGGCACCCGGCCACGCAGGCAGGCTGGCCGCCGGCCTCGCGGATGGCGTAGCACGAGTCGCACTTGCGGGCGATCTTCGCAGCCTCGTCGTACACCGGCACCTGGTACGGGCAGGAGTTCACGCAGGTCTTGCAGCCGATGCACACATCATCGTCGTGCAGCACCACGCCGGAGGCATCCTTGTACATAGCGCCGGTGGGGCAGTTCGCCACGCACGCCGGCTCCTCGCAATGGTTGCAGCTGAACGTGCAGGAGAACGCCTGCACCTCGGGAAACGTTCCCACCGAGAACGTGTGCGCGTTGCGGAACGCCATGTTGCCGCTCAGACGGTTCTTGTCCTTGCAGGCCACCTCGCACGCACGGCAGCCCGTGCAGCGGGTCATATCAACGTAGAAACCCATAGCCATGTCATATCCCCCTTCACCTATGCGACAGGCATGCCGTCGGCCGCGCGCTGAGGCACGTCGCAGTCCTCAGGAATAGCGGCGCCGGAATACTTCTCGATGTTGCAGACGTAGTTGTTGTAGCCCGAAACACCCATGCCGCCGTACTCGTTACCCAGCAGGTAGTTGTCGGAGCCGGCCTGGTCGATGCCGGTCTTCTCGTCAACATCCACCCACGCGCCATGGGGCACGCCCACAACGCCGGGCACGAGGATGTCCATGAGCGCAGCCTTGCGCAGGCCCTGGCCGGCAGGCGTGGTGATGAGCACGGTGTCGCCCTCGGCGATGCCCTTCTCCTTCGCATCGGAAGCGTTCAGGAACACCGGGTTTCCCCAGGTCTCGCGCAGCCACGGGCAGTTGTCGAACACGGAGTGCGAACGGCGCAGGTAGTGCGGGTTGTACATGAGGTACGGGTACTCGCTCTTCTTGCCGCCGACCTTGCCATCCTCGAAGGTGGACTCGTAGCCCACGCAGGGCACCACGTAGGTGGGATAAGGCTTGTACTGGTCGATTCCAGGGTACTCGAACGACTTCATCAGGTTGTAGCGGGCCTGGCAGTAGATCTCCAGCTTGCCCGAAGCACTCGAACGCGGATTGGCCTCGGGGTCCTCGACGAACTTCTGGTAGCCGATGTGGCCCAGGCCGTCGTCCTTGGTGCGCTTGAACTGGTAGCCGCCATTGGACACGAAGTCCTTGATGGAGATCTTGCCCTCCTGGGCCTCGCCTTCCACTTCCCATTCCTTGATGTCGGCGTCGGTGATGGTCACCAGGGGAACCATTTCGCCGCCGTCCATCACCTTGCTGCTGGCGATCTTGTTGAAGAAGGCCTGCTTCTCGGAGGCGCCGTAGGCCAGCGCCGGGTCGATGCCCATGGCCTCCAGCAGCAGCGTGCTGATTTCCTGGTCGGTCTTGGCCTCGCCCAGGGGCTTGGTAACCTGCGAGTAGCAGTACACGAACTCGCGATTGCAGGTGGTCACGTCGCCGACGCGCTCCCATTCGGTGGTCACCGGCAGCACGATGTCAGAGTACAGCGCATTGGTGGTCATGAACTGGGCGCGGGTGAGCACGAAGTCAACAGCGCGATGGGCCTCGATGCCGGCCTTCTGGTGCAGCGAGGTCTGCAGCGTGGCGTCGGTTACATGGAATATGCCCTTGATGGGGCCCAGCGTGGTGGGGACGGGCTCGTGGAACGCGCCGTAGCTGTTCGCTACGTCCAGAAGCTCGCCGCCGCCGTTCAGAATGAGGTCGTACAGCTGCGGCTGGCGCACGCCGGTAGACACCGGGTTTTGGGTCTTGGGGTTCGGCGACGAACCGCCCGCCACCAGGTTGGCGCCGTAATTGCCGGCGTTGGCATGGTAGTTGCCGCCCGTAGCGTGGCCGGACTTGCCCATGTGGCCGCCCATGGCACCCAGGGCCATCAGCATCTGGGGGATCATCTCGGCGCCGTTGCAGCGCACCATGCCGTAGTTGTGCAGCAGCATGGTCTTGTTGTTCTTGCCCAGGATGCGCGCGAAGGCGGTCACCTGCTCGGGCTTCACACCGCAGATGGGCTCGGCCCATTCGGGGGTCTTCGGGGTGTCGTCGTAAACGCCCAGGACGTAGTCCTTCAGGTTCTCGTCCAGCTCGGCGTCTTCGGGCATGGACTCGGCGTCGAAGCCCACGGTGTACTTATGCAGGAAGTCCCAGTCGATGATGTCGCCCTCTTCCTCGTCCAGGCGCAGCATCTCGTAAGCGGTAGCCAGCATAAAGGCCATGTCGGTGCCGTTGCGAACCGGAATCCAGTCGGCGTCCAGCATCTGGGCCGAAGCATTGAACAGCGGGTCGACGGTCACGAACTTCGTGCCGGACTCCTTGGCCTGGATGAAGTAGTAGGTGGGCGTTCCGGCGGCCGACCAGGTGGGGTTGGACGAGTACATGATGATGTAGTCGGCGTTGGGCAGGTCGAAGCGGTCATTGGCCTCGCCGCAGTCCACACCGGGCAGGCCGATCATGTCGCAGCCCAGAGTGTAGGTGCCGTGGGAGGTGGTGTCCCAACCGCGCACGCAGCCGCACATGAGGTTGATGGCGGCGTCGGGAGACTTGCAGTAGAAGCCGGTGGGGCCCAGCTCGTCGCTGATGCGCTTGATCTCTTCGACAGCCAAGCTGATGGCCTCATCCCAGCTGATGCGCTCCCACTCGTCCTTGCCGCGCATAGCGCCGTTGGAGTTCTCGCCGCCGCCGGGCTGCCAGCCCTTGCGCTTCAGCGGGTACAGCAGACGGTCGGCGCCGAAGCACTGCTGCTGCTGGGCCTTGCCGCGCACGCAGCCGCGCTGCTGCGGATACTCGGGGCTATCTTCGTGGGAGTCGTCGGTCTTCTGGCGAACGACCACGCCGTCTTTCACCATGACCTTGTTCACGCAGCGGCCGCCGCAGTTGTGCCAGCACGCCGCGGGCACCCAGGTGCCGCCAGCCTCGTTGTTCGTGGGCTTGGGATGCTCGACGTCGGCCACCGCGTTGGTGGGCTCTTCGGGCGCCTCGGGCTCGGGCTTCGGGTTCTCCTTCACGCTGGTGCCGTTGCTGCACCCCAGCGCGCTCAGAGCCGCAGCCGACGCAGCCAGAGCGCCGCCGGCCTTCATGAAGGTGCGGCGACTCAGCGACCCTTGCGTGGCGGAATCGGTCTTACGTTCCATCTTTCCCCCTTCTACTGCACTTCGGATACGCCCCCGAGGGCTTCCTCGCAGCCTTGGCGGTGTGATGTCCGCAAAACTCGCGGCTCTACACCGCTTCGACCCCCTCTCAGGGCCTATCCCCCTGTGGAGCCACGTACGGCTCCCCTTGAGGTGACATACTATAGCGATTCACTAATTCAGTCAATCCCTCTGTTTAAGGATGTGCATTGCTGCGCAAAGCGACGCACAGTGCACAATCACGAGCATCTCCCGCCCTGCCTCATCAAAGAACTGATTGGGCGGGAGATGCCGGCAATAGATCAGAACAACAATGTTTGGCTATCATGGTTTGTTGTCTAACTACTGCTCTGTGACCTGCTGCTTTCGCAAAAGTCATAGCAAAAATCGCTGTTTTAGTCGCAAAAGTTATAGCCGAAAACGCTACTTTAGCCGCAAAAGTCGTGGTCATAATTACCTATTCGAGCGCAAAAGTCATGATTGAGGGTACAGGAACACGAGCATACACTGGGGAGCCCTCGCTTCCCTGAAGGCTGTTAGACGCGCTACGGCGCGAGGCAGGCAATGGGCACCACCAGCACGCCGTCCTCACGCTGGTAGGCATACTGGCCAAGCCCTTCCACGACCGCCGTGAACACAGGGGCGCCCGCTCCTGCAGTCTCCATTTTCGAGGCGAGACGCAGGAGATTCTTGGCTGCCTGATCAGCCTGGCTATGACCTAGCTTTATCTCGATTGCGGCCCAGCGACCGTCGTAGGACTCGACAATCGCATCAACTTCCAGATCGGCACCGTCGCGGTAGTAGAAGACTCGCGCCTCGTTCGCCTCTGCGTACACAAGCAAGTCGCGCATGCAAAGGCATTCGAAGAGAAAGCCGAAGGCGTTAAGATCGCCTTGCAGCTTCTCCGGCGTCGCGCCGAGGACGGCCGCGGGTAGAGACGGATCGACGAAATGGAACTTCGGCCTGCGGTTTATACGTACCGAGGAGCGCAGGTTAGGTGACCAGCCAGGTATCTCCTCCACGACGAATATCCTTCGCAGCGCCTGCAGATAGTCCTCGACCGTCTCTTTGGAAAGGGCGTCCGCTCCCCCAGCAGCCGTCATGTCGCGAAGCATGGTCTTCGTAGCCGTGGCCTGCTCGGCATTGCGCGCCAGCGAATGCAGAAGCCTGGATACCTTCTGCGGATCGCGGGCAACGTCGTCGACACGCGAGAGGTCGTCCTCGGACACCTCGCGCACGTAGCTGCGAGCCAAACGCATGGCTCGACGCAGTTCCGTATGCTGAACCGCCGGCCATCCGCCCCGCATTACCCAGTCGCACAGGTCATCGAGGGTAATCGACGGCGCGGGGCTGTCCGGAATGTTGCCTGCAAACAGGTCGCTCAAGGACACCGAGCCGTTAGACTTTCCTGACTCGAAAAGCGTCATCGGGCGCATGCGGACCTTCTCGATACGACCAACTCCGCTGTGAAACGGCCGCTCCTTTCGCGGAACCGCGGATCCGGTGAGCACGTAAGTGTCCCGCTTCCCGCTTCTGTCAACCATATTTCGTACCGCATCCCAAAGCGACGGAACCTCCTGCCATTCGTCGACGAGTCGGGGATGCGCCCCCTCGAGCGCACGCGTAGGGGAAAGACGAGCGAGCTCGCGGCTTTGGAACGCCCCCTCAGAATCCATCAGACAAATCTCGCTGTTGCAGAGACTACGGCCCGACCAAGTTTTGCCACAATATTTCGGTCCCTCGATGCATACGGCGCCGAAGTCCTCCACATCCTCGCTGATAAGCTTGTCCAGAATGCGAGGAACATACCCTTGATTGACTAACGCGCCTCGCGAAATTCCGTCTTCCATAGCTATATCCTGCCTGCTCATTCGAATGATTCTTCTTTTTTCATCCAGTCTACTCTTCTTTTTTCATCCAGTCTACTCTTCTTTTTTCATCCATCCGCGACTCGGGCAATTGTCTTCTTTAATACCATTCACCAGGCACTATGTTTGTCAGCGTCGCAAGGTGCAGGCACATCCGCTGTCGCGACATGATTTCCATGCGCTTTCCCGCCATACAGGATAGGAAGTAGCCGGGAAAGGGCGCACACAAGCGTATCAGCCCGCATCTCCGCACCTGACGCACCGCCGAGAAGGCCCCTTTCGACTGCAACCCGTGCCCCTTCGACTGGCCATGCTAGCTGTCATATACTACTATTAGCTGCAAATAGATGCTAATAGCAGTAAGGAGCCGCTTATGTCTTCCCATCTCGCCACCGCCCCCCTGTCCACCAAGGTTACTGACGACGAGAAGCGCGCGTTCGTGGAGCTGTGCCACGCCATCGGCACCTCTCCCAGCAACGCGCTGCGCATGTTCGTGACGGCGTTCAACCGCCGCCGCGGCTTCCCCTTCGACGTGTCCAACCCCGAAGGCTTCAATGCGGAAACGCTCCAGGCTACGAACGACGCCTTCAACCGCCGCGACCTGTTCTAAACGCCCCCCTTAGCGCCTAGCGCCGAAGCAAGCGCCCGGTGAATCCCTTCCGCAAATCAGCGATTCACGCACCTTCCCCACCCCCTCCCCCTGTGCCATAATGGAAGTACCGAAAGCCGCGAGCCGCAGCCAACCCCACAGGCAGCGCCCTGCGGCGGAGCGAGGGGGCTGAGCGATTCCGCAGCAGCGACGGGTCGCAAGCCGAAGGCGCCTGGCGGAGCGAGGACAAGCGAAGCCTGCCCGAGCGCCGACCGCAGCTAACCCCACAGGCAGTGCCCTGCGACGGGGCGAGGGGGCTGAGCGATTCCGCAGCAGCAACGGGAGCTCAAGCCGAAGGCGCCTGGCGGAGCGAGGACAAGCGAAGCCCCCTCGCCCCGTCGCAGGGCACGGACAAGCACGACAAGGCAACGCGGAAGGGCGCAGAACAGCAGGGGAATCGAGGGGCAAGGTGTACGGACCGCTCATCATAGCGTACCTGTTCTTCGGGGGCACCGCCGCCGGGGCGATGCTGGTCATGGCCTGGTGGAGCCTGCGCTTCTACCACAAGGCCAACCGCCCCACCAGCCGCATGGCCCGCGCCTTCGCGGCGATGCAGCAGCGCGTCTACCCCATCGGCTTCGTGCTGCTGCTCGTATCCATGCTGTGTCTGCTGGGAGACATGAACTACCTGGAGCGCGCGTTCCTGGTGTTCACGCGCCCACACCCCACCCCCATCACCTTCGGAGCCTACGCCCTGGCCGCAGAGATGGTTCTTGCAGCGGCCCTCAGCGTAGCCAACATCCTACAGCCGCTCTTCTTCACGGGAAAGGTGCGCCGCTTCCTGGAGATCCTTACGGTCCCCTGCTCCGTTTTGCTCATGGTGTACACCGGCGTCTATCTGTTTTCCATCATGGGTGTTCCGTTGTGGAACAACCCGGCTATCATCCCGCTGTTCTTCTGCTCGTCTCTTTCTTCCGGAATCTCCGCAGTGCTGCTGGTCGACTACTTCGCCGACGGCAGCACGCTTTTGCTGCGCGCCGCCAAACCGCTGCAGAAAGCGCATATGACCTGCATCGCCGCCGAAGCGATCGTCGCAATCGCCTACGGCGCGTCCCTGGCGCTCGACCCTGCGGCCGAAGCGTCCCTTAGCCTGCTGACAAGCCCGGGCATCGCTCCGGTACTGCTCATCGGGTTCGCCGGCTTCGGCATGGCGGTACCTTTCTGCATGGAAGGCTACACCCTTGCGCGCAAAGAGTGCCGAACCATTCCCGTCTCCGATTTCGTCTGCCTTGTGGGCGGATTCTGCTTGCGTTGGTGCGTTATCATGTGCGCAACTCATTAGCAGCGCGGCCGGCGATCGCCCGAAGTTCGCCATGGCCGCGCCGTCTCCTAGGTAGTCAGGTCGAGAGAAATCGGGAATCAGGCATTGCTTCGGCGGTATCGGAAAGCCAAGAAGCGGAAAGGACGCAGTGGCGAAGGAAGCGGACATACGGGGCATCTTCACGGTAGACGAGCTGTCTGACCTGCCTATTTGGGTGCAGCTGCGCAATCGTATCGCGTACCTCATCCACATGGGGCACTTCGCCGCGGGCGAGCAGCTGCCCAGCGTCCGGTCCATGGCCGCCGCCGCCAAGATCAACTACAACACGGTGACGAAGGCCTACCGCGACCTGGAGCAAGGCGGGCTGATCATCAACGTGCGCGGGCGCGGCATGTTCGTATCGAAGGAGGCGACCGCCGAAGACAACGGCACTGACGCCGCCGACGCCATGGCTGAGGCCTGCTTGCGCCGCTACCGCCAAATCGGCATGAGCTACAAGGAAGCCGCCGAGCGCGTGAGCTCCATCGCGCAGGCCATGCAGAACCGCTCGACCGAAACCACCGACGAGAAGAGAGGCTACTGGGATGCTGGGCAAGAAGGGTAACGCAGGGACGAAGCGGGCCGAGCGCACGGATGTGCCGCACATCGAAGAGTACAACTCGCCGAAAACCAAGCACACCGACGACAACGCCGGGGTGGTGTTTTCCGCCTTCGTGTTCATCGTGGCCCTGGTCATCGTACTGGCAGCAGCCTACGGCCTGGGCTTCGGCATCACCATGTGGACCATCACCGCGGCCGTGGTCGTAGCAGTGCTGGCCATCACCACCATCCACATCGCCCAGCAGTGGGAGCAGGCGGTCATCCTGCGCCTGGGCGCCTACCACCGCACCGCCGGACCGGGCGTCTTCTGCACCATTCCCTTCATCGACCACATCGCCCTGCGCGCCGACCAGCGCGTCATGCTCACCGGCTTTTCCGCCGAAGAAACGCTCACGAGCGACCTGGTGCCGGTGAACGTGGACGCTGCAGTGTTCTGGATGGTCATCGACGCGGAAAAGGCCTGCTTGGAAGTGGAGGACTACTACGACTCCGTGACCATGGCCGCCCAAACCGCCCTGCGCGACGCCATCGGCCGCAAGTCCATCGCCGACGTGGCCATGCAGCGCGAGCCGCTGGACAAAGAACTGCGCGACATCATCGAGGACAAGACCAGCGCCTGGGGCGTGTCCATCCTGTTCGTGGAGATCCGCGACGTGGTCATCCCCAAGGAGCTGCAAAGCGACATGTCGGCCGAGGCGCGGGCCGAGCGCGAGAAGGACGCGCGTATCGTGCTGGCCGAGGTGGAGAAGGACATCGCCGCCATGATGCACGAGGCCGCCGACATCTACCGCGACGACGAGGTGGCGCTGCGCCTGCGTTCCATGCACTTGCTGAGCAGCGGCATGAAGGAGTCGAAGGGCACGCTGGTAGTCCCGAGCGCCTACACCGAAGGCTTCACCGAGGAAGCCGTCAGGAAAGCCGCCGAATAGCCGCTCTCGCCGACGCGAGACTTCTGCCTCTTCCCCTCCCCGAACCCATCCCCTAGCCGGCGACTCCCAATCGGCCGCAGCCCTCTGCGCTGGACGACCGATATCTACAACCAGCAAGCGACCCTAGCCGGCTTCAAGCTGGCTAGCGGCCTTGCCGACTTGAAGCCAGCTAGCGGCCTTGCCGACTTCAAGCCAACTAGCGGCCTCCGGCCCTTCAAATTGGCCAGCGCCCCACCAGCGTTTCTAGCTGGCCAGCACCCTGCCGACTCTTCAAACTGGTTGATTTTTCCGGTTTTGCATGCCCATGCCCCCGCTTTCGCATGCAAAACCGGAAAAGTAAGCCATCTGGAGGTGCAAAACCGGCTTTTTCAGCCACCGCAAATGCAAAACCGGAATTATCAGCCAAAAAGTCGCGGGCGTCTTTCGCAACCTGCAAGAGTCTCAGGAACGTTGCGCATTCCTCGGGTCTTAGAGCTACAGCGACTCGTTCACGAAGGCAACGGCATCGCGCAACCCCGCCAGCGCCACCATGTCGTCGCGGTAGCCAAGCTGGATGCGGGCGATGCCCTCCTCGCGATCGACCCACTCCGTAACCCCCACGAAAGCCCCAGGGCTAGCCAGCGGATTCGACGGACTTGCCCGCTCCCACGCTTCCGCCTGCAGCTGGATGACCAGGTGCTCCAGAAGATGCGGGAGACTCGCCCTGTCCATAACCGCACCGAAGGTATCCCCGACCTCGTTCACGCAAGCATGGCCTTCTATCTGGGGAAACCGCGTGCGAACCGCCGCGGCAAGGCGCGGGGTCACCTCCTGCGAGAACCCAGGGGTCACGCGCACGTCGCACACCAGGCGATCCCGCTTCACCACAATGCGCGCCACCGTTATCGGAAGCGCCGCAAAGCGCGGCCCTCCCCCAAGCGAGAAAGGCTGGGCGGAAGCAAGCCCGGCGTCAGCAGCACCGAATCGAGCGCTGCCCACAGCTACGGCCTGTCGAGGATGGTTCGCCCGTCCTCTTCGCCGGAAGAGGCTTCCTTGCCGGCGCCCTCGACCCCGGCAAGCTCGTCCTGCAGCGACTGCACGCGCCACGGAATGTCATCCATCAGCGTGCTCAGCCACGAGTAGCCGGTGCCATCGGTGATGACCAGCTGCGTGCGATCGGGGGAGAAGCGGTAGCGACCCTGCCCCTCCATGTTGCCCAAGCTGAAGGTGATGGTCTTCGCGAAGGGGTCGATCTCGTAATCGTAGGCCACATCGTCGGTCAGCTGGATCTGCTCGCCGTCGACGACCACCGTGGATGCGCTGCCGTTCGCCTGCCAGATGCCCTGCATGTCCGCCGCATCGTCGTAGGCCCCCCAGCGATCCCACGCCAGAAAAGCCACGAACGCCGCACAAGCCAGCGCGATAACGGCAACAACCGAAACAACCACCACGCCCACGACGCTGCGCTTCTTGCGCACGGGGTGCGCCTCGCCGGCCCCCGCAGTCCGTGTTGCCACAGCCCTGCCGGCGGCCTTCAAGTCGTCGGCCCATTCGGCAGCTACGGCCTGAGCGCTGCGAACCGCGTCGGCCGCCGAAGACATCGCCGAAGCCGGCATCGGGTCCTGAGCCGGGTCCCATTCCGCCCCCATGGCCTCTTGCGCCGGCAACTGGCCCTGGGATCGGGGCTGCGCCTGCATTTGGGGCGACGGCTGCCCCTGGGGTTGTTGAAACTGTTGGCCCATCGCCGCCGCCGGGTCGACGCCAGCAGCAAACGCGGGCGCCGACACCGCAGGCATCGGTCCCGTCGCCTGCGAAGCGACAGCAGCCGCTTGCGCCTGTGCGCTCCCAGCGACAACGGCAGGAGCTGACGCGCGCGCAAGAGGCGCCGGCTGGGCCGCCGCTTGCGCCGCTACGGAAGTTTTCGCTTTCTTCGGAGCGGCCTTCTTGCCGAAAGGCCCGCGCCGTAAAGCGCGCTCGGGCGCGGAAGACTGCGGCGGCTGCGCTGGCGGGCGCCCCGCCGCCGCAGGCCGCCCGGCTGGCTGCACTACCGGCTGGACCCCCACCTGAGAGGCGACTTCGGACCCAACCGACCCGCCAGCTCCAGCCGCAGTCCTCCCGCCGCCTGCCAGGGGCGCCGGCTGGGCCGAAGACGCCGAGGCCGCAACAGATGCGGACCCCGGCTTTCGCTTCGTCGGCTTTCGCTTCGTGACCATAGGCTATATCGTCGCCAAACCGCAGGCTGCGCGGCTATTCGGGCTTGATCACTTCCATGCCGCCCATGTAGGGGACCAGCACCTCGGGCACCTTCACGGAACCGTCGGCCTGCTGGTAGTTCTCCAGCACGGCGGCCATGGTACGGCCCACGGCCAGGCCCGAGCCGTTCAGCGTGTGAGCGTATCGCGTGCCCTTGAAGTTCTCGGGGTCGCGGTACTTGATGTTGGCACGGCGCGCCTGGAAGTCGGTGCAGTTGCTGCAGGACGAGATCTCCTTGTAGCCGTTGTAGCTGGGCAGCCACACCTCAAGGTCGTAGGTCTTGGCAGCGGAGAAGCCGATGTCGCCGGTGCACAGGCTGATCACGCGGTAGGGCAGCCCCAGCAGCTGCAGGATGTTCTCCGCGTCGGCCACCATGGATTCCAAGTCGTCGTAGCTTTCCTCGGGCTTGGCGTACTTCACCATCTCCACCTTGTCGAACTGGTGCACGCGAATGAGTCCGCGGGTGTCGCGACCGGCGCTTCCGGCCTCCTCGCGGAAGCACGGCGTGAAGGCGCAGTACTTCAGGGGCAGCTGGCTGGCGTCCAGCACCTCCCCGGAATGGATGTTGGTCAGTTGCACCTCGGCCGTGGGGATAAGGTACAGGCCCTCGCGGGTGCGGAACAGGTCTTCCTCGAACTTCGGCAGCTGACCGGTGCCGGTGAGCGTTTCGGCATTGGCCATAGCCGGGCACCACCACTCCTTGTAACCGCGGTCGGTGTGGGTGTCGGCCATGAAGTTGATGAGGGCGCGCTCCAGGCGGGCACCGGCGCCGCCCAGCAGGATGAAGCGGCTGGCGGCCAGCTTCACAGCCCGCTCGAAGTCGATGATGCCCAGTTCGGGGCCAAGATCCCAGTGGGGCTTCATGGTGATGCCCTCGGCCTGGAAGTCGCGGGGGGTGCCCCAGCGACGCACTTCGGGGTTGTCGTTTTCGTCCTTGCCCACCGGCGTGGTGTCCGCCGGCATGTTGGGGGTGGCAAGCAGCATCATACGTAGCTCGTCGTCGGCCTTCGCGCGCTTGGCGCCAGCAGCGGCGATCTGCTCGTTGATGGTACGCACCTGCTCCTTGGCGGCTTCGGCTTCGACTTTCTGGCCGGCAGCCATCATGGCGCCGATTTGCTTGGACGCGGTGTTGCGCTCGGCCTGCAGCGACTCTTCTTCGGCGATGGCCGCGCGACGAGCCTCGTCCAGCTCAGCGAAGCGCTCGCCATCCCACGAGGCGTTGCGGTTCTTCATGGCCTCGGCGACAGCTTCCTGGTTTTCGCGAACGAATCGAACATCGAGCATGATGGCTTCCCTTCTGGACGAGCTGCTTCACGGCGCGCGTGCGGTCTCAGCGCCAACCTGCCGGCCAACCGCGCTCGCGCCTGCTGCGTAGTGTCGTCCCAGTATAGCGCAAGCATCGAGGTGCTCGCCGCCAACAGCCCAGAAGCGCACAAGCTCGGAACAGAGCGATGCGCCGTTACTTCGGCTCATCTTACGGGCGGAAGTGTTCCTCGCAGAAGGCTCGCAGAGGCGGTACGCAGGTTTCGATGGCGTCCCATGCTATCTCGGCGTCGAACATCTCACAACCGTGAACCAAGTGGTTGCGCATGCCGCAGATCATGCGCCACTCGCCGTTCTCAGCCCTCCATCGGGTCGCGAGCTTGCAATCGCTCGCAAACTTGCGGTGGGTCGCGGCCTCGCAATCGCTCACAACCTTGCAATGAGTCGCAAACTTGCGTGGACCCGCTTGGAACCATCCTGCCGCCCTGCCCTACCGCCCCTGCCCCGTCTCCCCGCTGGCAGTTCGCGGCCGGATTGCACGGTTTTGGGACCTCAACCCCAGCCGAACAGGCTGTTTCGGGCCGGATTGAACGGTTTTGGACACATTTCCCGAAGCTAACAGTACCAAAACCGTGCGATACGGCCGCAAAACGCTCCCTGGGAGGGTGCACAGGTCCCAAAACCGTGCAATCCGGCCGCGAACTGCCAGCGGGGAGACAGGGCGAGAGCCCTACTTGGCCGGCTTGGCGTCCTCGCCCTCTGCGGCCGGCTTGTCTTCGGTCACCACCAGGCGAATCTTGTCGATGCGGTGATGGTCCATGTCCACCACTTCGAACTTCGCCGTGGTCTCGCGAGCATCGTCGCCCACACCCGTGACGCGCGCGATGCTCACCGACTCGCCGGTATCGGGGATGCGGTCGAACAGCACCAGCAGCAGGCCGCCGGCGGTTTCGCAATCCTCGGTCTCTTCGGGCTCGAAGCCCAACAGCTCCACCACGTCGTCGATGGGCACCGAGCCGTCCAGCAGGTAGCTGCCGTCGTCCATGGTGACCACTTCGTCCTCGTCGTCGTGATCGTACTCGTCGTCCAGGCGGCCGATGATCTGCTCCATGATATCGGACATGGTCACGATGCCGGCCGTACCGCCGTGCTCGTCGATGACCACGGCAATCTTCGTGCGCGATTCCTGCAGCATGTTCAGCAAGCTGGCAATGGACGACCCCTCGGGAACCGCCGGAATCTCGCGGATCTCCAGGTTCTCCATGGTAGCGTCTTCCGGAAGCGAGTACAGGTCCTTCACGTGCACGAAGCCCACGATGCGATCCTTGTCGCCGCGGCAAACCGGATAGCGGGTGTAGTTGTACTTGCGCGCCATCTCCAGCGTTTCGGGCAGCGTGTCCTCAAGGTCGACGCAGATGACGTCGGTTCGCGGGGTCATGATGGCCTCGGCGTCCTTCTCGCCCAGGTCGAAGATGTTGTCAACGAACTCGTTCTGCTCGGGATTGATGAGCCCACTTTCCGTAGACTCGTCGATGAGCAGCATGATCTCCTCGTCGGTGTACACATCATGCTCGTTGGCCGGGTCGTGGCCTGCCAGGCGCACCACCGCGTTGGTCAGCGAGTTAAACAGCCACATGATGGGATACGTGATACGATAGAACCAAGCCAGCGCGCCCGCCGTGGCCAATGCGTAGCGCTCGGTGGAGAAAATAGCGAACGACTTGGGAATAAGCTCGCCCACCACCACATGCAGCGTAGTCATCAGCAGATATCCGATGGCCACGGACACAACCGAGATAACCGCTTCGGGGGCGCCGAACATCTCGAACAGCGGGCGAATGAGCTCCGAAAACGCCGGCTCACCCAACCAGCCCAAGGCCAGCGAGGCCAGCGTGATGCCCAGCTGGCAGGCGGAAAGGTAGGCGTTCACGTTCTCGGCGATCTTCTGGGCCGCCTTCGCGCCGCGCTTGCCCTCCTCTACGGCCAATTCCACCTGGGACTTGCGCACGCGCACCAACGCAAACTCCGCCACAACGAAAAACGCGTTCATCATCAGGAAGAACACTACGAGCAACAGGCTAAGCCATATCGGCATGGCAGTTCGACTCCTTCAAAGAGACTCGGTTACCGCGCAGCCTCTTGCCGCGCGTCTGGCGAGCGCGGCTGCCAACCGCGCCCCCAACTTGCACGGCTCGAGGCCGCGCCTGACTTTCCGCGCAGGTGGGAGTCCGTCTTGCTTTGCAATCGCCCATCCGTGCGCTTCTTAACCTGTAATTGTCCCATATGCATACAGCCATTGCATCCCATGATGCAAAATTGCGGCAAAACACTTGAGCATCTGTAACCACGGCAACGGCGCAGCCTCCCAAAAGGAGCGCACGGGGGCGAGGTTCTGCGCGAATTCCTGCAGAACCTCGCCCCCGTGCGCTCTACCGACACACCCAGCTCTACCGACGATCGCTCTATAGTACAATGCCGTGGGGCAGGCGGAAGGCTGCTTCCCTTCTTGCAGGGGGAGGTGGCCTATGGTTACCTGGACAGAGCTTCTTGCCTTCGTTCTCGTGATCTTCGCGGCCATCAAGCTCGGGAAGTCGCTTCGGAAGTAACGAAGCGATGGAAAGAGAAAGGCCGCCCCCTACGTGAAGGAGCGGCTCTTCATCACATAACCCGTACTTATGTGAAGCAGCCACCCGGCGCAACGGATGACCGCCTGCTCCGCATTTTACGACAGAAAGCGCAGTAGGACAATCCCCCGCCGCGCTTCCCAAGCTTTCCAGCCGCCCGCAAAGGAGACCTCCTGTGGCCATCTACGATGTTCACGCCCACATCTACCCCGACGCCATCGCGCCCCGGGCCGCCGAAGCAGTAGGCCGCTTCTACGGCGATGCGCCCATCCAGGGAACGGGGACCGTGGGCCAGCTGCTGGAACAGGCCGCGGAAAGCCCCGTGACGCATCTGGTGGTGCATTCCGTGGCGACCACCGCCCATGCGGTCACTTCCATCAACAACTTCATAGCCGCCACCGTGACAGAGCGCAACGCCCGGGCCGAAGCAGCGGGTACCGGCAAGCGCCTGATCGGCTTCATGGCCATGCACCAGGACTTCCCCGACCCCGAAGCCGAAATCGCGCGCGCCGTTAGCCTGGGGCTTCGCGGACTGAAGCTGCATCCGGACACCCAGGGCGTGGCCGTGGACGACCCGCGGATGATGCGCATCTTCGAGCTGGCAGAGGGGCGCTTGCCCGTCATCGTGCATACAGGCGACTTCCGCTTCGACTACTCCAACCCCGACCGGCTGGTGAACGTGCTGCGGGCCTTCCCGAACCTGACCCTCGACGCGGCGCACTTCGGCTACTGGTCCTGCTGCGATCGCGGCTGGGACGGCCTGCGCGAACAGGCCGAGCACAATCCCAACCTGTACGTCGACTGCTCCAGCTCGCTCTACGCTTTGGGGCAGCGGCACTTTGCGGAGCTCGTGCGCCTGTGGGGCGCCGATCGCGTCATGTTCGGGAGCGACTATCCCATGTGGCATCCCGCCGAAGAGTACCGCCTGGTCAGCGAATCGGGCCTTACGGAAGGCGAGCTGCAGGCCCTCTTCACCCGCACCCCCGAGCGCTTCCTGGGCGCGTTTCGGGACTAGCACATGTCCTGCGCCCGGGAGCAAGGGCGGCGCCCGCTCCCAGGAAACTCAGCGTCGCTGGATGCCAGAAACTAGGAGGCTGCCACATTCCAGTAAGGCTGGTAGCGCTCCTTCACGCCGCGCAGAGGCAGGGTCACTTCCACCAGGGACAATCCGGGCTTGCGAGCGGCTTGCATGCAGGCCGCTTCAAACTCGCTGGCTTCGCTTACCTTCCAGCTGGGTACCGCGAACGCCTTCGCTGCAGCTTGGAAGTCCACGTCCTGGGGAGTAAGGAACAGCCGCTCGAAGTACGGGTCTTCGGAGCTTTGGGGCAGCATGTCGAAGATGGCTCCGCCGTTGTTGTTCAGTAGCAGGATGGTCAAGCTGACCGGCCGCGCTACATTGCGAAGCAGCTCGCGCTGGAGCGCAAGGGCGTTCAGGTCGTGCTGCAGCGTGAGATCTCCCGTGATGAACAGAGCGCGAAGCGGCTCGAGGGCGTGGTCTGCATCGCCAAGCGCGTGCTTTGCCTTGGGCTCCGCAGCCACGGCCGTCTTCGAAAGTCGCGCTCCTGGGGCAAGGCTTTCTTCGGCCGCCGCCAACGCCGCCCCCACAGCCGAGGACAGCGTGCCGTCTATGCCGTTCAGGCCGCGATTGCACAGCACCATCAGCTTGCGGCCCTTCGGATAGAAGGTGTCCAGAGCGCGAATGCTCATGGAATTGGCGGCGAACACCAGCAACCCCTCCGGCGCAAGCTCCAGAGCAGTCCGCACGTAGAACCCTTCCGACACGGGGTTTTTCGTTGCGTCCGCCACCTTCGCCCGCGCGGCGGCGGCGCGATGGTTCGCCTGCTGCCAAGCCAGAAGGAACGCCTCACGCGCTGCCTCTGGCGACGACCCCGTCGCCTCCGGAGCCCCTAGCAGCACATCGCGCGCCGCCGCCAGACCCGCGTTCTGGCTATCGCACGCATCGGAAGCCGAGGCTGCCAGTGGCTCCGTCTTCACCGTCTCGCCCGGGGCCGGCGCAGGCGCAGGACGGGCGCCGCCGAGGTCAACATGCCCCTCTGCAACGTCGGTCAGAGCCCTCGCAAAATCAGCGGGGTCACACGCCACCAGCATGCCGGTGCCACTGTTGAAGTCGCGGGATTGGATGCGGTCGACCACCACGGAAGACGCCCCCGCAGAAACTGCCGCCTGCGCCAGCTGCGAGGCCTTCTTGGAAACAGGGTAGCGGCCAAAGCGAATCACCAGGTCTGGCATCAAAGCCTCCGGAACCGCGCCCCCCGCCTCCACGATGCTGTCGTAACCGTCGATGACCGCAAGGTCGCCGAACCGGCGCAAACCGGATAGCGGGTCTGCCAGAAGAGGCAGGCTGAAACGGTGGGCCCAGTTGAGAACAGCGGCAGCCTCTTCGTCGGTGGCACATGTGCCCTCGCCGGCCAGCACCAGGGGCTTCGCTGACTCAGCCAGCAAACGGGCAAAGGAGCGGGAGCCGCTAGCGTCCAGCGTCGGCCGTGACCACGCGAGCGGCGGCAGAGCTTGCAAACTCTCCAGGGGATCAGCCACGGCCAAGGGCAGCCCTCCCTCGTCCCATGCGGAAAAGTCCGGCTTCAGCGGCTCGTCGAAGGGGAAGTTCAAATGGACGGGGCCGCCGTTGCATGCACCGGCGATGCGCTTCGGAGCTGCCGCTTCTCCTTGCGCGGCGAACACCGCCTCCAAAGCCGCCTGACGCGCGAAGGCAAGCGCCTCGGCATCGTCCGAAGGAAGCATCATCTGGCGGAACGCGCGCACGTGAGCTCCGAACGCATGCAGCTGGTCGCAGGTTTGCGGTGCCCCCAATCCCTGCAGCTGCGGCGGGCGGTCCCCCGAAAGCAGCAGCAAAGGCACGCGGGATGACTCCGCCTCGAGCACCGCCGGGTACCAGTTGCCCACCGCCGTGCCCGAGGTGCACACCACTGCTGCCGGCACCCCGGTTGCCTTCCCCATGCCAAGCGCCACGAAAGCCGCGCCGCGTTCGTCCACGTCAACCAGCACGCGCAGACGATCCGGAAAGCGCTCGGACAGCTCGAAAGCAGCCATGGCCAACGGCGTCGAGCGAGAACCGGGGCTCACCACAATGTTCCGCACGCCGCACTTCATGAGTTCTGCGAAGAATTCTCCCAGATAAAGGGCTACCGCCTTCGGATTCGCCTTCATGCACGCTCCCTTTGTTTCACGTGAAACACTCTTCCGCCCAACGCTCGCAGGCCCGGCAGTCTCGGCAGCGTCACGCCGCAACCTGCGCTCTTCGCGCCACCGCACCACGCCCATCAACCAACACCTTGGCGCATCGCAGCCGCCAAGCGCCGCCACGAAAGCGCGCTTCGCCTACGAGGCCTTCGGTCACGCCTCCCCGTCGAACGCGCTTAGCACGGTCTGCAGCTTCATGGCGATCTCGTCGTACTCGGCTGCCGGGTCGCTGCCCGAGACGATTCCGCAGCCCGCGTACACGTAGCCGCGCTCGCCGTCGAACACGCCGGTTCGCAGCGCCACCGAGAACTCCCCGTCACCGGCGCCGTCCACGTAGCCGCAAGCGCCGGCGAAAAAACCGCGGTTGAACGGCTCGATGCGGCGGATGAGCAGGCGCGCTTCGCCTACTGGAGTTCCAGCCACGGCCGGCGTGGGATGAAGGTCGCCCACCATGTCCCACAGCGACGTTCCTTCCAGCATGGAAGCGCTTGCCGGCGTATGCAGATGCTGTATGTTGGTCAGCGCCAGGATACCCGGAACGTCGGGCACGTCCACGTTGTAGCAGGTGCGCCCGAACACGTTACGGACGAACTGCACCACGTAGTCGTGCTCGCGACGGTTCTTCTCGTCGGCCATCAGCCGGGCAGCCAACATCTTGCGCTCGGCCTCGCTCGTTCCTGTGGGCGCTGTGCCGGCAAGGCACATGCTCTCCACCCGATCGCCTCGTTTGCGCACCAGCAGCTCCGGCGTGCACCCGCAGAAGAACACGTCGGCGTAGCGATACAGCAGCACAGTGCCCTTCGCCGAGCCGTCTATAAGGTTGACCAGCAGGTCTTTGGACGAGAACGGCTCGGTTGCACGCACCCCCAGCCTACGAGACAGCACCACCTTCCGCACAGACGCCTTCGCCAATCCGTGCTTCGACGCATTTTCGGCGTCCGCCTCCTGCGTGCCGAGCGCCCCCATGGCTCCAAGCGCCTCTTCCACTTGGGAAATCCAGGCGTCGCGAGAGTCCATCTCCAGAGCAACCTCCACGGTTCGCCGCGAGCGGTGCGAAGCCGCTTGGGCTTGACGGGCAAACCGCTCCACACGGCCCTGATAGACCGGCGCCAATGAATTGACCTGCAGAAACACGCCCTGCTCGTCTTCGATGAGCACCACTTCGGGCAGCATGAACCGCAGCCGGGGAAACGCTTCGCTCAGGGGATCAGGCGGGCAAGGGTTCTCGGCGTCGAACCGATTGAACGAGAAGAACACCGGCTCATGGTGCGAGGGCCCCTCCTTCAGGCAATCCACGTCCTCGAGCGAGGAAAACGCGATGCACCTGCCAAGGCCCATGAACCGCACCGGGGCATCTTTGCGATAGTAGACGAACTGGTCCGTGAATCCCCTCTGCAGCACGCAGAACGCGTCGACGACGTCGGCCTCTATGGGGCAGGTGAACGAGTGCACTTTAGCCATGAGCAGTTCCGTCAACTTCCTTCATACGGGTTACCAACGAAGCGAAAACAGGAGGCGAGAGGCCGTCTGTCGCGCCTGAACACCTGCTAAATTCTATCACGTCGCCCGAGGAATGCCCCTGCGCGTTGGGCGAGGGGCTTCTTGCTTGCGCCCGCGCGCCCTGGCTGAGCGAGGGCGGCGCGAAACAATTACAGGCTCACCGTCCAGCCGCCTATTCGCTCGGCCGATCACGCTTTTTCGGGAGGCGCAGGTGCAGAGCTTCAGACCCTCCGTCGTCACCTGCCGGCGGCGGTGCAGGCGCCTCAAGACACCAGAGTGCCCACACGCACGAAAGGAAGGCCATGAAAAACTTCGTAAAGGAATTCCGCGAGTTCATCGACAAGGGCAACGTTATGGACCTAGCCGTAGCCGTTATCATCGGCGGCGCGTTCACGGCTATCGTCAAGTCGCTCACCGACAACATTATCACGCCGCTCATCGCGTTCATCTTCGGGGGCGACGGCGCCATCCAGGGCCTGGTAGTGCCCGGCACGAACATCGACTTCGGCGCATTCATCGGCGCCATCATCAACTTCCTCATCATCGCGCTCATCGTGTTCTTGATGGTGAAGGGAATGAACAAGATGCGCGCCGCCGGCGAAAGGGCCGTGGCCACCAGAGATGTCAACGGCCGCCCCGTGAAGCTGGTCGAGGAGGCCCCCGTATGCCCCTACTGCCTAGAGGAAGTGAAGCCGGGCGCCACGCGTTGCCCCCACTGCGCCGGCGAGTTCAGCAAGCCCGCCGAAACCACTATGAAGACCGTGGAGCTGTAGGCGGCGCAGCAATTACTCCTCAGCGCAAAGCGCTCCCTACCGAAACAGAGCGGTAGGGAGCGTTCGTCTCTGTGGCTTACCCCGCCAGATAAACGGGTTTTGCGCGTCGCTTTAGCAGCCGCAGCCTACGCTGTGCTTGACGCGATCGGCCTCTTCGGCGCGCTTGCCGTCGTTGAAGCGGTCCAGCGTGCCCACAAGGTATCCGGTGATGCGACGGATGCGCTCGAAGGGCAGGGGAGTGAGGTCATAGCTGATGCCCACGTCCTCGCCTTCCACCTGCAGGTTCAGGCCCGACACAGAGCTGCCGTGATGCTGCTCGTTGCCACGGGAGATGTAGGCGCGAATCTCGGCGTCGGAAACCGGGGCGCTGCCGGCACAGACGTAGTTGATCTGCACGGGCACGCCGTCGACGGTGCGCTGCTCGGTCTCGTTCGCGGCAATGTTCTTAAGCTCTTCCATGATTGGGCCTTTCGATGGGTCTGCTTCGTTTATATGATATTGAAATAGTAGCATTTAACTGAGCGAAGTACTTGTCGTCTTGGTTGCACATGGAATCATCACACGACGGGCAGTGCGCCGGCTATCTCTTTCCACAAGATATTGTGCTCCGCGAAACGCAAGCGCACCGGTTCACGCAGCTGTGGTCAGAGCACGGCCCCTGCCGAACGCCATGCGTAAAACCCGGCACGCACGAGCAAGTCGGCCTGCGCAACCCGCTAGATCTTGTACATGTACTGGAACACGTCTTCGCGCTGGATGATCACCTGGACACCCAGCTCGTCGCCGACGGCCTTCAGGCGCTCCTGCACGGCGTTGAAGTCGGCTTTCTCTGTGTCCAGCGTGGTAAGCATGGTCATGGAGAATATTTCATTCAGGATGGTCTGGCTGATGTCGTCGATGTTCGCGCCGCATTCCGCCAGCGCCACGGCGATCGCCGCCACGATGCCGCTACGATCCTTGCCCAGAACCGAGATTACGCACTTCATAACAGCTCTCCTTGATCTCTATCGATTCCGAAGCTTCACCGCGCGGGAGCCATGATCAGGCTCATCGCCTCGGCCCTGATTGCGTCGCGGCGCTCGAGCAGCCCGCGGACCGCGCTCGTGGTGGTCACCGAGCCCGGCTTCTTCACGCCGCGCATGGACATGCACATATGCTCGGCCTCCAGCACTACCAGCACGCCCGTAGGTTGCAGCTCGCGAACCAGCGTGTCGGCTATCTGGCTGGTCAGCCGCTCCTGCACCTGGGGGCGCTTCGCGTAGGCGTCTACCAGGCGCGCCAGCTTCGACAGCCCGCAGATACGCCCCTCGGGCCCGGGAATGTAGGCCACGTGGGCCTTCCCGAAGAAAGGCACCAAATGATGCTCGCACATGGAGTAGAAGGAGATGTCCTTCACGATGACCATCTCCTGATGGCCCTCGTCGAAAGTGGTTTCGAAGTGCACCGAAGGGTCCTCGGTCATGCCGGCGAACACTTCCTCGTACATCTTCGCCACACGGTGCGGCGTCTTCTGCAGGCCTTCGCGGTCGGGATCCTCTCCGATTCCCTGGAGGATAAGCCGCACGCCCTCTTCGATTTTCGCAGTGTCCATTCTTGCGCTGCGCCTTTCCGCTCTGAGGGCCGTCCGAGGAAGCGTCTCGCGCTCGCCAACGCGCCCTTCGACGACCTGCCTTTTACTGCGGCGTATCATACCATCCATGCGCCGCCGCTTTGCTGTTTCACGTGAAACATTCGGCCAGAAAGCAGCGGCGTCTCTGCGAGGCCGAAAGAAAGGGCCGGCTCCTGCGTACGAAAGCCCGCACAATCGGCAGGTTCGTGCAAAAAAGCGTACGAACCTGCCGATTGTGCGGGCTTCCATCTGGCGGCAAACCGACGCAGGACGGACGCAAAGCGCAGAGCGCAGGCGATGCGGTCCAGCGGTCGGGAGACTCCTACAGATCGAGCTCCAGGGCCACCGGGCAATGGTCGCTGCCCATGACCTCCGGGTAGATGCTGGCGGCGCGAACGCACGGCTTCAGCGCGTCGCTCACCAGGAAGTAGTCGATGCGCCATCCAGCGTTGTTCGCCCGCGCGTTGAACCGGTAGCTCCACCAGCTGTAAGCGCCCTCCAGGTCGGGGTGCAGCATGCGGAACGTGTCCGCGAAACCAGCGTCCAGCAGCTTGCCGAACGATTCCCGCTCTTCGTCGGAGAAGCCGGGGTTTCCCACGTTGGCCTTGGCGTTCTTCAAGTCGATCTCCTGGTGCGCCACGTTGAAGTCGCCGCACATGACCACCGGCTTGGGAGCGCTGGTCATCCCCGGCTCCGTGCGCGGCAGCAGCTCCACGGCCACGTGCCCCTGCCCGGGCGCCGGCTTCTCGTAGGGAACGCCCGCGGGCAGCACGCCCTCTTCCAGCCCCTTGCAGAAGTCGCGGAAGGCGTCGTCCCATTCCAGCCGATGGGTCAGGCGCGCCAGCTCGTTCTGGGCATTGGGGGTGTACACGTTCACGAACCAGAGCTCGGGAAACTCTAACGCCGTGATGCGACCCTCGGTGTCCAGGTAGTCGCTGCCCAGACCATGAAGCACCTGCAGCGGCTCTTCCTTCGAGAACACTGCCGTGCCCGAATAGCCCTTCTTCTGGGCGTAGCTCCAGTACTCCTTGTACTTCGGAAGGTCGAGCTCGGCCTGACCCTCCTGCAGCTTCGTCTCCTGGATGGCGAACACGTCGGCATTGAACGAGTCCACCACCTCCTCGAACCCCTTCTTCAAAGCGGCTCGAAGCCCGTTCACGTTCCACGACACGAATCTCATAGTTGTCTCCTACTCGGGAAATAACGCGCCCTCGTCTGGCGCAGCATCGATGATTAAGCCTGGCTTCATTCTAGCATGGACGCGCGGTACCGCTCAGGGCTCGTCCGGGGGCCTTCGGCGGCCCGGCGGGCCTTGTCTACTTGTGGTATGGCTCGCCGCGGGAGATGCGGGCGGCTCGGTAGAGCTGCTCCAGCAGCACCACGCGAGCCAGGTTGTGGGGCAGCGTGATGGGGCCGAAGGATAGGCGCTCGTTGGCTTGTGCGCGCACGGCAGCCGACACGCCGCAGGATCCGCCAATGACGAAGGCGACATCGCTCACCCCGGAAACCGCCAAGTCGTCCAGGTGGCGCGACAGCCCTTCGCTCGACCGCCCCTTGCCGCCGATGTCCAGCAGCACCGTATAGGGGTTGCCCGCCGACGCCAGCGCCGCAAGGATAGCGGCCCCTTCACGCTCCACCGCCGCCGCATCGCCGCCTACCCGCGCCGGATCCACGTCGGCCAGCTCGCGAACCTCGCATTTCGCGTAGGGCTGCAAACGCTTCAGGTACTCCGCGCATGCGTCGGCCCAGAAACGCTCCTTCAGCTTGCCAACAGCAACGATGGTGTAGCGCATTCCCATAAGGCGCAGGCCCTCCTTGGCTTCTCGCAGGTCTCTCGGAACGGGCAGCCCTCGCAGCACCGCACTTCGCCGGCTGCCGCGTCGTCCAGAAGCGCCGCAGACGGCCACGACCGATTACGTCTCTTTCCGCACGCTCATTATAGCCGCAGCGATCCGAGTCGCCCGTTCTGCGCCTGAAGAAACAGTCGCCCAGCAGGCAGCGCGCTACCGATTGTTTCACGTGAAACACCGCCCCAAGGGCCGCTCTTTCTTGCTTCAATCTTGGAAAACCCAGGTCCCCCCTGAAAGCCGCTGCTCTATAATGAGGCCATCGGAGTCCCCCTAACGGGAATCCTTCGTACCAGAGCCCCTTTGAAAGGAGCAGTTATGAAAATCCTCGGCTTGGGCATTCCCGAACTCACCATTCTGCAAGTGTTCCTTATCCCCCTGGCATTTTTCGTGGTAGGCCTATTCGCCGCCAACCTCATGATCAAGTCGGCGCAGGAAAAGGGCCACCACAGGGACAGCACTGGGCTTCTATGGGTTATCGCCATCTTCTGCACGCCCATCGTTTTGGGCCTCTATGTAGCAGGACTGCCCGACCGCGCCGCCACAACCGCGGTCACGCCAGCAACAGGACCTGCCGCAACACCAGCCACCCCCCGGCCCGTTAGCCCTCGCAACGAGCCCCCAACACCTCCGAGCGCGCCCCTAGCCTAGCCCTCTTCCCACACAATGAGAAAGGCTCCCCCGACCGCTTAGGAGGGGGAGCCTTCTTTTCGAAACGAAACAGCCGGAACGACTAACGACGCCCAGCTACCCGATGGATCGCGCCTGCGCATCCACCGCTGGGTCCGCCGCCGGACCGGGCATTCCAAGCCGGTCGGTCAGCGGGTCGATAGGCGGCACCGACCAGTCGTCGCCAGGCAAATGCGGCTCCATGCCGGACTCCTCGCCGTCAGCAGCCTCCAACCGCTTGAAGTAGTCGCGGGTCTCGGCAACCACCACACCGGACAGCGCGATGAGCGCAATCATGTTCGGCACGGCCATGCAGGCGTTGAAGATGTCGGCGATGGTCCACACCGCAGCCACGGTCATGTAGGGGCCAATGAACACTGCTGCAATGTAGAGCCACCGGTACACCTTCACGGCTTTCATGGAGCCGTTACTGAAGTACTCCAGGCAGCGCTCGCCGTAGTAATCCCAGCCCAGGATGGTGGTGAAACCGAACACCGCAAGGCACGCCATCAGGATGAACGCCACCGCCGACGCAGGCAGGAACGGCAGGCCCGCCTGGAACGCCGCCGTGGTGATGGCCGCACCCTCCAGACCGGGCACCTGGTAGGCGCCGGTCATGACGATGGCCAAACCGGTCATGGTGCACACGACGATGGTGTCCAGGAACGTGCCGGTCATGGATACCAGACCCTGGCGCACCGGCTCGCGGGTCTGGGCGGCCGCCGCAGCGATGGGAGCGGAGCCCAGACCGGCCTCGTTCGAGAAGATGCCGCGCGCGATGCCCTTCTGCATAGCCACGATGATGGCGCCCAGCATGCCTCCGGCCGCCGCTTGCAGGCCGAAAGCGCTCTGGAATATCACGCCGAAGGCCGCAGGTACCTTGTCCAGGTTCGCGAAAATGAGCACCAGGCTGAAGCCCACGTACACCACTACCATGATGGGGATCACGCGCTCGGACACCTTGGCGATACGCTTCAGGCCGCCAATGACCACCAGGCCCACCAGCACCGCCAGCACCAGCGACCCCACCACTGTGGCAATGGAGTAGTCCATGCCCAAGATGCTCACCGTGTTCGCCTTCTCGGGGTCGAAGAACCCGGTGATCGCGCCCGAGATGGAATTCACCTGCGTAAACGTGCCGATGCCGAACAAGCCCACGCACATGCCGAAGAACGCGAAAATCTTCGCCAGCCACTTCCAGCTGATCTTCGGCAGGCGCTTGCCCATGCCGCGCTCGATGTAGTAGAAGGGGCCGCCCAGCACGTGCCCGGTCTTCTCGTCCACGCTGCGGTACTTCACCGCCAGCAGGCCCTCCGAGTACTTCGTCGCCATGCCGAACAGCGCCGCCAGCCACATCCAGAACAGGGCGCCCGGGCCGCCGGCCACGATAGCCGTCGCCACACCCACGATGTTACCGGTGCCGATGGTGGCCGAAAGCGCCGTGCACAGCGCCCCGAAGCTGGTCACCTCGCCCTTGGCGCCGTCCTCGTTCTTCACCATGTAGCGAAACGCGCGGCCCAGATGGCGGAACTGGATGCCCCGCAGCCGCACGGTAAGCAGAATGCCGCCTACCAAAATGAGCACCATGAGCGGCACTCCCCACACGAAATCGTCGATGACCGCAAGCACGGCGTCCAACGACTCCATTGCCTCTTCCACTGAAACCTCCTCTAGAACAAACACCTGCAGTTCCGCTTGCGAGCGGATGCGTCGGCCAGTTGCCGCGGTTCCGCGAGCCAGCCCCGGCTGCCCGAGCGATCGAAACGACCGCCACGGTCTCGCGAGCCGGGGCCGGCTGTTCGGAAGGGCCAACCGACAGCCTGCAGTGCTCGAAAAACCTAGGTCTGCAGCCTGGTTGCCCGTGCGCCGAACGTTACGCTCCGTGCGCAAGCACGTTGCCTAGCGCGGTCGATGACGCGTTCTAGAACGGCCTTGTGCCGAACCGGAAAGAGTATGGGGTTCTGGAAAAGAAGGAGGCTTCGCTTGAGAAGAACGGGTTGCCAAACGAAGTCGCGCGATCGAATCGTCCGAGTTGTCCCTTGCGGGACACGTCCGATCTGCTCTGTCCTTTTGCCTGAGAGTTTCGGCGGGCGGTGGGGTGAACCGCCGGCTCCGTGCGCGGAACCGGTCCGCCCGAGCCTGCCTTGCCCCTTCGGCACCCATCTCGCTTGCGCGAACGGGATTCTCCAGAGGCCCCTTCTTCGTTCTGTCTTGCCGAACGGCAGTCCAGAACGCGTCATCGGGGTGCGCTATGCAATTGTGAGCGGAATTCTAACAACTTGCGCGTCGGGCGTCCTTACCTCGCCGTAAGCAAACTCCGCGAGCGGGGCTGATTGTCCCGCCGAACGGCCAAATCTGGCAGAGATTCCGGGTTTGGCAAATTACCCCCAAGAATTTAGCGGGGACACAGAGCAAACCGACGGCGATGACACTCCAAGGACATCCCTCACCAGGCCTTTTTCTGGCCTTCCTGATAACAGTAGCCGGCGCGCCCTTCCACGCGGTCCTCCCTCATTTGCCAAACCCCGAATCTCTGCCACAAAAAGATGATGAGGGTGCGGGCTGTTGGATAATGCGGGTGCGGGGTGCTAGATGATGCGGGTGCTAGACGCTGCGGGCTGCTGGATCATGCAGACTGCTTGCGGCTCTTTTCGATGGCGTCAGCCACCTTGCGGGCTGCGGCCGTAAGGGACAGGTCGTTCACATCCACGGTCACGTCGGCATACTGCTCGTACAGGGGGCGTCGCTCGTCGTAGAGTTCGCGAAGGCTCATCCCAATGCCGCCTTTCAGCACCACGCCGCGCTCCTGCAGGTCGGACAGGCGTCGCACCAGCTCCTCGTAACTAATCTTCAGGTACACGATAGTGCCAATCTGCGCCAGGTGCTTCATGGCCTCGTCGGAGTACACGGCAGAGCCGCCCGTGGAGATGATGGAGCGCTCGGCCTTCAGGTCGCTCAAGATCTGGTTCTCCACCTGGATGAAGCCTTCGGGACCCAGCCCATCGATAATCTTCTGCAGCGTGCGGTCGCACTGGTTCTGAATGACCAAGTCGGCATCGATGAAGTTGTAGTTCATGATTTTCGCCAGCACAATGCCCAGCGTCGACTTGCCCGCGCCGGGCATGCCGATGAGCACGATGTTGTCGTTCGCCACGTTGTCCGCCATACCCTGGTTCATGAGCTCCTCCTCGGCCAGCCACTACGTTCGCCCGCGAATTATACACCACCGCCGGCAACGCGAGGGCCACCCCCAGATCGCCTTCTGCCGGCCCATGCGCGTCGAAGGCGCGCGGCCCTCTAACGCGCCCGGCTCGTTTCCGTCCTTCCGCTGACCCTCCGCGTGCCAAAAGCGCACGCCCCCTTGGCGCGGACATGCTGGCGGACTCGGTGGGGCGTATCGCGCGGATGCCTCTTCGAAAAGGACCTCTCCGCCATCCTCGCAAATCGGCAGTCACCTGCACCCTTGCTATCCAAGCGGGGATAATGTGCGAGCACCCGCTTCGCGCTTGCACTGGGTTCGGGGTCGCGGTATTATTAGCAACTGCACTTATAGCACGCGGAGAGCTGACCGAGAGGCCGAAGGTGCTCGCCTGCTAAGCGAGTACACCCCACAAGGGTGTCTGGGGTTCGAATCCCCAGCTCTCCGCCACCTTCTATCCCTTGCAACAGACAAACCACCGCAGCGCAAGACGCTCAGTTGCGTTGTGCGTCAACGCGCATTCAGGCAATAATCCCATCGCCTTTGGTGGCCGCCGCAGTATTCTCTGCTGCTTCGTTCTCCGCTTCGCGGGCTGCCTTCTGGCGCTCCAGGCGCTCCACAGCTTCCCGAGCGGTTTCAGGATGCGGGGTTTCCTGGGAAATTGCCCAGCTCAGGCGCTCTTCGTCGGCGCCTTCAATGCGGATGCCCGTAATCGCGTCGCCAACGCGCAGGCTCTGCACCACGTCCAGCCCTTCCACTGTCTCGCCGAACACGGTGTACTGGTCGTCGAACTGGGGCTGCTCGCCCAGCGAGAAGTAGAACTGGCTGCTCCCGGAATTCGGCGCCTGCTTGTGCGCGAAGCACAGGCTGCCCAGCTTGTGCACGTTCTTGGGGTTGGCGGCCCACTCATCAACGATGGTGTATCGCGCATCGCCCATCCCCGGATGCATCCCGCGAATGGGCCCTTGAGTGGCGGCCAGCACCTGGGCCGGCCCCATCGCCCGCGTAACCGGGCATCCGCCCATCACAGCGCTCCCTTCGCGATAGGCGTGGAACTTCAGGTTGTCGTAGAACCCCTTCGTCGCCAGCTCGAGGAAATTCCCCACAGTAACCGGGCACTCTTTGCCGAACAGCCGCACGCGAACGGGACCGCGCGTGGTGGCAATCACCGCCTCCTCGTTTCCGTTCGGCACGTAGTTCGGCGCGTGCACCGAAAGCTCTATGCGTCCCATTAGCTCCTCCTTGCCTTTGGCTTCCCGCTACTCGCTGAATCGAAGGGGACGGGCGATGCGACGCCGATGGCCCCTTTGCGCTGGGCTCATCCTAACGAAACCGGCGGCACTTTCCATCCGATGCACCATCCTGTTTTGCGTCGCTCACCACAGGCTGCAAGAAGGGAGGCGGCTGCGGGGTCAGGGCGAGGAGCTGCAGAGCGCCCTGCTTGCAGCCTCAGGCTTGGAATCCTTCCACCAGGTCGATGAGCTCCTGCTGCTTGTGGACGCCCAGTTTGCGGTAGATCGACTCGATGTGCGTGCGCGCCGTGCCCTTGGCTATCTGCAGGTCGCGCGCAATAATCGCCAGCGTGCGGCCGTAGGCCAGCAGCACCACCACTTCGCTCTCGCGGGGCGTCAGCTTGTAGGCAGCGGCCACCAACGCACACTGCCGCTCGATGCGGCCTTCGACAGGCGCCGCGCCGCCATCGAAAGCAGCCAAGCTCTCACCAGCGGCCGCACCAGCAACGCCCGCAAACTCGTTGCTGCTCGAATCACCGCCGCTGCGGGCTTCCTTCAACGACCCGGAAAGCTGCGCCACCGTCCCCTCCGGCAACACGAGAAACGCCACGATCACCAGGCACAGCACCGCCACCATGGCCACCATGTTCATCTGCACGGCACCGCTTGCCACCATCTCCTGGATAGCGTGGGCCGCCGTGTTGCCCAGCGCCATGCCCGCGAACATGAAGGCCACGCCAAGGCCGAACACGTGCAGCGCGTTCTCGCCCTGGCGCCGCGCGCAATCCACAAACAGCACCCAGGCAAGGATGTCGAACAGCTCGTAGCCGACGTTGATGATGAGAACCGACAGCGCCGCATGGGCGTCCAGCAGCAACGAGATAGCCGCATAGCCGGCCACCATGATAGGCAGGGAGAGCCGGTAGATCGAAGTGGGGTTAAGACGGTCGCCGGCCTTGTGCACGACGGCCAGGAACACCACACCCACTACCACCAGCGAGAACACGGCGCTACCGCCCAGGAAGGAGAACAGCCCATCGGCCGGCGCCATGGTGTCGAGCATGCGCGTGAGCAGCGAGAACACCATGATGGAGAGCATAAGCTTGCCAATTGCCAACGGGACCGAGCGGCGCGCGGACGCGTGGGCATCCGAATCCGATTCCGCCGAAGCACCTGTGCAAAGGCCAACATCGGACATGCTGGCGCACTCGCCGCCGTCCGCAGAGACCATGCGGGCCGAAACGTCTCCTCCGCCAGTCGCGGCGCAAGCCGCGACGTCAGCGCTGCAGCAGCTCGAACCTGCGGCGGCGCGTGGGCCCGCGTCCGCATCCGTGGCGGTACCTCCACCCACCTCGGGCGCACCGTCCGCAACGCCTGCAGGCACCGCCGAATCACCCGTCTCTCCAAAGCTTCCGCCTTGCCCGCGGCGAACCGGCAGCCACGAAACCAGCTTCCCCAGCACCCCCATAACGCTTCCGTGGAACAGCAGCAGCGCGAAGGAAAGCAGCGGCACCACGGCATAGCCCATGGAGTTCACCTGGCTGGCGGACAGGGCAACCACCACCGCAGTCACGATGGCGGCCATAGGCAATGCGTAGGCAGCGAACTGCACGCTATGCTGGGAGAACTGCTGCCCCCACAGCACCTGAAGCGAGCCCGCACCCACGCCGCCCAGCACGAAGGCCGTCACCATCAGGCCCTGGCTCGAGAATCCCATGGCCAGCGGGATCAGCACGCCGCTAGCCAAAAGCGCCACCGGCGCAAGCGCGAACAGCGCCGACGACACCTTCCCCGCCCGTCGCCCGCTGTTGCGGCACAGCACCGCGATGGCGATGGCGGCAAGCGCGCCGCGCGCCAAGTACGCCGACAAGTACGGCATGACCTACGAAGTGGTGGAGCAGGCCATCGCCGGCGCCATCCCCGAGTACCACTTCCTGGACAGCAACGCCTACGAGGGCGCCTGCAAGCTGTCCTCCGTTGACGGCTTCGGCAACTTCCAGAGCCACTCCTACGGCGTCACCGGCGGCAACAACGCCGAAAACCAGGTGTGGGGCCATATCGCCGCCCGCCACGCAGCAGGCCTGGAGCCCTGGGACGGCGCGGCCGAATAGCCCGCTGCTAACGCGTCCGGCTCGTTTCGGGAACAAGCCCTGGACGATTCGGAAGCTTGCGAAGGGGCTGTCGGCCCAGGTCGACGGCCCCTTCACTCAATAAATACTTAGTTAGTATCTACGTAATTGCTATGCGAAAGGAGCGAAAGATGAAAGGCGACGCGAACCAGAGCCGCTGCACCACCACCCTGGCCGTCGTCCTGTGCGCCACGGGCCTGCAGGCCGCGCTACCCCGAGCATTTCCCTCCGGCGCTGCTGCAAGCGCCCCATGCAAAGAGCCCCGGCTGCTTCCCTCCCAGCGGCCGGGGCTCTCTACTCTTTTTCGACGCAGCCCGGCTGACAGCCTGCTCGCAGCCGCCGCGTGGCCGAGGACGCTTTCGCCCGCGGGAACGGCACTGGGTGGCCGAGGATTCCCCTAGCGACGCACAGGGGCCAAAGCGGCGCCCAAGGGGCTGAAGCTGGTGGCACGGGCCCACCAGCCGCGGACGCGGGCAGCAGCTACCAGGGCCGTGGCTGCGGCGAAGCTTTCGCACACGACGAAAGTGGCCGAGCCGCTGCCGGACATGAGCACGTTCTGCGCGCCGGGCTGCCCCTGGGCCCACCGGCGAATCTCGGCCAGCTCGGGCAGCAACGACTCGGCCGCAGGCACCAGGTTGTTCGTCAGGGGCACCTCGGCAGCCTGCTTCGCCGCGAAGGCCCGGTCGTAGCGCTGCTGGTCTACCAGCTGCGGGTCTTCGTCGAACAGACGGTACGCCGCCGCCGTGGACACGCCCTGGACGGGCTTGATAAGGGCCACAGGGCTTTTCATAGGCTCCAAGACGTGATGAAATTCGTCTCCCACCCCGCTGAGGGCCGCACAGCCCCCGTGCAGGAAGAAGGCGACGTCGGCCCCCAGCTTGCGGGCGACGCGCACCACGCGCGCATCGTCGGCGCCCAAGCCCCAGAACCGGCATGCGCCCACCAGGGCCGCCGCCGCATCCGACGAACCGCCACCCAGGCCCGCTTGGGCGGGGATGGCCTTCTCCACGTGCATGACAACGGTTTCGCCGATGCCGCAGCCGGTTTCCCGGGCAAGCATCCTCACCGCGCGGACGGCCAGGTTGTCGTCGTCGTCAACGTCTACCGCAGGCAGTCCGGCGGCGAAGCGCATGGTGGCCGACACCTTCGGGCCCGCATCATGGTCCTGCGCCCCGTCGGGATACCCCAGCGGCTCGCGACGCATCCACACCACGTCGTGCAGCGCCAGGGAGTGCATGATGCTAAGGGCGTCGTGGTAGCCGTCGGCCCTTCGCTGCCCGATGCCCAGGAACAAGTTCACCTTGGCAGGCGCGATCACCCGCAAAGCCCCTGGGCGCAGAAACGGATCGACCTCGGTGCGCTGCGCAGCCCGCGCCGTATCCATCATGTCTATCTTGCTTCCGCGTTCGCCCACGTCAAAGCCTTCCCACTATTCAACAACCTTTGCAGAAAACGAGCAGCGGCACGTGTCAGGGGCCGGGGGCGTCCTGAAGGCACACGTCCCCCTGACACACCTCCAGCGCACCCTCGCACGCGCTTTTGGCTTTCTTTTCGCTTGGCTTGCGCGGCTCTAGCCGCGCTGCTCGATGGGCACGTACTCGCGATGCAGGCTGCCCACAACCTTGTAGGCGGGGCGGATGATGCGCTTGCCGGACACGATCTCCTCGAAGCGGTGCGCCGCCCAGCCGGGCATGCGCGCGCAGGCGAACAGCGGCGTGAACAGCTCGTCGGGAATGCCCATCATGGAGTAGACGAAGCCGGAGTACATGTCCACGTTGGCGCACATGTCCTTGCTCGTGCCCTTCTCCTGCAGAATGACCTGCGGGGCTAGCCGCTCGATGGATTCCAGCAGCTTGAACTCGGCTTCGAACTCGGTGCCCTCGGCCAGCTGCGAGGCGAAGCGCTTGCAGATGACCGCGCGCGGGTCGCTCTTGGTATACACCGCGTGCCCCATGCCGTACACCAGGCCCGACTTGTCGTAGGCCTGCTTGTTCACGATCTTGGCCAGGTACGCTGCCACCTCGTCCTCGTTGGACCAGTCCTTCACCGCCTGCTTGATCTCGGCCTGCATGGCACGCACCTGGTGGTTGGCGCCGCCGTGCTTGCGGCCCTTGAGCGAGCCCAGGGCTGCGGCGTAGGTGGAGTAGGGGTCGGTGTCGGAGGAGGTGAGCACGCGCGTGGTGAACGTAGAGTTGTTGCCGCCGCCGTGTTCCGCGTGCAGGCACAGCATGATGTCGAGCGTCCGGGCCTCTTCAGGCGTAAAGGAGCGATCGGGACGCAGCATTGACAGGATGGTCTCAGCCGTGGACTGCCCCGGTACGAAGCGGTGCATGATCATGGACTCGTTGGCGTAGCGGGCGCGCACGGCATAGTAGCTGAGCACCATGATGCGCGGCAGGCGCGAGATGAGCGACAGGGCGGCGTGGATCTCGTGCTCGGCGGAGCGCTCCTCGGCGTCGTTGTCATAGGCGTACAGCAGCAGGGCCGAGCGGGCCAGCATATTCATGATGTCGGGCGGCGTGTCGCGCATGATCATTGAGGCGGTGAAGCCGTCGGGCAGCTCGCGTTGGGAATCGATCTCGGCCACGAAGCGGTCCAGCTGCTCCTGCGTGGGAAGCGACCCCATAAGCAGCAGATAGGCCACCTCCTCGAATCCGAAGCAGCGGTTGGATCCCTCGTCGCCCAGCAGGTCGTATACGTCGTAGCCGCGGTAGGTCAGATGGCCCTCGTCGGCCACCTTAACATTATCGGACATTACGTAGCCGTGCACGTTGGAGACATTCGTAATGCCAGCAATGACGCCCGTGCCGTCGGCGTTGCGCAGGCCGCGCTTCACGTCGAAGCGCTCGTAGCCGCCGGCGTCCACGGAGTTGATGGCCATGAAGTTCTCGTAAAGGGCAAGCTTGCCGTCCGTCGCCACAGGCAGCTCCTTTCAATCGATTCAGCCGCCGAAGAGGGGCCGTCGTCAATCCATTCCGAATCATGGTAGCGCACCTTGGGCCGCTTGCGGAGCTGAAACCCCGCAGGGTCGGCGGCGCACCACAATTGCCCGCCCTCATGCCCCGCAGGCGCGCATCGTCGGGAAGGCGCACGGCCCTTCTGTGGCACGAGCGGGAGCCTTCCGCTACAATATACTACCGCCTGGACGAAAACTCGCTTTGGAGACGAATGACCGTTTCGCGCACATACCTGGTGCTCTCCGCGCTTTCCCTTGCGTGCTACTGGTCGTTCTTCGCGCTGATGCCCTTCCCCGTCGACCTGTTCTCCGAAGTCGACGGAAGGACCCTCGAATCTTCGTTTTTCCTTGCTCTCGTGCTGTCGCTGTGCTTCTGCTCCGCCGCGACGGGTATAGCCGGCAACCGCGGGGGCCGCCTATCGGCGTCGCGCGGGGCCCTCGTCGGCACGTTCTCGCTGTTCCTCGCCACCGTGATCGTATCTGCGGCGCTCAAGGCGCTCGGCGTCGTCGCATCTATTCCCTGGGTCCTTGCCTATGCGGTGCTGTTCGGCTTGTACGGGTTCGTGCTGTCCGTCTGGGTCTGCGCGCTGCTCGCCGTCTTCGACAACGGACGGGCGGCGCTGCTGCTGGCCTTCTCGCTGCTGCTCTCCACCATCATCGGAGGAGTCGTGGGCCTGCTGGACGAATTCGGCGTAGATAGCACCACGAGCTACGTCATGATGCTCGCGGCCGGGCCGCTCTGCCTGGCCGCCGGAGCGATGGCGCCCGCCGCCGTCCGCAGCGTACCCGACGGCGCAATCGACCCGAACGCCCCCCTGTCGGCAGGAGGGGCGCACGGCTTCGCCCCCTCGCCCCTCCTGCTGTCCGCCATCTGCGTGTTCTACCTGATCGGCAGCGCCGCCTTCATGAACATCTCCACGGGCTCGCAAGGCACCGGATGGTTCGCGAACGGCTGGACTCATTACGGCATCAGCCTGGTCCTCTACGGCGCCCTCATCCTCAGCGTGGCCTGGAATGCCAAGCGCGAGCGCACCGCCATCCCGTGGTTCGCCTTCTTCCTGCTGTGCGTCGCCTGCCTCTACGTCGTCGCGCTCTTCTATCCGCAGGCGGCCGCCTTCTGCCAGGTGATAATCCTGCCCAGTCGGCCCATGGCCTTCGTGCTGCTCTGGGCGGCGGTCACCTACTGGCAACGCGACCGGAGCTGGGGTTTTTGGACCTGCGCGTGCATCGTCCCCGCGACCGTCCTGGGCATCGACCTGCTCACGCAGCTCGGCGAGCCGCTGGCCGCGTCCCCCGAGCAGTACCCCACGCTGGTCAGCGCCGTCACGTTGGTCACGGCCTTCGCGATGACAGCCGGGCTCGTGCTCATGACCGTCCAGCTCATCGGCAGCCTCTCGTCCTGTGCGTCCGTCGCCGAAGCGCCCGCCGACGTCTCCCGCCCGCTTGGGACCGATTCCCACGGCAACGAGTGCTCCGTCTTCGACGAAATCGCGCGCAGCCACGGCCTGTCCAAGCGGGAGCGCGAGGTCATGGAGCTGCTTGTCCAGGGGAATACCCAGAAGCGCATCGCCCAGGAGATGGTCGTGTCCATCAACAGCGTGCAAACCTATGCGAAGGGTCTGTACCGCAAGCTGGGCATCCATTCCCGCCAGGAGCTGATCGACCTGGTGCAGACGGCGCAGCGGCAAATGGAAGCGGGGGCCTGACGGCGAATCGCCCAGGCCCCCGATCGTACCCGCTTCCGCCAAACGGCGTCGCGCATTTGCTCGCCTAACGTTGCGTCGGCGCTCCTACCAGACGGTGATCTCGTGGTCGCACATCTCGGGCGTCTGCCACGCGAATTTGCCGTCCTGGTCCTTGAACAGGTCGGACACCTGCTCGAAGCCGCCGGGCTTCTTCGGCTCCATGCCGCCGGTCAGCGCGTTGATGACCGTGTAGCGTCCCGCCGTGAAGATATGCGCGTTGGAGAAGCCGCCCGGCATGTTCCAGTTGATGCCGCCGCAGGGGTTGCCCGCCTGGATGCCGGCGGCCCAAAGATGCGGAATGGGCTGGCCTTCGTCGTCGATCACGCGGTAGAACTCGTCCACCATGACGCCGGCGTTGATGCCCGACATGGCGATGTCGCCTTTGATGCAGAAGAACGGAGGCGTATCGATGGCGCACATGTCCGATCCCGGCACGCCGAAGTCGTCGTCGCGTCCCTGGGCGCACAGCTCGTTGTAACGCTTGATGGAGGCCACGCCGGCCTCGACCGGCATGCCCGCGTTCTCGCACAGCTCCTCCAGCGTGTTGCCGGACACCACGATTTCGGCGTCCATCCACGCCGACCCCTCACCCACGAGCGCCACCGCGGGCACGCCGGGCAGACCCTTGAACCCGCCTTCGACCTTCGAATCGAAGATGCGGTAGTGAATGCCGCCGTCCTTGGGCTGGAAGGTCTGGGCCATGGCGCCGTTCAAGCTGGACATGGGGATGTTCTCGTTGCAGAAGCGGTTGCCGTGGGCATCGAGCGCCAGGAAGTTGTAGAACATGAACGGTCCGATATAGTTGGTGTGGATCTGGCGCGCGTGGCCCAGCGGCGCCATGCGGCCGCCGGCCAGAATGCCCATGATGTGCCCGTCTCCGGTATGGTTGATGAGGCACACGGGGAACGCCATGGAGTCGCGCAGGTTGCGGCTAACCATGGAATCGTTGTTCATGTAGTCGCCCGCGGCCAGGACCACGCCCTTGGTGGCGTTGAGCTTGATGTAGGAGCCGTCGGCCTTCTTGCCGATGGCGCCGGTGACCGTGCCGTCCTCGGCCTGCACCAGCTGCACGCACGGCGTGGAGTAATAGAACGTGGCGCCCTGCTGCTCGGCCACCTTGGCCAGCGCGGTCATCAGGTCGTTGTTGGAGGCCTGGGTCACGTCACAGACGGCGACTATTCCGCCGTCGTCGTAGGAGATGGTCGAAGACGTCAGGTACTCGACCGGCTCGATGCCGGCGGCGCGGCCCTGGGCGACGACCCACGGCACCGCCTCCTCGGCGTAGCGGACGTAGTAGTCGAAGAGCTTGTTGTTGATGCGCCAATCGTTGCGCTCGGCCCAGCTGCTGCGCCAGCGCGAGATGCCCGCCGGGTTCGATTCGGCGTTCACCACGAAGGAGGCGCCGTTGCCGTTCGCGGACACGGCGGCTTCCTTCTGCAGGCAAGCCACGCTCGCCCCCTCCTCGACGGCGGTCAGAACGGCCGGCACGCCAGCGCAACCAGCACCCACGACCACGATGTCGTAGGTCTGCTCCTCGGCAAAATCCGTGATGGGCTCGAGCTCCACGACGCTGAAATCGAAGTCGGACTCCTTCAGGTCCAAGGGCAGCGGTTTCGTCGCCGCCTGGACGGATACCTCTTCTTTGCCCTTCTGGTTGGTCGGCGCGCATCCGGCAAGACCCGCCAGAGCCGCTCCGGCAGCGAGCGCAGCGCCGCCCTTCAGAAACCCGCGTCGATTGATGTTCTCCATGTATACCCTCCTCGAATAGGCTGGAAACGAGACGGCGAGCATGGTCCCATGTTTCGCCCCTGCGCGCTTCACAAGGAACTGGGAAGAATGGCCCCATCGCCCTCACATAAATTATGTCAGCGACTTGAACTGGGGAAACGGGAGCACTTTTCTCCGCGCTCCCCGTCGATGCCGCTCGGAAAGGCGCGGGCGTGGACGACCCTCCGCCGTAGGCGGCGCGTTCCGTCGGGCTGCGCCTAGGCCCGAGCGCGAAAAAGGCGCCCCCGAGGGGACGCCTTGCGGTGAAACAGTTGAAGCAGGAAGGCTACTTCGCAGCGCCGATGCGGCAGATGGTGGTACCGCAGTCGGGGCACTTGCCCTTGGTGATCGGCTTGCCGTTCTTGGTCGTGCTCTCGACGGGGTCCTTCATGACCTTCTTTTCCTTGCACTTGACGCAATAAGCTTCGATAGCCATCTGAAATACCCTTTCCCGTTCTATGGTGGGCCTCCGCCCACATTCTTCTTTCTTTCCCGAGACCGCAAGGGCGAACCCCCTATGCCCCAGGCACACGGCGGCCTATTATACGCTTTGCCCTTCGTTTTGCCGAAGGAATTCTTGCATTACTAGATATTCTTGAGCAACTCCATAACGAATGTAGCGTTTTCTTCCAACAGGGCTTCGTCCACGTTGTCCAGCACGTCGTCCATCTGGGCGAAGAAGGCCGGCTTCTGGCCTGCAACGCCGCACAGGTGCATAGCTTGGCAGCCCTGCTTGGTGGCGTAGGAGGCCGCCGATTCGTGCCATTTCATCTTGGCCGACCCCACCGACACGCCGGTAGCCTGACTAGCCTTGCGAATGTAGCGGGTCATGCGCGAGGGAACCTTCACGCTGCGCAAGCGTCCTTCATCGGAGACCACGCACATATCCCCGGCGCCCAGCGACGAGAGCTCCACGATCACAGAACCACGCAGGTCCTGCTGATGCTCAGCCATAAAGGCGCGCATGCCGCTGTTGCCCGACAGCTCGGAGCCCAGGGCCACGAACCAGATCTCTATGTTCAAGTCAGGGTTGCGGAACTGGTAGATCTGCCGAAGCTCCTCGGACACCTCGGCGCGGCCCGCGGCGGCCAAAGCGGCCTCTTCGGCGATGTCGCGGGAATCGAGGTCGCCGTTCTCCAGGCGACGGGGCGTGTAGGCGCCGCCCGACCAGTCGTCCTCGAAGCCGTCGATGCCGAACTCGTTGCGATCGCGGCGCACGCGCCAGGGGTGCTTCGGCTCGGGGGCCTCCTGGGTCTCGGGCTCGACGAAGCAGCCGCCGGCTGCGAACGAACCGGACTGAGGCTGGCCTGCGAAGGGCTGAGAGGACCGCTGAGCGCCGAGGGCAGCGTCAGCCGGGTCTTCGGTGCGGAAGCTGTCCCAGCTGCCCCGCTGCGCGCCCACGGTGCGAGCGTCGAAGCTCTCGTCCACGTTGAGCCACTCCTGCGCCGACACTTCCTCGAACTCGTCGGGCTCCTGGTTGTGGCGGAACTTCCCGAAGAAGCGCTGCATGCGAGACTTGGGCATCTCCACGTAGGCCGGTCCGCCGAAGGTCCCCACGCCGCTTTGGCTGGTCACGTAGTCGGAATCGTCGGCATCGTCGATGATGAAGTCGCCGCCCGCTTCAGCAGACAGGCGCTCTCCCACAGGCGCGAAGGACACCGTCGCACCGGGAAGGGACGGCTCGGCAGGGGCGGCAGGGGCGACGTCCTGCACCACGGCCACGGCGGCCGCCTCCTGGCTCAGCGCCTCGTTCACCAGGGCACCGGCCACCGGCGCGAACGACGAGGTGTTGCTGGGGCTGGCCGACACGGCGGGGATGGCGCCGGAAAGGCCGGCCATGGTCGAGCGCAGCGGAATGCCCACCGAGCCGGTCTTGCCCAGGGAGGGCATGCCCGCGAGGGCGCTGGCCACGGAGCCGTCGGATGCGGCGGAGTCGGACCCGGTCTGCGCATGCTCGGCGGCAATGTCGTCCAGCGTGATGGAAGGAAGCATGGACAGCAGGCTCTTGGCCGTGGGCGCCACGCCTTCCTCGGCCAGAGGGGCGCGCTGCTTGGGCATTTCGGTGATGGGAGCCAGGTTGGCGGCCGAAACGCCAATGGAAGGCAGCGTGATGGGGCGCGGAGCAGCCTGAGGGGTGTCCGGCACCAGCGAGATGTCGATGCGGCCGCTCGCATCCAAGGGAGCGCGGGTAACGTCCACCCGATGGGCCGTGCGCTGAGCGGCGGCGTCCTGTGCCTCTTCCTTGGCGCCGGCCACCGCGTCGAGCCACTGCGGAAGGGCTACGGTCTCGGAAGGCTCCGGGACGTCCGAAGGATCGACTGCGGAAGCGGAATCCTGGGGCACCATCTCCGGTACCGACGACGCGGCGCCGTTGCCGGGAAAGACCCATTGCGGGGCTTTGACCTCGCGAATCTCTTCGCGACCGGCGGAAAGCGTCTCCTCCAGGCGCTGCTCCACAATCAGGTTGGCCTCGGCGAAGTGGCCGTTGCTCTCCACCACCGCCTGGTCGAGCGCATCGGCGTAGCGGGAACGCTGAACGGGGCGGGTGGGCGGCTCCTGGCGCTTGGCCTTCTTCTGGGCTTCGGCATACCAATCGGGAACCGCAGGCTGGGAGGAAGGCTGGGCCGAAGCCGCGGGAACGGACTGGAGCTCCTGGATTTCCTGGGCATAGGCCTCGTCGGCCACGAAATCAGCGGCGTCGTCAGCAGGCGCGGCGGAGGCGGCGGGCGTTACCCCCACTATGGAAGCCGCCGGCGCAGGGCTTGCAGCCAGGGGCGCGGCGGGGTTGTCGACCACCTCGGCGAACACCGTGGCCGCCCCCTCCACGGGCTGGCCGGTCAGCGCTGCAATGGCGGCCTTGGCTGCTGCCAGGCCGTCAGTGGGACGCCCGGCTGCCACCGCTGCTGCAGATACAGCCCCTTGGCGCCCGGTGGCAGCACCGACGGCGCTGTTGGGATGGGCGGTATGCGAGGAACCCGCATGCATGCGTCCGGAATTCCCCAACGCGGGAGAGGCGTTTTCTGCGACCTCGTACACAAGCTCAGCGCCCTGCGGCACCACATCGGCGGCGTAGGCGGCCTCCTGGCCGTGCACTAGGGGCTGAGCGCTCTCCTGCTGGGCAGCGATCTCGGCCTCGGGGATGCGACCGGTCCCCACGCGCTTGGCTACCTCCAACATCACCGCCACGCCGGAGGCGTTGCAGTTCGCCGCATCGTTGTAATGGGCAACCTTGTGCATAATGGAAATGACCAGCGTGAGCAGACAGAACAGGCAGGCGATAGCCATCAACGCTGTAAGCACCAGCGCAAACGCATCGCCCTCTTCTCCAACCCCCACGAAACGCACCAGCGCCAGCACGGGTAGCAGCGCCATGGACATGGCCGTCCCCTTCTGGAGAATGGGAAGGACAGACAGGAAAGGCTCGCGCAGCTCGGCGCGTACCTTCCCCGAGTCGTAGCGGGCCACCAGGATAACCTTGCGCCGCCGCGTACCGCCAGCCTGCTCGGAGTAACCGGGCTCGTAGCGGGCCACCACGTTCTGGCTCACGCCCTTGCCCAGAAAGCGGGACAACACCGGGCGGTCTAGCTCCTCCAAAATGAACAGCGCGCCCGCCACCAGCGTGACAGCGACGGCCGCCGGCCATAGAACCGGCAGGAAGAACGACAGCAACACCACGACCAGGGAAAGCCCGCAGCAGATAGCCCGGGGAAGATCGGGCGAAGGCGCGCTTTCGAAATCCTCCATATGAGCGGAAAGCCCCGCTTCTTTCTGTATCCGCTCGGTGAGGTAGAGCGCCGCCTGCTGCTCTTCTTCGGTGCCGGCAGGGCGAGGTCCTATTTCGTTGGACAGATAGGCAACATGGTCGAGAATCTCCGCCATATCCTTGTCCTTTCGTTTGCCTAGTCCCCAGGGGGAATCATATTCGAGCGTAATTACGCACAGTTGTTTTTAGTATACGCCATTACTGGGATGTTCCCAAATAATCGCGAATAAATGCGTCACTTGCGGCCGCTTGTACCCGAGCTTGCTCGTAGGCCTGGCAAGCGGCGGCTGCGTCGTCCAGGAACACCTGGAGAATATGGGATTCCATTGAGGTAGGAAGATTCTGGGCGTCCTCGGCGGCCTGGGCGTCCAGCTCGTTGTAGCGGTCGTTATGCTCTACCGCCGCTTCCGTATCTCCGTCTAGCAGCGCCTGGTTGGAGGCTTGGGCCTGGTCAAGCGCTTGCAAGCGCAGCTGGACGTAGTCCTGCACGGCATCAAGCGAGCAGACGGGATAAGCCTGGGCCGCTTGGGCAAGCAACGTCTGGGCTTCCTGGAACCGGACGATGGCGGCGCTTCCCTGCTCGGAGGACTCCCGTATCTGGTCCTCGCTCGCCCCGCCCAGCGCGGACACGGCACTTCGGGCCAGCTCGTCGGCCTCCACAAGGGCATTCCAGCCTTGCACCGCATCCGAGAGCGCAGCGGCGGCGCCCGCAGCGGAAAGCTGCAGCGCTCCGGCCGCGGAAAGCATCTCCTGCTTCCTCGTCAGCGACGCGCTCACCTGGCTGGCCGCCTCCCGGTCGTCGTTGTCCTGAAGCTGGCTTAGGGCCATCTCCACCTGCACGCCGGAGGCCTGCAGGGCCGCCGACGCAGCCTCCATGGCCTCGGGCGAGGGGGTGAGGGAAAGCCGCTCCAACCGATCTGCGGTCTGCGCATCCTCCGGCTCCGCAACCAGCGCCCCCCTCGAAGGGGCAGCGCTGCGCAGGCTCGGCAAGCCGCCGTCGCCAAAGACCTGGTTGTAGGACTCGTCAAACGCGGCAAGGGACTCGTCGGCTTCGGCAAGGTAGGCGAACGCATCTTGGAGCTGGGCGGCTCCCTGCGTTTGGGACTGAGTGCGCGCCGCCCACCAGGCCCCGGCGCTGCCCACGGCTGCCACCACAGCCACCACAGCTACCCCCGCGGCGGCGAAGGCGGCCACGCGGCGCAGGCGCTTCCTTCGGGAAATCTCCCCGGACGCACCGGTGAAGCTCTCCACCGGAAGCCCGGTGGAGGCGGAGCTGCGCACGCCGGGCTGCTCGGCCACCCGGGCCGACCACGCGCCGTGGCTTCCCGACGACCGTCCGTGAAGCCCTTCGGCGCGGGACTTCTCCTTGGGTGCCTTGCGCGGCAGGGACACGCCGAACGAAGGGCGCGGCAACGAGAAGGACGGGCGAGGAAGCCTGCCGGAGCCGCCCTGGCGCTCCTGCCCGGCATCCAGCTTGTTGCGGGCGGCGTCCAGCACACTGAGAGAGATCTCGTTGGATGTGCCCAGGGTATGGCGCTTGATATGGGCTGCGCGGGCCAGCTTGTCGTCGCTACGCGCCATCGCCCGTCTCCGCAGAGCGCCCGGCGGCGGGGCGGTGCGCCACAGCTTGCCGCAGCTCCTCGACTATCTCGGCGCAAGTGAGTGTCTTCACCGTCTTGCTGGGCATCGAGCGCAGGAACATCTTCCCGTAGGACTTCGTCAACAACCGGCCGTCGGCCAAGATCAGCACGCCGGAGTCGTCGGCCTTGCGTATCAAGCGCCCTGCTGCCTGCTTTGTCTCCAGCACCGCCGCCGGCAGCACGTAACGGCGCCAGGCCGCATCGTCCCGGGCGGCGCGCTCACAGGAAAGCGGATCGCTTGGCTTGGCGAAGGGCAGCTTCGGGATGATGACGCCGCGCAGCGTCGACCCGGGGGCGTCGAAGCCCTCCCAGAAGCTCTTCAGCGCGAACAGCGACAGGTGCTCGTCGGCAAGGAAATCGTCGCGCAGGCCCTTGGCCGACACCCCCCACTTCTGGCACACCACGCGCAGATCATCGCCCTTCAGGTCGTCGCGCACCACCTCGTAGCACGCCTCCATCTCGCGGCGGTTCGTGAACAGCGTCAGCATAGACCCCTGCTGCGCGCGGTGGGTTTCGGTCAGCAGGCGCTGCAGCGCCCCCAGATAAGCCGGGTCGTTCGGCTCGGGCATGTCGGTGGGCACGTAGATGGTCATCTGCTCGTCGAAGCGGTAATGGGACTGCAGGGCAAGCTTCGCGGCCTGAGACTGCTCCCCCTGGTCCAAGCCGATGGCGTTGGCGAAGGAGTCGAACTTCCCGTCCACCGAAAGCGTGGCCGATGCGAACACCACGCTGAAGGTACGGGCGAACAGGGTCTCGTTCAGGGCGTCGCCCACGTTGAGCAGCTGAGCCTCCACGCTGTCCTGCCAGCGGTCCTTGTGCTTGTTCAGCATCGCAGAGTACACGTAAGTGTCCTCGGGCCGTTCGAATATCACCTCCAGGGCATTCACAAGGCCCTTCAGGTCGCAGGCGAGGGCGGCGAACTCGCGCTGGCTATCGGCCATGCCCTCGATGCCCTCCAGGTAGCCGGCCACGCCCTGGCAGGCCGACGCCAGGTGCTCGGACACCTCTTTGAGCGCAGTAGCGGCCAGGGAAAGCTCGCGGAACACCGCCGATGCGCGCACCGTCTCGTTGACCCACAGCTCCGTGGTCTCGTAGCGCTTGCTGCCCTTCGCCTGGTCGAAGTAGAGCAGGCCCTTCATGGCGCCGTTGAACTGCTCCACTGCTTCGCGGAACGATACGCCCTGACGCCGCCCCTTCGCCACCAAGGCGTAGAACAGGCTGCCCGCATCGCCGGCGTCGTTGCCCTCCGCATCGGCGGACGAGACCCCTATCCCGGCGTTGGCGGCCTCGCGGTCCGCCAGCACCAGCTTCTCGCCGGGCACCGACTGGATGCGAGACTCCACCCGCGCGAACATGTCCCGCCGGCTGCTGGCGCTGTTGGCCTTCGAGGCCATGGACAGCAGCTCCTCGGCCGAGATCTTCAGCGAGAAGGCCCGCCGCGCCTCGTCCTCCACGGAATGGGCCTCGTCTATGACCCAGAACCGGGCAGGAGGCAAAAGACCCCCGTCGGCGACCACGTCGCAGAACAGCAGAGAATGGTTGGTCACCACGATATGGGACGCCTCGGCGCGGCGGCGGGCCCCGAACACGAAGCAGCCGTTGCCGTAGTAGGGGCACTTCCGACGCAGGCACTCCAGGCTGCCGGTGGTGATGGCGGGGCGGGGCAGGGCTCGGTAGTCGATCTTAAGGCTGTCCATGTCATCGATGTCGGACTGCTCGATGAAGGAGAGCAGCCCGGCCACGGCAGGGGCCTGGGGCATCTCCACGTTGTTCACCAGGCGCGTGCCCACCCCTGCGCGCAGCAGGTTGTCCACCTTGTGCAGGCACGGGTAGTGGGAGAACCCTTTCAGCGGGGCGTAGGTAAGCCGCGGCGCATCGGGGTTGACGGCGGCAAGAGAGTCGGCCAAGGCGGGCAGCTCCTTGTACACCAGCTGGTCAAGGAGGGCGTTCGTCTTGGTGGCCACGCCCACGGTCACGTCGTTCATGAGCGCGGCGTAGGCGCTGGGCACCAGGTATGCCATGGACTTCCCCACGCCGGTTCCCGCCTCCACCACCAGATTCTCAGAGGTGGAGAAGGCCTTGTTAACCGCCTGGGCCATGGCCAGCTGCGCCGGGCGGGGTTCGTAGTCGCCGTAGAGCGACCCCACGGCTCCCTCGGTGGAGAACGCCTCGTCCACCTGGGCGCTGTCGGCGAACCGCAAGCCCTGGGAAGGGTCTTCCGCCAGCACCTCGGCATCACGCTTCGGAGGGGCCGCGTCCCCTGCACGCCGATAGCACAGGGAGCGAAGAGAGAAGCGAACGTCGGCGTTGCCGCGCACCACGGCACCCGGCAACGTCATCGGATAGCGGTCGATCCCGGCCCCCATGTCGGCTTCTGCCAGCAGCAGGTCGAACTGCCCTTGAAGCTCCTGGGGCTGGTCGGGAAGCTCGCCCGCAACCCCGCAGGCCGGTTCGAGCGCAGGCCGGGCACCCTCGTCCGACGCGGCCAGGCTCCCATGGACCATGCGGCGGTACTCCGCGGCGAAAACCTTGAACACGAACTGGGTGGACCACAACCCTTCCGCCGAAAGGTCGGCTATCTCCACCGTCAGCGCCGGCGGCATGGCCTCAACCGCAGCCAGCAGGATGCGGTACATGGCGCACGTGGCCTCCACGTCGGCGTCGGCCCGATGGGTGGAAAGCGGTGCGTCGAAGGCGCGCACCAGGTCCAGCAGCCGATGGGACTTCATCCGCGGCAGCGCGATGCGGGCCAGGTCGAGAGAATCGATCCACACGTTCTCGAGCAGTGGATAGCCTTCGGGATGGCGAGTGGTGAACGTACGGTCGAACCCGACGTTGTGGGCGACCACCTTCGCATCGCCCACGAACTCCACCAGCTGCTCCAGCGCCTGCTGGGGAGTAGGAGCGTCGGCCACGTCGGTATCGTGGATGTTGGTCAGATGGGCGACGTCTTCGGGAATGGGCTTGCCCGGGTTCACGAAGGTGACGAACCATTCCGTGATGCGTCCGCATTCCAACCGCGCGGCCGCTATCTGGGTAAGCTCGTCGTGGTTGAACGAGACGCCAGTGGTCTCTGTATCAAGAACCACCACGTTGCGGTCGAGCGGTCCGAAATCAGAAGCATCGGCCAAGCGGGACAGGCCGGCGTAACGCCGCACCACCGATTCCGGCGTACCGTCCATTATGTAATCTGCAAGCAAAGGGGCGCCCTTCGGTAGTCGAAGCTGTTCTTGCACGTCAGACTATCATCTTTCCCTCTGCTCGCTTACCAGAGGGCCGCGATTCCATGCCCAAAACACCCTTGCGCCGCTCCCGCGGAGCACGCCTTCGCTACAATGGTTCCGTCCGCCCGGAAGCGTCCTTCCGAAAGCAGCGGCACCTCTGTGGCCGCGTTGCATCGTAAGAGCGCGCTCTTCGGATGAACCGAATGTTTCACGTGAAACATCGCGCCCGCGCCGACCGCCAGGAGACCCCAATGCAACAGGACTGCTACTTCGGAACCTATGCCCGGTTCGAAACCCCCTCGAAGAAGGAGGGCAGCGCGCTAGTAGGCGCGGACAACCTGGTGGGAGATAGATTCGATATAGAGTTCCTCACGCAAGACGGCGTGACCACAGCCTGGATGCGCAACCGGTTTGGGGCGCTGGTGGCGTTCTTCGACGAGAACCTGTCGCGGCGGCTGGCCATCATGAACGCCCGTGGATGGAAGCTGCAGGCACTGCTGTCGTTCGTGGCCTACACCGACTCCCCTGAGCCGGCCCGCTACTGGGGCGAGGCGGCGGTAGTGGCCTTCGACCCGAAGGACCAGGCGGCCTTCGACCGTTTCCTCTCGTTGGTGGGCAAGCGTCTTGCCGACGGGGTGCGCCCGGAGGTGAACCTGGGCTCCCAGGCGGTTCGGTCCGTCTTGGAAGCCGGGGGCGACTGGAAACCCACCAAGACCGTGCCGTTGCCGAAGCGGGCAGCCGGAACCGTCATCATGAAGTCGCGCCGCAAGCTTTCCGAGAAAGTTATCGAGCTGGGGCGCTCGCGCAACGTCGGCTGCTACGTTGTCAGCTGGGCGTTCATCATCGCCCTCGTTGCCGGGGCGGCGCTGCTGGGATTGAAGGCAGCCGGCATCGTCTAGCCCGGCTTCCCCTTCTTGAGGCGGCCGGGACAACCCCCCCCCTCAGGGGGAGGCGAGACGGTGCGATCGTGCCGATTCCCGAAACGCCAAGGCACGGCCCCGGGCGCGGGCTTCGAAAGAGCTACTACTCCAACGCCAACGAAACCAACTGGGTGCACAGGGTGGGGAAGTCCATTCCCGTCACCCGCGCGGCGTCGGGAATGAGCGAGGTGCTGGTCATGCCGGGCAGTGTGTTCGTCTCCAAGGCCCACATGGCGCCGTCGTCGTCCATGATGAAGTCGGTGCGGGACACGCCGCGGCAGCTCAGGGCCTTGTGGGCCATAACCGCGTAGCGCTGCATGCGATCGGTCTGCTCGTCGGAGAGCGGCGCCGGGCACACATGGCGCGAGCCGCCGGGGGCGTACTTCGCCTCGAAGTCGTAGAAGCTGCCGTTGGCGGGCAGAATCTGGATGACCGGCAGCGCTTCCGGATCGCTGTTGCCCAGCACGGAAACGGTGTACTCGGAGCCGGCAATGAACTGCTCAACCAGAACGTCGTCGTCGAAGGAGAAGGCCTGCTGCAGCGCCTCGGCCAGCTCATCCCTTCCTTCCACGATGTAAAGCCCCAAGGTGCTTCCGCCCGATGCGGCCTTCACCACCAGGTGCGAGCCAAGCTCGTTCACCAGGGCGCCGGCGTCTGCGGGTTCGCCCTTGCGCAGCCACACGGAAGCCGGGGTGGGCACGCCGGACGCGCGGTAGAACAGCTTCGTCTTGGTCTTGTCCATGGCCACAGCACTCGACCACACGTCCGACCCGGTGTAGGGAAGCCCGATGGTGTCCAGGAAACCTTGAAGCGTGCCGTCTTCGCCGCCTTTGCCGTGGGTGCATAGAAACGCGACGGCGAAATCGCCGGTCATCAGGGCTAGAAGGTCTTCTTTGCGTGCGGGATCAAAAACGGTGACGGGGAATCCCGCTTCCCGAAGGGCTTCTGCCGAGGAAGCACCCGATTTGAGCGAGATCTCCCGTTCGGTGCTGGTTCCTCCGCAAAGAACCGCCACAGGGCACTGCTCGGGCACGAGGCCGCTGGCTGACCGCTCATTCGACTTCTGGCAATCCATGGACACTTCCTCCGAAAGATCTTGGCTGCAAACGTTCCGGTCGTCACGTCGGGAAGTATAGCAAAGCTCCTCGACGCGCGAATTGTCCGCCGCGCGCCCTTACCGAAGCAACAGACCGAAAGACCTACGGGCGGTACGGGGCGGTCATCTCGTTTTTCAGCTGCCCGCATGCGCCGGCGATGTCGCCGCCCTTCGACCGGCGGACGGTGGCCTGCACGCCGGCCTTCTCGAGGGCGCGAACCCATTTGCCCACCGTAGCATGGTCGGAGGGCTTGAAGGACGATCCGTCCACCGCGTTCAGCGGAATGAGGTTCACATGGCAGAGCAGCCCGCGGGCGAACTCGGTCAAAGCCTCCAGGTGGGCGTCGCTGTCGTTCTCCCCCGCCAGCAAGATGTACTCCAACGTGACGCGGCGGTTCGTTTTGGCCGTGTACGAGACTATAGCCTGGCGCAAGGCCGGCAGCGTCTGATGGGCCATGGACGGCATCAGCTTGTCGCGGGTCGCCTGGTCGGCGGAATGGAGGGACACGGCCAAGGTGAACTGTTCGGGAATCTCGGAGAAGCGGCGAATGCCAGACAGGATGCCGCAGGTGGAAACCGTAATCTGCCGGGCGGCGATGCCCAGGGCCTTCGGATCGTTCATGATCTCAAGGGCGGCTCGCACCGCGTCGAAGTTCGCGAAGGGCTCCCCTTGCCCCATGGCCACCACGTTGGTGACACGGCGTCCCATCTGCCGACCTACAAGGGCCGCCTGGTCCACCATCTCGCCGCAGGTAAGGTTGCGCGTAAGCCCCTGCTTTCCCGTAGCGCAGAAACTGCAGGCCATGGAGCAGCCGGCTTGGGTGGAGAAGCACACCGTCAGGCGCTGCCCGTTGGCCGACGGGATTCCCACGGTCTCCACGCACGCCCCGTCGGCGAAACGCACCACATACTTCTCCGTGCCGTCGGAGGACAGCGCCTTGTGAGCCACCTCGGGAAAGGACAGCTCGTAAGATTCGGCCAGGGTCTCCCTCAGGGCTTTCGGAAGGTTGGTCATCTCGTCGAAGGAGGCGGCATGCTTGCCGTAGACCCACTCGTACACCTGCTGGGCGCGGAACTTCGGCTGCCCCAGCTCCTGCAGGGCTTCCTGCAGCTGCTGGCGCGAAAGCCGCTTGATGGATTGCTTGCTCATAGGGCCTCCTTCGCTTCTCGGCGGTGCCGGTCCGCCTCTACGGCCTCTGGTCAGATGAATCTACCGGGCGAGCAAGAAGGCGGGAGCAAGCCCGCCTTCTTCAATCTGCATCACTTTGCCCGCGATGCGCCCTCTTAGTCCTTCTTCGCTTTTCGGGCGGCGGCGAACTCGGCGAGGAGGCGCTGCAGGTCCTCTTCGTCCTTGAACTCAATCTCCAAGCGATTCTTCCCGCCGGACACCTTCACGCGAACCCCGGTCTGGAGCATGCGGCGAAGCGACCGGGCGGCCTTCTTGAAACTGGGCGGCATGGGCTGTTTGCGGGGCGGTTCGGGGCGCTTGTGGGCGAACAGGCGCGCCAGGTTCTCGGTGTCGCGAACGGAGAGCTTCTCATCCACCAGCTTCTTCGTGAGGGCTTCGCGCCCCTCCTTGCTGGGAATCGACAGGATGGCGCGCGCATGGCCGGGAGTGATCTTCCCCTCGAAGAGCAGCTGCTGGGCGCTTTCGGGCAAGTCGAGCAGGCGGATGGCGTTGGCAATGGTGGAGCGGCCCTTCGACATCATCTGGGCGAGCTCGGACTGGGTGAGCCCTTGCTTGTCCATCAGGCGCTTGTAGGCGTAGGCTTCCTCGATGGGGTTCAGGTCGTTGCGGTGCAGGTTCTCGACCAGGGCAAGCTCGATGGCGCCGTCGTCGTCGGCCTCGCGGATGCTCACGGGAATCATCTTCATCCCGGCCATCTTGCAAGCCTGCCAGCGGCGCTCGCCGGCGATGATCTGGTAGCGGTTGGCGCCAAGCGGCCTCACCAGAATCGGCTGGATCATGCCGTTCTTGCGGATGGACTGGGCCAATTCCTCCAAGTCCTCCTGGTTGAAGGCAATGCGGGGCTGGTCAGGGTTCGGCTCCACCGAGGATACGGGCACCTCGTTGTTGCCGCGGGTGGTCACCGAGCCGGCACGCACGCTGCTCTCCACCTCGACAACCGCATCATCTTCGACAGCGGTCGTCGAGGAAACGTCCGCCGTCTTGCTTTTAGGGGCGACCACCTGCCGGCGGGAGAACACCTCGGCAGCGCGCTGGGCGTAAGTCTTCGGGCCCTTCGATTCCCCAGCGGCTTCCTGAGAGGCCTTCTCCGGCGGGTTTTCAACTCGTGCCGGGCGCATAATGACCACGGCCTCTTCGGCATCCGTAGGGGCCGTCACAGCGGCTTTCTGGGGCGCTGTGGGTTCCTGAGCAGGTTCGGCCTGCTCCTCGACCACCTTCCGAACCGGCTCGGGTTTTTCCGCCTGCGGCTTCTCCTGAGGCTGCTCCCGCTGGGAATCCTCCGCCACGGTGACGCGACGCTGGTTCGGCTCTGCCGGCGCCGCTTCGTCGTAAGAGCCCCCCAACAGGGAATTCAGGCCCCTGCCCAAACCGCTTTTAGTTGCCTTAGCCACGGCGAATCACTTCCTTAGCCAGATCGAGGTAGGCCTGCGAGCCTTTGCCTGCGGGGTCGTATTCGATAATCGGCTGCCCGTAGCTGGGGGCCTCCGAAAGCTTCACGGTGCGGGGAATGGTGGTGGTGAACGCAATCTTCCCGAAGTAGGAGCGCACCTCCGACGCCACCTGGCGCGAAAGGGTAGTCCTGCCATCGTACATAGTCAGCAGCACGCCGAAGATGTCCAAGGTGGGATTCAGGCGCGTTTTGACACGTTTCATCGAATCGAGAAGTTTTGTCACGCCTTCCAAGGCGTAGAACTCGCATTGAATGGGGATGAACAGCTTGTCGGCCGCCACCAGGGCGTTCACGGTGAGAAGCCCCAGGGAGGGGGGACAATCTATAAGGATGTAGTCGTAGCGGCCGCGCAGGCTGCCCAGGGCATCCTTCAGGCGGTTCTCGCGGGCCATCTCGGACACCAGCTCCACTTCGGCGCCGGCCAGGTTGATGGTAGCCGGAACCAGGTCGAGCCCTTCATAGACGTCGGGGATGATAACGTCGGTCAGGGGAGTATCGTTGAGCAGCACATCGTAGATGCAGTTGTCAATCTGGCTCTTCTCGATGCCCAAGCCGCTGGTGGTGTTTCCCTGCGGGTCCAAGTCAACCAGCAGCACCTGCTTGTTCAACGCGCCCAGGGCAGCGGACAAGTTGATGGCGGTGGTGGACTTCCCCACGCCGCCTTTCTGGTTGATGATGGCCAGAATCTTCGTCTGCCCTACCACGTGATTCACGCGCTTCTTCTGGCTATAGGACTTCACCTCGGTCGGAACGAATCCCTCGCCGCTGACCCGGGGTTGGGGCACTCGCTCGACCACTTCGACGTCCTCTATATTCAAGGATTCCTCGACTGCTTCCTCCTCGGGCGTCTCGGTTTCCTCCACGACGGGTTCGGCGGCCGGTACGGCGGCTCCACGCTCCCGTTTTAGATTGTCAAAAAACCCCATGCGCGGCTCCTTCCACAGTTGAGCCATAGTATAGCGGCTTTAGGGTGTTTCACGTGAAACAATTGCGAAGGAGAAACTCTCTGGGGACGAATCATCATAGTTAACGGAATGGGAACAGGAGCGCAGGAGGAAAAGCCGCCAGGGCCTCTGCTGGAAAAGGCTTCCCGCACAGCCAGTGAACCGTCTTCCTCTTCACCCATTCATCTGAGCAAACGGAGGTCTTTCTCCGAAGAAAAATGCTATACGGTTTACCGGCAAGACGCCCCTGCTGATGGGAATTCAACATCGTCGGGCATGCTGCTGCGAGCGAGCTGCTAGAAAAACGCCCCTACCGGCAGAAGAATCCTCTATAAAGGCTTCTTCTGAGCAAATCCCGTTTTACGGGGCAGCTTGATGCTCGGTTGCGTAATCTTCTCGAAGCAGAGGATGGTACGGTGGTTGCCGTGCAGGTCCACCTCGCGCTGGGATACAAGGGAAAAGCCCAGGGTATCCTGCAACGAAAGACCATGGGACAGCTCTTCCTCGCTCGGATTCGCCTTGTAGCAGACGAGCCTTCCCCCAAGGCGGAGCAGGGGTGAGGACAGCTCCATCAGCACGGAAAGCTGCGCCAGCGCCCGGGCGGTCACCACGGAGAACTCCCGGGGTCTTTGTCGGGCTAAATCCTCTATTCTCCCTGCGTACACTTCAACATTACCAATTCCCAGCTCTTGCACGATGCCGTGGACCAGCTGCATCTTTTTCGCTACGGAATCTACCAACAATGTCGGGCGGCCCGTCGCAATGGCCAAGGGAACGCCGGGAAATCCGCCGCCGGAGCCAAGATCGGCATAGGGACCTTCGGGGGCGTCGCCCATCTCGGGAAGAGCCACGAGCGAGTCCTCAAGATGCAGTACCTGCGCACTCTCCTTGTCGGTGATGCGCGTTACGTTGGTCTTCTCGTTCTCCTGGATAAGCCGGTCAAGGTAGCGCTCCATGAGCGCCGAAGGCTGCGCAGCCACAGGCTCCCCCTCTCGCATACGACAAGGGCCCCACGGTTTCCCGCAGGGCCCCCTGAAATCCGAAGATGACGCTTACCCCTCTGCAGGGAAGATGACGATATGGCGCGACGGGCCCTCGCCCTCGGACTCCGTGTACACGCGCTCATCGTCCCGAAGGGCGATATGCACGATGCGGCGCTCGTAGGGGCTCATGGGCCGCAGGCTCACGCTGTGTCCGCGGTTGACAGCGTAATCAGCCTTGGATCGGGCGATGTTCTCCAGCTTCTCGCGCTGGCGGCCCTTGTAGCCCTCCACATCCACGACCACCGGATAACGGTAGCCGATTTTGCGCACGGTGATGGCGGAGACCAGGAACTGCAGCGCGTCGAGGGTCTTGCCGTGGCGACCGATGAGCACCGCCAGATCGGAGCCGGTAATGTCGAGGATGAGCTCCCCTTCGTCTCCCTCGTACTCGTCGATGGTGACCTCGCCGATGTCGAAATGCTTCAAGATGTCCTGCAGCGCGCCTATGGCGGTATCGGCGATGGCATCAAGCTCCTCGTCGGTGACCTCCAGTTCCTCGTTGCCGTTCGTCAGCGATTCGGAAGCCTCGGCAGCGGCGAAATCCTCCTGGGGCATCTCCTCAACCTGTTCGCTCATGAGCTTCTCCTTATCTTGTATCCAAAGGGTGTTTCACGTGAAACACCCCCGAACTTCCCAGTGAAAGCGGCTTAGCGGCGCTTCGACGAGTCCTTCTTGGTGGGACGGGGCTTCTTGACCTTGCGGGTGACATCAACCTCGACAGGCTTCACGTCGATCACCGCTTCGGCCTCGGCGTCCTTCTTCTTCATGATGCGCAGCGAAATCTGCTGCTGACCTATACCGATGACCGAGGAGGCGCCCCAGAACAGAAGCACGCCGGCAGGGGAGGACCAGCCGATCCACAGCATGAAAAGACTCATGACGCCGGCCATAATGAGCGTCTGGTTGCGCTGCGGGTTGTCCTTGTTGCCCATCTGCATGAGCACCATGGGGAGGAACGTGGCGCCCGCAAACACGATCATGAGGATCAGGTAGGGCAGAAACGTGCCGAACCCTTCGCCGAAGGCCTGGCCGGGCGTGGTGATCAGGTTGGGAACCAGGTTGTAGAACTGGTAGGCGCTGTCACCGATCTTGCTGGGCATGTCGTCGCGGAGTACCTGGAACAGCGCGATGAAGATGGGCATCTGCAGCAACATGGGCAGGCAGCCGGCCAGGGGGTTGAACTTCACCTCGGCGTAGAGCTTCTGCATCTCCTCCTGCATGCGCTGGGGGTCGTTGGCGTACTTCGTCTGAATCTCCTGCATCAGGGGCTGAACCTTCTGCATCTGATACGACGACTTCGACTGCTTGTGCATGAGCGGGGAAATGATGATACGGAAAATCACCGTTACGATGATGATAGCCATACCCCAGTCGCCGCACATGTTGTAGAAGAACTGGATGATGTCGAATATCCAGCCTTTAAACACTTCCCACATGCTGTCCGTACCTGCCTCTCTGCTCTTGGAAGAGCCTATTCCAGCCAAACAACCCGCACACCCCGACGTTTAGGGAACCGGGTCGTACCCCTTCCCGCCGCCAGGACGGCAGCGGAGGATACGTTTGGCGGTCAACCGAAACCCTTTGAGAAACCCGTACCTCTGAAACGCGATCATCCCGTACTCCGAGCAGGTGGGGGTGAAGCGGCAGCAAGAGGGAAACATCGGCGAGATGGCCGCTCGGTAGAACCGGATGAGAAACAGAGCAATGGAGCACGGAATTCTTCTCAACCTTGAACCAACGCGAGAAGAATCCTCGTGCGCCGCCGCGCGGCCACCCATCTCTCAACCCCTCCGCCTGCGAACAAGTTCGGCGTAGGCGCGCTCGACATCCCGATAGGGAACATCCAGAATGCGCCGCTTGGCGACAAACACCGTGTCGTAACCCTGCCGAGGGCCGCCGGCCAGGCGACATATTTCCCTCATCCGCCGCTTCGCGCCGTTTCGCCACACCGCTCCGCCCAGCTTCTTCCCCGCAACAAAAGCAACACGACCGGGGTGGTCGTGTTCTTCGCAAGGTAGAGAGATGAGTGTCAGGTAGGGCGTATGACGACGCTCGCCGCATGAAAAAAGGTTGGAGATATCCTCATGGGATTTTATGATCTCCAACCTTTCTCACCTGCTTGGGTGCGCGGTCTTACACGCAGAGGCGCTTGCGGCCCTTGGCGCGGCGGCGGGCCAGAACGCTGCGGCCGCCCTTCGTGGCCATGCGAGCACGGAAACCGTGGCACTTGGCACGCTTACGCTTGTTAGGTTGATAGGTGCGCTTCATAGTCTTCCCTTTCGACATGCAAAGACGGGGGTCCTTATGAGCCGCACCGCCTTCGTTTTGCTCAAAACATGCGTATCGGCCATTTTTTCACACGGACTACATCCATGCAAGGATTAATTCCTGTTCAGAGCCTTAAATAACAGATTTGCCATAAGAACTGCATAAACGGGAGAAGGCCGATTTACACAGCCTTTTAGTTAACAAGATATTAAACTATATATTTCATTAACTACATAGTTATAAGATATGAAACCAATTCTACCAGGTAAAACTTTTAGATTGTCCGGGACGCTATGATGTTGCCGATTTCGGTAAGACCCCGTTTCTTATCGTCGTACTTCATCACAAGACCTTTAGCTTCCAGCTTCTCAAACACCGCAGACGTCGACGAAGAGGCGAGGTTGAGAATCTTCCCAAGCTGGGATCCTCTGATAGGCCCCTGTTGATACATAATCGCCATTGCGTCGAGCTCGCGCTGGGTGAGCTCGGGGATATCCACCGAATACCCGCGGCCATGGGACTGCCCGACGAGAACACCTGACGCCACCGAAGGCGACGCGGGAACCGGCTGCTGAACGGGTTGTCCGGGCACATACTGAGCGGTAGGAACCTGCTGAGTGTAAGGGTAGGTCGCCTGGGGGGCTACGTACACCGGCGCAGGCGCCATGGAAGCCATATACGGGGACGAAGGCTCGTAGCCAACCGCCGGTTGGGGGTAGACGCCAGGTGCAGCAGGCTGCGAGACTTGGGCAGGCACGAAACTCGCAGAGCCAGCCTGCGGCGCGCCGGATCCAACAGACGCCGTCCCTGACCCGTTGGGGAAATAGGCTATCGAGGGACCCGATGACACTCCATAGGTAGAAACCTCGCCGCCCGTTTCGGCTGGTCTCGTAGCAAGGGGGGACGAAGGCTCTCCCGAAACAGCCCCGTCCTGCACCAAGCTGATGGTCACCACGGCGCCGGTACCCAAATTGTCCTCGATGGTCACTCGGCCGCGGGAAAGCTCCATGTACTCGCGCACAATGGGGAGACCGCTGCCCACGCCGCGGATGTAAGGCTTCATAGGCTCGATGGCGCGGGTGAACCCCGGCTGCTGGGCGCGCTCCTTGTCGGGAATACCGGGACCCTGGTCGGTGAACCGGACGGTGTTTCCCCGATCCAAAATGGAAACGGTGGCCTCGGCGAAGCGCGCATGGATGAAATTCTCCGACACTTCCCGAATTGCCATGTAGGGCAGCGACCCTCCGGCGTTTCTCGCCTCGTTGTAGACGATTTGGGAAAGGTTCTCTATGAACGTGGCGGTATCGGCCGGGGGCACCACCACCATGCGCGGGATGCTGTGCCCGTCGTCGTAAACGGCGATGCGAACCGGATTCACCACGTTCGAATAATCGTAGGGCAGCCCTTCAGAATAATTTGAATCACGCACTTCATCTGGGATTTCATTCTGGTTGTTCATATATGTTCCGTTGTTCAGAATTCCAGTATTCCAAGGGTTTCAGAGCGTTTTCCGAAAAGATTGTACCTGTTTTCGAATTCTAAAACCATCCATCAGGGTTAACGCTCATCATTTCAGGTGGAAAACATAGTTTTCTGAGTTTTCAACAACTTGCTCATCTCGATTTTTCAGAGTTTTCCCCTTTTTGTTCAGAGAAAGTGGAAAACATTGAAGAATTCTCAAATTCATCGATTCGGCGGCGTGAAAAACCGTCCAAGAATGTGAAATAAAAGCCGTCCCAGCCAAAACAACCCCATATGTTCGCCCTTGTTTCCAGAAGACCTCCTACAGAATCTCCGTGACCTCGCCTTATGACGCCTTTGAAAATCATTTTCGGAGGCGCTATGGCGAACTTGTTCTATTTTCCCAGTTCAAGTAAATGTTATCTTAACCAGACAAAATCAAATCACCTGATAGAAGCGCTACGCGTCGTTCATGGAAACACGCTTGACAAAACAGCGTAAAAGGTTTTTCCACAAGCCGTCATGTATCGGAGGGTTTGTTTTTAACCTTTTCCACATTTTACGGCTGTTCGATAGGAATTACAGCCCCCATCCCCTACAATGTCAACGAGAGAACCCCGTGTGAGCACCGGCTGGAAACGTTTTTCACAGCCGGCAGTTCCGAAACCTGCAAAGAGGAGCGTCGGCGGGGGACGACACACCGAGGCAACGGCTGCGGAGTCGAAAGGGCGTCCGGGTCGCCAGAAGCGGAAGAAACAGAAGCGGAAAAGAAGCGAAAACGGCAGAAGAGGCGAAACCAGAACCTCTGATGGCGAAACGGGATGTGCGACGGCTAGAAGGCAGGGCGGGAAAGCCGGCCCTTCGGTGCCGAAGCGAAGCAAACGGAAACAGTGGCGGCACGAAGAGAGCGAAAGCGGCGGCGTCGCGAAAAGAGCAGAAGCGGGACGTGCCGGAGGAAAGGCCAAGGGACCCATGAACAACCTGGAACTCGAACGCACATGGGCTGATGTAACGGAACGGGTGAAAAGCTACCCCGGCGTAAGCGCGCCCCAGGTGGACGCGTTCTTCATGCGCCTGCACCCCCAGGCCGCGAGCGAAGGGTTCCTCATGCTCACCGCCGACAACGACTTCATAAAGAAGCATATAGAGCAGAACTTCCTCGAACACATCACCCGGGCGATGGAGGAGTGGTCGGGGGTAGCGTCCACCGTGCTCATAGAGGTGGACGAGCCGAGCTCGGCACCGAGCGCGCCGGCGCAGCAGGCCTCCGACACGCCTGCCGTATCGCCTGCGGCCCCTGTTGCCGCGCCGCAGGCCCCCAACCAACCGGCGGGCGACGCCGGCGCCGAGCAGGCGTGGGGGGCCCAGGGCGTACCGGCGGCCAGAGCACCCGAAACCGTTGCGGCAGCAGATCGGGCAGTACCCGCCGCAGCAGAGGCAAATGCTGCGCCTGCAAGCACCCGATCAGAGAAAACGGCGGATACCCCCGAAAGGCGGGGACTCGACGACGCCACCACGGGAAGCATGTCCTTTGAGAACTTCGTCGTGGGCGACTCGAACGCCATTGCCTTCGACGCCGCCATGAAGGTGGCAGAGCATCCGGGGCTGCCCATGTCGAACCCGCTGTTTATCTATGGGAAGAGCGGTCTTGGCAAAACGCACCTGCTGCGGGCCATAGAAAAGTACATCAACGAGAACATGACCTTCCGCAAGACGGTCTACGTAGACACGAACTCCCTGGTGGACGACTACGTGGAGGCCGGGCGCGTGCAAGCCCAGGACCGCACCAGCTACCGGGCGTTCAAGGACCGCTACGAGAGCGCCGACGTGCTGCTGGTGGACGACGTGCAGCACCTGCAGGGCAAGAAGCTGACGCTGGACGCGGTGTTCCAGATGTTCAACAAACTCATCGACAGCGGCAAGCAAATCATCTTGTCGGCCGACCGAAGCCCTTCCAACATCGACATCGACGAGCGTTACACCTCCCGCTTCAACCAGGGAATGACCTGCGACATTCAACCGCCCACGGTGGAAACGAAGCTGGGAATCATCAAGAACCACATCGACGACCTGTGTGCCATGGAGCCCAGCGGAGGCTTCCAGCTGTCGCGGGAAGCCCAGACCTGCATCGCCGAGATGAGCGGCAGCAATATCCGCGAGCTCAAAAGCGCCGTGGGGCGCATCTACCAGCAGATGAGGACGTTCCAGATGGACGAAATCTCGGTGGGAGAGGTAAAAAGCGTGCTGGAAGGATACTTCAGCAGCGGCCCCTCCCGCCGCATCCTCGTCCCCGACGTACAGCGCGAGGTTGAGTCTCATTACAAGGTAAGTCACGCCGACCTGATCGGGAAGAAACGCTCGCGCAACATCGCCCATGCCCGGCATGTGGCCATCTACCTGTGCCGCGAGATGATAGACCTGCCGTTCGGAGACATCGGAAAGCAGTTCGGAAACCGCGACCATACCACGGTGATGTACGCCTACAAGACCATAGGGGGCAAGCTGCCGAAGGACCGGACCCTCCAGGAAGAGATAGAGTTGCTGCGCCAATCCATCAGAGACGCGTAGAGCATGTACCTTCTAAGTCCCATGCTTGACAACACGCTTGAAAAGCGGCGGAGCAAGGGTGGAAAACGGCCGTGGTGCGGTGGATTGACAGGGGGCCTCGAAAGGCGGTGGAAAGGAAGCACATCCTTCCCACCATGGAAACGGCAAACGAACCGAGCCCTCATCTGGAAAGACGCGGATTATCCCCCTTTCCACCGCTCTTATTACTACGATGGATGTATTTTAGAAAAGAGAAAGATAGTCAATAGAAAGGCCCGCCGATGAAGTTCGTCATCAACCAGTCGGAGTTCCAAAGCGCCCTCAGCATCGTGCAGAAGGGAGCCTCCACGCGCTCGACCCTGCCTATCCTAGCAGGCATCTACATCGAGGCGCGGGGCGACTCCATCACCCTGCAGGCCACTGACCTAGAGCTTTCCATCCAATACACCGTGAACGCCATGGTGGAGGAGGAGGGACGAGCGGTGTTTCCCGCGAAGCTGACCCTGGACGTGGTCAAGAACCTGTCCAACGCGGCGGTGTACGTGGTGGCCGAGGAGGACTCCGCGATCATCACCTGTGACACCACCTCGTTCTCGCTGAAGACGCTGGACCCCGAGGACTTCCCCGGTTTCCCGAAGGTGAGCACCGAACAGGAGATATCCATCCCGTTCAGCATGTTCTCCCAGATGGTGAAGCGCGTGGAGAAGATGGTGTCGCGCGACGAGAGCCGACCGATCTTCACCGGCATCCTGGTGTCGCTGGAGGGCGGTTCGCTTAAGATGGTGGCCACCGACACCTACCGGCTGGCCTTGGCTGAGGCCGACCTGGCCTGCGAAGCAGAGGACTTCCAGGCCGTGATCTCGGGCGCCTTCATGCGCGAGCTGGCCGCCCTGGCCCCCTCCGACGAGGGCATTCACCTGGCCCTGGCCGAGAACCAGATCGTGGCCCACTACCGCAACACGGTGTTCATCAACCGCCGCATCGAGGGCAACTTCCCCAACTACCGCATGCTCATCCCCGATTCCTACAACACCCGCGTGAAGGTGGACCAGCAGCGTCTGACCCAGGCCGTGCGCCGCATGAGCGTTATCGGTCGCGCCGATGCGCGGGTGGTGTTCAACATCTCCCCCGAGGCCAAGACTCTGCAGTTGACCAGCGTGGAGCAGGACGTGGGAAGCGCCCAGGAAGTGGTGTCCTGCGAAGGGGAAGGCGAGGAGCTGGCCATCTCGTTCAACTGCTCCTACGTGCTGGACGGCCTGTCGGCCCTTGGTGGCGAGGAGGCCTATCTGGAGACCACCACCAACCGGCAGCCGGGCATCTTCCGCTCCGCCGACGCCTCCGACAAGTTCCTGTACTTCGTCGTTCCCATCTCCATGTAAGAAGGCCGGCCCTTGAGGGTGCAGAGCCTGACATTGCGCGACTTCCGCAGCTACCAAGCCCTTCGTCTGGAGGGGCTTGGCATGCTGACGGTGTTCTCCGGCCGCAACGCCGCCGGGAAGACGAACCTGCTGGAGGCCCTGGCCCTGCTCACCTCCCGGTCGTCGTTTCGCAGCCCCCGTGTGCCCGAGCTGGTGCGCGAGGGTGCAGAGCGCGCCAACGTATCCGCCGAGCTGGGGGATGGGCAGCGGCTGGTGCAGGTGGAGATGGTGGTGGACGAGGGCCGCAGGCGCTTTCGGGTGAACGGCAAGCCGAAGCAGCCCTCGGCATTGGCGGGCCTGCTGCCGTCGGTGGCCTTCACCCCCGACGACCTGGCCTTGGCCAAAGGGGGCATGGCCAGCCGCCGGGGCGCCTTGGACAGCCTGGGCGGGCAGCTGTCGGCCAACCACGACCAGGTGAGGCGTGATTTCGAGAAGGCTCTGGCCTTCAAGAACCGCCTGCTCAAAGAGGATGCCTCCGACGGCTACCTGGACAGTATCGACGAGACGCTGGCCCTGTGCGGGGCCATGCTTTCCTGCTACCGGGCCGCGCTCTTCCGTCGTCTGCAGGACGCGCTGCGGCTGTGGTACGGGCGCATCTCCGACGGCGAGGACGTGCGCGGCGAGTACCTCCCCTCGTGGCTTGACGACGAGTCGTCCGACCCGCCGGAGTTCGGCCGCGACGAGGCCCGCGAGCGCCTGCGCGCGTGCATGGCGCAACGGCGCCCCGAGGAGCGCGCACGGCGGCGCGCTGTGGTGGGACCCCATGCGGACAAGGTGCGGCTGCTGGTGGAGGGTCATGCCCTCGAGCGCTTCGGCAGCCAAGGCCAGCAGCGCAGCGCCGTGCTGGCGTGGAAGCTGGCGGAGGTGTCGGTGATCCAGGATGTGCTGTCGGTGAAGCCGGTGCTGCTGCTGGACGACGTTATGAGCGAGCTGGACGAGCGCCGCCGCCGCGCCCTGGTGGAGTACGCCGTGGGCGATATGCAGACCTTCATCACCACGGCGAACCTCGATTACTTCGACGCTTCCCTGCTAGATGCCGCCCGGGTGGTGGCGTTGCAGCGGCTGGAAGGTGTCACGACCGTCGTCTAGACCCTTCGCTGGCCTTTGTGTGGTGCGAACTAGTCCTTGCACCCATCTTGCAGAAAACCACACCGCAGCTTGCGTGTTTTAAGCGCTTATTTGACGTATACATGCAATTTAATGGGTTGGGACTCGTAAAAATTGAAAAACCATGCTTAGAATCGATGAGAATGCGTCTAAAAGCCATGTAGAGCCTCTCCTTGGGAGTTGGCTATGCTATACTTTCGCCGCTACGATGATATAAGGATCCCCCTTTCCGAACCGCGCTTGAGCGGCGGTGGGTGCCGTGCGTTTCGGACGGCTTTTCCGGGAAGGGGAGGTTTTTTCGGAACCATCGTGCGAAGGAAAGACCATTTTACAGGTTAGGAGCGTGCCAGTGGCAAGCAAACCGGATCACTACGACGGTTCAGACATTCAGGTGCTCGAGGGCCTGGAGGCTGTTCGCAAGCGTCCCGGCATGTACATCGGCTCGACCGGCCCCCGCGGTCTTCACCACCTGGTCTACGAGGTGGTAGACAACGCTGTGGACGAAGCCCTGGCCGGGTACTGCGACGAGATTAAGGTGTACATTCACCAGGACAACTCCATCACGTGCATCGACAACGGCCGCGGCATCCCCGTGGACAAGCACCCCAAGGAGAAGATCCCCACGGTGGAGGTGGTGCTCACCATCCTGCACGCCGGCGGCAAGTTCGGCGGCGAGGGCTACAAGGTTTCCGGCGGCCTGCACGGCGTGGGCGTGTCCGTGGTGAACGCCCTGTCCACCCGCGTGGAGGTGCAGGTGGCCCGTGACGGCAAGAAGTATCAGATCGAGTTCACGCGCGGTAAGACTTCGACGAAGCTGCACGAGATCGGCACCTCCAAGCACAGCGGCACCTCGGTCACCTTCTGGCCCGACCCCGAGATCTTCACCGAGACCACGGTCTACGACTACGACACCCTGGCCAACCGTTTCCGTGAGATGGCGTTTCTGAACAAGGGGCTCAAGATCACCTTGTTCGACGAGCGCATCCGCGACGCCGAGGGCAACCCCCGCACCGACGTGTTCCAGTTCAAGGGCGGCATCGTGGACTTCGTGAAGTATCTTAACGAGGGCAAGGAGACGCTGAACAAGCCGGTGTACTTCGAGGCCGAGAACGAGGACGGCACCGTGGAAGTGGCCCTTCAGTGGTCCACTTCCTATTCCACGAACTCCATCCTGGCGTTCGCCAACAATATCAACACCCATGAGGGCGGCACCCACATGGACGGTTTCAAGCAGGCCATCACCCGCACCATCAACGAGTACGCCCGCAACAAGGGCCTGCTCAAGGAGAAGGACCCCAACCTCTCCGGCGACGACGCCCGCGAGGGGCTGGCTGCCATCGTGTCGGTGAAGCTGCACGACCCGCAGTTCGAGGGGCAGACGAAGACGAAGCTGGGCAACACCGAGATTCGCCCGCTGGTGCAGACCGCGGTGACCAAGGGCCTGGCCGAGTTCCTGGAGGAGAACCCCGCCCCCGCCAAGCGCATCGTGAGCAAGGCCACCCAGGCGCTCAAGGCCCGCGAGGCCGCCCGCAAGGCCCGCGAGAAGGTGCGCGAGACCAAGGGGCTCATGGACGGTTTCTCGCTGCCCGGCAAGCTGGCCGACTGTTCCTCGCGCAAGCCCGAGGAATCCGAAGTGTTCATAGTCGAGGGCGATTCCGCAGGCGGCAGCGCCAAGCAGGCGCGCGACCGCAAGTACCAGGCCATTCTGCCCCTGCGCGGCAAGATCCTGAACGTTGAGCGCGCCGGGCAGAGCCGCGCCCTTTCCAGCGACACCATCAGCTCGCTCATCACCGCCATCGGCACCAACATCGGCGAGGACTTCAACGCCGACAAGGCCCGCTACCACCGCATCATCATCATGACCGACGCCGACGTGGACGGCGCGCACATCCGCTGCTTGCTGCTCACGTTCTTCTACCGCTACATGCCCGAGCTCATCAACCGCGGCTACGTCTACATCGCTCAGCCGCCCATCTTCGGCTTGAAAAAGAAGAACTCCAAGAGCACCCAGATCGAGCGCTACATCTACGACGAGTCGGCGCTTTCCAGCATCCTGGCCGAGTACGACGACCCGGGCAAGTTTGACGTCCAGCGTTACAAGGGTTTGGGTGAGATGGACCCCGAACAGCTGTGGGAGACCACCATGGAACCGGCAACGCGCACGCTTCTGCAGGTGAGCATCGACGACGCCGCCGAAGCCGAGCGCGTGGTGTCAGAGCTGATGGGAGACTTGGTAGAGCCTCGCAAGGAGTTCATCCAGCGTCATGCCCGCGACGTGCGCTTCCTTGATATCTAAGGAATTTATTAAGTATTCTGCTATGTAAGTCATAACTACGAACTATGTAGTTAATAAATAAGAAAGGGTGCCCATGGCAGACGACACCAACAACCGCGAGAAAGGTGCGGAATCGTCCTTCGACGAGTTCCTCAACCGGGCGGAAGAGGACTTCGACCGCGATGACGAGGAAGTGGACGAGGCGCTGGATTCTGACGACGACGGTGATTCCGACGACGACTTCGGCTCGCCTCTCTCGTCAACGTTCAATGCCTTCTCCGAAGAGAACCGCGCCCGCTCGCTGATCGACACCTCCACCATGGCGAACCCCCACGGGGCCATTGTGGAAGGGGCAAACGGCGGCGAAGGGACCATCGTGCGCACGGCGTACCTGGGCAAGGAGATGCAGGCTTCGTTTTTGGAGTACTCCATGTCCGTCATCGTGTCCCGCGCTCTGCCCGACGTGCGCGACGGCCTGAAGCCGGTTCATCGCCGCATCCTGTATGCCATGAACGAGAGCGGCTACACCCCCAGCCGCCCGCATATGAAGTCGGCCCGTACCGTCGGTGACGTTATCGGCAAGTACCACCCCCATGGTGATTCGGCCGTGTACGACACCATGGTGCGCCTGGCCCAGCCCTTCAGCCTTCGCGTGCCCCTGATCGACGGACACGGCAACTTCGGCTCCATCGACGGCGACTCCGCGGCCGCCATGCGTTACACCGAGGCGCGCCTGGACAAGCCGGCCATGGAGCTTTTGCGCGACCTGGACAAGGAGACCGTCGATTTCCAGCCGAACTACGACGAGAGCCTCCAAGAGCCCACGGTGCTTCCTGCGCGCTTCCCGAACCTGCTGGTCAACGGCTCGAACGGCATCGCTGTGGGCATGGCCACCAACATCCCGCCCCACAACCTGGGCGAGACCATCGACGCCACCTGCCTGATGCTGGACAACCCCGAGGTGACTACCGAGGAGCTTATGAAGGCGCTCCCCGGCCCCGACTTCCCCACCGGCGGCGTGATCATGGGCCGCAAGGGCATTGTTGACGCCTTCGAGACCGGCCGAGGATCGCTTACCATTCGCGCCAAGGCTAAGGTGGAGGAGAACAAGAATGGCCGCTCCCAGATCGTGATCACCGAGATTCCCTACCAGGTGAACCGCCAGCGCCTGCTGGAGAAGCTGGGCGAGCTGGTGCGCGAGAAGAAGCTGCCGGAGATTGCCAACATTCACGACGGCGCCGACCGCCACGGCATCGACATCATCATCGAGCTGAAGAAGGACGCCATCGCCCAGGTGGTGCTCAACAAGCTGTACAAGCACACCCAGCTGCAAGTGGGGTTCGGCGTCATCATGTTGTCGCTTGTAGACGGCATTCCGCGGGTGCTCTCGCTCAAGGAGATGCTGCACTACTACATCGAGCACCAGAAGGACGTCATCACCCGCAGGACCCGCTACGAGCTGGCTAAAGCCGAGGAGCGAGCCCATATCCTGCAGGGCTACATCGTTGCCCTCGACCACATCGACGAGGCCATCTCTATCATCCGTTCGTCCCGGACCGACAAGGAGGCCGCCGGGCGCCTCACCGAGCGCTTCGGATTGGCCGAGAAGCAGATCCAAGCCATCCTTGAGATGCGTTTGCGTCGTCTGACCGGACTGGAGCGCGAGAAGATCGAGGCGGAGTTGGCCGAGCTCATGGAGCGCATCGCCTACTACAAGCGCGTGCTCGAGGACGAGGCTCTGGTTCGCCAAATCATCAAGGAGGAGTTGCAGGAGATCAAGAAGAAGTATTCCACGCCCCGCAAGACGCTCATTTCCGACGCTGCGAAGGATCTGGACGTGGAGGACCTCATCGCCGACGAGAACATGGTGGTCACGGTCACCCGTGCCGGCTATGTGAAGCGCCTGCCCGTGGCGACGTACCGTCAGCAGAAGCGCGGCGGCAAGGGAATGCAGGGCGTGAACCTGAAGGACAACGACTACGTTGAGCATTTGTTCATCGCCTCCACCCACGCCTACATGCTGTTCTTCTCCACCAAGGGCAAGGTGTATCGCCTGAAGGTCTACGAGCTGCCCGAGGCCTCGCGCCACGCCCGCGGCACGGCCATCGTGAACCTACTGCCGCTCGAGAAGGGCGAGACCATCAGCGCCGTCATCGCTTCGAAGGACTTCCCGAAGGACGAGTATCTGCTGTTCGCCACCGAGCAGGGCATGGTGAAGAAGACCTCCATGGAGCTCTACGACCGCACCCGCCGCGACGGATTGATCGCCATTAATCTGCGCGATGAGGACCGGTTGATTGCAGTGCGTCGGGTTTCCCCTGGTGAGAAGGTTATGATGGTGTCCTCGGCTGGCAAGGCCATCCTGTGGGATGAGTCCGAGGCGCGCGCCATGGGACGCGACACCATGGGCGTGACCGGCATGAAGGTGCCCGCCGACGCCCGCGTGCTGGGCATGGAGATCGCCAAACCCGGCACCGACCTGTTCGTGATTACCGAGAAGGGCTACGGCAAGCGTACCCCGGTTGTCGAGTACCCCGAGCACCATAGGGCCGGCAGCGGCGTGTTCACCATTACCATGACCCAGAAGAAGGGTCTGCTGGCGGCTATGAAGATTGTCGGGCCCGAGGACGAGATTATGATCATGTCCGAAGAGGGCGTAGTGGTGCGCACTCCGGTCAAGGGCATTTCCGAGCTGGGACGCGCCACCCAGGGCGTTCGCGTAATGAACGTGGCCGACAAGGACCGCGTGACCGCCGTGGCCATCTCGTCGCGCGGCAAGAAGAAAGCCGCCGACGGCTCCACCGTGGCCAAGGGCGAGAACGACGAGATGGACGAGTCGGATATTGACGACATGGAAGGCACCGACGACGCGGTTGAGACGATAGAGGTCGTCGAGCCTGCAGAGATTGAGGAAACCGAGGAATAGTCGGTCGCAACAACCATCCGAAAAGAAGGGAGCCGCCGCGGCTCCCTTCTTTTCGCCAGCATGTCAGGGGGACGGGGATGATGGCATGCTCTCTTGGCTGTGTATCCTTTAAGAGACGAAATCGTCGGGGGAGAGGGTGCTGAGGAAGGAGTGGAAGTCGGCGAGAACGGCTTCGGGGTTCTCGGATAAGGCGGCCTTATGGATATAAGGGAATGAGACGCGATCTAAGACCCTATCTTCTATAAGCATAGGTGCAGACTGGCGAACAGCTAAAGATAGGGCGTCAGAAGGCCTAGAATCAAGCCGAATAAGACGGCCGTGTTGGCGAAGCAAAAGCTTCGCTTTGAAGGTGGTTCCTTTGGCGTCATCGATGATGACTTGTTCGATATGGGCGTCCAGGTTTGTCAGCGCGTCCAGGAAAAGATCGTGGGTCATAGGTCGCGGGTATCGGAGATGTTCCATCGAGGCGCCCAGCTGAGTGGCTTCGGTGGGGCCGATCCAGATAGGAACGATTCGGGTGATGGATTCGTCCCGCGCCTCTTCCTGGGGTTTCAATACCACGACGGATGGGGAAGGTGCCTCGCCGATGATGAGAGAAAGGATGCTGATAGGAACCACGTCGCCTTCTTCCGTAAGGTGATGGTTGGCAAAAGGGAAGATCATGGTTGACATTGTATGGGCCGTTTGGCGAGGTAGCAGTTTCAACACAGCCATCGGTTTCCAAACCGTAGGGAAGGAAATAGTTATGTAGATAAATATATATGAAGTATATAGTTAATTAGGCTCTTCGGTAGTTTGTGTGGGTCAATATCAGACAAAAGCGCAGATGACCTATGAATAATTGCATAGATTGATGTGATTTAAGGAGAACGGCCCCGCGAGGGGCCGTTCCCGCACGGGGCA
>CAJTDS010000016.1 GCA_910575165.1 Eggerthellaceae bacterium
CAGGAACACCGACAACCTCATAGCGCTGCTGATGCTGAGATGTTCGGACGCGAAGCCGCAACTGCCATGGAACCGATCGGTTCCGGTGAAGAAAGCAGCTTAGCGATGCAACCCTCTAGCCACACAAACTACCGAAGCCTCATTTTTAGGCATTTTTTGCAAGTTTAGGCGAATGCGTTTGTCGAGGCGTTACAGCTGCTTGGCATCCGACGCTGCTGGGCCGGCAGCCTGGTGCGGCTGAAGGAGCGGCGGGAGCGGAAGGAGTGCTACAACACCACGCTTTCCACGATGTCGGTGAGCTGCTTTACGGAGTGAACGTCCAGCTTGTTGTAGATGTTGCGGGTGTGGACGCGCACAGTGTTGATGGAGATGAACAGGTCGTCTTTGATTTGCGCAGCCCGCCGGCCCTGAGCCAGGAGCAGCAGCACCTCAAGCTCGCGTTCCGACAGGTTAAACTCGCGGGCAACCTGCTCGCAGCGCTTCCGCATCAGCTGGTCTTGGTACTGCTTGGCAGTGTAGTTCCGCCGCAGGCCCCACCAGGTTCGCAGCGCGTGGTCGTCGCCTATCCAGAACGTGCCGATGGTGGTGGCGACGAACGCGATCATGATAGATGCCGAAAGCAGGAATTGGTCGTCGGTGCGGTTGAGGACGAAGGGCAGGAATCCGCAGATCGACCCGCCGACAAGGCCGGCACTCAGAAACGCCATGCCGCCGCCGACAACGCACAGGGGCGCCACTACGGTCTCTCGCATCATGAATATGCAGCCTAGCACGAACAGGCAGCCGTAGTAGCAGGTGGCGGCCTCGGCGAAAACGGACGCGGCGACGCTGTGCATAAGGGCGGGAGCGATGACGAATCCCGAGAGCAGGGGAAACGTCAGCCGCCGCATGTTCGTCCATACCTCGCGCGCTGTGGGCGTGTTCCTTACATAGGTTGCAAGGACCAGCACAGCCGCCAGAAGGGTGCCCACCAGTTCGAGCACATCGCGTTCGGGCCCTAGCAGCCCGAAGATGCCGATTGTGACATGCAACAAGCCGAAGGCAAATCCGTAGGCCAGCAGGTGCACGACCAGCGGAAGCCCTCGCTTGAGGTGCGGCCAGCCACCTCCTTGCGTAACGCTTTCGCCCGTTTGCCCTTCTTCGCCGCTTTGGTCGTCCATTGTGGTCGTTGACGAGGATGATTTGGCCACAGCGGCGGGAGGGGTGTCGTCTGCTGCTACACGAGAGGGGGAGGCAGCGCCTATGGCCGAGGTTCCTGCGGTGTCATCGCCGGTCCGAGCAAGCTGGGAGAGAAAGATGGCGGCGCACACGGTTGTCGCAACGTGGAACGCCAGCGCCGCCGCGGCGGGAAGCTCTCGGGCTGCAAGGGGGAACAGCAGGTAGTTGGCGAAAGCGCACACCCCGATGCTTAGGGCGAGCCCGTATGCGATGGTTCTGACCGGCAGTTCTTGCAGCTGGCAGACAAGAAGGGCGATCAGCATGGTGCAAACGGCACTTCCCAAGGTGCCAAACAGGCACAGTCCCGCGGCCGACTTCGAAACGGCCACAGCGTAAAGGCAGCCCGCGGACAAGGCCGCCAGTCCCCATCCCGCGATTCGCAGGAAGACGCTCTCATGCAGGGTCAGCCAGCGGGAAGTCGTCGGGACGATCATGAAAAGCGCGCCCAGGAGAACGCCGAGCGAGTGAAAGAGGCAGAGCACGAAGCTGCTGAAAAGCATCGTGCTCGGGACAACTTTTATGTAGAAGCGTCCGACCTCGTGAAAGAGCGTGAAGGAAACGAGCAGACAGAGCGAAGACAGCAAAAGCAGCCCCAGGCGCTTGCGTTCGAGCTTCGGCAAAGCAGCCAGCGGCTCGAAATCCTTTTGCGGGGCGGCTGCCTCGCGAGCTTTGCTGCGCTCGACGCGCTTCTGGGGTTCGGCCATGTCTGTACCCTTTGTTCGCCGGTGGCTTGAGAGCGCCTGCATTGCGGTCTGCGGCTGTTGCTCTCGGCTGACCATGATAGGGCAACGTGGCAAACGGACGGTACCAAAAAGTTGGTTATTGAGGTTTCGCGCCCCCTCCTTCGACGTTTTCGGATTCGGAGTAACAGGTCGATTTTTCGGGAGAAAGCGCAGGCGGAAGGCAAGGCGGCAGAGAGCCGGGAAAGATAACCAACTTTTAGTAAAGGTGATTGTTGGCAGCTTTTGTAAGGTTTCCCCGTTCGGTTTCGTGCGTAAGACAGCAAACGGGTTGGGAAAGGAGGGGGATGGCGCTCGACCGGACGACGGACCTCGGAACAGACGGGGACCGCCTAAGAGCACACGAGAGGAAGGGAAGGAGAGGCCATGCGCAAGACACCGGAAGGTCATGGCATGCGGCGGCTGAGGATGCCGTCGAAAAAGGTGCTAATGGGAGTGCTTATCGCCGGCGCGATTGTTGGAGGGGGCATGTTGGCTGCATGTTCGCCGCAGCCGCAGCCTCAGGCAAAGGACGACGGCGCGGCTTCCGCCAGCACCGAGGCGCCTGTCGACGACGCTTCGGACAAAAAGGCTTCCGCAACCGACGCTAACAAGGACGATGCCGCAACCTCCAACGGCATGAACATGACGTTCAATGATTTCACCGACAGCGATCCCGGGTTATTCGAGGAGAGCTTCCAGACCACGCTGTGGGTCAACGACGGCAACCGCGGGTGCAACGCCTGCCATGAGGATCTGTGGGATACCACGAACAATATAAGCATGCTGTCGTTCCATATGGCAGCGTCCGACCCTGGCTACGGCAAGAACGCCAACATCCGCGACTGCCTCGGCTGCCACCACGGCACCAACGCGTCCGGCCCGTGGATCCGTGACCTTATCCACAATCGTCATTTCGGGTCGAAGATGTTCGTGGAAGAGCAGAACGGCAACTGCATGAGCTGCCATGCCATCAACATTGCTGGCGAGTTCGTAATGTACGATTACTACAAGTACAGCCGCGAGTTCGGCGGCTTCCCGAACGCGGGCAATCCCGACACCCAGGAATGGCTGGTTGGCCGCGGTTGGCCCAATGGCAACATGAGCGGCATCGTTACCCAGGCGAACATGCCCTTGACGGCCACCTACGACCATGACCCGTCCAACAAGGACGACCGTTTCTGGGCGAGCAACGTGGCCGTGCCCGAAGTGGATGCTTCCCAGTGGACGCTCAAGGTGACCGGCGTGAAGAACCCGCGCGAGTTCACCTACGAGGAGCTCAACGCCATGCCTCAGACCGAGCGTGTCGCTGGCATCCCCTGCGGTGCGAACACCATTGGCAGCTATCAGGTGCACAACGCCCCGATCAAGGGCGTGCTGCTGACCGACATCATCGAGGCCTGCGGTGGCCTTGAGGACGGCAAGGTGTCGCTCGACTGGCAAACCGAGGACAACTGGCATTGGCCCAAGGGCGCGACCTACGACCTGCAGGCGCTGATCGACGCTGGCGGCATGGTGGTGCTGCAGTACTGGAACGAGCCGCTGCGCGAGGTGGACGGCTATCCGGCGTCGCTTGGTTGGCCTGGGCGCATGGGCGGCTTCTACATGAAGTGGCTCACCGAGATCAACTTCTCCGACCAGCCTGGTACGACGGGTCTGTGGGACATCCTGAGCAGCGGTCCGGCAGGCGACTACCCAACCGATCATCCGGGCGACGTGGTTCACAGGGACTCTGGCGGTGCCATCAATTCCGGCTGGATCAACCCCAGCAACGACGGTGCCGAGTTCAAGCTGGGCGAGCCGGTGAAGCTGGAAGGCTACAGCTATGTGTGGGTTGAGGACGACCACTTCGTCGACAAGGTTCAGTTCAGCGCCGACTACGGCAACACCTGGACTGAAGTGGACATCGACGACGACTACGACCACGCGTCTTGGACCCACTGGACCATCGAGTGGCAGCCCGAGCAGGCCGGCACCTACGTACTGTACTCGAACACGGTGGACGGAACCGGCCAGTGCCAGATGTCTCCTTCGCCGATTATCGTCAAGATCGTCGAGTAGGCCGCGGCGGCAAGAACGGAGGAAAGCATCATGAAGCAAGAAACAGCTAAGAGGTTCGGCGCTGCCGCTGGCGCCGTGGTGTTGGCGAGCTCTGCGCTAGCCGGCGTGGGGACCGCTATGGCGGTTGAGGCCCCCGAAGGCGTTGCACCTGGCGTGTCGCAGGACGCTGCGGCCGAGCAGGCTTCGCAGGCGACAGGTGTGTCGCAGGCCAACGTTTCGGGAGAGTTCGCGTTCAGCCAGGACGTGGTGTCCTCGAATGCGACCATTTCCGGCGTGTTCGCAAAAGCGGCCAACGCCTTGTGTGCCAGCATGCCCGACTATGCGGTGCGTTGCGCTTGCGGTAACGTGGTGGTTGTTACGGGCGATGGCGTGTCGGTGCAGGCCAACGTAGGCGAGCTGGCTGAGGTGGAGGACGCAGGCGGCTTCATCATGGGCTGCTCGTGCGCCACGAACGTACCGGGCGGCGGCGCTACGGTGAACGCCGAAGTGCAGGGCGTGGCCCTTGCCACGTTGATGGGGCTCGTGTCCTAGGGACCATTGGTCTAAAGACGCCTTCGGGCGGGTGATGCGGGGTGCGTGCTCGATGGGGCGCGCACCCCGCTTTCCGTTGGGAGCGCATGAGGGCTGCGGGGGTCGGCGGTTGCGGTGGCCGCTGTTGCCGCCGTTTTTCGCAGGGCGGTCGCCTTCTAGCGCCTGTCAGCTCAGCACGCGTTCCAGCAGGTAGCCCTCGCGCAGGCCGTACTTGCACATTGTGAGCGATTCGGCGCCTACGGCAGCCAGGCACTCTTGCAGGATGATGGCGCTGGGAACCAGCGAGTGCAGGCGGTCGGGTGCGGCTTTCACGGCCAGATGCGCGAATTGCGACGGATCGCGATCCAACAGCGCCAGCACAGAGGCGACGCTTTCGGGCGCCAGCTGCTTGACCGCCTTCTCGCGCCCTGCCATGCAGCCAGCCATCTTCGCCACCGCGCGCACTCCGCCCCCGACGCCGTAGGCTTGGAGGTTGCGACCGAGCTGCGGCGCATTGCCGAGCTGGGTCGCGAATGCTTTGCGGATTGTCTCGCGCTCTGACGGCGTGGGGAACACCAGCGACACGTACCGCGCGTAGGACGACACGCTGCCTTGGGGGATGCTTGTGTTCGCGACGTCGCGCCTGTCTTCGATGCGCGTGAGCTCGGTGGAGCCGCCGCCGATGTCGACGAGCAGCCCGTCTTCCAAAGGTTGCGTGATCGAGGCTCCCACGAACCCCAGGTGCGCCTCCTCCTCGCCGGTGATTACATCGATGGACAGGTTTGTGGCTCGTTCGATTTCCCGCACCGCCTGCTTGCTGTTCGAGCAGTTCCGCAGCACTGCCGTCGCGAATACGTACATCTGCTTGCACCCTACGTTGCGGGCGCTGACCAGGTGGTCTTCCAGCGCGCCAACGGCCCGCTTGATGCCGGCCGAGGTGAAGACGCCGTCGACCACGTATGCCGAAAGCCCTGCGACCGTCTTCTCGTTCAGCACCTCGCGGAACTCATGGGGCCGCAGGCGCCGTCCGAAGTGTCGTTCCACGTCGAACACAACTAGCCGAACGGTGTTCGAGCCCAGATCGATGATTCCGATACGCTGCATAATGAGCCGCCTTTGCAGAGTGGGGTTGCGTCTTTCGGGTAGATGCTTGCACATCCCATGATAAACCTTGCCCGCCCCAGCCAACCGCATCGTTTTCCGTCAGAAACCTTCGGCACGCCCGCAGGGTGAGTGCTCGCAGGGTGCGTGCGCGGTGCGTGCGGGGTGCGCGCCCCTTCCGCACCGGTCGTCCGCGGAAAGGAGCCGCCCCGAATCGTGCATAGCGGGCAGGTTCGCGCAGAAAATCGTACCAACCTGCCTGAAATGCGCGATTCGGGACGCCGCTTGCAGTGCATCCTCGAGTTGCGTGTCCTGTGCCCACCCCGGCCGCTTGCGCGCCGCCATGCCCGCAAAATCGGCAGTTTCGTCAAGAAATCATGATGAAACTGCCGATTTTGTACGATTGCCTTTGCAGCCCTTGCGACCTTCGCAGCCCTTCCCACCAATCCGCTGCCTGCCTGGTTCCGTCTGCGCAGGCTCAACCACTGCTGCTTTCACCTCTTTGCCATCGTGTGCAATGGCGGCATGATTGATGCAGGCATACAACCATCTGTCGTGGAAGCTATACGGGATGCGGCTCGGCGCCATGGCGTTCGGTGCGTCGTGCAAGCGTGGGGCCGAGCGGCGGCGATTCGCGGCGGGTTACAGCGCCTTTGCCAGCAGGGCTGCGGCTTCGCTCAGCATGGCGTAGAAGGAATCCTCGTCGGTCATGCAGTCGTTCTGGCGCTCGGCTATGAGGGTTGCCAGGTTGCGTAGGGCTTCGGCGCGGGCGGGGTCGGCGGTCTTCAGCGAATCGGCCAGCTGAGCGGCAACGCGCTTCGACGATTCGATGAGGCGCAGCGGTCCGTAGATGGCCGGCTCGCCCTGCAGCCCCGCAGCCGATGTCACCATGTAGGCGAGAAGTTCCAGGCCGTCAGTGCCTTCCTCGGCGCTATGCGGAGGGTCGCCGGCAGCTGCGGACGCGGCCGCCATCGCTGCAGAAAGGGACCCGTGGAAGGCGGTTTCGTACGCGACGGCCGATGGTTGCGTGGTTTCCTGTTGCGGGGCGGGAGAAGCGCTCATGGCTTCGGAAAGCGACGTCTGGACTGGCCTGGCCTTGCCTTCCGCACCGATCGCATCGCGCGACTGCTCGGCACAGGATGCGGTGCGTCCCTCATCGTCGGCTTGCGAAGTAACCGCATCGGTGTGGGAGGAGGTCTCTTCGGCACCCCAGGTTTCGCAGCTGTTGAAGCGCAGCACTTCATCTAGCGGCTTGCGCTTGGGCGCGCGGGGCGACTTGGCGGGGTCTGGCCAGCCGAGCGAGATCAGCAGCTCGACCTGCAGGCCGTCCGGTACGTTCAGCAGGCTTCGCACGGCGTCGTCGTTGTAGGATTTGATGGCGCAGGTGCCAAGTCCGGCGTCGGCGGCGGCCAGCATCAGGTTCTCGCAGGCGTAGGCGGCGTCCAGGGAGGAGAACTCGTCGGCTGCCTTCTGGCCGCCCTTGGCCCGCGCGTACTCGCGATCGGACAGCACCACTGCGATGACCGGCGGTTTTCCCGAAAGCCCGGGCGACACCATATCCAGCTTCCGCACCAGCGCAGGGTCGTCCACCACGCAGAACCGCCACGCTTGCACGTTGCTGGCCGACGGCGCCCAGGTTGCCGCCTCCACAAGCGAGCGCAGCAGGTCGCGGCTGACGGGCTGATCGCTGAACACGCGCACGCTGCGGCGCGCAAGAATTGCGGCGGAAGTTTCCATGGGCTCTCCTCGGTCGGCCAACGTTGTTCTGCCTATCATAGCAGCATCCCGGTAGTGCTACAGCTGGTGCCATGGCGGCATGACGGCCGCACGCAGCTGCACAGCGGCGCTGGCCGCGAAGCTCGTGCGGGACGCGGGCGGCACGTGACGCAGGTCGCCGGGTGAGCCGTCCCGAAATGTTGGCTTCCACATCGTTGTCAGGCGGGAAGAAGGTACGTCGTGCGCGGTATGCGCCTGTCAATTCTTGTGAGGTTTCGATAAGAGTGCCTTCGGAAACTTATTGCCGCATCTATATCATTCTATTGTAAATATCCTATCGAATCCTATAAGATAATATCTATAAACACTGACCTCTACGAAAGGGACAGCCATGGGTACTGCGGTGTGCGAGCCAATCTATTCGTCAACTGCATTGGCCACAAGACAGCGCGAGGTGAAAAACGATGCCGTAAAAAACGTGGTCCATATCACCGAGAACGGCAACGGCGCATTCATTTTCTGCTCCGAAGAGGTGTTCGCGCGGCGGATTCAGGAGGCAAAGGAGGAAGCCCGTTACGAGCTCGAGATGGAATACTTGCTGTTTCGGGCCCAACAGGATTTTGACGAAGGGCGCTATAGCGAAGACGTAGAGGACTTCTGCAACCGCATGCGTGCGGCAAGGTACGGCAATGACTAAGTTGGTCGTTTCCGAAGGTTTCGAGAGGGATATGGGCATGGTCGAATCGGACAGGGTTTTCGAGCGCATCCTGTCCACGGTAAAGCTGCTGGAAACGATGCCCTTCATGGGTTCGCGGGACGTGCCGGAATCCATTGCGAGGAAATACGAGGGCCAGGTGAGGAAGATTCCGGTTAACCCCTTCGACATCGTGACCATCTACCATCCCGACGCAGACATCGTAGAAGTGGCCGCCCTCATCCATCAGCGTGGCGCTTGGTGATGGGGCTGTCGTCTTGCCGAACGGCGAGGCGGAAGGGGCTGCCTCACGCCTCGCCGTTTCGTTCCCGCCGATCCCGCAAGCTTTATCGGCTTACAGCCCGGCGATGTAGTCCTTCACGTTGTCTACGGCGAAGTAGCCGGTGAAGTAGGAGTAGCCGGAGCAGCCGCCGGAGAAGCCGTGGTTGTAGTTGTCCTTGTAGAACTCGCCGGAATCCAGGCCGCCGGCGTACAGGCCCGGAATCGCGTAGCCGTCGGCGTCCACCACTTCGATGCGGCCGTTGATCTTCACGCCGTTCAGCGTGGAGTACCACGACGGAATCAGGCGGAACGCGTAGAACGGCCCTTCCTCGATGGGGAACAGCGCCGCCGGATCCTTGAAGAACTTGGTGTCCTCGCCGGCCTTTGCCATGGCGTTGTACTCTTCCACGGTGGCGGCCAGTCCCTCGGGGTCGATGCCGGCGGCCTTCGCCAGGTCGGCCAGCGTATCTCCCTTGAACACGGTGCCGGCTTTCACGCCCTTCTCCAGCTCGTCGGCCATCTCGGGCACCGGGTCCATGCTGCCCAGCACCGTGCGCGCGTTGGTCATGAGCGCCTGGGTGGCCATGCGCTCCACGGCGGCCGAGTCGATGACGTTGAAGTAGGTGAAGTCGTTCTCCTTGATGCCCACCTTGTACATGGTGTCCATGACGTTCCACTTCTCGTTGCCCAGGCGCGCGCCGATGGCGTTCACCCACAGGTAGGGCTCGCGGGCGGCCTTGTCGATGGCGCTGTCCCAGGTCACGCCCTCGACGCTTGATGCGGAAGGCTGCGCCAGGCTCATGTCGGACTCCACCGCGCCGGCGCCCAGCAGCATGCGGATGCCGTCGCCGTCGTGGGGGATGTGCGCGTCGTTCTTCCACGCGATCTCGCCCCAGCCGGGCATGTAGTGGGCGATCATCTCCTCGTTGTTCGAGAAGCCGCCGGTGCCCACGAATACCGCCTTGGCCTTCACGTACACCGGGTCTCCCCCGTCGAGCGCGGCCATGGCGCCAACCACCGCGTCGCCGTCCATGACCAGCGCCGTCGCCGGCGAGTTCGTAAGGATCTCAACTCCGTACTTTTCCGCCGCCTTCTGCATGACCTCGAAGGCGCCGATGCCCTGGCCCTTGTACATGATGCCGCCCGTGGGTGCGTCTAGCGAGGGCAGCAGCATCATGGGGTAGGCGCCCTCTTCGTAGAGGAAGTCGTGGAAGCGGTGGTTGTTGTGCACGAAGTTCGACACCAGCTCGGCGTTGGCCTCCCAGGAGTTGTGCATCATGAAGTAGGTGAAGATGTCGTTGGGGGTGCCGGTCTGCTGGCTCATGTTGATGACCTCGGGGTCGTTTACGCATTCCTGCATGATCTTGCAGTCCGAATAGCCCTGGGTGACCTCGGTGCCTACCGACGAGCCGCCGGTGACGGTTGCCTTTTCCAGCAGGATGGTCTTCAGCCCCTCGGCGCCGGCGTGGGCGGCCGACATCATGCCGCAGTTGCCGCCGCCGATGACCAGGTAGTCGCATTCCTTGGCGGCCTCGCCGGCCTCGGCTACGGGTACGGCGGCGATGGCGATCTGGTTGGCGAAGCTGGCGGCCGTGGTACTGCTGGCGGCGCCGGACTGCGAGGTGGCGGCGTCTGCAGCGCCGTCGGTCTTGGGCTCGGCGTCGGCCTTGGCGCTTGTGGGCTGGCCGCTGCCGGCGCATCCGGCCAGCCCGGCCATGGCGGCGCCGGCGCTGGCCAGGGCGGCCCCGGTCAGAAACGTGCGGCGCGACATGCCCTTGGCTGCGGCGCTATGCGTGGTCTTCTCCATGGTTCCCTCCGAATCTTTTGGTCTTTCGCGATCTCGCTCGATTTCGCTCGATTTCGCCTGGGCCGCCTTGCTTCCGAAGAGCCGAGTCGGAATCCCGCAAAATCGGCAGGTTCATGAGTTTTTGTTCGCGAAGGTGTCGATTCTGCGGGCTTGCACTACGGTCCGCTGCAGTTCGCCGCGTCTTGCACTCCGCACCCCGTTGCGGCTCGCCGCGGGCTCTGCACCCCGCGCCCCGTTGCGGCTCTGGGGCTTCGGTCGGTTGGCTGATTCGAGCAGCCTCGAGCTATTCCCAGTGTGCGCCTCTGCTCGGGCTCTTCGGCAGGAGAAACCCTATGATTTGCATCATATGAACCATGTGATATTAGAGTTTCCGCAGGTAAATCTCATGCAGCGCAGCCATCTTCGCCAAACTCTTTCGCCGGTGGCGCCGGGTGGGCCGACGCAGCTGGTAAAATAGGGACTCACGGAATTCGAGCGCGAAACGCCGGCTCGTCAAGCCTTGCAAGGGAGATCGATTACGAAAACGTCCGAGAACAGAGCCGCCGGCGCGCGGGAGAAGGCGGTGCCTGCAGCCTTTCTGGGGCTTGCCTTCTATTGGGCCTGGGTAGCCATGGTGTTCTACAGCCAAGCGCTTATCCCCGGCGCGTCGCTGGAGCACCCGGGGCTGGAAAGCCAGCTGGTGGACAGCATCTGGCTATGGGCGACGTGGTCGCACATGCTGGGGCTGCTGGTTGTTGTCGCCGTGGGCTGCCGCATCGGGTCGCTGGTCTCTTTTGCCGCTGGGCGCGTTATCGGGGCGGTAGGCGTTGCGGCGGGAACGGCCCTGGTCCCGGTAGAGCTGGCGCTTGTTGGCGTGGGAGATCCGCTTTGCCAGCCTGTCGTGCTGGTTACCACGGTGGTCATGGGCTTGGCCAGTGCCTGGCTGGTGCTCCAATGGGCCGAGCTCTACGGGTGGATGCGGCCTTCGGTCGTGGTGGCCGCGTCCACGCTGTCCTTCGCGCTTGGGCTGGCTATCTACTTCGTGCTGTTCGCGTTTCCGCCGCTCGTTGGCACGGTTACCTCGGCGCTTCTTCCTCTGTGCTCGCTGCTGGCTCTTCTCGAATGTCGGAAACGGCTGGTCGCGGAAGGGGCTTCCAAGCCGGCGCCGCCGCGAACCGGCAAGGCGGAAAGCGCGGTGTCGTCGCTTGCGCTGGCGCTGCCCATCGTCTCGGTGTTCATCTTCGCGTTGTGCGGCGAGATGCTGCGAGCGTTCTCGCTGTCCATTGCGGGCGCCAGCGTGGACAGCATGGGAGCGATTTACCTGGTGGGAGGCCTTGTGGGCCTGATCGCGCTGTCTGCCTACGTGCTGGTGCCGAAACGAGCGGCCGCCGGCGGGCCTCCCTCGAGTACCCGGCAGTTCGCCATTCCGCTGCTGCGCGGCGTGTTCCTGTTCATGGCGGCTGCGTTTCTGGTGGCGCCGTTTTTGGCGGGCTCGGCTTTGGCGGTGTCCTACGGCATATTCGGTGCCGGATTCTGGTGCTTCCGCGCTATCACCTGGGCCGTCTGCTTCTCGCTGTGTCGCAAGCGGGGCGTGCGGCCCGTGGTCGCCATCGGTGTGCTGGACGCAACCTACGCGCTGTCCGTGGTGGTTGGCTCGTCGCTGAACGGATGGCTGACCGAGGCGCTGAAAGTGGGAACCACCGAGATTACTACCGTGTCGCTGATCGCTGTGTTCGCGCTCATGTTCATGGCGCTGTTCGTGCTGAATGGCCCCAACGTGCGGGCTCTTTTCGATGCCGAGGCTGATGCTGGAGCCGTGGAAAATGCGGAAGATGTGGGTGGTGCGGCCGGGGCGGAGGGCGCGAGGGGCATCACCGTCGCGGAAGGTGCGGGCGTAGACCCTGTGGCTGCCACGATTGCGCGTTTGGCGAGCGCCCATAGCCTGACGCCGCGCGAGGCGGAGGTGGCCGTGCTGCTGGCGAAGGGTCGCAGCCTGCCCTTCGTGCAAGACGAGCTGTTCATTTCCGCCGGCACCGCCCAGACCCACGCGCGCCACATTTACAAGAAGCTGGGCGTGCACTCGCGCCAAGAGCTCATCGACCTGGTAGAACGCAGCGGCGAATAGGCCGCCAGCGTTCCGCTGCCGTTCGCTTCCTCTTCCGCACGCGCTCTTTCACATGCGCTCCGTCGCTCCCCACCCGTCGCCTGGTCACCGGCAGCCGGCAGCCGGGCAAGCCCGCACCCCGCCTTCCCTGTCGTCTTGCTATTCCCGGTCTCGTCACGAAGCTCCTTGCAAGGAGTGCCGTCTCTCACTGCAAAGGCGGCTGCAGCTTAAGAGGTGGGCCCGGGATTGTTGCCTGGTTCGGAGCCGCTGGCTTGGCGAGTGGCCTGCTCTACCGTGTCGAGCAGTTGCTGGTGGGAGGCTACGTCCATTTTCCGATAGATATGGGACATGTGGGTGCGCACGGTCGGTTCGGAAACCACCAGGTCGCGAGCTATGTAGCTGGCCGTGCGCCCCTTCGCCAGAAGCAGCAGCACGTCTTGTTCGCGGGCGGTCAGCCCGAAGCGTTCTGAAAGGCGGCCACATACTTGCTCGAGGCTTGCCCGGGCGCCGCTGCTATCCGCCTGCGGTTGCCCCTGCGCATTCCCAGGCCGCAGGTTGCCCACCACAAACGCCGAGCACTGTACGACCAGGCACAGAAACGCCGAAACCACCACGACGTTGCCCAGCCACCATGCAGTTGTGTGGGCTAGCGACGCAGTGGTCAGCACCCCCGCAAACCATCCCAGTTTGTAGGCGAGAAACCCGGCCCATACCACGATGAAACTGTCGTTGCGGTCGAAGACGTCCGGCGAAAGCCAGATGACGAACAGAATGGCCGAGTACGCCGCATCGAACAAGATGACGGAAAGCGACACGCCGGGCCCCTGGAAAGCGGTGCCGATGTAGAGCGCACCAAGGGCAACGGGCAACACGATGGTCTGGCATACGTAAAGAAGCGACTTGTCGCGAACGGAGCGCCCGAGCAGCGACACCACCAGCGCGGTTAGCATGAAGCCGAACCCAGAGGAGGCCTGCACCAGCATGGAGACCAGTTGCCCGTCCTGCTGCGTGCGCCACTGGGAGTAGGCCCCCATCAGTACGATGCTTACCAGGAAGATGGTGGCAACGTAGCCGGAGAAAGACTTCGGCGAGAGAAGGGCGTCCCTCAGAGAAAGCCTCGGCCACGCCAAGAGAGCAGTGCCGGTTTGGTTGCTTTCCGCCGATGCGGCCTTGTTCTTGGGAATGGCCATGCTTGAGCGCGCGCCTTTCGCGCTGCTGTGCTGGTCTGCGGTTTCCGCTTCGACCGTCGGAGGTCTTTGGGCGAACGACCTTCGCGAAACCACCAGCAGCCCTGCAGAAAGAAGCGCCGCTATCGCCACGAGCCATCGAGCCAAATCGACGGACACGGCTATCAGAACGATTTGCCAAGCGCCTGCGCCGATGATGCCCCATACGAACACCGACAGACGCTCGCTCCACGAGAACTGCAGCAGGTATTGGGCGTACACCACCAACAGCAGCAGCGATGCTTCCGCCGCTACCTTCGCAAGGAACGACAGCCAGTCGGGCGCAAGCATGCCGCCTTCCTCGAGCACGTGCACGGCGGTTCCGGCGAAAGACACGAAGGCCAAGCCGAACACGAGCGGACCGCATCTCCACAGCGCTGTTTTCCGCTTGGTCCATGCAAGGGCCATGCCGAGGAAGCCCGCAACGATGAAAGCCAGGATGGCTATCATGAGCGCCGGGCTCTTCAGCTCGAAGGTCCACAGCGCCGTGTAGCGAATCGATTCTTTGGAGACCAGGCAGCATGCCAGCCCAGCCCAAGCTGCCATCCAGCTTATGTTGCGTATTTCGGGCTTTGCCGCAGTCTCGCCCATAGGAGGCCCCTCCGTTTTGAAACCCTAGCGAATATGCAAGTAATTCCGAAAAATCATTCTATGGCAAGTATAGGGAATCACCCTTTCGCAAAACATCATCGCGAGACGATGATGGCGGCTCCCAGCGATCTTTTTAGGATGCAAATTGCTCATAGCGCGGTTACGGCGCTGAGGCACGCGCAAGGAGAGAGGGCTGTCTGCGAAGACGGCGGAAGAAAGGGAGGCAATCATAATGGAGACGACGAACATGGCAGAATCGACGAGCGTATCGCGCAGGGGCTTCTTGGCCGGGGCGGGCGCTCTGGCAGCAGTGGCGGCTGCAGGGTTGGTCGGGTGCTCGAATCCGCAGAAGACGCCCGCGCCGAGCGATGACGCAACCATGGCGTCTGCGAAACCCGCGTTGAAGGACGCTTCGAGCACCCGCGAGTGCGACGTGTTGGTGGTGGGACTGGGCGCATCCGGCCTCATGGCTGCCCACGGCGCGGCGAGCAAGGGCGCGTCGGTTATCGCGATTGACACGGCGCCGTCCATGAGCGGTACCACCAACGTGCGCACTTCCGGCGCATGGTGTACCGGCTCGAAGCTGCAGCAGCAGGCCACGGGCGAGGTGCTGACGATTCAAGAGGCCATGGACCACATCAACAATGGAACCAACTACCAAAGCAACCAGAAGGCCCTGCGCGCGCTGCTGGGTGCTTCGGGTCGCGCCATCGACGCCATGGTGGAAAGCGGGATGGAGTTCCGCACTGATTTCGACAAGACCGGCGCCCAGGCCAACATCAACACGAAGGGCGTGCATTGGTACAACCTGACCGGCGACGACCGCGCCGCTGTGTTCCAGGCCGTGGCTGACAACGCAGGCGTAGAGTGCCTGTTCGGAACCACCGCCGAGAACGTCATCCTGAAAGACGGCGCTGTGGCGGGCGTGCAATGCGTAAGCGGCAGCGAAGTGGTGGACATTCGCGCGAAGGCAGTGGTCATGTGCTCGGGCGGCTTCCTGGGCAATGCCGATGAAGTGGCCGAGCGCTTCGCCGGTGCAAAGATCGTGGTCATGGGCAACCCTGCGTGCACGGGTGCGGGAATCGACATGGCTCAGGCGGCAGGAGCTCAGATCGGCAAGTGCTTCAGCATTTCCATGAACGAGTACGGCGGAGCGAACGACTTGGCATCGCCCACCTACGCTTTCCGTCCCAATACCGGCGAGAACGAGCCGCTGCGCCTGACCGTGTTCGGCGGATTGCTGGTGGACCCCGAAGGCGACCGCTTTATCAACGAGGGTTTCGTGTGCGAGCGCTGCATGTTCGCCGCCGAGCCGTTCGTGCGCGAGAAGTTCCATTACGCCGTGGCCGACAGCGCCTTCATCAAAGAGCTGACCACGCGTCCGGCCAGCGACTTCTTCGGCGACGAGCGCATGAAGGGCATGTTCGCCGAAACCGTCATGAGCGATCTGGAGGCGCAGTTCGACAAGGCCATCGGCGAGGGCTGGGCGTTCAAGGCCGATACCATTGCCGAGATTGCCGAGCACTTCGGGCTGACCAACCTGGAGGCTACGGTGGAGGAGTACAACGCCGCGTGTGCCTCGGGCATTGACGAGCTGTTCTTCAAGGACGCGAAGTACCTGAATGCCCTGACCACGCCGCCGTACTATGTGGTGCAGTCGCAGCCGGCGGGGTGGCTGTCCCTTGGCGGCATCAAGTCGAACGCTGCCGGCCAGGCGCTGGACGCCGACGGGAAGCCGGTTGCCGGTCTGTACGTGGCCGGCGCCGACGCCGACCTGTTCACCTCGCCCTACTACCAGATGGCCTCCGGCAACGCCTTTGCGCTGGGCAGCGGCCTTCTGGCTGGCGAGAACGCTGGGGAGTACGCGAAGGCGTAAGCGGTTCCGGCGGCGGTTCCTATATAGCTGTGGTGTACGGCGGGCCTGCCACCGTTTTGCGGTGCGGGGCCGCCGTTTCTATATCGGGTGCGCAGATGCACGGCTCAGCGGGCCTGGCAAGCGCTTGCAATAGTGCCATAGGCTCGAAGCGCAGCTTGGTGTCGCGGCGGCTTTCGCCAGAGAATGCCGTCAAATGCTGCTAGCTCATAGCGCTGATCTCGGCGATAGCCCCTAGCGAGGGGTTGACTTGTCTCAATAATGCATGTAATATGCATGTAAAACAACTACGCGAGGAGGAGCTATGCCGGCGCTGCAGGTGCGAGATTTTCCCTCGGAGCTGTACGAGCAGCTGCGGGAGTATTCGGCGGCAAACCACCGAAGCATTGCGCAGCAAACCATCTTCGCCGTCGATACCATGATTAACGGGGGCTCGGGCGTCGATGATGTGCTGGGGGGACGAGGCGCGCGACCTTTCGAGGGGCCTGCTGTTTCGGACTTCGATTCCCAGGATGGAGAGCGAATTGCGCGTAAGCGGGCGATTCTTCAGCGGGCGGCACAGCGAAGGGCAAAACGTTCGGCGGAATTGCCGGAGCCCGTGGAGTTTCTAGCTCAAGCCCGGACGCAGCGAGACGAAGACCTTGATGGGCTGGCGGAGATGGTGCTGGGGGGTGTGCGATGATTGTTCTCGACGCCAACGCGGCCATAGCCATGGCTCTCGGATCGGAGTACGGCCGGGCGCTGGAAGGTCAGCTTCTCGAGGGGGAAACGGTGCTCGCACCTGCGCTGTTATTCAGCGAAGTGACTCACGGGCTGGTCAAATACGTGAGAGCGGGGTGCTTGGGGCAAGAAGAAGCCGTGGCTTGCGGTCGTGATGCCGTTGGGCTGGTCGATCGGTTCTGCGACGATGGCGAGCTGTGGGTTGAGGCGATGGGGGAGTCGGTTCGGCTTGGCCACTCGTCCTACGACCTGTTCTACGTGGTGCTCGCGCGCCGTACGGGAGCAACGTTGTTCACGTTGGACAAGAAGCTGCAGGATCTCAGTCTGTCTCTAGGGGTGAACAGCGTCTGGCTGACGAAGCTGGAAGGGAAGCGCGGGCCTGTTGCGAGCTAGTGCTGCCCCTCGCGCCGCGACCGAACGCGGGCGTACACGGTGGCTCCTATCAGCGCTGCAGTTAGTATGCCTATGCTGATGAGCAGCGTGTGCGAGAAGCCGGATGCGTAGGCCGCTGCTTTGGTGGCGCCGCTAGCCATCAGTCGGTCCACGTCGGCGGACATGATGCCGACGAACAGGGCAGACCCCAGCGACCCGGCGATCTGCACCAGCGTGGAGTGGATGGACGAGCCGTGGGCGAACAGCTCGCGCGGCAGCACGTCCAAATCGGCGGCCTTCAGCGTGGGGAACACCAGACCTACGCCGGCGTAGGACGTCGCAACGCACAGCATCATGGCCACTACCAGCTGCTGGGACGAGGTGAACTCCACCGCCACGAACCCAACCAGAATCACCAGAAAGCCCGCGGGCACCAGCGGCCAGATGCCGTGCTTGTCCTCGATGCGCCCGCCGATGAAGCAGCTGACCGCATAGCACAGGATGGGTCCAGCCAGCAGCGCGCCGGCAACGAAGGCGGAGAAACCAGCGGTACCCTCAAGGTAGAGCGGCACCAGCAAGCTCATGTAGATGGAGCCCGCATAGCCCAGCATCATAAGCAGCTCGCCGGCTGCGAACTTCTTGTGCGTCAAGGGCGACAGGTTCAGCAGCGGGTCGGCTATGTGGAATTGGCGCCACGCGAACAGCGCCACAATGGCCACGCCCACCGCCATGAACGCCAGCGACGGCACCAACGTACGCGTGACCTCGTTCAGCCCGAAGATGAACGCGCCCAGCCCGGCGAAGCTCAGCAGCACGCTGACGACGTCGATGCGTTGATCTTGCCGTTCGTACACGTTGTGCAGGAACCTGAGGCCGCACACCAGTAGCACGGCGGACATGACCGCCGGGATGAGGAAGAGTGCGTGCAGCCCCACGTAGGTGAGCAGCAATCCGGCGAGCAGTGGGGCGAACGCCAGCCCCACGCCGATGGCACCACTGTTGATGGCCAGCATGGTGGCGCCCTTGCCTTTCGGCGCAATGGTGAGGATAACGCTGGTCACCACGGGGAAGAACAACCCTACGGTAAGGGCTTGGATAAGCCGTGCCGCAAACATGGCGCCGAAGTCCCACGAGAAGAATCCCAGCAGCGAACCCGCCAGCGAGGCCACGTAGCCGAACAGCATGATTTTGCGAAGGCCGTAGCGCTTGAGCAGGGCGGCGGCCATGGTGATGACGGTCGCCGCCACTATGGTGAAGCCCAGCACCATCCAGTTGGCCATGGACAGGCTCACATGGAAATCGGTCGCCACCTGGTCGAGCGCGATGTTCATGAGCGACTGGTTGAACGACGCTAGCAGGTTGCTGCCCAGCATCATGGCCATCATCGCCCACATGGCGCGTCCGGTGGGGATGGAAACGGCTGGGTCTGACCCCAGCCCGCGCCCCGACCGGGTTTGCGCGGGCTTCTGTGCGGCAGGTTGCGCCGCTACTGCCTTTTTCGCCGATCCCGGCACGGTTGCGCTATGCGAGCTGCCCATGAGTATCCTTTCGCCATGCGCGGACTACGAAAGGTGTCGGCGGGCCACTACCACTACGCCCAGGCTTATGGCGGCCAGCAGTGCTACCGCTATTGCGATCGGTGCGAACGAATCGCCGGTCTGCGTCAGAGTGCTCGAGCTGTCGGAGGCAGCAGTGCCCTGGTCCGCTGCGTTCTCGCTTTTGGAGTCGCCGGAGGCGTTTGAGCTGCCATTGGGCTGGTTGCTGCCGTTGTTGCCGGCCTCGGTCGAAGACCCTTCTGCGTTACCTTCAGAATTGTCCGATTCGCCAGGTTGCTCGCTTCCGGCACCTTCGTCTGAATCTGCCGGATCGGTTGTGCTGGGTGCGCTCGGCTTGCTCGCGTCGTTGTCGCTTCCTCCCTGACTATCGTCGGCGTTGTCGCTGCCCTGGGACGGGTCGTCGCCGTCGGGCGTGTTGTCCGGCGTAGTGGCGTCGCCGTCGGAGGGGGTATCCGGTGTGCTGCCATCGCCGGGGTTATCCGGCGTGCTGCCGTCGGAGGGGTTGTCCGGTGTGGTGTCGCCATCGGGGGTGGTGGGCACGTCCGGCGTGGGCGTTTGGCTTCCGTCTTCACCATCTCCGGGTGCCGGCGTCTCGTCGGGTGGTGTCGTGAGGGTAGGAGCGTAGAACATGTTGATGACGTTGCTTTCAGGGTCGGTACCCACGCGGATGGATGAAGGGTAGCTGTCTAGAAACATCATGTGTTCGATTGGCGTGGCATAGTTCGACCCATCGACCATCTGACCGAACCGCTGCCCCTCTTCCTGCAGGCCTCCTAGCTTGGTGATTCGTACCGGTTCGCCGTAATAATCGGCGATAATCGAGTCTCCTGCCGCCAGTTTGCCGTCCAGGCCGATTTTTGCGCCTGAGTTGTCAGGGACGATGTTCTGGCTGCTTATGGGGGCGTTCCCGTCGGTCAGCATGTAATAGTTCACCGAGAACGAGTTGTTTGTGGTGGCGAAGTAGTTCAGCTGCACGTTGTTTTTGCTGCTGTCGGTGCTCAGCGTCTTGTTTTCGGCCCAACCGTCGAAGAAGTGGAACCCGTCGATGACTTCTACGTAGTTCCAGGGGTTGATTGTGTCACCCGGGGTAAGCCCCTCGACGGTTCTCGTTTTCAGCAGACGCATGCCGGACGGATGGGAAAAGTCCGGATCCTCATAGAAGACAATTTCGCAGTAGTACACCGTGAGCGAGCAGGTCTCAACGCTGTCTTCTGCAGCGCCGCTGGAGTTGGTTTCGGCGGTTTGCCCATCGCCGCTTAGTGCAAGGCTATCCGCAGCGAAAGCGGCCGAAGCATCCAGAGCGGTGTCGACTACCGCCTCCGCCGCATCGGCGGCGCTCAGGTTACTCTGAATGTGGGCGATTTCCGCTTGGACTTCGGGCTGCTGTTGGGAATCGGCATCCGGCTCTGCGGCTTCGGCGACAACCGGGTTTTGGGCGACCTCGGGTGCGGGTCTTTCGGCCGCGTTGTTGGGCTCCGTGCTAGAGGCGAGCGCCGGAAGGGGAGCGAGAGCCAGCGCAGCCGACAAGAAGGCTGCGGTAGCAAGAGCGCGGAAAGGGTTCTTTCGGGATGCAGAGAAGCGCGGCTTCTGAGTGCGTATGTTGTTCATAGTCGTTCCATTCGGACGAAGGGATAGAAGCGGTGTGTTGTATGCAAGCAGGTGCGGGGCGTCGATGAATCACGACGATACAGGCAAGACGGTGATCGTTCGGGACGACGAATAGGTGATGTCCGCGGTTCACCGGCGTAGCGCACGGGGCATTGTTTGACGTCGACAACGTATCAAGCGGGGAAAGAAAACGCAATGAATCGTGAGTTATGACACAAGTGAAACATAATGCATACACAAATGAACTAATTGTAGACGCTTCTCATCAGGGATTATGCTGTTAATCATAGTTGATTGAGTGCATCACCCTTATCTGCAAAGCTGTCAGGCGGACATCCCGCACAATCGTCAGTTTCGGCACGATTTCTTAACGAACCTGCCGATTATGCGGGCATAGCCGAATACAGCGGAGCGCGGCGGAAGGTCCCGCATCCCTGGGGGTCTCAGCCTCGGCGTTGCAGCCACCGTAATGCCGCAGCCACCACACCCGCCGGAGTGCTGCAGCCACCACAGCCACCACACCTGCCTCGCCCGTCCCAGACCGGCTGCCCTTGCAGCTCCCGCGTGGCTGCCTACTCGGTTGGCATGCCGCTGCCGTGGGGACACCTGCTTTTCCTATTCGCCTTCGCCGCCGACTTCCACCAGCTGGATGAGTTTGTCGCGACTATGGACGTTCAGCTTCGCGTAGATATGTCGCACGTGGCTTTTCGCCGTGCCGTTGGAAATGCACAGCTCCTGCTCGATCCGCGGGACGCTCTTGCCTTGGGCCAGCAGCGCCAGCACGTCCTCCTCGCGGCGGGTCAGCCCGTGTTCCCGGGCGATCTTCGCGCAGGTTCCCTCCAGCGACGACTGGAACCCGGCGGCTTCCTTGTGCGGTGCAAGAGGCGTGATGCCCCAGGTGGTCTCCAGGTCCTTCTCGTTCAGCAGAAACATGGAAAACGACACCAGAAACACCACCACTACGCAGGTGAGGAACAAGATTCCTGTGCTATCCAGCTGGTTCCAGGCCGTCACGCCCACGTGGGAGCCCAGTACGCTGGCCAGGACCCGTGCGGCGCGGGTGAGCCCGAACAGCCAGATGGCCAGCACGCCGTAGCGGTTGCAGATGGTGGACAGCACAATCATGGTCAGGATGACGAAGCTGGCGTGGCTCATGTTCAGCATGATGCCCGCAAGCAGCAAGCCGCCGTCCATCAGGAACGGCTGGAACAGCGCACCGGCCACCATGAGCGGTAGCGCGATGCGGTACAGGTAGCGCACGTCGAAGCGATCGAAGAAGAACGGCGCCATGACCAGCACCACCAGGGCGGCGAACGACACGCCCAGCATGGTGAGGTCGTTGACGATGCCGCCGGTGGTGCGGCAGAAGTTCATGGTGAACGAGTAAGCCGCCATAAGCAGCATGGGGCGGATGGGGAAGCTCCAGCGCTGAGTCGAGCTGCGGCCCATCACGTAGGCGATTTCGTCAGCCTCTTGGCGTTCGCTTTGGTTGGTGGCGTGCTGCTGGCGTTTGATCATGCGCATGCTGCCTACGAATAGGGCGGCGCTCACCAGTGGAAGCAACGCGGTGAACAAAAGAGCCGCTGGTCCCGAGAGCGCCATGATCACGAAGTGCAGCAGCGTCGCCAGCACGAACGAGCACGAGTAGTACAGTGCGACCAGGCGCATGGGCAGTGCGGCGTAGAACTCGCTCCACAGCGAGATGATGGCGGCTAGTCCCAAGCCAGTAAAGATCGCGCCAGTAATGGCGGCAGCGCTGTAGAGTCCGATTCCTATTGCGGATGCGGCCCCCTCGGGAAGCGCCATGAGCACGGTGCCTACGGCCATGAGCGCGCCGGCCGCCCATGGCACGACGCCGCGATGCGGATGGCGGTGCAGCCGTTGGGCGCACAGGGCGCAGGTGATAAGTGTTACGGCGTTCACCAGGTTCGATATCAGGAACAGCGGCTCTAGGGTGACCCCTGGCACCGACGAGGGCGACGCAGGGCTTCCGAAGTGCACGGAGTAGATCCACGCCAGGTACACGCCCATGCCCAGGTAGCGTAGCGGCAGCACACCGTCGGGCAGCAATGCGCCCAAACCTGCGCGTTGCGACGGCGCCGCCTCGCTGCCGTCGGTGATGCCCGTGGCGTGCTCGCTGCTCATCTTCGCTTCCTTCCCGGGCGTTCTCGTGCTGCACCCCGTCGGCGCCCCGTTTCGCCGCGGCCCTCTTCAACATGCCTCCGCCCGCATTCGCCATGAGTGGCGGCCCATGACCCACGTCGCGCCCCCTCGGACCGCTGCAGCTCGAGGCCGGCTGCTTCCCCTCGGATCGGGTCGGCTCTCGACTGCCGCCGCCCGCTGCTCGCTGCGGCTCTCGTCTGCCGTCGCCTGCGTTCGCCATGGGTGGTGGCCTGCGGTCGTGCCCGCATAATCGGCACCTTCGTCACGATTTCTTGACGAACCGAACGATTCTGCATGCTTTCGGCCTCCCGTCAGCTTGCAACATTATAAAGCGACCACGGCGCAACGATAACCCTGGCAAGGCACCTCTTTCCGTTTTGAGCTTGGTGCGTCTTGTGCGCTTTCGGCAATTCGGAAAAACCTAGCCACCGGTAAGAGTCTTTTGTCAGCACCCGTTTGACCAGGCATAAAACAAGAGTGGGTGATAAAAATAGACCGGTGGATGAGGGGCAAATCAGCCTAATCGTGAGGTGACCGCACGCCGCTCCGGGACCTAGGATGGCCTCGCCGCTTCGGAAGCGGCACCGCGACCGGATCGCTGGCCTAAAGAATATGGGAAGGCAACGGCGAGCGGGCGCGGGGGATGGAAGAAACGGCATTCGCCGGAGCGTGGCCTGGGGCCGGGTCGAGAAAAAGACAAGGCTCAGAAGACAGGCCGCGGAAAGACGAGGCCCGCAGGCCGGACCGAGAAAAGACCGAGGTTCGGAAGCCAGGCCGCGAAGGGAAGGCCCGCAGGCCGGGTCGCAAACGGGACAAGGCCCAGAAACGGGCCGCGAAAAGGAGAAGGAGTCATGATGAAGAACACCGAGACCGCCGGATTGAGCCGCCGCAGCTTCTTCAAGATGGGTGCCGGTGCCGCCGCTCTGGCCGGCGTGAGCGCGCTGGCCGGTTGCGCGCCGAAGGGTGCTCCCGAGACGAAGGCCGAAGCCGCTCCTGCCGATGGCGCCGCTGCCCCTGCCTCCGCCGACGCCACCAGCACCACGGTGGCCGCCGCCGACCCGCTGGCTGCCCCCGCTGCCATCACCGACATCGCCGAGACCAAGGACTACGACATCGTGGTGGTGGGCTTGGGTATGGCCGGCGCCGCCTGCGCTCTGGCTGCCGTGGAAGGCGGCGCCAAGGTGGCTGTGCTGCAGAAGGGCGAGATGTGCCTGACCCACGGTAACTTCTGCGCCGTCATCAACAGCCCCGAATTCACCGAGGCCGGCTGCGAGACCATCGATGTCGACGAGATGATGAAGCAGTTCAACGCCAATAACAACAACCTGATCAACTGGTCGCTCGTGCGCCGCTACTTCGACGAGTCCCCCGAGTCCGGCAGCTGGATCCTGAAGAAGGCCGAGGAGGCCGGCGTGAAGGCCATCATCCCCGCGCCCATCCCGGCGGTGAAGTTCGAAGGGAAGCAGATCGCCGGTGCGAAGGGTATGGCCGACCTGGCCGAGCAGAAGGGCGCCGAAGCGTTCTTCAACTGCCCCGGTGTGCAGCTGGTGGTGGACGGCTCGGGCGCGGTGACCGGTGTCATCGGCGAGAGCGCCAACGGGTATATCCAGTTCAACGCCAAGAAGGGCGTGGTGCTGGCCACGGGCGACTACGGCAACAACCGCGATATGCTGGCCAAGTGGTGCCCCGGTGCGCTGCCCTTCGAGAACTTTTACAACCCTCCCTACAACGACGGTGAAGGCCATCTCATGGGCCTGTGGGCCGGCGCACGCATGCAGGAGGCGCCCCATCCCAAGATGGTGCACGTGCATCACTACGTGGGCGACGGCGACAAGAACGCTCCCATGCGCAAGGCTCCGTGGCTGAACGTGAACGACTACGGCGATCGCTTCATGGACGAGAGCACGCTGTACGAGCACCGCTGCAACCAGGCTGTGAAGTACCCCGACGTGCATGCTACCCAGATCTTCGACGGCAACTACGAGCAGTACTACGCCCAGATGCCCAACCAGGTGGACCCGGCCAACGACGGCACCCTGGAGGACTTCATCGAGTGGGGCTTCGCCTTCAAGGCTGACTCCATCGAAGAGCTGGCGAAGGTGGCCGACTTCCCGGCCGACCACCTGAAGGCTACGGTGGAGCGCTACAACGAGCTGGTGGCCGGCGGCCGCGACGACGACTACATGAAGCCCATGGAGTTCATGTACCCCATCGACACCCCGCCCTTCTACGCCATTCGCCGCCAGTACGTGATTTCGGTGATTACCGGCGGCCTTGAGGTGGACGACAACTGCAACGTGGTGGACGAGGAGTGGAACCCCATCCCCGGCCTGTACGCGGTGGGCAACGTCCAGGGCGGCATGTTCGGCGGCACCGACTATCCCTTCGACATCACCGGCCTGTCCCTGGGCCGCGCCATGACCTTCGGCTACGTGGTCGGCCGCGACTTGGCCAAGGCCTAGGCCAGCCAGGCTGCGGGCAGCCCTTCCCCCTTCCTGCCCGCGGAACTTCTCTCCCTCTCCCCAGAAACGGAAGCGTCCCCTCCAGGCGCTTCCGTTTCGCGTTGGGCCGCATTTCGCCCGCTTCGCGGCCGTCCGCACCCCTCCGCCCATACCCTCCGTCCGCAAAGCCCGCACCTTTCGCCCACACCCTCTGCCCGCACCCTCCGCCCGAAAAGCCCGCACAATCGGTAGTTTCGTCACCGTTTCTTGATGAAACTACCGATTGTGCGGGCTTTGCTCTAGCGTACGGTGACGAGGCGGTCCTGATAGGCCACCAGCACGGCGGCGGGGTGGGACGCGCGGGTAACAACCTCGCGAAGGGCCTGTTCGGGAGCTCGATAGGTGTTGTTGTTCTGGGAGATGTGCATGGCCACCACCGTCTGCAGCCGCGGGCCCAGCAGCTCGGCCAGCTCGTCGGATGCCTGGTCGTTGGAGAGATGGCCGTGCTCCGACGCGATGCGCTGCCTGATCGGCCAGGGGTAGGGGCCCTCCGCCAGCATGCGGGCGTCGTGGTTGCTTTCCAGGGCCAGAATGCGCACGTCGCGTAGCAGTTCGCGGGCGGTTGGCGGCACTATGCCGGTGTCGGTGATGTAACCGATGGCGTCGCCGGGCACCTCGAAGCGGAAGCCGAAGGACTCGGCCGCATCGTGGGAGGTGGCGAAGGGGATTATGCGGATGTCGCCGACGTCGAAGGCGCTGGGAGCAAGGGCCACGAACTCGCAGAGCCCCTGGTCAAGCACTTCGGCAACCGGCTTGCTGGCCGCGCGGACCGCCGTGCTGACGAACAGCCTCGGCCGCACGGCGCGCCGAACCAGCTCCCGGCAGACCACTCCCAGCCCCTTGGTGTGGTCGCCGTGGTCGTGGGTGATAAGAATGGCCTGCAGGTTGGCTGGATCGAAGGCCGCTTGGCTGCAGCGGGCGAAGAAGTCGCGCTTGCAGATGCCGCAGTCCACCAGGATTCCCTGGTCGGTGGCCGTGTTCTCCACGATGGCCGCATTGCCCTTCGACCCACTGGCCAGCACATGCAGCCGCAGCGCCCGCTCGGGATAGAGGGGCGCTGCGGATTCGGCTTCGCTCTGCGGATGGGCTTTCATGCCCCCATTATACAGCGTGTGCAGCCTCTACGGCTTCCACCAGGAACTTCGTGGCGCCCTCGCCGGCGGCTCCGTCGTAGTAGGCGGTGAAGCGCGGGTCGGCCAGGTAGCCGCGCACCAGCCCCAGGTAGGTTTCGTCGGCAAACCCCGGGCCCCAATGGACGGTGATCCAGCGCTTGTGCATGCGGGCCAGCTCCTGGGCTTCGGACGATGCGGCGTCGTTGGTGGCCATGGCCAGGCGCAGCTGCACCTTGATGGACTCCTCCAGCAGCTCCTTGGCGTCCCATTCGTCCTTGGTGAGCGCCATCATGCGTGCGTTCGACTGCTCGATGACGTCGTTGCCGTAGCGCTGGCGAGCCTCCTGGCCGTACTCGTGCTCGAAGGCCTCCAGTCCTTGGCGTTTCAGCTCTTCGAATGCATTTTTCGTTTCCATGCCTTGTATCCTTTCCACGGCGTTCAGCGCCGCCTGGGTTCTGCGAATGGCGGCCTGAAGGGAGTTCCCCTGTTCGCGCAGGGTCCGAAGATGGTCGGTCAGGGCTTGGCGAAGGCTTGGGCTGTCAACGTCGTCCGTGCAGCTCAGCAGCCGGCCGATGGTGGCCAGGGGCAGCCCGCAGGAGCGCATGGCCACAATCTGGGCCAACCGCCGCTCGTCGCGCTTGGAGTACAGCCGGTAGCCGCTTTCGGTGCGCGATGGCGACAGGAAGCCCTTTTCCTCGTAGAAGCGCAGGGTTCGCGCGCTCACGCCCGACAGCTCGGACAGCTGGCCGATGGTCATCAGGTTGCTGGGCGTGGTCACGGTTGTGCTCCTTCGGTCGTGCGTTCTGCGCTGCTCCCCGGCGCTCTTCGGTGCCGGCCTGCCTTCTTCGATGCGGCGCTGCCCGGGTTTGCTGGCCGCGTGCCCGCCGATCAACTTCGACGGGGAACAGTGTGAACCCTCACGCAGCCAGAAGGTCAAGGGGCGCGGCTTGCGGTGCTGCGCGGTGGCGCTGGGTGCCGCGCAGGATGCGAGCTTAGTAGAGCCAGTAGAGCAGGCGGCCGAAGAGCAGCTGGCGCGGGTCGGCCACCACGGTGCCGCCAAGGACGATGGAGCCGTTGGTGTAGAGTGACGAGCAGAAGACGCGCCAGTTCAGGCCCGATGCCAGAAATCCGCCCAGCACCAGGGCAAGCCCTACTGCGATCATGATCAGGCAGACGCGGAAGAAAGCGGCGTAGCGCGAAGGCGTGGCAAGCGGTAGGGCTGGGCCGCCGGGCACGCCGCTGCCGACGGCGTCGGAGCTGATTGTGGGTGCCGGGATGGCACATGCGCCCGGGACGTTTGCAGCCGTGTAAGTGGGTGCGGGGACTGTGCCGAAGGGCGCGCCAGCAGGCATGTTGGCGGCAACGGGACCGCCCTGGGGTGCAGGTGCAGGCGCGGGGTGGACGACAGCGCCGGACGGTTCCGCAGGCTTCTTTCCCCAACGGCGCTTGCAGGCGCGGACGAACGCCGACCAACCCTTTCGCTGGCCGTTCCAAACGCATTTGGTAAGGGCCTTGCACCCGCGCAGTACCCAGATGCCGGTGCCGAAGCCGAAGCAGGCGTATCCCAGCTGCACCATGGTGTAGGGGATGTCGCCTATCTGCAGCCCCCAAATGGCAAACAGCACGCACACTGGCGACGCCACTACGAAGGCGACCCCCACGATCCAGCAGGCCAGCACCAGAATCCAGACCGCCAGAAGCAGCACAGCCGCCACCAGCCCCACGGCAAGCGCGATGCACGCCACCCCCACCGCAAGTGTCGCAGCGATGGCTGCTGCCGCAAGGATGAACGGCGAAGCGAACACAAGCCCCACCCATTCCAGAGGTTTGAGCTGGCATTTCTTGAGGCGCTTCCAGAAGCCTTCCTGCTTTGCGGAGCCCGAGGCCGCGGGTGATTTGCGGTCGGCGGTATCGCCCGGCTTCGCCGCAGCAACGGACTTGGCGTTCAGCAGGATAGCCGCGGCTGCCTCTTCGGGCGTGGGAGCTGCAGCGATGGCGGCTTCTTCGGTCATACCCTCGTCGATGCGGTCGGCTATGGCTTCCATATAGAAAGCGACGGCGTCTTCGCGCTCTTCGGCGGCAAGGGCGCCTAGGAGGGAGGTGAGCTTCTCTCGGTACTGCGTGCTGTTCATGGGCATTCCTTACGCCAAGGAGGACGAGGGATCGGTGGCAGTGACGGTTGCGACGCGCGGTGCGGCGCCTTTCTCGGAGGCAGGACCGCTGTCGGGTTCGGCCGGCTGGGGCGAGCTGGTTCCGTCTGGTGGCGGAGCGCCGTCCGGTTGGCCAGCGGGGGCGCAATCGCTGTCCGCGGGGCTTCCCTTGGCGGCTTTCGCGCTGTTCAGAGCTGCTTGCTGGATGAATCGGTACAGGCTGAGCACTTCTGCCTGGTCTTCCAGAAACTCCCTCACGGCATTGTTCCCTTCCGGCGTGAGCGAGTAGTACTTCCGCAGCCGCCCGTTGTGCTCGGCTTTGCGAACGCGGATGAGCCCTCGTGTTTCCAGGCGCTTGAGCAGCGGGTACAGTGTCGACTCGCTCAGGCCCAGCGACGGGGGAGCGTCTTTGATGATCTGGTATCCGTAGGATTCTCCGGGCAGCAGCGTTGCCAGCACGCATGCATCCAGAAATCCCCTTTTCATTTGTGCGTCCATTACACCTCCTGTAGCGATATACTATATGTAGCATAGTATAGTGTCAAGGCCGCTTGGAAGATGCGCACAAATGGCCGCGGAAGCTGCCGCCATTGCCGTCGCCACGTGCGCTTCCGCGGCTGCGACCGCCGCTCACCACTAGTTGCGCCCGCTGTTTCTCGCCGCCGCCTGTGCGTTCGTTGCTACCTTACTGCTGCTCCCAGCGCTCTCTTTTCTGCTTCAACCGTCTCCGTCCAGCTTCGTCCGCACGTGCCGCTCTTTCTGGCCCTTGCGGCTTTCCGCGCCCCTTGCGCTTTTCCGCCGCCCGGCGCGAGTAAGGCGAAGGCCGCTAGCTAGCCTTGTCCAGCGCACGCACCGATTTCGGCAGGTACATCACCAGGCCAAGGGCCAGGCAGGCCAGTCCGTCCACCACGAAGAAGGGCGCCACGCCAATGGCTTCGGCCAGGAATCCGCCCAGGGTTACGCCCACGGGAGTGGCCAGCCCCATAGCCGCGGTGAGCAAGCCCATGGCGCGGCCCATTTTCTCGTCGTCGACGTTGCGCTGCGTAAGGGTCATGAGCGGTCCGTTGAACCAGGCGCAGGCTACGGCCATGATGCCCATCAGCACAACGAACAGGGGAAACGCGTCCGACGGCAGCACGCCGCACAGTGCAGTCGATGCTCCTGTCACCACGGCCGCCACGGCGATGAGCCCGGCGAGCCGCTTCCCGCCTCCGCTGATCACCAGCACGGCCGACCCCGCCAGCATGCCCACGCCGAAGGCCGCTTCCACCAGCGACGCCGCATAGCCGTCGCCGCCGAAATGCTGGAAGGTCATAAGCGGGCACACAGCCGACAGCGGTCCGAAGATCATCATGCCTACGGTGACCATGGCAATGAGCAGGGCAAGGCCGCGGTTGCGGGCGATGCAGCCCCAGCCGTCCTTCAGATTCGCGATCACGTGTTGGTTGGCGGCTTGCTCATCGATGACCGTGGGTACCTTCGCGAAGGCCAGGCCGGCGATGGCCAGCAACGCGCCGGCGAAATCGAGGAACATTACCGAGGAGAATCCGAAGGTGGTGTACAGGAAGATGCCGAAAGCCGGAGCACCGATGGAGGCGACGGAGGCTAGCAGCTGGTCGAGGGTGTTGATGCGCAGCAGATGCTTGTCGGGCACGAGCATGGGCATGGTGGCCATCATGGCCGGGCTGTGGAAGGCTTGGCCGACGGCGCGCGCCAGGCAGATGATCATGAGCAGGGGAATCGACACATCGCCCAGCAGAATGAGCACCGCGGCGACCAGGGAAACCAGCCCCACGGCTCCGTCAGCCACAATCATGATGGCCTTGCGGTTGAATCGGTCGGCCACTACGCCGCCGAAGGGGGAGATGAGGCCAATGGGCAGCATGGCGGCGGCGGTCATGAGCGCCAGCACAAGGGCGCTGCCGGTGCTTTCGGTCACGTACCACACCACAGCGTACCCGGCGGCGTAGCTGGTGATCATCGACAGCGCCTGCCCGATCCAGATGAAGGCGATGGTGGCCAGCCAGTTCTTCTGAAGCGGCAGGCCTGCGGCGCTCACGGCGTCGGCTTGCGGTTGGTTTGGCGCTTGGCTGTTCGGCTGCACGCCCGGCCGACGCGGCTCGCTGCAATCAGGCTTGGCATGTGAAGATGCGTGGTTCTCAACCATGGTGGCTCCTCGGAAAGTGATCGATGCTTACAAACGCGCGAGTTCTGAGGAGTACAAGCCAGGGGACGAGGACCGCTTCCGCATGCTCCTTCTTTTGGCCGGCAGGACGCATAACGGGCGGCCTTTGCGCCCCTTTTGGGCTGCAGGGCATGGGGTGAGCCTGGGGGAGGGGAGGTCCTTCGTTTCCCTTGGGCCGGCAGGACGTGTAACGGACAGCCTTTGCGCTTCCCCGAGTTGCAAGATGCGGGGCAAGCCTGCAGGGGAAAGAGACCGCCAGTATCAACGACCTGGCTCCTCAGCATTTCGCGCAGTCCACCTTACGGTTGCGGAAACGGTTGCTCTAGCACGTAGAGTTTGCATGCCGGCGAAAGCAGTTGTACGTATGCAACAAGCGGTCGCCCGCAGTGCAAGTAGAGGTGTCGTTTCGCGCAAGAAAAGGTGGCGTCGAAAGGGAGTAGATGTACTAGAGAGCAAGCATTGAGGCCATAAGATCACGTTCCTCGAAAAAGGGGCACTGACGCACAGTATAGCGCACCGCGCCCCCGCAAGCCTTCGAGTTGTTGAAAATCGGATTATTTGGCTGGGCAATTTTAGGCGTTCTATCTGGTGTTTCTTGCGTTATACCAGCTCATAGGCGTAAAAATCGCTGCCAAATAATCCGATTTTCAATAGGCTGCCTGTCTTCCGAAACGCCTGCCGCACATCGCACGACAAGCGCTTCGGACACTTCGCAGGGTCAGCCTCTTTGCCTGGCTGTCTTTCTCGACTTTACCGGCTCCCGAGCCTGCGGGTCTTTTCTGCTGGTCTTTTCTGCGGGTCTTTCCGACCGGTACCCTTAGGGCAGCGCCAAGGTCAGGCTGCCGCCAGTTTCCTCGGCCCAGGTTTCGCAGGCGTTGCGGGCTTCGGAGGTAAGGGGATCGCCCGTCAGCACCAAGGTTTCAAGCATCGGGAACTGGTACGGGTCGAAGGAGTCGATGTTCTGGAAGGGCAGCTTCACCGTGGTCAGTGCATCGCATCCTTCTAGCGTGTAGCCGCTGGCGGTCAGCGGGCCTAGTGTGGTGACGTTGCCGCCGCGCCGGTCGATGGCGAAGGACTGTAGGTTCGGTGCATCGGAGAAGTCCAGGTAGGGAATTGTCTTGTCGGTGGCCTGGTACAGGGCGCTGAATTCCACCAGCGAGTCTTTGGCCAGAGAGAACTCCTGCGGTATGGTGCCGAACTGCAGCACTTCCAGGTTCGTCAACGTGGACCCGTCGAAGCTTTTCAGCAGCGCGTTTTCCTGCGAGCTGAGGAATCGCAGCTCGGTGGCGCCTTGGCAGTAGAGTGCTTCCGGCGCGCCGCCGACGGTGAGCCAGCGCAGGTGCTTGGCTTGCGTTGCGTCCACCTGGCTCAGGATCAGGCGCGGGTCGGCGCTCACGGCGTCGGGAGAGCACAGGTTCGCGTACACCACCGGTTCGCCGTCTATGGTATCGGGGATCACGACGGGGTCGCCGGAGCTCACGGTGCATCCCACAATGTATACGCCATGTCCGCACGAATAGCCTTCCATCAGGTCGAACCCGCCCGAGGAGACGATGTCGAAGCCGTCGCCTGGCAGGGACTCGTAGGTGCCGCCCGATGCGCTGGGAGTGCCGGTCTTCACATCGGAGGCGCTGTTCCCAAGTCCGGTTACGTAGTCGCCCACGGCGTAGGTGAAGTACTTGGTCGCGGTCGGCTCCTGTGCTGCGCCCGGCTTTGTGGGGTCGACCGGCTTCGCAGGGTCGGTGTAGCCGGGAATCCACTTTCCATCAGCACCGACGTAGTAGCTGTCCACCCATTGGCTGCGCAGCATGGCGCCGCTCGGGCCCACGTAGTAGTCGCCGACCCAGCGGTTCGCCTGCATGGCTCCGGAGGATTCGAAGTAGTAGTACTCGTCGTTAATCCATTGCCAGCCGGTGACCATGGCGCCGCCGTCCGGGCTGAGGTAGTACCAGGTGCCGTCGACCGACTTCCACCCTTCGGCCATGGCGCCGCTGCCCGGGTTCAGGTAGTACCATTCGCCGCCCACCTTTTCCCACCCCTCGGTCATGGCGCCCGACGAGGTCAGGTAGTACCAGCTTCCGTTCACCTTCTCCCAGCCGGTGACCATGGCGCCCGAGCCGGGGGTCAGGTAGTACCAGGAGCCGCCGACGGATTTCCATCCTTCGGCCATAGCGCCGCTGCCCGGGTTGAGGTAGTACCAGGCACCGCCGACGGACTCCCACCCCTCGGCCATGGCCCCCGACGAGGTCAGGTAGTACCAGGTGCCGTCCAGGTCGAGCCAGCCGGTTTGCATCCAGCCCGACGCACCGAAGTGATACCAGCTGCCGCCGATGGACTCCCAGTTGGTAGCGTATCCGCCGTTGTCGTAGCGGTACCACCAGGCGCCATCCCGGCCTTCCCAGCTTCCCGAAGCGGCCCACGCACTCGCCGCTGTTCCCAGCACCAGGCATGCGGCCACGGCCAGGGCGGTCGCAAGTCGGCAAGGGATTCCAGCCAGCTTGTTTAGGGCTGAATTCAGCCGCTGGGACGTCATCTCTCTGGATACTCGGCTTTTTGCGTCATGCGTCGAGACGTCGTCAAGGGGACGTGCGAATGGGTCTGGCGTGCCCGGTGTGCGCGGGGCGACAAATTTATCGAGAGCGGACTTGCTCATAGTGTCCTCCTCCACTAGGGACTTGCTCTCATTTTTGCAAAGCCCTCTGTCTCATCGGGGGAGGGTGGGGGAGTTGTCAGCTGGCTGTGAAGGAGTGGATTCTCGGGCGGCACATTTCGAACGATTGCGCCCGCCCGCTGCCGCCAGCCCGCTGCCGCCCGCCGCAGCTTCTGCTCGTTACCGCGAGCGATGCACGACATGCCGGTTATGCGTTGCACAGCAGGCATGTCGCGCACTTGCCCGTGAACTGGGATTTTTGCTTGTTTCCGCAGCTCAGTCGCTTGCAGTGCGGATGCGCGACATGCCGCTTGTGCGATGTCCCGCAAGCCCGCCTGGCTGATTCCCCGCGCACTAGGGCACCGGCACCCCCTTCCCGTTCGCCATCAGGAGCATGCTGCCGTTGCCGATGGCACGCCCGTTCGGCAAGCGAGAGAACGTGTCGCAGAACCACAGGACAACAGCTCGCCGCGTGCCGTCGCTGCCTTTGGCGAACACGCGCTCCCGGGTGATGCGACGGAGAGGAGAGTGGCCGACAATCTGGTTGAATGCTGGGTACGGGTCGCGTATGAGCTCCTGACGGTCGGCCCATAACGGCCCAGGCACTTCGCGACCGCCGCGCCCGCGCCCGCAAGCGTGGAGTTTGTAGAGCGTGCGTAGCGACCCTTCGTCCAGCATGGCGTTGAGCTGGTGCGCCGCCTCTTCGGCCATTGCGGGCCGGCTGAGGTACTCGTTGGCCCAGATGCCGGTGAGCCCTGCGTGGGTGACCAGGAAGCCGTCGACGACGTGGGCCATCCGCAGCCCAAGCGGGAAAAGCATCTCGCGCACGAACGGTATCAGCGTCATGTGAGTGCCGGGCCCTTGCTCGCCCAGCAGGTATTGGAAATCGTGGTTCCCGAATACGAGGTCGACGGACAGTCCCTGGCTCCGTCGGGCTTCCACCCAGCGGACCAGGGTGCAAATGCCGTCCCGCATGGTTTGCGGTCGCGCGTTCCATTCGTCGCAGAAGTCGCCGGTGAATACCACGCGCCCCACAGCGGGATGTCCGGCAAGCACGTCGTCGATGGCCGGAAGGACCCATTCGGTCCTCAAGTGTACGTCCCCAACGATAAGCGTTTCCATCGACCTTGCCTCCTTTATCGCGAGCATCCCCTTTGCTCGACTCGTTTGGCAGTGGCGCCCGCACGGTGCCGCTGGCTCAAATCCTCTCGTGCGACCCCGACCACGCAGCATTGCCCGACGTGGTGTCTCTGCAGCTAACCCCAGCGTCGTTTCTGCCTTCACAATCCAGCAGTGCGCCGACGCGGGTTAGAGCGTTTTGCTGCCGGTGGCTGCTGCCTGCAGCTTTGCGAGCCTCGGCATCACGCCCAACAAAGAAGCAAACTTGCAGAAAGTTGCCGCGCCCCCCCCCATCAGTCCGCCGACTTGCGTACCGCCATTCGGTAAAACAAAAGCCACCCGAAGGTGGCTGAAAGTTTGGTCGCGGGAGCTGGATTTGAACCAACGACCTCCGGGTTATGAGCCCGGCGAGCTACCAGACTGCTCCATCCCGCACTGTAGGCTGCTTTTCAAATGCTCGCCAAGAAAAGCTGCAAGAAAGAATGATACACCGCAAACGATTTAGATGCAAGTATTATTTTGCCCCATCCGTGAATCGCTCGCCGCTGCCAATGGAAGGGGGTCGTGCGAAGCAGGCCGTCCGCACCCTCCGCTGTCTTGGTGCGCTACCCCACTTCTTCGATAAGGTCCAGCAACTCTTCGCGCTTGTGCACGTCCAATTTCAGGTACAGTCGCTTGCAATAGGTCTTGACGGTGTTCTCCGAGATGATCAGCGTATCGGCTATTCGCGGTACGCTGCTCCCTCGGGCCAGCAACTCCATGACCTCCATTTCTCTGGTGGTCAGGAAGAACCGCTTTGCTACGGCGGCGCACTGCTTGCTCAGCTTATCCCGGAAAGGCTGGTCGCCGACTTCCCGGGAAAAGCCTTTGGGAGGGGCCGACAGCGCTTCCCCCTTGTGCACGGATCGTCTCGCGTCATGGGCAAACTGAAGCGACGGCACCTGTTGCAGAAGCGGTGCCGCGTCGTCTTTCTTTGAGCGCCCCGCATCCCTGCCGTCGGCTGATGAGGGTTCGCCCAGGCTTCGGGTTGAACTCAAGGAGATGAACTCGACAGCCGGCGTCTGCAGCTCCTCGGCATTGAATCGACCTCGGACGGCGTACAAGGTTACGGCGAGAACCCACACCGAGGCGAGCGCCATGGTGGCCAGCTGAAGTGGACTGTTGGAGAACAGCTCGGCCGATCCGTAGCCTGTAAGGAACCCCAACCCCTGCAAGAGGTAGACGATTCCCGCGAAGAACCCGTAGATATAGGTTGGACTGATGCCCGAGTCGCGCGAGGACTGAGCGCACTGCACCATCATAATCATGGTGGCGAACGTGAACACCGCGTACATGATTCCCGCGAATATGCGGAGGTAGAAGCTGTCTAGGTAGGGAACTAGCAGAAAAGCCGTGATGACGGCAGGAAACACGGTGCGGAAGGCGAGGACCGTGTCGAACCGGAAGGTGTAATGCCGCCACAGCCACACCAGCGCGATGGCGGACAGCAAAGCTCCCGTCATGGATGCATAGTTCACGAAGATCCCCATGGCGGGATCCTCCAATGCCACCGCCCGCGCGATGCCGCTCGCGAACCCAATGCCGCCTACGCACAACGCGCTTCGCCAGGAGAACGATACGACGTGGCGGTATACGTGCTTGTGTTGCCGAGGATCATCGAAGAACATGGGCTGCTCGAAGTCGATGTGCTTCGAGGCGTCTATCAGGCACACCTCCGCTAGAGGGATGAAGATGAAGGGGATGGTGTATGCTGCGACGGCCTTCGGTATAGCGTGAAGAACGAAGTACAGTGGCGCGGAATAGCCCATGCCCAAGACTAGGTCGAGGGTGCCACACTCGGCGCTTTGGGACGCGAACAGCCGCTGCCAGGAAAGGAAGAAGGTGGCTGACCCCACTCCGAGGCAGATAGCCCCTATCACCACCAGGCCGATAAGCCACTCGGTTGCGTACAGAGGCGCGATAAGGCAGATTGACCCCAGACACATGATGGGTCCGCATAGCACGGCAGTTCGGTGTCGCATGAGATTTGGGCAGTACAGCGAAAATGCCATGCTGGCGAAGAAGGTCAGGGAAAACGCCAGGCATTCAACGATGGCGAACAGTGTCATGACGTCGAAGGTCTGAAGCGTCAGAGGGAGCAGAGGGAAAGCCCCTCCCCAGACAGAACTTGCGTGGATGGCAAGGAACAGACCAAACCCCAAAGAGGCTGTGTTGGGGCGGAGAACCTGAAAGACCATGCTCCTCCCCCCGATCTGGTTTCTCTTATCCGTAGGGCCTCTGCCGGGCTCCTCGGCCGTCGCTTGCGGACGACCCGATAACGAGTGTACCAAGAGGAGAACGGCAAAAGTCACACGATTCAGGTGTCAAGATAACCGCGGAATGTCACATCATTCGTGGTGCAGGACCGGATGCCTTGCATGAGATGCTCCAACGGCAGTGTTGGAAGCTTCGAAAGGAGAAGGGAATGGGAAAGGCAACGTTCGATACCGAGACGATGTCCCGGCAAGTTACGCCTACGGCTACGCGCCGCTCATTCGTCAAGGCGACGACGCTGACCGGCGTCGCTGCGCTCGCGGCTGCAGCAGGAGGGGGATCGTTGTTCGGCTGCGCCAAGGAGGAGGCGCCGCAGGAGCCGGCCGTCGGCGGCGCTGATGCCGAGACGGACGCCCCGGTAAGCGCTGCAGCCGCCCCCGCACAGGCTTACGTGCCCGAAGAGGGCGAGGTGAAGTGGGGCACGTGCACCCACTGGGGTTGCGGCTCGGGCTATTGTCCCATGCGCTTCCACGTGAAAGACAACACTATTACCTACGTGGAGTCGGACAACACCGGTACTCCCGAATTCGGTGGAACCCAGGCCCGTGCCTGTCTTCGCGGCCGTTCCATTCGCCGTTGGCTGAACCATCCGGACCGCTTGACCAGCCCCATGAAGCGCGTCGGCAAGCGCGGCGAGGGGAAGTTCGAGGAGATTTCCTGGGACGAGGCCATCGATTTGTTCTACAGCGAGCTGAAGAGGGTCATCGATACCTACGGCAACGAAGCGGTGTACAGCGCCTTTTCCTCGACGGTTGAGGAGCGTCCCTTTGAGCGCCTCTGCGGCTTCATCGGTGGTAGGCTCGGTCATTACGGCACCGACTCGCTTGGCCAGCTCATGCTGTCCATCTGCCATATGTACGGCTATACGGGTCTCTTTGGCTCGGCGCTCAGCGAGGCCGCGAACTCCGATTTAGTGGTCATGTTCGGAAACGACCCCGCCACCACTCGCATGAGCGGCGGCAGCGGCTGTTACGACCTGGCCCGCGTGCGCGAGGCCGGTGCCCGCATTGTCAACATCGACTACCGCCTGAACGAGTCTTCCTCAGGTCACCCCGAGGAATGGCTGCCCATCCGCTCGGGCACCGACGGCGCTCTGGCCTCTGCCATCGCCTACGTGCTCATCACCGAGGGCTTCGTTGACGAGGGGTTCGTGAATAAGTACAGTATCGGCTACGACGAGACCACCATGCCGGAAGGCATGCCGGAGCATTCCTCCTACAAGGACTACATTCTGGGAACCGGCTACGACATGGTGCCCAAGACGCCGGAATGGGCTTCTCCTATCACCCAGATCCCCGTCGAGAAGATCACCGAGCTGGCCCGTGCCATCGGCAACGCCAAGGCGGCTTTCATCGTCCAAGGCTGGGGTCCGCAACGTCATTCCAACGGCGAGAACGCCAACCGCGCTATCGCTGCGCTGACCCTCATTTCCGGCCACATTGGCCGCGCTGGTACGAACAACGGCATGCGTGAGCCCTACCGCTCCGGATCATTGCCCTCCAACATCATCGTTCCCTCGGTTCCGAACCCCGTGGAGGCCTCTATCTCCATGATCTCCATGGTAGACGCCATCGACCATGGCGAGACGATGACCGCCGTGGCCGACGGAGTGCAGGGCAAGGACAAGCTGGACGTGGGCATCAAATTCCTGGTGTGCGACGCCACCAACATTCTGAACCAGCGCGGTGACTTCAACCGCACCCACGACGTGCTTTGCGACGAGTCGAAGTGTGAGTTCATTGTGGTCAACGACCTGTTCCTATCCCCGACGGCCCGCTACGCCGACCTGCTGTTCCCCGATATCACCAAGCACGAGCGCACGGCGGTGTCCAATACCGTTAGCGCTGGCGACTTCGGCGGCTACATTGTGAACGAGAAGGTGGTCGACCCCTCTTTCCAGCGGCGCAGTTTCTACGACGTGTGCACCGAGGTGGCCGACCGCTTCGGCGTGAAGGACCAGTTCACCGAAGGCCACAGCCTTGACGAATGGCAGCGTGTGATTTGGGAGAATACCCAGGAGAGCGCGCCCTCCCTGCCCAGTTTCGATGAAGCGCTCAAGCAGGGTGTCATTCGCGAGGAGACGCCCTATCCGCCGGCGTTTCAGGCTTATTTTGATGATCCCGAGACGAATCGCCTGCTCACTCCCTCCGGAAAGATCGAGCTGTTCTCTACCACCATCTATGGCATTGCCAACGCTTGGGAAGTGGGGGAGAAGGACGTCATCAGCCCCATCCCGGTCTACGATCCAGGTTTCGAGAGCTACGAGGATCTGAGTGAGGAGTACCCGCTCTATCTGTCCGGTTGGCATCCCAAGAACCGCATCCACTCCACGTTTGCCAACATCGACGTGCTCGATCAATCCACCCGGCATCAGCTGTGGATCAACCCGATTGATGCGAAGACTCGCGGCATCCAGACGGGCGATCAGGTGAAGGTGCGTAGCCCTCGGGGCGAGGTGCTCATCGAGGCTCGAGTGACTCCGCGTATCATGCCCGGCATTGTGGGCATGCAGGAGGGAACCTGGCACGACGCCGACATGGACGGCGATCGCGTGGACAAGGGCGGCAACATCAACACCCTGTGCAGTGGGCGGCTGAGTCCTTTGGCCAAGCACAATCCGTCCAACTCCATCATCGTCCAAGTTGAGAAGAGGTAAGGAGCGCTGCCATGACGCAATACGGATTCTACTTCGACAGCTCCCGTTGCACTGGGTGCAAAACCTGCGATCTTGCGTGTAAGGATTACAACGACCTGGGCTCTTCCGTAACCTTTCGAAGGGTCTACGATGTGGAGGGCGGCACCTGGAACGCCGGGACCGACGGGACCTGGACCAGTACTGCGATGGTTTACCACGTGTCCAACGCCTGCAATCATTGCGACAACCCGGTCTGCGCGGCCGCCTGTCCCCAGGACGCCTATGTCAAGGAGGAGGCGACGGGCTTCGTCCATAACGACCCGAGCAAGTGCATCGGTTGCGGCACGTGCGTGGAGGCATGCCCCTATGGTGCCCCCCGCTTGGGGGACGGCAACGTGGCGGTGAAGTGCCACGGCTGTGCGGCCCGCGTCGAGGAGGGGAGCGCGCCCGTTTGCGTGGAGGCGTGTCCTTTGCGCTGCTTGGAGTTCGGCGAGATTGGGCAGCTCCGGGCCAAGTATGGCAACTCAGCCGACATCGCGTCGCTGCCGGACTCCAGCGTAACGTCGCCGAACCTGGTGGTGAAGTCGAACGATGCCGCCGAAAGCGCCGAGGCGCCCTCTGCCTGGGTTGCCAACGAGCTTGAAGTTGCGTAGTGTGCTGATGGTATGACGGAAGGGGCGCAGTAGCGTTCGGGCTGCGCCCCGTGTTTGCCTCGCTCGGCGAACGCTGAAGAAGGGGGTGGGTGCTTATGGAGGGCGGGAGCCAGTACGGGTTCTACTTCGACAGCACCCGCTGCACTGGATGCAAGACCTGTGTGCTTGCCTGCAAGGATTACAAGGGGATCGACGCCGACGAGGCCTTCCGGCGCGTGCTTGACTACGAAGGCGGGGAATGGTCTGCGGGACCGAACGGTACGTGGGAGCAGACGGCGTTCGTCTATCACCTCTCTCTGTCGTGTAACCATTGCGGAAACCCTGTGTGCACCATGGTGTGCCCGACGGGCGCCATGCATAAAGATGCCGAGACGGGCCTCGTGCTGGTTGACGGCCTCGTGTGCGTGGGATGTGGGTACTGCGAACTGTCATGCCCCTACCATGCGCCCAAGGTGAGCTCCATGCTGCATCGGAGCACGAAGTGCGACGGCTGCCGCGATCGCTTGCGGGAAGGGAAGGCTCCTATCTGCGTGGAGGCATGTCCCCTGCGCGCCCTCGAGTTCGGAGAGTATGCAAAGCTGCGCCGCCGCCCGGGCACCGTAAGCGCCGTCGCTCCCATGCCGGATTCGGCGGCGACGGCACCCCATATTGCTATCAGGCCCTGCGGATGTGCCTGTCCACCTGGGGATTTCACGACGGGACATATTGCCAACGAGCTAGAACTGTGAGTGGCGGGCAAGGATACCGACCGCAGAGCGGCTTGTGCAGAAGCGGTCATCGGAAGGAGCGGAGATGAATTCGAGGGATCGGAACGGGGAGGCTGCCGCCATCGGCCAAGCTGTCTCAATCTTGGGAACGCTGCTCTTGGGCAACCCCGCCGATTCGGACACGGCGGCCATCATCGAAGGAATGGCGTCTTTGGATGTGACGGCCACATGGCCTTTCGGAAGCGAGCAGGTTGTTCGCCAGGCCGACCAGCTGATCAAGCAGGGTTCGGCGCTTACGCGGAAATCGCAATCCGAGGAGTATCGGCGTCTGTTCGTGGGCCCAGGCCACCTAGAGGCTCCTCCTTGGGGGTCGGTGTACCTTGATTCTGACCAAGTGGTGTTCGGAAACAGCGAGCTGGCCTTGAGGGATTGGCTGCGAAGCCGTGGCATCCAGCGCAAGCAACCGCTTGGCCGAGTCGGCAAGGTGGCGCGTGAGAGCGCAGCCACGCCCTGCGACCACATAGGAGAGATGCTCGTTTTGCTGGGGTGGGTTTCCGAGCGGCGCAACCATGATCTTGACGAGTTGCTATCCGATCATCTTTTGCCGTGGGCCGACAGATACTTCGAGCTTTTGCAGTCAGCTGCTCGGCATCCTTTGTATCAGGGTATCGCTTTGTTGGGCCGCACGACACTCGAGGGCATCGCCTCTGCGAGAGGCATCTCGGCTCGTAGCGCCAGTTTGTATTTCTGACTGGCGAAAGCTGCAAATAATGGGAACCGATTTTCGCATAGCCTTGATGCTGTTCACCGTGCTTGCACCGGCGGGGGCTATAGCTTTCGTCCTTATGAGCGTGCGCATTATGAGCATCGTCCAACGTACGCCGATTCGCGAGCGAATGGAGCGCTGTCTTGTGCTTCCCATCGGGCTGTGCCTTGTTGGGCTAATATCGTCTGCGACGCATCTCGGTACTCCCGACAATGCGCTGTACGTGCTGGCCGGTATCGGTCGTTCGCCCCTTTCGGAAGAGGTTCTGGCCGCTGTTGTTTTCATAGCCATCTCCTGGCTCTACTGGCTTGTGGCGTTCGTGCGCCAGATACCCCTTCACGTTTCTCGCGTGTTCCTCGCGCTTGCTTGCGTCGCTGCTTTCTGGCTGGTATACCGCATTTCTACGGTCTACTCCATCCCGACCATTCCCACGTGGAACTCTCCCTTCATTCCGCTTGAGCTGTGGTCCGTCGCCCTTACGTCCGGGCCCATGGTCTGTTTGGCCATCTTCGCATGGATGCAGCGCTCCTTCCGCGATGGAGAGGCTGTCGCGCCCAGGGCGTTTTACGGGTTTCTCGTCGGCGTCAGCTTTTTGGCGCTTGTCGTCAGCGTGGGGCTTGCGCTGCTGCAGAACCAGGAGCTTGGGGTGCTGTCTGGCTCGTACGGGTTGGCCAGCGACCTGTTTCCCTTCTACGGAGCCTCGATTTTTGCGTTTGCGGCGCTTGGTGCGCTCGGGGAGGTGGCGGCGGTCTTGTCGATTCGCAAGCGGAACTGCCCTCGGCCGCTTGGTGCGGCTACGGCGGTGTTGCTGGTTATTGCGGCAGCCATCGTCATTCGCGTTCCGTTCTACACTATGCATATGACCATTGGGTACTGAGTCTGGCTTCGCCTGTCCTCTGCGAGCTGTCGCTCCTGGCGTCCTCGCAACCCCGCTCGACTTCGTATTGTTTTCTTCAGCTTCCCCTGTCCTTTCTGTCGCCAAATGGTTTCCGAGCGGATAGCGCTTTGCTTCCGCTCCTTCGCAAACGTTTAGTAAGCTGCTCAGACGAAAAGGTTGGGCGCTGATGGGCTCGCTGCGCCTGTGCTGCTAGACAAACGCGGCTTTATATGCGTATGCGGCGGTTCCGTTTGGGTGCCCATAAAACGACGAGAAGGTGAGAGAACCATGGCAAATAAGAACGACAAAACCAATCCGCTGTCTGCGAAGGCGTTTTTCCAGAAAGTAAGGTCGAGCACTCTTTTGCAGGCTGTGCTGTTGATTGCGCTTGGCCTGCTTCTGCTGCTGATGCCGCAAACCGCAACGCTCACCTGCGTGTACGTGATGGGCGCGTACTGCGTGGTCATGGGCGCGTTCACTCTGTTCCAGTACGCGCGGTTGGGCGACGCCCGTTCGCTGGCGGGCAACGTGCTTATCGTGGGCATCGGGTACCTTGTGGCGGCGCTGGTCATCTTCGTATTCCCGCAGCCGATCGCGAGCGTGTTCTCGTTCTTGCTGGGCATTCTCATGGTGATCGGCGGCCTGGTGAACATCGTGCGCTCCGTCGAGATGCGCGCCTACCCGGGTAGTGGCTGGATTCCCATGCTGGTGGTGGCGGCGCTGGTGACTGTCGGCGGCGTGGTTGTGGTGATCAACCCGTTCGGTACCACGATGGCGCTGGTCATGGTGTTGGGCGCGTTGCTAGTGGCGAAAGGCGCAAGCGACCTGGCCATGGAGATCATGTTCTCTCACGCGCTTAAGGAGGCGCCGCAGGCCTAGGGCCTCGTCGTTCCTTGGCATCGGCTTTTCCGCAAGTGCAGGGTTGGCCCTAAGCCGTTAGTCCTCCCCTGCAAGCGCGGTAACTGCACCAGCCGGCGGAGAAGCGCGTCGGCTGGCAGCGTCGAATTCGTGTTATGCTGCTGCCTATGAAAGAGAAGGCGAACATAGGGGCCGGACATTCCGCTGCGGCTGCGGGCTACACCACTATTGCCGGGCGCGCGGTGGGGGAGTACGAGGAAAAGAAGAGCCGGTTCATCGCCAGCCTGGCCCATGTGGAAACCGAAGCTGAGGCGCTGGCCTTTCTGGAAGAGATCCGCGCGGCGAACCGTATGGCCCGTCACAACGTGTACGCCTACATCTTGCGCGATGCCGAAGGAATGCTGCGGGCGGCGCCCGACGTTGTGGGCAGCGGCAAGGCGGGGGCGTCCGTTGCCGAGGGGGCTGGGGAATCGTCGGCCGCCATTGCCGGCGGCGAGGGCTTGCGGTCGGCGGGGGCTGCTGTTGGTGAGGCTGTTGTCAGCGGGGCCGTTGCCAGCACGGCGGCTAGCGAAGGTACGCGGCGGGTTGCTATCCCCACGCCGCGCGTGCGCTACTCCGACGATGGCGAGCCCCAGAAGACGGCCGGTCTGCCCACGCTCCAAGTGCTGCAGCACGCAGGTCTTACCGACGTCGTTGCCGTGGTCACCCGCTACTTCGGCGGCGTGTTGTTGGGTACCGGCGGCCTGGTTCGCGCGTACACCCAGGCTACCCAGGCGGCGGTGCAGGCGGCCGAGCTGGTGGTGGTGTCGCGCTGCATCGACCTTACCGTGCGCACGTCCTACGCCAACTACGAGTCGCTGCTGCGCATCGCGTCCGACACCGGGGCAAAAGTGCTCGACAGCGCCTTCGCCGACGCGGTCACCCTGCACCTGCGTATGCTGGACGGCACACAGCCTCCGTTCCTCCAAAAGCTCACGGAACTGGAGCGAGGTGCGCAGAATGTGGTGGTGAGTGAGCCGCTGGACGCAGCTTTCTAAAGCGAAGAGCGGCAGGCGGCCGTGCGGCACGCAGCTGCGGACAGGGCATGGGATGCCTGTGCGGAAGGGCTGTAGAGGGAGCGTCGCTCTGCTATAGTGCACTGGCGAAGCGAAGCCCTCTGATTGACGAAACGAGCGAAGCTCATGATCGACGAAATACAGGTTGAGAACGTTGCGCTTATCCGTCGGGCGGCGTTGGAGCCGTGCGCGGGGCTGACGGTGCTCACGGGCGAGACCGGTGCCGGCAAGACGGCGCTGCTTTCGGCATTGAAGTTGCTCATGGGCGAGCGCGCTGATAAAACGGCGGTTCGCGACGGCGCGCCGAGCCTGACGGTGAGCGGCCGGATTTTCGTGCGGAATCCCGCGTGCGAGGATGCGGGCGCGGGCGAGGGGGCCGTAGTCGCCGCCGATGTCGAGCCTGAGGAGCTGGTGGTCACGCGCAAGGTGACGGCCGAAGGACGTTCGCGGGCTACCATCAACGGCGCCATGGCCAGCGTGGCCGAGCTGGCGCAGGCCGTCGCGCCCACCATTGACCTGTGCGGCCAGCACGAGCATCAGCAGCTGCTGCGCCCCCATACCCATGGCGCGCTGCTGGACGCTTGGGCTGCCGAAAGCGTGCAGGCTCCGCTTGCCGCCTATCGCGAGGCATTCTGCGCCGCCGCCCAGGCCCAGGCCCAGCTCGACCGCGTGCTGCAGGCCGGCCAGGCGTCCACCGCGAAGCTGGACGACGCGCGGTTCGCCTTGAAGCGTATCGACGAGGTGTCCCCCCAGCCTGGCGAGTACGAGCGCCTTTCCGCCGACCTGGCCCGGGCCGAGCATGCGGAATCCCTGGCCACGGCCGCGCTGCGAGCTCACGGTGCGCTGGCCGACGACGGCGGCGCCATGGACGCGCTCAGCGACGCCGTAAGCGCGCTGGAGGCCGGTGCCCGCTTCGACGAAACGCTGCAGCCCTACGCCGATTCCCTGCGCGAGGTGGGCTACGTGCTGGAAGACGTGTCGCGCGACGTGGCGTCCTACGGCGACGGCATCGAGTTCGATCCCGACGAGCTTCAGCAGCAGCAAGAGCGCATGGCGGCCCTGCAGGGCTTGCTCCGCGCCTTCGGTCCGCGCATGGAAGACGTGTTTTCTGCCCGCGAGGTCGCTGCCGAGGCGGTGGCGCTGGTGGACGATGCGGAATGGTTGGAGAAGCAGGCACGCAAGGCCGTGGATCAGGCGGAGCAGGCCCTGGCCGCCGCAGCCGATGAGCTGCGCGCTGCGCGAGGTGATGCCGCCCCGCGGTTCGCCGAGGCGGTAAGCGAGCAGATGGGCCGTTTGGAAATGGGCAGCTCGTCGCTGGTGTGCCAGGTGAGCCCCCTTCCGCGCGAGCAGTGGACGCAAGCCGACCCCGACAGCGTTGAGTTCCTGTTCAAGCCTGGCGCCGGGATGCAGGAGCGCCCGCTTGCCCGCATCGCGTCCGGCGGCGAGGTGAGCCGCGTCATGCTGGCGGTGAAAGTGGTGCTCGGCGAGGCAGACGCGGTGGATACCCTGGTCTTCGACGAGGTAGACGCCGGCGTGGGAGGTTCGGTTGCTGTGGCTCTGGCCGACGTGCTGGCCGACCTGGCGCGCACCCACCAGGTGATCGTGGTGACCCACCTGGCCCAGGTGGCCGTGCGGGCCGACGCCCACTACCTGGTTCGCAAGAGCGAGTCCGAAGGCGTGCCCGAAACCACGCTTTCGCTGCTGGACGCCGAAGACCGCCCTGTCGAAATCGCCCGCATGCTGTCCGGTTCCGCCACCGAGGCGTCGCTCGCCCACGCCCGAGAGCTCCTGGCCGCCGCCCACTAGCTGCCGGCTCGCCCGGAGCGCTCTGCCTCTGCATCAGCAAGGGGCGCAATCCCGCACAATCGGCACCTTGCGCAGGAAAAGCTGCGCAAACATACGATTTTGCGGGATTCACTCTCCCGCCGCCCGCCTCGGCCCGTCAAAGCTCCCGCAGCCTGTCGGCTCGCTTCGGGCCGCCAGGGGCCCCGCCACCCGCCGCCGCCCGCTCCTCTCCCGTTGCGCTTAGGTGGCGAAATGGTGCCGCTTCCGCGAAGCTCTTGCGAATGCCTGCTTTCTATGCGTTCGCAGGCGTATGCTAAAGCGTTGACTCGATTGGGCATAAATCGGCAGCCGGGATTTCGAATCCGTGCCGACATAAGCGCGAAATAGCAGGTTGGAAGGCATTTTCATGGGACTTACTCGCAAGCAGATCATGATGTTGGCCGTGCTGGTGTTTGGCACGTTCGTTACGGTGTTGAACCAAACGGTGGTGGCCCCGGTGCTGCCGTCGGTTATGGAGGAGATGAGCGTCGACGCAGCCACGGCCCAGTGGCTTACCACCGGATTCACGCTGGTCAACGCCATCATGATTCCCATCACCGCATTCCTGATCGACCGCTTCACCACGCGCAACCTATTTCTGGTGGCCATGGCCATCTTCACGGTGGGCAGCGGCTTGGCCAGCTGGGGCCCAAACTTTGCCGTGCTGCTGGTGGGCCGTTTGGTGCAGGCTATGGGCGCAGGCATATTGATGCCGCTGGTTATGACGGTGCTCATGTGGACGTTCCCCGTCGATAAGCGTGGCACGGCCATGGGGCTCTTCGGCATTGTGGTGGCGTTCGGCCCGGCCATCGGCCCTACGGCGGCTGGCATCATCATCGACCGCGCCACCTGGCACGATATGTTCGCCATCATCGCGGGGCTGTCGGTGGCTGTGGTGGTTATCGGGTTGTTCGTGCTGGATCACGGCGGCAAGACCGACAAGGACGCGAAGCTGGACGTGCCTTCGGTTATCCTGTCCACCTTGGGCTTCGGCGGCTTGCTGTACGGGCTTTCGCTCATCGGCAGCTACGGCGTCTCCATCGATGCGGCCGTGGGCAGCGTGGTGGGCGTGGTGGCGCTGGTGCTGTTCTTCCGTCGGCAGCTTTCCATGGAGCACCCCATGCTGCAGGTGCGTGTGCTGCAGAACAAGAAGTTCCTGATCGCCACGGTGCTGGGCATGATCGTGCAGGCGGCTCTGCTGGCGGCCGGCATCGTGGTGCCCATCTACCTGCAGACCATGATGGGCTACTCGGCCACCACGTCGGGCCTGGTGCTGCTGCCCGGCGCCATCGTCATGGGCGCCATGGGCCCCATCGCCGGGCGCCTGTTCGACCGCCACGGACCGCGCGTGCTGTCGCTGGTGGGCACGGGCGTGCTGGCGGCCACCACCTTGTGCTTCTGCTTCCTGGGCCCTGACACCGGCCTTGTGTGGCTGACCATCCTGTACACGGTGCGCCTGTTCAGCTTGTCGCTGGTGAACATGCCCATCACCACCTGGGGCATGAACGCCCTGCCTAACGACCTGGTCAACCACGGCACCTCGGTGAACAACACGCTGCGTCAGGTGGCAGGCTCGCTGGGCACGGCCGTGATCGTGTCGGCCATGACCGTGTCGACGAACCTGGCCGAGCCCGCCATGGGCCCCACTGCGGCCGGCTTCTTCGGTGTGGACGTGTCCTTCGCCGTGTCGGCCCTGCTGTGCATCATCTGCTTCGGCATGGTGATCGCCTTGGTGAAGGACAAGCCGGGCGACGCCAAAACCCGCGATGTGGGCAACGAGCGCCGCACCGTGTTGGAGTCCATCATGAAGCGCGACGTGTACACGCTGCCCGAGAACGCCACGGTGGCCGAAGCGGTGGAGATGCTGGTGGACAAGGGCGTGAGCGCCATCCCGCTGGTGAACGACGCAGGCGAGGCCGTGGGCTTCGTGTCGGACGGCGACATCATGCGCTACCTGGCGAAACGTTCCACGGTGGTGATGGACCCGGTGGTGCTCATCATGCGCACGGTGGACGCCGACGGCTCGAACTCGGACTTCAAGCGCAAGCTGGACGAGCTCATGGGCATGCCGGCGAAGAGCATCGGCGCAAAGGGCATCATCGGCGTGGACGCGCATGCCGACCTGCCGGAAGTGTGTCGCGTGCTGGGCGAGAACCACCTGAAGAAGGTGCCGGTGCTCGACGACGGGCACATTGTGGGCGTTATCAACCGCTCCGACATCGCGCGGTTCAGCATGGAGCGCTATCTGGAAGAGGTGGGCGAAGCGGGCATTCCGCGCAGCACCGGTTCGAAAGGCGGTCACGGCCACGGCAAGGACAAGGGCCCGAAGGACGGCGGCATCTCCCCGAAGCTGGAGCGTGCCGAAGAGGCCGCCGACCTACCCGAAGACGAGGCCATCGCCGACTCCATCTAGAGCGTGCGGCCGCGCGTTCGGTGCTGCCTCTTGCAGGGATGATGCGCGTCTCTTCGAGGCTGACGGAGCCGTGGAAGCGTAGCAGCTTTGGGAAGGTATCGGTTTTCTGTCGGAGGCGGAAGCGCCGCCGAATGCCGAGCGAATTCGTCGATAATGAAACGATAGCGCTGTTTGGCTGCGGCTGGTCGGCGCAATTCGGATTCGACGGCGAGAGCGAGGGTCGCTATGGGCAGGTCGGGCGGTAGTTTCGGCGGCGGAGGCGGCTTCGGCGGAGGCGGCGGCTCCTTTGGGGGCGGCTTCGGCGGGGGCGGCCATATCGGCGGTCGCGGCGGTCGCACCGGCGGTTCCTTCGGCGGAGGCAGCCACGGCAGCCATGGCGGCGGCTTCGGCGGCCCGGTGTTCGGCTTTCCCTCCATCTTCATGCCCCGCGTCACCATCAACAACGGCACCCCCGGCCCCTCCATGCCGCCTGCCAACCCTTACGGTTCGGGCGGACAGGGCGGCCCTACTCCTGGCGGCTCCAACGGTTCGGGCAACCCCACGCCCGGCGGCTCCCCGGCGCCTTCCGGCAGCTCGGGCGGCTGCGCTACCGTGGGCATCATCATTGCCGCGCTGGCGCTGGTTTTGCTGCTGGCGGCGTCGTTCGGCCTGCTCGACTGCTCGGGCAGCGGCATCCCCGAATCCACCGAGGACCGCCAGGCGCTTCCTGCGAACAGCGTCAATGAAACCGGCTACTACACCGACGAGGACGGCGACTGGATCACCTCGCCGGCCACGTTCGAGAAGGGATTGCGCGAGTTCTTCCAGCTCACGGGCATCCAACCCTACGTCTACATCTTCCCGAACGATTCGATACGCTCGGCGGCGGAGCTTCAATCGCGCGCCCAGCAGCTGTACAGCCAGCTGTTCACCGACGACGCTCACTTCCTCATGGCTTTCTGCTACGACTCCCGCGACGACGGCTTCTATTGGGCCTACTGGGCGGGCAGCGAAACGCGTACCATCCTGGACGAGGAGGCGCTGGGCATCTTCGAGGCGTATCTGCGGCAGGAGTGGGTCGCCGACAACGACGAGAACTCGTTCTTCAGCAACGCCTTCGCGCAAACCGGCGAGCGCATCATGTCGGTAACGCCTTCTCCGGTGGTGCCCGTGGTGATAGGGTTTGTTGTTATCGTAGTGGTCGCCGGAGTGTGCGTGCTGGTGCTGGTCAGGGCCCAGGCGAAGAAGCGCGAGGCCGAACGCATGCAGCAGATTCTGAGCACGCCGCTGGAGCAGTTCGGCGACAAGGACGTGGAGGAGCGAGCGAAGAAGTACGAGCCGGTGGATACCACCGGCGGGAAGTAAACGGCGGGGCGGCTGCGCGGCAGGGCTGTCGCAGACGTGGCGGCCGGCGCGTCCTTCGTCGGCCGTCGCAAGCAAAGGGAAGGTCCGGAAGTCAAAGGGCTGTTCGGAGACCATAGAGAAAGGAACACTGGCATGGCGAACATACTGGAGCGATTCACGAGCATCGTGAAGGCCAACATCAACGAGCTGCTGGACAAGGCGGAGGACCCGCAGAAGATGGTGGACCAGTACCTGCGCGAGCTGACCGAGGAGCTGGCCGAGGTGCGCGAGGCCACGGCCGGCGTCATGGCCGAGGAAACCCGCTGCAAGCGTCTGGTGGACGAGAACAAGGCCGAGATGGATCGCTACGAGGACCTGGCCCGCAAGGCCCTTTCCGCCGGCAACGAGGAAGACGCCCGCGTGTTCCTGCAGAAGAAGCAGGAGCTGGCCGGCCGCACCGACGGGCTGCAGATCGCCTATGAGGGCGCGAAGAACAACGCCGACAAGATGCGCACCATGCACGACAAGCTGGTGGCCGACATCCAGGAGCTCAACGCCCGCAAGGAGACCATCAAGGCCAAGGCTGCCGTGGCGAAGACCCAGGACAAGGTCAACGAGGTAGTGGGTGCCGGCACGAAGAGCGAAGGCGCCCGCGCGGCGTTCGACCGCATGGAGCGCAAGGCCGATGAGATGCTCGACCGCAGCAACGCGAAGGCCGATCTGACCGCCGCTCCGGCCGACCCCGCTGCCGAGCTTGAGAAGAAGTACGAGCAGGCCGGCGTCACTGCAGCCGTGGACGACGACCTGGCCCGCCTGAAGAAGGAGATGGGCATGGAATAGCCGCTGCTCGCGTGGCCGCCTGGCGGCTGCGAAGGCTTTGGCAGTCATCGATGCGCGGCCCGGGCGTTCCAAGCTCGGGCCGCTTTGCGTGTCGGGCGTTGGGCGTCGCTCGGCAAAGCGCGCCAAGGCCACCGGTCCGCGTGGGCGGCGCGCCCCAAGCGCCATGCTGCAGCCCGGGGGCGGGGTGTGCTAGAATCGCTGCGTTCCTGAAAGGGTGCGACGAGCAAGGGACGGTCGCACCGAGGCAGGACAAGGGGCAGGGACGCGAAGCGCAAAGGTGCGGTATTCATAATGGCGGGTATATCGAAAATGCTGACGGGGTTTTCGCGGGGTCATGGCCTGCTGGTTGCGGGCTCGTTGACGGCTGCTTTGTGCTCGACGGTCGGCTTCGCCTTCGCCGTTCCCCCGGCACTCGACGCCCGCACGGCCTTCGATTCTCTGGCGGCCGACGCGGCCCTTCCCCAGGAAAGCGACGATTCGACCGAGGGAGAGCCTGCGGCGTCCAGCGCTTCCCCTGCGGCGCGTAACGAAGCGCAGCAACCCAATCCGCAGAGCGGGAGCGAATCCGCTGCGAAGCCGGCGGAGGACGCTGCCGACCAGCCGAAGACAGACGAGGCCGAAGGCGACGGCCAGGCCGATGACGGCAAGGGCGACGCAGCCGGCGAAGGCGCGCCTGCGTTGTCTTCTCCTTCGGTGACGGCGCGCCAGTACGCTTCGGCGCCATCGTCTGCGCAGCCTGGCGCGTCGGGGGCATCCGACGGGTCTTCGGCTGATTCCCCGTCGAATTCGGAAGGCAGCAGCGGCGGCAGCGGAGGCGGTAATGCCGAAGCCAGCGCCGAGCTGCCGGCCGCCGATCCGGAACAGGAAGCCTACGATGCGCGGCATTCCAACGCGTGGACGAGGATGCAGGAGATGCCCTCGGCGTCCGCCAATGTGGCCGCCGTGCTGTCGAACGTGTTCGCAAGCCTGCCCGTGTCGTGGTACGACGGCGGTTTCACCACGGAGGGCATCGCCACGTGGGGAGACGCCTCGTACGCCCTCTCCGACGTGAACAGCTGCATTGCCACCTGCGATGCGTATCTGGCCGACTACGGTGCCGCCGAGTTTCCCGACCTGGCGCCCCAGGCGGCCGTGTGGGCCGAGCGCTGGCAGAACCTGCGCAACGCCGCCAGCCTGCTGTCCACGTTCTGCAGCAACTACCTGAACTGCCCCGACCGCGCGAATCCCAACGAGTGGGAATGGACGTGCACCGACTGCTACACGTCGGTTCTGAGCGGGCATACCTGGTCGGTTCCCGTCGGAGGCGGATGGTACGGCGGCAAGCTGGACTATCTGGAAGCGGCAGCGGAAGCCGCAAGCCGCCTGTAAGCGGCGCCGGGTTGCCCGTTTGTGTGGAGGAATCATTCTCGTGGTAGCAGAAGAGAAAACTGAGGGGCGGGCGGCACCGGAGCTCGCAGCGGAAACGGCTGGCCGGCGCATGGTCGTGCTTGAGGATTTCAAGCCGGTTGCCTTCCTGGACGACGATGACCGCGCCTCTGCGGTGCGCCGTTACTCCACGCTGTTCGTGGTTGATGGGCGTACGCGCAAGGGCGGCCTCGGGCGCGTGCTGTACGCCGAGAACGCCTGGGGCGACCGGTTGGCCGTGAAGGTGCTGACGGCCGAAGAGGGCGCCGACCTGACCGAAGAGGAGCAGCAGGCGCTGGCGTCTCGGCGCGAGGCGGCCTTTCGTCGGGAGTACGAGTCCAGCCGGCTGCTCACAGGCATCGCCGGCTTCCCCACGCTGTTCGGCCAGGGGCGCACCGACGGCCAGCCTGCCTTGATTATGGAATGGGTGGAGGGCCAGACGCTGGAGGAGGCGCGCCGCCGGCTGTCGGTGGACGACGACGGACGGCTGTCGCCCCTGGTGGCTGCCGCCATAGGGCGCGATCTGTTCGATTTGCTATCCCGCATGGAGCTGGTGGATGGCGGCCTGGTGCATCGGGACATCTCGCCGTCCAACGTGATGATCCGCACGCAGCGCACTTCGGTGGAAGAGCAGGCAGCCCAGGGAAAGTTCGACCTGGTGCTGGTGGACTTCGGCTCCACCGTGCTCCCGGCGCGGGCGTCGTCGCTGACCGTGCGCTACGGCGCGCCCCAGGGCGCCACGCCCGACTACGCGGCCCCCGAGATGCTGACTGCGGACGTGGCGCGGGTGGCCGACATGCGGAAGAGCCCGGCGGTGGACGTGTACGCCGCGGCCAGCGTGGTGTACCTGCTGCTGTGCGGACGCCCGCCGTTTCAACTGGGCGGCTCGTCGGCTGGCGGCGAGGGTGCCGAGGTGGCCTCGGACTACCTGCGCAAGACCACCGAGCTGCCTCTGCCGGTGCGCGCTGCCCATAGCGAGAGCGCCGATGTGACGGTGGCGCTGGATCGCGAGGGGGAGGCGGTGGCCGCGGTGCGCAAGGCGCTGGCCGACGAGCGGCTCTCCCCAAGCAATCAGGAGCTGAAGGAAGCTCTGGTCTGCGTCGACAAGCGTGTTGGCGAAGTGGTGCTGGCTGCTTTGGAGCCCGATCAGCGGCATCGGCCGTCCGCTGCGGAGATGCGCGAGGGGCTGGCGGGCTTCGTGGAGGCGTACCCGGCAAACGTGGTCGCGGCGCTTCAGGGCGAGCCGCTTTTCCAGGACTGGTCGTTCGACGAGCGCCGCAAGGCCGGCGGATTTGAAGCTCGCCGTAGGGCGGGGGCTCGCCTTGCGCGCTGGGCGGCCGTGGTTGTTGCCCTGGGGCTTGGGTGTGCGGCGGCTGCGCTGTGCTCGGGGGTGCGCGTGACAGCCGTGGGCTCGCTTCCTTGTTCTCTGGAATGGGGCTTTCCGCTGGTGGCCGCGCTGGCGTTGGCGCCGGCGGCTGCGGGCTACTTGGTGCGCTGGCGCGGCGGGCAGAAGCGTTCGGGTCTTGTTCGGGGGAGCGTGGCGCTGGCCGTGGTGGCTGTGGCTGTGGAAGCGTTCGTGCTTAGCGCTACCGTCGACCCGGCGGCGATGAAGGGACTGCTCGGCGCTGCTCCCCTTGCGTGCTCGTCGGCCGCATGGTGCGGCATGGTGCTGGAGTACTCGATGAGCGCGCCTTCGGCATGGGCGACGGCGAAGCGGCCCGCACAGGGTATTTCCGGGAAGGGCGGTAGCGTTTAACCTGTGGCGCCGGCCGATGCGCCCGCTGCTGGCGGCGCCGATGCGCTAGACTTCTGGAAAACCAGCAAGCCGGTTTTGCATGGGCGATTCCGGCTGAAGCTAAAGGAAGGGCGGAAGAGGCATGGCCGCTGTGCGCACCCCCGCGGGGGAGCTGTTCGACATCATGAAACGGTGGGGTGGCATCAGCCATCGCGATCTGGCGCTTCGCGTGCTGTCGAACCGTACGCTGGCCAACGGCGTGAGTCCTGCCAGCCGCGCGAACGACCGGGTGTGGCTGTCGCGCTACGTGGTGCATGCGCCTGTGGAGACGCTGCAGACCGCCTACTTCGCCGATTACGGGGAAAGCGCCGTGAAGGTGGCGTCGGTGCTGCGCTCGCGGGCCAAGCGCGCCTTCACCAACCAGCAGATTATCGACGAGGTGTGCGGGCCGGCGGGTGTTTCCATGGAGCGTGCGCTTTCGGAATGCGGGCAGGATACGTCGCTGTTCCGCAACGTTCTGGGGCGCCTGGGCACGGTTGACGGACTTACGGAATCGCAGCGGGCCGAGGTGGCGCTGACGCTGCTGGTAGCCGCCGGGTGCAGCGCCGATGCCACCCAAGCGGCCTCCTACACCATCGACTACATCCGCTCGCTGCACGGCGCCGAGGTGGTGACGCCGTCTGCGCCGACGGGCTCGGCCGGGCAGGAGATGGCGGAGGCGGCCGAGCGTCTTGCGGACGTGGCAACCATGGGCCTGCTGCGCATCGTGGACGGCTATGTGGTGGGCGCGCCCTTCTGGCTGGCTGCGGAGCCGGGCGCGGAAACAGTTGTGGGCGCCCTAGCCGAGCAGGAAGGGTCCCTGCGCGACGTGGGCGTTGACGTGTCGGGCCGTCACGCGCGCATCTGGCGCGGCGACGATGGCGTCTGGTACGTGGAGGGGCTGGAGTCGCGCAACGGAACCATGCTGGTGGACGGTGCCACCCGCGAGCGCATGGTGGTGGAGCCGCCGGCAGACGAGCGCGAGGGCTGGCAAAGCGCCCCGGTGCCCTTCCGCCCCGGCGACGAGCTCGTCTTCGCTGCCAACACCCGCTTCGTAGCCGTAGCCGGTGTGGCGAAGTAGCCGCTGCGCACAGGGGCGATACTCCACGTTTATCAGGGAAAACGCGAGAAGTGTGATTCTCAGACTGAAAAAAGTGGGAATGAATCGCTGAAAAATGTGGGAATGAACTATTGAAAAAAGTGGGAATAGGATACCGAAAATAGCGGGAATAGGCTATGATGACTCCAGAATGAAGGAGGCAGTCCATGTATCGGTCTCGCTACATCGAAAGCACTATCGAGCGCGCCCTTGCGTCTTCGGGGGCCGTTCTCGTGTCCGGCCCGAAGTTTTGCGGCAAAACCACCACGTGCATGCGATTCCAGAAGAGCTTCGTCAGGCTGAACAACAGCCAGGTAATTTCGCTCGCCAGGATTGATCCCGAGGGCATTCTGCAGGGGGAGAAGCCTCGTCTTATCGACGAGTGGCAGAAGGCCCCCGAGATTTGGGATTGCATCAAGGCCCAGTTGGACGAGGAGTATCGCTTCGGCCAGTACCTTCTGACGGGAAGCAGTACCCCGGTAGACAAGAAGCAGATCCAGCACTCGGGCGCAGGGCGCATTGTTCCCGTGACCATGCGAACCATGTCCCTGCATGAATCGGGCGATTCTACGGGGGCTGTTTCTCTGGGTGAAATTGCACAGGGCGCCGCCGTCCCCACCGATCTGAACCAGGATTTTGCTCTCGAAGAGGTGGCGTACCTCGTCTGCCGGGGAGGGTGGCCCATTTCCGTTCTTTCCGATCGGCAGGTTGCGTTGGATGTCACGCGGAACTATTACGACGGGCTGTTCGTCTTCGAAGATTACGAGAACGAGCAGTTCCGCGGCAAAAGCCCCCACTTGTTCCGTGCAATCCTGCGAAGCTACGCGCGAAACATTTCGTCGGAGGCGTCGGTGAAGACCCTGATGGACGACGTGCGCCAATCGGACGAGCGGGCCATCGACCGCAAAACCATGGATTCGTATCTGGAGGCCCTGCGCGACATTTTCGTGATAGAGGACATGGAGGCGTGGTCACCCAACATTCGCTCGAAAACTTCTATTCGGTCTACGCCTACGCGTCATTTCGCGGATGCGTCGTTGGCCTGCTGTGCGCTGGGAATCGAACCGGTCGATCTGATGGGCGACCTTAATGCGTTCGGCCTGTTCTTCGAAGACATGGCGGTGAGGGACCTGCGTGTTTACAGCGGTGTGACCAGGGGGGAGCTTTTCCATTACCGGGACAACACGGGGCTGGAATGCGATGCGGTGATTCGCTGGCCGAACGGGAAGTGGGGCGCTGTCGAGGTCAAGCTGGGCGGCGAGCAGGCAATCGAGGCAGGGGCGGCGTCGCTTAATCGGCTGGCCGAGAAGGTGTCGCAGAAAAGCAGCGAGGGAAGCCCGGCGTTCAGGATGGTTCTTACGGCCGTCGGCCCCATGTACACGCGGAAAGATGGCGTCGTGGTGGTGCCGATCAACCAGCTGTGCGCGTAGCGGAAGGGGCGGGCATGGCGACTATCGATGTGGACCGTTTGCGGGAATACCTGGTGGATTACTGCGGCACCGCGATGTTCGGCGGCTTTCCGGCTGCGCTGCTCGATGTGGCCGAAGTGGAGTCGATGGACGGCTACGAGCTCTGTCGGAAAGCGGAGTCGCTGGGCATCGACCTGCACCAGTTCGAGGTGGAATAGCTCACGTTGCCGATAGAGGGGTTGCAAGCGTCGAATAGGCGGGTTGCGGGGTGCCGGCTGGTGGTACAATGCGCGGTACCACACTGCGTTGCCCGGAGAGGGAGGCGCTTTCAATTTCATAGCAGCGAAAGGCCCGGCTGAAGTCAGGTCTTGTTCTCGCGTATGCGGCCGAACCATCGATAAGGAGGGTATCTGCCTTGTGGTGGTTCGCTGCATGCGAGCGCCGACGCAGTGTGGTAACTGTGGCGGATACCCTCCTCATCTTACGCGGGCGTCCGTCGCAGCGAAAGGCTGTCGTCGGAAAGGAAAAAGCCCGTGCCGCTCTCGCACCGAAGGAAGGTAGGGGCCCCGTGGGGCTCTTTTGGTGCTGCAGTAAAGCGATCGGGCGGTAGTACCCGGCACGAAGCACCTAGTGCGGTTCGGACGAGCTTCCCCTGCGTCTGCGCCCTTGCAGTATCGCAGAACAAATCCGTTTTTTGTTACGCAACAACTCCGTATGGCGAAGGCGTGCGCACGGTGGCGCAGCCTGCGTCCTTGCCAGTGGCGTCTGGAGCTCAACGCCCAATTTGTTGCGTAACAAAAAGCGTTATTGATGTGGGAAGATAGCGCAGAGAGGCAATTAAGAGAGAAGGAGGAATCGATGAGGTTCACGAAGGGCAAGGCCGCTGCTGTGGCAGTGGCGCTTGGCTTATCGGCCGCCCTTACGCTGCCCTGCGGGGCGGCGCTGGCCGACGAGGCCAAGCCGGGCTGGAGCCAGGACGCCGGGGACTGGCACTACGTGAAGGACGACGGCTCGGCCGCCAAGGGCGGCTGGCTGGAGGTCGGCGGCAAGTGGTACCTGTTCGACGGGGCCGGCACCATGCTCACCGGCTGGCAGCAGGTCGGCGGCAGCTGGTACTACCTCAAGGACAGCGGGGCCATGGACACCGGCTGGGCCCAGGTGGGCGGCCAGTGGTACTACCTCAAGGGCTCGGGCGCCATGGCCACGGGCTGGCAGCAGGTCGGCGGCTCCTGGTACTACCTGAAGGGATCCGGGGCGATGGCCACCGGCTGGCAGCAGGTGGGCGGCAGCTGGTACTACCTCGAGGGCAGCGGCGCCATGGCCACGGGCTGGTACACGGTCGACGGCGAGTGGAACTGGTCCGACTCCGACGGCGTGTGGCACGCCAACAGGTGGGCCGAGGACTCCAAGGGCTGGTGGTACGCCTGGGCCGACGGCACCTATCCCCGCAGCTCCTGGCAGCTTATCGAGGGTAATTGGTACCACTTCGACGGCTCCGGCTACATGCAGACCGGCTGGTACCAGGTTGGCGGCTCGTGGTACTATTCTTACGATGACGGAAGCATGGCGTCTAGCCGCTGGATATATGGTTACCTCAACTCGGACGAGTCGTACAAGGGCGCTCCGAAGTACTGGCTTGGTGCCGACGGAGCCATGGTAACGGGCTGGTATTATGCGCGTGGCGACTGGTACTATGCTGACGGTTCTGGCGTTATGCAGTCTAACCGTTGGGTGGGCGATTATTGGCTTACCGATTCTGGCGCTATGGCTACGGATTCGTGGGTCGACGGCGGTCGCTACTATGTTGGCGCCGACGGCGTATGGGTGCCGAACTGCTCGCAGCAGCCTTCGAAGCCCAACCAGCCTTCGAACCCCGGCTCTAGCGATGTTACCGCCCAGGCAAACCATAAGATCGAGGGCGGCTGGACTATCCAGGCTGTGTCTAACACCGGCGCTAGCGGGCTCGCTCCTGCGTTGGGCCAAAACAAAGGGAGCATCATTTTCGCCGCCGATGAGGATGGCTATGCTGGCCTGCGCTTTGTCAGCCAGGACAAAACCTACTATGGCACGTGGTCCTTTGTGGAGAACAGCGACGATAGCTCGATTTACGATGTGACCCTATCCGACACGATTGAGTTTGGCGCGAGCGTCAGCGTTGTGGACGGGGAAGAGACGCTTATCTTGATTGAGAAGAGCGAGCAAAACATGATTTTCGTCTTTGCTCTTCACAGCAGGGACTAATCGCTACCGCGACTTGATGTTTGCAGGCCTCCTCGGCAGACGCGCCGGGGAGGCCTTTTCTCGTTGCGGCCATTGCGTTGCCGTTACTGTGTTGGCGGCGTTGGACTTGCGATGAGGACGGATTCGCAACGGCCGGCAGGCGTCCCCCGCCGCCTATGGCATACGCGAGGCTCCCTGTGCTGTTCGTTGGCTTCCCCGCTGCTGCAGCCCCAATTTGTTGTGCAACAAAAAGCGCTGATAGCGTGGGAAAATTAAAGCGATTAGCAATCAGAAGTGAAACCGTTTCCGCCTGGCAGCGCCGTGCTTGGCGGTATTGGTTTCGGAAAGGAGAGGCAAGAAGATGCGTGGAGGTAAGGCAGGATTTGCATGCGCAGCGGCAGCGGTTTCGCTGGTGTTCGCCCTTTCGGGCTGCGTTCAGCAGCAAACGCGCTGGGGGGGGGTGGCTCTGATTCCAGCGTGAGCGACGACGCCGCAACCGCGTCGCAAGGGCAAGAGGACTCCGCGGACAGCCCAGACGCAAAGGGGGCTTCGGCTCAAGAAGACGCCGCTGCCGAAGAGCCGGCGTTGGACCCTTCCGAGGTAAGCGGGTACTGGGTTCTGAACGGGGGCAAGGGCGTAGACGACGGGATCCTTACTGCGTATTGGTTCGACGAGAACGGGACCTTCGTAATGAAGGCGAATGTTCTTGGAGTGACTCTCGACAGGGAAGGGACCTATCGCATAGAAGGAGATAAGGTTTACGTTAACGTTCCCGGTGGAGAAGGGGGTCACGTTGACGTTCCTGGCGGAGGGTCGGGAGCGGCCGACGGTATCGATGTTGAGATCAAGGCAATCGAAGATGGCGAAGTGACAATAGACGGGGATGTTCTCAGCACGAGGGCCACTTCAACAAAAGGGGAACTGATTACGGCAAACAGGATCTCCGAAGAGCAGTACCAAGAGTATTTCGACCAAGTGTCTGCCCTTGGACCGAAAAATATTGCCGTGGGGGAGGCGGTGGAGACCCCTACGGTTTCCTTTACGGTCGATTCGTTCTCGCTTGTAGACGAGATTTATCCTTCTGATACATCGGGATATTACTCGTATCTGTCCGACGAGGAAGGAAAAACGTACCTTCTTGCGGAAGTGACTTTTACCAATGAGGGCACGGAATACTGTTCGCCTGGATATGCCACCGAGGTCATGTTCAACGTTGGCGAGAATACGTATAACGGCGTAGTTGAGGTAGACGGGGGAGCGAGGTTCTCCCAATTATACAGCGTCGATCCTAAAGAAACCTCCGTTCTGTACATCCACTGTTCCGTTCCCGATGCCGCCCTCGATTCCGGCGACATCAAGATGACCTGGACGGTTCCTTCGGAGCAGCAATATATGAACACGTATTGGAAGGCTTCGTTCCCTCACGATACGTTTATAGTCACCATGTGACGCAACGCAGCTTCTTGTTGAGGGCTGCTCGTGGGCGAGTCATAGCCTGCGAGCAGCCCTTTTTGCTGGGTGCGCTGCTTGCGGGTAGAAGTCGGGTTCCGCCGCGTGGCCTCTTTCCGCCGCTGCGCTGACCATTTGCGACCGAATATTCCCGCTTCGCCCCGACGCGCCCCTCATGCTCTCAGCAAATCCGACACGTCTTCGTACTCTATTCCGTAGTCGGCTTTCAGTGATTCGAAAAACGTCGCTGCGTCTGTGGCGGGGACAGGCGAGCGGCGGAACCCTTCGGCATCGCGCGTGATGATCCGGTCGGCCTGGATGCGCTCGGCTGCCCGTGCGATGCAGAAGTCTTCCAGGTCGGGCCACACGGAGTCGAGCCCGGCCACCATGTCTTCTCCGTTTACCGCCGCCACGCTGCAGAAGCCGGTGACCCCTTTGAGCATAGCGCGCAGCCGCTCCAGGGGAATGGCTTTGCGAAGGATGTATTCCACATCCGCAATCGACTGGGCGCACAGCCATAGCTCAACATCTCCGAAGTCGGCGGCAACCCGCAGCTTTGCCGCGTCGCCGAAGAACGGCTGACGTTGGGCCAGGTAGTCAATGAGGATATTCGTATCAAGCAAGAGACGCGTAGGCTTCACGAAGAGCCTCCTCCAACAGCTCGTCGTCGCTCTTTCCTTGGAAGAACGCGGGGTCTACCGCCAGCGTTGTTTCCCGGATGCTTTGGGCCAGCGAGCCAAGCCTGTCCTGGCTCATCGTCCGCTTGCCCGGCAGCACGGGCTCTTCTTCCAAAGGCAGCGCTCGATTGCGCGCGTAATACGCGAAGGCGTTCTGTATGAGCTGCGTGGGCGTGAGCCCGTTTTCTCCAAGCGAGGCGTAAACCGTATCGCGAAGCTCTACGGGAATCCGCGCCGACACCGTAGCATTCATGGCGATCCTTTCTGTAAGACTGTAAGACATATACTGCATATCAAAAAGAATTGCAAGCGAAAAAGCCACTTGATTCTCGGTTTCAGGCTGTCTCGCCGTTAACGCTCTGGTGGCGCTGGCTTCACGAGGGCGTTTCGGTTCGCGCCAGGTTGGCAACCTTCCCGGTGACTGCGCGGGCACGGGGCTTTCAAGCGGCCTATGATGGGGCAACCCGAACGCGAGCTGCGCCTAGCGCCTGCTGAGCACCAGCAGCCTCGGTTCGGACCCACAAACCGTAGCGCCCCCGAGGCGGCGCCTGACCCAAGGAGGAACACCATGGAAGAACCCGTCATCAACCTGGAAGAATGCACCGGCTGCACCAATTGCGTCGAGGATTGCCCCACCGACGTTTTCGACATGTTCTCCGACCACAAGGCCCACGTGGTGGAGCCCGACAGCTGTATCGACTGCCACATCTGCGAAGAAGTGTGCCCCACCAACGCTGTGCATTTGGTGGCCGCCTAGGCGATTGGCGCTTTTCTGGCGGCGCGTTATCTCATATCGCTTCGACGGGAAGGACCCCGCAGCTTTGTACTGCCTCCCATTTCTTGGACACGAGAAATGGGAGGCTTCTTTATGCCATCAGACCTTAGGATCAGATACGACGTCGATGTCCGCAGGGCCGCAGCGGAGCTCTTCGAGGAGGGCTATGGGTATCACGCGGCCGCGACCGTCCTAGCGCTTCCTCCTTCCGTTGTGA
>CAJTDS010000017.1 GCA_910575165.1 Eggerthellaceae bacterium
TATCTGATCCTAAGGTCTGATGGCATAAAGAAGCCTCCCATTTCTCGTGTCCAAGAAATGGGAGGCAGTACACAGTACCGAGGTCATTCAATAAGGGCCGCTTGAGAACTTTATTTATCCGTCCCACTTTTTGGGTCTAGTTCACCAGGGCCCCTCGTTCTTGCGCCGCCGGTTCGCGCAGCCGAGACGGTTGGCATCTGGCAAGAACTCACAAGAGGAATTCGCGCTAATCCGTAGCCTGGAAAAGATTGACGCGCGCCGTCAATCTCGTCCCAAAGCCTGTACCTAAAAGGGTACTAGCTGTATAATCGTAACCAGGATAAACGAGTTTGAGCTGGTATTACAGCTCGGAAAGGAGGTGCGCCATGCGCGTGCTCTGCTTCACGGGGAAGGCTCTTCTGGCGCTGTTCGCGCTCGTCTTCGTCCCGTTCGCCATAGCGGCGTTCGTCATGTGGAAGATCATGCGGCTGACCGCGCTCTGAGCCGCGTCGCGCCGCCGGATGGAGAGGAGAAGGCAGGATGGCAGGAAACAGCAGGACCAAGGCGAGGACCCTCGCGCTCGCACGCATGCTCTGGGATGAGACCTCTCCGGAGCGGGGCCTCACGATGTCTCAGATACTCGAGCGGCTCTCGGCCGAGGGCGTGCCGACCGAGCGCAAGGCGGTCTACCGCAACGTGGCCGAGCTGCGCCGGTTCGGGTTCGACATCAGGACCTACCAGCGCAACCCGGTGGAGTACGCGCTCGCCTCGAGGCTTTTCGATCCCGATGAGCTCTCCGACGCGGTCGCGGCCGTGTCGGCATGCCGGGGCATTCCGAAGCGCCGCCGCAAGGCGATCTGCTCGAAGCTGGCGAAGCTCGCCCCGAAGGGCGACCGGCAGCAGCTGCTCGGGATCGCGGGATCCTGCAGCGACAGGAAAGGGAGGTGAGGAGCATGAACGCAGCCTGGGCGGTGCCGATAGGCATCCTGATCTTGTCGCTTTTGGCTCTCGTGCTGTACGTCGCTATCCGCGTATCCAAGAACCCGGAGGCCTTGATGATGCGCGTCCTCTGGATCGTCCATCTCGTCCTGTTCGCTTCCGCGGTTCTGTTCGGCGTCGTCCTTTTTGCGAAGTGGATACAGTTTCTTTTGTGCGTGGTCGCGCCAGCGGTGGAGGTGGGAAGCGCGGATATGGAAGTTGCGGCGATCGTCGCCGCGGTCGTGTTGTTCCTGTTCCTCGTGGCGTACGGCTGGGCGTGCGCATCCGGCGTGATTGAGTATTCCAAGGCCTCTGCGCTCCGCTTCTTCGCCAGCTACCTTAGGTGCACTGCCTTGGCGATTGCCGGCGTGTTCGCCCTGCGGCTGGCGTGGCAGCTGATCTGCGGAACGGCGTAGCCCCGGCGTGGCTACGTCGCGCAGGGCCCGCACATCGCGCACCTGGTCGCCCCACGACCCCTGCGCCGCCCGCCTCGCCTTGCGGCTCTCCGCCGCGCAATGGTATATTGTGGTCGCCTCGCCGTGTCCGGGAAGATGCGGCGTCGGCACGAAAGAGTAGAAGGAGAAGGAAATGAAGAGGATCAAGCTCGCCAAGGTGTTCGGCGCCGTGGCCGTGTCGGCCGCGCTGGCCCTGGGGTGCGCGGGGACCGCGCTCGCGGCCGGCGGGGGCTGGCAGAGGTCGGGGTCGGACTGGTGGTACGCCTACGACGGCAGCGGCTACGCCGCGTCGGGCTGGGAGCGCGTCGGCGGCGCGTGGTACCTCTTCGACGACTCGGGCTGGATGGAGACCGGCTGGAAGTCCGTCGGCGGCACGTGGTACTACCTGAAGGGCTCGGGCGCCATGGCCGAGGGCTGGGCCCACGACGGCTCGGCCTGGTACTACCTCGAGCCCGGCAGCGGCGCCATGGCCACGGGCTGGAAGTCCGTCGGCAGCACGTGGTACTACCTGAAGGGCTCGGGCGCCATGGCCGAGGGCTGGGCCCATGACGGCTCGGCCTGGTACTACCTCGAGCCCGGGTCCGGCGCCATGGCCGAGGGCTGGAAGTCGATCGGCGGCACCTGGTACTACCTGCAGCCTGGAAGCGGCGCCATGGCCACCGGCTGGAAGCGGGTCGGGGGCGACTGGTACTGGATGGACCCCTCCGGCGCCATGGCCGCGAACCGCTGGGTCGGCGACTACTACGTCGGCGCCTCGGGCGCGATGGCCACCGACAGCTGGATCGGCGGGTACTATGTCGGCCCCGACGGCCTGTGGGTCCCGGGCAAGCAGCCCTCCCCGTCCCAGGGCGGGCAGGAGCCCGCGCATACCCACTCCTGGCAGCCCGTCTACGCCCAGAAATGGGTCGAGGACGAGCCCGCCTGGGACGAGGAGGTGTGGGAGTGGAAGATCGTGTGCCGCTGCGGTTATGTGACCGCCGGGGCCACGGGCGACGAAATGTCCGCGGATTTAGACCGCCACAACGACCAGGTGCGCGCCGAAGTCGAGGCTGGCATCCGCGATAAGCGGTGTGGCGGGTCCATCACAAAGCAGGTCCAGACCGGCACCGTCCACCACGACGCGACGGGCCACTACGAGCAGGTGAAGACCGGGGAGGCGTGCTCCTGCGGGGAGGTGCGGTGACGGATCGGCCGGAGGCGAAGGCCGACGGCGCCCTCGCCTCGGCTCGGAGGCTGGCCCGATCGAGGCGTGCCGACGACGCGGGAAGGCGGATATGCTCTGCCACGGGCGCCGTGGGTCTGGCGACGGCGCTGTACCTAGGGTTCGTTCTCTCGTACGCCGTCCATGACGGGCTCACGCTGACGGGACTTCTCGATACGTGGGGGCTTCCGACGGGCCTTGCCCTGGGCGCCCCTCTTGGAATCTGCGTCGCATCACTCCTGCTTTGCTGGGCCGGTTCCGGACTCCGCGCGTACGCCGGAAAGCAGTGGAAGCTCGAGTGGGATCGGCTTTCGGACGTGGATTCCTGCGACGTTGGCGAATGGTACGTGGCCCGAACGAATTCGGGGCAGCGGCTGTTCTTTCTTTTCGACTATATAAAGGGGGACTGTGCCTTGAGCTCGGATCTGGGCTCGCCCCTGACGAATGCGCTCCGCGACGCCTCCTATGCGAAGGGAAACAAGATAAGCCAGCGGGAGGTGGAAACCTATTTCGAGAAGCAGCTCTGCGACTTGCGCCGGTTCCTCGAATCGCCCCAGAGCGACAGCCCTCGCCGCGTCGACTACGTTGTGGCGGTTCCTAGCTCCAGCAAGATCAAGTCGAAACGCTGCATCGACCGCATCGCGCAGGATATGAACGCCGAGGCGGACCCCGATCAGGTGCCCCGGTTCGTACGGCTTCTGTCGGCCGTGCCTGTACACAGGGGCGGACATGGCGCAAGGCTGCCACGGGCGCAGTCGATGCGCCTCGATCGCGCCGACTGCGTAGCCGGATCTTGCATCCTTCTCATAGACGATATGTCCGGCACGACCCAGACGCTGTGCGCGGTTGCCGATAGCCTGCTTGCCGCCGGCGCCGCGCATGTCGATTGCGCCGTGCTCTCCCGCAATGTCTTGCTTGCTAAGTACGATCGCTCTTCGGAAGGTGCTCGCGACCGCGCTGCTAACGCGAGCCGTCTTTATCGCGATGCGGGCGATCAGCACGTCATCGAGAGCATCGGAGTCCTCGTCCGCCGCGCTAAGGATAAAACCGACAGGCCCTCCGGTACCGAGCGGTAGACTCGGGTTCCGGATTTCGGGCCGCCCCTTTTTCCGAGCGAGAGGGGACACTAGCCTTGACGCCCTTCGTCAAGGCTAGTATTTTTATATACAGGACTGCTTGGTCCTGGCCATGTCGGTTGCGGGAGATTCCACCTCCCGAAGCCGAGCCAACGAATAGCAAACAGAAAAAGGAGAGACGATGCCTGCATTGCAGACCGCCTATGGCGGCATTTCCGCGTACATGCGCATGCCCGAGCGAGCCCCGAGGAAGCTATTCCTGGTGCTCCTGTCCGCCCTGCTCGTCCTCGGGCTCGTCCCGCTGGCGTCCGCATCGGCTGCCAGCGACCAGGTCTGGGTCGTAGTGGGGCAGAGCGAGGCATACGACGGCTACGAGACCAACTACTTCCAGGTCGACGGCCAGATGGCCTGGTGCTCCCAGCCCGAGAAGCCCTCGCCTCCCGGTGGATGGACGGACGTGTCGGCGATCACGGACGGCGATTCCTCCGACCAGGCGACCGTCATGGCGCTCGCCCTCGTAGCCGCCGACGAGCTGACGCGCTGGGGCGTCGAGAATCCCGATGACAAGTTCGGCTCCGTCCCCGAAGGAACCTCCGACGCGCTTGCATACAGCATCCTCGAGGCTCTTAACGGCCCGCTGACGATGCACAACACCGAGGACAGCCGGTACGCCCGCTTTCATGTGATCCTGTCGTATGTTGCCAACGAGGTTTGGCCCGGCTGGTGCAGTCCGATCTTCGGAGCGGCGAACGCCGACGAGTGGTCCGAGCAGTGCGAGGCGTTCTACGAGCTGTGCCGCAAGATCGTGAACGGCGATGATCTCTCCTCCTACGGTATCTCGAAGGCGGACCGCGACTCCGCCGTCCAGGTCGCCCGGTCGTCCCGAATCGGGTGGACGAACTACGGCGCCCCGGGCCAGAGCCTCATCTGGCTCTACAAGCTCGGCGAGGCGAAGGGTTGGCTGCAGGTCGAGAAGAAGGCCTCCAACGAGCGCGTGGCGGGGGAGGTGGGCCTCTCCCCGACGCCTGCCGGCGCGAAGTTCGAGCTGTACGGCTCCGACGACGACGGCAACATCGATAAGTCTGACTACATCGCGACACTCACGACGGACGCCAACGGAGTCGCCCAGTCGCCTTGGCTCGCCCCGAACCGCTGGTACTATGTCATAGAGACCGCGGCCCCCGAAGGCTACGCGCTTCCCGCGGACGAGGCATCGAGGACGCAGTACACGTACGTCTACGCCAACAGCGACCCCTCGGCATGCGACTCCAGGAACGTCCTGACGTTCACGGACGATCCCCTGGCCGGTTGGATCCAGATCGACAAATCCTCCGCCAATCCCGACTGCACGGACGGCAATCCCGCCTACACGCTGGCGGGAGCCGTATTCGGCGTGTACTCGTCGCAGGCAGACGCCCAGGCGGACCGGAACCGCGTGTCGACCATGACGACCGACGCGAAGGGCTTCGCGGAGAGCGACTGGCTGCTCGCCGGGTGCGACTACTGGGTCAAGGAGGTCAAGGCCCCGCAGGGCTTCGCGCTCGACCTCGTCGCCCATAAGCTCACGGTCAAAGGCGCCGTGAGTTCCGGCAAGGTGGACTACGACAACGGCGCCACGAAGCTCGCCGTCGCCGAGACACCTGTAATGGACCCTGCAGATATAGAGGTGAAGAAGGTGGACGCCGACGGCAACCCTGTTCCCCAGGGGACGGCCGATACGCTCTACGATGCCCATTACGAGTTCTCCTTCTACGCCGGGGACTACTCCGTGGTGAGCAAGGAGACGGCCGCGGCCAAGAGCCCGACGAGAAAATGGGTACTTCGCACAGACGATTCGGGGTATGCTCCTTTGCGCAATGCCAATAAGTCTTTTGTCAGCAAAGAGCATGGGACGATGCCATACCTTGTTTCTGGTGACGAGTTCTACAGAGACGCCCTCGGGCAAATCGCACTTCCCTACGGAACCCTCGTTATCAAGGAGGTTAAGGCGCCGGCTGGCTACAACATCTCCGACAAGATATTCATCGAGCAGTACAAGCCCGCCGCCGACGGGGGAATCGAGCTCGTCTACCCCCTCGGCTCCGACGATTTCACCGACGGCAACACGTGGATGTCCTACGACGAGGTGCAGAAGGGCGGCATCACGTTCGAGAAGCGCGATCTCGAGTCCGGTCTTACGAAGCCGCTCGGCGCAGGCTCGCTCGACGGGACAAAGTTCGAGATCTACAACAAGACAGGCAAGACCATTACGGTGAACGGCAAGCAGGTCGCCGACGGCAAGCTCGTCATGAGCCTCACGCCCGTGGACGGCGTCTGCTCCACGGGGGACGTGCTCCCGGTCGGCGACTACATGGTCAAAGAGGTCAAGGCCGGAGGCGGCTACAAGCTCACCGACGGCACCGAGTACTCCTTCACGGTGAAGTCCGCCCAGGCGGATACCGGCAAGACCGGATCGTCCGCGTTCAAGAACCAGGTCATGCGCGGCGACCTCGAGCTCATGAAGTTCGACAACGACTCCAAGAAGGCCCTCGCCGGCATCCCGTTCATGGTCACCTCGAAAACCACTGGCGAGAGCCACATCATCGTGACCGACGCCAACGGCTACGCATCGACTGCGGCGTCCTGGAACAAGCACAGCGCCGCCACGAACGCAAACGACGCGGCGTTGCGCCCGGACGGCACGGTTGACGAGTCAAAGCTCGACGACACCGCGGGCGTGTGGTTCGGCGAGGGTACGTCGCCGAACGACTCGCTCGGCGCCCTTCCCTACGACACGTACCTCGTCGAGGAGCTCCGCGTTCCCGCAAACGCCAAGTTCTCCCAGATGTTCACGGCCGAGAAGGTGATGAACCGCGACGGCTACACGATCGACTTGACGCGCGTCGACAACGAGAACGGCGTCGATGCGAAGCCGCGCATGTCGACGCATCTCTACGACGCGGCCGATCTTGACAAGATGGTCGCGGCCGAAAGCTCGGCCACGGTGATCGACGAGGTCTACTACGAGGGGCTGGCCGGCGGCGAGACTTACAAGCTCGAAAGCTCCCTGCACGACCCCGTCACGGGAAGCATCCTGGCCAAGCCCGACGGCACGCCTGCGCGCTGGGTCAAGGAGTTCGCGCCTGCGAACGGCAACTCGGGCTACGTCTCCGCGACGATGGAGGTGGACAGCCGAACGGCCAAGAACGGCATCGTCGCCTACGAGCGCATCGTCTCGTCCGACGGCAGCGTGGTCGCGAGCGAGACGGATCCCGAGAACGTGGACCAGACGGTGTTCGTCTCCTTCCCGCAGGTCCGTACGAAGGCGGAATCGCAGGACGGAGGCAAGACGGTGCTCGCCCGCGAGGACGCGGTGGTCGTCGACGAGGTCTCCTACGCAGACGTGATCCCCGGCCGGGAGTACATGCTCTCCGCCACGCTCATGGACAAGGCTACGGGCAAGCCGGTCGAGGCCGACGGGCGCCCCGTGACGGCCAAGATCGCGTTCTCGCCGATTGCCGCGAACGGCACGGTGGAGGTCGAGATCTCCTTCGACGCCCTCGGCATGGACGGGGGAGCGGAGCTCGTGGTCTTCGAGCAGCTCATGCTCGACGGCGCGGTGGTCGCCGCGCACGAGGATTTGGCCGACGAGGGCCAGACCGTCTCCGTCGCGGCGCCCGAGATCGGGACCACGGCCCTCGACGCCTCCGACGGCGACAAGGTCCTCGCATCGCACGGCGGCCAGGCCGTCGTGGACCGGGTCAGCTTCAAGAACGTCGCCCCCGGCAAGAAGCATGTTCTGACGGCTTCGCTCGTAGACAAGTCCACGGGCGAGGTCCTGGAGGGCACGGAGCCTGTCGTGCACGAGTTCGTCCCGCAGCAGCGCGAGGGCATCGAGGAGGTCCGCATCCCCGTGCCCGACGGGGCCGCGGCGGGCAAGGAGCTCGTCGTGTTCGAGCAGCTGTCTATCGGGGACCGCGAGATAGCCAGCCATAAGGACATCGAGGACGCCGGCCAGACGGTCTTCGTCGAGGTGCCGGGCATCGGGACCCAGGCCGCGGACGCCGCCGACGGCGACAAGCTCGTGAACTCGGGCCCTGCGGCGAAGATCGTCGATAAGGTCTCCTACGAGGGGCTCACGCCCGGCTACACCTACGAGCTCTCCGCCACGCTCATGGACAAGGCCGCGGGCAAGCCGGTTGCGATCGACGGGCGGCCCGTGACGGCCAAGAAGAGCTTCAACCCGCCCGCCTCCTCGGGCACGGTGGAGGTCGAGATCTCCTTCGACGCGTCGGCGCTCGCGGGCTGCGACGTCGTGGTCTTCGAGCAGCTGGCCCTGGGAGGCGAGGTGGTGGCCGTCCACGAGGACATCGACGACGAGGACCAGACCGTCCATGTCGCCGAGCCCGAGATCGGGACACAGGCCGCGGACGCCGCCGACGGCGACAAGGCCATCTTCGCCGCTCCCGGCATGCGCATCACCGACACCGTCTCCTTCAAGGGGCTCACGCCCGGCTACACCTACAAGCTCTCCGCCACGCTCATGGACAAGTCCACGGGCAAGCCGGTCGAGGCCTTCGGCCGTCCCGTAGCGGCGACCCAGACCTTCAACCCCGCGACTCCCGACGGCACGGTGGAGGTCGAGATCTCCTTCGACGCGTCGGCGCTCGCGGGCTGCGACGTCGTGGTCTTCGAGCAGCTGGCCCTGGGAGGCGAGGTGGTGGCCGTCCACGAGGACATCGACGACGAGGGCCAGACCGTCCACGTCCTCAAGCCCGAGATCGGGACCCAGGCCGCGGACGCCGCCGACGGCGACAAGCTCATCGCCGCGGCCAGCGGCGCCAAGGTCAAGGACACCGTCTCCTACGAGGGTCTGAAGCCGGGCATAGCCTACACGGTCGTCGGCAAGCTCATGGACAAGGCCACGGGCAAGCCCGTAACCGTGGAAGGCAAGGAGGTGACCGCGTCGGCCGAGTTCGTGCCGGTCGAGGCCGCAGGCACCGTCGAGGTAGTGTTCGACTTCGACGCCACGCAGCTCGCGGGGTGCGAGCTCGTGGCCTTCGAGCAGGTGTTCGCGCCGTGGGCGGAGGCTGCGATCGCAGCCCACGAGGACATCGACGACGAGGGCCAGACCGTCCGCGTCGAGGTCCCCGGCGGCCCGCTCTCGGAGACCGGCGACGTTCTCCCTGTCGCGTCCTTCGCCCTGGCCGCCTTCGCCGCCCTGGGCGCCCTGCTCCTCGCCCGCGGCGGCATGGAGCGTGCCCGCCGCGATTCGGAAGGCGAGGGTCGGTAGCAATGGCGGCCGGGAAATGCATCGTGGGCGATGACGGCTGGAGAACGGTCTTCCTGCCCGAATCCCTCGTCAGCAGGGGCCTGCCCGAGGCATGCGCCACCGCCGTGGTCGACATGCCGCCCGCCGGGTCCTACCCGCAGGCGAGCCTCGCGGTCCCGCGGAAGTTCCTGCGCCGGGCCGCCCCAGGCGTGTGCACGCTGCGCGTGCCCTCCGACTGGGACTTCCGGCTGACGAGCGGGCGGAGGGGGGAGACGTGGGTGGCGACGCTCACGCTCGACCAATGGCTCGACGAGATGTCGGCCGTCCTGTACGCGCCCCCGGGCGCCGCGGAAGCGTAGGAGCCCGGATTTTTGAGGCCTCGGTCCCGGAAACGGGGCCGAGGCTTTCTTATTGCTGCGAAAAGCAGGGGAAATCTCGACTCATGACCGCGGAAAGCACAAGATGGGGCCTTAGAATCGACGAGAGGGCCCTTAGAATGCATTTGCGCAGGTCAAACGCTTTGATATTTTTCCGCAAGTCGCATCGTCGGGCCCCTGCGTGTGATGCGCCGGTGGCGATTTCCGGAAACCGCCTTCCCCTCATCCTCGGTTGAAGTAAAATGCGGGCTGTGCCGATGCAGGCACGATACCGGTAGGTAGATTGGCGGGATGCTAGCACGAAAGGAGCTGTCATGGCAGAAGTTGTGTCCGTCGCCGCATACGTTTTGCATAAGCTGGGCTACTCGACGACCATGAAGCTCCAGAAGATCGTCTACTACTCGCAGGCGTACTCCCTCGTCTCCCGCAACAGGCCCCTGTTTACCGAGCGCATCGAGGCGTGGGTCAACGGCCCCGTCGTGCCGGAGCTCTTCGATCTGCACCGCGGGAAGTTCGTCATCTCGGACGGGTTCTTCGGCAACGCCGCAGCGAGCATGCCCTCCGACGACCGCGCCGTCGTGGACCATGTCGTCGCCCGCCTGGGCGGCTTCTCCGGCGCAGAGCTGAGCAGCCTCTCGCATTCCGAGGCGCCTTGGGCCGACGCGAGGAAGGGGCTCGCCCCGACCGACAGGTGCGCCAGCGTCATATCTTTGGAGAGCATGAGAAGCTACTATTCCTCCCGCCCTGCCGGGAACCCGGCGTTCTGATCCGTGACGCCCCTGTACTCCAAGAGCAAGGTCAAGGCCGCCGGCGAGGCCGCGAAGTCGGCCTCTTCGCCCAGCGACCTCGACCCCGCCGCCGCCCAGGTTATCAACTTCTGGCGTCAAGCCCATCGCGAGCCGATGCTGCGCGCCATCGACGAGCTCTCGGGTCTGACGGCCGCCGGCGTCCAGTACGCGATGGCGGGCAGGATCAAGAAGCTCGACACCATCATAGACAAGCTCAAGCGGCCGTCCAGCACGGGCTACCTGAGCACCATGCACGACATCGGCGGCGTGAGGGTGGTCGTCCGAGACATGCCCTCGCTCCGCAAGGTCTGCTCCATGGTGGAGGCCCTGCCCTCCTACTGCGAGGAGCATTCCCCGAAGAGGGACTATATCGCGCATCCGAAGGGCGACGGCTACAGGGGCCGCCATTACATCCTGAGGTACGGCGGCCTGGGCTCCGGCTACGACTCCCTGTACGTGGAGCTCCAGGTCCGCACCGAGCGGCAGCACCAATGGGCGACCGCCGTCGAGATGTACGACAGCGTGAAGGGCACGCGCCTCAAGTTCGACGGCGCCGCCTGCGGCGGCAACGCCTTCTTCGCGTGGATGTCGGAGGTCATAAGGACGCTGGAGGAAGGGCCTTCCGCGGACGACCGCGCGCAGGCGCCGCTCGCCGGTGCCGCGGCCGCGGCGGCCCGCGACGTCCTCGGCTGCCTTGACGCCGCGAGGAACGGCCTGTCGGTGATCGGCGGCGAGCCCGAGCTGAAGCCGGGCGACTACGCCCTCATCGCCTTGAACCACGAGATGCAGACCATCGTGGTCGCCGCGTGCGACGAGGAGGAGGGCCTGCGGAGGTACTTCGACTCCGAGCTCGCCGGGGGGCAGGAGGATACGCTCCTCGTCAAGGCCAGCTCGATGGAGCTCGTAAAGCAGATGTATCCGAACTATTTCGGAGGGATCGTGTCCTTCAGCTCTCTCTACGGCGAGCGTCTGGTGCCCGCGGCGGACGACCTCCGCCCTGCGCCGTAGCCGATTGACGGCTTCCGTCAAAACGAGCACATCGCGATCGGCCACGACGATTCCGGAAGACTACTCGAGCTGGTGGTCCTCCGGGATTCCGAGGGAGATTGGCTTACCTACCACGCGATGACGTCGCCGGGCGAGAACTCCCGGCGAGAGCTGGGACTTGGAAGGAGGAAGCGATGAGCGAAGATAGGATTCTTGAGAAGTTCGGGGTGACCGCCGCCGAGCTGGACGCTCGCGCCGCAGAATACGAGTCGAACGACTGGTCCGGCATGGAGTTCGGAGCTATCGCGCCCGGACGGCCCCTCAGCTACGGGGAGCCGTTCGATACGATAACCGTGAGGATTCCGCATTCCCGCGTCGTTGCGATGCAGCAGGTCGGCACGGAGAGCGGAATCAGCCGCTCTGCCTTCATCCGCCGCGCCATCGACCACGAGCTCGCGCAGGTTTTGTAGCGCCCCGCTGTCGCTTGGAGGCGGGATCAGGCTTGCTCCGGCATCCCGCCTGTCATCGGTTGCCTTTTGCGGCGTTGTGCGTCTTGCGCAGCATCTGGCAGAGGTCGCCGACCGTCCAGTCGGCGTGGAGAGTCGTCTTCATCGCTGCCCTTTCCTTCTCCTGATGAACAGGCGGTCGTATACTGGGATGAGGGGGAGGGAGTCCTGGTCGTCCACGTACGCCTTCTGGACCCGCCACGTTTTGTTGCGCTCTCGGCTGATCTGCTGTATGTCTTTCGGTGGCGGCCTGAAGAAGCTGCATTCTCTCTGAGCCCACTCCAGGTCGCCGGTGATCCCTATCAGCTCGAACTGGTCGGGGTCGTGCTTGTCCAGGAAGGTTATCGGCACCCCCATCACCCCATCGTAGTCCGAGGGTATGCATTCGACGTAGGGCACCTCCAGGGCGTCGAAGTTGGAGTAGCTGGGATAGTCCTGCGCGTTGTACTTCTCCTTGAGCCTCTTCCTCAGCTTCCTGTTGTACCTCAGGTTGTGCTCGCGCGTGTCGAGCAGCAGCGGCTGGTGCCTGCCGCCATGGTCGACGTTGGTGAGCCAGCAGTTATTCCCGAAGCTCGCTACCCGGACCCCGTCTTCGCGCATCGTCACATTGTCCCTTGCCCCCGCCCCGTCCGGGACGAGGAACTCCTTGGGGCGCGTCCAGCCAAGCCACGCCTCGTTTCTCTTCAGGAGGGGGAATACCTCCTTGTACTTGACCATGTTGTCGTTGCCGATGAAGATGAACCGCTTGTCCGTTTCGCAAAGCCAGTCCACGAAATCATGCACGAGCGAGAACGGCGGGTTGGTGATGACGAAGTCGGCCTCGTCGCGCAGTCTCCTGACCTCCGCGCTCCTGAAGTCCCCGTCGCCCTTCAGGTACCCCTCGAAGCGAATGTCGCCGATGCCGACGTCGCCCGTGCCGTCCGCTGCACGCTCGAGTGTGAAGAGCCTTCCCCGCGATTCGCGCAGCGATTCGTCGAACAAGGGCGAATCCAGCTCGGGGGATGCCTCCGTCCCCCTCCCCTTGCTCTTTGCGTACGATGTCGATATGAGCTTTCTCAGCCCGAAGCGCGCGAAGTTCGCCGCGAAGTAGCGGGTGAAGCTGGACCATTCGGGGTCGTCGCAGGGGAGGAGGACGGTTTTGTCCCGAAAGACGTCCGGGTCGAACTCGACGTATGCGTTCATCTCGGCCTCGACGTCGGAGTACTGCGTGTAGAACTCGTCGTTCTTCGCCGCCTTCGCGCAGCCGAGGCTTGCGTTTCCTGCCATCCTGAGCTCCTAACGTGCTTCCATGCAAAGATGCCCTTTGCCGACGGTCGCGCACCATGGCAACTCGACGCCCGCATCGCAGGGCGGGCAACCCGCATCGTCGTCGCCGCGGAACTTCCGGCCAGCCTTCGGGGCGCCATGGTAGGATATGCGCTGCAATGTCCGTGCGCTTCCGCGGCGCCCGGCGACGAACAGGGGGACGTCATGGCGAGAATCGACGATTACGGGCTTCGCGGCCTGGTCCTCGCGGGCGAGAGCAACTCGCCCGTCGACGACAGGCTGAGGTGGGAGAGGACGCAGGTCGCCCTCGCCGACTTCCGCCGCGAGAAGGGTGGCCATGGGGACTTGGGGGAGTTCTATCGCTGGCTCACTGAAGACGGCGCGCCGGTCGGGGCGTCAGCCGTCGTTTGACGCGTGCCGTCAAAGCCGCCGAAGTCGATCGGGGCCGGCAGCGTTGCACAGCTGTGCACGGTGCGGTGCCATGGCCCGCCCGGGGCTTTCACGAGCGCGATCTGGCGCCCTGGCGCTATCCCTCCGAAACGAACGAGCGTCTGGGAGGCGATTTCGCGATCCGTTGCGTCGAGGCGGTTCCCGCCAGCCTGCCTGTCCTGGATGCGAAGAGCGCCCCACAGGTAGTATTTTCGCCAGACGGGCGTGCATACCACGCCGCCCGCCTCCGCGAGGATCGCGGCGTCCACGATGCCGATTCCGCGCCTTCTGTAGCTTTCGCATTGGGCTAGGTAGATGAGGCGTTGGAGCTCCATGGGCCTGACGTGCCTTCCCGTCTCGATGCCCTCGTTGACGAGAAAGGCCGCTACTTCGGTTGCGGTTGCCATCGGCGTTCGACCCCCCTTCCGCATTCCGGGCAGAAGTTGAACCTCGGCCTGTAGGCGATGCCGCCGTGGTCGCCCCGCTTTTCGTCGAACCAGCCGTCTTCTCCGCCCGCCAACGTGCACCCGCATTCGACGCAGGCGTATGCCAGGTTTCCGGGGGCGGCTTCGCAGCACTCGATCTCGGCGCCGTCCCCGTCGTGGGCCGACGCCATGAGCTCGGGCAGGAAGGAGGTCTTCTCCCGCATGAGGGCGAGGCGGACCCTGCCGCCGTCGGGACGATGCTCGAAGTAGGCCGCGGCCGCCCTCGAGCGCCAGAGGCACGCCTCCTCCTCGCCGAGCGCCCCGCAGTCGCGCAGGCCGTTGATGTGTCCGAGCGCGTACTCGGCGCCGACATCGCTCGCGCCCGAGGACATGTCGGCGCAGATTTCGTCGAGGGTCTTTGTCCTCGGCTCGTCCCAGACCGTTTTGCCGACCATCGCACTCCTTTCTCGTTGTGCCTGGTGCGAAACTGGATGCGATGGGTATCGTGACATCGCATTGCGGTATCGTGACAGGATCGGCTTACCGTGATAGCTTCTCCGAGCGGTGCTCGCATCCGCCCGCCTGAAGGCGGCGGAGCTCCGCCGTGGCGGCCCTCATGCGGGCCGCCCGCATCCTCGCCCTGAACGCGCTGCACTCGTTGCAGCAGCATCCCCTCCGGGCCATCTTGGCGCTGCCGTGCGGCGCCGCGCCGGACGTGTCGATCCACGGTCCCCGGCCGAGCCCCTCGCTCCTGAAGCTGGGCATCTCGGCCGCCCATCCGCTATCGATCATGCGAGTCTCCTTCCCTGAAGATGTAGACCGAAAGCCCCTTCTTGGAGGTCCCGACGCGGGGCTCGCCGGGACCGCGCCGGCTCATGTAGCCCCGCCTCAGCGAGTGTAGGCTCCTCGCAACGCTCGCGGCCTCGGCCTCGGTCGGCAGCGTCATGGACATGCACTCCTCCCCGGTGAGGAGGAAGTCGTCGATGACGGATCTCTCCCGCGGCTTCCGCGCAGGGGCCTCAGCCGGCTCGAAGCCGTCCAGGGTCACCTCCGTCCGCCTGGCCTTGCGGCCGCCCTTAGAGGCCATCGGGCGTCCCTTCGAGCGCCACCGCAACCTTCGAGAAGCCGACGGGTCCGTCGCATTCCGGGCAGCAGTCCCGTGCGCGCTCGGACGCCGCGGCCGCCGACTGCTCCTCGACCTCGATCTGCTCGATGTTCTCCTTGCTCATCGCTTCTCCTTCCGTGTCTTTCTTCGTGTCAGCGTGCTCCTGCTCCCAGTAGGCCCTGGCGCGATCACACCAGCGCTCAGCGGCCGCGACGTTGCCCGGGTAGTTGCTCCCGAACGCTCCGTAAGAGGTGAGAGCAATGCGCTCCGGCTCCACGCCGCGGTTCCACTGCGCCTGATAGCCGCGGGGGTTCTGCGGGTTCCAGTACAGACCGGTCATGGGTTCTGTCACGGCCTCCTCGCCGAACGGGTCCGCCACGACCTCGAAGTCCTTGTGCATGCCTTTCTCCTTCCCTGAAGATGTAGACCGAAAGCCCCTTCTTAGAGGTCCCGACGCGGGGCTCGCCGGGCCCTCGCCGCCTCATGTAGCCCCGCCTCGCCTTGCGGCCGCCCTTAGAGGCTATCGGGTCCCCCTTCGAGCGCCGCCGCGTCGGCCGTCCCCGGGAACATGCCCGGCTCGTACTCGGCGTAGACGCCCTCGCACGCGACGAGCTCGCGCAGCGCCGCGAGCGCCGCCACGGACGACCCGACGAGGCCGTCGGAGGGCTTGGCGGAGCCGACGCTCCAGGTCCGCTTCGCCTCCGCGCTGCCGTAGGAGAGCTCGTCGTCCCCGACCGCGCCGCACGAGGGGCACACCCATGCCCGGACGGTCCCGCCCGCGGCCACGGCGGCTACCTTCGAGAAGCCGACGGGCCCGCCGCATTCCGGGCAGCAGTCCCATGCGCATTCGGACGGCACCGACGCCGCCTGCTCCTCAACCTGCATCTGCTTCATCTGTTCGATCGTGAGTTCCTTCGCCATCTCGGCTTCCTTTCTGTCGTGGTTTTCTCGAGTCCGCCCCGGCCGGGCGACGGCGCCCACCGCGCCCCGGGCGCGGACGGGGGGCAAGGGGGAAAGCCCCGGCGGCCCTTGCCGTTCGGCCGCATCCGGGGCGAAGCTGTCGCCCGAAGCTGGCCGGTTGGGCGGACCCCGGTCTTCCCGGGCTTTCCACCGCCCGCGATTCGGGTCCGGGCGGGGAGGGGCGCTGCGCAGGAGGGAGGCTGCCCGGCTCCCGAGCGCACGGGTGCGCCCCGCCCCTCCCGGATGGCCCGCCCCGCGGGCCACGGGCGCGTGGGAAGGCAGCAGGAGGGGATGCAAGGGGACCGGTCCCCTTGCCCGGCGTCCGGGGCCGGGATCCCGGCGCCCGCTCACGAGACGAGCTCCCCGAAGTCCTCGACGATGACCCCGTCCGCGTCGCAGGGCGCCCCCTGTGCGCAGCCGCCCGGCAGGGCGCCTGCGGACTCGGCCATGTGGTCCGCCCACGCGACGCGGCCCGCCCTGAGGATTCCCGGGGTGACCCCCGCCATCGAGCAGATCGCCTCGTCGTCGATGCCCGGCTCCCGGGAGCGGATCGCCGCGTCGAGGGACCCCACGGACAGGATGAAGTTGTCGGGCGCCTCGGTCACGTAGATGCTCGCCGCCGCGCGCAGCAGCGGCAGGACCACCAGGTCGCCCATGAACCTCGCGACCATCTCCACGCCGTCCTCCTCGATCCTCACGACGTCGCCCATCTCGGATGCCGACACGATGAGGGCGTATCCGTCGTAGGCGAGCCTGTAGCTCGCCCCGCCGCCCTCGGCGGGCGACGACGAGCGCTCGTGGTGCTTGAGCCTCAGCCTCAGCCCCTCGGAGATCCGGCCGTACTCGATGTCGTACTCGCAGAGCTCGCCGCCCAGCGCGGGCTCCTGGATATGGGTGACCCGGCCGTCGGACCACGTGATGCGCAGCTTCGTGCTGGCCATCTACCTCGACCTCCCGTCCTCGTCGCGAACCGCCCCGTCGGGCTTCCTCTCATCTGTCGCCCTGCTGGGTGCCGCGCCGCGGCCGAGGTAGCCGCCCGCCGACGCCGCAGCGCGCGCCTCGGCCTCGGCCCTAGCCGGAGCCATCCACGGCCCCGCAGCCGCCCCGCCGACGAAGTAGTCGCCCTCCGCGGCGATGTCGCGGGCGCGCCTCAGCTGCTCGGCCTTCCGCCGCAGCAGGTCGCCCTGGCCCCCCGCCGCGTCCAGCGCCGCCGCGTCGGACTCGAGCCTGGCGATCGCCTGGCCGTAGTGATCCGGGCACCCTATCCCGAAGGCCCGGTTGGTCTGGAGCACGAAGGCGGCGTCGGCCAGGGCCGTGCCGTGGGCCGTCCGGGCGGCGACGTTGGAGGGGTCCGCGATGCCGTCCAGCGCGGCGATCGCCTTGGCAAGCACGCGCTCGCGGTTGGCGTCGTCGGACATGTCGCCCCTGCGGCGGTTGTCGTCGGCGGCGCGCAGCACCGCCTCCCGGGTGAAGTCCCGGCCGAGGCGATAGCCGGTGCAGCACCACCTGTCGGGCCTGGAGGGGTGGCGGTAGAGGAAGTCCCCTCCCGCCGCCCTCTCCACGGCGAAGCCCGCCAGCCGCATCGTGGAGACGAAAGAATCCTCGTCGTGGGCGAGCAGCTTCGCCGAGCGGGCCCCGTTGGCTATGGCGGCCTTCCACGAGAAAGACCCGTCGCGGGCGATGCTGCGCTCGACCTTCGTCATGTAGCGCCCGAGCGACTGCTCGCGCTTGCGCCTCTGGGCCTCCTTCGACTCGGCCCGCCTCCACTCCTTCGCGTGCGCGCGGTAGGGCATCCCCAGCTCGCGGGAGATGTCCTGGGCGGAGTCCCAGAGGCGGTCGTTGGCCTCGTCGTCGATGTGGAGCCTTCGGCCCGTGTCCACGTCGGTGTTGTTGACTACGATGTGCGCGTGCACGACGCCGTTCGTGCCGTCGTCGTGCAGCTCTATGACGTACTGGTAGTTGCCCAGGGCGCCGGGCTCGGAGTCCATGAGCTCGCCCGTCCCGAAGTGCTTGCCGGCCCACAGCTGCGCAAGGGCCATGACCTCCTCCGGCCCGCAGCCCGAGCCCGGGTCGGGGGAGAGCATGAAGTGGTGGGCCATGACGTTGCGGCGCCTGCGCGCCCTGCCGTCCTTGCCCGGCACCGCCTCGCCCTCCATGTCGCCGGGGAGCCGGTGGTGCCCCGCGGCCGCGCGGGTCCTGTCCATGGCGACGGCCCACTCGCTGCGGTCCGTATCGCCTACGAGCTCGTGGGTGAACTTCGCCACGACGCGCTCCCGCCCGTCGCGGACCTCCAGGTAAGCTTGGATGCCGCCCTTGGCGGCCGAGCACGGCTGGTGCTTGGCCCAGCGCTTGAGCATCGTCATCGCGCGCCGCCTTCCAGGCGCGGGATCCCCGACACGCAGCTGCCGTAGGCCGCGCGGTCCTCGCGGTAGTACCGCTCGACCTCGCCGGCGGCCCAGAGGCGGAAGCCGTTGAGCTCGCCGAGCGCGGCGCGGGCGCGGAAGAAGCTCTCGGCGTGCCCGGAGAGCCGCCCGTCCTCGGCCAGCTCGTCGAGGGCGACCGCGCACGCGTAGCATAGCTGTCTCCAGTGGGAGAGGGCGCGGTCGAGCAGGAGGTAGTAGTTTCCGATGAAGTGAATCCTCCGGCGCGCCCCTATCCCGTCCAGCTGCTTGCGCAGTACGGGCGCGAGGCGGGCCGCGGTGCCGAGGTGGTCCGCCGCCTCGCGGACGAGCTCCCCGGCGCCGTCCGGGTCGGAGCGGCGCGCCTTACACCCGGAGTTGAGAGCCTTGGCGGCGAAGTCCATGACGTAGCCGCACAGGACGAGCCCGCCGTAGACCGGGTTGGTCTCGGACGTGTCGACGGACAGCACGGGCTCTTCCGCCGCCTCCTGCTCGCCGATGGGCACGGCGATGAGGCGGCGCAGGTAGTCGGCTTTGGATAGTCCGAGGGCGCAGGCGTTCAGTTTTATCCGGTTTTGGATGGCATTGGAGATGCGAACCGTGAAACGATTCGCCAAGGCATCATCAGATGCAGGCATCGTCTCTCCTTCTTCTGTTTGCTATTCGTTGGCTCGGCTTCGGGAGGTGGAATCTCCCGCAACCGACGAAACCGATTATAAGGGCACATTGCGCCTCGGCGCAACACCGCCGAAGGCGTAACGGATTCTCCGCGCAGCAGTGCGCGGAGGCCACGCCCCGCAGCAGTGCGGGGCCCGGTAAGGCGCAGCAGTGCGCCCCAGGAGGGACCGGCCGAGGGGAGGGGGAGACGCCGTCGGGCGTCGGAATCCCCCTCGAAACGGCCCCTCCCGATCCGCGCTTCCGCGGATCCGAGCGACCCCCGCCAGGGGGTCGGCAACTTGTCCGTGTCGGACAAGTTGCGGCCCTCGTGACCCCCTCCGCGGAGCAGAGGGGGTCGGGTTTCGCGGGTGCTGGTTCGGGCGATGTTTTCGAGCGTCGGATCTTGGTACGAAAAGTGTCGGAACTTCGTCTAGAAAATGTTCGGGCTTCGTCCGAAAAATGTCGGAGCTTGGTACGAAAAGTGTTCAAGTTTCGTCCAAAAAGTGTCGGAGCTTCGTCCGAAAAATGTTCGGACTTGGTACGAAAAGTGTCCGACGGCCGTCAAAAAAGCGTTCGGGCTTCGTCCGAAAAGTGTCGGAGCTTCGTCAAAGAAGCGTTCGGGCTTGATGCGGAAAAACGCTCGGCGAAGACGGGGAGAAGGCTCGAGCCGTTGCCGCTTGCCTGGGTTCCGCCCCGCGCAAGCTTGTCCTTCCGGGCATCCCGCGCGCCGCGCCGGAGGCGGGGGCGCGGCGCGGCATGCATGCATGGCGAATCGGCTTGCGCCGCCGCACGGCGGCGGTTCCTGGCATAGCGGCGCCGCCCGGCCACGAGCCTACGGCTCGGGCTCCATCGGGCAGCAGCAGTCGTCGCAGGAGACCCTGACGGGCTTGCTCGAGCGCACCGTCGCCCCGCAGCTCGGGCACGAGTAGCGGAGGTACTTGCGCTTCCTCGGCGCCCCGCCGGAGGCGGCCGCGCGACCGACCGTTCGGGAGACGCAGGATTCCGAGAGGCGGGCGAGGTCGTTGCGGACGGCGTCGAAGCAGCCCTCCCCGTCGAGCTCCAGCAGCGCCGGCCCGGGCCTCGTCACAGTCCAGCCGTATACCCGGTCCTGCGTGATACGCAGCCCGTGCGCCCGGCCGACCTCGGCGAACCTCTTGTTGTGGTAGCGCCCCTCCCGGGAGGTGTCCGCGATGCCGTGGATGTGGCAGTAGAGGTGGCACATCTCATGGACGAGGGTGGCCATGATGTCGATGACGGGGCGGTCCATGGCGTCGGCCGCGAGGTTGATCTCCTCGCGGCGCTCCCCGCTGCCGGAGTCGGCCCAGGACTTCCACGGCGTGAAGTGCCCGTTCGTGCCGGGCTTCGGGGATATGGTGATGACGGGGCGCGGGAGCTCCCCGCCGAAGAGGCGCTCGTTGAGGACGTCGAAGGCGCCCTCCATCGAGGCTATCTGGTAACTCAGCTGCATGCCGGACTCCCTTCCTAGGCCCACGAGCGGCGCAGCGCGTAGGCGTCGCCCGAGAGGTGCCGCGCGGACATGTTGACGAACGAGATCTTCGCGGCGTCGATCCCCTCGTCCCGTAGGAACTCCCTCGCGCACCGCCGCCAGATCGGCCGGTTGAGGGCGTTGACCGTGTTGCGGCAGAAGCCGCGGCCCGACGAGATGCGCACGGGGGCGAACACGGCCTCGTGCCTGTCTCCGGCGACTATCATCGGGCAGCCGTCGGAGAAGCTGTCCGACACCATGAGGAGGCTGTAGCCGTCCTCGGCGAGGCTCGCCGCCGCCTGGGCGACGAGCTCGGACACGGGGTAGGTCTTCATGGCCGCCCCCTAGTCGAAGTAGTACAGCTGCACGTCGGTCTCGACGGCGAGCGTCGGGTGGTCCGAATCGCAGAGCCTTACCCAGAGGTGGGGGATGTACATGCGCAGGCGGTACTGGAGCAGCCGCTCATTGATGCGGTCGAACGCCGCCTCGATGAGCTCCTCCTCGTGGAGGCGCCACGGGCTGTTGCAGTTGTACTCGGTCTCGCTCTCGATGAAGCCAACCTTCCGGTACGCCCAGCGGATGCAGGATTTGTAGAGCGAGGTCGCTTTTGCGATCTCCTCGTCGGTGGGCTCGCCCGCAGCCCGCCCGACCTTGCGCATCGCCATGTTGCGGATCGCCTTCTTGCGGTTCTCGCGGACGATGTCCTTTGCGTTCATTGCTTCCTCCTATCATCCGGGGCGGCCCCTTCGGCCGCGCCCCTGCCGACGGCGCGAAAGCCGCGCGGGCCCGGGGAAGGCCGCGCAAGGGGGGAAGCGAAACCCGGAGGGCGCAGAGCTCCGCCGCCAGGCGGAGGTTTTCGCGGCCCTTGCGCGGGCGCCGGCCCGTGCGAGCATTCGCCCGGAGGAGGCAGGGGAGCGGCCGCAGGGGCCGCCGCCGCATCCCTCGGCTATCGCTGGGTCTCGTTAGTCACCTCCCTCGTCCTCCTCGTCGTACCTCTGCGGGCATCCGCGCATCGCCCCGGCGTCCGGGTACTTGCGCCGTGTGCGCCAGAAGTCGCAGTAACCGTCGACGTGCCAGCATTCGCATCCGTCGAGCCCCTCGCACCCCGCCAGCTCGGGGGATTCGGCGTCGAAGAGCACGATCAGCGACATCCTCACCGTGTACGTGCGGCCGCAATCGCACTCGATTTCGATTTCTTCCCCGTCACCATAGCCCCCATCCCAGTAGTCGGGGTTGGTTTCGCACTCTTCGCCGCACCACGGGCAGCGCCAGTCGCAACCTATGCCCATCTCCCGCACACCTCCAATCTTCCCCACTGCGCCGCCATGGCCTTGGCGATGCCCGGGAACGTCTTGCTCCTCGCCACGCTCCTGGCGTGGCCCTTAAGCCCCCTGGTCTCTGCATGCCAGTCGGGGTCTGTCTTGCCGCTCGCGTACACGATGCGCGGGTTCGGCTCGACGGCGTTCGTCGGCACGAGCGGCGGCAGACCCTTAAGCCACAGGCACGTCCTCTTCTCGTAGGGGTCGCCGAACTGCCATGGGCTGATGATCTGGTCTGGCTTGCGGTAGACGTTCGACATGATTCCCACGGGGTTCTCGATAGCCACCATCGGCACGTGGTCTAGCGCCGTGAACGCCAGGAAGAACCCTATGCCCATCTGCTGCCGCCCGTCCCGCTGCTTCTCGGGGAACCACGACGCACCGGACGATGCGAGGTGCGTGCACGGCGGGAACGCAAGAACCATGTCCCAGCTCATCTTCGCGACCTCCAGGGCGTCGGCCTGGATGTGCCATTCGGGGTGGTTCCCCGAGCACGGGAGAAGGTCGCAGCTGTAAGCCTCGACCCCCCCGGCGAAGCTGCGACGTTACCGCCTGGGACTCCTCGCAGGCTACCAGGCACCTCATCTCCCGCACACCTCCTCGGTGCGGGAGATCAGGTCGAGCTTCTGCGCTTCCCAACAGTCCGAGGCCCCGTACCGCTCGGCCGGGGTTTTCCCGCCGACCTTTGTGGGGCAGTTAATGCACGATAGATACTTGCATCCCCAGTACCCATACCCGTCCGTCCGCGCGTCCTCGCGGATTCGCTCCATGCTGTCGGGGCTCTTCCAGCTCAGCTCGCTCGGGTCTGCTACGCCGGCCAGGCCGTCCTCCCACAGGATGCGCAGCTTGCCTTCTTCGATGCCGACGATCTTGGCACTGTACAGCGTCTCGGGGTCGCGGCTCCACAATACGTCGCCGACCGACGCCGGCTCGCCCTCCACCAGGACGCCGCGCGGCACGCGCTGGTTCAGCGATCCGTCGATCACGGTGGAGGTTTCGGCGATGTGCAGCATCCAGTTGCCCCAACCGCCGTCGCTAACCTCGACTTCGACGAACTCGACAGTGCCCCAGCAGCTCACGCTGCCGGGCTCCACGACAGTGTCGTCGTCGTATCGCGGGACGGGGACGAAGCACCTGCCCATGTAATCCTCCAGCGGCTCCCCGACGCCGCGCTCCGGCCATCCCTGCTTCTCGATGATCGCATCGAGGTCCATGCTGGTCTCCATGTCTGCCTCCTAAGATCCGGGCCGGCCCCTTCGGCCGCGCCCCTATCGACGGCGCGATCGCCGCACGGAGCCGCAGGGGCCCGCGCAAGGGGTGAAAAGCGAAACCCGGAGGGCGCAGAGCTCCGCCGCCAGGCGGAGGTTTTCGCGGCCCTTGCGCGGGCACCGGCCCGTGCGAGCATTCGCCCGGAGGAGGTAGGGGAGCGGCCGCCGGGGCGGCGCACGGCAACGGTTCCTCGTCTCGGGTTCTTCCCTCCTCTTACCAGCTGCCTGCCGTCTCTTCGGCGGATACTGCCATTCTCCGTCCGAAGTCGTCGGCGACGAGGTCCAGGTCCGCCTTGAAGTGGTCACGGGCGGCGCGTGCGACGGCGGCCAGTTGCTCGCTCTCTGCCATGGTGTCCCAGCGCGGCCCGCCCGCGGCGTCCCAGGCGTCGGCGAAATCGCCTAGCATGCTCATGTACATCTCGGCGTAGCGCCTGGCTCCCTCCATGAGGAGCCCGGAGGACGCAGCCGCCGCGACGGCGAGCGCGAGGGTGTCAGGCGCGTAGTCCGGCTGTTGCGGCCTGCTCGTCTGCTCGCCATCGAATCCATGCCTCTGCGAACAAACCGCTGCGTCCATGTCCTTGTCCTTTCCCAGCTGAAAGGGAGGAGCCTGAAACCCCTCCCTTGTCCGACGATTCTTTCCGGGCGAGCCGGCCCGTCCTCCGCCGGCTAGCGCAGCACTCGCACGGTCGGGCCTTCAAGGTAGTTGTTGAGGTTGTCGCCGCCGCCGCCGTAGAGATCTGCGAAGGGGACGCCGGTCACGTCCCGCCCTCGGACGGTGCCGCGTCCGATGCCGGCTATCGCCACGAGCGTCGGCGCGGCCTCGTACTTGGCCACGTAGGCCATGTCCCCGACGGAGACCTCCCCGATAGGGACCTCCTCGGCGAAGAGGTAGTCCCCTAGCTGCTCTCCTGCGGGCATGGCGGCGTCGAATGCCCGCAGCATGTCATCGAACTCGTGCTCATCGTACTCCTCGCAAGGCTCGAGCGAGCGCATCCCGACGGCCTTCCAGTCCTCGTCGTATTCTGTCCGAAGGTGGTCGGCGATCTCCCAGCCGTCGATGACGTAGATGCCGTTGTCGCCCGGGTCCATCGCCTCGTCGGTCGTGTAGGGCATGATCCCGACGGACAGCGTTCCGCCGAAGAAGTTGCCCATGACCTGCGTCATGCGCGCGAAGGCGTACGAGGGGTCGCTCTTGGGAGAGCGGTAGCCCTTGAGCTCGCAGTACTTGAGCAGCGGTTCGACCGTGTCGCGGCCGCCGTTCCAGTGCAGGTACAGGCCGAGCTCGCGCTCGGGGGTGGTGATTATCGCTCGGTTTCCCATGTCTTTCCTCCTGTGCACTCGGGGGCGGCCCGCTGCCGCCTCCCTGCCGACGGTGCGCACTGGTGCACGGCGTTCGGGCGGGCGGCGTCAAGGGGGGAGAAGGGGAAAGCTTCCCGAAGGGGAGGTTTCCCCGGCCCTTGCGCCCGCGCCCGCGCCGTGCGACGGTCCGCTCCGGGCGGGCGGGGAGGCGCCTGCCGGGCCTTATGCCTTTGCTATCTTCTCCCAGCCCATGAAGCTCGCCTCCGATCCGGGGCCGAGGATCGTGAACTGTGGGTCGAGGCTCTCGCCCACGCAGACCTCGACCCCGATGATCTCCCCGTCTAGCCAGGGCGGCGTGTCCCCGAAGCATAGGGGCGTCCCGTCCTCGTACCGGGGCCAGGGCAGCACCCCGCCCTCCGCATCCGCCCGCGCCTCGCGGGCGACCTCCTCGAGCGCCAGCTCGACCTCGTCCGCGATCTCGCGAAGCATGGCCGCCCTCGCGTGGCTTCGCGAGGCGTCGGCCTTGCCGGCGCGCAGGCGGATGCCCTCCACGACGGATACCGCCCGGACGTCCCTCCCAGCGGCCGCCCCCGCCTCCTCGGGGAGGGCGAACCGGCGCCCTCCGCAGGGCGGCGGCCCGTCCAGCTCCCCGGCGTCGACGTACATGTGCTCGCCGTCGCACCACGGTCCTGCCGCCGCCTCGCGAAGCCAGGCGCACTCGACGCAGCGCTCGGTGTCGTTCCTGCCCATCTCTGCCTCCTGTCCTCTCCCCGACGCCCGGCTAGCGCCGCGCGCCGGCGAACCTTATCGCCATGACCTCCATGACCCCGCTGTCGATCGACCCCGGGCCGGCGAACGCATCCCGCACGCGCGCGATCTCCTCCTCGGACACGTCGCGGTCCTCGCCCGTCTCGGGGTCGAAGCCGATGCAGATGAAGTCCCCGAATATGATGTCGAGGCACTGCCCCTTCCGTACAGTCCCGCCGTCCCACGTCATCTTGCCCTCGTCCTCGGGGCGGGCGTAGACTGCGCGGTTGGGCTGGAACCTTCCGAGCTTGCCCTCGTCGTTGACGTAGACCGCCGGCGAGTTGTCGAATATCCACCCTGCTGCGTCGATGTTCCCTCCGACGTAGCGCTGGATGTCCTTGTAGCCTTCGACCTCGACGATGCGGGGGTCGTTCCCCACGGGGACCAGTATCGCCTTCATATCTTCCTCCTTCTCAGCGGGCGGGGCCCTGCGCCCCGTCCCTTCCGACGGTGCGATCGCCGCACGGGGCCGCCGCAGGGGCAAGGGGGCGAAGCGAAACCCCTCGGGGCTCGAACCTGCGCCGCAGGCGCGGGTTTTTCGCGGCCCTTGCGCCGGTGCTGGCCCCGTGCGAGCATTCGCCCGGCAGGGGAAGGGGAGGGCCGCAGCCCCCCTCGCCCTCGCCTGTCCGGCTAATCGAGCCGTTCGAGCGCCTCGGCGGCGACCTTGACGCAGAGCGACGTCGCGAGCCCCGGCTTCCATTTGTGCAGGAACACCGCCAGCTCGTCCAGGTCTGGGCGCTTCTCGGGCGGCACGCTGCGCAAGAGGGCGAAGGCCGCAGCGCGCGCCTCGTCCTCCCACGACACGGCGATCGGCATCAGGTCGTACTCGGTCTCCTCCATGGTCTTGTCCTTTCTGTCTCTGCCGCCTAGGCGGCCTGGGCGCGGATGTCGGCGGCGACGAGCGCGCGGACGTAGTCCTGGGCCCGCCCGTCGCCGAGGCCCATCAGGCGCTTTCGGGCCTCGGCGTCGTCCCCGGCGACGGCGTCCACGAACGTCTCGAACGGATCGTCCTCGACAGCTTTCACATGCCTGATGAAAGCCTGGTCGGGACCGACGGCGGTGATGCGCACGACGTCGAATCTGAAGGCGGTGCTGCGCGACGCGTTCTCCCGGATGTAGGCCGTGGCGGCGCTTTCCATGCGCCTGCGCTCGGCGGCGGAGATGCCCTCCTTCGCCCTGTGCGGCGGCATGTGCTCCGCGACGTCGAAGCGGACGATGACGAAGGCGACCGCGCCGTCGTCCACGGCGACGATGTCCGCCTCGCCGCCGCGCTCGGCCCAGCCCGTTTCGAGCAGGTCGTAGCCTTGGCGCTCGAGGAACTGCGCGGCCGTCTCCACTGCCGCTTCCTTGCTGAATTTGACTTCGTTCATGTTCTTCCTCCTGTTTCCCGGGGGGCTTGCGCCCCTTCCTCGGCTGCGCGGCATCGTTTGCGCGCGGCGGCGGCAGGCGCAAGGGGTGAAAAGCGAAACCCGGAGGGCTCGGAGCTCCGCCGGCAGGCGGAGGTTTTCGCGTCCCTTGCGCCTGCCGCCGCCCCGTGCGACGGTGCGCCGTGCCGCCGAGGGAGGGGGATGCCCTCCCTATCGGTTCGGCAGGTAGTAGTAGCAGGCGCTGACCTTCGTCTCGCCCCGGAAGGTCTCGAACGTCTCGGCGCAGCAGTAGACGCAGCCGCCCTCGAGCTCGTAGACGTAGCAGTCGTCCCGCTTCCCGATCCCCAGGAACGAGCTCGTGCCGTCTTCCCTGACGAACGAGATCCCCCGCGAGGTGGGTCGCCCGATTCTGGCCTCGCCCTGGAGGGTAAGGCCCTCGGAATGGGCGCGCTCCACCTGGTCGACGCCGAGCAGCGCCGGCGCCCCGCCGCAGAGGAACAGGCTCTCCCTCCCGACGAGGGCCCTTTTGAACGCCGCCTTGGTGATTCGCTTCGGCATGGTCTCCATGGTCTTCTCCTTCCGCTCCGCGCGGCGCTAGCCGACGCGCTTGTAGAGCCCGTCGGTCCATCTCGACAGGGTGCGCTTGGCGCTCGTCTCCGATGCGCACCTTCTGACCTCCGTCTTGTGCCCGCAGTACATCCGCAGGACGGCCGCGCCGTCCCTGCGGACCTCGATCGAGGCGTTGCCGCCGTAGGGGATCCTGTAGTAGGTCTTCACGGCGGCCCCCTAGAAGCGCAGGGCGACGTAGCCGAGGTCTTTCCGGCCGTAGTGGTGGGCGAGGACGTCGGGCACGCAGTCGGCGGTCGCCCGGTAGATCTCGCGGAAGGGGCGGCCCAGCAGGATCATCCCCCCGTCGAACAGGCTGTCGAGCGCGTCGAACACGTCGTAGTAGATGTAGTCGACGTAGCCGGCGGCGATGTCCTCTTCGAGCAGGTTGTCGCCGCTGCCCTCCTCGATCCTTATCGCCACGCCGTACTCTGCGACGAAGACCGAGGCCGGGCCGTAGGCGCCTTCGCGGGAGCCCTTCTCGAGGTCGGAGTCCCATCTGGAGTAGGCGAGGACCCTGACGCGGCCGTCCTCGAGCACGGCGTGCTGCTTGTAGTAGCCGTGGCCGTCCATGGCCGACGCGGGCGAGCACAAGCTCGCGACGTTGCGGTAGTCGGCCACAGGGTCGAGCTTCGAGTACTCCCGCTCCGCGCTCTCGGCGTCCTCGATCTCGAGCTGGACGCGCTCGATCTCGACCCATTTCCCTTCGACGAGCTCGACGTTGCCGTACGAGACGAGATGGATCGCTTCCATTTCCTACCTCCTAAAATCCGGGGGCGGCCCCCGCGGCCGCGCCCCTATCGACGGCGCGATCGCCGCACGGGCGGGGACCGGGCGCAAGGGGGCAAAGCGAAACCCGGAGGGCTCGGAGCTCCGCCGGCAGGCGGAGGTTTTCGCGGCCCTTGCGGCGGGAGGCGTCCCGTGCGAGAGTGCGCTCGACGGAGGTAGGGGCGCGGCCTCGTGGGCTGCGCGGGCCTTGCGGCATCGCGCAAAAAAAGGCCGCAGGGGGAGGTGTCCCTGCGGCCGCGGGTGGGCGTTATGCTCTATGCCCCTAGAAGGGGATCTCCTCGTCGGCGTACTCCGGTTCGGCCGCCGGCTCCTCGGCGGGAGCGGCTGCGGGAGAGGACATCAGCTCGATTTCGTCGACGACGACCTCGAGCTTGCTGTGCTTCTGCCCGTCGCGCTCCCAGCTGCTGTAGCGCAGCTTCCCCTCGATGCAGGCCTTCTGGCCCTTCGACAGGAAGCGGGAGACGCTTTCCGCGCGGGTGCCGAACATCTTGCAGTCCACGAAGTTGGGGTAGTCCTCCCACTCGCCGGACTGGGGGTTCTTGCGGCGGTCGTTCACCGCCACCGACAGGCTCAGCACCTGGGTGCCGCCCGCGGTAGAGCGCAGCTCGGGGTCGCGGGTGAGACGGCCGGATACGATTACCTTGTTGATGGACATGGTCTTTCCTCCTGTTCAGATCGGGACGCGGCCCCTTGCCGCGTTCCCTGACGACACGGCCTGCGCCGCCTGCGGGGCGTGGGGGGCGCAAGGGGTGAAAAGCGAAACCCGGAGGGCGTGGAGCTCCGCCGGCAGGCGGAGGTTTTCGCGGCCCTTGCGCCTTCCCGCCCCCTCGGGCGACCGTGGGGCCTGTCGGAGGGAGCGCGGCCAAGGATGCGCCCCCTCCTTCCCGCCTCAGCGGCCCTTGATGAGCTTGCCGAGCTCGCGGGCGACGCCGGCGGCGATCTCGTCGCCGTCCCAGGTGTCACATCCCGCCGCCCCGGAGTAGATCGCCTCCATCTCGTCGATCGCGCTCTCGAAGGATGCGCACTGCGCGGGGGAGAGCACGAGCGGCCTCTCGGGGCGCCCATCCTTCCCGAGGCTGGAGCTCGCCTTGGCGAGCGCCTCGGAGAGGTCGGGCGTGTACGACCCCTGCAGCCACGTGCCCGACTCCCTGTCGTAGCCGTGCGCGGCGATGTACTCCTTGCCGTACGCCGTGTCGCGCATGAGCAGCGCGTCGCGCCCGAACACGGCGATAACCTGATGCTTAAGCACGGCGTCCCCCCTCTCCGGCTCCGGCCGCCTCGGGCCTCCAGGCCGGATCGTAGGCGAAGGCGCAGTCGTACATCAGCCGGCCCGTCACCTGGTCGATGAAGGTCGGGGCGGCGGTTAGCCGGCTCGAGCCGAGCTCCTCGCACCATGCCTCGACGACCTCGGTCGTCCGGGGCGTAACGAAGACGTACAGGTCCGATTCGTGGTGGTCCATGTCTGACAGCGGGACCCCCGCCTCGGCGAGACGGTCCATGAGCGTGTTTGCCATTTCGGCACCTCCTGTTCGGTTCGGGGCGCGGCCCCGTGCCGCGTTCCCTGACGACACGGCCTGCGCCGCCTGCGGGGCGTGGGGGGCGCAAGGGGTGAAAAGCGAAACCCGGAGGGCGTGGAGCTCCGCCGGCAGGCGGAGGTTTTCGCGGCCCTTGCGCCTTCCCGCCCCTCGGGCGACCGTGGGGCCTGTCGGAGGGATCGCGGCCAAGGATGCGCCCCCTCCTCTTTCGCAGGCAGCCCAGCCGGGCGCCTGCGGAGCCCTGCAGCCCGGCGCCGTCATGCCCCGGGCCGGACCCATGTCTTCGTGCGCGCGTCGAACACGAACCCGAGCTCGCTCAGAAGCCCCCTCACGGGGTACGTCGCGCCTGCGACGGAGCGCACGGCCTCCCAGTCGATGCCGATCGAGCCGGGCGTCCTGTCGCCCATCTGGCAGTCCCAGGCGCCGTGCGCGAGCTCGTAGCTCGCCGTAGTCGTGTTTCGGTTGGGGTGGCCGTAGGAGTCCGCCTTCGCGTGGGCGAGGACGACGACCCCCTCCTGCGGCTCCGACGCAGCCAGCACGGCCGCGCGCCAGCGGCGGCCGCTCGACGCGTGCATGTCGTTCTCCAGGCGCACGGTTCCCTCGTCGACGAGGGCCGGGCGGCTCTCCCGCCGCCTCCCGGCGGCGGGCTCGGTCGCGTTCATGGCGTCTCCTTTCTCCGCTCTGCGGGCGCGCTGTCAGTAGATAACCGTTTCGAGGCTGACGTCGACGTGGAGCGCCAGCGCCTCCTCGTACTCCGGCTTTTCCGAGTACCCGGTCTCGTCGACCGCGATCGCAACCTCGACGGGGTAGCCCTCGCCGCGTGCGTCCTTTATCGCGTCGCGGACGGCCATCACGTCCCCCCAGCCTTCGTATCCGGCGAACTTCACGCACTTCCATCCGAAGGCGACGCACCCGCCGCGCTCCTCGAACACCTCGAAGCCGTACTCCAACCCGTCGGGGTCCTTTCCGACGAGGGGGTGCTTGACGCCGCGCATGGCTGCCAGCTCTGCGGCCCGCGCGATTATCCGCTCGTAGCCTTCCTTGGTGGAGGCTATGGCGACGCTGCTGTAGACTCCCATCTCTTTATCCTTTCCTAGAGGGCGAACGCGCTGCGTGCGAGGCGGTAGTCGAGGACGGCTCGGATCTCGGCGGCCAAGCGCGCGGCCTCCTTGCCCTTGCCGGCCTCGCGGTAGCCGAGCTCTGCCGCGAGCTCGGAGGTCGCGGCGTGGCGGTAGATGTCGGCCAGGCGCGCGGAGCGGAAGGAATCGGTGGTCATCGGAAGCACCTTTCTCTTGCGGGACCTCCCGTCGAGGCCCCTCCTGATGGCGTGCTCGATGCGCGGAGGAGGGGAGGGGTCAAGGGTTGGAGCGGCAAACCCGGAGGGCCGTGGAGCTTCGCCGCAGGCGAAGGTTTTGCCCGCCCTTGACGCCCGTCCCCGCCGCGCGAGCATGCGCGCCGCAGGAGGGCCGCGCAGGTCCCCGCCGGGTGCTTCCAATCAATTCAATTGTTTTCGATTGTTTTTAATTGTTATCGATTGTTCTCGGCTGTTCTTGATTGTTTTCAGCCGTTCTCGATCGCTTGCGATTGTCGGCGATCGCCCGTTTACGGCGACGGAGGTGTCCTCAGGCAGCCGAAGAGCGCGAAGAGCTCGTCCTCCAGGGAGTCCCTGTCCACAATGGGCACCGCCCCCCTGCGGATGAGCTGGTTGCTGCCTGCGGACGTCGGCGACGTGACGGCGCCCGGGACCGCCCAGACGCTCCTCCCGGCCGCCAGCGCCGCCGCGGCCGTGGCGAGCGTGCCCGACGCGGCCGCAGACTCCACGACGAGGGTTGCCTTGGCGAGGGCGGCCGTCAGGCGCAGCCTCTCCCTGAACATGCGGGGCGTCGGCTGCGTCTCCCATGACTCCTCGGACACCAGTGCGCCTCCTGCATCCACGATCCTTTGGAAGAGCTCCCGGTTCTCCGGCGGGTAGACACGGTCGCATCCTCCTCCTAGGAAGGCGACCGTCACGCCGCCCGCCGCGAGGGCGCCTTCGTGCGCGGCCGTATCGCATCCCCGGGCTCCCCCGGAGATCACGGTCACGCCCTTGCCGGCCGCGCATGCCGCGATTCTGCGCGCGCACCCGATGCCGTAGGGGGTTGCCCTGCGGGCGCCAACCACCGCGAGCCCTTCCTTCAGCGCGGCCGGGTCGCCCAGGACGTACAGGGCAACGGGGGGCCGCCGGATTACCCTCAGGGCATCCGGGAAAAAGGGCGAGTCCCGTTCCACGACGGTCCTCGGGCCCTCGATGGCTTTGCAGGGGGTCTCGTAGGCCATGCCGGCTCCTTTTCCTCGCGGGACCTCCCGTCGAGGCCCCTCCTGATGGCGTGCTCGATGCGCGGAGGAGGGGAGGGGTCAAGGGTTGGAGCGGCAAACCCGGAGGGCCGTGGAGCTTCGCCGCAGGCGAAGGTTTTGCCCGCCCTTGACGCCCGTCCCCGCCGCGCGAGCATGCGCGCCGCAGGAGGGCCGCGCAGGTCCCCGCCGGGTGCTTCCAGTCAATTCAATTGTTTTCGATTGTTTTTAATCGTTTCCGATTGTTATCGATTGTTCTTAGTTGTTTTCGGCCGCCCTCGCTCGTCCGCGGTCGGCCCGGATGCGAGAGCACCCCCTCGGCGCTGCGCGAGGGGGTGCTCTCCGTCGGGCTATGCCCGGTCAGTTTCGCTGAAATAGAGCCTCAGGGCCTGTCGGACGACGGCGGCGGCGCTGCGGTCCTGGCGCGCCGCCTCGTCTTGGAGCTGCCTCTTCAGCTCGCTGGGAAGCGTTATCGCGATCGTCTCGGCCGGACCATCGCCCACGGGCTTCCGGCCGGGCTTCCTCGGCGCGGCGACCTCCGCATTGTTCCCCATTATAGTCTGCGGTATCTCCTCCTGCGCGCGGGGCTTGGGCGCGCGGACCGCCGGCTTCTTGACGGCCATCAGCCCACCGCCCCTTCCAGCTCCTCGAAGAGCGCGTCGTAGCCGTAGAGGTCGGCTCCGAAGTTGCACCCCCAGGCCCGCTTGATGCCCGCCCGCTGGGGGATGACGGTCTCGAAGTAGGAGGCGTCGCTCTCCTCGAGTATGGCCATCGTCTCCCTGTGCCCGATCTCGGCGGGCACGGCGCGAGTGATGACTATCGCGTAGGGCTTCCCGCTCATCTCGAGCACCTCCTTTAGCTGGAATGCCTCCCGCACGTCCGCCGAGGTGGCCTGCGAGGGCACCACGACGAAGTCGGCGGCCGCTACGGCCGCGCCGCCGGCCGCTACGGCCGTGCCGCCGCCGGGCGGGCAGTCGATGAACACCCACTCGTCCTCTTTCGGGGCCAGGGACTTCAGCGTGACCGTGTTTCCGGGGGTCACGCTGAAGGGGAGCGGGTTCCCGTCTCCGTCCGCCTCGGCCGCCCAGGCGGAGGACGAGGCGGACGGGTCGATGTCGACGACGGACGAGGCAAGCCCGCGGCGGGCCGCCGCGGTGGCGAGGCCCATCGCCGTGGTCGTCTTCCCCACACCTCCTTTGATGTTCGAGATTGCCACGATCATGTGAGGTCTCCTTTCGGCTGTTGATTTTTGCTAAACAATTGCGATTATTGTTTAGCAATAGTAATTGCTGCTTAACGACAATCTACAATGGCTGCGCCCGCCGCGCAAGGCCCCGACAGAAGATTCCTTGACGGCGCCCGTCAATTTCGGGCGCCCGGTCGGCGACCCCCTTCGAGAAGCCCGGGGGAGGACAGCGGGGCACGATGCGCCATCCTCGACGCGCGGTTCGCCCTCAACCGTCCCGTCCCCGGCTCGCTCCCGCCGGGGCGACGAGAGCCTTTCAGAGGGCCGGTGTCGCCCCGCCGCGCATCCGAGTCCACTGACGGGCAAGCGGGGGCTCAGGGAGCCCGAAAATGCCTGGGACGGTATCGTCCCGCCGCATGGCCCGCCGCAGAGATTCTTCGGCAGCCCCTGCGATGAGCCTCGCCTTGTTTCCCGAACCCTCGCCGCTGGCCCTATCCAAGGATCTTATACCCCTAAACCCCAATTAGTTATTAGTGGTAGCAAAGTGTGACGAGACAAAACGTTACCACTTGCGCGACCTGGGGAAACATCGGCTCTTCCGCCTGCGTTCGGCCTGCCCTCCATACGTCCCCTTCCGCGTGGAGCTTTCCCTGCGACCTTCGGCGTCGCGATAACGGCCGCGTGACAAAAGTGCGCCGAAATGTGTGCAAACGATGGATTTGCGAAAAATGGGAAAAATGCCAGCGGCTTGAAAATAGCACCGAATCGCCGCGTTTCGGGGTATTGGTAATGAAACATATGTACGAGTTATGCTTGACGGCGGTCGGGCAGGGGACAATGGCGCTGGCACCCGATACGAAGGGAGGCGAGCGTGATGATTAGGATAGGGAAAACACGTGTCGAGCCTTGCGGCGAGGGGGTCTGGCTCGTAACGGTGAACTACACCGACGAATCGAAGCAGGGCAGAGCGAGGTACGGTCAATCGGTAAGGCGCGTTGCCGGAAGCAGGGAGCATGCCCTCGCCCTGGCCGCCGATGTTGCCGCGGAGCTTGGGGCCTGCAGCCGTCCTGAAGCCCGCGTCGAGCGCCTAGACAAGGGGCTGCATGACTTCATCAGGGAGAACACCGCTGCTAGGGCGGCCATGAAGGGCCTCGCGCGCGACACGCTGCGCCATGAGCGGCTTTTCGCCCAGGATCTGCTCGACCGTATGCCGGACAAGCCCGTTGCGGACGTCGTCCCCGCGGACGTGTGCGCCCTTATCGGGGAGCTGCTGCAAGCGGGAAAGTCGGTCGATCGCTGCATCCGCGTCCGGAAGTTCCTGAAGGCTGCTTTCGAAGATGCAATCGAGCTGCGCCTTTGCGAGTCGAACCCCGTCACGAGGCAGAGCAAGATCGTGCCGGACAGGGTCTCGACGGCGAGCAGGAGGCACAGTCTGTCGCGCGACGCGCTCGTGAGGCTCTGCTACATCCTCTCGATGTGCGACGGCGCCAATGCGAAGGTCGTCTGCGCCCGTCTGATTGCGAAGACGGGCATACGGCGCGGAGAGGCCCTGGCCCTGAACTGGGAGGACGTGCTGTTCGACCGGTTGGAGCTGGCCGTCTTCTTCTCTGTCGACGAGGGCGGTGTGCGCGGCCCGACGAAGACGCCGAAGAGCGAGCGCAGGATAAGGGTGGAGCAGGACGTCGTGGACCTGCTCAGTGCCTGGCGCCGAGCGCAGCGTCGGATGCTGTTCTCCCTCGGGATAAGGCAGACCGAGAGGACCCCCGTGTTTACCACGTCGAAGGGGACGAGGGTGGGCCCAACCACGATGACGCATTGGTTCGAGAGATGGTGCGCCCTCTACGGGTTCGGCCAGTTCTTCGATGCGGAAGGAGATCCCGTGGTCGATTATGCGGGTCAGAAGCCCGAAAAGGGTTGGAGGTACGAGGGTCTCAGGCTGCACGAGCTGCGCCATACCTCCGTGACGCTGCTCTTGGCCGAGGGGGAGGATCTGGTGACGGTGCAGAACCGCCACGGCCATGCGCAGGGTTCGACGACGTTGGACATGTACGCCCATGCGATACCAGCGAAGGACGAGAGCGCGGCGATTATCATGGCGCGTTTGACGTCAACGAGCGGCTACGACCCGGCATCCGACCCGGGTTTCCCGAAAATTCCCGAATTTGGACTCTGTCCGAAATAACGTGAATCTGCTTCTACCTGGTGATACGAGCAATTCTCGCTAAAAAAGCAGGGGACTCTTAATCCCAAGGTCCGGCGTTCGAGTCGCCGACGGAGCACCACGAGAAGACAGCCCGACGGATAGCCCGCCGGGCTTTTTCGTTGCATGTTGCGGCCATGCTCGGCTTGTGTTCTTTGCCGCCCATTCTTTATCGGTTTGGTCATGTTCCTTATATTGTTGACAGCTCAACAATATAAGGAGAAAGGCCGAAGATGGAAGATGTTCTAGAAGGGGAGTTCGACGTATTGCCGGCGAAATCCCAGGGCGGGCCGAGCGCGCGGCCAAGCCGAAGAAGACGCTGGGGCAGGTGAAGGGCATCCTGCGGGTGCACTGCCGCCTGCCGCTGCTCATGGCGGTGCCCACCACCGCCGGCACCGGCAGCGAAACCACGCTGGCCGCGGTCATCACCGACGCCGAAACGCGCCACAAGTACGCTATCAACGACTTCCCGCTCATCCCGCGCTACGCGGTGCTGGACCCGGCCGTCACCTTGAGCCTGCCGCCGGCGCTTACCGCCTCCACGGGCATGGACGCGCTTACCCACGCGGTGGAGGCCTACGTGGGCCGCTCCACCACCAAGGACACTCGCGCTGATGCACTGGAGGCCGTGCGGCTCATCTTCGAGAATCTGGATACGGCCTATCGCGACGGATTGAACGAGCAGGCCAGGCGTAACATGCTGGTCGCGTCGTTCAAGGCCGGCTGCGCCTTCACGAAGTCCTATGTGGGATACGTCCATGCCGTGGCCCATTCCCTGGGCGGCGCCTACAACGTGCCCCACGGCTACGCCAACGCGGTCATCCTGCCGCTTATGCTGCGCCGCTACGGCAAGGCGGTCGAGAAGCCCCTGGCCGATCTTGCGCGGGCGGCGGGCGTGGCGACACAGCGCGATGGCGACGAGTTCGCAGCCCGGGCCTTCGTCGACGCCATCGACGCTATGAAGCACCGTTTCGCCATAGGGGACACCTTCCCCGAGCTTCGCCGCGAGGACATCCCGAAGCTCGCGCGCATCGCCGCAGCCGAGGCAAACCCGCTCTACCCGGTGCCCGTGCTCATGAGCGCCGACGAGCTGGAGGCGATCTACGAGCAGCTGCTGGACCTCCGGGCGGCGTAAACGCCGGGAGCATCCGGTACGAACGGGAGGCGGCCCTCTTCGGAAGGCCGCTAGCCCTCTACTCGCTGCTGTCCGAGACTGCTTTGCGCGCGAACATCTCGGGCACTTTCTTGCCTCCCAGCACTATGAGCTCCTTCACCGCCTGCAGGATGAGCGCGCGCGACTCGTCGTCCATGCGGATGGCGTTTGAGATGATCTCGGGCACGGCCTTCTGCCAGTTGTCCCGCATGCCAGCCATGGTGGTCTGGCCGGCAGATTCCACCAGGGCGTAGACCGAGTCGACCACCTGCTCGCGGTCCCGGGCGGAAAGCGACTGCACCCATTCGTTGAGCGTGAGGTCCAGGTACTTCGCCGCCGGGGTGAGCGAGCCTTCCGCCACGAAGGCGCCGTCTTCGACCACCCAGGAGTAGGGGTCATGCTGGAAGGCGCTGAAGGTGGAGCTGCGGATCACCTGGTAGTCCTCCTGATGCTCGAGCAACATGCCCACGATGGACGACTGGGGCAGCGTCTTGCGCACTCGGTCGCGCACGCGCTCGATCGAGCCGTTCTGGAAGACGGATTCGGGAAAGCCGGGTCCGTCGTGGGAGAACACGCGCTCGATCCGGGCGCGCACGGGCTCGCTGCAGGAGAAGGCGGCGTAGACGGCGAGGTTACCGCCCTTGGAGTGGCCGCCCAGCATCAGGCGCCCGCGCGCGTGCCCCGCGGCTTCCTCGAGGTAGCGGCAGGCCTCTTCCTGGGAGGGCACCGGGTAGCGGAAGGCCATGTTGAAGTCCTCCTTCCACCCCAGGATGGTGTTGTCGGTGCCGCGAAACGCCACGAATGCCTCCTCGTCGGAAAGCTGCAGGGTAAGCGCGCCGAACTGCTTCTCCTGGGCCGGGTCGTTGCGCACGCGGTAGCCCATGGCGCGCACGTCGCGGAAGCGCGGGCTGGCGGCCAGGGCGGCCAGCAGGCGGGCGCTGGAGTCGGGGTCCCACAGCATGCCGTACATGTCTTCGAAGCAGTCGGCCCGGTAAAGCTCCACCAGGCGCACGCCCTCCCAGCTGTTGGTCCGAGCGAGGCGTTTCGGCAGGTGGAAGTAGGAGAGGACGGACAGCACCAGGCTGTCAACGTCGGAGAAGGGCTTCTGGCCGAACGTGGCGAACTCGGTCTGCACGTAGTCCACTATGTTGGGTGCGTGTTTGCCCGCCTTGCGGGCCGGCTGCTTGTCGGCAGGGGCGGCTGCTGCGGACGGAAGCGCCGCGACGGGCGCCTGCGAGGGCTTTGCGGCAGCGGGCGTCCCGTCTGCCTCGGTTTCGGCGCGCTTGCTCACGGCGGCTCCTGGCTGTAGCGGGTGTTCGGACTGCGAAATCGCAGCCCGCGGCTTGTTCGAGTATAGCAAAGCGCTCGCGGGGCGAAAGGCCTGGGTCGGCGCGTTGCGAAGGCGTTGACCCGCAGCGGCTGCCAAGGTTGCGCTTGGCTGACGATACGGCTCCGACGGACGGCGCGGGTCTATGATGAGCGCAGTACAGGGAGCGGGCCCAAGACTCGGCGGTCCGCGTAGGAAAGGACGGTGCGGCCATGACCGAGGGCAAGCAGGAGTCGCGGCGGGAACGCGAAGCGAAGGAGAGCTTCGCCGAACGCGACCCTTTAGCCGCCGAACAACCCGACGTGCTGGAGTCGTCGGCAAGCAATCCGGAGTTTCCCGCCATGCAGGAGTTCGAGGTGGACAGCGGCGGCCCGAAGGGCAGCACCGGCAAGCACCCCGGGCTCATCTGGCTGCTGCTGGCCGCCGTAGCTGTGGCGGCGCTCATCTTCGGCATGATGGCGCTGGGGGACTGGATGACGCCGTCGGCGGCCGAGCGCCGGGCCCAGGTGCAGTTCGACGAGCAGACCATCCCCGAGGACATGGGCGCCAACGAGAACCCCGAAGCGGAGAAGAGCCTGCCCTAGGGAGCTAGCTTGTCCGACGTATCGATTTGCGCCCGGCAGGCGATGTCCTTTTGACGCCATTACTGGCGGTCGAAGTAGTCGCGGTCGGCGAGGTAGTAGGTGCGCAGGTGTCCGTCGGGGGACACCACGGCGAACTCCCCGGTGCGCTCCAGGAAGTAGGCGGTGTCGCCGTCTGCCTGGGTCTTACTGAGGGCCTGCTCGTTCGCCACCAGGTCGTTCGCGGCTGCCAGGTACTCCTCGGCGGTGGAACATCCCACCTCGGCGCCGTGCTTCTCGAAGTGGTCCTGCAGCTTCGAGGCGCTGCGGAAGGCAAGCTGCGGCTGGTTCTCGCCGCCTATGCTCGCGCTGGTGCCGCCTTGGTCGGGGCTGTCCGCCTGGGGGATGCCGGCGGTGCCGAATCCGATGCCCAGGCATAGGACGAGCGCGGCCAAGAGGCCGAGGACGCTGTTTCGGGTGCGGGGGCGAAGGTCGGTCATGGCGTCTCTCCCGGTTCGCGGCGGGCGCTTCGTGCGCAAGGTCATCATAGCCCTTTCGGCGCGGGGCTGCCGGTTCGTTTCCTAGCGGTGGGAATGCGCCATGCGGCGGCCGTTAACCGAGATGCTGCACGACCGCATCGGCTACCAGGAAGAACGCGAGCGCGATGCCTGCCGACACGGTGGCTTTGAGGGCCATGTCGGCCCAAGGGTGCTTGCGCGAGAAGTCGGTGGAGCGGCGCTCGATCTGCGAGCCGGTCCTGCCTTCCATGAACTCGCTGATCTCGCGGTAGGTGACCACGTTGTTGCGGCGTTTTATGCGCTCGATGGCGCAGGCGGCACCCAGGCTTGCGGCGTAGAGCGGTACGAAGACGGCCACGGCGGCGATGTTGCCCATGCTCATGCGGCCGATGCCCGAGGGCTCTTGCCATGCAAGGGATAGGCCTAAGGCGAACAGCGCTCCCAGCGCGACGCCTCCCGCCATGACCCAGGCGTAGATGTTCATAGCCCGGGAGTCGGCGAGGGCGGAGGCTCGCATTTCGGCCATGTCTCCCTGCACGAGCTCTTCCACCGTGGTGCCCAGCGCCTCGCTCAGCAGGATGAGGCTCTGCACGTCGGGGTAGGTCTTGCCCGTCTCCCAGTTCGAGATGGTTTGCCGAGATGCGTAGATCGCCTCGGCCAGCTGGTCTTGCGAGAGCTGCTTCGCCGTCCGCTTCAGCCGTATCTGTTTGGAAACCTCCATCGGTCCTCCGGTGCTCGTCTCGTGCTGCGGCCGGGCGATCCGGGCCGCTCTTTCGGCGCAATCCTACCATCGCTTGGGGCTGGCGGTGGTCGCGATAGTGGAAAAGTCGCTGCCGAAATGTTTTGACACGGTGTTGAGCTGGCACTTCGCTCGGTGTCTGTTGCGGGTGGCGGGAAGCGCGGCTGTTTCTGGCGGTTCGGTGGCCTGTGCCGGGCGGCGCTGCGGAGGCTTGGTTGCCGAAGCGCAACGGAAGGGAAACGAACCTTGAACCTACGGCGGCGCCCTCGTGGCTATAATCGAGCTGAAGGCGGCAGGGCGGCGCATCGGCGCGCCCGGGTGATTCGTTGGGAGGTGGGAGCATGGACAGGGAGCGGCAGATCGTCAAGGGCAGCCTCATCGGCATCGCCGGCAACATGGTGCTGGTGGCCTTCAAGCTGGTGGTGGGCTTCGCATCCCATTCCATCGCCATCGTGCTCGACGGCGTCAACAACGCCACTGACGCGCTCTCGTCCATCATCACCATCGTGGGCACGAAGCTCTCGCTGCGCCAGCCGGACCGCAAGCATCCCTTCGGCTACGGGCGCATCGAGTATCTGACCTCGGTGGTGATCGCGGTCGTCATCCTGGTGGCGGGCCTTGTGTCCCTGCGTGAATCGGTCGTGAAGATCGTCGACCCGGGTGAGCCCAGCTACTCCGCCGTCACCATCGCGGTCATCGTGGTGGCCATTATCGGCAAGATCGTCCTGGGCATCTGCTTCAAGCGCTACGGCGAGAGGACGAACAGCGAGGCGCTCATCGCCTCGGGCATCGATTCGAACTACGACGCGGTGCTTTCGGCGGGCACGCTGGTGGTGGCCGTCGTGCAGAACGTTTGGGACGTCAACATCGACGGCATCGTGGGCGTGGTCATATCGCTGGTGGTGTGCAAGGCCGGCGTGGACGTGCTGCGCGATGCGCTCGGCCCTATCATCGGCTTGCCAGAGAGCAGCAAGCTGGTGGACCAGATAGAGGACTTCGCCCGCAGCTTTCCCCCTGTGCTCGGCGTCCACGACGTGGTGCTCGACGACTTCGGCCCCCGCGAGACGTTGGGGCTGCTTACCGTGGAGGTGCCCGACAATCTGACCGCGCGGCAGATCCACGGCATCACGCGCGCCATAGCCGAGGGCCTGAAGGAGAAGTTCGGCATCCTGGCGGCGGTGGCCATCTACGCGAAGAACACCACCGACGCATTCGAGCCCATGCGCGCCCTGCTGCGCAAGACGGTGGCCGAGGACCCCTCCATCCTGTCGGCCCATGGGTTCTACGTCGACGAGCAGGAGAAGCGCTGCTACTTCGACCTGGTGGTCGATTTCAAGACCGACGAGCAGGCTGTTCGCAACCGGGTGGTGGACGCCATGGCCGAGGCGTATCCGGGCTTCGACTTCAACGTGCAGCTGGAGCGCGACTACGAGCGGTAGATGCCATCATCCCCGTCCCCTTGGCATGCGGCATGCCGGACATGCCAAGGGCATGCCAAGGGGACGGGGATGATGGCATGGGCTGTCGTGCTCCTGTGGCTTTCGGGCGAGGGCCTGTGTTTGCCGTCGGTTGCCCTATAATGGCTGCAGCGTACGTTCGCGGTTGCGCCTTTTTGGGCAGCCGCGTTTTCGTCGGAAGGGCTCCATGAACATCAACAACGCCATCCTTCACGTGCTGGACTTTGAGTCCTGCGCCAACGTGTTCGCGCAGACGCCGCTTTCCCTGGCGAACAAGACCGCCAAGCGCTACGTGACGTCCCAAGCGAAGCGGACGCTGTCGAACATGGACCGGCGTCGGGGAACCTTCGAGGAGGGGAGCAGCTTCGAGGCGCAGCTTCGGGCCTACCTGCGGGGTGAGCGCGACTTCGTGGGGCTGTCCACCGACATCGCGCAGTTTCTAGCCCGCGAGCTGGGATCCATGGAGAAGACTCCGTCCACCGACGTGCTGGTCGTCGACTTCACGGGCGACGCGGTCTGCGAGGCGCTGCCGTGGGAGGACGAGCCGGAAGAGGTTGAGCCGCAGGATGCCGCAGACGGCGAGGCGTCGGATGTGCGCGAGGCGGCCGCCCGTGCGAGCGAGGGCGTCGGTCCTCGGTACTTTGCCGTCATCTTGCTGGAGAGCCATCCGGCCTACATGCACGAGGTGGGCTCGAACGATTTCGGCGACGTGGCCACCACCGTCGCCCGCCATCACGCCATCCTGCCGAACCCTTCCCAGAAGGTGGCGTCGTTTGCGCTGGTTGAGCTTGACGCCATGAGCGTCTGGTTCGTGGACAAGGTGCGCGAGATAGCGGGGGAGAAGCGCCTCCTTCTGCCCGACGGGCTGCTGCAGTGCACGTCCCAGGCGTCGAGCAAGGAGGTCATCCAGGCGGTGACCAGCGTGGTCGAGGAGGTGGCCGAGCAGTTCGGTGCGAACAGCGCCGTGGCCCTTTCGAAGGCGAAGGCCTACGTGGCCGAGAGCGCCTCCGACGACGAGGAGCTGGACGTACGGGAACTGGGCGAGCGCGTGTTCGCCGATCGCCCCCAGGTGCGCGAGAGCTTCGAGCGGGCCATCGAGGAGAAGGCAATGCCCGAGCAGGTGTCCGTGGAGCGCGAGGTGGCTCGCAAGGTGGCCCGCAACCACAAGATCCGCACCGACACCGGCATCGAGGTGACGTTCCCGGCCGAGTACGGGGACAATTCCGACTTCATCGAGTTCTTCAGCACCCCCGACGGCCGCATAGAGATAGCCCTCAAGAACATCGGCGCCATCGAGAACCGCTAGGCCCTTTGCGCGGGAGAGTGGGCGTCGGGGCGCGTGCCTGTGCAGGCCGGAGCCTCCGAATTGCAACTTGTCTCCTATGCCCTTGTGCCTGCGGCGCGCTCCTTCCATACTGGTCGCAAGAAAGGAGCGTGGCCTATGAGGCTGAGCGTTAGGGAAGATCCCGCCCTGGACGACATCGAGGTGATCATCGCGTGCCCGCAGGTGGATCGCCGCGTGAGGCGCATCGTCGAGGCGGTCGAGATGGACGGCATGCGCCTTGCCTGCACGGTTGACGGGTACATGCGCATGGTCGATGTCGGTCAGGTGCTCTACGCAGAGACGGTGGACGGGCGAACCTTTCTCTACCTTGAGCGCGACGTGGGCGAAACGGGGCTTTCGCTGGCGCAGCTCGAAGAGGGCTTGGCGGGTACGGAGTTCGTGCGCGCCTCGCGCCAGGTGCTTGTGAACCTGGCCCATGTGCGGGGAATTCGCCCGTACCTCAACGCACGGCTGGAGCTGCTGCTTTCCAACGGCGAGCGGCTTGTGGTCTCCAGGCAGTTCGCGCCTTCCGTCAAGACGCGCATCGGATTCTAGGAAAGGAACCGGCATGAACGGGTTCGTTAAGAAGATCGCTCTCTCCGCTTGCGTGATGTTCACCATCTGCATGGTTGCCGGCTGCGTTGCGGCCATGGCCTTTGTCGGGCCCCAATACGGGCTGGTGATGACGCTGACGCTGCTTGCGGCCTCGGTGGCGCTTTCGGCTCTGCGGGGTCTGTGGTTCTCCGACGGGATTATCCGCAGGCTGGCCTATCCGGCGCGCATCCTTGGGTTCGGGCTGACGGCGTTCGCGGTGCTTTGCCTGTGCGCGTGGTTGGGCGGGTGGTTCCCGATGGACAACGTCTGGGCCTGGGCGAGCTTCGCCGCCATCTTCCTGGCGATCCTTGGGGTGATCTGCGTTATCTACCAGGTGTACTTCAAAGCCACGGTGGGCAGCTTCGACGCAGCGCTGCGCAAGTACCACGAGCGCATGGGCCGCTAGAGGTCAGGCAAGGGGCGGCAAGGGTGACAAAGGGTCACGTCTTTTATGCCGGCTCCTGCTCGGACCCGAGCTCCGTCGGTTCGGGGGCGGGGTCTGGCTCGGCTTCCGTTGCCGGGACGAGGTCGTAGGGCATCTTGCGGGCGACCAGGTAGAAGAGGGCAAGCGGCAGTGCGGTGTAACGCAGGAAGGCCATCAGCGCGAAGAGAACCGCGGCGCGGGCGACGTAGAAGGTGGCGCGGCAGCTGCCCGCTCGCGCCGTCGATTCGCAGGACATCCGGTAGAACATGCCGGCCGGGGTGCATCCGTCGTGCCTCCAGGGAACGACAACCTCCACGATGGCGAAGGCGATGACGAAGCAGACGGTGGATATGGCGAAGTTGAGCTGGTGGAGGAGGGGGTCGTCGGGGGCGAAGCCGTCCCCCAGCGCCACCTTCATGCCCGTGGCGATGACGATGCGCGGAGCCACTGAGCAGACGTCGATGATCACGAAGTCCGTCAGCAGCGCCACGAACCGCCTTGCGAAACCGGGATTGCGGGTGACGGGCGGTAGCTCGGCGTCCTCGCGGCCCACAAGCCTTACGGCCAGCTGCCCCAGTCCCCAGCCGACGACGCCGCCCAGCGTGTTGCAGATGAGGTCGTCCACCTCGAAAGTCCGGTAGGCGAAGGGGTAAACGCCGAAAAGGCCTGTGAGCTGCGCTGTCTCGATAAGAAGCGTGACGGCGGCGGAAAGCGCAAGCGATGCGGGGAACCCTAGCCTCAGCAACGTTTTGGCGATGAATCCCAGCGGCACAAACAGCACCACGTTGAGCAGCAGCTGGGAGATGGCGTAGGCTCCGTCGCGTTGGATGTCGCCGATGAAGTTCAGCGGGTCGAGGATCGGCGGGATGCCGTAGGTGATGCCCGGGCCCGAATCGCCGGTGGGGAGCGGGTACAGCGTGAAGCAGACGAGCCCGGCTGCGTAGAGCACGCTCGCGTAGACGGCGAAGATGGTGGAAAGCGGCAGCCATCCGTCGCGACGGTAGAGGATAACCAGGACGGGCAGGCAGCACAGCAGCGAGAACAGCGGCCACACCAGCACGGCCGCGCTGAAGCTGCCGCTGAAAGAGCCGATGTATCCGTCGATCAAAGCCTGCATGGCCCACAGGATACCACAAGGTGCCATCTGGTGTGGCCCTTTGGCACTCTGCGAGGCAATCGCGCGGCTGAAAGCCGCTCGCTAGCTGCTGCCAATCTGCGGCGGCCTTACCAGGCTATCGGCAGGAACGTGAGGAGCGGCGCGACTAGGATCGCCGGCAGCATGTTGGCCACGCGAATCTTCTGCCCCCATACCAGGTTCACGCCGACGCAGAAGATGAGGACGCCGCCGACCAGCGACAGCGACGCGAGCGCTTGGTCGGTCACAAGCGGGCTGATGAACACGGACAGCGCCGTGATGGACCCCTGGAACAGCCCGACGGGGATGGCGGAGAACGCGCATCCCTTGCCGAGCGAGCAGGTCATGGCCAGGATGATCACGAAGTCGAGGACTGCTTTCGTCGCGAGGATGGAGTAATCGCCCGTCAGGCCGTCCTCGACCGACCCGACGACGGCCATGGCACCGATGCATACCGTGACCGACGCCGCGACGAACGCCTGGACGAAGGAACGGTCGCCTTCGTTTCCCGTCTTGCGCTTCAGCCATTCGCCGAAGCGCCTCACCAGTCCGTCGATGTCCACGGCCTCGCCGATGAAGGTGCCGACGACGATGCTGATGACGATGAACAGCGACATGCCCGAGGCAAGTGACTCGTCGGTTACGGTTAGCATGCCCGAGAGGGCGCCCGCGATGCCGATGAACATCACGCAGACGCCGCAGGCCTTCTCGAGCCCGTCTTGCATGCGCTCGCCCACGAGCCGTCCGCCGACCATGCCCAGAAGCCCGGCCGCGACGATTGCGACGACGTTGATAAGGGTTCCTATGCCTGGCACCGAATGATCCCCTTCTCTACATGAGCCGTTTTCTTGGTGATTTCGCAATTATAGAAGAGAACCGGCGGCTTCGCGGAGTGCCGCAGCAAAAAACGGACGCAAGTCAGGGCATGTCAGGGGCATGTCAGGGGGACGGGGATGATGGCAGACGCATGTCAGGGGGACGGGGATGATGGCATATTGTCTAGCTGAGGGTTGCTGCGACCTTGGCCGGAAGCGCGTCTTCCGGAACCTCCGACCATCCGACAACCCCGCGAATCGGCTGAAGATCCAGCCTCAGGAAGGCATTTTGCCGCAACTCTCTATAGGTGCCGAACTCTATCTCAGCTCTATCGCCCTTCGCGTTGATCGCCTCAAGTTTGTACAGGTACGGCTCGCTTGATCCAAAATTGATGACTCCGCCGTCCGGTTCGTTCTTGGAAACATGAGCATTATCAATCTTGACATAGTAGTCTCCGGCCAAGAGTAGATTCGCCGTCGAAGCGGCGAAAAGAAGAGCCGCCGTCAATCCAATGACGGCAATTGCCGCAATCGTTATCGCTTTCCTTTTGCTCATGGGGTGTTCCTCTCGGTTGCTTTTGGCTATGAGACGATGATGCCGCTCGGACGCTGCGGCAGCCATCGATTTGCCTTACCGCTTGCTAACGGTCTTGAAAGGTAGGGCGATATGTCTTTCAGGGAGTAGCCGTTAGGGCGCCGAGAACGACAAGCGGACTTGCGATTTGCAGAAGACCATGCCATCATCCCCGTCCCCCTGACACAATCGGCTCACGGAAGCGTAAGGGGAGGGAGCGGGGCAGCAATAGGGAGCGCCGGACGATCCGGGATTTGCTTCCTGCGGTGCGCCTGCGCTCTGCCAGCCGCTCAACGCCATCATCTTCCTCGGCATCGCGTTCGTTATCGGGGGAGTGGTTCTGCTCGAGATGGCGCCGAAGCATGCGTAGCCGTCCGTCAAATCCGGCACGCCATCACCTGCAAGCCTCTCGGAACGATCCACGCGGAGTAAATCAACGATCGTGAGCAAAAGCGTCATTTCCGCCATGACAAGGAGGCTCTTCTTCAAGCCCCAAGACTTAGATGATCTGCAATCTAGCCAGTCTCTCGCCCTGAATCGTCTCCCATGCAATCTGCGTGACCGCCTCTGACAGCAGCCTATCGTGCGTTACCAATAGCAACGCGCCAGGAAAGTCGATTAGCGACTCTTGCAACGCTTCGATGGAGCCCAAATCGAGATGATTCGTCGGTTCGTCGAGCACAAGAAAATGAGGGTTCATGACAAGCTGCTCGGCGAGCATGAGCTTGCGGAGCTCGCCTGGGCTCAGGTCATCACCATCGAGCAGCTTGTCGGGATCGGAGTTCAACCTCGCTACAATGGAGAGGATGCGCCCTTTCATCCCCTGATTCTGATCTCGGAGATGCTTCAAGGCCCGCTCCCGTTCCTCAGGCCCGACACTCTGGGGAACGAACGCTGTCTTCACGGTTTCGGGAGCAGACTCAACGACGCTCTTCACGACGAGGCTCTTTCCTGTTCCGTTCGCGCCGGTCAGCACCACGTGATCCGTTGGCGAGATCCAAATCTCCGGTACGTCGATCGAGAACTCGCCAGCAGATAGTCGCGTCGCCCCCAGGTGCGCCACGTAGCTTGAACGAGCGACGTCTCCGAACTCGCCGATGCGATGATCGTATCGCTTTGCGACGGCTCTTCTCGAAAGCTCGTCCTCGGCCTTAGCGAGTCGTGCGCTCATATTGGACGAGAGCTTCCCCGCAACGCCATCCTTTCCAGAAACTATGGCGCGTCCGATTCTCTCGCGAGCATCGCTGTCTCCTTTGCTCAAGCCGCGCTTGCTGCGCTTTCCCTTCTGACGCGCCGCCTCTTCGCTCCGACGCTGGGCTTCCACCTTCAGGCGCTTCGCTTCATGAGCAGCCTTTTCGCGTTCCTTGATCGCAGAGGCACGTTCACTCGCTGCCTGATCGCACGCCTTCGAGTACCCACCGGGTCGCATGGTCCAACGCGTGCCCTCGCACATCAGGCTCTGGCTTGCGAGACCATCGAGCAGATCTCTGTCGTGCGAAATGAGGATGCCGATGCCGTCGAACGAGGCCAGCGCCTCCTTTACGATGTCACGCGTAGCGCCATCGAGGTCGTTCGTCGGCTCGTCCATGACGAGGACGTCGGGACGCGCATAGAGAGCGCATGCAATCTGAATCCGCTTCTGCTGACCGCCCGAGAGCGTGTCATAGCGCCAGAACCAGTCGTCCTCGATGCGAAGTAGCGTTCTTGCCCGTTGCGCCTCTTTACCCCAATCCGATGCGAGACCGAAGAGGTTCTCCGGCTCCTGGGTTGAGTCCTGCTGACAATACGACGAGAACAGGGTCGGGCTCACCGTTCCGGAATCCGGCACAACGATGCGGGCGGCAATACGCGCGAGCGTGCTCTTCCCGCATCCGTTGTCGCCGATGATGCCCGTCCATCCCGACGGGAACGTGGCGCTGACGCCATCGATGGTGGGCGATACCGCCCTGGGGTAGGTATAGTTGATGCGAGTGAGATTCAGTTGCATGGCGAGCTCCTTCGAGAGGAGGTCGCGCAAGGGTCAGGCACGCGATGTATGGATTCGGAACGAGAAGACACTGAAGCGATGCGGCACCCCGAAGCGCGACCGTCGTACGGAATGGTCGTATGGGCACCCTTACGGGCATCGCTAGTTCTTCATCAAACCCGACCTAACTCGAAGCGTCGCTTGCCAAAGGCTCCGCTGATTGACTGATGCTAAGGATTATAGCATTCGAGTATTTTGGGGATCGTTCGAAGCTGCAAAGTATGCACATCAAGACTTAAACGGCAGCTCAGGCCTAGCTGAGACAAATTGTCCCAATGGCTCTGAACTGGCGTTATACTTTAAATGCTAACATTCGCGGGTATCTCGCTTGTCGCAGAGCCACTGCTGGCTCCAGAGCATCATGTCAGCGAGGATGGGCACGAAGCTCTGGCCGAGATCGGTGAGGGTGTATTCGACCCTCGGGGGAATCTCTCGATATATCTCACGATGGATCAACCCGTCAGCCTCCAGCTCGCGCAACTGCTTGGTAAGGGTGGATTGGGATATGCCGTCTATCCTTCGCATGAGCTCGCCGAAGCGCTGCACTTCATAAGTGGCGACATACCAGAGGATGAGTATCTTCCACTTCCCGCCGAGCACGGCTTGCATCCGGCTCATGGACTCGCAGCGAGCCATCGCCCTCTCGTCAGTGAACTTGTTATCGGCCATCTGCAAACACCCCGCATGATTCCATTAGTGCAATTTTGCGTACTACAACCATATAAGATCAGTACTAGCAATTCAAACGCTACTTGGTCATCCTTGTGCAAAAGCCACGAATGCAAGGAGGACAGACATGCACTACACCGGAACGATCTGGAGGCCGCCTTACGAGACGGGCTCTCTCATAGTCGAGGCGACGGCGGGATGCACCCACCACAAGTGCAAGTTCTGCACGCTTTACGAGGATCTGCCCTTCAAGTTCAAGCCAGCCCCAAAGGAGCACATCGAGGCCGACTTGCTAGAGGCGCAGACGTGGTATCACGACCCGCTCCGCAAGGCGGAAGGGCGGCTGTTCGAGATCGACAAAGCGAGCTACGACCGCGTGTTCCTGTCTGGGGCAAACCCCTTCGGACTCAAAGCGAAGCATCTGCTTGAGATCGCCGACCTTGTCCACGAATACTTCCCAGAATGCGAAAGCATTGGGTGTTTCTCGCGCGTGACCGACGTGACGTGCAAGTCCGATGCAGAGCTGCGCGAGCTTGCTGCTGCTGGATACGACGGCCTTACCCTCGGAATTGAGACCGGCGATGATGACGCGCTCGCGTTCATGGACAAGGGATACGAGGCGAAAGAAATCGTCGAGCAATGTGCACGGCTTGATGCCGCCGGGATCAGCTACGCGTTCTTCTATCTGGCTGGCATATCAGGGAAAGGACGGGGCATCGAGGGGGCTCGAAGGACCGCCGTCGTTGTGAACCAGACCAACCCTTGGCTTGTGGGGGTGAATATGCTCACTATCTACCCAAGCTCGGAACTCTATGAAGAGATCGTCGCTGGGAGCTGGCAGGAGGAAATGGAGGTCGAGAAGTACGAAGAGGTGAAGGAACTCGTTGCGAACCTCACCATCGAGACCGAGTTCGCAATGTTGGGCGCATCGAACCCCGTGATGCTGAGAGGGAGGCTACCCGAACGCAAAGAGCAGATAACCTCTGCGCTCGATTCCATCATCAACGACATCGGCGAAGAGAGACTGCGGAGCTACAGATCGAATCTGAGGCATTTGTGATTCAGGAAAGAGCGGCTTGTGCGTTAGCCGCCCAGCAAGCGAGGATTATTACCATGGCGGCTGCCAGCACCACTGCTGTGCCGCACAGAAACGGACGAACTGCTTTTCGACTCACGCCATGAACGAGCCCCATGTTGTACAGCTTGTTGCTGAAGCAATACATCAGTCCCATCAGCGCGTTCGCTCCGCACATAATCAAACTGGCAGGAAGCATGGTTATCGAAGAGCCCCACCTATCGATTTGCCCCGAGGCATTCCAATGCAACGGCACTTCTACATCTGGCGGAAATTGCGCGACTACGAAAAGACACGCAAGAGCTGGAGCAGCGATAACCGCGATCCAGAAGAGAATAGAAAGTATCGTTTTCTTCTTCATCTCACGGATTAACGTTTTCCCGAATTGCCTGGACGAACATTTGCGGATCGTCGAGGCTCAGGCCGATTGCCCGGACGCGCTTCTTGCCGAGCATCGTGCGAACCTCTACGGATCGGTTGGCCACGACCCAAACGTTCGCTTGGTAGAAGGTCCCATAATTGAGCTTGTCCGCTTTATCAAGAACGCCGGTGTCGCTTTCAGAAAGGCACACCTTCTCGATATCGGAAAGCGGAATCACTGCTTCCATCTGGATGCCGCATTCCAGACGAACGCAACCAGTGCCTATTGCGGCAGGACGCATCACGCGCGCCCGCGCATCGCCTATGAGCCAGACGGCAGCATAGATAGATAGCGCCGTCACGACGCATGCAGCGATCACGCTCCACTGCGACACCAGGAGGTGCACCGCGATGATCTCCACCGGGAACGCGAGCGCGAGGCCGAGCATCATGCTCATATAGCCACCGGCGTTGTGGTAGCTGAAAGCGCTCTCTCCCGGAAGCACATAGGGTCTCTTTCTCCACGAGAGCAATGCGTAGTACCAGACGCTGAGCTCGGCTGCTGCCATGTTTGCAGGCGCATCCTTTCTCACGAGGTAGAGCATCGTCTCTTTGAACCAGACCATGGGGTCTGCGCTGGCTTTCCTCGCCGACTTGTAGGCATTACCCACCTTCAGACACTCCTTGACTGCGATGGCAATCTCGAAAGGCACCAACGCAGCGAACAGATACGGCAGCACGCCAGCATCGGCAGACCCGAGCGCGAAGACGCTCAGCCCGTACCCGACCCAGATGACGGGTATGACCGAGAGCAACGTGAGCTTTCTCGGCCTTACGACGAGAAGGTAGAAGCCGAGAGGTATCCCGATCATGAAGTCGAGCGGCAAAGCGATGCCTTCGATGCGGCTTGGTATGTATGGAGCGGAGACGGCGCCGTAGGTGTAGAGAGCAAGACCCAGCAAGCAGAAGCCGATCAAGCTCAATCGCTGCCTTCTTGCTGCATCCATCTCTTCTCCCTCCTTGCTTCACTGGGACAAATTCTCCCAGTGGCTCTGAACTGGCATTTCTATGCCGATTACATCGGCTTCAGGTTCTGGTTCAGCCTGTCGACCATCCAAGCGAGACGTTTCTCGCGACCGGCGTCGGTCTTTGCATCAAGATAGGCCCTCGTGTAGGTCTTCCTCACCGAAGGCGACATGTCGAGGAAGTTCGCGTGCGCCGTCTCATAGGGTTCGAGTATCTGCGCTATGCGCTCTATATCCTCTTCGGTGATGCCGGGAGACTTCGGGGCATCCCATTGGCCGTTTGCCTTCGCCTCCTCGATCTTCACACGACCATGCTCGGTCATAAGCCCACGTTTCTCAAGATCTGCGACGATCTTCTTGTTCTTCTCGGACCATTTGCTGTTGGGCCTACGCTGAGAGAAGTACTTGCGATAGGATACGTCGTCTATCTTCTGCATCTGCCCATCGATCCAGCCGTAGCAGAGCGCCTCCTCAAGCGCCTCGGACGCCTTGAGGGTCTCAGGCCCTCCCGCTTTGCCGAAGATGAGCCAGACGCCTTCGTCGGATACGGCGTTCTCGCTCAGCCAGTGTCTAAACTCGTCTCTATCAGCGAGTCGCAGCTCTTCGCTCATGACTGCCTCCTGCATACGACACAATACGCTTTCCCGCCCATAATGGTTTGGACCTCAACCGCAAAGTCCGCATTCTGCGCTGCCGAGAGGATCTCACTCTCTGCGTGCATCCCATAACCGAACTGGGTATGCGAATAGGTTTTGAGAGATTGGTTCGTGTAATGGGTGCCGATAAAGAGGCCGCCGGGCTTGAGCACGCGGGCGATTTCAACGAAGCCCGAAGCCAGGTCCTCCCAGAAGTACAACGTGTTAATGGTCAGAGCCTTGTCGACCGTCGCGTTTTCAATCGGCATATCATCCACGGGGCAGCAGAGAAGCTCGACGTTCTTACCTTTCAGTCTGTGCTTGGCGGACTTCAGGACATCGCCAGAGATATCCGTACCGATCAGGCGGCAATCGCACCTGCGAGCGACCCTCTCCATCATGACACCGTTGCCGCAACCTATGTCGAGGACGGTGTCGCCAGCCTGAGGACGAAGGAGCCTCTCGGTCACTTCGTACATCTGCGCGTTCTGACGATTCATGACGGCCATCACGATACGTCCGCCTGTTCCCCGTGGATTGGCGAACTGCTTTGCTATGTACTTGTTAAGGCTCATTTGCAACTGCTTTTGATCTCATGCTCGTAGAACTCTATCTTCTTATCAAGATGGTCGAGGTTCTCCTGCCATTTGGAAATCGTGGCGATGACGCTCTCCCGATGGCTGACCAGCATGGCCATCCGCTCTTCGAGCGTTGAATCACCCTTTGCACGCAAGTCCGCATATCGCTTGATCTGCGCAAGCGGCATCCCGGTTTCCTTCAGACGCTCGATGAAGGCGATCCAGGCAAGGTCAGCCTCGTCGTATTCTCTATGGCCAGATGCGTTCCTCTCTGGCGAGACAAGCCCTTTGCGCTCGTAGAAGTGCAGGGTGCTCACGGGAAGTCCAGTTCGCTTCGAGAAATCCCCGATCTTCAAAAGATCCTCCTTGACCTCAACCATGGTTCAGATTCTAGCATCTAGCTCACATATTCGGATCAAGAGGAAGGAAAGCACATGAACGAGCGCTACGAGAGGGGCTTGGAGCTCCTACAGCGGGTCGATGGAGAGGGCGGAGCACAGGTGGTAGATTCACTGAAAGATATCGTACCCGATGTCGGCAGGTACATCATCGAGTTCGCTTTCGGAGACATCTATGCGCGCGAGGGCCTCTCCCTACGCGACCGTGAGCTCGCTACCATCGCGAGCCTTTGTACGCAGGGAGCCTGCGAGCCTCAGCTGAAGGTGCACATACGCGGTGCGCGAAACGCAGGGTTGACGGTAGAACAGGTCATCGAGACCTTCGTACAGCTCATCCCGTATGTAGGATTCCCGAGAGTCCTGAACGCGATCAGCGCAGCAAGAGGCATAATCCATAAGATAGACTGAGACGTGCCATAGAGGTCAGAAGACCTCTATGGCGACGGAGGGCTCGACGTGGATCGAGAGGTCCTCATTGTCGCCGTTCGTGCGGAACTCGACGTCGTCCCAGCCCTCGCCTATGCGGCAGAACTCGTAGGGGATCTCCTGCTCGTCGAGCTCGCCGAGCGCCTCGACCACGTTGCTCACGTCGCAGAGGAGTCCGACGTACCACTTGATGTCGTCCCAGCCGAAAACGACGCAGCCATCCTCCTCGTCGAAGAAGTCGGGCTGGCGCTCGCTGCTCATGAGCGGGTAGCCGTCGAGCCCCTCGCTGATGAAGTCGACACGATCGCACATGAGGTCGTAGCCCTCTCGGGTGGTGGCTATCCTGACTTCGCTTCTGTATCCCATGATGCATTCCTTTCCTTGTGATGTTCGAAGTTCTGGAGGCCGCCGACTCGTGCGAGCCGACGGCCATGGATGCTAGCTTCTAGGGGCTATACGGCAGGTGTCCTCGCGCACGTAGTTGTTGATGTTCCAGGGCCAATCGCCGTCATGGTCGTAGCGCTTGACGTAGGGCACGCCGGTCATGTCCTGTCCGTTGCGCCTGCCGTCGCCGAAGCCTGCCACCTCGAAGAGCTTGTAGCCGCACTCGTACTCGCGCATCCAGACCTTGTCGCCGACGCGCACCTCAGAGACCGGGATCTCCTCGGCGTCGAGGAAGGCACCGAGCCTCAAGGCCTCGGGCATCGCGGCGTCGAAGGTGTGGAGCATCTCGTCGAAGTCGTGGTAGTACTCCTCACGGGACGGGTCGATCTGCTTCCGTCCGACCGGGTTCTAGTCCTCGTCGTAGTCGAGCTCGATGCGGTCGACGATCTTCCATCCGTCGATGACGTAGACGCCGTTGTCGCCCTGGTCGCCGAGTCGGTCGAAGCGGTCGATGCCGAGACTGAGGGAACCTCCGAAGAAGTTGCCCACTACTTGGGCCATTCGCGCCCATCCGTAGGAGTCGGTGCTCGGGGGACGGTACCCCTGAAGCTCGCAGTACTTTAGGAGCGGCTCGACCGTGTCGCGTCCTCCGTTCCAGTGAAGGTAGAGCGCCAGGACCTTTTCCGGCGTGGTGATGACGGCTCGGTTTCCCATCTTGATGACCTCCCTTTCGGTGCGGCGGCCGCCCTGTGCGACCGCCTCGTGGCCAGGAGACGGCATGCGGTTCCGGCAAGCTGCAAGGAGGAAAGCGGCATCTTCGCAAAGGCCTTAAGGCCGCAACCTGCACCAGCTCGGGTGCGAGCAGCCTGAGCTTGTGCGGGTTTTGTGCAGGATGTCCGCGCCTTGCGGCGTGCGCCGGGTTCCATGCGAGAGTGACTGGACTGGAGGCGGGGCAGGGCGGTGCATGCGCCAGGAGGTCATAGGAAACGCGCCATCGATGCCGGAGAAGGCATGGGGGAACCACGTGGACAAATTGTCCACATAGGCCTGAACTGGCGTTATTTCGAGTAAAGCGAGCTTCAGGCGGGAACGTCGTCCGCCACGATCTCCTCAACGAACCAGCGCGGATCCTCGTAGTACAGCTGCTTCTTCGAGCCCCCGATGCTGACCGTGTAGCATAGCCCGTCGCCCCCGACCCGCTTGGACGAACGGCGGCAAACGGAGTAGACCTGGTCGATCGGGTAGGTCCTGCCGTCGTACCACTGGATGGAAAGCGGCCGGATGCGCCCGTCCTCGTCGACCCGCATTGTCACGCTGACGCAGCGCTTCACCCTTCCGTTGATGCCCTGGACCATGGCTCCCTCCTACCTCAGGAACCCGATGGGGTGGACGGTGTTGTCGCGCTTGATGTCGAGGGTGCCCATCACCTCGTCGGTGAGCTCAACTACGCGGTGCACGCACTTGTTCCCGAACCTGCGGCGCAGCTCGTCTACGGCGAGGTCTAGCCTCTCGCGCTTCAGGATCTCCTCGGCGTCCCCGAAGAGGTCGACCTGGAGCGGCTCCCTCATGGTCACGAGGTTGGAGGTCCTCACATGGATGGCTCGGATCGCATGGCACTCGTCGAGCGGCTGGTTCTCGCGGATCAGCTCCATGGTCATGTTCGCTATGTCGCTCGTGAGGCATGTTGGCACGCGCAGGGTACGCTGGCGCGAGTAGCCGGTGAAGTCGTGGGCGCAAACTCCCACCGCGATCGTCCTGCACCGGAAGAGGGACTCGCGCAGGCGCTGGGACACGGACTCTGAGAGCAGCCAGACGAGCGCCTTGACGTCGGCCTCGCAAACCAGGTCGCGAGGCGCGGTGAGCCCGTTGCCGATGCCCTTGATGACGTAGTCCACGTCTGTGCACGCTTAGGGTCCATCACGCGCACGGGGCTCATGTCCTCGCCGCGCGCGAAGGAGCGCAGCATGAAGCCTATCTTGCCGAAGCGGTTCTTCAGGAAGTAGTCGCCTGCATGGGCGAGGTCGCCTATGGTCTCGTAGCCCGCCGCATGGAGCTTCCTCATGGTGGCAGGTCCCACATAGATCATCTCGGAGGCGGGCATGGGCCATGCGAACTCCTTGTAGTTGTCCCTTGTGATCTCGATGGTGCCGTCGCCTGGGTCGGTGTCGCTGCCGAGCTTGGCGAAAACCTTGTTCCAGGAGACGCCGACGGAGACCGTGAGCCCGAGCTTCTCCTTAACGCGCTCGGAGATCTCCTGTGCGATGAGCATCGGGTCGCCTCCGAGGAGGTGAAGGGACCCGGTCACGTCTATCCAGGACTCGTCGAGCCCGAACGGCTCCACCTGGTCGGTGTACTCGTAGTAGAGCAGCCGCGCGAGCTTCGAGTAGCGCTTGTAGGCGGTGTAGTCCGGCGGCACGATGATGAGGTCGGGGCACTTCTGCTTCGCCTGCCAGATCGCGTCTGTCGTCTTAACTCCCGCCGCCTTAGCCTGCCTGGACTTGGCGAGGATGATGCCACTGCGCTTCTCCGGGTCGCCCGCGACGACCACGGGCTTGCCGCGCAGGCTCGGGTCGAGGTGCTGCGCGACGGACGCGTAGAAGGCGTTCATGTCGATGTGCAGCATCGCTCTGTCGCGCATTTTCACCTCCGTTATAAATTAGGAACATTTGTTTGATAAGCGGATTTAATATATACCGACTTTTCGCGCCTGCCGTCAATCGAACAGATTGTGGAGTTTCTCGCGTGGGATGCGAGCGGAGCGCGGGTAGATCAACGTGGACAAATTGTCCACGTATGTCTGAACTGATATTTCTTCGCAAAAAACGAAGCCGAATCCTCGTAGCGATACAATTTCTGCATCGACTCGTGATTTCGTCCATGTCCCATGGACGCCCATCTGGAGCCTCGCAGAGTCTTGATAATGAGCATGACGGATTAGGGGGATCTATGCCTGAGAGCGGATACGACATCTTCACCTTCGGTTGCGGGGGCTTCTTCGAGGGATGGCACGAGTTCAGGGTCGAGGATCACGACAGCAGCTTCACCGCCGTGCTGGAGGACAAGCGCGCGGGCGAGCCTGTCTATACCCGGAGGATGACAAAGTCCGAAGTCGATGGATTCGAGCGGCGCATTGACGCGATAGGCGTGCCCGACTGGTTCTGCCACTACGACAACTGGCGCGTTCTCGACGGCACGCAATGGGAGATGTCCTATCACGGCGACGAGTGCTCCGGGTCCAACGCGTTCCCGGAGGGCTTCTCGAAGCTGGTGCGTTACCTCGCTGATGACTTCGGCTGCGAGTGCTTCAGGGGCTACGAGGGCTTGGAGAAGGAGTTCGGAGCCGACCCAAATCCCATCGAGCATATAGCGGCATATGCGATGCGCCTTCCCGACCGCCCGGAGGACGAATGCGAGGCGGAATACCGGAAGCTGCATCACGAGATGCTCAGGGACTTCGATGCGCTCGTGCGAGCGGAGCCGAGGTTCGTGAACTACATGGAGCTGGTCGAGAAGGGTGGCGCTCCCATGGGATCCGAGACGATGAGGGAATGCGACGTATCCACCCTCGATGCGGATACCATCGTCGCCATGCTCATCTACATCTACCGCGAGGACAGGTTCTGCGGATACCAAGAGCATTTCCTGGAGTACCTGAAGGACGGCACCTTCAAACGCTGGCTCGACCGACTTGAAGAACTCGTCCTTTTGAGCTGACGGAGGAAGAGCGTCTGAGCGCATAAGGTAAAATTGGCACAATGATTCGCCCCGCGCATCCAGGCACAGGACAGCTCCGCTGGGAGATGAGAAGCAGGTAGGCAAGCGGCAGCTTCAATGGCAACGGCATCCGACCCGGCGAGACGATCGGAGGATACGTATGCTCAAAAGGACCATGGGCTGCCTGTGCGCAGCGGCGCTCGCTATGAGCCTCGTCCCTGCCATGTCGTTCGCTGACAACGCGAACGAGCAGACCTACTACATCGGAACGACGGTGAACGCGGGCCTCGACACGGGGTACAACGAGAGCGGCGAACTTACCCGGGACGACTGGCACTTCGGTTGGGAGCTCGGCCAGTTCACCATAAGCGGCTACACGAGCGAGACCGAGAATGCCCAGGGGTATCCGGTGTTCCTGAAGACCGGTGACGACCAGATCAAGCTGACCTTCAGGCTCGACCAGAACCTCGACGCGCTAAACGGCAACGAGAGCCTCAAGGTCAATGCCGACACCGACGGCTACAACCAGCACTTCGGCATCGACAGGACCGATTTTGGCCGAGGCACCCTCATCGTCCGCCAGACCAACTACCAGAACGCAACAGGAGATCCGCAGATCTACACCAACTACCTCGAAGGGGTTGAGCAGGGCGCGGAGACCGAGGTCATCTTCCTCGAAGAGGGCAACTACGAGGTGCAGCTCGACTACGAGCTGAGCAATGACCCGAGGAAGGTCGGGCCGGTGTCCCTTATCCCGGAGTACAACAACTACAAGATCGACTTCTACTTCGAGGTGCGGAACGGCAACTGCATGGTCTTCCCGTTCGATCTGGCAACGAGGTCGGAGCTCACCAACGAGGCATATGCTCCCAACGGGTTCTACCTCGACCTCGCCAAGTCGCGCTATCTCGACATCAACGTGAAGAAGGAGCTGCTCGCTCCTGGGAAGAACGGGCTTGTCGAGGACACACGCTTCAACGGACCCGCGCGCGACGGTGACGAGTACACCGAGGAGGGCATCTACACCATCACAGCCTCCAACCCGAGCACCGGCCAGGAGACCGTGAAGAAGATCTATGTCGGCAACGACCCCGTCCTCAAGTGCTATGCCGTGACGGGTCTTCCCATCGAGGCCATCAACGCAAGGCTCGATGCTGGAGACGTCATCGCAGAGGACGGAATGCTGATCACGCCTGAGGCAACTCCAGTAGCCTTATCCGAGATCGAGGAACCTGAAGACGAGGGTTTCCCGATCGCGCTCGTCGCGCTTTTCGCAGCAGCGGCGTTCGTCATCATCATCGCCCTGGTGCTGAGCAGGAGGCGCAAGCGTCCTGCTCTTCCAGAGGGGAAGGCTCAGCTTGAAGCAGGTGTTGACCCTAAGATCCTAGGCGACGGCGAGGAGGAGAACAGATGAAAAAGATTATAGCCGCCCTCCTCAGCACCTGCCTGGTTCTAGCAGGATGCTCTTCCTCTCCCCAGGAACAGACCTCTCCAGCCCAAGACAGCCCGTGGAGCAATCAGCCTACTCCTACGTTCACGTCCTTGAGTGATCCGGGGCTCGCCGATTACCTCGAAGCGGAGATATACGAGGATCTCATCGAGGACCTCAACAGCGACGGGTTCTTCATAGAGAACGTCGAGACCGTCTACGTCTCGAAGGAGTACCTTGCCGAATTGAAGTACAACTCCCAGGAGAACATCTACTTCGGCTACAAGCTGAGCGACATCATAGAGTCTTTCGGAGAGACGCCCTACGTCTTCACTGTTGGGGATGACGGTAAGACACACGTAGTCCCGTTCAGCCCCTATGACGACACCTGGGATGTCGTATTGCAGAACGTGGCTGTAGGGACCGGCGTCATCCTCGTATGCGTCACAGTGTCGGCCGTCACAGGAGGTGCTGGTCTCCCTGTAGCAAGCGCTATTTTCGCGGTGTTTGCCGAGAGCGCAGGAGCCATGGCGGCTTCAGGTGCCGTGATCAGCGGAGCCATCTCTGGAATCGTCACCGGCATCGAGACCGGGGACCCAGAGGAAACGATGAAATCCGTGGCCCTCGGCGCGAGCGACGGGTTCAAGATCGGCGCTATCATGGGGGCGGCAGCAGGCGGCGTCGGAGAAGCGGTGGCCCTTAGAGGCGCGGCGACCAACGGCCTGAGCTACGCCGAAGCAGCCGCCATTCAGCAAGAGTCAAAATACCCGGTCGACGTTATCAAAGGGTTTGAGACAACGGAGCAGTATAAGATCTGCAAAGAGGCGGGTCTGCAAGTTGGTAACGTCAGCAACAAGACGGCCCTCGTACGTAAGATCGATCTAGAATTCACGAAAGACGGCCTCACGAACGCGGAGCGAATGGCGAAGGGCCAGGCGGCACTCGACTCAACCGGAACCGCCTATGAACTGCATCATATCGGGCAAAAGGTTGACTCAACTCTTGCTGTTCTCACCCGAGCCGAGCACCGGCAAGGCGGCAACCATCGAATCTGGCACTATGTTGGGGATGCGGTCGGAGAGAACCCGGCGGCACAGCCCGGCTGGTCAAAGCAGGCTTCGGATTTCTGGAAGGAGCTTGGCGAGCAACTGAGCAAGGCCGCCTGATCTCTCCGACTCCGACATTCACAATACGTCAGCATGTCCCATGTATGCTCATCTTCGCACCCCTGCTGGGGGTACCCTGTAGTTGGCCCAGAAGCGCCAATTCCGCGCTCCCCTAAGGGTCGTCGAACCCGAAGGAGCCAAGACCGTTTGGAAGTGATGGCCAAGATGAGTGTCAAAGGGTTACATCAAATGGCACCAATCACGTCGAATCGCCGTCATGCTTTCGTATGACTCATGCGCATAACAAAGGAGCGTCCCTTCATCACGTAATGATGACCATCACGATGCGCCCCTATCCCTCGGGTGGGGTTGACAAACTACTTAGCAATGCACTCGCTGATGAATGCTCCAGACTTACCTTATTTCAGAACACGCCATTATATCCGCACCCTGACATCCTAGATTATGTCATTTGATGTGACCCTTTGACATCCCATGATTCCAGCTTTGGATTTGCATACTTTGGAAGACCATTCCTTATTGCATGGTCAGGTAGGCATAGTTGGGATAGACGACTTATCCTTCGTAGATCGCTTCTTCTCTCTTTTCAATTGTGATCTAGATAAAGTTGATCGAGCGCTTATGTCTATTGGTGATTATAGCCAGCAGGAACGTAACGGATGGAGATACCAGGTCGGTTCTAAGTCGATCCAAGAAGCTTGGGAAAATTTGTTCCATCGAAGCGCAAATAAGAATTACGAGAGCACAAGGACGGTCTTGAATCAACTGTTGGAGTCTCACGAATCGTTTTCTGATGAAATCCTCGATGACATCTCGGAAGAGTTCATAAGGGAATGCGAAACAAAGAATATTTAGAGGCTTCGGTAGTTTGTGTGGCTAGAGGGTTGCATCGCTAAGCTGCTTTCTTCACCGGAACCGATCGGTTCCATGGCAGTTGCGGCTTCGCGTCCGAACATCTCAGCATCAGCAGCGCTATGAGGTTGTCGGTGTTCCTG
>CAJTDS010000018.1 GCA_910575165.1 Eggerthellaceae bacterium
CAGGAACACCGACAACCTCATAGCGCTGCTGATGCTGAGATGTTCGGACGCGAAGCCGCAACTGCCATGGAACCGATCGGTTCCGGTGAAGAAAGCAGCTTAGCGATGCAACCCTCTAGCCACACAAACTACCGAAGCCTCACTTTTGGCGTGTTTTCAGGTCCATATTCCTTACCGGCAACTCGTTCCTCGAATCGCAGCCATCGTGCAACCGCAGGCCCTTCGCCCCTGTCGGAGACGCTTTCGCAACGCTGACGCCATCGCCGCAGCGGTTTCGTCTATACTGGACCTTCCTTGTAAACTTGAGCGGCGATGCTGCGGGCGCGGCTGTCGAAGCCCGGCCGGCAACCGTGCCGGGTGCGCCCGTCGCCCCGCCCGCATCGCCTGTCCGCACGTCAAACTAGGAGCTTGCCCCATGGCCCGCGAAACCTTCGGATCTCGTCTGGGATTCATCCTCATCAGCGCTGGCTGCGCCATCGGCTTGGGAAACGTCTGGCGCTTCCCCTACATCACCGGCCTCTACGGCGGCGCTGCCTTCGTCGTCATGTACCTGGTGTTCCTGGCCATCTTCGCGCTTCCCATCCTGGTCATGGAGTTCGCCGTGGGGCGTGCCAGCCACAAGGGCGTCGCCCGCAGCTTCGACACGCTGGAGCCCGCCGGCAGCAAGTGGCATCGCTTCAAATGGGTGGCCCTGTTCGGCAACTACCTGCTCATGATGTTCTACACCACGGTGGCTGGATGGATGCTGGCCTTCATGGTGTTCAGCCTCACCGGCACCTTCAACGGCCTGGAGGCTTCCCAGGTGGAGGGCGTGTTCAACGGTCTTCTGGCCGACCCGCTGCAGATGGCGCTCTTTATGCTCATCGTTGTGGCCATCGGCGTGCTGGTCTGCCGCGCGGGGCTGCGCAACGGCGTCGAGCGCATCACCAAGGGCATGATGGTGGCGCTCTTCGCGGTGCTCGCCGTGCTGTGCATCCGCGCCGTCACGCTGCCGGGCGCCGGCGAGGGCCTGGCCTTCTACCTGCTGCCCGACTTCGGCAAGCTCTTCGAGGGCGGCCCGGGCACTTTCGCCGACGCAGTGCTGGCCGCCATGGGTCAGGCGTTCTTCACGGTGTCGGTGGGCGTGGGCTCCATGTCCATCTTCGGCAGCTACGTGGACAAACGCTACGGGCTTACGGGCGAGGCGGTGCGCATCGCGGGTCTTGACACCCTGGTGGCCATCATGGCCGGGCTCATCATCTTCCCCGCCTGCTTCGCCTTCGGAGTGGAACCGGGAGCCGGCCCGGGGCTCGTGTTCATCACGCTGCCCAGCGTCTTCAACCAGATGCCGCTCGGGCAGCTGTGGGGGGCGCTCTTCTTCGTGTTCATGAGCTTCGCGGCGCTTTCCACGGTCATCGCCGTGTTCGAGAACATCATGAGCTTCTCCATGGACCAATGGGGCTGGTCGCGGAAGAAGTCCTGCGCCGTGAACGGCGTCGCCCTGGCGCTGCTGAGCCTGCCCTGCGTGCTGGGCTTCAACCTGTGGGCTAGCGTGGAGGTGCCGGGCATCGGAAACATTCAGGCCATCGAGGATTTCCTCATGTCCAACAACGTGCTGCCCTTGGGCGCCCTCGTGTTCCTGCTGTTCTGCACCACCAAGCGCGGCTGGGGCTGGGACCGCTTCCTAGCCGAGGCCGACACCGGGCGCGGCATCCCCTTCCCCCGCTGGACGCGCCCCTACATCCGCTACGTGCTGCCCGTGCTCATCGTCATCGTGCTCATCAGCGGCTACGTCCCCATCGTGCAAACCTGGCTGGGCTTGGGCTAACCTACCCTGGCCGCTGGGCGCATTCGCGGGCGCCGAAGCCCCGCCGCCCGCCCTCGCGACGATCCCGCACGCGAGCAGCCGCAAAAGAAGCCCGCATAATCGGCAGGTTCGTGAGTATTTTTGCGCCAACCTGCCGATTGTGCGGGCTTCGGCGCTTCCTACCCTCGCCGCCGGGCGCGCTTGCTTGCGCCGAAGAACTGGTCGTGCCATAGGATGAAGCTGTAGAACGACCAGATCCGCTGCATGTGCGACACGCCCGTCTGTGCGCCGGCGCGGTGCTCGTCCAGAAGGCGCATAAGCTCGGCTGGCGTGAAGAACTCCCGGGCTGCGAAGCTGCCAAACGCCTCGCGCACGCGCTCGTAGTAGGCGTCCTCGCGAAGCCAGGAGGCAAGCGGCGAAGGGAACCCCAGCTTCTCGCGGGAGGCCACCTGCCGGGGCAGCACCTGCCCGGCCGCCGCCCGCAGCGCGATCTTCGATCGGTCGGAGGACACGCGCTGCCCCACCGGCAGCGTCAAAGCCAGTTCCAGCACCTCGCGGTCCAGGTAGGGCACGCGCAGCTCCAAGGAGTGGGCCATGGACATGCGGTCGGCCTTCAGCAGGATGTCGTAGGGAAGCCAGGTCTTCATGTCCGCGTACTGCAGCTGGGTCACCGGGTCGCATCCGGCCGCCTCGTCGAAGTAGCGCCTCGACGCCTCCTGGGGGCCAGGCGACGCATCCGCCGCACGGCGCACGTCGCCGGACAGAAAGCGAAGCCGTTCCTGCGGCCCGAACACGTAGTCGGCCCGGGAGTTGCGCTGCCAAGGCTGCTGCGAACCGCGCACAAGGAAGTTGCGGCCCCGAAACGCCGGCAGAGCGCCCGCCGTCCGTCCAAGAAGCGCTCGCATCGGGCCCGCAACCCGCCGCTCGTAGGCCGCCGTGCAGCATTCCTGCTGGTAGTTGGGGTAACCGCCGAACAGCTCGTCGGCCCCTTCGCCGGAGACGACCACCTTCACAAAGCGCGCCGCATCCTGGGCCAGGAAGTACAGCGGGTTCTCCGAGGGGTTCGGCAGCGGTTCGTCCATGAAGTACTGGATGTCGGCCGTGGCGTCGAAGAACTGCTCGGCCGACACCAGCGCTGCCCGATTGTCCACCCCCAGCTGCCCGGCCAGCCACTGCGCCTGCGCAAGCTCGCTGTAGCGCTCGTCCTCGTAGCCTACGGAGAACGTGCGCAGCCGGCTCCCCGCCGCAGCCGCCCGCTGCACCAGGTAGCTGGAGTCCACCCCCGACGACAGGAACGCGCCCACTTCCACGTCGGCCACCAAATGCGCCGCCACCGAATCGTCCAGCACCGCCTGGATCCGCTCGGCCCACTCCCCCTCCGACAGGCTGCGGTCGGGCCGGTACGCCAGCTCGTAGTAGCACCCGGCGTCGAAGCGGCCGTCGCACCACGTGAACCAATGGGCCGGCAGCACCTTCCGCACGCCCTCGAACAGGGTCTCCTCGTCGGGAAGGTAGCTGTAGGACAGGTAGTCGGCCAAGCGCTCGCACCGCACCGACGTCGCGAACCCCGGGTGGTCCAGAAACGCCTTCACCTCGGAAGCGAACAGAAACTCGCCGCCTCCATCGTACATGTACAGCGGCTTGATGCCGAAGATGTCCCGAGCGCCGAAGAGCGTGTTCGTGCGCTTGTCCCAGATCACGAAGGCGAACATCCCCCGCAACCGGTCCAGGATGCCCCGGCCGTACTCCTCGTAGCCGTGCAGCACCACCTCCGAATCCGACTCCGTGGCGAACCTGTGCCCGCGGCGCGTAAGCTCGGTCCGCAGCTGCCGGTAGTTGTACACCTCGCCGTTGAACACCAGCACGCAGGAGCCGTCCTCGTTGGCCAGCGGCTGGCGCCCGCCTTCCAAATCGATGATGGAAAGCCGCCGGAAAGCCAGGGCCACGCGCGAGTCCGCGTAGTACTGGGCGTCATCGGGTCCCCGGTGGGCAATGCGCTCGCCCATCAGCCGTGCCGTGGCCAGGGGATCGGCCACCCGGGCCGTTATCACGAAGCCTGCAAAGCCGCACACTGCTCCCCACCTCCGCTCAACAGCGCCTCTCCCACCGCCGCACCGTCCATCACGTACGGCCGCAACCGTTCGGCGAACGACCGATCGACCTCGCACCGGCGCACCGAGGCCCCGCATGCCGCCACGCAGGAGGCCGCCAGCACGTCTAGCGCATCCACCACCGCCATGCCGCCCATCTGGCTGGGCGCTCCCAGAAGCGACAGCTCCGTGCAACCCAGCACCACCGCATCGCATCCAACCTGGGAAAACATCGCCAGAAACGGCATGACCTGGCCCCACGATGGAACCTTGCCCGCCTTCACCTCGCCGTAGATCATCGCCTGCACCTGGCGCTGGCAAGCCGCATCGGGCATGACGGCCTCCACGCCCCGGCGGCTGAGCGCGTCGTCGTACACGCCGGAGGCCGCCGCGCCCTCGGTGGCCAGCAGACCCACGCGCCGATACCCCGCCATCGCCAGCAAGCCCGCCGTCGCCTCAACCATGGACAGCAATCGTCCGCGCTGCAGCACCGCGGCAATTCGCGACGCCCGGGCATGGGCCGTGTTGCAGGGCGTTGCCAGCACCGAGCACCCCAGCGCCTCCAGCTCAAGCGCCGCCTGCTGCAAAGGCCCTACGAACGACGGCGCCCCCGGCACTCCTAAAAGGTAGGCGCTCCGGTCGGGGATCTGCGGGCGGTTCAGCACCGTCACCTCAAGATGGTCCTGGTCGCGCGACGCCTCGGTGAACTCCACGATGCGCCGCAGCAGCCGCGCCGTGGCGGCCGGCCCCATGCCACCCACGATGCCCAGCCGCTGCCGCGCGCAGCGCCTCTCAACCATAGGATCGCCCCGCCCCGAAAAGGCGCACCCCCCCCCGTGAGACCTAATCATCTCCATGGCGCCTCCCGAAGCATTCCGCGTACTGCCGCCGGTAGTTGCGTTGGTTCATCTGGTAGCTCAGCCAACGCAGGGGCGAGCGGTCGGCACCGCCCCAATAGGTCTGACGCACCTTGCCCTGGGCCTGCAGCCGCCGGGCCTTGCCAGCCGCCTCCTCCGCCGAATAGGCCGCCACCACCGAAAGCGGCACCATGGTCCACAGCACCTGGTCGGCGGGACGCGCTGTCTGGAAGGGCAGCTCGCGGCCGAACACCGCGTCGTAGGCCGCATGGCGCGCTAGGTTCACGCCCGACGCCGTGGCGAAGTAGCTCGACCGGCCCTGCCGCGGGTTCAGCTCCAACAGCTTGCACGTGCCGTCGCGCCGGTCGTACTTCAGGTCGAAGTTGGAGAATCCCACGTAGCCGACGTCTTCCAGGAACCGGCGAATGCACCCTATCAGCGCATCGTCGAAGCTGGTCATAATGGCACCGTAGCTGCCGATGCCTTCAGGGGTATGCTCCTCCAGCAGCACGTGCCCCAGCACCGCCATGGTCACCCGCCCGCGGCCGTTGCTATAGCAGTTCACCACGCGCATGGCGCTGTCGTCGCCGGGAACGAAGTCCTGCACGATCATGGGGCCGTCGTAGGCCGAAGCGTACACCAGGGCCAGAATCCGGCCAAGCTCCGCCTGGACGCGGGCAACATAGGCCTTCTTCTTCCCGGGAAACGAGCAACGCCGGTAGGCCACGTCGTCGGAGGGCTTCACGGCCACCGGGAAAGGAAGCGGCGACGCCCACCCGCCCAGCGCCTCTTCGCGCGACACCTCGCACGTAGCTGGGAGGGGCAGCCCGTAGCGCTCGCAGGTACGGTAGAAGCGCCCCTTCGTGGAGAACAGCTCGAACAGCTGGGGGCTCACCACGCGAAACGCGTACTCGTCCCGCAGCACATCCTGGTGGCGCACCAGCAAGCGGGTGTAGTTGTCGCCGCAGGAAACCAGCAGTAGCCGCTTGCTCGGCTCCTCACCGTGCAGCTGCCGGGCGTAGGACAGAAGCGCCCGCACGAACACGTCGTCCTCGTCCAAGCGCGGCTCGGTCACGTCCACCGACAGCAGCCGGCTGTGCAGGCAGATGTGAAACGCCCCTTTGCACACCACGCGCGACCTCACGCCGAACTCCTCGTGAAACGACCGCGCCATGCCGTAGGCGTTCGCGTCTCCACCTAGGAGCACCGGGATGAACCCTGCCGACCCGTCACCCATAACTTCTCCTCTCGTCGGCAATAAAGTTACCGAAACCCCAGGTAGAAGTCCCATAACGAAGGCTTAGACATTTCTTAAGGATACTTAAGAACCTGTCCGCGCAGCCATAAGGCCTTAAGAATTGCTAGGCAGCCGCTGATGAAAGCATTAGGGCACCTCTGGAAAGCCGGTCGCTCCGACCGTCTTCCCGCCCAAGAGCACCTCTTCCGTTTTATCGCCGTCCGGCAACCAGACTCGGCGACCGCATGACTTGCTCGTCTGCCCCGGACGCTATACTGGTCGCATCCAAGGAAAGAAGGCTGCCGCAATGACTCGTTGCACAGCAAGCACACGCCAACCCTGGACAAAGGTCCAATCAGCTTCAGCAACAGCCATGGAGCGAGCAGCATCGACTCGCTGCTCTGCAGCCCATTCGGGGCCCCATCGAAGGTAGCAGTCCGACGATCACCAGACTGTCGCCTATCCGGCCTATCCGCGCCGTCGACAAGGTTCTTGATGACGCCTTGCACCTTCCGGAAGCGGGAAACGCGAAGAAACCGTGCATACCGGGCAGGTTCGCACGCTTTTCTGCGCGAACCTGCCCGGTATGCACGGTTCGGCACAAGAAAGCGGGGCAAGCGCCTTGGCTGGCACTCGCCCCGCTTCTCTCTTAGCCGATGCCGTCCCTTACAGGATGCGCAGGCTCACTTCCTTGAGCTGGCGGCCCGTCACGGCGCTGGGAGCCCCGGTCATGGGATCGGAGGCGCTGGAGGTCTTGGGGAAAGCGATGACGTCGCGGATGGAAGCTTTCCCGGCCAGCAGCATGACCAGACGGTCCAGGCCCAACGCGATGCCGCCGTGCGGAGGCGCACCCAGCTCGAGCGCGTGGATGAGGTGGCCGAACTTCACGTCGATCTCCTCGTCGGTCAGGCCGCACACGCGAAGCACCCGGCGCTGCTCCTCGGCGTTGTGGATACGGATGGTGCCGCCGCCCACCTCGAACCCGTCCATGACCAGATCGTAGCTGTAGCTTCCGCAGGCAAGCGGGTCGGACTCGATCTTGTCCAGGTCCTCCTTCAACGCGTGGGTGAAGGGATGGTGCTCGGCGGCGTACTTCTTCTCGTCGGCGTCGTAGCGGAACATCGGGAAGTTCACCACCCACAGAAGCGCGTGGCCCTCGCGGGGGATGTTCAACGCGTCGGCCATGTGCAGGCGCAGGGCGGAGAGTACGGCGTTGGCCACCTCGGGCTCGTCGGCCGCGAACAGCAGCAGGTCGCCCGGCTCAACCTCCATCTCAGCCTTCAGCGCCGCCCATTCCTCGTCGGTGAAGAACTTCTTGATGGGGCTCTTCTCCTGGCCGTCGGTGGTGAAGGCCACCCAGGCCATGCCCTTGGCGCCGTTGGCCTCGGCGATGCTGGCCAGCTTCTCAACCTCGCCGCGGCTCCAGTCGCCGGCGCCCTTGGCGTTGATGGCCTTCACGATACCACCCGACTGCGCCACGGACGCGAACACCTTGAAGCCGGTGTTCTTCACGATATCGGTGATGTCGTGCAGCAGCATGCCGAAGCGCACGTCGGGGCGGTCGCAGCCGTACAGGCGCATGGCCTCGGAGTACTGCATCTTCTGCAGCGGGAACTGCACCTCGTCGACGCCCACCGCAGCAAGCGTCTCTGCCATGACCCCTTCCATCATGTCGGTCACGTCGTAGCCCTCGACGAAGGACATCTCGATGTCCACCTGGGTGAACTCCGGCTGGCGGTCGGCGCGCAGGTCCTCGTCGCGGAAGCACCGGGCGATCTGGTAGTAGCGCTCAACGCCAGCGCACATGAGCATCTGCTTGAACTGCTGGGGGCTCTGGGGCAGCGCGTAGAACTTGCCCGGGTTCGGGCGGCTGGGCACGATGTAGTCGCGCGCGCCCTCGGGGGTGGAATTCGCCAGGATGGGCGTTTCGATTTCCAGGAAGCCGCGCTCGTCAAGCGCACGGCGCATAGCCTGGGTGACCGTGTGGCGCAGCTTCAGGCTGGCAAGCATCTCCGGACGGCGGATGTCCAGGTAGCGCCACTTCATGCGGGTAATCTCGTCGGTCTCGATGCCGTCTTCGATGGAGAACGGAGGCGTGACCGAGGTGTTCAGCACCTCCACCGCGCTGGCCAGCACCTCGATGGTGCCGGTAACCATGTTCGGGTTCACGGCCTCGGGCGCCCGCTCGCGCACGCGGCCGGTGACCTTCAGCACGTACTCGCGGCCCAGATGCTCGGCCTTCTGGAAGTCCTCGGCGCTCACGCAATCGGGGTCCACCACGATCTGGGTGTAGCCGTCGCGGTCGCGCAGGTCGATGAAGATGAGGCCGCCATGGTCGCGGGTGTGCCACGCCCAGCCGGTCAGCACCACTTCCTGGTTCACGTCGGCTGCGGAAAGCTGGCCGCAGGTGGCGGTGTGCATGCAGTACTCGTTCTTGAAGTCGGTCATGATCGTCCTTGCTCGTTATAGCCTGTGAGCAGCCGAGAGCCCTGCGCCCGCACCGTGCCCGCCGCCGATTCGCCTCCGTTCGAGGACGCCGGCGCAGAACCCTTGCGCGCGCAACCCGTCAGCCAATGCCGCAAAACTGGTTCATTCTACCGTAGCTTGGCAAAGCGGGACCCGGCCAAAGCCAACCCACACGCACATAACACCGCACGCCGACCTCATGCCATCATCCCCGTCCCCCCGACATAGCGCACCTGTCAGGGGGACGGGGATGATGGCATAACTGGTCCTCGCCCCCACCGCGGCGCGGCGACTGTCCCCTTAAGCCTCGTCCACCAGCTGCAGCAGCTCTTCGCGGGAGTTCACGCCCAGCTTCTTGTAGATGTTCTTCACGTGGGTACGCACGGTGCTCTCCGAAATGACCAGGGTGTTCGCAACGAACACGATGCCGTGGCCGCGCCCCAGGTAACCCAAGATCTCGGTCTCGCGCGGGGAAAGCCCGAACCTCTCAGCCGTCTTCTCGCAGCGGCCCTGCACGTCAAGGGCGTCCGCGCCGGCTGCCTCAGCTGCCGCGCCGCCAGCCGCGCGCCCGTCGGCCAGCAGGCTCGCCCCCGCCCCGGCACGCTCCCGATGCCAAGCGCCGAACAAGGGCACCGCCAGCAGAAACGCGAAGTAGCACGTGCTCACTACCAACAGCGACGGACCGCCGTTATCCGCATCGAAGGGAGGCAGCGTGCCGCAGAAGATGCCCAGCCACGACGCCGCCGCAAAGCAGGCCACGGTCAGCGAATAGATGAGCACCGGCGAGAACTCGCGGGCATGGGCCATGGCGCACAGGCTCGCCAGGGCCAGAATGCCCATGGCGCCGTAGAACACATAGCTTGCATAGGCCGCAATGAGCAGGGGGAACGTTCCTCGATAAAAGCTGTTGCAGATAATGAGGGCCAGCGCGAACACCGGCACCAGCACCTGGTAGATGAACGGCAGCAGCGGCTTGACCCGGCGCAACGAGCACAACGGCAGCACCAGCGCCGCACCCACCACCACGCCCAAGACCTCGGCGCTCACCACGTCGAACACGAAGAACTTGCGCACACCCATCATGAAGGCGAACATGAGCAGCCCGGCGAAGGGCACGATGAGCACCTGGGCCATCTGACGGACCGTGGCCAGAAACGACGTGGGGCCGCCCAGGCTTCCGTAGAAATCGTCGTCGCGGGAAACCAAAGGCGCCGCCTGTTCGCCCCAGGCACCGGAGAAGATGCCGCCGCGCACGGCACGCACCGCCGGAAGAACCGCCCCCAGCAGCACAAGCAGGAAGAACACCGCAAGCCCCACTCCCACCTGCACCGACGCTAGCAGCAGCTGCAGCAGCGACGCACAGCCCATGGCTACGGCCACCCAACCCAAGGCATGGCGCAAGTCGAGCCCCGACAGCATGGCGCCCCAAGCCACAGCCAGCTCCAGCGTGCCCGCCCCCAATGCCACGCCGGCACAGGCAACCGCCACCGTGGCCGCCGAGCCACCCAAACCGAAGGCCGCAGTCGCCAAAGCGAACCCGCCCACGTACAGCACGCAGCCCGCAACCACCCACGGGACCCTCAGGAAAAGCAGGTCGCGACGGCGCGAGGAAATCCAAGCAACCGCCACGCCCGCCAAAATGCTCGAAGCCATCAGCACGTTCACGAAAAGCGGCATGAGCTCGTCGGCGAAGGGCATCCCGTCATGGAACAGCACCATGTTCGGCGAATACAGCGGCATGGTGGCGAAAAAGGCGACGACCAGCAGGTATTCCGCCCGGAAGTCCTGAGTGAACCGCATGCAGCCCCTCCTCGCATGATTCCGTACATGAGTGGAAGTATAGCGCAACAATTCAGGCCGCGCCCACTCTTCCGAACGTCAAGCAACCTCAAGCGCCGAGGGCGATGAGCCTGTCCTCCAAAGCACGGCGAGCAAAGGCGCTCGTGGAAATGCCCTCGCTTTTCGCCTCGCGCTCAATCGCCTTTTTCATGCCGGCAGGAAGTTTGAGCGACAGGACAGCCATGGTCTCCGCCGCAGGCGGACGCCCTGCGACAACATCGCCGACGTTATGCCAACCATCAGGCCATTCGTCCCGATCGAGCGCCTCGCACCAACCGTCGATCATAGCGTCGGTCACCATCTGCCCGTCGTTCGCCTTTATCGCAGCCATGGCTACCTCCTACCAAAACCAAGCTCGTTCCTGAACTTTTTCGTTGGGGGAACGAACGCATGAAATACGCACCACACCCCTGCTTCGTCCAAGAAGGCCACCAATTCCACCAACTTGCCATCGGGAAGAACTCCTATGGCAATCCAAAGGGGCGGATCATCGGTCCCATTCCTCTGCCTACAGCGTATTACGTTCTCCCAAGCATAGGCTATTTCCTCGTCGGTCAAACCGTGTTTCCGAGCATGGGAATGCACACGAATCATTGGCGCTCCTCGGATTACCATCACGTCTACCTATCGAGTATACCATATTTGTCTTACCAATCGTATTACGGATTGACAGCAAAGGGCGAACAGGGACACCTTCAGGAAACTCCAAAACCTTCGATAACGCTTGCCAAAGCGCGAAAAGGCACAGCCCCAATGGGACCGCACCTTCAAGGAAGGGTACGCTTTTGCCCTCCGCAATCTGCGCCAACCTGTCGCCAGCGCCCGCACCCGAACGCAAAGTGCGGCCCCGCATTGCACGGAGCCGCACACAAGGGAGGGCTTTGTCGCCGCCGGGGCAGAAGAGCCGCCCCGGGCATCAGATAGGCCTTATGCCTGGTCCAGGAACTTCGCCACGGACTTGCCGCACTCGCGGCCGAGCACCAAAGCGAAAGCCAGCGAGCAGCCGGGGATGGGGGTCACGTACTCGGTGCCGAAGCGGCGGCCGCAGTCGTTGCCCGCCATGTACAGGCCGGGGATAGGCTCGTAGTTCTGGTCGAGGGCATTCTGCTCACCGTCGGTGATGATGCCGCCCATGGTCACCATGGTCTCGCCCAACACCGGGTCGAAGGTGCAGGCGTAGAAGGGACCGTCCTCCACGGGGAACAGCACCTTGGAGTCGCGACCGAACTGCTCGTCCACGCCGGCCTTGCAGTAGCCGTTCCACTCCTCGATCTGCTTGACGAAATTGGTCTTCGCCTCGCCGGTCAGACCCAGCTGGTCGGCCAGGCCCTCAAGCGTGTCGTCGGCGATCCACTCCACGCCGGTCATGGGGCCGCCACCGCCGCCGCCAGGGCCGCCACCGCCAGGGCCGCCCTCACCGCCAGGACCGCCACCGGGGGCGCCGCCCTCAGGGGCGCCACCGGGGGCTCCGCCGGCCGCAGCGCCTGCAGGCGCACCTTCGCCGCCGCCCTGCTGACCACCTGCCGACTCCTCTTCCACGTAGGTGCCGTTGAACTTCGCATAGGCGGTGTCCATGGCATCGCGCAGCGACTGGATGTTAGCCTCGGTAGCGGTAAATCCGGCGTGCTGGGGCAGCGTGTACTGGCGGTACTCGGTGAAGTTGTTGTCCACCACAGCGTACTTCGTCTTACGGCTCATGTAGACGGTCTGATAGCCGCGCTGCTCGGAAGTGGGATAGTACTCGTTGCAGAAGCGCTTGCCGTTCTCGTCGATCCACACTGCCTGGGGCAAGCAGTTCATCTTGCCCGGCACCGAGAGCCCTTTCATGTTCATACCCGCGACAGGCGTGGTCTCCAGGTGCGCGCCGGCCCAGTAGGCCATCTGCACGCCGCGGCCGTCGTTGGCCGACATGGAGGTCAGCTCGTCATCGCCGGTAAGCGCCTGGGCCATATCGGGCATGAAATAAGCCATCATGTCAGGGTTGCCGCCCATGCCGCCGCAGGAGCACACCACGGCCTTGCAGTTGAACTTCACGTAGCCGTCGGCGTTCTTCGCCACCAGGCCTGCCACCTTGCCGTCTTCCATGATGATATATTCGGCGGTGTGGGCGTAGAAGAACTCAGCGCCCTTTGAGGTAGCCACATCGGCGTTGGTCTGCTGGATCTTCGTCTGGTTGCAGGCGCCGTAGAAGCTGCAGACGCTCGGCCAGAACTTGATGCCGGAAAGCTCGCTGAGCTGGTGGTCGGTGGGCGGGAAGAAGGCCGTCGTCATAGACGAGAAGTCCTCTTCGGTAAGCTCCGACATGTACCAGTTCGAATTCTCCTCGGAATTCTGGGCGAACTTCATAACCAACGTGGGATTAGGCTGGTTGCCCGTGATCTTCATGAAGTTCTGGTAGAACTCCACCGGGTCGATGTGGGGCACGCCGCGCTCCTGCAGGATGGCGGCGTTGAGCGAGGCGAACTCGTTGCCCACGGCCGCGTAGGTATCCTCGGGCTGCTTCTCCACCACCATGACCTTCTTGCCCTGCTCGGCAAGCTCGCGGGTTGCGGTCACGCCAGCGAAGCCGCGGCCGCACACCACCACGTCGCAGGTCTTCTCGTCCACGAAGTCGGTTACCTCGGCAGGCGGCGTCATCCAGCTGGTGTCCCGAACGTTGTGCACCACCGTGGCCGGGGTGGCGCCGGCGTTACTGGCGGAGCCGCTGTTACCGCCATCCGACGACCCGCCGCTGCTCGAAGACGGCGTCGACGGCGAGCAGCCGGCCAGGCCCGCAGCACCCGCGGCCAATGCAGCCGTGGCGCCGAAGCCCAGAAACGCGCGGCGGGACATGCCCGCCTGGGACAGCTTCCCTTCCTTGCTCATACTATCCTCCCTGTGTCCTTGGGTTTCCCTCGCCCGGCCATCCAGCGTTGCCGACCGAGCAGGCCCATCATAGGAATCGGTGCGCCGCCGCGTAATCGCGCTTCTGGGGGAATCGCGGCCGGCCCGCCCTGCAACCCCTCGCGTTTTTGCGGTATCCGCCCCTCCTTTCGCCAGGTAAGATCTCTGCCGGCGCCGATCGCGCCCGGTTGCGGCGCTTGCGTTAGTTTTACCGTGAGGGCGCAAGCGGGCGGCCGGGCAGGCGCGCAACACGGATATAATGAAACGCCCGAGGCGCTAAGCGCACCGAATCTCGCGCGCAACCGGGCATCGGTCCCGCGACCACCCGGCAGAAGCACCGCCGCAACCATTGCACAGAAAGGCGCACCATGGCCATCAACGCACCCGAAGGAACCCGCGACCTGCTGCCTAACGAGGCGGCCTTCTGGACCCGCTTCAAGCAGCTGGCCTGCGACACCTTCGGCCTCTACGGCTACAAGCCCATCGAGACCCCCGTCATCGAGCAGACCGAGCTGTTCGTCCGCGGCATAGGCGAGGCCACCGACGTGGTGGGCAAGGAGATGTTCTCGGCGGTTTCGGGCGGCAACATGGCAAAGCTCATGGTCGGCGAGCACATCCGCTCGAAGAGCCGCCTGAGCCTGCGCCCCGAAGGCACCGCCGGCACCGTGCGAGCCGTCGTGGAGCACGACCTGGTGCCCCAGGGATCGGCGCCGGTGAAGCTGGTGTACGCCGGCCCGATGTTTCGCGCCGAGCGCCCCCAGCACGGCCGCCAGCGCCAGTTCAACCAGGTAGGCATCGAATGCCTGGGCGCCGAGGAGGCCACGGTGGACGCCGAGGGCATCATCATGCTCATGGAGTTCTACCGCGCCGCTGGCATCCCCCAGGACAAGATGACCCTGTACGTGAACTCCATGGGCTGTTCCCAGTGCCGCCCGGCCTACCGCCAGCTGGTGCGCGACTACCTGCTGTCCCACGCCGACCAGCTCTGCGACGACTGCCGCCGCCGGGCCGACACCAACCCCCTGCGCGCCTTCGACTGCAAAGAGGAGGCATGCGCCGCCATCATGGCCGACGCCCCCAAGATCACCGACCATCTGTGCGACGACTGCCGCGACCACTACGATACCGTGAAAGGCTATCTGTCGGCCACGGGCCTTACGTTCACCGAGGACCCCACGCTCGTGCGCGGGTTGGACTACTACACGCGCACGGTGTTCGAGGTGCAGGTGCCCTTGGGCGCAGAAGGCAAGCCCTCGGCCATTGGAGGCGGCGGTCGCTACGACAAGCTCATGGAGGAAATCGGCGGCCGCCCCACTCCGGGCTTCGGCTTCGCCCTGGGCTACGAGCGCTGCGTGCTGGCGCTTCAGGAAAGCGGCGTGGACTTCGCGCCGATCCCGGGGCCGCAGGTGTTCGTGGCCTGCGTGGAGGCCGCCCAGCGCGCTGCGGCGTTCAGCCTGGTGCAGGCATTGCGCGCCTCGGGCGTGTCAGCCGATATGGACCACCAGAACCGCAGCCTGAAAAGCCAGTTCAAGCTGGCGAACAAGCTGGGGGCCGCCTTCGCGGTCACCCTCGGCCCCGACGAGGTGGCCGAGGGCAGCGCCACCCTGCGCAACATGGACAGTCACGAGGAGGCACCCTTCTCGCTGGCCGACCCCTCCTCGGTGCTGCCGCTCATCCTGTAGCGCGCCCGCAGACGCAGCCGGGGAAGCGACAAGCAGCCCGCCGAAGAAAAAGGCCCGCGGTTCGCACCGAACCGCGGGCCTTTCCTAATCGCTCAACGATCGAAGCACGTTGCTCAGGGCATCGTCGGGGCGGTAGCGCAGGCGCACGGCCAGAAGCCCGCGCGCTACGGGGAACAGGTTCTCCTGCACCGCCGCCACCACGGCCTTGTCTATCTCGTTGAGCAGGCACGGCCGGGGCGCCACGGGCACGCCGCCCTGACGCAGGGTGCGGTCCACCCGGGCCGGCTCCGGCGCCGGCATGGACGCCTCCTCCAGCAGCTCCTCCAGCTCCGCCTGGGCCTGGGACGCCACCACCGGAGAAATCTCCAGGCACTTGGCGTAGGCGGCCGCGCCCACCTCGGGCTTGCCCATCTTCCACAGCACGTAGGCCAGCTGGTAGTACAGCGCGGAGATGTCACCCGCAACCAATGCGGTCTTAAGCCCCGCCACCAACGTTTTACGGGCGCTTTCCATATCGCCGGTCAGCATGTAGGCGCGCCCGAGCACCCGGTACCCCAGCGCCACCGTGGGCGACAGCTCGATCAGGCGCTTGCCGTAGGCCACCGCCTGCTCGGTGTACTGGAACGACCGCTCCAGCAGCCGCGTCACCTCCGCATGGGCCATGAAGAACGAATCGGTGGTCAGCTCCACGTGCCTGCCGCCATCGGCCTCCACGGCGTCCACGCCGGTCACCACGCCCTCGCGCGCCAGGTTGTACAACAGGCGGCTGGCGTAGGTGTCGAAGGAGCGGAACACCGTGGTGCTGCCGTCGATGAACCCGTCTAGCGCCGCCGACTCGCGTATGGCATCGATGAGAAGCGACGCCGCCTCGTCGAATTCCCCCTGCTCGGAAAGGGCGTCTGCCCGCAGGTTGGCAAGACGGCAGCGGTCCTCGCCCAGGCACATCCCCACGATGGCGTTCTGGTCCCCCAATCCCACGCTGCCCTCCGCCAGGGCCGTCATCAGGCGCGTGCAGGCGCTCACCCCGGGCTCGTTGCGCTTCTGGCTCTCCTGCTCCTGGGCGGCGCGGACCACGGCGATGGCCTGGGCGACGCTGGCGGCCCCCACGATGGAGTCGGCCAGCTCTTCGGCGAAGCGGCGCAGCTCGCCATCGTAGACGATGCGCACGTCGAAGGAGTTGGCGGCGCCCAGGGCCTTCGCCGCTTCCGGCCCCAAGTCCTCGCGGCCCACCTCCGGCAGGTCCTTGCGCACCGCGGCGCTAGGCAGGCAGCGCACCGCGTCGAAAGGCCCTATGCCCTGCAGGGCGAACTTCGACAGGATGGCACCGTTTTGCCGGTACAGGGGCAGCGGGTCGCCCACGCGCGCCTCTTTGAAGCCGTCGGTGGCTTCGAAAGTCTCGCGGCCAAGCGCCACCACGGCCACCCCCTGCTCCCGGTGCAGGTCGGCCACCACGGCCACGCCGTCGGGCTCCTGCTGGTTCAGGAACAGCGCGTCGAAATCGTCGCCGGACGCCATGAACCCCATGCTGCGCATCGGGCCGTCGCCCACGCTCTCGTCGTCCAGGGCGTGCAGGTACAGATGCACCTTCGAAACCGATTCGCTGGACCGAAACGCCGCCGCAGCTGCGAAGAGTCCCATGCGCAGGCCGTACAGAGACGCCGCGTCCAGCCCCCCAACCGCCGCGTCGTCGGAAGGCGCAGGCTCCTCGCTCGCGATCGAAGCCGTCGCCTCGTCGCCGGCCTGCGGGGCACTTTCCCCCTCGGCCGCCGCCGCAGCCTCGCCCTCCCCCACCTGCATCGGCACCTCGTCGCAGGAGCGCATCATCTCCACCTGGGGCAACGTAACGTCCAGGGCCGCCACTCCCGCATCCACGTCGCTGCGGAAGGCAACGGACACGCGGAAGGGCACGCGCATGCGCTCCAGGGCCGCCGCGAACCGGCAGCGGAAACGCCATTCGGAATCGGGGAAATCCCGCCCGTCGATGTACTTGGGGCTGCCCGCCAACGGCCCTATGACCGGAGACTGGGTCGCAGCCAGGGCAATCACCTCGCGGTCGGCCTGCTGCGCCTCTTCCACCGTCGCCCGGCCCGCCGCGTCTCCCAGCCGCTCGGATGCCAGCAGAAAGCGGTTGAGCGCCGCCTCGATGGCCCACACCTGCGACGCGGACAGGCGGTTGTCCTCGCTCTCGTTGCCCACGAAGAACGTGTCCCCGTAGCGAACGGTGCGCACCAGCCGCAAGTCCCCGTCAGCAAGCCCCAGCGAGCGAAGGCTTCCCCCCGCTGCCTCGTCGAGCCAACGCACCAGGCATTGCACCAGGCCGGGAACGGAAAGCGACGGGTCCCTCATCGCATCGTTCACATGGCCCACCATGGCCAGAAGCGACCGCACGAAGTTCTCGGAACGCAGCGAGTCGAAGATGCCGCCCAAACCCCGCGCCGGCACCGGCGTGGCACCTTGCGCCGGCCGGTACACGAAGGCAAAGAACGCCCTGGTCATGGCATCGTTGTAGGAAAGTCCCCTATCGTGGCCGCCGAAGGCGTACCAGGTGTCGCACAGCTCGTAGGCATCGTCCAAACACGAGTAGCGCGCCACATCCACGGCGTCTCCCTCGCCCGCGGCACCCCTCGCCAGCACGCTTCCCTCGATGCGGCGGCGTCCTTTGTTGTGCTCGTCGGGCTCGAAGCACAGGTCGGGAAGCCGAGCCGGGGGAACGGCGCTAGGCTTGTCCGTAGCGAAGGCGCGGCCGAACGGGTCGATGTAGGCCAGCACCCGCACCTGCTCGTCGTCCAGGAACTCCACCGCGTAGCATCCGCCGCCAGCGGGAGTGGGCAGGCCCCCCTCGACCCATCCGTAGGCCGGGCCGTCAGAAACGCAAGGCTCGGCCGCAGGGGCGGCCGCAGGCGCAGGGGGCAGCCCGGGCACCAGGTCCGCCGCTGCGGGCGCCGGCAACGCCAACGCGGCCTCGCCCGCTGCCGAAGCCGGCGCAGGTTCAGGCGCCAAAAGCTCGCCCTTCTCCTGCCCGGCGGGCGAATCGTCTCCCCCAAGCGGCGGCAGCTTCACCGCCGCAAGGTTGCCCAGCTTCTTGCGGCCCGCAGACCAGTCCGCAAACTCGGACGACGCCGCACCTCCCCGGCGCGCCGCCTCACGAACGGGCGCCAGCGCGCCGGCTAGAATCGCCTTGCGCACCGGTGCGCCGTCCACCTGCGGCTGAAGCCGGTAGACGGCAGACGCGGACGCTTTGTCCTTGCGCGAATTGCTCACCGTGAAACCTCGGTCCTTCCTGATGCCGCGCGTTGCGGCATCGCATGCGTAAGGCAGCCCCGAACGCGCGGGGAGCCATGGTGCCAATCTTAACGGAGCGGCTACCCCCGCGCAGCACCCGTCAGAATTTCGCCTCGATTTTCCCCGCCTCAAGCTTGCTCAGGCGCCGCATCTCCACGGCCATGAACACCACCGTGGTGAAGATGGACAGGAAGTCGGCCAAGGGCGTGGCGAAGTACAGGGCGTCCAGGCTGGTCAGCCCGTCGCTGAGCTGGGGGAGCACCAGCGGCATCACGAACAGCAGCGGCACGAGGAACAAGATCTGGCGCGTGAGCGACAAAAAGATCGACTTCGCCGGCTGGCCCGTGGCCTGGAAGTAGTTCGAGCCAACGATCTGAAAGCCCACGAACGGCAGCATGATCAGCTGGATGCCCAAGGCGAATACCGTGAAGTCGCGCAGGCCGCCCTCTTCGATGCCGAAGAACCCCACGATGGAAGGGGCGAACAGGTGCACCAGCGCCCACAGCACCACGGCGATGCCCGTGGCGCCGACAACGCCGCCCCAGAAGGTCTTGCGCACGCGGGCGAACAGGTGGGCGCCGTAGTTGAATCCCAGCAGCGGCTGGATGGCTATGGCCATGCCGATCAGGGGCAGCACCACGAAGCTGGCCACGCGCTGCACCACGCCGATGGAGGCAAGCGCCCCCTCGGCCCCTATGGGGTTGAGCGACCCGTAGTAGTTCAGCAGGTTGTTCAGCACGAAGTTCACCACGGCCATGCCGGCTTGGATCAGGCAGCTGGCAAGCCCCAAAGCGAAGATCTTGCGCACCGTGGCGGCCTTAAGCCCCATGAAGCGCAGCTGTAGGCGCATGGGCACGTTCTTCGTGAACAGGAAGTACCACAGCACGCAGCCGCACGAGACCGCCTGGCCCGCAACCGTAGCAAGGGCGCTTCCGCGCACGCCCCAGCCCAGCACCATCACGAACAGGTAGTTCAGCGCCGTGCAGGAAAGGGCGCCCACCACCATGGTCACCAGCGCGCGGTTGGGGGCGCCGGCGGTGCGGATGAAGTTGTTCACGCCCATGCCGATGCTTTGGAAGATGAAGCCGAAGGAGATGATGGAGATGAAGGTATGCGCCGAGTCCCAATCGTCGGCAGTCGCGCCCGATACCGCCAGCACCCCGTCTATCACCGGCGGCATGGCGATGGCCGCAGCCACGATGGCCGACAATACGATGGACAGCGTCACGGTGTTGCCCAGGCTGCGGTTGGCCTCGTCGCGACGGCCCTCCCCCATGCGCAGGGCGGCTAGGGCGTTGCCGCCGTTGCCCACCAGCATGGACAGCGCCATGAACACCGTCATGATAGGCATGGCCACCGTGGCCGTAGCCAGGCCGATCTCGCCTACGGCCTGGCCCAGGAATATGGAGTCGATCACGTTGTAGGCACCGTTGACCAGCATGCCCGCAATGGACGGGATGGCGAACTCCACGATCAGCCCCGGGATGGGCGCCGACCCCATGCGCGTCACCTTATCCGCTTTGCCCGCCCTGCCCGGCCCCCTGCCGCCGTCCGACTTGCCCGCAGGGTTCGGGGCGCACTCCCCTCGGCCCGCCGGGACCTGCTGATTGCCGTTCTCGTGCTTCATTCGGCTTATACCCTCGATCCCTTAGGCGAAGTAGTCCACGCCGGCTTCGAAGAGCGGCATGTCGGCCCAGCCGGGGATGTTGCGGTACAGGCCCGCGCCGGTGCGTTCCGTATGGCCCATCTTGCCGAACACGCGCCCGTCGGGGCTGGTGATGCCTTCGATGGCCAGCACCGAACCGTTGGGATTGGCGGCCAGGCTCATGGAGGGAGCCCCGAAGCCGTCCACGTACTGGGTTGCCACCTGGCCGCCCTGCAGCATGGAAGCCAGCACCGCCGGCGGCGCCACGAAACGGCCCTCGCCATGGCTGATGGCCACCGTGTGGACGTCGCCCTCCTGGCAGCGCGCAAGCCACGGGCTCATGGCCGAGGCCACCCGCGTGCGAACGATGCAGCTCTGATGGCGGCCAATCTGGTTGAACGTGAGCGTGGGGCACGCGTCGTCCATGGCCACGATGTCGCCGAAGGGCACCAGCCCCAGCTTCACCAGCGCCTGGAACCCGTTGCAGATACCCAGCATCAGCCCATCGCGGTTCTGCAGCAAATCGCGCACCGCCTCGGTCACCTGGGGAGCGCGGAAGAAGGACGCGATCAGCTTGGCCGACCCGTCCGGCTCGTCGCCGCCGGAGAAGCCGCCGGGCAGCATGACGATCTGGGACTGGCCGATCAGCCGCGCCAGTTCGCGTGCGCTTTCCGCCACCGCTTCGGGAGACAGGTTGTTCACGATGAAGGTGGTGGGCACGGCACCTGCGCGCTCGAAGGCCGCCGCCGTGTCGTACTCGCAGTTGGTTCCCGGGAACACCGGGATAACCACGCGCGGCTTGGGGCACGAGGCGCCGAACGTAAGCGGCAGCGCGGAGGTGCCATGGACGAAGGGCACGGCGAAGGGATCGCTCGGACGCTCGGCAGATGCGCCCGGCTCGCCGGCCCAGGAAAGGAGATCCTCCCCCACGCCCGCCGCGCGCAGCTCGCCCACCAGCGTATCCACCTGGCCCTCCACCGCCGCCGCATCGCCGTCGCTGCTGCGGTAGGGGAACACGTCCTCGATGCCGCGCTCCCACGCTTCCTGCACCGCCGCCAAATCGGCCCGCTGGTCCTCGCATACCAGCGCATAATCCTTGGTCACCGGCCCCAGTTCCACCAGGTCGACGCCGTCGGCCAGGCCCGCCTCTTCCAAGCGGTCGGCCACCGTGTCGATGTCCTCGCCCGCCGCCAGCTCCAGCACGAAGGTGCCGTAGGCCGGCTCGAAGAGGGAGGCCAGGTCGATCGAACCCGACAGGTCGGCGCCCAGGCCATTGCCCGCGGCCATCTTCACCAGGGTCTCGGCCAAGCCGCCCCAGCCGCCGCTCGCGCAGGCCCGCACCACGCCGGCGCCGATCAGGTGCTCGGCGGCATCAAGCGTGTCGCGCAGGCTGGACGCTTCGGAATCCTCGAAGCACAGCCACACCAGGCTGTCGCCCGGCTGCTTGAGCTCGGGGGACACGATGCGCTCGATAGACCCCACGGCCGTGGCGAAGGACACCAGGGTGGGCGGCACATCAAGCTCCTCGAAGCTGCCGGACATGGAGTCCTTGCCGCCGATAGCGCCTACGCCGAAGTCAACCTGGGCCATGAGCGCGCCCAGCACCGCCTGGGTCGGCTTGCCCCAACGCACCGGGTCGGTGCGCAGCTTCTCGAAGTACTCCTGCAGCGACAGGTACATGTCCTTGCGCTGAAAACCGGTAGCCACTAGCTTCGCCACGGAGTCGAGCACCGCCATGTAGGAGCCCGCATAGGGGTCGAACGCCGAAAGGTAGGGGTTGAAGCCCCAGGAAAGCCCCGACACCGTGGTGGTCTTGCCGCCCATCACCGGCAGCTTGGCCACCATGGCCAGGGAGGGCGTCAGCTGGCGGGCGCCGCCGAAGGGCATGAGCACGGTGCCGGCGCCGACGGTGGAGTCGAAGCGCTCGGAAAGCCCCTTGTTGGAAGCGCGGTTGATGTCGCCCATGAGCGCCTTCAGGGCCAGCTCCAAATCGTCGGCCTCGCACACGGCGTCCACCATGGGGTCGGCCAGCTCGAAGGACGCCTCGAAAGCGCGGTCGCAAGGGCTGTCGGCGAAGCTCTGGCACGCAGGCACCTCCACCGAAGCATGCTTGGGAGCGCCGTTGCTGGCCAGGAATTCGCGGCTCACGTCCACGATGGTCTTGCCGCGCCATTCCATGCGCACCCGCGGCTCCTCGGTCACCACGGCCACCGGGGTGGCCTCAAGGTTCTCTTCGTGGGCCAGGGCCATGAAGGCGTCCACGTCCTCGGCCGCCAGCGCCACGGCCATGCGCTCCTGGGATTCAGAGATGGCGAGCTCCGTGCCGTCCAAGCCGTCGTACTTCTTGGGCACCGCGTCCAGGTTCACCCGCAAGCCGTCGGCCAGCTCGCCTATGGCCACGGACACGCCGCCGGCCCCGAAGTCGTTGCAGCGCTTGATCATGCGGCACGCCTCGCCGCGGCGGAACAGTCGCTGTATCTTGCGCTCCACGGGGGCGTTGCCCTTCTGCACCTCGGCCCCGCAGCTCTCAAGGGAGCTGGCATCGTGGGCCTTCGAGGAACCCGTGGCGCCGCCGATGCCGTCGCGCCCGGTACGGCCGCCCAGAAGCACCACCACATCCCCCGCCGCCGGCGTCTCGCGGCGCACGTGGTCGGCAGGCGTGGCACCCACCACGGCGCCGATCTCCATGCGCTTGGCGGCGTAGCCGGGATGGTACACCTCGTTCACCTGGCCCGTGGCCAGGCCTATCTGATTGCCGTAGGAGGAATAGCCGGCCGCCGCCGTGGTGACCAGCTTGCGCTGGGAAAGCTTGCCGGGGATGGTCTTCGACGCCGGCACCGTGGGGTCCGCCGCACCGGTTAGGCGCATGGCCTGGTACACGTAGGAGCGGCCCGACAAGGGGTCGCGGATAGCGCCTCCCACGCAGGTGGCTGCCCCGCCGAAGGGCTCGATCTCGGTGGGATGGTTGTGGGTCTCGTTCTTGAACAGGTACAGCCAGTCCTGTTCCTGCCCGTCCACGTCCACCTTCACCTTCACGGTGCAGGCGTTGATCTCGTCGGACTCGTCCAGGTTGGTCAGGATGCCGTGGGCGCGCAGCCACTTCGCGCCGATGGTGCCCATGTCCATAAGGCACACCGGCTTCTCGTCCCGTCCCAGCTCATGGCGCATGTCCAGGTACTTATCGAACGCAAGCTGCACGTTCCTGTCGGCGATGGACACCTCGTCCAGCACCGTGCCGAAGGTGGTGTGGCGGCAGTGGTCCGACCAGTAGGTGTCGATCATCTTGATCTCGGTGATAGTGGGTTGGCGCCCCTCCTCGGCGAAGTAGCGCTGGCAGAACAGGATGTCGGCCAGGTCCATGGCAAGCCCGCGCTCGGCGATGAAGGCCGCAAGCCCAGCCTCGTCCAGCTGGGTGAAGCCGTCGAGCACCTCCACGTCCGCCGGCTCCGGGTAGTCCACGGCCAACGTCTGGCGCACCTCAAGCGACGCCTCGCGGCTCTCCACCGGGTTGATGACGAAGCGCTTCACCGCTTCCACGTCCTCGGCGGACAAATCGCCCTCCAGGATGTACACCTTGGCCGACGCCACGCTGGGCTGCTCGCCCTGGCTCACCAGCTGCATGCACACGGCGGCCGAGTCGGCGCGCTGGTCGAACTGCCCCGGCAGCGGCTCCACGGCGAACACCGCAGCCCCTTCCACCTGGGGAAGCTCCTCGGTGGCCCAGTCGGTCTGCGGTTCGCTGAACACCGTGGCCACGCACTGGTCGAACAGCGCGTCGTCCGCACCTTCAACATCGTAGCGGTTCAGCAGCCGCAGGCCCGTGATCGAGCCGATCCCCAGCGTCTGCCGCAGCTCGTGGAGCAGCTGAGAGGCCTCCACGTCGAATCCGGGCTTCTTCTCAACGTATACGCGCGAAACCATTGCGGCGCCTTTCTCTTGCGGGCGAAAGCTGGCAGGGCAAAGCTGGTGGACCGAAGGCTACTTCGAGGTCGAATCGGAGGCAACCTGATCGCTGGCCGCCTTCTTGGCCTGGTACTCGGCATCGGCTGCGGCCGCCTTCTCGGCCTTGGCGGCGGCGCGCTCGGCCTTCATCTGCTCGCGGTTGGCCAGGGAGAAGCCGCTGCCGAACAGGCCGCGGCGCTTGGGCTTGGCAGCCTCGGCGGCCTTGGCCTCGTCGTACTTCTGCTGGGCCTCGGCCTTCTGGGCGCGAGCCTGGGCCTTCTGGGCCTTCTCCGCCGCCCGGGCCTCCTTGGACTTGTGAGCCTCCATCTGCTCCTGGTAGCGGCGACGCTCCTTGCGGCGCAGGCCCAAATCGACGTAGAACGCGGCGATGATGGCGGCGTAGGCCAGGCCCAGCACCACGAAGCAGGGAATCTCGCCGATGTAGGGGCGCAGCACCCATGAGAGCACCGTGAAGATGATGGCGCTGGCCAGAAGCGCCCACCACAGGCGCGTCAGCTTCTTGAAGCGGGCGGTGGGCGGGTTGTAGTACTTGCGGTCCAGCTCCTGCTGCTTGGCGCGAGCGGCCTTCTGCTCGGCCTTGATCTCGGCCTTCGTCTTCACCGTGGACTGCACGCGGACCGACGAGGCAGCCTTGGACTTCGGGCGGGCAGAAGCGGCGCTCTTCCGGGTCTGCCCCTTGCGTCCGTCGGCGGTGTAGCGGTCGTTCATGGGATTTCTCTGCGTCATGATGCTCCTTGGAATGGGCGCGGGAAACGAAACGAAAGCACGCGGGCGGAAGGCGGAGGCAACCCGCCCGCGCAAGGCAATCCTAGGCGGCGGGCACGAACTTCTGCCCGGTGATCAGCTCGTAGGCCTGGATGTACTTCTGGCTTGTCTTCTCGATGACGTCGGCGGGCAGATGGGGCGGCTCGCCGGTGCGGTCCCAGTTCGCCGACAGCCAGTCGCGCACGAACTGCTTGTCGAAGGAGGGCTGGTCGGCGCCGGGCTGGTAGGTGTCCCCGGGCCAGAAGCGCGAGGAATCCGGCGTCAGCACCTCGTCGGCCAGGATGATCTGTCCATCCACGCGCCCGAACTCGAACTTCGTGTCGGCGATGATGATGCCGTGGGCCGCCGCATGGTCGCGGGCCTTCTCGTACACCGACACCGACAGATGGCGCAGCGCCTCGGCGTCCTCGTCGCCGATGATCTGGGCCAGGCGTTCGTAGCTGATGTTCTCGTCGTGGTCGCCGATCTCAGCCTTGGTGGAGGGGGTGAAGATGGGCGCGGGCAGCTTGGAGGAGTTCACCAGGCCCTCGGGAAGGGCGATACCGCACACGCTGCCCTTCTGCTGGTACTCCTTAAGCCCGCTGCCGGCCAGGTAGCCGCGCACGATGCACTCGGCCGGGAACATCTCGCACTTCTTCACCAGCATGAAGCGTCCGGCCAGGTAGTCGGCGTAGGGCTTGAACTCGTCGGGCAAGTCGGCCACGTCGGCCGAGATGAGGTGGTTTTCCACCACGCCCTCCAGCAGATGGAACCAGAACACTGACAGCTGGGTGAGCACCTGGCCCTTGTAGGGGATCTCGTCTGGCAGGATGTAGTCGAAGGCCGAGATGCGGTCGGTAGCCACCAGCAGAAGCTTGTCCCCCAGATCGTACAGGTCGCGGACCTTGCCCTGTGCTGTCGGCTTGATATCGATGGCCATCATGTGCTTCCTTTCCTCTTACGCCTGAGGACGCTTGCGGGCGTCCTTCTTTTCCCCATGCTTCTTTCTGCGCCCGTCCTCGATCATGGGCAGGTGGATGGTGAAGCAGGCGCCCTTGCCCTCTTCGCCCTCCACGGTCACGTAGCCCTGGTGACGGTCGACGATCTCCTTCACCACCGCAAGGCCCACGCCCAAGCCGCCGCTTTCGCGGTTGCGGCCGGCGTCGGCGCGCCAGAAGCGACTGAACACCATCTTCGCCTCTTCCGGAGACAGCCCGATGCCCGTATCGCGCACGGCCACCGCCGCCATCTCGGGCCCGCGCGATACCGACACGGTGATGGAGCCCCCTTCGGGAGTGTAGCGCACTGCGTTGGAGATGAGGTTCGCGGTGGCCTGGCGAATCATGTCGGAATCGCCCATGACCCACACGTCGGGCTCGGCGCTGTAGGAAAGCGACAGGCCCGAATCCACTGCGAAGGCCTCGTGGGTGAGGATGATACCCTGGATGAGCTGGCCCAGATCGAGCGGCTCCTCCTTCATGGGCGTGGTGCGGCTTTCCAGGCGTGACAGCTTCAGGATGGCGTTCACCAGGCGGCTGAGGCGCTGCACTTCGGAGTTCACCGTTTCCAGGCGCTCCTCGTCGGCTTCGAACACGCCGTCCACCATGGCCTCCACGGTGGACTGGATGGCCATGAGCGGCGTGCGCAGCTCGTGGGCAACGTCGGTGGTGAGGCGCCGCTCAAGCTCGCGGTCGCGCTCGATGGAGTCGGCCATGGCGTCGAAGGTTTCGCCCAGGCGCGCCACCTCGTCCTCGCCGTGCAGCTCGGTGCGGGCCGACATGTCGCCCTCGGCGATGGCCTTGGCCGTCTTGGTCATGCGGTTGATGGGGCTCACCAAGGCCCGCGCGAACAGAAAGCCGATGCACGACGCCAAAACGATGGCAGCGGCCGCGGCTATGAGCATGGCCTGGTAGGACTGGTCGCGGAACTGCTCGTCGGTATGGGTAAGCAGCGCGTCGGAGCCGTACACCCACACGCGCACCGAACCCACGGCCACACCGTCCACCACGATGTTGGAGGTTTCTATGCCGGTGGCGGAGGGCGGCGGCGCCAAGGTGGGGCCGTTCATGCCCGTGAGCCCGATACCCGACCCTATGGCGGCCGAATCGTAGACGATGGAATGGTTCAGGTTGTTCGTGATGACGATGCCGGCGCCGGAGCTGAGGCTCTCGGCGTACTTGGCCACCGCGATCACCTCGCCATTGTTGTCCAGCCGGCCGGTCTCCCGGTAGATGTCCGCGACGCGGGTGGCCACGGAGTCGGCCAGGGACTGCATGTTCTCCTTCGTGTAGGACTGGAAATGCTGGTCCCACACGAACGACAGCACGCCGATGGCCACCAGCGCGGTCATGGCGGCGATGAGTCCGAAGCAGGCCGTCACGCGCATGGTGTAGGTGAAGCGGCTCCAGCGGTAGAAGAAGCCCTTGCGCGTGCTTTCGCGGCGCATGTTCGACGCGCTCTGGGACGGGCCCTTATGGCCCTCGCCGTCGGGCGTTTGGCCCGGGGCGCTCTGCTCTGGAACAGCAGAACACGCCGCCCCGTTGCTGGGTGCGGCGTGCGCCTGGGTATCGTAGGAAGGTGGTATAAACAAGGGAGAAGCCTAGTACCTTGCGGCGGATACGACGGTTGCTGCTACTGCCCGCTCTTCGAGGGGTCCTCGAACCGGTAGCCCACGCCGTGAACGGTGTGGAGCCACTTGGGATTGCGGGGGTTGTCGCCGATCTTGGCGCGCAGGTTCTTCACGTGGGAGTCGATGGTGCGCTCGTAGCCCTCGAAGTCGTAGCCGAGAACCTTCTCCACCAGCTCCATGCGCGAGTACACGCGGCCCGGATAGCGGGAAAGGGTGGTCAGCAGCTTGAACTCGCTGGCCGTAAGGTCTATCTCCTTGCCGGAAACCAGCACCTTGTGGCCCGACACGTCGATGGTGAGCTCGCCGAACTCCAGCACCTCGCGCTGAGGCTCGGAATCGGCGTGGACGCGGCGCAGCAGGGCGCGGGAGCGGGCCACCAGCTCGCGAGGGCTGAAGGGCTTCACCAGGTAGTCGTCGGCGCCCAGCTCCAGGCCGATGATGCGGTCTTCCACCTCGCCCTTGGCGGTGAGCATGATGATGGGCACGTCGGAGTTGTCGCGGATGATGCGGCACACGCGCTCGCCGGGGCAGCGGGGCAGCATGAGGTCCAGGATGATGAGGTCGAAGTGGTGCTTGGAGAACTCCTCCAGCGCATCCTGGCCGTCGCCCACGGCCGTAACCCAGTAGTTCTCGCGCTCAAGGTAGGCGGTGACTGCCTCGCGGATGGCCTTCTCGTCCTCCACCAGCAGGATGCGGCGGGTTTCTCCGTTGTTCATAGGCATGGCTCTGTTGTTCACAACTACATCCTCACACTCGTCAATGGGCATTGCGATCAACGTGGATTGGTTCCGTCTTGTTTGCGCTTATTGTAGCATTTACCCTCATAGGCTTACCCATCTGGGCGCTACCTGACACAATAGCCCCATGACAGAGAGCAGAGAGCGCACCTTCGGCGCTGGTACCCATACATCCCGCGGGCAGCGGGGACGAACGTCTGCGCATGCCCGCTCCTCATCCCGGCCTTCCCGCCAAAGCACCTCCCGATCCTTTGGCTCCCCCACCGCCGGCCATGCCTCCTCGCGCCCGTCTCTGGGCGCCCGCAGCCACGGCCCCCATCCCAACCGCAAGCCCGTGTCGCGCACGGGCGGCTTCGACAAGCCGCTGCTCACCCGCCGTCGCTTCCTCATAGGGGCCGCCGGCGCAGGGGTGCTGGCCGTGGCGGGCGCAGGCGGCGCGTTCATGATCAACCGCTCCCGGCGGGCCGAGGAGGCCGACACCGTGGAGAACGTGCTGACCGTTCCCGAAGCGGCCGTGACCACCGTGGACGACCTGGAATATGCCGAGGACTCCACCGCCTACATGAGCAAGGTGATGGACGTCACCCTGCCTTACGGGTCTTTGGTCTGGGAAAACGACGGCAAGGTTGCCGCATGCCTCATCCCCGGCGACGACGGGACCCCGCTCACCCAGGTAGGGCTTCTGGACCTTGAGACCGGCACGCTGACCACGGCTCTTTCGCAAGCCGCAGGAGCCGCCGAAGGCTTCGAGATCTACGACGTGCGCGCCACCAGCCACGGGGCGCTGTGGATCGAGTCCGACATCATGGACGGCCTGTGGCGGGTGCTGAGCGCGAAGTCCGACGGCGAGAGCGGCCTGGGCGAGCCCGTGGTGATGGACGAGGGGCTGTGCGAGGAATGGCAGACGCCCACCTTGGCCATCGTGGAGGACCAGGGGTTCTGGCAGGTGCTTCCCTGCCTCGACGGACCCTGCTCCACCGAGGACTCGGTGCTCATGCAGGCGACGCTGGGATCGGCCGACGCCTCGGTGGCCTGCACCTCCCACGGGCGCATGGCCTGCGCGCCCTACGGGGCCGACGGGGCGGTGGTGGTGGCACCGCGCACGGACACCTCCTCCATCCACTACCAGCTGACCCGCATCGACGTGAAAACCGGCCAGGTCACCGACACGCTGGCCCTTCCCCGTTCCATGAAGCCGCTGGAAGTGGCCTTCGGGCCCACCGGCTTCTCGTTCGCCTTCGACGCCGGTTACGCCTACGGCGACGGCATCGCCAACATCGGCACCTACACGCCCGACGTGGAGTCCGCCCCCTCCGGCGGCGATTACAGCCGCGTGCCCTGGTTCAACTACAGCCGCGTGCCTACTTGCGCCCCGGCCTGGTGCGGTCCGTACTTCTTCGTGAAGTCCACCAGGTCCGTCTGCGGGGTCGACCTGGGGGGTAGCACCTACTTCGCCTTCGACGCAGAGGACGGAGCCCAGAGCTTCGGCGATTACCTTGCTAGCAGCGGCGCCAAAGACAGGATAGTCACCTACGCCAGCCTGCACGACGAGCCGGTTGACGGCCCTGAAGTGAAGCGCTGCAGCGTGCGCATCTGGGCACCGGTGTCGGCCTAGCGGGTTCCGAAGACGCGGCGGCGCGGCAGCCGCAAAAACCAGCGAACGCATTCCCCTTGGGTCGCCCTTCGGCGGCCCAAGTGCTATGGATTGACTGTAGAACGGCTTCGCTGCTTCGGCTTTCATCAGTATAGAACCTGATGAAAGGGCTGCAAGGCATGAACGTCGCTGAAGTCTTCGCTACGAATGTGCGGAATTTCCGAAAGGCGCAGGGGTTGTCCCAGGAGAAGCTTGGGGAGGCTGCGGGGCTGCACCGCACCTACATTGGCAACATCGAGCAGCAGGTGGTGAACCCGTCGCTGTCCAACGTGGAGCGAATCGCCGAAGCCTTGGGCGTTCCCGTCTCGCTGCTGCTGATGAGCCCCGCCAACGACGCGCAGGCCATCGTGGGACGCACGCGCAGCCGCGAGGACCGGCAGGCGCCGGTGCAAGACGACATGGCAAAACCCGGCGACTCCCAGCAAATCTTGGACAACTACGCCTTGGCTACGTTCACCGACGAGGGCATACGCCTGCAGCCGCTTACCGTAAGCAATCCCAGCCTGTCGCTGCAGCTGCTGGCCACGCTGGTGCTACAAGGGCAGCCCGACGAGTTGATCCCCCAGCTGTACGTCAAGTTGGAGCGCGAGATGGTGGCGCTGCTGATGAGGACCAAGACGGACGGACCGGCCGCCCCGGAATCCCCCGTTCCGCCTGCGCTATCACACGACGGCAAAGCGGCGCAGGCCAAGGGCCCGCGCGGAGCTACGGACTAGCGAAGCTCGCCCCCCCCCCGACGCACCCTAGTCGGTCCGGCCGGCGGCGTCGCCTTCGGTCGCCACGGCACCCGCCGCAGCATCGGCCGCTACGGCGCCTTCGCGTACGCTGGCGCCGCCTACGACGAGGCCCCGCCCCGCGAGCAGCTTGCCGTCCAGCACCTTGCTGGCCGCCGTGTAGAGCACCATGGTAAACAGGAACGACACCACCGGCGGCACGAAGAAGTTCGCGCTCAGGCACACCTGCCCCACAACGCCGCCGGCAATCCAACAGGCCAGGGCCACGGGATTCGACATGATGCCCATCTTCGGGTGCTTCACGAACACGCGCTCGGACACGATGAGCGCCGGCACCGGCGAGAGCAGCACGGACAGAAACGTGATGACCGGCAGCAGGTAGTCGAGGATGTTGCACAGGGCAAGCACGCTGGAGAGCGCCGTGATGAACACGGCCATCTGGGTGTGGGTGACCTTCCCTCCCAGCTTCGTCTCGCTCAAGATGTTCTGCATGGCAAGGCCGGCGCCGTAGATGTTGTTGTCCTGGGTGGTGCACAGGCACACCAGCGTGCAAGCCAGCACCAGGTACCCCAGGCCCATGAGCGCCGTGGCCTCGGAGAAGTTCGGGTTCTGGGCGATCTGGGCCACCACGCAGCCCACCATCTGGAACCCGAAGAGCCCCAGCAGAAACGCCCCGGCGCAGCAGACCACCACGTGGCGCTTGGATTTCGCGAACCGGCACACGTCGGCGGCGATCAGGCAGCCGAACAGCCAGCTGCCCACGATGGAGGCGGTGGCGTCGGTGAACCCCATCTCCATGCCCGCAGGCGGCGCGAACGAGAGCAGCGATCCGTAGCCGCCGCTTTGCATGCCCACCATGACGAAGCAGATGACGCCCATGGCCACAGCGGTAGGCACGCCCATCCACGAGACGATCTCCATACCCTTGTAGCCGTGAGCGGCGGAGATGGACCACACCAAGATGATGACCACGCCTATGATCACGCTGGGCACGGCGATGGCCGGGAAGTTCGCCGTCACCATGGACCCGAAGGTGTTGCCGTTGATGCCGATCCAGGTGACCGACGACAGCACGATGAGCGCCGAGAAGATGGCCGAGCCGCGCTTGCCGAACACCATGCGCGAGAGAAATGCCGTGGAGTATCCGGTGGCGAAGGCCGCCAGGCCCATCATGATGGCCACGGCGATAAGGAAGGCGTCGGCGCAGAGGAAGGCGGCGGTGGCCTCGGCGAAGGGCATGCGGTAGCCCACCGCGGCCCCGGTCACGAAGTTCGACACGGCTATGGGATAGCCGGCCAGCACCATGAACAGGCTGATGCCCGTCTTGCGCTTCGATTCCGGCACCGGTTCGAAAGCGTACTCGTAGGCGTTCTTGGCACCTTCGGCAGCCTGGCCCCCGTCCTGGGGCTTCTTCGATGCGGCCATGATGCCTCCCTTCCTCGGCTCCCCAACGCGAAGGCCCCGCCGCGCCGCACGCAGGGGAGCAGCGGGGCCGAAAACACTTACAGCAGGTCGGACGCGTACTTCTTCACAACCTGGCGCCCGGCGATATGCACCATGATCTCCTCGGTGCCACCGGCGAAGGAGTCGCCGCGGCAGTCCTGCCAGATGCGGCCGATACGGCACTCGGTGGTATACCCGATGCCGCCGAAGATCTGCATGGCCATGGAGGCTACCTCGGTGCAGGTGCGGGACAGGTAGCGCTTGCACAGGGCGCTGTCCAGGCGCACCGACATGCCCTGGTCGAACTCCCAGGCGGTGCGCAGCAGCAGATCACGCATGGTCTGCACCTTGATCTCCATGTCGGTGAGCATCTCCTGGATGATCTGGTGCTTGTACAGCGGCATGCCGAAGGTCTCGCGCTGGGCGGCGTAGCGGGCGGCGTCCTCCAGGGCGGCCTCGGCCAGGCCCAGGCTATGGGAGGCCAGCATAATGCGCTCCAGCTCGAAGTTCTTCATCAGCTGCTTGAAGCCCTCGCCCTTCTTGCCCAGCAGCATGGACTCAGGCACCACGACGTTGTCGAAGTACACCTCGTCGAAGTTCGTGATGGTCTGGCCGATCTTGTGCAGCGGGGCCATGGTGATGCCCGGCATGTCCTTGGGAACCAGGAACATGGACATGGACTTGTTGTCGTGATCGGGGTTGTCATCCTTGCCGATGAACATGATGAAGGGCGCGGTCTCAGCGTGGCTGACCATGGTCTTCGTGCCGTTCAAGGTCACGGTGCCGTCGCCGTTCCACGTGCAGGTGGAGATCATGGACATGTTGTCCGAACCGGCGCAGGGCTCGGACAGCGCCAGGCTGAAGCACTGCTCGCCGGTCTTCGAATAGGCCTCCATGCCCTCCTTGACCTGCTCTTCGCTGCCGAACTCGGCCAGGTCGAACATGGCCAGGCCGTAGGACATGAACGGCATGGTGGCACCGGTGCAGCGCATGAGCTCGGAAACCACCAGGGCCAGCGTCACGGCATCGCCGGGGATTCCGCCGTACTCCTCGGGCAGGAACATCCAGCCGAAGCCGGCGTCCAGGTAGGCCTTGCAGACCTCGGGGTCAACGCGGCGGTCTTCGTACCACTTCTGAATCTTCTCTTCGGTCACCTCGCGCTCGCAGAACTCGCGCAGGCTGTCGAGCATCAGCTGTTGCTCGTCGGTAATCGTGAAATCCATGGTTGGTTCCTCCTTCAAGTTGAACTCGCCTAAAGCGAAGGCACCGTGCCTTCGTTCATCCGCCTGGGCATCGGGTCCGGGCGGAGTAACACCTTATTCGCGGCGCGCCTCCCGCCTGCGCTCCTCCAGCTTGCGCAAGGCCTTCTTGTCGGGCTTGGAGAGAAACGTCTTGGGGATGGCGTCGATGAACTCCACGTACTTGGGGCACTTGTAGGCGATCAGGTGCTCGTGGCAGTACGCCACGATGTCCTGCTCGGTAACGCGGACCCCTTCGCGCAGCACCACGAAGCTCTTCGGACGCTCGCCGGAGCGCTCGTCGGGCACGCCGATGGTGCAGGCCTCCACCACGTCGGGATGGGCGTAGAGCACCTCGTCGATCTCGCGCGGGAACACGCTGAAGCCGCCCACCAGCACCACGTCCTTGATGCGGTCGACCACGAACAGCGTCCCGTCCTCGTCGAAGTAGCCCACGTCCCCGCTGTACAGCCAGCCGCTGCACAGGGCCCGCTCGGTTTCGGCTGGCACGTCCAGGTAGCCCTCGATGATCTGGGGGCCGCGGAACACCACCTCGCCGCGCTCGCCGGCGCCCAGGGGCCTGGTGCCCGTTTCCATATCCACCACCAGGATGTCGGTGCTGGGGGCGGGCACCCCTACGGCCCCGGGCTTGGTGCCCGCAAGCGCGGGGGTGAGCGCCACGGGCCCCGAGGTCTCGGTCATGCCGTAGTCCTCCACGATGCGGGCCGAGCTCAGCCGCGCGAACTCGCACCGCAGCTCCTGGGGGGTGGCGGCACAGCTCACCACCACGGCAGCCAGCGACGACAGGTCGCACCCCTGCGCCTCGGCCTCGCGGGTCACGCGGGCCAGCATCGCCGGCACGCTGCCCCACACCGCCGGGCGCACCTTCGCGATGGCATGGACCACATCGGCCACCGCAAGGCTTTCCGGCAGCACCGCAGCCCCTCCCGAGCATACGGCCCAGTTCACGCCCAGATCCAAGCCGTAGGCGTGAACCATGGGGCTTGTGACCAGCACCGACGGCGGCACCGCGCAGCGGCTGGCGGCGATGTCGGCGCCGGCGCCCCACGCGCGCGCCTCGGCTTCGGGCACCAGTGGGAACCCGTAGCCGGGAAAGACCGGCTGCAGCACCTGCTGGAAGAGCGCCTGGGCCTGCACCAGCATGGCGTTTGTCAGCGGGCAGCCCTTGCTCTTGCCCGTGGTGCCGCCGGTGAAGATGATCACCGCCGTATCGTTGGAGGAAACGCTTACGGCCGGCTCGCTTGCGTCGGGATAGGTCGCCAGCTCCGCCAGCGACACTTCGCTCTCGCGCAGGGAAACCAGCGCGGAGATGCTGCAAGCCGGACCGCCAAAGCCTTTCGCGACCACCACCATAAGCGCATCGGCGCCGACGCCGCCCAAAGCCTCGCGAGCCGCATCGGCGTGAACCTCGTCCACCACAATGGCCCGGGCCCTGCATTCCGCCAGCCGCTCGGCCAGCTCGCAGGCCGTGGAGCGGGCGTCGGTGCCCACCACCACGAAACCGCCCTTGTAGCAGGCCATGAACAACGCCACCAGCGCCACCGAATCTTCCAGGGCTGCCACAACGGCGTCGCCCTTGGAAAGGCCGCGAGCTGCAAAGCCGTTTGCGATACGGCACGCCTGGTCGTTCACTTGGGCAAATGTGAACGAACCGTTCGGCATGACCACGCACGGATCGCCTCCGTGGCGCCGCACCGTTTCAGCCAGGCATTCCTTCAGGGAAGGCACCGCCCGAAGCCCGCGGCGACTGACGCCCTCATCATAGGCGCGCTGCCACAACGGCTCCCAGTGCGCCAAAGCGCGCTCGAAGGCAAGACTCGTCGAAGCCGATAAACCCATGATGACCCTCCTTCCGAAACGACTCGCTGCCGAACACCGTTGCGACTACTTCGCCGCGTCCTGCTTGGCCCAGGCCTTCAGCTTCTTGCCCGCAGCCAAGGCGGCGAATAGCACCACGATGGCCAGGGCTGCGAACACCATGTCCACGATGAACGCAATGTTGTAGGAGCCGGTCGCGTCGTAGATGAAGCCCCAGAACGACGAGCCCACCGCGGCGCACAGCGGCATGACCACGGCCACGTAGGCGAAGATGCGGTCGTAGGAGACGTTGCCGAAGACCGCGCGCACCACCTGGGGCACGTTGGTCGGTTGCACAGCGAAGAACAGGCCGAACAGGATGCCGCCCAAGTAGAGCCACATCGGGGAATCCTGGCCGAACAGCATCATGAAGGCCAGGCCGAAGATCATGGGCACGCAGCCCACCAGGTTTGACACCACGATGGAGCGGTCGTTGAGCCAGCCCAGGATGACCTTGCCCACCAGCGACGCGATCATGACGCAGGAGGCGACCATGGCGCCCACGGACAGGTCGTAGCCGATGGAGGTGGCAAAGGACGGGAAGAAGAAGTTCATGGTAAGACCCAGGTTCGCCAAGCCGGCGAAGACGCAGCACAGGATGAAGGCGGAGGGCTTCTTGAGCGCCTGCTTCAGCGTGATGCCGTCTTGGCCGGCGGCCTTGGCCTCGGCCTCGCGGGCGATAACCTTCGGGTCGTCGGCGCCCAGCGGCTCGAGCCCCATGTCGGAGGGGCGGCTGCGCACCACGAAAGCGGCCAAGGGCAAGCACACCACCAGCGCCACGATACCCTCGATCAGATAGCCCGTGCGCCAGCCTGCGTTCTGGATGACCTGGGCCAGAAGCGGCGAGAACACCGTGCCGCCGATGGAGGTCATGGCCATGGCGATGCCGATCATGAACCCGATGTTCTTTTTGAACCACCGGCCTACCACCACCGGCACGATCAGCCACAGAAGCCACGCGTTGGCGATGCCCAGGGCAATGCCGGCGCCGTAGAACACGTAGATGGACTGGGCCAGCGACATGGCGATCAGCGCGCCGCCCACCAGCACCACGCAGGTGCTCAGGATGATGCGCAGATCCAACTTCTCAAGCAGCTTGCCCGCCCACAGCAGGTTGGCGACGCAGGCGGTGGCGTACACGAAGGTCATGTACAGGCCCACCTGGCCCTTGCCTACCCCGAAGGCCTCGGCGACGGAGTCGTAGTAAACGCTTGCAGTGTTGAAGGTGAAGCAGCACGGCAGCAGCATGCAAATGCAGACCGCAACGTACACCCACCATCCGTAGTACATCTTGGAGGGCTTTCCCTCCTTCGTGGTGGCCATGATCTCTCCTTTCGCTCGGGCCGGGCCCTTCCCAGCCCCTCAGCTTGCCGTTTGCAACCGGCGGGATGCGCGGGCCCGCCGGTTGCGCTCGCTTCTCTCGTAGCTGCCCTTTGCGGGCGAGCCGCTCGGCTCTCCCGGGCACGCACGCGCCTAGCGCGAGTGCACCAGGTCGAAGTCGCGGTTGATGACGCCGGAATCGTAGAGAGCGGCGATCTGCTCGTCGGTGTAGCCCAGCTCGCCCAGGATCTCCTCGTTGTGCTGGCCGAACGCCGGGCACGGCGCCCATACCTTGCCGGGGTTGTTCTTGAACTTCGGCAGCGGGGCCACGGCGCGGATCTTGGTTCCCTTCACCGAATCCCACTCGATGATGTCCTCGCGCGCCTGCACGTGGGGGTCGTTCTCCACTTCGGCGAAGGTGTTGATGCGCGACACCGGGATGTTGTGGGCAAGCATGGCTTCCTCGGCCTCGGCTACCGTGGTGTTGGCCAGGTAGTCCTTAAGCGCCTGCAGGAAGATCTGGCCCCCTTCGGTCTCGATGCTCCAGGTGGCGGAGCCTTCTGGGAACACGTCGGTGCCGTAGGGCAGCCCTAGGAACTCGTTGCCGCGCTTCATGACGGCCGCGCCGTTGAAGCAGCAGAACAGGTAGCCGTCCTTGCAGGGGTAGGCGCCCCAGCCGGCGTTGATGTTCTGCTCGCCGGCCGTGGGGAACAAGCGGTGGTTCGTGAAGTAGTCGATGCTGTAGATGGAGGTGCGCATCATGAACTCGTACTGGGCCGAGTCGATGCTGTCGCCCTGGCCGGTCTTCTGCGCGTGATGCCAGGCGGCCAGAAGGGCGATGCAGGTGTAGAGCGCCGTGGTGTAGTCGCTGGCGAACTGGCCCACGGCAAAGGGAGCCACGCCCGGCGCCTCGTTCTCGCGCAGGTAGCCGGAGAAGGCCTGGCCGATGGCGTCGAACGAGGGGCGCTTCACGTACTCGGGCACGCCGGTCTGGCCGAAGCCGGACACATGGCCGATGACCAGCTTGGGGTTGATCTCCCACAGCACCTCGTCGGAAAGGCCCAGGCGGTCGAACTGGCCGCCCTTGGACGACTCGATGAAGATGTCGGCGTCGGCAATGAGCTCCTTGAGGATTTCCTTGCCCTCGTCGCTCTTCAGGCGCAGGGCGATGTTGCGGCAGTTGCGGCGCTCGCCTTCGCACTGCCAGTTCGGCGTGCCGCGGGTGAAGTCGGGCATGTCGGCGTTCTCAACCCAGATGACGTCAGCGCCGTACTCGCCCATGATGGTGGCGATGAACGGACCGGCCAAGGAGCTGGAAGCACTCACCACCTTCAAATCCGACAAGGTACCGAATTCGGGTTTGCTCTGGTTCTTCCACATGACTCCTCCTAAGGTCGGTGTGGCGCGCTACCGTCGTTCGCCCGGCGAACGGCCGGCTCGCCGCAGCTGAACTTTTCGGATGCGCCCGACGACGCCTGCCCTCCCGACGAAAGATCCGCCGTGCGGTTGGCGTCCCCCCCCCCCCGAAGAGGGTGTCCTAACCACGTCCCGTCCAGCTGCTTAGCTGATGGAGATAGTATGAAATTGAGTCAACTATGAATTCGGAATAATAGTTACTTGAAAACGTCCCGTTATCGAATGAGGGGACAAATTGTCACCTAAGGACAGCGCTCAACGTTGCGCAAAGCGCTACACCTTACAGAACCGCTAGCTAACCCGCGAACCAAGGGCCCTCAGCTCGAAGGGGAGGCGGGGCGTCCCGCGCGCAGTTCCGCAGCGAAGCGAGGACTGTTTGAGCACGTGATGCCTCGGCTCCCCGCACCGCGCGCAGAAATCGAGCATACCGGCAATCCTCGCCAGCAAATCGCGACGAGGCGCAGGATGCGCACTATTCGATACTGCGCAGACGGCTGCGGGCTAGCCGGCGATCCAGCGCTCGCGCATGGCGGCCCACTTCCGGTCGCGATCGGCCTCCACCTGGGCAATCTCCTGGTCGGAAAGCGCGCGGAAACGGGACTGGCGGCGCAGGTAGTCGGCGACGCTGGCAAACTGCGCGGGATTGCGGTTCAACGTGAAGCGCCCGAAGGGATGGTCGGCTCCGGCAAGGGCGGGGCCTTCGAACTCGGCCAGATACCACAGCCCGCAGTCAACCATGGCCCGCGCAATATCTACGGTCTCCTCAACGCCGCAGCCCCACCCGGTAGGGCACGGCGCGATCACGTGGATGTAGCGCGTTCCCTTGACGTCGCGCGCCCGCTCCACCTTGCGCATGAAGTCGGGCAGGTAGCCGATGCTGGCCGTGGCGGCGTAGGGGATGCCATGAGCGGCCACGATTTCGAACAGATTCTTCTTGCTCGTCAGGCACCCGTGGGCATTCGAACCGGCCGGTGTCGTGGTAGTGCGGGCGCCGAAGGGGGTAAGCGAGCTCTTCTGGATGCCCGTGTTCATGTAGGCTTCGTTGTCGTAGCAGATATAGAGCATGTCGTCGTTTCGGTCGATGGCCCCGGAAAGCGCCTGCAGACCGATGTCGGCCGTGCCGCCGTCGCCCGCAAAGCCGACCACGGTGCAATCATCCGGCTTGACACCCTGGGCGCGAAGCCCCGCCTCGATGCCGGAAAGCACGCTGGCCGTAGCGGCGAACGGAGTGATCATGGCGTTGTTGGCGAAGGACAGCTGCGGAAAGTTGAACCCGACCGCGCTCATGCAGCCGGCCGGCAGCGCCGCCACCGCGTTACGCCCGAGCACCTTCAAAGCAGCGCGCACCGCCAGCGACCCGCCGCACCCAGCGCATGCCTTATGCCCGAAGAACAGCTCGTCATCGGTCATGTTCCTAGCGTTCACAGCCATCGCCCGCTCACTTTCGCTCCAAAAAGTCTCATCTACCTACACAACCAATCCCGCCGCCCAACGCGAACCGAGGCACCGCCAACCCGAAGGGGAGGAAGGGCGTCCCGCGCGCAGTTCCGCACGAGTGCGAACGCGGAACGTTCAGCGCGAGCCCAGGACTGTCCGAGCACGGGATGCCCCGTCTCCCCGCAGCCGCGCACGGAACGCGAACCGAAAACCCGCCAACCCGAAGGGGAGGAAGGGCGTCCCGCGCGCAGTTCCGCAGCGAAGCGAGGACTGTTTGAGCACGGGATGTCCTTCCTCCCCGCACCCGCGCGCAGAACGCAAGCCCTCGCGTCCAACCCACGACCGGACCCCCGCGAACCGAGGCGCCCACCAACCCGAAGGGGAGGAAGGGCGTCCCGCGCGCAGTTCCGCAGCGAAGCGAGGACTGTTTGAACACGGGATGTCCTTCCTCCCCGCACCCGCGCGCAGAACGCAAGCCCTACCCGTCGATATCGAGGAAGCGCACCCGCTCGCCTCCTTCCGCATCGGAATCGCGCAGGCAGGCGAAGATGTCGCGCACCTGCTGAAGCGTGATGTCCGCACCTCCCAAGCCGCCGACGAAGTTCACCGTGGGGACGTTGCACCCCGCCTGGTAGAGCGCCGAGTTCACATCGGAGAACACGGCGCCCTCCGCGCCGAAGGACACATCCTGCTCAAGCACCGCCGCAGCCCTCACCGAGCACAAGGCCTCCACGATGGCCCGCGACGGGAACGGACGCATGTAGCGGATGCGCACCATGCCGGCCCGCACGCCGTCGGATCGCAGCTCGTCGACCACGGAGCGCACCACGCCGGCCGTAGCGCCCAGCGTAACCACCACGTAGTCGGCATCTTCGGCACGGTAGCATTCAGCCAAGCCCGGATAGCGGCGCCCGAACAGATCGGCGAACCGCTCCTCCGCGCGCGCCACGGCCGCAGGCACAGCCTCGGCCATAGCCTTGTGCTCCTGGTACTTGTAGAACGCGTTGAAGGCGGGACCGGCGGAATAGCCCATGTTCACGGGATGCTGAAAGTCGAAGCGGTTGCCCGTAGCGTCGTAGGGCGGCAGGAAAGCATCGGCGTCCTGCTGGGAGGGAACATCAACCGGCTCGTAGGTGTGGGTGATGGTGAACCCGTCCAGGTTCACCATGAAGGGCGTGCGCACAGTCGGGTCCTCAGCAACGACGTAGGCCATAAGCGCCAGGTCAAGGGCCTCTTGAGCATCTTGGGCAAAGGCCTGGATCCAACCGTGGTCCAGAAGCGACAGGGCGTCGCGCTGGTCGCCGTAGATGTTCCAGGGCAGCGCAGTTGCGCGCGTGGCATTCATCATGACGATGGGAAAGCGGCCGCCGGAAGCGTAGGTAAGGCACTCGGCCATGTACAGCAGCCCTTGGCTGGAGGTGGCGGTGAACGTGCGTGCGCCGGTGGCGGCGGCCCCGATGGCACAGGAGAGCGCCGAGTGCTCGCTTTCCACGTGCACGTACTCGGCGCGAAGCGACCCAGCCTCCACCATTTCGGACAGCCGCTCCACCACCACGGTCTGAGGCGTGATGGGATAGGCGGAAATCACCTGGGGCCGCGCCAGGCGCACGCCTTCGGCGAAAGCCTCGTCGCCGGACAGGAACATCCTCACTGCTGGCCTCCTTCCGTCGGCATTGCGTGCGACGGCTCCTGCAGGTGCGCACCGGCCGGCCCGTCGCCGCGCTCGGGCACCATGGCCAGGGCGTCGAAGGAGCACACCGTCACGCACACGCCGCAGCCCTTGCAGAAATCGTAGTCCACCGCCACGGCGGTAGCGGCACCCGATCGAGCCTGCGCCGGCGAAAGACCGGTCTTGTAGATGGCGCCGTCAGGGCAGTACAGGTAGCACTGCAGACAGCCCGTGCAGGCATCGGCACTGATCACGGGTTTCTTGTTGCGCCAACCGGCGTTTCTGTCCGTCAGATGGCCAGCCGCAAAGCACGTGTTGGCAGCAAAGGTTTGCCACGGCGGCAGCGGCTCGGCAGCGAGCGCTGGGATGCGGCACGCGGGCCGAGCGGGCGCCGAAGCCACGCTAGGGCCGCAATCGCAGCCGCGCCCCTCGGCAGAATCGACAGCAGCCCGCACAGGCGCGGCACCGCCGACGCCCCTGCAACCGACCGCATCCACCAGATCGGCCGCGGCGGACGAATCGGGGCCGGCGAGATCGCCTTCAAACGCAGCAGCCGCACCCATGGCGCGCACCGCCTGGGCGGCGGCCGCAACGATGGCCAGGTTGCCCTCGTGCAGCTTGGCCGGCATGCCCGCGCGAACGGCTTGGCCGAGCGCCTGCTCGTCCACCCTGTCGCACAGCGCGCAGAGCGCCCCCAGAAACACCGTGTTGGGAATGGGCCGGCCCAGGTAGCGGCTCGATATGCCGTCCGCATCCAGGGGCACGATGCGCCCGTCGCCAAAGGCGGATGCCGGCTGCGTGCTGTTGACCAGCACTAACCCTCCCGGTTTGAGCTCTCTCTCCCACCCGTCGTCCAAAAGCGTCTCGTCCAGGTACACCACGAAGTCGGCTTGGGTTATCGCCGAGCGGTCGCCGATGGGTCTGCCGTCCATCTTCGTGAACGCCCGCATGGGAGCTCCGCGGCGCTCGGGTCCGAAAGAAGGAAACGCCAGTGCGTAGCTTCCCTCCTCCAAGGACGCCGCCGCGCCCAGCAACCGCGCCGCCGTGAAAGCCCCTTGGCCGCCGCGGCCGTGCCAGAGCACCTCGATCATCAGCACTCCCCTTCCTCTTGCGTCTCACAGCGCAAAGCGTCGTCTGCAGCCAATTCCGCTGCAGCGCCGCACCCACCGGCAGCCGCAGCCGCCGACCCCGCATGAGACGTGCCGCCCTCGGGCCCCACACATCTGCACATGCTCGAACCACTGCCGACGAACACCGCTCTCACCAGGTATTCCACGTTGCCTTCGGGCCCTTTGATGGACGACTCCACCACGCCGCCCGCCGCCAAGGGCACAGCGCTCGGGCCGCCGTCAACCGCAAAGCCCGCTTGCGCCAGGGCCACGCACACCTCCACCACCGTGCGCTCGCGCACCGCGTCGCTGGTGACCACGCCGCCGCAGGTCTCCCCCGGCCTGCTCTCGAACTGGGGCTTCACCAGGGCGACCAGCACGCTCCCCGGACGGCACAGCGCCGCGAACGTGCCGGCCAGGCCCGCCAGGCCGATGAAGCTCAAGTCGGCCACCAGCACATCGAAGGGGGCGCCCAGCTCGGCCGGATCGGCCATGCGAATGTTCGTGCGCTCGAAAGCCGTCACGCGGCCATCCTGCCTCAGCTTCCAGGCCAGCTGGCCGTAGTTCACGTCCACGCAGGCCACCGAGACAGCGCCCGCCTGCAGCAAACAGTCGGTGAACCCCCCGGTGGACGCCCCTATGTCGATGCAGCGCAGCCCGGCGACCGATTGCCCGAAGGCATCCAGCGCCCCCTGCAGCTTCACGCCGCCGCGGCTCACGAAGGCCCGGCGTCCCTTCACGAACACGTCGGCATCGGGGCTTACCAGCGCAGCAGCGCTGCCCACGTACACGTCGTCCACGCGCACGGTGCGGGCGATCACCGCCCGCAGCACCTCGTCGCGCGTGGCGAAGGTGCCCCGGGCCACCAGCAAATCGTCCAAACGCAGCTTCTTGGGACGCTTCGCCGCGCCCACCGCGCGCTTCGCCCCCGCCGCGCCATCGCCGCCTCCCTGCCGCGATACCTTCCCCACGGCTCTACCGCGCGCCGCCCGCGTAGTAGGCGAACACCCGCTGCCGTTCAGCGCCGATGGTGGTGGTATTGCCGTGACCGGGCAAGACGATGGTCTCGTCCGGCAACGTGGCCAGGCGCTTCAGCGAATGCACCATGTCGCCCATGGAGCCGCCCGAGAAATCGGTGCGGCCGATGGAGGCTTCGAACAGCGTGTCGCCCGCGATCAGCACCGGCGCGCCGTCGGGGTTGCTGCCGAACTGCGGGGCCAAAAGCAGGCAGATGCTGCCCGGCGTATGGCCCGGCGTTCCGATTACCTTCCACGGCATGGCGCCCAGCTCCACCACGTCGCCGTGGCTTACCACCACGTCCACCGGACAGGGCTTCCACCGGGGCATGGGCTCGGCGTCGGTACGCTCGCCGCAGATGTAGGGGGCGTCTGCCGTCGAAGCGATCACCGGCGCGCCCGTGAGCTCGCGCAAATCGGCCGCGCCTCCCACGTGGTCGAAATGACGATGGGTCAGCACGATGGCGTCTATCTTGCCGCCGGCTGCCTCCAGGATACGCTGCGGCTCGGCAGTCGGGTCGACGGCGATAGTGGTAGCGCCGTCCGAGATAAGGTACACGTTGTTCTCCAACATGCCCACGACCAGGTACTCTATCGAGACGCACCCGCCCGCGACGTGCAAAAGCTGGCTCATGGCTATCCTTTCCTGCTGGCCTTGCTGTTCGACGGCATCATGCGCTTCGCCTCGAAGACGCCTTCGATACCCCGCAGCTTCACCAGCACTTTCTCAATGCTTGCCACGTCGGACACCTGGAACAGGAAGCGCATGTCCACGATGCCGTCGCGGTGGCTGACCGTGTTGCTGGACAGCACGTTTGCCCCCGAGTCGGACAGCACCACCACGATGTCGCGCAGCAGGTTCATGCGGTCCAGCGCCTCCACGTACACCTCGGCCTGGAACGACGAGTTCTTCGGCAGCTCGCTCTCCCACGACACGTCGATGATGCGTTCGGGGGATTTCAGCAGCTCGGCGGCGTTGGGGCAGTCGGCCCGGTGCACCGATACGCCGCGCCCGCGGGTCACGAACCCCACGATGTCGTCGCCGGGCACTGGGTTGCAGCACCGCGACAGGCGCACCAGCACATCGTCGATGCCCTTCACTACCACGCCGTTGCTGGCATGGGCCTCGTGCTTCTTCGGGCGCTTCACGCTGGTGAGCATGGGCGGCAGCTTGCCCGTGGCCATGGCGCCGGCGCCGAAACCGGGGGCCTCGTCGGCCTCGGTGCCGCGGTCCACCAGAATCTTCAGCAGGCGGTTCGCCACATGCTGGGCGCTCTCCTTGCCGGTGCCGATGTTGACCAGCATGTCGTCGGCATCCTTGAAGCCCAGCGCGTCCGCTACGGTCTTGAGCGCGCGCATGGACTGGGCGCTGGAGATGCCCAGGCCGTGCTTGCGCATCTCACGGGTCAGCTTGTCGCGGCCGGCCTGCAGATCGTCGCCGCGGGTCACCTTCGAGAAGTACGCGCGGATCTTGCTGCGCGCCGAAGGCGTCTTCACGATGTTGAGCCAGTCGCGCGAGGGGCTGGCGCTCTTCTGGGTGAGCACCTCCACGCGGTCGCCCAGCTGCAGCTCGTAGGTCAGAGGCACGATGGAGCCGTTCACCTTCGCGCCCACGCAGTGGTTGCCCACTTCCGTATGGATGGCGTAGGCGAAGTCCACCGGCGTCGACCCGGCGCGCAGGCTCATGACCTTGCCCTTCGGCGTAAACACGAACACCTCGGTGGGGGCCAGGTCCACCACGAGGTCCTTCAAAAACTCGCGGGAGTCCTGGGTCTCCTCCTGCCAGTCCAGCATCTCGCGCAGCCACGCCAGCTGCGAGTCCAGCGCGTCGCCGTCCTTGCCGCCCTTCTCCTTGTAGCGCCAGTGGGCCGCCACGCCATACTCGCTGGCCCGGTGCATCTCCTCGGTGCGGATCTGCACCTCAAGCGGACGTCCCGCAGGCCCTATGACCGTAGTGTGCAGGCTCTGGTACATGTTGAACTTCGGCATGGCGATGTAGTCTTTGAAGCGCCCGGGCATGGGGTGCCACAGCGCATGGACCGCGCCCAGGGCCGAGTAGCAGTCCTTCAACGACTTGGTGATGATGCGCACGGCAATAAGGTCGTAGATCTCGGAGAAGCCCTTGCCCTTCTTCGTCATCTTCTGGTAGATGGAGTACAGATGCTTGGGACGACCCATGATCTGAGCCTGGATACCCACCTTGTCCATCTCGCCGTGCAGGATGCCGATGATCTGCTCCAAGTAGGACTCCCGCTCCGCACGGCTTTCGGTGACCATGCGGCTGACCTGCTTGAACTTGTTGGGCTCCATGTAGTAGAACGCCAAATCCTCAAGCTCCCACTTAATGGAGTTGATGCCCAGGCGGTGCGCGATGGGAGCGTAGATCTCCAGCGTCTCGCGGCTTTTGAAGATGCGGCGATCTTCCTTGAGGGCGCCCAGGGTGCGCATGTTGTGCAGGCGGTCGGCCAGCTTGATGACCACCACGCGGATGTCCTTGCTCATGGCCACGAACATCTTGCGCATGGTGGCGGCCTGCTCGTCGGTGAGGCTTTCCACTTCGATGCGGGTGATCTTGGTCACGCCGTCCACCAGCTGGGCGATGCGCGGCCCGAACAGGTCGGACACCTCCTGGCTGGTCACATCGGTGTCCTCCACCGTGTCGTGCAGGATGGCGGCGCAGAGCGTTTCCACGTCCATGCGCAGGTCGGCCAAAATGATGGCCACTTCCACCGGATGGGCGATGAACGGCTCGCCGGACTTTCGGCACTGCCCGTTGTGGGCCTTGGCGGCGAACTGGAACGCCCGGGCCAAAACGGCCTCGTCCTCTTCGGAGAGGTAGGCCTCGGTCATGTGCTGCAGGTCCTGGAAGCGCTCTTCGGGCGTGCGGGATCTGGCCGCCTGGTTGCGCGCCTCGGTGGCGAAGGTCTTCATGGGAGCCGCAGCGCGCCCCAGCATGGACTCCGAAAGCGACGATGCGATGACGGCGTCGCTGTGGGGAGCAATCGCAGGCTTCGCCTCGGGGGCACCCAACAGCTCTTCGGGCTTGTCGTCCCTGGTCATGGCTCTCACTTCTCCTTTGGCTGGGTGGCCGGGGCGCCGTCGGGACAGACCGCGAAGCCATCGAAGGGCCGGGTGGGCAGAATGGGGCTGATCACGCGCACGCGCACCGACGCGGCGTCGGTGTCGAGCGCCCACTGGCGGAACAGCTGGAAGTTCTCGCGCTCCTCCAGCCCTTCGCGGTAGCGCACGCTGTCGGTGAGCTCCACCTTCGACGAATCCTCGCGCACGCGCACCGAGCGCACCCGCACGCCGTCGGCATAGGCCGTGTGGGTCTCGATGAGCCCCAGCTCGCGGAAGACCGCCACGCCGCAGTCCACCGATGCCTTGCTCACCGGCATGAGCATGCTGGACGCCCGGGTCGCCAGCTCGTCGGCCGACAGCGGAAAGAACGGCTCGGCGCTTTCCCGCTGCTGGGTGCGCAGCTGGCGGTACACCTGGGCCATGCAGTCGCGGTCGGGCGTGGCCTCGCGCAGGATGCCCTCGTTGATGGTGCAGTCGCCCCGGCCGTAGAGCAGGTGTATCTGGGCCGGCTGCCCATCGCGCCCGGCACGGCCGCTCATCTGGTTGAACTCGATCTCGTTGAAGGGCATGTGGTAGAGCACCACGTTGCGGATGTTGGGGATGTTCACCCCTTCGCCGAACGCGCTCGTGGCCACCAGCACCCGCAGCGCGTCGGTGCGGAACAGCGCTTCGATGCGCTTGCGTTCGGCACGCTCCAGGCCCGCATTGTAGAAGCCCACCTGCAGCGCCATATGGGGAAGGCGCCGGCGCAGCAGCCGCGCCACGGCCACCGACTGCTCGCGGGAGTTCACGTAGATGACCGTTTTGGCCCCGGACGCCACCAGGTTCACCAGGTAGTCGTCGCGGTTGCGCAGGTTGCGCTGGTCGTTGACCGTGAGGTTGGGCCGGTCGGTGCGGTCGAACACGCAGGCCTGCACCGGCAGCTCGCAGCGGATGTCCTCGCACACGGCGTCGTCGGCCGTGGCCGTAAGCGCCAGCACCGTAAGCGCGCGTCCCGGGTTCGCCCGCGCAAAGCCGGCAGCCAGCTTCGCCACCGAGGCGCCGATGGAGGCGTAGGCCACCCGCTGCCCGGCCTTCGCCAAGCCGATGTGGTGGGCCTCGTCGATGACGGTGAACCCGATGCGGCCGCATTCGGCCAGCTCGTCGCCGTGCCATGCCAGGTATTCGGGGGTGGTCAGCACGATATCGCAGGACCCGTCGGCCAGCGACCGGTAGACGGACTTGCGTTCCTCGGGCGTGGACTCGCCGGTGAGCACCGACACCGACACGCCGAAGGCCTCCACGGCCTCGCTCAAATGGAACGCCTGGTCGGCGATGAGGGCCCGCAGCGGGTACACGAACAGACTAGCCGTGCCGTCGCGCAGGGCGCAGCGGGCGGCGTGCACCTGGAAGGTGAGCGACTTGCCGCGGCCCGTGGCCATGATTCCCAGGGTGGAGATGCCCTGGGCCAGGTTGTCCAGGATTGTCTGCTGGGCGCCGTGCAGCGAGCCCCCCTCGCCAATGATGGCGCTGATGATCTGGGACTGCAGCCCGTCCGGGTCCGAGGCCGCCTTCCGCTGCCAGAACTCGCGGTTTCGCTGCAGCGTCTCCTCGTAGGCCTCCACCTGGTCGGGGGACGGATGCACGTCCGAGCACAGCTCGGCGTCGCTGGCAGCGTAGAGGTCGTCCACGTAGGAGAGGTCCTGGCTGCTTTGGCAGGCGTTCAGGCAGGCGTTCAGCGCCTCGCACGTGCGCGCCGGCGCGATGCTCTGCAACATGGCCTTCACGGTGCGCCGCCCGCGCCATTCGTCCACCTGTACCTCGAAGGCGGCGTTCACCACGGCGTCGGTACCCATGAGGGCCGCGATGTCCGTGCAGTGGAACATGATGCCCGAGACCGTGGCCCGCCCGTCGGTGAGCGCGCAGCTGAAATGGTTCTTCTCGGCTCCCACGGCCCGGCAGTTCGACAGCATCACGTTCTGCGCCAGATACACCGGCACCGGGAACCCCTGGCCGAAGGGGGACAAGGCGTCCACCTGGGCCACGGCGTCCAGCGTGAGCTCCGACAGCGACACGCAGGCGTCCACCGACACCAGCGGGTGGAAGGCCTGCTCGGGAAGCTGGTCCAGAAACTCGCACAGGCAGCGCTCGAATTCCGGCAGGTTCTCCTTGGGAAGGGTGATGCCCACGGCCGCCTGGTGGCCGCCGAAGCGCGTGAGCAGATGCGAGCAGGATTCCACGGCGCGGAACAGGTTGATCTGGCCCACGCTGCGGCCGCTGCCGCGGGCTTCGTCGCCCACGATGGTGAACAGAAGCGCCGGCACGCCGTAGTCGTTCACCAGGCGGCTGGCCACGATGCCCTTCACGCCCTCGTGCCAGCCCTCGCCGGCCACCACGAGCGCCCGCTGGCCATGGTAGACCTCGGCGGCCTGCTCGCGGGCCAGCTCCGACAGCTCGGACTCGATGGAGCGGCGCGCGTCGTTGATGGATTCCAGCTGCTGGGCCAGGCGCGTGGCCTCTTCGAAGTCGTCGGTCATCAGCAGGTCAACCGCCACCTGGGCATCCCCCATACGCCCCGACGCGTTCAGGCGCGGGATGAGCGAGAAGCTGAGGTTGGTGGCCGAAAGCTCCTTGCCGGCGTTGCCGCTAGAGGCTAGGAGCGCTGCGATGCACGGGCGGGTCTGCTGGTTCAGCCGCGCCACGCCGTCGGCCACGAGCGCGCGGTTCTCGCCCTCCATGGGCATGAGGTCGGCCACGGTGCCCATGGCGGCGAAGTCGGTGAACTCGCGCCACAGATGCGGCTGGCCCAAGCGCCCGCCCAGCGCCTGCACCACCTTCAGGGCCACGCCCGCCCCGGCAAGCACGGCGCTCTTGCAGTCCTTGCCGCACTTCGGGTCGGTCAGCGGCACCCCTTCGGGAACCGCATCCCCCGGCTCGTGGTGGTCGGTGATGGCCAGGCCCAAGCCGGCGGCCACGATCTCGGCCGCCTCCTTCTTGCAGGAGATGCCGCAGTCCACCGTAACGATGAACTGGGGGCTGCACTCGCAGGCGCGCTTAAGGGCGGCGTCGGTGAGCGCATAGCCCTCGTCGAAGCGGCGCGGGATGAACGGGCGCGCGTCGGCGCCGAAGGCCCGCAGGCCCCGGGTGAGCACGGTGGTGGCGGTGATGCCGTCCACGTCGAAGTCGCCGAACACCAGGATGCGGTCGCCCCGCTTGACGGCCGCCTCCAGGGCGTCCACCACCTCTTTCATGCCGGGGATGTCGTAGGGGTTGAGCCAATCGGTGTCGAGGGAGGGGTGCATGAACCGGCACGCCTCTACTGGCTCGGTGATGCCGCGGGCCACAAGCGTTGCCGCCACGATGCGCGGCAGGCTGAGGGCCTGCTGCAGGGCGGCGACCGCGCAAGGGTCTGCAGCTTTTATGCTGAACTGGGCTGACATACTGCTCGTACCTTACCGGGAGGCGCGTCCGCCTTGTCGGAGGGACGCGCGCGTCGTTTTGCGCTCCATTGTCCCACAAACCACCGCCGCTGTCAGCCGCCACCTTCACCAACCAGCGGCGTCAGCACCCGCTCGTCACCTAGAGACGCATCGGCGGAGGCGAAAACACCCCTTCGTTGGCGAATCCAGGGGGAATTCTCGCGACAAGAAACGCATGACAGCCGATCGCCTGCGCGCAAGTAGGGCATAATGCATCCTGCAGGCGCCGACGGGAAGGACCCACGATGCTTTTCATACTCACCGGGGACGTGCAGATCGGCAAGACCCGATGGCTGCAGCGGCTCGTCGCCGACCTGGACGCCCGCGGTGCGGCCCCCTTCGGCGTGATCGCGCCCGGGCAGTGGGCGCCTCGGCGAAATCCCGCACCGGACGAAGAGCCCTTCGACAAGCTGGGCATCGATAACGTGCTGCTTCCCGAAGGCACCGTCGTCCCCTTCGCAAGGCGCGCCGACCTGGCACGGGAAAGCGGCGCCTACGACGAAGACAGCCAAGCAGCCCAAGCCGAGCTGGCCTGGCACATATCCGACGAGGCCATCGCCGTCGTGAACGGCCATTTCGCAAAGGCGCTGGAAGAGAAGGCCGGCGGCGAGGGCGCCAAAGCCGCGGCACTCCTAGGCGGCCTACTCGTGGTCGATGAGCTGGGGCGCCTGGAGCTGCTGCACGACCAGGGGCTGACCGCCGCCGTGGCCCTGCTCGAATGCGGCCCCACGCGCCACTTCCCCCATGCCCTGGCAGTGGTGCGCGACTACCTGCTGCCCCAGGCCGTACAGCGATTCGGCATCGCCTGGAACGGCGTCACCGTCATCGGCCCCACCGAGCAGGCCCTGGCGCTGGTGGAGTCCGCGGTGCTCGAAGGAGCCCCCGCACCAGCGAGCGCGCACGACCTGACCGAGGCGAAGCGCCAGATCGACTCCATCCTGCACAAGCTTCGGGAAACGAAAAAGGCGCTCGAGGCGAAGGAGCACCCCGAGCGCCTGAAAGCGCAAATCACGCTGGCCAACCGCCGCATAGAAGCGCTAACGCTGGCAAACAGCCTGGTAGAAGCAGAACTAATTCGACGATAGGTTCCTCGCCGCGCCAGTAGTCGGCTGCCACCCGGCGCGCGGCGCGGCTACTCCAGCCCGGCCAGCTGGCGGCCCACCAGGTAGCCGAAGGTCATGCAGCGGCCCAGGCTGTTGCCGGCGAAGCGGGTGCTGTACTGGTTGGCGTAGAAGTCGCCCGCCGCAAGGCCGATGGCGTACAGGCCCTCGATGGGCTCGTCGTCGGCGGTGAGCACCTGCGAGCGCGCGTTCACGTGCAGGCCGCCCATGCATGCCAGCGACGCGGGGACGTCGTACTTCGTGGCGAAGAAGGGGCCGGTCAGCTCGTGCAGCGTCGCCGGGTCCTTGTGAAACTCCAGGTCCTCGCCGGCGGCACAGTAGCCGTTGTAGTCCTCCACGGTCTTCTTGAGCGCATCGGCGGGCAAGTCGTAGGCGGAGGCGATCTCGTCCAGCGAGTCGGCCTTCATGAAGATGCCCTGCTCAACCAGGCCCTCCCACTTCGCCAGCAGCTCCTCGGGCGTGGCCGCCCACGACGTGTCGTCCGCCCGGTAGGAGATCGCCGGAAGCTGAGAGGCGTACTCGGCGTTCCACAGCGCCACCATGGTGCCGCCCGTCTGGTTGAACTGGGCGGCGGCGAAGTTCGACTGCCCGGCGTTCTCGTCGATGAAGCGTACGCCCTCGGAGTTCACCATGACGTTCTTGATGCAGTTGGTGGAGCCCCAGAACATCATCGGGGGATGGTCGCCGTTGTGCTGCATGGATCCGCCCACCCACAGCGACTGCTTGATGCCGGAGCCGTCGCCCATGTTGAACTGGGCCACCTGGTCGCCCACGGGGTTATGGGAGACGATGGGGCAGAAGTAGTCGAGCATGGCGGCGTCCTGGCTGTAGGACCCGGTGGCGACGACTACGCCCTTCTTCGCCACGAACTTCGTGTAGGCGCCGTCGCCGTCGGTGGCGATGACCGCGCTCACGCGCCCGTCGCCTTCGCGGACGAGCTGCTGGGAGGTGTGCTTGAAGCGCACATCGGCCCCCTTGCTCTGGATATGCTGCAGGAGCGCCGCCAGCAGGTCGATCTCGGGCACAAAGCCCAGGCCCAGGTCACCGTTGTAGGGGTCCTGGTCGATGGCAGAGGTAGGCTCGTTCTCGCCGCCAATGAAGATGATGGTGCCCGGGTAGATGCGCTCGATCACCACGTCGTCGGAATGCTGGAGCACCGGATGCAGCCCATAGGGCTCAACGACGTCGGCAAACCAGTCGGCCGCCTCGCCGGAGCGGTTCGCCCAGGCCCACACGGCGCTTCCGTCCACGCGGTAGCTGCTGATGTTGAGGAAGTCCTTCACCGCCACCACCGGGTCGATGGCCTTGTCGAGCTCGAGCTGCGGCTTGGAATTGAACACGAAATGCGAGCCGCCGTTGGCGTTGAACGTCTCGTTGCGCTCGAGCACCGTCACGCTCAGGCCGTTCTCGATGGCCGACGTCGCCGCGTAGGTGCCCGACGCTCCCAGGCCCACGATGACCACGTCGGATTCCACGGTCTGGGCGATGTCGGCCTCGGCGATGGGGTCGGGAGCCACCTCCCAAGGCTTGTCGCTTGCGGTCGCCTGGGTGGTCGACCCCTGGCTCGACGAAGCCACCTTCGGCTCGTCGGCCTTGCCCGCATCCTGCCCGTCGGCGGCCTTCGTCGGCGCCGGGCTCGCGCAACCAGCCAGCCCCAGCAATCCCAGCGCACCCGCGGCAACGCCGCCCGTCACGAAGCTCCTTCTTGAAAGTGCAGCCATCCGTATCCCTCCGCTCTCTTTCGTCTGCATGCGTTTCCGTTTCCGGACAATCGCAGCCTACCGCGTCACCTTGGGCGCCCGCCATCGCGCAAACCCTGCGAAAACGATGCCGCGACCAGCAAAATCAGGTGATTCACGTGATATTGCCGCCAGGGGAAATCGCGCTTCGGCTTATACTTTTGGCAGCGAAGGGAGGCTATGGGCGTGCGAATTCCACAGCGGCAGAAAGAAGCGTCGGCGTTCGCGGGCGTTGCCGAATGCCTGCCCGACGTGGGATGGGGCTTTATCGTCGCCTGGGGATTGTCGACGGTGTTCACCGACGTGTTCTCCGCAAGCGGCTCGGCGAACCTGGGGCCGTTCTGGTTCGCCTCCATGGTGGGCGCGCCGGCCGGGCTTCTGCTGTGCTTCCTCGCTCCGCGCCCTGCGCACGCTGCCGTTCGCAACCTGACGCTGCTGGCAGCGGTGTCCAGCATGACGCTGGGGCTCATCTTGCTGGCGCTCTCGCTGCAAAGCGGCGCCGGTGCCGAGATGCAGGTGGCCGGCGGCTTCGTCTCGTCGCTGGGGACCGCGGTGTTCACCGTGTTGTGGGGCAGCCATTACGCGCGCCTGGACGCCGCCCGCATCGAGCGCATGGCCGCATGCTCGCTGACCGTGGCCTTCGGCTGCTACGCCCTTGTCCTGGTGCTCCCGCGCACTGCGGCAACCCTGTTCGTCGGCTGCCTGCCCTTCCTCTCGTGCGCCTGCCTCATGATGCTCGAGTCGGCGCCCTCCCGCGCCCGCACCCCGCTCCCGCCTGCCGCCAAGCACCCCGAAAACGAGCTCGGGCGTCTCAACCTGGCGGGCTTCGCGCGGCTGGGCTTGGGCATCGTGGGCGCCACGTCCGTAGTGTCGGTTTTCTGGTCGTGGGCCAGCCAGGGCGCCATCCCCGTGCCGCCGACGGCGTTTTCGGCCTGCGTGCTGTCCGGGTCACTCGTAGCCGTGGTCATCATGGCCTACCTGGCGAAGTACGCCCGCTCCCTCAACCTGGGCATGCTGTACCGCTGGCTGCTCCCCATCGTGTCCGCCGCCATTGCGCTGCTCGCCTTCCGCAGCACGTCGCTGGACGTGTTCGCGACGTTTCTCGTATTCGCCGCCCAGGCGCTGCTCAACCTCATCACCTTCATCTACTTCGCCGAGCTGTCGCAGCGCACCGGGGCCTCCCCCGTCAAGGTGTTCGGGCTGGGACGATTCTTCCTGGAAGCCGGCTTCCTCGCGGGACTGCTGCTGCAGCCGGCGGCGAACGCCCTTGCCCAGGCCACCGGCTCCTACCAGGGCGCCCTCTGCGTGCTTTTGGCCGCGTTCGTGGCGCTGGCCATGGTCTCCATCGCCAACCAGGACCGCCTGGCGTTCACCCTGGATGCCGACGACGAACCGGCGCCGATGGCAACGAGCGCCCGCACCGACAGCCCAGCGCCGCCCGACGCCCCGACGCCGCCTGTCGACGAGCGGCCTGACACCGCCGCAAGCACGCACAAGAGCCCAGCATCCCCTTCCGGCGCCGACACCTTCGCCGAGGCATGCGCCGCCGCCTCCGACCAGTTCGGCCTTACGAAGCGCGAGCGCGAGATCCTCCCCTACCTGGCCCAGGGCTACTCGCTTCCCTACATCAGAAACGAGCTGTACGTGTCGCAGTCCACCATCGACACCCACGTCCGTCACATCTACAAGAAGATGGGCCTGCACTCCAAAGAAGAGCTCATCACCTACGTGCGCCTCCGCAGCAAGCAGCAGTGAGCCCCCACAGGAAGAACCCTTTCACGCGCGGCCCAAAAGTACGCTCGTTGCTATATACTGCTTTATTGTAGAGACCTCATGCCGACAAACAAGAGAGGATGGAAGATGAGGAAATTCGCCGTTGCGGCAACAGCCGCAGCCCTCGCGCTTGCGCTCGCCGGCTGCGCAAGACAAAGCCAGGAGACCCCCCCCCGACAGTAGTGTAAGCGCTAACGCCGATCAGCCTGCAGAGACATCCACGACCAATGCGCTCGACGCCGAAGGCACGTTCGGGGACATCTCGTACATGTACCCTTCCAGCTGGATCATCGACGTAGACACCGACGAAAAGCTCGCACTCGCATCGCCCGACCGCGATAAGATAATCTCGGCAGTTTGCTCTGAAATACCGGGTTCATCGACTCTAGTATCACAGAATCCCGACGAGTATCGGTCTGTCCTCGAAGCTCTGGCGGAGTCGGCAGCCTCATCCGCCCGTGATGGAGGAATGCCTCTCAACATCCGCGGCTACACCATCGGCGAACTCGAAGGGATACGCTTCGAGTTCGAGGGGGGCGAAGGCTCCTTTTCCTATACAGCAAGTTCGATCGCCTTCATCTTGAACGACACGCTTTACTCGTTCTCTATTGCAAACACAACCGGCGAGCCCGACGCCCTTGACGAATCAATCCTTGACTCACTGAGAATCAACAAGAACACGGTACAAGCTAACTCGACAGATAAAAAGCCTGGCACCACAGAAAGCGAATCTAAGTCAGACAGCGAGGTTTCGGCCGAATCGCCCGAGAGCAACATTGAAAACAGGGCGGAAGAGGCAACTTCCGTCAGCGATTCCGAAAACCAAGCAGAATCGCAAGAAGAGCCTTCCGAACCCGAATTCCTTGCGTCTCAGCGCGACTTGATGAAGCAGGCCAGCCTAGCGTACAAAGAGAGTGTTCCGAACGACATGACCGGAAACTGGCGCTTGGCCTTCTCAAACGAGGGCATCCCGACTATCGATTACGCGATTGCATACTACAAAGAGCACTTCGCATCAGATAAAGAAGTCCATGCCATCGTGAACTACAATCTTGGAACGATTACGCGCTTGAACTACGGCAGCGGGCTTCTTTTTGTCGACACATACGAATATCGCTCAGGCGAGGAAGCCGACGCGAAATCCATGTTCGAGGGAGAAAAGTTGGACGAAATAGTCCTGAATGCCGAAACCGGTGAAGCGCTTCAATAGTTCGATACGATAAACCCCAATAGCAACTGATGCGCATGCTCACAAGCGCCATGAGCATGCGCATCAATCTTCGCCGATAACTGTTTCTCAACAGCTTAGGGCTGGCCTTTCCACGGCCCTCTTCGAAAATGAAGCGCAGGCAGACGGCCGTCTCACGAAACATCCCACAATCAAGCCAGTCGGATAAACACGCCGCAGCTCGAGACCAATACGTGAACTAGCGCAGAGTGCTTTCTGAATGTATACTTTCCCGCTATCGAAGCGCTGTCCCGTTAAGGAGAAGGTGGAATATGAGGAAGTTCTCCGTTGCGGCAACGGCCGCAGTCCTCGCGCTTGCACTTGTCGGCTGCGCAAGCCAAAGCCAAGAGACCCCCCATAGCGTAAACGCGAGTGCTGACGAAACGGAGTCGTCTCAGAACGAGCTACAATCCGACAATCAGGAAGTAGAGCAGGCCTCCGAAGAGCTTGATGCAAAAGTCGTATTAGGTAATCTTTCGTTCAAGTATCCCTCCTCATGGCCTGTTTCCGTTAACACCGATGACCATTTTCAGGTTGTGTCCCCTACCGGGGCTGTGACGGCAGCGATCCAATCTGTACAGTTTTCAACAGTACCTTTGGACGACGACCTCGTCTCGTGTGCTTATGGGGCCGCGAGTGCTGGAAAACCAGGCGGAGTGCCCTCGAATTATCAAAAGAGCAAAATATGGGCTCTTCGGTAGTTTGTGTGGGTCAATATCAGACAAAAGCGCAGATGACCTATGAATAATTGCATAGATTGATGTGATTTAAGGAGAACGGCCCCGCGAGGGGCCGTTCCCGCACGG
>CAJTDS010000019.1 GCA_910575165.1 Eggerthellaceae bacterium
CCCGTGCGGGAACGGCCCCTCGCGGGGCCGTTCTCCTTAAATCACATCAATCTATGCAATTATTCATAGGTCATCTGCGCTTTTGTCTGATATTGACCCACACAAACTACCGAAGAGCCATAAAACCCCTTTATTACCAAGTAGGCGACGCCCGCGAGACTTCGAGGACCCCGTCGCCAAGTCCCGGCACTCCGCCTACCGCTACGCTCACTCACGGCGGAATCGTCGTCATTCCGCTTACGCTACATTCCTCCTCCCCTTGCTCGCTCGCTTGCTCGGCGTTCGGCGCGAGCCTTGGACGACACCCCGAAGATCCCGGCGCTTACGCCAACGGGCGGCAAGCCGCCCCGGCGGGCAAGCCCGCCCATATAGAAATAACGGCATCAACGGGGCGAATATATCCGCCCCTATAATCGGCATAGATGCGTATCGGGCTTATGCGATGTCATCAGCCCGCCCCGATAGGACGGGAGCAAATCACCAGATCGGCGCCCTCAAATAATCGGGCGCCCCGTGGGCTTGCCCGGTGGGACCTGCCGGCGAGGCGAAGAAAAGCGAGACGCTCCAAAACGCCCGAGCGCCTCGTCGATACCGCCAGGCGCTCGGGCGTTTCAGGCGTCTTCAAGGTTAAGCAGCTAAGGCAAGACCACGAGAATAGCGACTATCGAACACACCAACAGGAGGCGGGGAATAATGACAACAGGCGGAAAATGGATAATAGAAGAATACTGGACAGTGTACCAAGAAGCGGACAGGGAGAAAAAGCAGGGGCGATATAATGGAAACACCATAACTTCAGCCATTGGCGGAGGAGATCGCAATGCTTTCAGTCACTCAAAGAATAAACGGAGTTCCCTCGGCAGGTATAAAGGGAGTGAAACAACCGCGCGGCGGATATGTGCCGCCCAAAATGCTCACAGCGACACCGCTCGGAATGGGCGAAGAGGAGATCGAAGATACTGATTTCTCGCCCGCTCTCACGGGTGTGGCGGTCGATTATCTAACGCGGTTTATGCTCGGCGCCAATCCCCAGGACGCTTTCCATATTTCCCTTATGGGAGCGAAGAAGCTCGAGGACGCGACAGGGATTCCAGCTGTAGAGCAAGCGCTCGGATACTGCTCGGAGATTACAGGACTGGATGTTCTGAGCATAAAAAGAGCGTGCCAGCTATCGGGATATGATGTATGCTTCCGCGCTGGACTGATGGGATATAAGCCCGCCGAAAGCATAGACCCCGACGGCGCAGCGATAAGTAATATTCGCCTTATGGTAGAGCGAAGCCTCAAGTTCTTCGAGGAGTATGGACCCGTCGTTCTCGATGCGCCAACGTTCGAGGGCGGATATACGGAGATTGTCAGCGCAGGCGACGGGGACTTTCTAACAGAAGACACGCTATGGGACTTCAAGGTATCGAAGAAGCCGCCGACAAATAAGCACACGCTCCAAGCCTTGATGTATTTTCTGATGGGCAAGCACTCCATACATGACGAGTTCGACAGCGTGGAGAATATAGGGTTCTATAATCCGCGCCTTAATACCGTCTATCGAATGGCAGTATCGGACATCGCGCCCGAAGTCATCGAAGAAGTAGAGAGCGAAGTCATCGGATATTAGAAAATACCCCGCCCTTAAAATGAAACGGGCGGGGGCAACAACGCAGAGCGCTATGAGAGCGCGATATGTATGCTCTAGTCCTCCTCCGCTCCCGTCATAAGGACTAAGCCTTCAAATCAACAAGGAACGCTTCAGCCTCGGCACGGGTTGAGAAAGTGCCGATCACGTCCTCGGTCTTGTAGTTGATGACGGCGGCAGAGCCGTCGGTGTTCGTTCTAACCTCGAGATCCTTCGGATCAGGCGGTTCTTCTGTTTTCGACTTACCGGCAGCGCAGCAAATCAGGATAAAGATCCCCGCGATGATGGCGGCGATAGTCTGTTCTATCGTCATTATTCCCGCCCCCTCTCTTCGAGTTTCTTTACCTTCGAAATCGTCTGGGGCGACACTTTCAGCGCAGCGGCGATCTCTCGGTATGTCTTGCGTCGGCGGAGCATATCGCGGATCGCGAAGCGAGCAGAGATCTCTTCGATTTCGCGGGGCGTCATCACTTCAATGATGTTGTGATACATTTCTCTCACTCTCCTCTCATAAGGTCAGCGGCGGCGCGCTCGTCAGCCTCGGACGCATAAGCGCCCTTAAACGGACGAGGACGGACGCCATCAAGGGATATATAACCGACGCCCTTCTGATCAGTCGTAATATCATGACAGGGCGCTTCGGAAGCGTAATCGCCGAGGATCATCTTGGTAGATTCGATAGTTTCAGTAGCAAACGAGCAGCGCGCGCCAGCGATAAGATCGCGGAGGTTCGTTGACATATTCGTGGAAGACACGCGCTGGGTAGCGAGGACGAAGGAGATAGCGGCGAATCCAGTCTCGGCGACGAGGCGCATGATCTTCTGTTCGATGAGATCGCCGATCTTGACGGTCTTCCCCTTCTCGTCTTCTATCGTCGAGGTCTTGATCACGGTGTATTCGTCGATCACGACGGTGATATGGCCGCCGACAGCCTCATAGTCCTCGGGCGATACCTTCTTCTTGTTATGGGCGACACACCACGCCTTGCGGGCTTCAGCCTCGGCGTGGATCTCGTTCAGGACGGCGCTCATTTCCTCGATATCCTGTATAAGGCGGATACCGCAGCCCTCGAAAGTCTGAAAGTCAAGGATCTTCGGGGACATGACGATCACGCGCTCGATGGGTTTCTTTCCTCCATGGCGATAATGGCAAGCGTTGATCCGTGCCAGGTCCGCGACGAGGCAGGACAGCAAAACGGACTTACCGGATCGCGGGTTTCCATTCAGGAGCATATTTCGCGACTCGAGGTTAATCTCGACAGGCGAGCCGTCCAAGAAAACGCCGACGGGGAGGCGTTGGATCGTTATATCATCATCGACGATATCGGCATACGCGCAGGGCGTATCAGAGAGAATCCGATGCGGGAACTCGGGAGAGAACACGGCGATATATTCAGAGGGCGCGGTCTGTTTAACTTCGACATCGACAGCGCCGAGCGCGTTCAAGGACGCGGCGCAAGCCTTCTGGAGTTGATTGCCGGTCTTCCCGAACTGATGGAGCCGGACCGTGTAGACGAGCGGGGCGTTTTCCTCTATCTCGATATCTTCTTCCAATGTTTCCGCATCTATCACACCACCAGCGGCGAGCGCATCAACGAAGCGATTGAAGCGGTTCACGTCTTCGCGATTGCGCACGTCCTGCTGGAGGGCGATCCAAGATTTCGGATCGCGGACAGATTTGTAGATGATGACGGCGGACGCCCAAATGCCAAAGAAGAAGAGGGGGGCCGCCGCCATCCATATGCCGACGATGGACGCCACGAACGAAAAGGAAAGAAGAAGCAGGCGAGCGGGGCGGGGCGCTGCCTTATAGAAAATATCCATATCCATCGTCGATCACGCCCTATTTCGTGGGGTTATCAGATTTCGGAGCAGCAGCGCCAGCGGGGGCGATGCCGTCAGCGCCAAAAGACACCCAAGTGTTCCCGTTGTTCTCGCCGGTCATAATGCGAAGCCCAGAGAAAGACACGGGGGCGAAGGGATCGAAGATCTCGGTTGGATCCTTGACGCTCGGGACGTTGACGGTCAGATTCTCGGAGCGGCGGGAATCAGGTTGACGGAGGATCAAGTTAACCGACCACATAGGCACGCCGTCGTTGTTTACCTTCTGCTGACGCGTTTCGAAGTCATTGCGCGGGAAAGCGCTATCAAAGAGAACGACGCCGAGCGGCTTTGTGATTTCAATGCTGATCATTTTTGTTTCCTTTCCTTCAGGAGTTTCTATCAAGGAGGAAACGCGCCGCTTCGTGTTTCCTCAATAGAAAGTTTCGGAGAATAATCAGCGTTGAAAGAATGATCTGAAAAGTTCCGACGCAGGAAACAAAAAACGCCCTCTAGCAGGGCGTTCGTCGTCTAGTTTCCTTTCAGGGAAGTTTCAGGAACAGGAAGCGAAAGGCAAAAAGTTGCTTTACTATTTTTGAAGATTATCGGAGGACTTTCGGAGGACGATTACATAAAAATCTACCTGCGGGGCTATGGATCGATTGCCAATATCCGCAGGTAGAAGGCTATAAACGACTTTAGACGTATACCAGATTACCCCAGCACGTTATTCCCACTCGATCGTGGCGGGCGGCTTGCTGGTGATGTCGTATGCGACTCGGTTCACGCCGGGGACTTCGGCTACTATGCGGCTGCTGATTTTTGCCAGCACGTCGTAGGGGAGGCGGGCCCAGTCGGCGGTCATGGCGTCGCTGCTTTCCACGGCTCGCAGAATGATGGGGCGAGCGTAGGTGCGCTCGTCGCCCATGACGCCAACGCTGCGCACGTCGGGTAGCACGGCGAAGTACTGCCATACCGGGCGCTCCACCTCCGGGCCGCCGGCGCTGCAGCGAACTAGCTCGTCGGCCGCACCCGCCTCTGCCGTCTGCTCGGCGATCCTTGCCTTTAGCTGCTCGTTGTAGGCGTCAAGCTCCTCGCGCACTATGGCGTCGGCGTTCTTCAGGATCTCCAGCTTCTCGCGCGTTACGGTGCCGATGATGCGGATGGCCAGGCCCGGCCCCGGGAAGGGCTGGCGGTGCACTATATGGTCGGGCAGACCCAATGCCGTGCCCAGCGCGCGCACCTCGTCCTTGAAAAAGTGGTCCAGCGGCTCGATAAGGTCGAAGTGCACCCCTTCGGGGAAGGGGATGAGGTTGTGGTGGCTCTTGATGGTGGAGGCCTTGCCGCCGGTCTTGCGGGCGCCGCTCTCGATGATGTCGGGGTAGATGGTGCCCTGGGCCAGGTACTTCACCGGGCGCCCGTCGCAGGCAAGCTCCTCGGCCACGGCGAAGAACTCCTTCCAGAACTGGGTGCCGATGATGCGCCGCTTCTCCTCGGGCTCGCTCACGTCGGCCAGCAGCGCGGCGTAGCGGTCCTCGGCGTGCACGTGGATAAAGTCCACGTCGAACTGCTTGGTGAAGACCTCCTCCACCTCTTCCGGCTCGTTCTTGCGCAAAAGGCCGTGGTTCACGAAGACGCAGGTCAGCTGCTTGCCGATGGCCTTTGCGCACAAAGCCGCCACCACGGAGGAGTCCACGCCGCCGGAAAGCCCCAAGATCACGCGGTCGCCGCCCACCTGGCCTTTGATGGCCGCCACCGCGTCCTCGACGATGGAGTCCATGGTCCAGTTGGGCTCAAGGCCGCAGATGCCGAACAGGAAGTTGCGCAGCAGCGCGTCGCCGTAGGGCGTGTGGCGCACCTCGGGGTGGAACTGCGTGGCGAAGAGCCTGCGCTCGGCACATTCCATGGAAGCTACGGGGCACGCGTCGGTGGACGAGGTCACGACGAAGCCCTCGGGCACCTGGCTCACGGCGTCGCGATGGCTCATCCACACCGTCTGCTCGCACGGGGTGCCGGCGAACAGCGGGGAAGGGGAGCCCTCGGCCAGGGTGAGCGGCGCCGGGCCGTACTCGCCCTTCTCGGTGTGGCCCACGGCACCGCCCAGGGTCACGGCCATGATCTGCTGGCCGTAGCAGAACCCGAGCACCGGGATACCCAGCTCGAAGATGGCCGGGTCGATGCTGGGGGCATCCTCTGCGTAGACGCTCGCCGGGCCTCCGGAGAGGATGATGGCCGCGGGGCTTAGGGCGCGCACTTCATCGGCGGTGATGTCGCAGGGAACTATCTCGGAGTAAACGTGCAGGTCGCGCACGCGCCGGGCGATGAGCTGCCCGTACTGCGCTCCGAAGTCGACGACGAGGACCGGCGAGCCGGCGGCCGATGTTGCCATGGATGCTCCAATCGTAAGGGTGTTTCGCAGGTTGCGCTTGAATGAGCGCAATGCTACATGATAGCAGTTTGGCGCGGGTTTCCCGCTTGTTACAACGACCGTCCACGGTTCGTCGGCGGTATGCGAGGCTGCCGTCTCGAAACGGGCGGTCGCATAGAGGCTGCGTGCGACGCCTTTCGCACCGCGCGCCGGCGAAGGTGCGGGCGGTCTCGCCGATTGCAGTGTTCGCCAGGCCGGCATTACTGGTATCATCGGGCGAGAAAATCGACGGCGCCGTACCTTGCTGCCCGGCGCCGAAATCGCCAGCGCTACGAGAGGGGACCAATCGTGACCGAGCTGTCCAAGCCCAACCGCGCCTACCGCGCCATCTGCTTCGATCTGGACGGGACGCTGCTTCCCATGGAGCTTGAGGAGTTCCTGGGCGGCTACTTCGGCCGTCTGGGCGAGTACGCCGCCGAGTACGGCGAGGATCCCAAGCAGCTGCTCGGCGCGGTGAACGCCGGCGTGAAGGCCATGACTGAGAACCCGGGCGATGCCACCAACGCCGAGGTGTTCTGGAGCCGCTTCGCCGAGGTCATGGGGCCTGCATGGGAGGGCCGCGACTGGGAGGCGTTCTTCTCGGCGTTCTACGAGGGCCCCTTCGGCGAGATCGGCAAGACCTTGACGGCGAACCCCGCCGCTGCCCGGGCCGTGCGCGCCCTCAAGGACAAGGGCTACCCGCTGGTGCTCACCACCATGCCGCTGTTCCCGCGCGAGGCCGTGGAGTGGCGCCTTCGCTGGGCGGGCGTGGACCCGGCGGACTTCGAGCGCATCACGGTGTTCGACAACTCCACAAGCGCCAAGCCGCACCTGGGGTACTACCGGGAGAACGTCTGTGCCCTGGGCGTTTCGGCCGACGAGGTGCTCATGGTGGGGAACAACACGGTGGAGGACCTTGCCTTCTGCAAGCTGGGGGCCGACGCGTTCCTGGTCACCGACTGTTTGCTCGACCCGGTGGGCTTCGACCTGTCCACGGTTCGCCACGGCAGCCTGGAGGAGTTCGCCGACTGGGCCGAGGGGCTTCCCGCCTGCGAGAGGCCTGCGACCGGCATCGAGCCGGGGATCGCGGGGCGCTAGGACGCCGATTGTGGTCGCCCCTTGGCGGTTCGCGGGAACCTGGCGGCGGCGGCCCTTGCTTTTGCTATCATGGGCGCACACGAGTGGCCGGACGCGCATGCGCACGGCAGATTCTCGTTAAAGCTTGCGGTACATGAAAGGAAAAGCGATGTCTGATCAGAACAGCAACCTTGCCGAGATCCAGAAGCATCGCGAGCAGATCGACCTGATCGATCGCGAGCTTGTGGCGCTTCTGAACAAGCGCGCAGGTCATTCGCTGGTCATCCGCGGTCTGAAGCCCGGCGCCCACATGGGCCTTTACGACGCCAAGCGCGAGGAGGAGATTTTCGCGAAGCTGGACGGCATGAACGCCGGCCCGCTCTACAACGAGCATCTCCGCGAGATCTACGCCACCATCCTCAAGGTCATGAAGGAGACGCCGTCGGTATGAGCGAAGCGAACATTCCCCCCATCCCCAACCTGGGCACCCGGGGCGATACCATAACCATCTATGCGGGGCCGTGCTCTGTGGAGTCGGCGGAGCAATTCGACGAGGTGGCCGCCTGCGTGAAGGACCTGGGCCTCACCTGGATCCGCGGCGGCGCCTTCAAGCCGCGCACGAACCCGCACTCCTTCCAGGGCCTGGGCGAGGAAGCCCTGGTCATCATGAAGGAGGCTGGCGACAAGTACGGACTGAAGACCCTTACCGAGGTCATGGACTCGGCCCATTGCGAACTGGTGCATTCCTACGTGGACGGCCTGCAGGTGGGCGCGCGCAACTTCCAGAACTTCAGCCTGCTGAAGAAGATCGGCCAGGTGACCGCCGAGTCGAAGAAGATGGTGCTGTACAAGCGCGGGTTTGCGGGCACCATCGCCGAGTGGCTGGCGGCTACCGACTACCTCACGGCCGAGGGCAACGACAACGTGGTGCTGTGCGAGCGCGGCATCCGCACCTTCGAGACGGCCACTCGCTTCACGCTTGACATCGCTGCCATTCCGGTCATCCACAAGCAGTCGCTCTATCCGGTGTGCATTGACGTGTCGCATCCCGCCGGCCAGCGCGACCTGGTGCCGGCCCTGGCCTACGCGGCCGTGGCGGCGGGCGCCGACTCGCTTATGATCGAGGTGCATCCCAACCCGCCCTGCGCCCTGTCCGACGGCCCTCAGCAGCTTACCCCCGCCCAGTTCGAGAAGCTGGTGGGCGAGCTGCGCGAGCTGGCCGCTGTCTTCGGCAAGACCATCGTCTAGCCCCGGGCGGTGCGCCCGCGCCTGCGATAGGCTGGGCAGAATACGCGGAACGAGAAACGAGGCCCCGGTTACGGGGCCTCGTTGCATTGGCGAGCTGCTCGGTGTGTGCTTCGGCGCCTGTTCTAGTTGCCGGCGCTGCGCGCTTCCTGGTAGGCCTGGGCGAGCTTCTTCTGCACGTCGGCGGGCGCCTGCTCGTAGCCTTCCAGCTGGATGAGGTAGCTGCCCGACCCGCGGGTGATCGAACGCAAGTCCTTCGTGTAGCTGACCACCTCGGCGTAGGGCACGCGCACCTTGATGACGGTCTCGCCCGCGTCGTTGGAGTCGGTGCCCACGATGCGCCCGCGGCGGGTGGAGATATCGCTCATCACGGCGCCAGCGTACTCTTCGCCCACGGTCACGTCCATGTTGGCCATGGGCTCGAGCACCACTACGTTGGCCTTCTCGCATGCGGCGCGGAACCCTATGCGGGCTGCCGTTTTGAAGGCCATCTCGTTGGAGTCGACCGCATGGTAGGAGCCGTCGTACACGGCGCACTTCAGATCCACCATGGGGTAACCGGCCAAAAAGCCCTCCAACATGGCGTCCTGCACGCCCTTGTCGATGGCGGGGATGAATCCGCGGGGGATCTTGCCGCCCACGATCTCGTCTATGAACTCGTAGCCCTCGCCGGGGTTCGGGGAGATGCGCAGCCAGCAGTCGCCGAACTGGCCCGAGCCGCCGGTCTGCTTCTTGTGCCGCCCCTGGGCCTCGGCGGTCTTGCGGATGGTCTCGCGGTAGGGGATGCGGATGGGCACCAGCACCGCCTGCACCCCGGTCTGCTCCTTGCAGCGGGAGATGAGCATCTCCACCTGGGTCTCGCCCATGGCGGTGAGCACGGTCTGATGGGTTTCCTCGCTGCGGGAGACGCGGATGGTAGGATCGGTCTCGACGACGCGGGCCAAAAACGTCCCCAGCTTGTCCTCTTCCTTCTTGTTCGCCGCTTCGATGGCCACGGGGTACTGGGGCACGGGCAGCGGAAGCGGGTCGATGGCCACGGTGCCCGATTGCGACAGCGTGTCGCTGGTCTTGGTCTCGGTGAGCTTGGGGACTACCACGATGTCGCCGGCCTTGGCGCTCTTCACGTCGTTGTTCTCCTTGCCCATCATCACGTAGATGTGGCCCAAGCGCTCCTTCTTGCCGGTGCGCGAGTTGACAAGCTCCATGCCCGGGGTGAGCACGCCGGAGATGACTTTGACGAAGCTCAGGCGCCCCACATAGGGGTCGGCCACGGTCTTGAACACGAAGGCTGCAGGCTCGCCGGTCTCGTCCACGTAGGTGATCTCGCCGTTGGCCAGGCGGAACCGTCCGTGGTGGCGGGGGTGGGGGAAGTAGGTGGCGATGTCTTCCATGAGCCCCTGGATGCCCTGCTTGATGATGGTAGAGCCCACGAACACGGGGATGAAAAGCTCCTGGGCGATGGCCTTGTCCAGCAGCGTCTCCAGCTCCTGCTGCGTGAGGGACTCCTCGCCGTCCAAGTACTTCATCATGAGGTCGTCGTCCGCCTCGGCCACCAGATCGCACAGCTTGTCGCGGGCGGTCTGGGCGGCGTCCAGGTACTCGGGCGGGATGTCCTCGATGCGCTCGGAGGTGCCGTCCTTGTCGAAGTAGCGCGCCTTCATGCGGATGATGTCGATGACGCCGCGGAAGTCCTCCGCCACGCCGATGGGGATGGTGACCGGCCCCAGGCGGCTGCCGAAGCGGGCGTGCAGCGTGGCCATGATGATCTCGAAGTCGGCGTGCTCGCGGTCGATGTGGTTGATGAACACCGCGCGCGACAGGCGCATGCCCTCAGCTTCGCGCCACAGCTTCGTGGTCATCACCTGGGGGCCGGCCACGGCGTCGATGACGAACAGCGCCATCTCGGCGGCCTGCATGGTGGCCAGCGTGTCGCCTATGAAGTCGGGATGCCCCGAGGTGTCCAGCAGGTTGATCTTGTAGTCCTTGTAGGGGATGGGCGCAACCGACGTGCTGATGGTGAACTTGCGGCGGATCTCCTCGTCGTCGTAGTCGAGGTAGGACTTCCCGTCGTGGGTTGTTCCCATGCGGGGCGTGCGGCCGCTCACGTGAAGCATGGCTTCCGCGAGCGAGGTCTTTCCGGCGCCGTCCTGTCCTACCAAAACGATGTTCCGTACATGCTCGGTCTCTGGTGCTGCCAAGGTGACCACCAACCTTTCGGTAAGCGCGGAAACGATGGGAACAGTGTATCGCAATGTTGGGGGCTAACCGTTTACTGATTGTCAACGAGTTTGGGGGCCGAGCACCTCGTTGGCGCGCTTGAGCGCGTAGAGGGCCCGTTGCCTGCGAAGCCGCTGGCTGCGGTGTCTCTTCGCGGCAACGACGGCTACGGCAAGCGACAGGGCGGCGGCAACGGCGGCGGCCGCCAGGCCGGCAAGCTTGTCGTCCTGCGTCTTCGCAAGCGGCGCGGCGGGCGGATTCGGTGCGGGGGGATCGGGCTCGGGGTTCGTCGTCGGCGGAGCTGCGTCGCTTGGCTGTTGCGGCTCGGCTGGCTCTGCGGGCTTGAATGGCTGCGGGTCCTGGGTTGGCGGCTCCTCGGGCTCCCCGGGCTCCTCGGGACCGACTGGTGCGGGCGCGGCAGGCTCGTCGGGCGCGGCAGGTTCGTCTGGTTCGTCCGGCGTTACTGGCTCGTCTGGCTCGGCGGGGGGCTCGGGCTCGTCCGGCGGCTCCTCCTCCCAAAGGGCATAGAGGTCTACGATGCCCCCGTCCTCGTCGGTCAGGTTGAGCACCGCCTCCTCGTCGGCGTAGACGGTGCCCTCCTCGTCGGCCCAGCCGACCATGCGCCAGCCCGGGCGCAAGAAGCGGTTGGGGGCGAGGTTCGATTCCTCGTCGTAGCGAAGCCAGCTGTCCTCCATGGCCCCCGAGCCGCCGTCCGGATGGTAGGCCACGCGGTAGGCGTTGGGCTCGATGATGGCAACGTAGCGGCTTGCCTGCCATAGCTCGTCGGGCTCGCGCGTGGGGCAGAACCGATCGTCGGACCCCACCACGACGCCAGACCTGTCGCGCCATTCCTTCACATGGTAGCCTGTCAGCGCGAAGGCGCACGACCCTTCGGCGCTTCCCGTGGCCGGCGCCAGCATCTCCATGGCGGTGTCCACGGAACCATGGTCGGGGTCGCCGCAGTTGTACTGGATGGGGACGGCCTCCTTCTCGACCCATTGGGCGTAGAGCGTGACCACCGCATCCTTCGTCGAAGCCAGGTTCACCACTTCCTGCTCGTCGTCGAACCCGAGGGCCCCTCCGGGGGCGGCGGTGTTCCATCCGGCGAAATCGTAGCCTGGCCGCGAGAAGGCGCATGAGCGCAGCCGCGCCTTCTTATCGAAGGTCATCGATTGGTCCTCCATAGCGCCCTGGCCTTCGTTTGCGTCGAAAGCCACGCGGTAGCCTACGGGTGCGAAGACGGCCTCTATGACATGGTCGGCCTGCACGTTTTCGAAGGTGTAGGTGGGCCTGGGGCCGACGGAGGCGCCGTCCACCTTCAAATCGACGAGCTCGTAGCCCGGCTTCGCCTCGGCTTCGTAGGTCTTGGAGTGCTTCCAGCCCACGACGGTTTCGCCCGGGGAGGTGATGGTGCCCCCGGCTCCGGCTTTCGCGGTGATGACGGCCGAGCCGTAGAGCGCGAGCATCCCCGTGCCGCAGTTGCGTCCCTTCCAGTGCAGCGTGAACCCGCGGCCGTCCAGAATGGCCACGAACCCGGACTTGAGCGTGTTCTCGTCGACGGCCGTGGCCCTGAAGGTGGCAGTTGCGTTATCGATGTCCAAGGTGCAGTCCCGGGACAGGTGCACCGTCTCGTCGTAGCCCGACAGCAGCTGCACCTGCTCGGTGAACGGCCCGCTGTAGTCCGTTACGGGCTCTCCGTCCACGAGCTTGAGGTCGGATATGTCCAGGTCGACGAACTGGCTGACGAAACGCCCGTTAGCGGGGTTGTTCGTCCCCTTCTTGAACGCTCGAACCGTCATGTTCCTCGAGCCGGCGGCGTAGTACTGCTCGTCGTCCGAGAGACAGTAGCCGGTCAGGTAGAAGTCCCAGGCGCCCGTCTTCTCGTTCACCCACAGCTCCGAGATGCAGAACGTATGGCTGAGCGTTCCCGCGCGTCGGTGCGACACAGTGATGTTCGACACGTCGATGCGCAGGTCGATGCGGTCGCCGTCCAGGTCGAACCCCACGTCGCGAAGCTGATAGGACACGGTGCCTGGGACGTTGACCGTTCCGTCCACCGATCCGCTCCAGCAGGCGCGGTACACTTTCCAGTTGGGGGACACCAGGTCTATCCTGGTGCTGATGGCCGATCCGGCGGAAACCGTGAGGGAGGGACTGAGGGAGGAAAGCGTCCTGTCGTAGTCGAAGACGATCTCGCTCGGCGGGACTCCCTGCGGCGCGTCGCGCACGGTGGTTACTGCGGCGAACGCCTGCGTCGGGCTCGCAAGGAGCAGCGCCGCGCAGACGGCCGCGACGGCTGCGGCGGCGAGTCCTTGGGCAATGCGCGGCAACCTGGGCCCCGCTGCGATGGCTCCGGCTCGCCGGCGCCGGGACGAGGCGATGGCCATGATACTGCCCGACGCGGCCAAGAGCAGCGGCGCCGATGCGGGCAGCGCGCCGTCCGCTGTCTTCGCAAGCTTTTGCGGTCCGCTTGCGCTCTTTTGGGCGTCGGCCTGCTCGGGCTCGGCGTCTTGCTCGCCGACGGAAGCGGTTCTGTAGCTCAGCACGGCATCGCCGCCGAGCGCCTCGCGGTCCAGTGCTTCTCGGGCGTCCGCGCCCTCCTCGCTCGCGGCAGGGCTGCCTTGAGAGTCGCCGGCCGCAACGTTGGGAATCTCTTCGTTTTCGGGCCGCTCCTGTTTGTTGTCTCCGGCGCCGTTTCCGGTGCCGGATGCCCGGACGTCGGCGCCTTGCAGGGCGGACGGGGTGTATTCTGCCTCGACGTGGGCATCACCGGCGGACTCCGGGCTCGGAAGCGCCCTTGCGGTCGTGGGCAAGGCGGCGTTGTCCTGCATGCCGTTCGCGTCGGCAGGGGCGGCGGCGAGGGTTCGGTCTGAGCCCTGAAGCGTCCCCAGGCTGACCAGGGCACCATGGCGAGCGATGGCGATTCCCTCCATCCGGATCAGACCTTCTTGCCCTGAGTCGGCGGTTGGCAGCTCCTGCAGGGTGTAGCGGTCGTAGGGCAGGGCGCCTGCGTCCTCGTTTGTCTCGGCGACAAGCCCCGAGGGCAGCTTCCCGAACCAGCAGCCTGCCTTCGCCCACATACGATCGACCTGCGCTTCGACGACGTCAAGGCTGTCCCGGCCGCCCAGCAGCACGTCTGCGGCGTTCGTGTCGCGCCCATGGGGGTTCCAGGACGCCTGGGTCGATGCGAAGCCGTTCTCGTCGGTGACCAGGATGTGCACCTCGCCGGTGGTCTCGCTGATTAGGGCGAAGGGGACGAACGCCTTTCTTGACAAGGGGCTTGCGGCGGCCGTGAAGCACAGGTCGCCGCGGATGGGCGTGAACGGGAAGGCGCAGTCGTCCCCAAGCCCCGCAGCCTCCCCGTCCGCGGTAACGGCGAACTCGTACGCGGTGCCGTCGGGCGGCAGGCATCCAGTGCCCGCATCGGCCTGAACGATGGCGTAGCGTCCCACCGGGAGCACGTCTCCCTCCGTCGCCACCTCGCCCGACGATGCTGTCAGGTAGCAGGCGATGTCCCCGGGGGCCACCCGCGCGCCCGACACCACCACGTCGCCCTCGGAGCGGTTCTCCACGGCGAACCGTGCGCCGTCGGCGGAGGAGAGCCCGGGAAACGTCGCCGTGCCGCCCTCGGTGCAGGCGACCTTCGCCGCGAAGGAGCCGCGGGCTACCTGCGCGCGAAACGACGCTCCGCCCGACAGGGCCACCATCTGGCCTTGGAGGCGGATACGGGCTACTTGCTCGGGCGCGTTCACGGTCATGGTGGGGTTGGCGTCCACCAGGCGAACGCGATAGTCACCTGCAGGCAGTAGGTCGTCCTCGGTGGAGGCGCGCCCGTGCTCGTCGGTGGTAAGGCGGCATACCTCCTGGCCGGGCCCGTAGCTTCGGCCCTGAACCATCACGGGCAGAGCCGAATCGTTTTCGACGGAGAAGGTCATGGACGAGAAGCGCGCGTCCCCCTGGGCGACGGGCCCGGTCTGGGCATCTCGGCACTCCACCACGATACCCCCGTAGGCGACGCCGCGTTCTGCCGGCAACGGAGGCTCCTGGGCGATGGCGACGGCGGGCGCAAAGGCGGCGAGCGCAGTCAGCGCAAGGCCGAGCAGCACGGATCGTACGTGTCGGGTTCGGCGGTCTGTGGAAGTCATGGGAGCTCCTCGGTTCGCGGGTTGCATCGGTTGCGCGGGCCCTGCGGGGATGGAGTCGTCGGCAGGGTCCGCACCTTTACGGTACCAATGCGGGCTGGCAGGAAGATGACAGGCGGCTCTGCGCCGAAGGGGCCTTCCGGTTGCGGAAGCTGCACCTTGCGGCGAGTTCGTCCAAACAGCGGCTGCGCCGCCGCAGACGCCGCTTCCAACACCGGTCGTCGCGGGGAGGGGGCCGCATCTATCGGGTTTTTTCATCCCGTTGGCGCGCGGGCGATTCCAAGGGCGAAGCGGTTCTGGCAAGATTCATACAGAAACCTGGCAGAGAGATACGCGACGGCTGCCGGCGGGCGGCGCAGGCGCTCGTCCCGGCTGTCGGCGGGGAAGGGCGCATCTATGTGCGGTATCGTTGGCTACACCGGATCCAATCAGGCTAAAGATATACTGCTGAGCGGTTTGGGCCGCCTGGAGTACCGGGGCTACGATTCGGCGGGCGTGGCTATCCAGGAAGGCGGCGCCTTGGAGGTGATCCATCGCAAGGGCAAGGTATCCAGCCTTGCGCACACCCTCGGGCACTTCGATCTTGCGGGCACGTGCGGCATCGGGCACACCCGCTGGGCGACCCACGGCAAGCCCTCGGAAGCCAACGCGCACCCCCATACCTCCTGCGACGGGCGCGTTGCCGTGGTGCACAACGGCATCATCGAGAACTTCGCCGAGCTTCGCGAGGAGCTCGCCTCGCGCGGCCACGTCTTCACCAGCCAGACCGATACCGAGGTGGTGGCGCACCTGGTGGAGGAGGCGCTCGCCGAAGGCCAAGGGCTGCTGGAAGCGGTGCGCACGGCGACGGAGCACCTGGTGGGGGCCTATGCGCTGGCGGTGGTGAGCGCCGATTCTCCCGGCACTATAGTGGCGGCCCGCAAGGACTCTCCGCTGGTGGTGGGCCTTGCCGAGGACGGGCTCTACCTGGCCAGCGACATCATCGCCATGATCGATGCCACCAGAAACGTCGTGGTGCTGCGCGACGGCGATACGGCCAAGCTCACTTTCTCCGAAGCGGAGGGTCCGCGCGCCACCTTCTACGACGCCTCGGGCGAGGCCTTCCAGCCCGAACCGACCTACATCGACTGGGACCTGGACGTGGCGGAGAAGGGGGGCTACCCCGACTTTATGCTGAAGGAGATCCACGAGCAGCCGCGCGTCATCCGCGACACGCTGGCCGGACGGCTCGTGGGCGGCTCGCTGGCTATCGACGAGCTGGACATGTCCGTGGAGGAACTCAACCTGGTGGACCGCGTTTACGTCATCGCCTGCGGCACCTCCTACCATGCGGGGCTCATCGCCAAGAACCTCATCGAGGGCTGGGCGCGCATCCCCTGCGAGGTCGAGGTGGCAAGCGAGTTCCGCTACCGCAACCCCATCATCACCCCCACCACGCTGGTGGTGGCCGTGTCCCAGTCGGGCGAGACCGCGGACACTCTGGCTGCCATCCGCGACGCTAAGGTGAAGGGCGCCCGCGTGTTCGGCGTCACCAACGTGGTGGGAAGCCCCGTGGCCCGCGAGTCCGACGGCGTCATCTACACGAAGGCCAACAAGGAGATCGCCGTGGCCTCTACCAAGTCCTTCCTGGGCCAGGTGGTCTCGCTCACGCTTCTGGCGCTACTGCTTGCCCAGGTGAAAGGCAAGCTCAAGATGAACCAGGTGCGCCTGCTGTTCCGCGAGCTGGCGGATACGGCCGAGCAGGTGGAGACCATCCTGCAGGACACCTCCGCCATCGACGAGGCGGCCCTTGCCTGCAAGGATGCCGCCAGCGCGCTCTTCGTGGGGCGTGGCATGGGCGCGGCCGTCAGCTACGAGGGCGCGCTCAAGCTCAAGGAGATCAGCTACCTGCATGCGGAGGCCTACGCGGCCGGCGAGATGAAGCACGGGCCCATCGCGCTCATCGACGAGGGGTTCCCGGTCATCGCCGTGGCCACCAAAAGCCCGGTCTACGACAAGCTGGTGTCGAACCTGCAGGAGAGCAAGGCGCGCGGCGCCAAGATCGTGGCCATCGCCACCGAGGGCGACCAGGAGATCAAGCGCTACGCCGACCACGTCATCTACATCCCGAAGGTGCGCGACGCCTTCACGGCCATCACCGCGAGCGTGCCCCTGCAGCTGTTCGCGCGCTCCATCGCGCTTCTGCGCGGGTGCGACGTGGACCAGCCGCGCAACCTGGCGAAGTCGGTGACGGTGGAGTAGGGAGGCAGGCCCTTGCGCGCCTTCGCGCGCGGGCTGGAAAGGTGCGTTCGTGAGCAAGAAGTCTGAACAGGAGGCGCTCAAGCGCGCGGTGCTCGAGCAGACGCCGGCGGTGGAGGGCTGCGTGGGCCTGGGCGTCGACATCGTCGACATCGCCCGCATGGCGCGCATCTTGGAGCGCACGCCTTCCTTCGAGCGCAAGGTGTTCTCGGCCGAGGAGATCGCCTACTGCCGCAAGACGGGCAATCCGGAAGCCCATTTCGCCTGTCGCTTCGCCGCCAAGGAGGCGGTGCTCAAGGCCCTCGGCACCGGGTTCTCCGAAGGCATCGGCCCGCTCGACGTCTCGGTGACGCGCAGCGCCAAGGGCAAGCCCGCCGTCGTGCTGCAGGGCCGTGCGAGGGAGGTTGCGCAGGAGATGGGCGTGGTGGATCTGCCGCTGTCGCTCTCCCACACCCACAACGACGCGGTGGCCTGCGCCATGGCCATCACCGCCCGCTCGGTCCGGGCGGCCGAGGAGCGCATCGACCAGAAGGAGGAGCTGGCGAAGCGCTTCAAGCAGGCCCGTTCCTTCCTGGACGAGCTGTAGCCGTGGGACGCGTCGTCTACACCCGAGGCGAGCTTGCGGCGCTGGTGCCGCACCCGGCCGCCGACGCGAACAAGTACACACGGGGCAAGCTTGTCTGCGTGGTGGGCAGCGCCCGCTACACGGGATCCGCCTGCCTGTGCGCCTGCGCTTCGGAGCGCATGGGGGCGGGCTACACCCACGTGTTCACCCATCCCGAAGCCCTCGCCCTGGTCCGACGGGCAAGCTCCTCCCTTGTGGCGCAGCCCTTCGGCGAGCTCGAGGACGCCCATCTCTCCCCGCACAGCCCGTCCCATCCTCTTGCGGTGCTGGCAGGATGCGGCTTTCAGGGGGGCGACCCTGACGAGGCGCTGCTGCTCGGGCGGGTGCTCGACGGGGCTTGCTGCCCCGTGTGCGTGGACGGCTCGGCATTGGGACTGCTTGCCGAACGGCGGTTTCGCGAAGCCCTGGCCCGCCGCGCCGAACGGGGCTTCGCCACGGTGCTGACGCCCCACGGCGGAGAGGCGGCACGCCTGGCCGAAGGCGCGTCTGTGGCGGCCGATGCGGTAGCCCTTGCGCGGTCCTACCGGTCGGTGGTGGTGCTGAAGGGACCCACCACGCGCATCGCCGACGGGAGCCGATTCGCCGACATGGACCAGGGCACGCCGGCGCTTGCCAAGGCGGGGACCGGGGATGTGCTTGCCGGTATGGTAGGCGCCCTTCTGGCCCAAGGCCTTGGTGCTTTCGAGGCCGGCGTGCTGGCCGCAACGCTGCATGCCCTGGCGGGGCAGGCCGCGTCTGCCGACCTTGGCGCCGTCTCGGTCACGGCCGACGATCTGCCCCTGCGCATACCGCAGGCTATCACCGCCCTCGGCACGGCTTTTCGGGCCTAGGTGCGCCGCCGTATTCGGGCCTGCGCTTAGGCGACCGCCTCTTTTCGCGACGGCTGCAGGGAGCGTGCGTTTTCCTTTCGGCAACGGCAATCTGACTTGTAGGCTACAGCGTCGTTTCCCGGTGTTTACGGGTCAACGTTGCCCGGCTGCTCTTGCAGCCGTTCTGATAGCATCGCATCCGGTAAGAAGCGCTCGCCGCGCTTCGGCAGGTTGTGTCCGAATCGGCGCGGCGACAGGTTGCAAAGGAGTGCGCCATGGAAGCTATCAGGCATACGGGAACGCAGCAGCACAAGCACGATTGGGGGCTCATCGCCGCAGGTGCCCTGCTCATACTCTGCTCGTTCATCTTCTTGGTGGCTCCGGGAATCACGTTGGTGACCATCACCGCCATCGCTGGAGCGGCTTTCCTGGTGTCGGGCGTAATGGATCTGGTCAACTACTTCCGTTATCGCAAGGCGGCTGACCTGTCCGCGTGGGCGGTGGTCTACGCAGTGTGCGACTTCGTCATAGGCGCTATGCTGCTCGTCCACCCGCTGCTGTACTCGGCGGTCATCCCCTGGGTTGTGGGCGTGTTCTTCGCGGCCTTCGGCGCCATGGAGATCTTCGGCGCCTTTCAGATGCGCAAAGGCGAAGCGCCCGCCTGGGGCTGGATGCTCGTGAGCGGCATCGTGTCCATCCTGTGCGGCGTCATGTTCTTCGTCGCGCCTGCGTCGCTGAGCATCTTCCTGTCGGTGTTCGTGCTCATGCGCGGTATGAGCCTTATCTTCTACGGATGGAACATGGGCAAAGCCGGCAACCTGTTCTAAGGGGCGCCGCTTCCCAGTGGTAGAATCTACAGCGGAGCAGCCGAGGGCCCCGGGCTTTGGGGCCCTTCGCTTTGCCAGCACGCAACTGACGAAAGGGCTATCCCGATGACCCACGACCAGGAAGCTTCGCCTGCAGGCGCCGTCACGAACGCATCTTTCGACCCGCGGGAGCGCGTCGAGTCCCTGCGCCGGGAGATAGAGCACCACACCTACCTCTACTACGCCCTGGACGCCCCCGAGATCTCCGACGGGGCGTTCGACTCGCTCATGCGCGAGCTGCGCGAGCTCGAAGCGGCCCATCCTGAGCTTTCCGACCCGGCAAGCCCCACCCAGCGGGTGGGCGGCTACGTGGGCGAGCAGTTCGCGCCGGTGCGCCACGAGCGGCGGATGTACTCCCTGGACAACGCCATGGACCTAGGAGAGCTCGATGCGTGGATGGACCGCGTGGAAGAGGCGTTCGGGAAGTTCGTGCCAGTGGTCTGCGAGCTCAAGATCGACGGCTCCTCCATCGCGCTCACCTACGAGGGCGGCCGGCTGGTGCGTGCGGCCACGAGGGGGGACGGCACGACGGGCGAGGACGTCACCGCCAACATGCGCACCGTGAAGGACGTGCCGCTGCGCCTGCGAGAAGGGGCCGCCGAAGGGCTTGCAGGCGATGGTGCCGTGGAGCTTCGCGGCGAGGTGTACATGCCCAAGGCCAGCTTCGAGTCGCTGAATGCCCAGGCATTGTCCGCCGGCAAGCAGCCCTTCGCGAACCCGCGCAACGCAGCCGCCGGCAGCCTGCGCCAGAAGGACCCCTCCATCACGTCCATGCGCGACCTTTCCACCTTCGTCTACGCCGTGGCCGACGAAGCGGCACTTGCGGCGGAGAGCCAATGGGGCCTGCTCGAATGGCTGCGGAGCGCGGGCTTCCACGTGAACCCGGACGTCAGGCGCTGCGAGCGGCGGCAGGAGGTGCGCGACTTCTGCCTGGCGGCCATCCAGAACCGCGGCAGCCTGCCCTACGAGATCGACGGCGTGGTGGTGAAAGTGGACTCCTTCGCCCAGCAGCGCTCCATGGGCTTCACCGCCCGCGCCCCCCGGTGGGCCATCGCCTTCAAGTTCCCGCCCGAGGAGAAGACCACGCTTCTGCGCGACATCACCGTGCAGGTGGGGCGCACCGGCAAGCTCACGCCGGTAGCCGAGCTCGAACCGGTGCTGGTGGCGGGCTCCACCGTGGCCCGGGCCACGCTGCACAACGAAGACGAGGTGCTGCGCAAGGACGTGCGCGTGGGCGACACGGTCATCGTGCGCAAGGCCGGCGACGTCATCCCCGAGGTGCTGGGCCCGGTGCTCTCGCTGCGGCCCGAGGGAGCCCTTCCGTGGAAGATGCCCGAGACCTGCCCCAGCTGCGGCAGCCTGGTGCTTAGGGAGGCCGGCGAGGCGGATTTCCGCTGCATCTCCATCGATTGCCCGGCTCAGGCCGCCGAGCGGCTGCTCCACTGGGCCAGCCGCGGGGCGCTCGACATCGACGGCATGGGCGAGGAGCTGGTGGCGAGGCTGGTGGAGTCGGGCCGGCTGCACGACGTGGCCGACTACTACACGCTCGACGAGACGGAGCTTGCCTCGGTGGACACGGGCCGCGTGAACAAGGAGGGCGAACCCATCCGCGTGGGGCATACGGTGGGGGCGAAGCTTGCGGCGGCCATCCAGGAGTCTAAGGCGCGCCCCTTTGCCCGCGTCCTCTTCGGCCTGGGCATACGTCATGTGGGCAAGACGACCGCCGAGGCGCTGGCGTCGGCTTTCGGGTCCATGGAGGCGCTGCGCGAGGCAAGCGAGGAGCAGCTGGCGGCGGTGGAGGGCGTGGGTCCGAAGATCGCCCAGAGCATAGTCCGCTTCCTGCGCACGCCGGACAACCTGGCCGTCATCGATCGCCTGGCCGTCCGCGGGGTGTCCATGGCCGACGGCGCTGCCGATGCGGGGGAGGGGCTTCCCCAGACCCTCGCAGGGCTTACCTTCGTGCTGACGGGAAGCCTCGTGCAGTCCGGCATGACCCGCGACGAGGCCGGCAGCGCCCTGAAGGCCCGCGGCGCCAAGGTGTCCGGCAGCGTTTCGAAGAAGACGAGCTACGTGGTGGCCGGCGAGGCGGCGGGCAGCAAGTACGACAAGGCGATCTCTTTGGGGGTGCCGGTGCTCGACGAGTCCGACCTGCTGCGCATCCTGGAAACCGGAGAGGTGTAGGCGCTTTCTTCCTTCCAATCGAAGGAGAAGGGGCGCGCTGGATATTATTCTCAAATAGAAATATTCATGATTGACAATAATATAGGCAAAGGTATCATGGAACCCAGCTTCGCGGACGGCTCGAAGAGCGTCCCGGAGCAGATGCGTTCTTTACCAAGGAGGGAATATGAGGAAAGGTATGAAAGCCGCGCTCGCGGTCGCCTGCGCCTGTGCCGTAGCCGTCTCGGCTCTGCTGGCGGGGTGCTCGTCCAACGAGGGCGGAAGCCCCCAGGCGTCCCAGTCCCAGGAAGGCGCCGCGACGACCGTCGAAGAGGTGCAGCTGCAGATTTTCGCGGCCAACTCGCTTTCGAAGGCCATGGAGGAAGTGCAGGACCTCTACCATCAGCAGAACCCCAGCGTGTCCTTCGCCGACACCCAGTACGAAGGCTCCGGCACCCTGAACGAGATGCTGGGGGCCGGCAGCTACGCCGATATCCTCATCACCGCCTCGAAGGGCACCATGGACACGGCTGTCGAGAAGGGGTACGTCGACGAGGCCACGCGCTTCGACATGTTCACCAACGAGCTGGTGATCGTGGCGGGCGAGAGCAGCGACATCAAGGATGTCACCTTGGAGGACCTGGCTTCCGGCGGCTACACCCTGGCCGTGGGAGATGCCAACGTCCCCGCGGGCAACTACGCCAAGCAGTCCCTTTCCACCACCGATCCCCAATGCTGGATTAGCGCCGACGGTACCGCGGGCAAGGATTGCTCCGGTACCGACGGCACCTTTGACGGCACGCCTTTGCAGGGCAAGGTGACCGAAGGCTCCAGTGTGGGCAACGTGTGCTCCTACGCCAACTCCGGCGATGTGGACCTGGCCATGGTCTACAGCTCGGACGTGTACCGCTTCGGGGGTGTGAAGATCGTCTCGGTCGTGCCCGACGACACCCACAAGAGCATCCTGTACCCGGCGGCCGTATGCGCCGACTCCGAGCACGCCGATGCCGCCGAGCAGTTCCTGAACTGGGCTTTCACCAGCGAGGACGCCATCAAGATCTGGCAGGAATGGGGATTCGAGCTCGCCTAGGGGCGCCCAAACCGTTTGGCGATTGTGGCGGATGCCGCTTCGTTTCCGGACGGAGCGGCATCCTGGTTTAGAATAGGGTAAAGGCGTTGTCCGACGAGGGGAGAGCTGTGGGACGAGCGGTGCGAAGCGCGGCTTCGGTAGTGCTGCTGGCCGTGCTGGCCATGGCGGGGACGCTTCCGGCGTGGGCCGACGAGCCCGGTATCGCACCGGAGGTGCCTGCTGCACCTGCTGCTGCCGAGGCGGCTCAGGGGGAAGGCTACCTGGGCTCCGACGACGTGACGGTGTCCGAAGAGGGCAGGCAGGCCCTCGCCGAGGGCGCCCCGTTCGCTGCGAACAGCTTCTCCCGTGCCCAGAAGGGCTCGAACCGCGAGGTGAACGGCAGCTACATAGGCTATGCGTACTACGAGGGCTCCATGCCGGACTATGCCGTGGCCGTCTGCACCGAAAGCTACGTGGTGGCCTACGTTCCGCCCGCAGCCAAGCCGCTGTGCGACATCGAGAGCGCCGAGGACCTTGACTGGCTCAAGCGCTACTTCCTGGCGCTGGATGCCCATGCCCCCAACGCGGGGGTGGTGCTTTCCGAAGCCGTGCCCTGGTACTTCACCGACCAGCCCTCCTACGAAGTTGACGGCATCGTGTACGGCTTCGGCGTGGAGGCAGGGTCGGGGAAGTACTACGTGACCGTGCTCGGCGCCGACGGCTCCGACGTCACCGCGCAGGGCGCCCTTGCCGAAGAGGAGCAGGCTTCGGGCGGGGCGCGATCCGGCAGGCCCAGCTTCGTCGACTTCCTGGCCATCGTGCCTCCCGACGAGGTGGAGGTGGCGCCGCCGCCCACGGGCTTTGCGGCGCTCGGGCGATTCCTCGCCACCATGGACTACAGCCCGCTGTGGGTGACGCTCAAGACCACGGGCACCGCCATCGTGTTTATCTTCGTGCTGGGTTTGGCGGCCGCCTACTTCAGCCTGCGCATACCCAAGCGGGCCCAGGACATTGCCGACGCCGTCTTCACCATTCCCATGGTGCTGCCGCCCACCGTTTGCGGCTTCCTGCTGCTGCTGCTGCTCGGTCGCAACACGGCGCTCGGCCAATGGTTCATTGACGTGGGATTTCCGCTCATCTTCAGCTGGCCGGCCACGGTCATCGCCGCGGTGGTGGTGGCCTTCCCGCTCATGTACCGCAACGCCCGCGGCGCCTTCGAAGGGCTCGACCCCAACATGCTCGACGCCGCCCGCACCCTGGGCTGGTCGAACGCCCGCATCTTCTTCCGCTTGATGCTACCGCTGTCCTGGAGCTCCATCGCCGCCGGCACCGTGCTGTCCTTCGCCCGCGCCCTGGGCGAGTTCGGCGCTACGCTCTTTCTGGCCGGCAACTACGCGGGCATTACCCGCACCATTCCCATTGCCATCTACTTCGAATGGATGAGCGGCAACATCGACGTCGCCCTGTTCTGGACCGTCGTGATACTCATCTTCAGCTTCATCGTCATCCTATTCATCAACCTGTGGGGTCGCAGGACCACCCGGTACCGCCGACGCGAGGTGAGCGACCTATGAGCCTGTCCGTCGATATCCAGAGGAAGCTGGGCGCCTTCGATCTGCAGGTTTCCTTCGACGCGGGGGCGGAGACGCTGGGGCTTCTGGGCGCCTCCGGCTGCGGCAAGACGCTGACCATGCGCTCCATCGCGGGCATCGAGACGCCGGATGCGGGCAAGATCGTCGTCGACGGCACGGTGTTCTTCGACAAGGCGTCAGGTAGGCGCGCCCGGGTGAACCTCACCCCCCAGCAGCGCAAGACGGCGCTGTTGTTCCAGAACTACATGCTGTTTCCGAACCTCACCGTGGCCCAGAACGTCGCAGCCGGCATCGGGCGGGACGTGCCCGCAGCCGAGCGGGATGCCGCGGTGATGCGCGAACTGCACCGCTTCGGGCTCTCCGGCTTCGAGCGTCGCTACCCGGCCCAGCTCTCCGGCGGGCAGCAGCAACGGGTGGCCTTGGCCCGCATGCTGGCCGCCCGCCCGAGCATCCTCATGCTGGACGAGCCGTTCTCGGCACTGGACGCGCACTTGAAGGGCGTTCTGGAGCAGAACCTGGTGTCGCTGTTCGACGCGTTCTCGGGCACGGTGCTCTACGTGAGCCACGACATCGACGAGGCGGTGCGGTTCTGCGACCGCATAGCGGTGGTGGACGGCGGCCGCGTCGTGGAGGTGGACACGGCCCGCAGCCTGATAGACGACCCGCAATCGGAGGCGGGCATCAAGCTCTCGGGCTGCAAGAACTGCACCCCTGCCGTGCGCGCTGGCGAGCGCGAGGTGTTCCTGCCGAAGTGGGGCGTTGCCGTGCGCACGGGGAAGCCGGTACCCGAAAACGTACGCTACCTGGGGGTTCGCGCTCGCTACATCGTCCGTGCGGACGGGCCGGGCGAGAACTGCTTCCGCATGCGCGTCGACCGGGCGAGCGACTCCCGCTTCGAGCGATCCTTGCTGCTGGCGTTCCTCGACCGCTGCGACGACGAAACAGCTGAGGGGTCTGCCGCCGAGGACGAGATGCATTTCCTGCATCGGCACCTGTTCTGGCGCGTGGGCACCGTGGACGTTGCGGAATCGCAGCTGCCCCACGTGGGGGACGAGCTGTGGGTGCGCATCGATCCGCAGCGCCTGTATCTGGTGACGAAGTAGGTTTGCCCGAAGCTCTGGACGTTTTCCGCGCAATCGCCTACTATGGTGCTCGAACGAGAATAATACCTGAGGGGGCAGGTCGATTTTGAGGGGGAGCAGTGAAGGATTCTCACGGTAGGACCATAGACTACCTGCGCATATCGCTGACCGACCGGTGCAACTTCCGCTGCATCTACTGCATGCCGCCCGATGGCGTGCAGCTCATGGGGCACGACCAGATCCTCGCTTACGACGAGATCGTGGCCATCGTGCGCGAGGCGGCGAAGCTGGGCATCAAGCGGCTGCGTCTCACGGGCGGCGAACCTTTGGTTCGCAAGGGCGTTTCCGACCTGGTTTGCGAACTCATGGCCATCGAGGGCATCGAGAGCGTCGCCATGACCACCAACGGGGTGCTGCTGCCCCAGATGGCCGACGAGCTGAAGCGCGCGGGGCTTTCGCGGGTGAACATCTCGCTCGACACCTTGGACTCCGAGCAGTTCCGCCGCATCACCCGCTGCGGACAGCTGCAGCAGACCCTCGACGGCATCGAGGCGGCATTGGAGGCGGGTTTCGACCCGGTGAAGATCAACGCCGTGGCTGTGCGTAGCCTCGACCAGGATTTCCTGGCCTTCGCGAAGCTGTCCGTGGACCGTCCGCTGCACGTGCGGTTCATCGAGTACATGCCGGTGGGGGAGAGCACCGGCGCCGACGGCACCGGCTGGGGCAAGAAGGATGTCGTCACCTGCGACGAGCTGCTCGACATCATCAACGCCCGGGCGAAGGAGGAGGGCATGCCCGCCCTGCTGCCGGCCCAGAAGCACAAGCCCTCGGGCTGGGGCCCCGCCCGTTACTTCGAGTTCGAAGGGGCCCGGGGAACCGTCGGCTTCATCAGCCCGCTGTCGCGCCATTTCTGCAGCGAATGCAACCGCCTTCGCCTGTCCGCCGACGGCAAGATCAGGCCGTGTCTGTTCAGCGACACCGAGTACGACGTGCGCGAGGCGCTGCGGACGCAGGGCTGCGGCGGCGTGCGCGAGGCGCTGCTCGAGGCCATCGGTGCCAAGCCCGACGATCATCACGACAAGGTGGGAACCGACCGCAAGATGTCCCAGATCGGCGGTTAGGAGCCCGCAACCGGACACCATGTTTCGCAGTCTTCCCGCTCAGGAAAGGATACCCATGACAGACCAGCTGCTGACCCATATCGACGAGAAGGGCGACGTGCGCATGGTGGACGTGTCCGCCAAGCCCGACACCGAGCGCGTGGCAGTGGCAGAGGGGTTCATCGCCATGAACCCGGCGACCTTGACGCTGATCGTGGACGGCAAGGCCGCCAAGGGCGATGTGCTCGCCTGCGCCCGCGTGGCCGGCGTCATGTCCGCCAAGCGTACGAGCGACCTTATCCCCATGTGCCATCCGCTCAACATCACCAAGGCGAAGGTGGAGTGCACCCCCGTCTTCGAAGGCGAGCGCGAAGACGGGCGCGTGGGCATCCACGTGCTCACCACCTGCGGCGTCACCGGCAAGACCGGCATCGAGATGGAGGCCCTTACCGCCGCCAGCGTGGCGTGCCTTACCGTCTACGACATGTGCAAGGCGGTGGACCGCGGCATGGAGATCACGGACGTGCGCCTGCTGCGCAAGGACGGCGGCAAGACCGGCCTGTGGGTGCGCGCCTAGTCTCGATGCTCGATGATGTGCGCCTGAGGGGCGATAAAGCCGCAGCGGCCGGGTTGCGGAGGGTTTCGCGCGTAGTTCCGCACGAGCCGAAACGTCCAGTGGACGTTTCGTGCGAGCTCAGGACTGTTTGAAGCACGGAGCCTTCCGCAATCCGGCTTCCAGGCGTTTTCGGACGGATTGCTACCTGACGATGCGGACGCGGCGCACGCCTTCGATGGCCTTGAGCTGGTCGATGGCGTCGTCGGGGTGCCCCGGGTTGCCGGCGTCCACGTCGATGAGCGTGTAGGCGCTCTGCCCCTTGGCCTTGTTGGTGACGTTCTCGATGTTCACGCCGGCGTTGCCGAACACCTGGGTGATGCGCATGAGGGCGCCCGGGGTGTTGCCGTGCAGTACGGCGATGCGGCGCAGGCCCTCGGGCACCACGCCCATGTCGCAGTCGGGGTAGTTCACCGAATGGCGGATGTTGCCGTTGTCAAGGTAGTCCACCAGCTCCTGCACGGCCATGACGGCGCAGTTGTCCTCGGCCTCCTCGGTGGAGGCTCCCAGATGGGGAAGGACGATGGCGTTTTCCATGGCCATGACCTCGGGGGTGGCGAAGTCCGTCACGTAGCGGCGCACGCGCCCGTCGGCCAGGGCGGCGGCCATGGCCTCGTTGTCCACCAGGGTGTCGCGGGAGAAGTTGAGCACGATGCAGCCGGGCTTGACCTTGGCCAGCATCTCGGCGCCGACCATCTTCTTGGTCGACTCCATGGCGGGCACGTGGATGGTGATGTAGTCGCAGACGGCCATGAGGTCGCCGAGCTGCTCGGCGTAGTGCACGTCGCTGTTCAGGCGCCAGGCGGCCCCCACCGATACGTAGGGGTCGAACCCGTAGACCTCCATCCCCAAGCCGATGGCGGCGTTGGCCACCTCGGCGCCGATGGCCCCGAGGCCCACCACCCCCAGCTTCTTGCCCATGATCTCCTGGCCGGCGAAGGCCTTCTTCGCCTTCTCGGCGGATTTGGCGATGGCGGGATCCGCCGCGTTGTCGCGGCACCACTGGGCGCCCTCCACGATGCCGCGGCTTCCCAGCAGCAGCGCGCAGAGCACGAGCTCCTTCACGGCGTTGGCGTTGGCGCCGGGGGTGTTGAAGACCACGATGCCCTCTTCGGCGGCCCGCTCGAGGGGGATGTTGTTCACGCCGGCGCCGGCGCGGGCGATGGCCCGCAGCTCGGGGTCGAAGGCCGTCTCGTGCATGTCGGCGCTGCGTACCAGGATGCCTGCCGCCCCTTCGGCGGAATCAGCCAGGGCGTAGTCGGAGGGCAGCAGCTCGGTGCCCTTCTTCGAGATGTTGTTCAGGCAGTATACCGTGCGCATCGTGTCTCCTATCAGGCTGGCGCCAAGCGGCGGTGCCGGCGCGTCGTCGTCCCATAATGGAATGACTCGGCGATTCTGTCAATGCGAATCCGGGGGACGGCGGGCCTGGGGTATACTCGCCTCGTTGCAGCAGGATTGGCCGGAAGGAGCCGGTGCCCCATGAAAGAGGGATTCGACAACCAGAAGTACATCGCCATGCAGGCCGAGCGCATCCGCGAGCGCATCGACCAGTTCGGCGGCAAGCTGTACCTGGAATTCGGCGGCAAGCTCTTCGACGACTACCATGCAAGCCGTGTCTTGCCCGGCTTCGAGCCCGACTCGAAGATTCGCATGCTCCAGCAGCTCTCCGACGAGGTGGAGATCATTGTGGCCATCAACGCGAGCCACATCGAGAAGTCGAAGGTGCGCGGCGATTTAGGCATCACCTATGACGACGACGTGCTGCGGCTCATGGACATCTTCCGCTCCATGGGCTTTCTGGTGGGCGGCGTGGTCATAACCCAGTACGAGAACCAGCCGGCGGCCGACGCGTTTCGCCGCCGCTTGGACGCCCTGGGCATCAAGCACTACCTGCACTATCCCATCGCCGGCTACCCCTACGACATCGACCGCATCGTCAGCGACGAGGGCTACGGCCGCAACGACTACATCGAGACTACCCGGCCGCTGGTGGTGGTGACCGCCCCCGGCCCCGGCTCCGGCAAGATGGCCACATGCCTCTCGCAGCTCTACCACGAGCACAAGCGGGGCGTGCAGGCGGGCTACGCCAAGTACGAGACGTTCCCCGTGTGGAATCTGCCGCTGAAGCACCCGGTGAACATCGCCTACGAGGCGGCCACGGTGGATCTGGACGACTCCAACATCATCGACCCCTTCCATTTGGAGGCCTACGGGCAGACCACGGTCAACTACAACCGCGACGTCGAGATATTCCCCGTGCTCAAGACCATGTTTGAGCGCATCTCCGGGGCGAGCCCCTACCTGTCCCCGACGGACATGGGCGTGAACATGGCCGGATATGCCATCACCGACGACGAGGCGGTGCGCAACGCGGCGAAGATGGAGATCGTGCGCCGCTACTTCCAGACGGCGGTTGAGGCCAAGCGCAGCGGCTGCGGCAACGAGCTGGTGAAGAAACTGGAGATGCTCATGAGCCAGGCCGACGTCGCCACCTCGTTCTTCCCGGCCCGCTCGGCGGCGCTTTTGAAGGAGGAGACGACGGGCCTTCCGGCGGCCGCCATGGTGCTGCCGGACGGACGGGTGATCACGGGCAAGACCTCCACGCTTCTGGGGGCCGCCTCCACGCTGCTCATGAACGCGCTCAAGGCCCTTGCCGGCATCGAGGACGTCAACGTCATCACTGACGAGGTCATCGAGCCGATCTGCCACTTGAAGACCGAGCACTTCCACAGCAAGAACCCGCGCCTGCACTCCGACGAGACGCTCTTGGCGCTGTCCGTTTCCAGTGCGAAGAGCCCTCTTGCCGCCAAGCTCATGGAGCACGTGGACGACCTGCGGGGGTGCGACGCATACTTCAGCGTGATCATCTCCGCCACCGACGAGAAGCTCTACCGTACCCTTGGCATCAACGTCTGCTGCGAGCCGAAGTACGAGCAGCATCGCTACTACCACAAGTAAGAAAGGCTGGAACCGATGGTTCAGATCAACGAGAACTACCAGAAGCTGCCCGGCAGCTACCTGTTCGCCGACATCGCGCGCCGCACGGCCGCCTACCAGGAGGCCCATCCGGATGCGAAGCTCATCCGCATGGGCATCGGCGACGTCACGCGCCCGCTGGCGCCGGCCGTAGTGGAGGCCATGCACAAGGCCGTCGACGACCTGGCCGCCGCGGAGACCTTCCACGGCTACGGCCCCGAGCAGGGCTACGACTTCCTGCGCAACGCCATCGTCGAGCGCGACTTCAAGGCGCGCGGCATGGACATCGAGGCGGACGAGGTGTTCATCTCCGACGGCGCCAAGAGCGACTGCGGCAACATCGGCGATTTGTTCGGTGCGGACAACGTGGTGGCGGTGTGCGACCCGGTGTACCCGGTGTACGTGGACACCAACGCCATGGCCGGACGCGCCGGCGACTACGACGAGCAGGCCCAGGGGTGGACGAAGCTCGTCTACATGCCCACCACGGCCGACAACGGCTTCTGCCCGGCCCTGCCCCAGGTGCCCGTGGACATCATCTACCTGTGCTCGCCGAACAATCCCACCGGCACCGCCCTTACCTTCGACCAGCTGAAGGCGTGGGTCGATTACGCCAACAGCCAAGGGGCGGTCATCATGTTCGACGCCGCTTACGAGCGCTTCATCGCCGAGGACGACGTGCCCCACTCCATCTACGAGATCACCGGCGCCAAGGAATGCGCCATCGAGTTCCGCTCGTTCTCGAAGACGGCCGGCTTCACCGGGGCCCGCTGCGGCTACACCGTGGTGCCCAAGGCGCTCGTGCGCGGCGGCCAGAGCCTGCACGATATGTGGAACCGCCGCCAGACCACGAAGTTCAACGGCGCCAGCTACGTGATCCAGCGGGGCGCGGCAGCCGTGTACACGCCCGAAGGCGAGCGCCAGATAGAGGAGACCCTGGACTACTACCGCCGCAACGCCCGGGTGCTCAAGGAGGGGCTCTCCGAAGCGGGCCTCGAGGTCTACGGCGGTGTGAACAGCCCCTACGTGTGGTGCAAGACCCCCGAGGGGGTTGGTTCGTGGGAGTTCTTCCAGAGGCTTCTGGAAGAGGCCAACGTAATCACCACTCCCGGTGCCGGCTTCGGGCCGGCCGGGGAGGGTTACATCCGCTTCACTGCTTTCGGCGACGCCGAGGCGACCGAGGAGGCTATGGAGCGCATCAAGGCGATGCTGCGCGGCTAGCGCAGATGCGCGGGCATCATTGCCCGAGGGGCGCTATCACGCGCAAGGAGGCCGGGTCGAGACGAACGTCGAAGACCCGGCCTTGCAGTTTCTCGCCGTCCACCTGGGCGGGCGGCTGCTGCTCGAACTCAATATGGGCCGTGGTGCAGCGCAGCATCTCGATGTTCCTGAATCCGACGTGCCCGCCGCCCTTCGCCCGCAGGAAAAGGTAGATCGCCTTCGCCACGCTGACCGGCGGATGGGCTATGCACAGGTCCAGCACGCCGTCGTCCAGGCGCGCCTCCGGGCAGATCTTGAAGCCCCCGCCGTAGTAGGGCCCGTTCTGCACGGCGAAGGTGATCGATTCGCCTGATACCGGCTCGCCGCCGTCGAAGGAGGCGGTGTAGCGGTAGCTATCGAGATGATGGAGCAGCTGGTCGAAGCCACTTTCCATGTACAGGGCCGTACCGGATTTGCCGCTTTTCTTGCGTCGCTCCATGGTGTCGATGGCGATGGCGGCATCCAGCCCGAACGAGAGCGTCTCCATGAACCACTGCCCGTTGGCGCACCCCACGTCGATGGCGCTCTGGCAGCCGCGCAGGATCTGGTCGCAGGCTATGTCAGGACGGCTCGAGATGCCCAGGCTGCGGGCGAAGTCGTTTCCCGACCCGACCGGTATCACCCCTAGGGCGGGCCGTTCGAAGCCGTCGCGCTGCATGAGCCCGTTGACGATTTCATGGATAACGCCGTCGCCGCCCAAGGCGATGACCGTGTCAGCGCCTTGGGCCCGCTTCGCCAGATCGGTCGCATGGTGGGGGCCGACGGTCCTGGCCAGCACCACGTTTCGGTCCCCCAGGGCCTCGCGCAGCAGCGGAACGACCGCCTCGATGGCCTTCGCCCCGTTGCCGTTCTGGGCGGCGGGGTTTGCTATCAGAAGCACGTGTCCCAGGTTCGCGTCCATATCCGCCCCCGTCTTCGCCGGTTCTTTTCGTCGGCCTTTATTGTACGCCTTCTCGCGGCCGCGACTCGCCGCGTTAAAAGTTCGTAAATCCGAAGCTGTTGCCTCGCTGTGCCTTTTCGGCTGGGCGTAACATACGAATACGTTTGGAACACCGGGCGGCGGGCATGGCGCGCTCGGCGGGTCCAGGCGTGCGCTTCGCATTCGCCTCGGGCCTTCGCGCTCTGCCCGCAAGGACGAAAGGCGGCTTCAATGGCAAAGCACATCTTCGTGACCGGCGGCGTCGTGTCGTCGTTGGGGAAGGGCATCACGGCCGCATCGCTGGGTCATTTGCTGAAGGCCCGCGGCTACAAGGTGACCATGCAGAAGATGGACCCGTACCTCAACGTAGATCCCGGCACCATGAGCCCGTTCCAGCACGGCGAGGTGTTCGTGACCGAGGACGGCCACGAGGGCGACCTCGACCTGGGCCATTACGAACGCTTCATCGACGAGAACCTAGGGCGCGAATCGAACTTCACCCAGGGCAGCATCTACAAGAGCCTTATCGCCCGCGAGCGCCGCGGAGACTACCTGGGAGGCACCGTGCAGGTGATTCCCCATGTGACCGACGCCATAAAGGAGCGGCTGCACCGTATCGCCGACCAGTCCGGCGCCCATATCGTCATCTCCGAGATCGGCGGCACCATAGGGGATATCGAGAGCCTTCCCTTCATCGAGGCGGCGCGTCAGTTCAAGAAGGAGCGGCCGGCGGAAGATGTGCTCTTCGTTCATGTGACGCTGGTGCCCTACATCGCTGCCGCCCACGAGGTGAAGACCAAGCCCACCCAGCATTCGGTGAAGGAGCTGCGGTCCCTGGGCGTGCAGCCGGACTTCATCGTGTGCCGCAGCGACCATGAGATCACGGACAAGACCCGTGAGAAGATCGCCCTGTTCTGCGACGTGGAGCCCGAAGCGGTTCTGGCCTGCACCGACGCACCGTCCATCTACCAGGTCCCCATCAGCTTGCACGACCAGCGCTTCGACACCATGGTGCTCGAACGGTTAGGGCTGCCAGTGCCTCCCATCAACCTGGTGCCGCTCCAGGATTTCCTCGACCGAAGCGAGCTGTGCGACAAGGCGGTCGACATCGCCATCGTGGGCAAGTACGTGAGCCTGCCGGACGCCTACCTCTCGGTCATCGAAGCGCTCAAGCACGGAGGCGTGTGGGATCGGGCGCAGGTGAGCATCCACCTGGTGGACGGTGAGGAGCTGGACGCCTCCAACGTGGAGTCGGTGCTGGGCGGCATGGACGGCATCCTGGTCCCGGGCGGATTCGGGAGGCGCGCCTTCGAAGGCAAGATCGAGGCGGTGCGCTTCGCCCGCGAGAAGGGCGTTCCCTTCCTGGGCATCTGCTTGGGGCTGCAGGCGGCCGTGTGCGAGTTCGCGCGCCACGTGGCGGGGCTGGAAGGGGCCACCTCGGCCGAGTTCGCCGACGAGATAGCCGCTGGTGCGAGCGAGGCGGATGCCGCCGCCATCCGCAGCGCGGCCGAGCAGTCCCGGGTGCCCCTGGTCATCGACCTTATGCCCGAGCAGGAGGATGTGGAGGACAAGGGCGGCACCATGCGCCTGGGGTCGTTCGCCTGCAAGCTTCAGCCGGGCACTATGGCGGCGCAGGCCTACGGCCAGGAGCTTATCTTCGAGCGTCACCGCCACCGGTTCGAGGTGAACAACGCCTACCGCGACGCGCTTGTGCAGGCGGGGCTCGTGCTCTCGGGCCTCAGTCCCGACGGGCGTTTGGTGGAGATGATCGAGCTGCCCGGCCATCCGTGGTTCGTCGCCTCCCAGGGGCACCCCGAGTTCAAGAGCCGTCCTACCCGCCCGCACCCCCTTTTCCGCGATTTCGTGAAGGCGGCTCTGCTGCACCGCGAGGCTCGGGTAGAATTGATGCAGCAGGAGTAACGGGCGCCCGAAGGGGGTGCGACGGCTGAAGGGGAGGGTCCGATTGCTGGCCGAGGACGATCAAAGCCTCGAGGAGTACATGGCCCACCTGCGCATAGAGCGCGGCTCGTCAGCCCGCACGCTGGAGGCTTACGGACGCGACCTGAGGGACTTCCGGGAGTTTCTGGAGCGCCACGACGGCAGCAGCCTGTCCACGGCCGACCGCAACGCCATCATCGCCTACGAGGCCGACCTGGCTGCTCGGGGGTTCGCGCCTGCAAGCATAGAGCGGCACGTGTCGTCGATCAAGGGCTTCTGCAAGTTCCTGGTGCGGGAAGGGCTTGCCAAGCACAACCCGGCCGACACGGTGCCCCTGCCCGGGAAGCCCGACCGGCTACCCGACGTGCTGAGCGTGGAGCAGGTGAACGCCCTCATGGATGCGCTGCCCGAGAGCGACAAGCCCGCCGACTTGCGAAACCGTGCCATGCTGGAGATGCTCTACGGCTGCGGGTTGCGCGTGAGCGAGCTGTCGGGTTTGAACCTGGGCGACCTTGTGCTCGACGACGGCTATTTGCGGGTGTTCGGCAAGGGGAGCAAGGAGCGCATCACCCCCATATCGGGGGCAGCGCTGCGGGCGCTTTCAGCCTATCTGGAAAAGGGAAGGTCGCAGCTGCAGAAGCCCTACACGCCGGTGAACTCGGCGGTGTTCCTGAACGCGCGGGGCGGGCGGCTCAGCCGCCAGAGCGTCCATGCCGTGGTTGCGCGGGCGGGGCTTGCCATCGGCGTGGAGAACCTGCATCCGCACACGCTGCGCCACTCCTTCGCCACCCATCTGCTGGAAGGCGGTGCCGATCTGCGCGTCATTCAGGAGATACTGGGGCATTCGGACATCTCGACCACCCAGATCTACACCCACGTTTCCCGCGCCCACATCCGCGAGGAGTACCTGGCGGCGCATCCGCGGGCGAAGGTGCGTCCCGAGTCCGCCTGACCGGTCGGCTCGCGCCCGGCTCCTACAGAAGCATACGGTCTTCGGGACGTTCGAAGGGGTCGATCAGCGACAGCAGGTTTCGCAGCTGGATGTTCAGGTTGTTGTTCGAGGTGTTGAGCAGGCACAGCGTAGGGTAGTCGACCCAGAGGTAGTCCTTCGACCGCGCGACGTCCCCGAAGAACTCTTCTGCGCGCTCGGCATCCAGTTCGATGAGCACGTTGCGATTCTCCTCGCAGTAGAAGCGCCCGCCCTCCTCGGAGAGCACCACGTCGCGTACCACGCCCTCGCCGCTCTCCAGCAACGCCAGCACGGCCGACTCCGCGCTATCGGGCTCGTCGCTGCAGCCAGCTTCCCGCTGCAGCGTAGGGGAGAGCTCGGCCGTATCGAAGCAGCCCGGTTCCCTCCTGACGCGCACCAGGTACCGAACGCCTTCCTCGCTTCTGTTGATGACCAGGGCGAAGGTCGCCATCCCCTGCGCCTCGAAGAGCGGCTGCCTCCAGCGGGCCACCTCGCGCCCCTCTATGGCGATGTCGAAGAAGCCCACGGAGAACGGGTAGCCCTCCCGATGGCGAAACGCCGTGGCGTCGTCGTCGAACTTCCAGTCCGCAAGCTCGCCAAGGCCGACGATGCGCCGCGTCGAGAAGTCGAACATCTTCGCGTTGCAGAGACGCTCGGTTACATGGGCGACCTTGAAGGCGTCCGGCTGTCCGGCGAGCGAGTCGACAAGCTGCCGGTCGGCCCCGCCGCCCTCCAGCACGCCCGCGGAGGGAGGCCCCCACAGCGACCAGGGGATGCAGGAGAGCACGGTGCGGGTGTCCATGTTGACCAGGTTCGGGTAGCGCATGAGGCGCTTGACCTGGCCGAGGGTCATCCAGCGGTGGGTTGGAAGCGCCTCCACCTCCCCCTCGGCGAGCACCACCACGTTGCGGTTTCGCTTGCCCAGGAAGCGCGAGGACTGCTCGGACTGCACCTGGTCGACCAGGGTGCGCGTGCGCGGCCCGCCCGAGCCGTCGCGCAGGAAGTACTCCAGGTAGGCCGGGCGCCCGCCGCCGTGCAGGCGCAGGAAGTTCGAGCGCGTGGCCTGGATGGTGGGCGAGACCTGCACCCTGTTGACGTTGCCGGGCTCGATTTTGGCCTGCATGAGGAGGTGGGCGGTCCCGTCGAACACCTTCGCCACGACGCCCAGGTAGCCGATCTCGCCCTGCAGCAGCACCGGCTGGGCCAGCTCGCGCTCCCCCTCGGCCACCTCGAGGCCCGCCACCTGGAAGAAGGACCCCGCTGGGTTGCCGATGCGCCCGGTGGCCGGGTCGAGCCGCCAGGGGGCGCACTGCGCCAGGCCCACGCGGGAGATGCTCACCTCGGTGGCCTCGTTGCGCTCGCGCACCCAGCCGAGCAGCGCCTCGAAGGGCTCCAGCCCCTCGTCGGACGCCCAGGAGCGCCAGAACGCGTCGACGGTCTGCTTGTCGGGGGCCACCGCGCCCCTAGGAGAGGATGTCGAAGACGCCGGAGAGCACGCGGTCCACGTCGGCCGCCGTCATGTCCGCGTGCAGCGGCAGGCGCAGGGTGCGCGAGCCCAAATCCTCGGTCACCGGGCAGTCCCGCGGGTCGTTGCCCAGCCTGCGGCCCATGGGGGCGGAGTGCAGCGGCACGTAGCAGATGTAGGCCATGACGCCGCGCTCCTTCAGGCCCTCCACCAGGCGGGTGCGCGTATCCTCGTCGGGCAGCACGACGTTGTACATGTGGGCGTTGTGCTCGACGTGGCCGGGCACAACGAGCCGGCGCAGGCGCCCGCCCGCCTCCAGCGGCGCCAGCTCGCGCTCGTAGGCCTGCCATACCGCCATGCGCTTGCCCATGATCTCGTCGTAGCGCTCCATCTGCGCGTGCAGCACGGCCGCCAGCACGTCCGAGGGCAGGAAGGAAGATCCCAGGTCGTGCCAGGTGTACTTGTCGGTCCAGCCGCGCAGCACCTGGCGGCGGTTGGTGCCCTTCTCGCGTATGATCTCGGCGCGCTCCAGGAACCGCCCCTCGTTGAGCACGATGGCGCCGCCCTCGCCCATGACGTAGTTCTTCGTCTCGTGGAAGCTGTAGCAGCCGAACTCCGAGAGCGTGCCGGCAGGGCGCCCCTTGTAGGTCGACCCCACCGCCTGGGCGGCGTCCTCGATGACGAACAGGCCGCGCTCGGCGGCCACGGCGTCGATGGCGTCCATCTCGGCGGGGACGCCGGCGTAGTCGATGGCGTAGACGGCGCGTGTGCGGTCGGTGATAAGCCCCTCCACCAGCGACTCGTCCATGTTGAGCGTGTCGGGCCGCACGTCGCAGAACACGGGCTTGGCGCCCCGCAGCAGGAAGGCGTTGACCGTGGAGGAGAACGTGAAGGACGGCACGATCACCTCGTCGCCGGGCTGCAGGTCGATCAGTATCGAGGCCATCTCCAGCGCCGCGGTGCCGGAAGTGGTCAGCAGCATTCGCTCGATGCCGAAGCGCTCGCGGAACTGCTCGTAGACCTTGAAGGTGTACGAGCCGTCGCCGGAGGTCTTGCCGTTGCGCAGCGCGTCGAGGGCGTAGCGCTCCTCAAGCTCGGTGATGGATGCCTTGTTGAAGGGAATCATAGGGGCCTTTCGTTCGGTATCGGGTGCGGGTCCGCATCGCCTTCCGGCGCGTTGACGACGGTCCGCACGACGTACTGGGGCATGCGGTTCAACGTCATGAAGACGCGTCCTACGTATTCGCCAACCATGCCCGCGACCGCGCACAGGGCGCCTGTCGATGCCGCCACGAGGGCGGCCAGGAGCAGCAGCCCGGAGCCGAGGGCAACGCCGGCAATCAGGAACGCCGCGAAGAGGAGGGCGAACAGCCCTCCGGCTGCGAACGCGATCCGCAACGGGGCGATGGAGAAGTTCGTGAACCCGTTCATCCACACCCGCAGCAGCTTCTTCAGCGTGTAGCCGGTGGTCCCCTCCATGCGGGGCCGGTCGCTCATGGGGACCAGCGCCACTCGGTCGGTCGCCTGGAAGAGAAGGCCCGAGAGGTAGGGGTAGGGGCCTTCGTAGGAGACGACGTGCCGAAGCACCATACGGTCGAACGCGAAGAAGTTCGACATGGTGAAGTCCTCGGGCAGGCCTATGACCTTGCGCGCCATCCAGGTGTTCACGGCGCTTCCGAGGTTCTTGAAGCCGCTCTGGTGCTTGCGTCCGTACTCCGCCACGGCCAGATCGGCGCCTTCGTTGAGGGCGGCAAGCAGCTTCGGGGTTTGGTCGACGGGACACTGCCCGTCGTCGTCGAGCGTGACGATCAGGCGCCCTTGCGCCATGCGGTAGCCTGCCATGCGCGCGTTGGTCTGGCCGAAGTTGCGCCCGAACTCCACCACCCGCAGCCAGGGGCGCAGGCGTGCGGCCTCGGCGAGCACGGCGAACACGTTGTCGGGGGAGCCGTCCACGACGCAGACGACCTCGAAGGCCCCAAGGCCCGCCTCCTGCGCGGTGCGCTCTATCTCGGCCACGACGCTCATCACGGTGCGCTCGCTGCGGTAGCAGGGGATGACGAAGGAGACTTCGGGCCGGTTCCGGGAAACGGGCGCTTGGTCGATGCTGGCGGCTGCGTTCACGCTAGGCCACCCCATCCCGCGTCGAATCGCCGCGGCTGCCGGCGTAGATGGCGTAGCCGAACCGGGTGGAGCTGTCCTGCACCTGGGCGTCCGGGTCGTGGTCCTTCAGCTCGCGCCGCAGGCAGGCAAGCCCGCGCCCGCAGACGAGCTCTTCGTCGAAGCGCTCCAATTCGCCGTCCTCGAAGGCGAACCGCACGCACGCCTCGTCGAAATGAGCTCCCCGCGTCAGGTCCGGCTCGTGCCCGCAGGCGACGTCGATCACCATGCGAAGGAAGTCGTAGCCGGTGGACAGCTGCACGAGGTCCGACCCTATGAAGTCGCCCCCCATGCGGGCGCCGATCTCCACGATGCGGACCTCGCCCGCGGGGGTGAGGAAGAACTCGGTGTGCGACGCTCCGTAGCGGATGCCGAGGGCGTCGAGCCCCGCGAAGACGGCGGCCTCCACGGACGGGACGAGCTGCGCCGGAATTCCCGAGGGCTCGTCGTGGCCGTGCTCGATGAAGTGGGGTGCGCCGCTCGTGTGCTTCCGCGTGAGGGCCAGCAGACGGTGGCGGCCCTCGAAGGAGATGCACTCGCAGCTGTACTCGTCGCCGACTATGAACTCCTCGACGACCGCCTGGCCCGCGAAAGAAGCCTCGCAGGCCTGCCTCACGGCATCGGCGAGCCCGTCTGCGGAGTCGACCCGGTTGACCGCGCGGCTGCCGGACCTGTCGACCGGCTTCACGATCAGGGGGTAGGGCAGCGACGCGGGGTCGGCGGGAGGGCTGTCGGGCGAGGCGAGCAGGTGCGAGGGCACGGGCACGCCGGCCGCCTCGAAGGCCTCGCGCATGAGGAACTTGTTCGTGGCCACCTTGTCGCAGCGCTCGTCGTTGGCGGGGTTGCCCAGGGCCCGCTGCACATGGTTCACCGTGAGCACGGCCAGGTCAGATCCGATCGAGACGGCCGCGTCCGCCCCGATGCGCCGGCATTCCTCAAGGATGGCGTCGCGCTCCACGATGCTCACCGGGTGGAACGCATCCGCCGTCCGCTCGCCCACGTCCCCCGCCGCCCAGGCGAACACGTGGGTCTCGTAGCCCATCTCCCGGGCTTTGAGTATCAGCGGGTTCTGGAACTCGTTGGCGCCTATGATGGCGAGCTTTCTCATAGCACTCCTGTGTCGTCGTTGCGAAGGGGGAGGGTCTGCTCCCAATCGAGGATCGGCGAGGGATCGGGGGAAAGCGAGAACTTGTAGACGCCGGCAGTTTCGTTAAGGACATCCACCAACTCGACGTTCACCGGCCCGTATTTCGACTCGAGGTAATCGCTGACAACTTCGACGTAGTCGCCTCGCTCGAGATTGCTGATGTAGTAAACGTTGTCGGACAGTAAAGTCCTTCCATCCAGAAACCCGTCAATTCCGTTTGCTTCCAGCTGCTTGTTGTAAGCTCCGGTTCTCGTATAGCTTCCGCCCGATATGATGAGGTTCGTCAGGTCGCCGTCGTACGTTCTGAACGGGTCGTAGGAGTCGTAGGAGTTGGAGACCGAATAATCGTGGACGAAGACGTCGTCGGGATGTTGCAGTGCGTAGTTCTCGATCGCCGCCATTTGAGGAATCGAGTAAGAGTCTCTTTTCCTGAGTTTCTCTATGTCGCTAGCGGCGGAGACGGAGCCGAACAGCACGGAGACGGCGAGTACTGCGGCCATGAAGCCTTTTGCCGCGAGAGGCAGTTGTGGCAGTCGGTGGGAAGACCCGTGCTTGCCGATTTTCCGGTTGGGGATACCCGCTGCTGCGTTCAGACCGCCGACTAGCTGAAACAAAAAACAAGAAGCAGCTGGAAGCGCGACGGTTAAGAAAAGGCGAAGGAGCCAGCGTCCCGACAGACACAAGTACAGGCAGAGGCAAAAGGAGACAAGCGCCACGACGACAGTCCACAAGCAAAAGGCAATGGATGAACGACGGTTTCGTCTCCACAGAAGAGCCCCCGCCAAAAAGCTTGTCAGACCCAGGCTGGCAACGACGACCAGGTCGCCCCGAGCCGTTTCGTTTTCTTTGAACAGGCTATATCCCAGGCTGATGGCGTCCCTTATCGATGGCTGGATCGTTGCCGTTTCAGGAGACTGGACAATATGCTCCAGAGCGGGTGTGTCGATTGCTTCGTCTACGTAGATCAGCGATCTGGCTAGATTGAAGACCTCTTCAGACCACCCTGCTGCCAGGTACATGTCCGGAGCTTCTTCGTACGAGGGCCGAACATGGTCTTGGAACTCTATGCGCCATTGGTTGTAGGCGCCGTAGGATGAGTTGTCCCCTAAGCGCTGCAACAGCGTGTCGAATCCGTAGAAGCAAGCGACGACAAGCAGCGCGGCGAGAAGCGGACGAGCGGCCCATTTCAGCGTATCCGCTTTGATGCGATTGCGAAATCCGCTTTTTGAATAAAGGAGAATTCTTCCCACGCAGAGCAACCAGAAAACGGAGCAGCAAATACCCGCTGATTTCCGCTCGATGAAGGCAAGGGCGAGAAACAGCAGGGAAAGGCAGAAGTAGCGTCGGTTTTGCTGCGTGCTGAGTCCTGTATCGCCTATGCAAAGGCAGAGCGCACACGATGCCGCGCCGAGCGTTGCGGCGGTGGTGGTGAACTGCATTCTCTGGACGGGATACAGGTAAACCGTGGCAAGGAGCGCCGCCAAGATGAGCGTGGGCCACAGCACAGAGCGATTCGGCGGTGTTATGCGAACCAAGCAGCCGCCGATGACGGACAGCCCGGCAAGCAGGAAAGACAGCTCTACGATCGAGTACCACTGAACACCATCCGTTATACGGTAGAGCAGAGACATGAGAAAGCCGAATGCCGAGTTGAAAAAGGTGAGCTGGAAGTACGGATCTCCGGTTTTCTCGCCCGAAATCGTCATCATCATGTTGTAATCATCTACGGTGTCGAAGACGATTCCCCTGCTCATCGCAATGACGATGAATGCAACTAGACACAGAGCGGAGGAGTAGGCGAAGGGGTGGTTCCGAACTGCTTTCACCCAGTGCGCGGCTGGCATGCTGCTGGCATGCGCCGGGTTTCTGTCGTCGATGGCGAAGGGCATGCTACAGGGACGACAGCCGCTCTATAAGGCGCTCTCGCTCCGCTGCTAGCGCCGATGTGCAGTCTGAGAGTGCGTTGCCTGCGGCCACGATCTGCCCGATGCATTGGCCTGCATCCTCGGTTCGAGCCGATGCGAAAAGGATGGTGCTGCGGATATTGGGATCGATGCAGCGTATCGGGGAATAGCCGTTGCACCGATATCCGTCGGCATAGACCATCTCCGATGCGAGGGCTTTGCGGCGGCTGGGAGCGATGTCGCCTATGGCCTCCCCTAAAGCTATCCTGACGATCAGCTCGTAGTAATCGACCCCCAGCAGCTCGCCGGTGAGCTCCGGCAAACCGTTCGCGCCGGCTCGGCCCGTAAGCTCAAGGATGCAGAGCCCTTCGGCTCCCCCGCGGTAGTCGATGTTGACCGCGCAGTTGTCGAAGCCGCATGCGGCAATTGCTTTTCGTCCAAGGCAAACTGCTTCGTTTACAAGGTCCTGGTGTTCGAACGGGTAGTAATGGATATAGGGCTTGGGATTTGCGCCCCCCGTCATCAGGTCGCCGTGGGTCTGGATGAAGACCACATCTCCGTTGCTGACGATTGCTTGCGCACCAAACTCTATGCCGCCGAGGTACTCCTCGACCAGACAGAATCCCTCCTCAGCGAGGATTTCCTCCGCTTTTTCGCAGGCGTTGCACAGCGTTTCGCATATGAATACGCCCGCGCTTCCTTGCGAGTGCGACAGTTTGAGAACGAGCGGTAGACCGAATTCGTCGGCGATACCGACCAGCTCGCTAGGGGAGCCAATGACACGGTATCGCGCAGAAGGCACGTCGTGGTCCGAGAGCGTTTCTTTGAGAGCTCTCTTGTCGAAACACAGGCGCGAGGATGCTTCGGAGGGCCCGGGAAGACCCAGAGTGTCGACAACTCGTCCGAGCGATTGCATCGCGGTATCCATGCAACTAGTAACGACGGCGTCCGCATGCTGCTCCTTCGCGGCTGCGAGCACCGCTTCTGGGTCGGATATGTCAACGATGGCAATTTCGTCGGCGTACTGAAACCCTGGATATTCTCCTGCGATGCTTGCCGCTACGGATCGATGCCCGAGGTTCCTGATGGCTTTGTAGAGCCCGACTTGCCCGCGTCCGGCTCCAAGCACCATTACTGTTTTGGCGGTATTGGTTGTCATGGTGTCAGCCCGGTTTCTAGATGCCTGCGTCCTGCTCCTGGTTGGACACGAGGAACAGGTGCTGGCCGTACTTGGTCTTGTTGGAGCGCGTCGAGGCGATGCGCTTGAGCTGCTCGCGGTCGATGAAGCCCTTGCGGTAGGCGATCTCCTCGATGCAGGA
>CAJTDS010000020.1 GCA_910575165.1 Eggerthellaceae bacterium
TTCATTGGAATACGAGGAGACGACAGGTTAAACTGAAAGGACTGACTCCGGAGGAATTCCGAAATCAGTCCTTAGCAGCTTAGTCCTTACTAATTCGTCCAAGTTTTGGGACGCAGTTCACGGTGGACGCCCGCACCCCGCCGCCGCTCATGGCGCACCTCGTCATCTACGGTGCGGTCTTCGGCGTTCTCCACGTCCTGGAGGGCTTCATCCAGCCGGGTCCGTTCAGCATCAACGTGGGCGTATTCTTCGGGTGCGTCATGACCGTGGCCTTGCTAGCCCTTCTCTTCTTCGCCATGGGCAGCAATCGCGAGCTGTGGTCGAAGATGCGCTCCACGGTGTTCCCCCTGGCCATCGTGGGCTACCTGCTCATCCCCCTGGCGTCCAACAGCGATCTCGCTCTGGCGTTCACCGAGGCGAGGCATCTGCTGTACGTGGCGTTTCTGTTCCTCGGCTGCTTCTCGCTCATGAGGCAGACCTGCGCCGACCCGCGCATCATCGTGGCCAAGGCGCTGATCTTCTACAACCTGGGGTCGGCGGCGGGCGTCGTCTTCGCCGTCAACTTCGAGACCAGCTTCGCCCCGGGCACCCAGAACTACTTCGCCCTGTCCGTGGCGGTGACCGCGCTTCTGACGGCGGCGACGTTTTGGGTGGGCACTGACGAGCAGATCCGCAAGATCTGGGGCCTGCGGCGAAAGCTGTCGGCCAAGCACTACAACGACCTGGTGACCAAGGCGCGGGTTCGCAAGCTGACGGCGGAGTGCGACCTTACGCCGCGCGAGTCGGACATCTTGCTGCTCATCGCCCAGGGTCGCCGCGCTCCGGAGATGACCGATGCCCTGGGCGTGTCCATGGGCACCGTGCGCACCCATGTGAAGCACCTGTACGCCAAGTTGGACGTGCATTCCTACGCGGAGGCCGTGCGGGCGCTCGAGGAGGTGTCCCTGGACGAGGGCGAGCTGCAGGAATAGCTTCCGGCGGCGTCTTACGGAAGCGCATCGCCCCAAGCGCTCCTTGCCTGGGGGGCGGAGCGCGGGACCCGGGCATGCAGCAAGGCGCCGCAAGAAGCTCGCGCGTGCAAAATGTTGCAGAACGTTACGATTCAAAAACCGATAGGGCACGGTGGTCGAAGGCCTGATGGGGCCAAGGATAATGAGTGCATCGCAAAGAGCTTTCCGGCGGTTGCCGAGGATGCGCATGCGCCCCGATGCCGAGAGGAGCGGCCCGGTGCGCAAGGGGATGGCGCAGGTGTCGGGAAGCAGGGGAGCAAGGGGGTGCGTCATGGGACCGCTCGAGTCGCCCAACGACCAGCTTGTAGCCAGGTTGCTGCTGCAGGCGGCGCAAACCGTGCTGCCCGACGAGCCCCTCCCGCAGGATGCGGTGACGGGCCGCCCCGGCGAGGCCGACCGCAGGCGGCCGCACCCGAGGGACGGCGACGGTTCGCTGGCTGGCCGCCCTCGGCAGTGCCCCATCCGCGTGGTGCTGGTATGCGGTCCGCCCCGATCGGGCAAGAGCACCTACATCGTCGAGACGTTCGACGGGGTGGTGGAACCGCTGCCGTTCGAAACAGTCACTTACCGCAACTTCCTCTCCAACGACGCCTACCCGCGCGTCATGCCGCCGCGGCGCCGGGAGATGATTGCGCTGGCCATCTTCCAGGAGTTCACCGAGAACGCCATCAGGCGCTGCCAAATCCATGCGGCTGAAGCCATGGGGGCGTCTGCCGAGGGCGCGCCGCACGATCCGGTGGTGGTCATGGAGGGTCCGTTCTACTACCGCAGCTTCAGGCATGTAGTGGCCGACGGGCTGCGCGGGGTGCTGCGCGAATGCGACGCGCTGGAATGCCGTTGGGTCGGTTACCCTCGGGTTGTGAGCGATGCGGTGCGTCGCGCGGGCTATGATACGTTCAAGCACTGCGCCGGTCGGTTGCAGGTCCCCTCGGTGGAGGAGGGCTTCGACGAGCTGCGGGTGCTCGCGGTTCCGCAGCGACCGATCCGCGACGATCTTCGCTTGCGGGTTGATGCGCTGAACGGGCGCGATGCGGTGACGGAGCACAACCTGCTATGCCGTCCCGACCTGTCGGCCGACGAGCTGTGTCGATCCGATTCCGCACGGCCGCTTTGCGCCGTGTCCGACCTGGAGGGAAGGAAGCTTTGTGGAGCGAGAGCCTAGCGCGAAGGAGCTGCAGCGCTACGAGTCGGTGCGCGAGCGTTGGGAAGAGGTGTGCAGCCGCTGCGGGCGGTGCTGCTTCGAGCGCGAGCTGGGCGACGGCGGCGAGGTGCTGGTGGATTACGCATCGCCCTGCCGCTTCTTCGACATGGGGACGCATCTGTGCCGCGTGTACAAGGACCGCTTCCGGAAAAACGAGCGCTGCGCGAGGGTGACGCTTCGGGTGGCTCTGTTCGACGAGCTGCTCCCCGAGGAATGCGCCTATCGGCAGCTGCTTCGCGAAGAGTCGGACGGGACGGCGGCGCTGTAGCTGCGCGCGGCTGCGAGCAGAGGCGGCTTGCAGCTGACCTGAAACGTCACCATATCGAAAGCGTCATCTGCGGCCGATGGGCTATACTGGGGCAAAGGCGAAGCTGCGGTCTTCGCGATGGTGCCGACGAGAGGAGCGGTCATGGCTGCGAACAAGATCCTGGTTGCCTACGACGAATCGGAAGTGGCCACCCGTGCATTGAAGATGGCGGCCGACCTGGCTGTTCACAATCCGGAAGCCCATGTGGACGTGGTGTACGTGATCCCGATCCCGCTTCTGGACGAATCCCAGATGCAAAGCTTCCAGGACATCCTGGACATGATGATCTCCGACGGCGAGGATTTGCTGGCTGACGCCGTGAAGACCATGGGCGAGGCGCTGGAGCCCCGCACCGACTCGCTGCTGCTCACGGGCACGAATCCCGCCAGCGAGATCCTGAAGCTGCTCGATCAGCGCGACTACGATTTGGTGGTGCTGGGAAGCCGCGGCCTGTCCGGCTTGAAGGAGTACATCGGCAGCGTGTCCCATAAGGTCATCCACGGCTCGAAGGTGCCCGTGCTGGTGGTGAAGTAGCCGCCGGCAGCTATGGGCGGTCGCTGGCGCCGCTCTCGTCTATTTTGTGGAGGGCGCGCGCGGCCCTTGACCGCGACGTAACGTCGCCCGATACACTCTTCGGCACGCACGGCGGCTTTTGGCGGGCTGCCGACACGATCGAGGGGGAGTGCCATGCGCTACGTCTACGCCGCCCTTGGGCTGTTCTTCTTCGCGCTGGGCGCCGTAGGGGCCCTGCTGCCCGTGCTGCCCACCACGCCGTTTCTGCTGCTGGCTTCGTTCTTCTTCCTGCGCAGCTCCAAGCGGCTCAACGACTGGTTCGTGGGCACGAAGCTGTATAAGCGCTACCTTTCCAACTACATGGACAAGCGCCAGATGACCGTGCGCGCGAAGCTTCTGTGCGCCTGTCCCGGCGTGGTCATCATGTCGGTGCTGGCCGTGGTTTTGCCGCAGTGGTGGGCCAAGGCGCTGCTTGTCGGGCTCACCCTGTTCGAGATCTGGTTCTTCGTCACTCGCATCAAGACGGTTTCGGTGGAGGAGGCGCGCCAGTACGGCCAGATGCGCAGCGGCGAGCCGGGTGATTTGGAGCCTACGGGGGAATAGGTCGGCCGGCCGCGTGCTCGTCGGTGCTTTGGGGTATCATGGGCACCGCTGTCCGGTTGGCGGTGTTGCCGCGCCCGGACGCGTCGTGCACCCGAACGCGTTGCGCGGGTGCGCTCCGCACGCTTGCGACCGAGAAAGAAGAGACCCCCATGGCCTTCGAGTACGAGCACCTCATCATCGATTTGCCTGACTATCCGGTTCCCGGAGTGGTGTTCAAGGACATCACGCCGGTGGTGGCGGACCCCCAGGCCTTCGCGTCCACCATCGACGGCATAGCCGACCATTTCATCGGCAAGGGCATCACAAAGGTCATAGGCGCCGAGGCCCGCGGGTTCATCGTGGGCGCTCCTGTGGCGGCCCGCCTGGGTGCCGGGTTCATTCCCGCGCGCAAGCCGGGCAAGCTTCCCCGGGCCACCTACCGCGTCGACTACCAGCTGGAATACGGCTCCGACGCCTTGGAGATCCATCAGGACGCCCTGAGCCCCGACGACGTCGTGCTCATCGTGGACGACTTGGTGGCAACCGGCGGCACCGTGCGCGCCCTGGTGAAGCTGGTGCAGGAGACCGGTGCCACCTTGGCGGGCATGGGTTTTCTGCTGGAACTTGCCTTCCTGAACCCGCGCAAGGTCATCGCCGAAGAGACCGACGCCGAGGTGTTCTCGCTGGTGCAGGCGTCCTAGGACGCCTCCCGTGGCGGCGACGTCGTGCGCAGGAGGCGGTGATCTATGGTTGAATATGTGACAAGCTTAGATGATGCGCGCCTGGATGCTTACGCGCGCCTGACCGACGTGCAGCTGCGCAGCCGGCTGGAACCGGAGCGCGCGCTGTTCATCGCCGAGTCCGACAAGGTGATAGCCCGGGCGATCGCTGCCGGATTCGAGCCGTTGTCGTTGCTGGTGAGCACCGAGCTTCTGCGGTCTGCGGCGGTGGAGGGGCTGGTGCGTGCCGTGGAGGCCGGCTATCCGCAGGCAAGCGTGCTGGCAGCGCCCGCCGAAGAGCTGCGGCGACTGACCGGGTTCAACCTGACCCGCGGCGCCTTGGCGGCCTTCCGACGTCCTGCTTTGCCGAGCGCGGCCGACGTGCTGGCCGGCGCGCGGCGCGTGGCGGTGCTCGAGGACATCACGAACCACACGAACGTAGGGGCCATCTTCCGCAGCGCCGCCGCTTTGGGCATGGACGCGGTGCTGGTGACGCCGGGCTGCTACGATCCGCTGTACCGCCGGGCCATCCGCGTGTCCATGGGCACGGTCTTCCAGGTCCCCTGGGCCCGCATCGGCGACGACGCCCCGGCGACGAAGGGGGCGCACGGCAACGTCTGCCGTCAGGGCGGATGGGCGGTTACCGGCATGCCGCTTCTGCATAAGGCCGGCTTCGCGGTGGCCGCCATGGCGCTTTCCGATAAGTCCGTGGCGCTGGACGATCCGGCGCTTGCGGCCGAGGAACGGCTGGCCGTGGTGCTCGGCACCGAAGGGGAAGGGCTGTCGGCGAGCACCATCGAGCAGGCGGATTACGTGGTGCGCATCCTCATGGCCCACGGTGTGGATTCGCTCAACGTGGCCGCCGCCAGCGCCGTGGCCTTCTGGGAGCTGCGGGCGCGCTGAGGCGGTGATTCGGCGGGGGTGCGGCCGGCGGGCGAGCGGGCCTAGCGCCGGCGGTTCGTTGCCGCCATCCATGCGAAGGCGGTTCCCATGAGCACAAGCCCGAACGCGTCGAACTGGATGAAGCGCACTACGCTTGCGGCCAGAACATCGCAGCCGGCGGGCAGCTGCGCCAGGATGGCCGTCTCGCCGGCAAGCCCCACCGCCTGCTGCACCAGCACAACCACGGCCAGGGAGAAGAAGCGCTTCGGGCTGGCGATGACGGCAGGGTAGGTGCAGTTCCACATGAGGAAGGCCACGCCGATGCCCTGGACGGCGGCCAGCCCCGCACTGCCCGCCCCTTGCAGCTGATAGGCGCCCACGAAGCTCTGTGGGTCCGCGGCGAAGGAAAGCGCGCACTGCACGTTCACCGCGAACACCAGGAGGTAGGCCAGGCGCACCGCCCACTGCGAGGCTGCGGCTTGGCTGCGGCGGCGCGGTGGGCGGCCGTTGTCAGAGGCGGTCGGTTTCGAGTCCATGGGCGTTCCTTAAGGTGGCGCGGCGCAAGTGCGTTTGTGCCCTATACTAGCAGAAGCATCGGTGCACGGGGGAGCCTGCGGGCCCCGTTGGCGAAACGGAAGGAAGCGTTATGACGCACGTTGGTATATCGAGCGCGGAAGCCGCCACTTTGCCCGAGAGCGGTCTGTCGGCCTTGGAGCGGGCGGCGAACCCCGTAGCCCATCCGGCCTTCGACCAGTTCGTGGCCACGGTGTCGGCGCTGCGGGCTCCGGACGGCTGCCCGTGGGACCGCGAGCAGACCCACAGCTCCATCGCCCACAACATGATCGAGGAAGCCTACGAGGCGGTGGACACCATCGAAGCGGGGGATACGGCCCATCTGCGCGAAGAGCTGGGAGACGTGCTTTTGCAGGTGGTGCTGCACAGCCAGATCGCCGCCGATGCGGGCGAGTTCACCATCGACGATGTGGCGCAAGAGGTCAACGACAAGCTGGTGCGCCGTCATCCCCACGTGTTCGGCCAGGTGCAGGCCGGAAGCGCCGCCGAAGTGTTGGACCTGTGGGACCAGGTGAAGCTGGCAGAGCGCATTGGCGAGGAAGGGGAGCAAGGCGAGCAGAGCGCGCCGGCGTCCGGTCTGCTCGACGCCGTGCCCACCAGTTTCCCCGCGCTCATGCAGGCGCAGAAGATCTCGCGCAAGGCGGCGTCGGCCGGCTTCGAGTGGGATACCGTCGCCGACATCTGGAAGAAGGTGCACGAGGAGGCCGCCGAGCTGCAGGCCGCCTACGATGCTGCGCCCAAGGCGTCAAACGGCAAGATGGATGCGGGCGGCACGTGGCCCGACGGAAGCGCAGCTGGCCAGACGCCCGAGGACGAGCAGGCGGCGGCGCAGGCCATCGCCGCAGCGGAGCTTGAGTTCGGTGACGTGCTGTTCAGCCTGGTGAACGTGGCTCGGCGCATGGGCATCGACGCCGAAAGCGCTTTGCGCGCCACCTGCCGCAAGTTCCGTAGTCGCTGGGAGGCCATGGAAGCTGCCGCCCGCGCCCAGGGTCGCGCCCTGGAAGACCTCACCACCGCCGAGCAAAACGAGCTCTGGGACGCGGTGAAGGCAGGGGAGTAAGGGCGTCCGGGCCGCACCCCGTCGCGCGCCCGAACGGTTCGCAGCCCGCATTATCGGCATGTTGGTGCAGAAAAACGCACGAACATGCCGATAATGCGGGCTGCTCGGTTGACTGGGGAGGGGTGCAGCCTACTCGAAGTGCTCGGCGGCCACCTTCAGCTGGTCGATGATGTCGATGTTCTGGGGGCACATGGCCTCGCAGGCGCCGCATTCGATGCACTTCGACGCGGGGCCGGCGGCAGCCTGCCAGGAATACAGCCCCTTCGCGAAGTTGCGGTCGCCGGTCTGCAGCTCAAGGTTCACCAGGTTCAGGATGTCGGGGATGACCACGCCCTCGGGACAGCCCTTCACGCAGTAGCGGCAGGCGGTGCAGGGAATCTGGGCCATGGTCTTCAGCCGGGCGAGCGCTTCGTCAAGGGCTGCACGCTCGCTGTCGGAGAACAGCCCCGCCTCCTTCCATTCGCTGGCGTTCTGCTGAACCTGCTCTAAGGTGGACATGCCCGAAAGCGTGGCGATGGTGCCCGGCAGCTCGTAGCAGAAGCGGTAGGCCCACGACGCCTGAGACAGGTCGGGACGCGCCTGCTCAAGGATGGCGGCCACGTCGTCGGGAAGGCTGGCCAAACGGCCGCCGCGGCACGGCTCCATGATGACCACAGGTACCCCGTGCTTGGCGGCTACCTCCATGCAGCGTTGCGACTGCGTCACCGGGTTGTCCCAGTCCAGGTAGTTCACCTGCAGCTGCACGAAGTCCATGTCGGGGTGAGCGGTGAGCAGCGCGTCCAGCGTGTCGGCGTCGTCGTGCATGGAAAAGCCCACGTGCCGAATGCGCCCGGCGGCCTTCTGCTCCTTGGCGAAGTTCCACATGTCGTAAGCGTCGAACACCGCGGTGCGCGCGCCGCCCACGTTGTGCAGTAGGTAGAAGTCCACGTAGTCGGTGCCCAGGCGCTCAAGCGACTCGGACAGGCACGACTGGGCGACCTCCTTGCTGGGGCAGGCCCAGGCAAGGCATTTCGTGGCAATGGTGAAGCTCTCGCGCGGGTGGCGCTTTACCAGGGCCTCGCGCAGGGCCGTCTCGGAAGCGCCCTCGTGGTAGACATAGGCGGTGTCGAAGTAGGTGCCTCCGGCCTCCAGGAACACGTCCACCATTTGCTTGAACTGGTCAAGATCGATGCTGGTCTGGTCGGCGGGGTCCAGAAGTGGCAGGCGCATGCAGCCGAACCCGAGCTTGGGGGTGGAAAGCAGGCTAGAGGCCATGGGGTATCCTTTCGCTGGCGATAACGTCTTTGCGAAACGGGATTATAGCCATTCAAGTGAGCTTTAAGTCAACGCTTTCCGTACGGGGCGCTGGGAGCGGGGAAGGAGAGGGTGCGGAATGAGGGACGAGTTGAGGAAATGAGGTGGGGAAGGAGGAGCGAGGGGGGATAGATGGGAGGAGGAAAAAAAAGAGGAAGGGACTCGGATTGCCCGAGGGTGATGGGCAAGGCCACCCCGATGCAATCATAAAATTGTTACTCTCGTGCTTGCAATTATGGAGATAGCGCGGCTGCGCTGTGCTACACTGGCACCCGTTGTGCAACAGATAAGAGAGGAGGTAACGATATGGAGTTCCTGTCCGATCCGGTGCTGCTGGCGCGATTGCAGTTCGCGGCAACGGCGGCCTACCACTTCATCTTCGTTCCGCTGACCATCGGGTTGGGCCTCATCATGGCGATCAACGCCACCAGGTCCTTCCGATCGCGAGCCCCCGAGGATGAGGCGGCCACAGTGTTCTGGGTGAAGATCTTCACCGCGACGTTCGTTCTCGGCGTAGCGACGGGCATCACGATGGAGTTCTCCTTCGGAACCAACTGGGCCGACTACTCGCGGTTCGTGGGCGACATCTTCGGCGCGCCGCTTGCCGCCGAGGCACTGCTGGCGTTCTTCCTGGAATCCAGCTTCTTGGGCGTGCTTCTGTTTGGCCGAGGGAAGGTTTCGCCGAAGCTGTACTGCGCTTCTGCGTGGCTGGTGTGGTTCGGCTCGGCCCTGTCGGCCCTGTGGATCCTCATCGCCAACTCCTGGATGCAGACGCCCGCGGGTGCCGAGCTGTCCGCCGACGGCACCTCCGCCGTGCTGACCGACTTTCTGGCCGCGGCGCTGAACCCCTCGCTGGTTCCCCGCTACGGGCACACGGTGCTGGCGCTGCTGGTCATGGGCGCCTTCGTGGCCATGGCCGTGGCGGGCTGGTACATGCTGAAGGGCCGTCATGCGCAGTTCGCCGCGAAGACCATGCGCTTGGGCGTGGTGGTGGCCATCGTTTCCACGGCGGTGCTTCTGGGCACGGCCCATTCGTCGGCGGTGGTGGTGAGCGAGGAGCAGCCCTCGAAGCTTGCCATGATGGAGGGCATGTACGACTCCGAAGTGCCGCCCCTGTATGCCTTCGGTTGGGTGGACGAGCAGTCCCAGGAGGTCGTCACTCCCTTCTCCATCCCCGGTGGCACCAGTTTCCTGGCTACGGGCACGTGGGACACCGAGTTTCCGGGCCTCAACGAGCTGGCGCAGACCGAGCAGTTTGCAGGCCTTGACCCAGCCACGGCTCCGGTGAACTTCGTGTTCCAGACCTACCACCTGATGGTGGCCATGTTCGGCGCCATCTGCCTGATCTGCCTGCTGGCGCTCATCTTCACCTTCCGCAAGGGCAAGATCGTGAAGATGCGCTGGCTGCAGTGGCTGTGCGTCATCAGCCCGGTGTTTCCCTTCATCGCCATCCAGGCCGGCTGGTTCACGGCCGAGGTAGGGCGTCAGCCGTGGGTGGTGTATCCGTCCATGACCAGCCCCGACGGCGTATCCCTGCTTGTGCAGGACGGCGTGTCCGCTTCGGTCTCCAACGTGGAGGTTACCATCACGCTCATCCTGTTCCTGGCGGTGTACCTGTTCTTGCTGATAGCCTGGGCTCGCACCATTGGCCGCTTCATCAAGGAGGGACCTGCGGTTAAGGGCGCCCCCGAGGCGGGCGCGGTGGCCGTCGAAGAGGTGCTCGTGGTTGACGAGGGGGCTGCGGCCGCCCCGGTTGCGGACGCTTCCCGGAAAGGCGGTGAGTAGCCATGGAAATCACGGTGCTGCAAGGGCTTTGGTTCCTGCTCATCTTCGTGCTGATCGCCGGTTACTTCGTGCTGGACGGGTTCGACCTGGGCGCGGGCATCCTGTACCCCTTCGTCGCCAAGACCGACGAGGACAAGGCCGTGGTCCGCACGAGCATCGGGCCTGTGTGGGATGCCAACGAGGTGTGGCTGCTGACGGCCGGCGGTGCGCTGTTCGCGGCGTTTCCCGACGCCTATGCCACCACGTTCTCCGGCTTCTACCTGGCGGTCATGCTGGTGCTGTTCTCGCTGATCGTGCGCGCGGTGGCCGTTGAGTACGCCGGCATCGACCGCAAGTGGCGCAAGGTGTGGAACGCGCTGTTCTTCGTGGGTTCGCTGCTGCCGGCGTTGCTTTTGGGCGTGGCCGTGGGCAACATCTACGCCGGCATTCCGCTGGATGCGGCCGGCAATTACGCGGGCATCCCGCTGCTGGGGCTCATCACGCCCTTCACCCTGCTCACGGGCGTGTTGTCCCTGGTCATGTTCGTGGCGGCCGGTGCCTGCTGGCTGTCGCTCAAAGCCCCGCTGGGGTCGAGCGTGCGTGATAGCGCTGCGGCCCTGCGCCGCCCGCTGCTCGTTGCGGTGCTGGTGCTGTTCGTGCTGGAGTCGGTCATGGGCCACTTCGTCGTGCAGCCGGACATGTTCGCCGGCCTGACGGCGGTTCGCTGGATCCTGGCCATCCTGGTGGTGTTGGCTATTGTGGGCGCGGCGTTCTTCTGCGCCAAGGGCGGCCGCGACGGGCTGGTTTCGGGCGGCCTTCCCGCTGCCCAGGCTGCGGCGGTGACGAAGTCGGACCTGGCGGCGTTTCTGTGCCAGGCGGCCGGGTGCTTCCTGCTGGTCATGTTGCTTGCCGCTTCCATGTTCCCGAACCTGGTGGTGGCCTCCGCCGGCAGCGTCGGCGCCAGCATCACGGCCATGACCGCCGGCTCCTCCGAGCTCACCTTGGGCTGGATGACCGGCATCACCTGCGTTGGTCTGCCCCTGGTGCTCGTGTACCATGTAGTCATCTACCGGACGTTCCGAGGCCGGGTTGATTTGGCGAAGGTGCATTACTAGGCACGGTCGTCGGCCTGGGTTTCGGATCGGATTCGAATTCCAATCGGGCGGGTGCGGCTATGCCGCTGCACCCGCTTTCTTAAGGTATTTGCAGAGGGCGCTCCGATTCTGTGGTCGGGGCGCCTTCTGCTAGAATTCCCCTTGCAAAAACCCTCTTGGGGGGGGGTATTCTTTTGCGTTGAGGCAATTGCGCGGCTGCACGGTGCGGCCGCCGTTCGTGTGGAAGGAACCCTATGAGCAACCCTTTGGCTAACCAGTTGGATCCGCGGGTCAAGGCGGTGTGGCGCATCACCGACGCCATCACGCTTACGCTTGTGTTCCTCGGATGCGTGGCCACGTTCTTTCTGATAGCGGTCTTCGACGAGGAAAGTTCCTGGGCTTGGGGTGTTTGCGGGGCGATGGCCGCTATCTACGCTGTGCTGTTGGTGCTGCTGTTGGCGGTGATCCCGCCTATCCGCTACGCGCGCTGGCGTTACCAGATCAGCCCCGACTATCTGCAGATCGAGCGCGGCATCGTATGGCGCAAGCGCTTTGTCATCCCCTTCATCCGTGTGCAGAACACCGACACCCAGCAGGGACCAGTGCTAAGGATGTTCGGGCTTTCCAGCGTGACCGTGGCAACGGCCGCCGGCGAGCATGCCATTCCCGGTTTGGACTCCGAAGAGGCCGCCCAGGTGCGCGACAAGGCCGCGGAGCTCGCCCGCATCGCTCGGGAGGACGTGTGATGGCGCCGCAGAACCCCGCGCCCCGGCCGCCGGCTCCGCGCGTGGAGGACCGGGTGGCTCCGGCCGTTCCGGCCGCCGGCGCGTCTGTGCCGCAAGCCGGAGCTCCCACGGCGCAGACCGGGGTGCCGCAGGTCCAGCCCGCAGTGGCGCCCGCGGTGCCTCTGTCGTCCGCCGCGCCGATTTCCCCGGGGACGCAGGTCGCCCCTGTCGTCTGTGCCGCCCCCGCCGTCCCCGACGCTTCCGCGGGCGAGACGCCCCTGGAGGGCGAGAAGCTCCACGTGCATTCCAGCTACATCTGGCTTGGCGGTCTGAAGAGCATCTTCGCGGTGCTGTTCGCCCTGGCCGTCTCCATGAGCGGCACGCTAGTGGGCTTGCTGGCGGACGGAATCGATCCCGGCGGCGGGGCAGCGATCGCGCTTATCATCGTCGGCATCACGGCGGCCGGCGCGGCGCTCGTGGCCGCCCTTGCGTTCCTGGGCACCTGGTGGTCCTGGAGGCATCTCTACTATCAGATTACCCCTGACGAGTTCGCACTGTACTCGGGCATCTTCAACAAGAAGCAGGTGCACGTGCCCTACCAGCGCATCCAGTCCGTCGACCAGCGGGCGACCCTGCTGCAGCGCGTACTGGGCGCCTGCACGGTGCAGATAGAGACCGCGGGCGGTTCGTCGAACAAGGCAGTGGTGGTTCCCTACGTGACGCGCGATCGGGCCGAATGGCTGCGCCGCGAGCTGTTCTCGCGCAAGCAGCAGCTTGCGGCCGGCCAGAAGGCGCCTTCTTCCGAACGCGCTGTCGTCGCGGCGACGGAGGCCGACGGAGCGGGCAACGTGCTGGACGTCGGCGTGGAGCTCTGGGACGAAGTGGGCAGCGTCTTCGGCGGTCAGGGCGTGGAAACGGGGCGCGTGAGCTACGAGTACGGCCTGACCAACAAGGAGCTGGTGCTCACGGCCCTCTCCAACAACACCGCCTTCGTGGTGGTGCTCGTCGGCTTGGTGACCGGCGCCGCGCAGCTTGTGGGCGAGGTTCTGCCGATGTTCTTCGGTTCCAACGATGCGGCCCTGGACTTCGTCATCGACCAGTCGTTGCGCCTGTTCGGCGGCAACGCTGCGGTTGCCATTGCGGTGGCCTTGATTTCGTTTGCCCTGGTGATGTGGGGTCTTTCGGTGCTGTCCACCTGCTTGACCTACGGCGGTTTCAAGGCGCGGCGCCGCGACAGCCGCATCGAGGTGGAGCGCGGGCTTCTGCAGCACCAGTTCTCCGGCGTGGATGTTGACCGGGTGCAGAGCGTGGTGGTGCGCCAGTCGCTGATCCGGCGCATCATGGGCTACTGCGAGCTGTCACTGGGCAAGGTGGACAGCGTGACGGGCGACGGCGAGAAGCAGGCCAACGTTTCTGAAAAGGGCCTGGTCATCCATCCGTTCGTCAAGATGAGTCGCGTGCCGGAGATTCTGAGCGGCCTGGTGCCCGAGTTCGCCGACGTGCCCACCGCGCCCATCCCCGTGGCCGCCGTTGCCCTGCGCCGCGCCATCCTGCGCCGAGCGGTGTGGCTGGGCGGGGGCTTCTGGTGCGCCGTCGTCGGCTGCGTGCTGGCTGCCTTCGCGCCCCAGATCGCCTGGGCCCTGGCCGACGTTCCCTCCGACGTGGACGAGGTGCTGTTCGTGCTGACCATCGTGACCGCCGGCCTGATCGCCTTGGGGCTTGTGCTCTTCGTGCTCGAGGTGGTGAGCGCGGTGCTGTGGGCGCGGGAGTCGAGCTTCGCCGTCAACCGCTCGTTCATGCAGGTGACCAACGGCGGCCTTGCGCGGGAGTCGGTCACCTTCCCCCGCAAGAAGATACAGTTCGCCTTCACCAAGACCAATCCCTTCCAGCGCCTCGCCCGGACGGCCACCATCGTGGCGGTCACCGCGGCCGGGGTGGGGGGAACCAAGGTCTCGCTCGTGGACGCGGGGCGCGAGGAGGCGGCCTTGTGGCTGGAGTGGGCCATGCCCGGCGGCCAGGATTGCGACCTTGCGGGTTTCGGCGCCGTTAAAGTGAACAAAGGTTCTTCACAGTAGATTTGAGGTGGCCCCCGTCGTGTTACGGGGGCCACCTGCGAACTTCAAAAAAGCGGCTTTGTCAAGCGAACAAACCGTGAACGCCCGCTCCACAAAACTTTGCGTTCGCCCGCGGGTTTTGGGTAAAATGCACCAGTCATTTACATACAGCTACCTTATCCGACAGCTAATCCACCCTACACACACTCGCTGCGGACCGCCTTCGGGCGGCTGGATTGCTTTGCGCTCTTTCGGGCGCAGGACAACGAAGGGATTCGTGCGATACGCATGACACGTAGGCCTCAGAAAAGACCTCTTGCCCGCAAAGGCGCCGTAGCGGCGTCCACGTTGGGCATCGGCGCCATTTCTCTGGTGCTCGTTGGCTGCATCGGCATCGGGTTCGCCGTTGCCGGCGGCACTGTTTCGGAGGATAACCTGTATCTTGGCGTGGGCGAGAACGCTACCCGCGTATCGCTTCCGCGCGATGTCGACGACGTGCAGGTGGCGTTTGCCGCCGATGCCAGCGAGTCCGGTTTGGCCCAGGCGTCCCCCCGCGACGTCTCCGCCGGCGTTGCTCGCATTCAGGAGGAGCAGGCCCGTGCCGAGGCCGAGCGGCTGGCCGAGGAGGCTCGGCTGGCCGAGGAGGCTCGGCTCGAAGCCGAGCGACTTGCCGCCGAAGAGGCCGAGCGTGCCCGCATAGCCGAGCTTGAGGCCCAGCAGGCCGCTGCCAGCCAGGCAGCTGCGGAATCCCAGGTGAGCGTCGAGGAACCGTCGCAGCCGGCACTTTCCGAGATCGACTGGGGCCAGGGCCGCGAATCCTTCATTGCCGAGTGGACCGCTCGTATCGACGCGTATCTGGCGGGCTCCCCGCTGGCTGGTTACGGCAGCGTGTTCGCCACGGCTGCTTGGGACAATGGGGTGGACCCGCGCCTGTCGCCGGCTATCTCCAACACCGAATCCACCAAGGGCTCCTTCTGCTTCCTGCCCTACAATGCCTGGGGCTGGGGCGACTCCAGCTGGTCCAGTTGGGAAGAGGCCATCAACGCCCATGTCGCCGGCCTGGCTGCAGGTTACGGCGGCGTGCTGACCCCCGCCGGTGCGGCCGCCTACTGCCCGCCCCACGCCACGGACTGGTACAATAAGACGCTCTCTCAGATGCAGTCCATGTAACTTTCGCGGAGGCGCCTTATGAGCGATGTGATCGTGGTCGGATGCGGTCGTGTGGGATCGCGGTTGGCCAACATGCTCTCCGACAGCGGCAACAACGTCTGCGTCATCGACAAGAACGCCGATGCGTTCGCGAACCTCGGCAGAAGCTTCAACGGCTCCACGCTGCAGGGTGTCGGGTTCGACGAGGACGTGCTGGTGAAGGCCGGCGTGGACGATTGCGACGTGGTGGCGGCGGTTACCCAGTTCGACAACACGAACCTCATGGTGGCCGAGGTCGCCAATCGCCTGCACGGCGTCCCCCATGTGATCGCCCGCCTGTACAACCCGGGCCACGAGCGCGCCTACATGCAGCTGGGCATCGACTACGTCTGCGGCACGTCGCTGGTGGCCGAGGACGTGTTCAGCAAGATCGTCTCGGGCCATGGCGCCCATCTGGACACCTTCGGCGAGTTCGAGGTCCTGCGCTTCTCGCTGGACCTTTCCTGGTCGGACAAGCGCACCATCCGCGTGGGCGAGATCGAGCGCGACCACGACATCCGCATCATCGCCTTCGAACGCGGTGACGGCTCGGCCAGCTCCATTCCCACGCGCGACTCCATCCTCTACAACGGGGACTCCGTGCTCGCCTGCATTCGCCACGAGCTGATCGACCAATTCAGCCGCTACATCCAAGACTAGCGGATTCCCAGCCTGCAGCCGCGTCTGCCGCGTTCGCGGGGCTGTTTTTCGCCGCCCTCTTTCCTTTCAGCATCAATAAGCATATGAGCTGCGGTTTTCTGCGATTTTGCATCAGATTCTTTACGCGTTGATAACTCTTGGTAGGCAACTTGTAGTCCAATTGGCACACTATTTGCTATTCTGACTAAATGTATCAGGTTGTTTGTCGGGGGAGCGGTTTTCTTCGCGTTCCCGGCGCAGAGTGGGAACAAAACGCGAGAAAGGAACAGCATGGAAATCGCAGTGCTCTTCAAGGTGGTCCCGGACGACCAGGACATCCAGGTGAAGGCCGACCGCACCCTGGATTTCTCCAAAGCCAAGCCGAAGGTATCCGAGTACGACCTGAACGCCATCGAGGAAGCGGCCCAGCTGGCGGCTGCCAACCCGGGCTCCAAGGTTGTGGCCATCACCGTCGGCCCGAAGTCCATCGATGATTCGAAGCTGAAGAAGAACGTGCTGGCGCGCGGCGTGGACGAGCTGGTCATGGTGGCCGACGACTCCCTGGACGGCCTGGACGCCTATGCGACCGCTGCCGCCCTGGCCAAGGCCGTGGAGTCCGCTGGCTCCTTCGACGTGCTGCTGGCCGGCGACGGCTCTGCCGACAACTACGCCCAGCAGGTGCCGGTGCAGCTGGCCTGCGTTATGGGCCTGCCCGTGGTCACCGCCGCTACCAAGGTTGACGTCGACGGCGCCGCTGCCACCATCGAGCGCACGCTGGAGGACGCTGTCGAGACCGTGCGCGTGGCCCTGCCCGCCGTGGTTGCCGTCACTCCCGACATCGCGCTGCCCCGCATCCCCGGCATGAAGGACATTCTGGCTGCCGGCAAGAAGCCTGCGGCCATCACCGCCGAGCAGGCTCCGGTGGCATGCGCCACCGAGGTGGTCTCCTGCTTGGCCCCCGAGTCCGCCGACCGCAAGCTGGTGGTGCTCGACGCGAAGGCCGACGGCGCGATCGACGAGTTCGCCGCCGCCCTCAAGGCCGCCCTGTAAGAACCTCTGCCGGTTGTAACGTATCAGAAAGGATGCTTCTACTATGAAGGCACTCGTTATCGCAGAATCCGCCGACGCCGCCCGCGAGCTGTCGGCTGGCGCCCGCACCATGGCCGACGAGGTGGTGCTGGCGACGTTCGGTGAGGCTCCCGAGGCCGTGGCCGACAAGGTTGCCGTCATCGCCGTTCCGGAAGGCGCCATCGTCGACGACGCCGCCGATACCCTGCTGGCTCTGGCCGATGCCGAGGGTGTGGGCGTGGTGCTGGTCGAGCCCACCCGTCATCTGAAGACCGTGGCCGGCAAGATCGCCGCTGCCAAGGGCACTTCCACCATCACCGACGTGATGTCCTTCGCCGACGGTGCCGCCTCCGCGCTGTACTTCGGCGGCGTGGCCGAGCGCGCGCTGAAGCCGTCCACCGACTTCGCTGTGTACACCGTGGGCTCCGGCGCCTTCGCCGATGCAGCGGCCAGCGGCGCCAACGAGGCCGTGTCCGTGGACTGGGTGGCTCCGGCCAAGGCCGTGGAGCTGGTTTCGGTGGCTCCGGTGCAGAAGAGCGGCGTCGACCTGAACAAGGCCGACGTGGTAGTGGCTGCCGGCCGTGGCTTCTCCGAAGAGGCTCAGCTGGACATGGCCCGCGAGCTGTGCGACAAGATCGGCGGCGGCCTGGGCTGCTCTCGTCCTCTGACCGAGGGCGTGGACTGGCTGCCCCGCGAGACCTACATCGGCGTCTCCGGCCTCATGCTGTCCCCGAAGGTCTACGTCTCCCTGGGCATTTCCGGCCAGATGCAGCACATGGTGGGCGCGAACCGCTCCGGCATGATCTTCGCTGTCAACAAGGACAAGAACGCTCCCATCTTCAAGCAGTGCGACTACGGTCTGGTGGGCGACATCGTTGACGTGCTTCCCGCACTGAACGCGGCTCTGTAAGGGGTTTTCCATGGCAGAACTACCCGAACGCGACTTCGAGGTTATCGTCATCGGCTCCGGTTGCGCCGGTGCGGTGGCGGCCTACGTGGCTGCCAGCGCCGGCAAGAGCGTGCTCGTCATCGAGCGCGGCAACTTCGCCGGTGCCAAGAACATGACCGGTGGACGCATCTACAGTCATTCCCTGAAGAAGGTCTTCCCCGACTTCGAGCAGGAAGCGCCCCTGGAGCGCAAGATCACCCATGAGCGCATCGCCATGCTCAACAGCGACTCGGAGATGACCATCGACTTCACCAGCCCCGTGCTCGCCGAGGAGGGCAAGGACTCCTACAGCGTGCTGCGCGGCCCCTTCGACCAGTGGCTGGCCGAGAAGGCCGAGAGCGCCGGTGCCGAGTACATCTACGGCATCGCCGTGGAGGAGCTGCTCAAGGACGAGTCGGGCGCCGTGATCGGCGTGCGCGCCGGCGAGGACGAGATCAGCGCCAACGTGGTCATCCTGGCCGAGGGCTGCAACCCCATCTTGTCTGAGAAGTGCCTGGGCAATCCCCGTCCGAAGGCCTCCCAGATGGCCGTGGGCATCAAGCAGGTGTTCGAGCTGCCCGCCTCCACCATCGAGGATAGGTTCCTGTGCCCCGAGGGCGAGGGCGCGGCTATGCTGTTCGTGGGCGACTGCACTCACGGCTCTGTGGGCGGCGGCTTCCTGTACACCAACAAGGAGTCCATCAGCCTGGGCCTGGTGGCTACCATCTCCATCGCCGAGGACGGCTCCCGCAACGAGGTGCCGGTCTACCAGATGCTGGAGGACTTCAAGAACCATCCGGCTGTGGCGCCCATCATCCGCGGCGGCAAGCTGGTGGAGCATTCCGGGCACATGGTGCCCGAAGGCGGCTACAACATGGTGCCGCAGTACGTGTTCGACGGCTGCCTGGTGGCCGGCGAGACGGCGGGTCTGTGCATGAACATGGGCTACCAGGTGCGCGGTATGGACTTTGCCGTGGCCTCCGGCCAGTTCGCAGGCGAGGCGGCCGTGGCTGCTCTTGATGCCGGCGACACGAGTGCTGCCGGCCTTGCCAGCTACAAGCAGAAGATGGAGGGTTCCTTCGTCATGAAGGACCTGCAGACCTTCAGCAAGTGGCCCCATGTGATGGAGGAGTGGGACTCCATGTTCAACGACTATCCCACCATGGTGGCCGAGATTTTCAACGCCATGTTCAGCGTGGACGGACAGCCGCAGCAGCCGCTGATGAAGCGCATGATGCCCATCGTCAAGAAGCGCGGGCTGTTCAAGCTCGGCGGAGAAGTGCGAAAGGCGGTGAAGGCGCTGTGAGCAAGATAGCACCCATCACGGTCAACGTGGACGAGGCTCTGGCCCTGGACAAGTACGAGGTCGACGAGGCCAACGCCCATATCGAGGTGGACCTGGAAGGCGACCTGGAGGAGTTCCTGAAGCTGGTGCGCGTGTGTCCGGCCGCCCTCTACAAGATCGACGAGGAAGGCAACCGCTCCTTCGACTACGCCGGCTGCCTGGAATGCGGCACCTGCCGCATCGCCTGCGGCGACACCATCATCAAGAAATGGGAGAACCCGCAGCCTACCATGGGCGTCGAATACCGCTTCGGCTAGGAGAGGCCGAGGCGGCACGAGAGCCATTCAAAGGGGGCGGCATGGCGCGAAGGCCAATGCCGCCCCCTTTTCATGTCTCTCGCACTCGCCTCAGCCCCTCCTAGCTCGAAGCGGCCCCGCTTCGGCATCCTCGTGATTGCTTGGCATGGCGCGAAGGCCAATGCCACCCCCTTTTCATGTCTCTCGCACTCGCCTCAGCCCCTCCTAGCTCGAAGCGGCCCCGCTTCGGCATCCTCGCGATTGCGTGGCATGGCGCGAAGGCCAATGCCGGGGCCCTTTCTCGCCCATGGCGCGCACCGGGGCGCCCCCTAGCTCGGAGCGGCCCCGCTTCGGCGTTCGCATAGCGTGTCGAAAGTGCACGTCCCTCATTGCAGTCACCTGTGGCCTCCGTCGTATCGACTATAATGGGCGCACTGTTTCAGCGCGACGGAAGGTGCCGGGCATGTACGTAGTGATCGCCGGTGGCGGCAAGGTGGGGGAGTATCTGGCTTCGGTGCTGCTTGCCAGCGGCAACGAGGTGGCTATTATCGAGGAGACGCTGGCCACGGCCAACCGCCTGTCCGCCGAGCTGCAGGGCCGCTACCTTATCATCAACGGCGACGGCTGCGACTCGAAGTACCAGGAGGACGCGGGCGTGCGCCATGCGGACGTGTTCGTGGCCACCACGGGCCAGGACGACGCCAACCTGGTGTCCTGCGAGATCGCCCAGCGCGTGTTCAACGTTCCCCGTGTGGTAGCCCGCGTGAACAGCCCGAAGAACATGCGCATCTTCAAAGAGGTGGGCATCGAGTGCATCTCGTCCACCACGCTCATCGCCAGCGTCATCGAGGAGGAGGCGCTGCTGGGATCGGTGAGCGTGGCCACGTCGCTTACCCATGGCAACGTCATGTTGGCCGAGATCAACGTGCCGCGGATGCGTCGTCATTCTAACGAGGAGGGGGTGCAGGTGGGCCAGGTGCCCATGCCCGACAACTCCCTTATCGTTGCCATCTCGCCCAAGGACGACGACAACGTGGAGGTAGCCACCCCCACAGCGGTCATGTTCCCCGGCGACAAGGCCATCGTGGTGGCTGACAACGACGTGCTGGACGCGGTGCGCGCCACCTTCCGCGGACTGTAGCGGTCTTCTCGCGCGGCTTGGTTGCGGTCCGGTTCGGTCGTGGGCAATCTTCGCGCGGATGGGGCTGCGCAGGCTTAAGCTTAGCGGTGCCGTGGTATTCTTTACAGGTTGCGTAATCGTTGGGAGTGCTTAAGAGAAAGGCGCCGGCGCATATGATCAACCGCTACACCCGTCCCGCCATGGGGGCCATCTGGGAACTGCAGAACAAGTTCTCCATCTGGAAGGAGATCGAGGTGCTGGCCTGCGAGGCCCAGGCGGAGCTCGGCAAGTCCGGCATCACGAAGGAGGAGGCCCGCTGGATTCGCGACCACGCCGACTTCACCGTGGAGCGCATCGACGAGATCGAGAAGGTGACCAACCACGACGTCATCGCCTTCACCACGAACATGGCCGAGTACATCGACGCCGACATCCCCGAGGGCGCCGAGCCTCCCAGCCGCTGGGTGCACTACGGCATGACCTCGTCGGATCTGGGCGACACGGCGCTGTCCTACCAGATCGTCCAGGCCTGCGACATCATCATAGAGGACATCAAGCAGCTGGGGGAGACCTGCAAACGCCGCTCCTTCGAGTTCAAGGACACCCTGTGCGTCGGCCGCACCCACGGCATCCACGCCGAGCCCATGACCTTCGGCATGAAGTTCGGCAGCTGGGCTTGGGCGCTCAAGCGCGCGCTCGTGCGCATGGAGCAGGCGCGCGAGGTGGCGGCTACGGGGGCCATCAGCGGCGCGGTGGGCACCTATTCCAGCATCGACCCCTTCGTCGAGCAGTACGTGTGCGAGAAGCTGGGGCTTACCCCCGATCCGCTGTCCACCCAGGTGCTGGCCCGCGACCGCCACGCCCAGGTCATGTGCGCCTTGGCCGTGACCGCCTCCACGCTTGAATCCATCGCCATGCAGGTGCGCCTGCTGCAGCAGTCCGACGTGATCGAGGCCGAGGAGCCGTTCGCGAAGGGCCAGAAGGGCTCGTCGGCCATGCCCCACAAGCGCAATCCCATCACCGCCGAGCGCGTGTGCGGGCTTGCGCGCGTGGTGAAGGCGAACGCCCAGGTGGCCCTCGACGACGTGGCGCTGTGGTACGAGCGCGACATCTCCCACTCCGGCGCCGAGCGCGTGGCCATGGCCGACAGCTTCATCGCGCTGGACTACATGTTCGGCAAGATGCAGTGGATGCTGGACGGGCTGCAGACCTATCCGGCGAAGATGGAGCACAACCTGTGGCGCACCAAGGGCCTCATCTTCTCTAGCAAGGTGCTGCTTGCCCTGGTTGATACCGGCATCAGCCGCGAGGACGCCTACGTGATCGTGCAGCGCAACGCCATGAAGGTATGGGAGGACATTCAGAACGCCGTGGACGGCCCCACCTACCGCGAGCGCTTGGAGGCCGACCCCGAGGCGAACCTGTCGGCCGAGGTGCTGGACGAGATCTTCGACCCGTGGGATTTCCTCATGCGCAAGGACGTGGTGTTCGAGCGTTTGGAAGGTTTGGAGTTCTAGTACGCTGGCAGCAGGTTTTCAAGGGAGCTTTCCGAGGGAAGGAGACGGCATGGTTGTAACGACGGCGGAAGTGGTGCCCGGCCAGTACGTGCAGGTCATCGGTTTGGTGCGCGGCAACATCGTGACCTCGAAGAACATAGGCCGCGACATGATGGCGGGCTTCAAGAGCATGGTAGGCGGCGAGATCGAGACCTACACGCAGATGACCGACGAGGCACGCCAGATCGCCACGGACCGCATGGTGGCCATGGCCGAGTCCATGGGGGCCGACGGAATCATCGCCGCGCGCTATGCTAGCGAGACGGTGGCCGACGGCGCCATCGAGATGCTGGCCTACGGCACGGCGGTGAAGCTGCTCTAGCCGGCACAGATGAGGCGTTGTCCTCGTGTGAGATAATGCATGGGAGAGGGGTTCTGCGGGAAATGCTGCGGAACCCCTTCCTTATGCATCCTGCCCCTATCCGTTCGGGGCGGGCGGAATGCGCGGGAGGGCAGGGAGCGAGGGGTCGGGATGCGGGGGAGGGCAGGGAGCCTATGGAACCTACGGCTTAATCGGCGCCCACGACGGAATTCACGATGGCGCTCACGATGGAGATGACGATGCTGGCCACGAAGGCGCTGCCGAACGAAGCGATGAGGAATCCCGCGCCGAACAGCCCGTTGGCCAGCCATGCCGCAACGTAGAGCAGCAGCGTGTTCACCACCAGGTAGAAGATCCCCAAGGTGAGCACCGTGATAGGCAGGCTCAAGATCTGCAGGATGGGCTTGATGGCTATGTTCACCAGGGAAAGCACCAGCGAGAACAGCGCGATGGCCACCCAGGCCGAATCTCCACCGATGGTTTCGAAGCCGGGGACGATCCAGACGGCCGCAGCGACGGCGATGGCAGTGACCAGCCAGCGAATGAGGAAGTTCATGGCGTCTCCTTTCGATGCGCTCTCTAAACCCGATTTGCTTGTTCGCAGCAAACTATAAATGGGAATAGGGCGGAGAATCGCCTTGGTCGGCAAACTGTTGGCTGATGGTGAATCTGGCGGGGGAACTCTCGGGGCCGGTGCGACGAGGCGTTGCGTCGCACCGGCAAAACGAAGGGCCGGAAACGTTTTGCTTCCGGCCCTTCGCGAGGGAGCAGTATGGAGATGCGGCACGGCGGGCCGCCGAACGCTGGAGGCTGCCGATCTGCCGTCTCTTAGAAGCGCAAGGAGAGGCAGGACAGGCCGCCGTCGAGCTTGCGGTACTCGCTGGTGTCGACCACGAGCGTCTTGTAGCCGGCGTCCTGCACGGCCTTCAGGACCGCAGGGTAGCCCTCGGGCACGATGACGGTGCCGTTGACCCAGATGCAGTTTGCGGCGTAGGCCTCGTCCTCGGGGATTTCGATGAGGTTGTACTGCTGGAAGTCGGGCTTCGTCACGAACTCGCCGCTGACCAGCATGTTTCCATCCTCGAGGTAGTTCACGCCAGTCTTGAGGTGCAGCACGTACTCCAGCGGGACCTCGGAACCTTCAAGCCCCCAGCCCTCCAGGATCTCGCAGAACTGGCGGATTCCCTCCTCGTTGGTGCGGGCGGAGCGGCCCACGTAGAAGTGGTCGCCCACCATCATAACGTCGCCGCCCTCCAGGGTGCCCGGGAACTCGATGCGCTTGATGTGCTCGTCGTCGAAGAACTGGCGGATGGCCGGCTCGATCTCCACCTTCTCGCCGTTGCGGCTTTCTGCGCCGGGGTTGGTGATGATGGCGCCCATGCGCGTGATGACCGCGGGATCCTCCACGAAGCAGCTGTCCGGGTACTCCTCCAGGGCGGGCAGCTCGGTGACGTCCACACCGCACTGCTTGAGGGCCGCGATGTAGTCGTCGTGCTGCTTGACGGCCAGATCGTAATCGGGCTTGCCCAGCTCGGGAGCGGAGGTGATACCGTCGATGAGGGAGCGGGCAGGCTTGCGGACGATTACATGCGAAAACTTGGTCATGAAACTCTCCTTACCGGTTGCTTGGTTCATGGTTTTCCCACTGGCTATACTATAATCCAGCGAACGAGAACCGGCGGACGGATGTGGATGACGAAGAAGAAACAACAGATAGCGGCGAAGGGTCGGCCGAAGAGGGTGGCGAAGACGGCTAAGCCCAAGGCGACGGGGAAGGCCCGGCCCGAAGCGGCGCATAGGCGAATCGCTGCTGCGCGCGCCGATGCGGGCGCAGGGAAGAGCCGCCCGGGGGGACTTTGTTGTCCCGTGGCGCGGCAATGCGGTGCCTGCCAGTCTGTGAATAGGCCCTACGGCGAGCAGCTGGCGGAGAAGGACCGCGCCGTGGCCGAGCTCTTCGCCGGCGTTGCTTCGGCGGACGCGCTGCGCCCCATTCTGGGCATGCGCGACCCCTACCACTATCGCAACAAGGTGACATCCCCCTATGCGCCCGCAAGGACGGGTTCGGCGTCGGGGAAGGGCGCGTTGCAGGCGCGCTCTATCGCCTGCGGCATGTATGCGGCCGGCAGCCATCGCATCGTCGACACCCGCGAGTGCCTGGTGGAGAACGAGACGGCGAAGGCCATTGTGCAGGTCGTCCGCCAGCTCATGCCGAAGTTTCACATGGCGCCCTACAATGAGGATACGGGCGAGGGATTTCTGCGCCATGCCGTCATCCGCGTGGGCCATGAGAGCGGGGAGGTGCTGGTCACGCTGGTGACCAACGATGATGCGTTCCCCGGTTCGCGGTCGTTCTGCCGCGAGCTCGTGCGGCGCTGCCCTGCGGTAACCACGGTGGTCCAGAACGTGAACACGCGCCAGACCAACGTCATCTTAGGCGATCGGGAGCGCGTGCTCTACGGCCCCGGGTTCATCCTGGATACGCTCTGCGGCCTGAGCTTCCGCATTTCGTCGCAATCGTTTTACCAGGTGAACGCCGTGCAAACCGAGGTGCTGTACCGAACAGCCGTGGATTTGGCGGCCTTCGCCGGCAACGAATGCGCCATCGACGCCTATTGCGGGACGGGAACCATCGGGCTGGTGGCTGCAAAGGCGGGGGCGGCCCGCGTCGTGGGGGTGGATACCGTAGCCTCCGCTATTCGCGATGCGCGGGAGAACGCCCGGCACAACGGGGTGGATAACGCCGAGTTCGTGGTGGGCGATGCGGGTGCGTTCATGGAGGACTTGGCGGCGCAGCGGGCCGATCAGGCCTTTGGTGCCGTCGACGGGACGGGAGAGCAGCGGGCCGCCGAGCCGTTGGTGCTGCTCATGGACCCGCCGCGGGCGGGGGCAAGCGAAGAGTTCTTGCGTGCGGCCGCCTCGCTTGCGCCCGAGCGCATCGTCTACATCTCGTGCAACCCCCAAACCCAGGTGCGCGACATCGATCGGCTGCGGAAGGCGGGGTACAAGGTGCAGGTTGTGCAGCCGGTGGATATGTTCCCGCACACGCCTCACGTGGAAACCGTGGCGCTGCTGGTGCGCGGCGGTAGCGCGGCTCACGGCGAGATCGCGGAAGGCGGCGAGCGACATGGCGCATGAGCTTTCGGAGGGCGTTCGGGAGACGATCGGGCGCAGGGGGTTGGCCGGCCCCGACAATCCGGTGCTGCTCATGGTGTCGGGCGGGTCGGATTCCACGGCGCTGGCCTACCTGTGCGCCGAGCTGCGCGCTTGCGGCGCCCTGGGGCCGCTGGCCATGCTGCACGTGAACCACAAGCTGCGCGGCGGGGCGGCCGACGAGGACGCGCGCTTCGTGGGCGAGCTGGCGCTTCTGCTGGACATCCCTCTGTTCAGCTGCGAGGTTGACATAAGCGGCATGGTTCGCCGCGAGGGCGGCAACGTGGAGGCCGTTGCGCGCCGAGAGCGGTACCTGGCTGCGAACGAGGCCCTGGCAAGTCTGTGCTTCCACGAGGGTTTCCCGCTTGCTGCCGGACGCATCTTCACGGCCCATACGGCCGATGACCGTGTGGAGAGCTTCTACATGCGCTCCATCGTGGGCACGGGTCCGGGCGGGCTTCGCTCGATGCTCTACCGCAACGGACCGGTGTGCCGCCCGCTGCTCGACTTCGGTCGCCAGCAGCTGCGCGACTACCTGGGTTGTTGCAAGGAGGCAGGATTGCCGATGGCGTTGACCCCGGCAAGCGCTGATCGCGGGGCCGACGAGAGTGGCCAGGCCCTTGCGCCCACGATGCTCTGGCGCGAAGACGCCACCAACGCCCATACCGACCGCTTCCGCGCCTTCGTGCGCCACCAGATCGTGCCGAAGGCCAAGGAGCGCAACCCCCAGCTGCTGGCAACGCTCACGCGCACCATGAACCTTATGGCCGACGAGGACGATATGCTGGAGGCCATGGTCGACGACCTGCAGCAGCGCTTCGCGCGATGGCTGTGCGACGAGGGGTCCGGGAAGGACGATCGGCGTTGCCCGGAGGGCATCGAGGGGGGTGCGCCGGATGCGTCGGAGGGCTTCCTTTTGCTGCCCGAGCTGGGCGAGCAGCCGCTGCCGCTGCAGCGTCGGCTAGCGGACCGATTGCTTCAGGCGATGCTGGGCCCCGACGCCCGGGTTGAGTTCGTCAGCGTGCAGGCGGTGCTCGACGGCTGGCGTCCGCGCGCCGCAGGGGAGGAAACCGCCGCTGTGAACAGCGGATACGTTGCCAACATCCAGGGGAATCTTGCCGTGAGCGCCAACAAGCACGGCGTGCGCGTGGAGCCCATGGCCGCCTTCCGTGCAAGAAGGAAGCGCGCGTAAGGCCTTTCGGCGGTCTCCTCGCCTGGCGCTAGGAGCCCAGGGCGTCGAGGATGCGGCGCTTATGGGCGAGGAAGCTTTCCGTCAGGGCGAAGTCGGCGGACTTCGGGTCGCCGCCGCGGTTTACGGCTTCGCTGTGGGCTATGGCGCCGTCTTTGAGCACCAGCACGCGGTCGGAGAGCAGCAGGGCCTCGTCGATGTCGTGGGTGACGAACAGGGTGGACAGCCGGATACGCCCCATGACCTTTAGGTACCAGCGGTGCATTTCCGCCTTCGTGAGCGCGTCCAGGGCCGAGAACGGCTCGTCTAGCAGGGCAACGCCGCCGCCTCCCAAGGTGGCGAGCAGGTAGGTGCGCGCGAGGGCCACGCGCTGGCGCATGCCGCCGGAAAGCTGGCTCGGCCACAAATCGGCGCTGTCCCCAAGGCCGAAGTCGGGAAGGAGCGCGGCGGCTCGGCTTCGGGCTTCGGCCCTGGGGACGCCGGCAAGGCGCGCCGGCAGGGCAACGTTGTCCATTACACGGCGGTTCGGCAGAAGCAGGTCCTTCTGCATCATGTAGGCCACCGATCCGGGGTGCCCGGTGATGTCATGCCCGCCGAGGAGCACCTGGCCCGCGCCGGGCCGCAGCAGGCCCGCTGCAACGTTGAACAGGGTGGTCTTCCCGCCGCCGCTCGCCCCTACGATGGCCGCCGCCTCGCCGTCGCGCAGCTCCAAGGAGACGTCGCGCAGCACCGTTCGTCCCGCGAAGGCCACGGACACGTGGCGTATCGAGAGGGCCGGCGCGGCGGGATCGACGGCGTTGCGCGGGGAGATGTCGACGGGCTGGGCCACGGGGTCGCTCCTAGTTCGGCAGGTAGTCGTTGCTGAAGCCCGATGCGGGGTCGAGCGTGCCTTCGACCAGGCTGTTGTCCACCAGCCACTGGTAGAACGCCTGCCAGCGGGCCGGGTCGATGACGCCCCAGGATGCGGCGTCGGCCTGATACTGGCCGGACAGGTAGCGCTGGCTTTCCACGACAAGCTCCTCGCTGCTGGCCAGTTCGGGCACCTGCTCTATGAGCAGGGCTGCGGCTGCGTCCGGGTCGGCGATGGCGTCTTCGTAGCCGCGGGCGAGGGCGGCAAGGAACGCGCGCGCTTCCTGCGGATGATCGGCCAGGAACCGGTCGTTGGCGATGACCACGGGGGTGTAGTAGTCGAACACCGGGTCGATGTCGGCGAAGGCGAAGTAGTCGGTGTCGAGCCCGGCCACCTCGCAGGCCTTGCCCGCCCAGCCCTCGAAGATCCAGATGGCGTCCACCGACTTCGAGCTCAGGGCGGACACCTCGTCGGTTACCGTGGAGGGCACGAGCGTCACCTTGCCGAAGTCGCCGCCGTCGGCCTCCATGACCTGGGCGATGGTGGCTTTCTCCACGGGCAGGTCCCAGGTGGCGTAGGTGTGGCCCTCAAGCCCTCGCGGCCGGTCCATGCCTTCGCCGGCACGGGATACGATGCCGGAGGTGTTGTGCTGCACCACGGCCGCCACGGCGGTGATGGGCAGGGCCGTCTCGCTGGTGAGCGCCGGCGCCATGGTGTCCTGGAAGCTGATGCCGAACTGGGCCTTCCCCGAAGCGACCAGGGCTTCGGCCCCGTTGTCGGGCGGTTGCACCACGGTGACGTCAAGGCCCGCTTCGGCGAAGTAGCCCTTGGCAAGGGCTACGTAGAGCCCGGTATGGTTGGTGTTGGGGGTCCAGTCCAGCATGAAGGTGATGGGAGTGCTTTCGCCCGAGCTGCTTTCGGTGGCGTTCGACGAGCATCCGGCCAGCATGGCGCTCAGCAGAAGGCAGCCTGCGAGAGCGGCGGCGAGGGCCACGCGGATGCGTCCGGCTTTCGACCGGTGCGCTTCGGGTGCGGATTGTTTCATTTCGATCGGTCTCCTTCAGGGGAATCGGTGCGGCTTTGCTTGGGGAACCGGTAGGGCATAGCCCTCCGCTCGATAAGGCTCACCAGGGCCATGAGCAGCAACGACAGGGCCGAGATGAGGAAGATGACGGCGAACATCTTGTCGAAGGCGAAGGCTTTCTGCACCCGGGTCATGTACACGCCCAGGCCGCCGAAGCCTCCCAGCCATTCGCTGATGACGGCGCCAACCATGGCGTAGGTGACGGCGATGCGCAGCCCCGAGAAGAACTCCGGCAGCGCGGCGGGGATCTTTCCGTAGCGGAACACCTGCCAGCGGTTGGCGCCCATGGTGCGCAGCAGCGCGACCTCGTCGGGATCAACGGATTGGAAGCCCTGCAGCAGGCCCACGGCCACGGGGAAGAACGTCATGAGCGCCACCAGCACCACCTTCGGCATTATGTCGTAGCCAAGCCACAGCACCAGCAGCGGCGCGATGGCCACCACGGGGATGGTTTGGCTGAGCACGAGCAGCGGATAGATTGCCCGGCGCAGCGCGTCGAAGGCGTCCATGAGCACGGCCACGGCAAAACCGAAGGCCACCCCCGCGGCAAGCCCAAGCGCCGCCTCCTGCAGCGTGATAAGCCCGTGCTCCAGCAGCAGGGGGCCGTCGGTGGGGAAGACTGCCAGCACTTCCGCCGGCGAGGGCAGCATGTAGCCGGGCACGAGGCCGCTTGCGGACAGCAGCTGCCACAGCCCCAGGGCCGTAGCGACAGCTACGACGGCCGGCAGATAAGCTTTCAGGCGCGAGCGCAGCATGGCCGGCGGCTGCCTCTACTCGTCGTCGTCCAGGTGATGCTTGGTCACCTTGCGGTCGATGGACAGAATCTCGCCTTCGGGCTTCCACTCCACCTTGATGTAGGCGCTCACCTTCGGCGCCCCGGCCTTGATGGCCACATGCTGGCATTCCTTCAGCACGTCCATGATCTGGTCGTAGCTGTCGCCTTCCACGGTGGTCTCGAAGGGGCCCACGTAGCACTTCAGTCCCGTTGACTTGAGGTAGTCGATCACCTCGTCGACGATGCGTACCACTTCCTCGTCGTCCAAGGTGGCGGGCAGAACCTGGATAGCTGCGCTTGCTTGCATCGGTTGCGCTCCTTTGCTCGTAAACGAAAACCCCGCCTGGGAATACGGGCGGGGTTGCAAAGACGCGTAACCGGTATGGCGCTTGTTCCTCCGCTGGCATTACCCAGATCAGGTATGCGGGTCGCAGGAAGGTACCTGCCTCTCAGCCCGTCGTTTCGAGCTCCCCGTGCCCTTTCAGTCTGACGAAGGCGCACGATCTTGTCAAGCACCTAGGAAGCCGGCGTCGCCAAATCGGGGAAATCGGCCAGCAGGCGCTCCACCGGCAGCCCGATGACCGTGGAGAGGCTGCCGTCCACCCGGCTCACCAGCGCTGCCCCCTCGCCTTGCACCGCGTAGGCGCCGGCCTTGTCGAAGGACTCGCCCTTGCGCAGGTAGTCGTCGATTTCCTGGTCGGTCAGGTCGCGGAAGGTCACCTGGGCGATGTCGATGAACGTGCGGAACCCCAGCGACACCTTCTCCGCATCCGGTGCGCTCACCAGCCACAGCGACACGGCGGTCATGACCTGGTGGGTGCGGCCGGACAGCTGCCGCAGCATGCGCTTGCCGTCCGAGAGGCTTCTGGGCTTGCCGAAGATCTGGCCGTCGAGCACCACCATGGTGTCGGCGCCGATAATGGCGGCCATGCCCGTGAAATCCTGCGCCAGCACGTCCTGCACCACGGCGCCCGCCTTCTTCTCCGCCAGCTTCTTGCAAGCTTCGGCGGGGTCGGCGGCCACGTCGGGGTCGAGGGAGGCCAGCGACTCGTCCACCGGGGTGATGGGGGTCTGCACGCGGAAGACCACGCCGGCCTCTTCCAGCAGTTGGCGGCGCCGGGGGCTGCTGGAGGCTAGGATCACCTCGAAGCGCTCGGGGGCTGCGGGCTGGCTTTGGGTCTCTTCGGCGGCGTTGGTCTCGCTCATAGGTGTCCTTTCCTTGGTGCCCTTAAGGCGGGGCGCTTTCGCCCTCTGGTTGCGAGCGGCTTGCTGCTCGACGTCGGCTGGTGCTTAAGCGGGCTTGCGCGCGGTGTGGATCGCAGCGATGCCGCCGGTGTAGTTCTTCCACTTCACGTCCGTGAACCCGGCCTGCTCCATGAGCTTTGCAAGCCCTTGCTGGTCGGGGAAGGCCTTGATGGATTTGGCCAGGTAGACGAAGCCCTCGCGGTCGCCGGTGACCAGGCCGCCCCAGAAGGGGATAAGGCGCTTCAGGTAGAAGCGGTAGAGCGCGCGCCAGGCGCCGTTGGGCGGCGTGGAGAACTCCAGACACACCAGCTGGCCGCCCGGGCGCAGCACGCGCAGCATCTCGGAGAGCGCCTGCTCGCGCTTGGGCATGTTGCGGATGCCGTAGGCCATGGTGACCACATCGTAGGATTCGTCCGCGTAGGGGATGTCCTGGGCGTCCACTACCTGGAAGTCCACCGGCACGCCGCACGAGGCGCCCTCGGCCATGTGGGCGCGGGCAACCTCCAGCATCTCGGGAACCAGATCGGTGCACTGTATGTGGCGGGGGTGCTTCGACCGGGCCACTGCGAAGGTGATCTCGCCCGTGCCGCCGGCGATGTCGAGCACGTCGTGGCTGGGGTCGATGTCCGCCTGGCGCATCATGCCGGCCACCCAGGCCTTGTAGGCGCCGAAGCTGGAAATGGCGTTGAATCGCTCGTACTTGCGTGCGATGGAGGAAAACACGCTCTTCACCCGCTCCGAGGAAAGCTCGGCGGGCGCTTCCAGTCCGGTGGCGGTGTCGATGGCCATAGAATCTCCTGGTCGGTGGTGCGGGGCGCATCGCGCAGGCGCCTCTGGTTTCTGCCGACATAGTATATACGCTTGCGAGCCCCCGTCGCTCGGTGCGTCGTTCTGCGGCTGTCGAAGCACGCGCGGCGGCTTTCTGGCTACCTGCCGCTTTTCGGTCCGATTCGCTTGCAAACTTAGAGAAACTTAGAGGAACTTAGAGGAACTTAGAGGAACTCAGAGGTGCGCTTCTGCCTGCTGGTCGGTCGGCCGAACTGTTGCGTCCCCGCAGTTTTTAAGTGGGCGCTTGCGAGCTTGCGCAAGCGCCCGCTTTCGGGGCGTACTGGCGGGTCGAGCCTTCGCTTGCGGCGCATCGCTCGCGCCTCTCCGGGCGCTTGCCTCGGCCTAACGCTCCTGCTCCTCTCAGTAGCCGAACAAGCGCGCCGCCAGGAGCAGCCAGGCAGACGTTGCGAAGTCGGTTTGCCGGGCGTTCGCATTGGGGGATGTGGCGTCCTCCAGCGTGTACACCTTGTTGGTTGTAAGGTTTGCCGCGAAGGCATTGTCGGCTGTTTCTACAAAAACGACCTCGTCATCGGCGCCGACTAGTCCATCAAGGGCCCGCGCCCAACCGCCAGACCCGGCGTAGGAGACGCCTCCGTCGCAATGGATTTCGCCGATTACAAGGTAAGGACTGTCGCCGTCGAACACCAAGGCGGTACGGCAAGGAGTCCAGCTCGGGTCTGACGGAATCGCAAGGGGCCAGCCGGTAAAGTCGACGAGCCAGTGCGGATTCTGGACGGTCAAGTTCTTGGGGGTTTGAAAGCTTGGGTCGTCAGCGCGCGCCTTCTCGAGGGCGTCGTCCATAAAAGAAGCGGCCTGCTCCCGGCCATCGCTGGGCGCCTGCAGGCTCCAATGGTAAGCTCGCGGGGCCAACATTGCGACCGCCAAAACGCAAACGGCGACGACCCCGATTTTGAATCGGACAGAGCGATGTCTGAAGTGTTGGCTGGCGTTTTTCATCTCAACCTCCGGCTCTAGGGATTAAGGCAGTGTCCACCTGAATCGAATCGGTAGGTTTTGCCATCAATATACCACGAGCCATTTGAGAGCATTGATCCTTCTGGGCCACCCGATGGGCTGTTCGTTGATTTCCTCAAATAGTACCAGTAGCCGTCGTCGTATAGCCAGCCATGATCCATAGCTCCGTTGTCGCCCATGTAATACCAGTATCCATCTACGGACGCCCACCCCGTAATCATGGAGCCGTCTGTGTCTAGATAGTACCAGGAACCGCCATAGCTGAGCCATCCTGTTTCCATGGCTCCCGAGGAATCAAGGTAATACCATTTGTCGAGTACTTTCTGCCAGCCAGTGAGCATCACTCCGTCCGCATTAAAAAAGTACCAGTATTTCCCGATTTGATGCCAGCCAACATAGCGGATGCCCTCTTTAGTGAAGTAGCTCCACGTTGTTTTGCCGAAAGGTTTGTGCCATCCGAGAGGATAGTAGGTTTGCGCCCCTGATTGGGCCCAATAGACCTCTCCATTGACCGTGTTTGTGTAGGTAAAATGTCCGTTATTTCTGTCGCGATATAGTGTTGCATGGCCGGTGCTCGTATTGCGAGCGGAATCGACGATGCGTATGGACTCGCTGCCATCGCTCCAGCGCGAAAAGCCGTCGATGGTTACCGAGTGTCCCGGTGCACCAATTGTTCTACTCTATGTTAGACCACCGTTGACACGCCCCAGTAATCCATGAAGGGGCGAAGCAGGTCGACGTAGCCGCGCCTCGTGGTCCGGTACGTTCCGGCCGACGCGTGGCGGAACAGCAGCTCGCGTCTGTCGGCGCCGCCCTTCTTGAAC
>CAJTDS010000021.1 GCA_910575165.1 Eggerthellaceae bacterium
CATTGGAATACGAGGAGACGACAGGTTAAACTGAAAGGACTGACTCCGGAGGAATTCCGAAATCAGTCCTTAGCAGCTTAGTCCTTACTAATTCGTCCAAGTTTTGGGACGCAGTTCAGAGAGACGGGGTTTCTCTTTTTCATCGCCTGCGGTGCCTTGTCGGCACGAAGGAGGATGAGAGTCGCTACAGCGCCTTCTTGGCAACCTCGACCAGCGCCGCGAAGGCAGCGGGGTCGTTGATGGCCATGTCGGAGAGCACCTTGCGGTCCAGCACCACGCCGGCCTTCTTCAGACCGTTCATGAACACGGAGTAGGACAGGCCGTTCAGGCGGGCGCCGGCGTTGATGCGGGCAATCCAAAGACGACGGATCTCGCGCTTCTTGTTGCGGCGGTCGCGGTACATGTACTGAAGCGAATGCTGCACCTGCTCCTTCGCCGCACGGTAGGAGCGAGATTTCGCGCCGTAGTATCCCTTGGCGCGCTTGAGGATGGTACGACGCTTCTTCTTGGCGTTTACTGCACGCTTTACACGAGGCATATCTCACACACTCCTTGGAATCTAGCGAAGCCCGAGGTTGCGGGCGATGACCTTGCGATCGGAAGCGGCAACTTCGGTCTCGTGGCGGAAGTTGCGCTTGCGCTTCTGGCTCTTCTTCGTCATGATGTGGCTCTTATAGGCCTTGGCGCGCATGATCTTACCCGATCCGGTGACGCGGAAACGCTTGGCGGTCCCGCGATGGGTCTTCATCTTAGGCATTGCCGTCCTTCCCTTCTTCCTGACTGTCCTGTTCCTTCTTTTTCTTCGTAACCGCTGCAGGCAACGGAGCGATAACCATGTGCATGTTGCGGCCCTCCATCTTCGGCTGGCTTTCTATGACCGCAACGTCCTTCAGGTCGTCGGCAAGCCGCTCCAGAATGGTGAGGCCCTGTTCCGGATGGGCCATCTCGCGCCCGCGGAACATGATGGTGATCTTCACCTTGTTCCCCGCCTCGAGGAAGCGCAGCACGTGCTTCTTCTTGGTGGTGTAGTCTCCCACGTCGATCTTCGGACGGAACTTCATCTCCTTGGTCTCGACGCGGCTCTGGTTCTTGCGAGCCTGCTTCGCCTTGATGGCCTGGTCGTACTTGAACTTACCGTAGTCCATGATACGACAGACCGGCGGGTCGGCATTGGGGGCGATCTCGACCAGGTCGAGCCCCTTTCCGTCGGCGATCCGCTGGGCCTGCACCGTAGCGTAGATGCCCATCTGGGTGCCGTCGAAGTCGATCAGTCGGCATTCGCGAACCGTAATCTGGTCGTTGAGCCGTGGCTCTTGAGCAGCTATCGCGCTCACCTTCCTTTCCGGGGCGCCTCGTCTCAAGGCGCTGCACTGGTACCGTCGTCTCGACAAACGAAAACGCCCCTGCATGTTTCGGCAAGGGCGCTTTGGAGTCATCGTATCGCTTAGAGCGATCGGTCGTTTTTCGATGAACCCATCAGCAGCCGAGGCGCCGAACCAGGTGGAAGGCATGCATGTGCGGTGCCTTCGCTTGTCAAAACCTTGATTAGTCTAGCAGAACGGGTTCGGGATGCAAGGACGTTTTTGCCGAAGCGCGCCCTAGAAGCGCCTCAGCGCGAAACCTCCACAACAAAACGCCGCGGCGGCGAGCATTCCTATGACGAACACAGCTTCGTCAAACAGCCCGTCACCTGAGCGGACGAGTGCGGTAGAAGCTGCGGGGCGCGACTTCGCGGAGTCCTGCCCCGTGCGCTCATCGCGCGTCGGATCCGGCGAGCTTTCGGTGCCGGTATCAGCGCCCGCACCATCGGATGCGGGCGCCTCCGGTGCTGCATCGGCATCGTCGGTGGGCTCCTTTACGGTGGCGCCGGGCACCTGAGGTTCGTCGGGCTGCGCAGGCGAGAAGGGCTCGTGGGGATTATCCGGCGGCTCGCCTTTGTCGCCGCTCTCCCTGAAATACGCTACGAACAGCATCGGCTCCCATGCACTGCGCCCAGGGTGCGCTCGGGATGCAGCCGCCATAGCCTCGGCGCTCAGACGAGGTTGGTCGGACACCAGCTGCCCGTCGTAGGTGTACCACCCCGAGAAGTCGTAGCCCTCCCCTTCGGATGCCGTGACTGCCTCGAGCCCCTCGCCTGTATCGGCGTTGACGAGCTCGTAGGACCTGTCGACCGTGCCGCCGGCCTGAGGATAGGCGCCGAACAGCACATAGGCCTTCTGCGGAGGATTCTCCTTTGCCAGCACAGAGCAGGAGGCCGGCGCCGAGGCAACCTCGACGTCGCCCATGGAGGGCGCCGAGGCGGTGGCGACGGCGACGTTGGACACGGCTCCCCGCTGAGCGTCTTCGCTTGTGACCGTGTACTCGTAGCTACGGCTTGCGCTCTCCCCCGGCTGCAGCGACTCTACGGGGTCGAGCTGCGAAAGGGTATCGGAGAGAACGATGTTGTCCAGGGCGACGTTGCCCTCGTTTGCAACCTCGACGCGAAACGACACGGTCTCCCCCACCTGGTAGTAGCTGCCGTTGCGCGGGGAGTTGACTGCGGCCTTGCGAGCCGATATAGCAGGCTTTGCGGCCTCGAAGCGCGCCTGGAACTGCGTAGGGACGACCAGCCCGCCGCTACGGTCCGCGTTGTCGGTTGCGGTCTGCGCGTCCAACGCCGGCTGGTTCTGGACAAGCTGTGCGCCCTTGTACCACCCGACGAACACGTAGCCGTCCGCAGGAGTTGCCGTGGAACCTGTGATACCCTCGCCGGAAAGCGCCTCGACGGTGTCGACCGACGTGCCCACCGCACCGCCCGCCTGCGGGTCCGCAACGTAGGTGACCTCGACTGTCACCGGTTTCCACAGGGCGTAAAGGGTCACGTTCTCGTCGGGCATCGTCAGGGCAGCGCTTGCGCCCGCACCGTAGGCGGCGAAATCCGCTGCGGGATCGCGGCTCCATCCTTGGAAGGTGAACCCGGGGCGCGTGGGCCGCTGCGCGTCGATCGCCACAGTCTGGCCGACGGCGTAGGTCCTGGCATCCGGCACGTTCGAGCATCCGCCGTTAGGCTCGTATGCGAGCAGATGGCTTCCCTTGTCCATGACGATGCCGTTGACGTTCCATGCCGAAGCGCTTCCGTTGCGAGGCTTGACCACGTACCAGAGCACCTTCTGCGTCTGCGGGTCGAAGGCTGCACCGTAGTCTGCGAGCACGGAGGCCACATCCGTATCAGCCGGAGCCGCGAGAATGTCAGATGCCACCGCCTCCAGGTTGTTCGCGATGGCCACAGGTCGCCGCACCGTGCCCGTAAGAGAGGCCAGCGTACCTGCCGGGGCATAAGAGGCGGTACCGTTTCCGCCGGGCTCGAAGGGGATGCGACCGTCCAGGCGTATGTAGTAGCAGGCCCGCTGAGTGACATCGCTTTGTCCCGGCAGAAGCCAGATGGCGTAGACCGTCGCATCGCCTTTGAGCTTCGCCGAGTTGGTTCCGTTGTCGGGATACACCTGGTTCGCGGCGTACACGTTCGATGTGCCAGCGGCATCGGAGGACCAGCCGACGAACAAGGCGCCGGGCAGCGGTTCGGAAAACCCCAGGGAAGATGGCTCGGGCAGCGTGATTCTGCCTATGAAGGTTTGCACGATATGGGTCTGCCCCGTGGCCTGATTCGCCAGCGTGACGGTGATGGGCGCACTCTGTGTCTCGAGCGCATCGGCGTACTCGTCCTCGATGGCCGGATACGCCGGTCCGCGTGCGGCCTCGTCGGCAGCCCCTTCCTGGCGAAGCGGTCCGATGAGCACCAGTGAGAGCGCGAAGAACACTGCGAAGGCCGCCAGAGCCGCCGCGTGCGCGACCGCCTTAGCCCTTGTGGACCTGAGGCATCTTGATACCGCATCTTCTCTCATCATCGCTTCCCCCGAATCTCGCTGCAGTGCGCCTGCGTCGGGCACCTGCATCGAGCATAGGGGTTATGGGGAGAAAACGTGGAAGCCCATGCGGCCTGTTTCCGATCCGCCTCTCAGGAGACGCGCAACCGAATCCGCTTCGTTGCCTTTTCGAAAGACTTCCCCTCGGCGCGCCTAGGCGGCCTGGTCCTGCGCTTCGCCCGGCGCAGCCTCGCCCTCGCCTCCGGCATCCTGCCCACCCTCCGCTTGAGGCTCCTCGGCAGGTTCGGGTTCGGGCTCGGGCACCGGGGCGGCAAGGGAGGGCGCGTCGAGGTACAGATAGATTAGGCGGATGGTGCTTGCGATGTTGCCCGTGGCATTGGAGGTAGTGTAGTCGTACATGAGCACCGCCGACCACTCGATGTCCATGCTGTTCTGGCTCACCGTGCCCGAGAACGCGCACCGCTCCTTCACCACGGTCTTGCCGTCATCAGCGTAGGTGGCGTAAGTCGACCGATCCTCCGGCAGCACCACATCGGCACTGTCGATGGCAACCCCTGCCTCGGCCATGGCGTTCTCGATGACGCCATCGGAGGTGACCGCGTCGCTGAAGCTGCTGGGCGCGAAGCCCAGAGAGGAGGTGGATGCGGAAAAGCCCGCTTCGATAACCTTCCTCTCGCTGTCGAGCCCCAGGTAGACGGTGGGAATGCCGGAGCGCGACTCGGTAGAGGACCCGGTAATGGTAAGGGTGACCATGGTCATGATGGGTCGGTCGGCCTCGTCGGCATCGCGCTCGGAGGTGACGACGGCATCGGACCCCAGCTCTGCGACGGCATCGTCGTAGGCCATGCCCAGAAGCATATCCAGCTCGGGCACGCGGGCGGTCTTGGTCACAGTGATGGTGGTGTCCTGGGCGTTGGAGGCCTCCTGGCTCATGGCATCCACATCCTGGCTCCCCTGCTGCTCCTGAGCCTGCTGAGATGCCAGGGAGCCGCTTTCCACCAACAGGCGGTACCCGAAGTAGCACAGCGCCCCGATAAGCACCACCAGCAGCACCGTGATGGCTATGAGGATTCGCCGCGTCCGACGCGACTTGCGCATCACCGGCGAAAGTTGGGGCTTCTTCGGTTTGCCGTGGGACCCGACAGAAATCGGTTGGGTGTAGACGGTTTCCTCGTCGAAGAGCATAGGACCGGAGTCGACCGGCTCAAGCCCTTCGAAGGCGTCCGGGTACTCCGAAGAGCCGTCGTCAGGACGATAGGGAGCGTGAGGCGCGCTCTCCGTCGCTGCAGGCTTGGTATCCCGAGGCCCGTGGGCCGCGTGCTTCGCCATAGGGGTCCTTTCCGAAGGAGACTGGCTAGCCCATGAAGGCTACGCAATAGACAACCGCGGCGATGACGCCGACAAGGCACAGGCCGATGATGACCTTCTGGGTGACGGACATGGGCGAGCCGCTCAAGTCGTCGAGCGAGGTCTCGCGGTACTCCTTGTCCTTGGCCGCCTTCGCTCGCTCCGTCCGCTTGGAGACGGCCTTCCCGTCGCCGGCATCCGACGCATCGGAGCGAGCGGGGCTCTGAGCAACGGCCTCGCTCCCTTCGGAGCGGGAATCGGCCGCAGGGGCGTCCTTCTCGGAGGAAGGCGCAGGCTGCGTCCCCGCTTGGATGACGACGTCGTCCTCTTCGTTGACGACGATATGGGTGAAGCTCTTCTTCGCTTGGACCACGGTTCGCTCCAATCTGTCGACGCCATTATAGATGATGGCGGCGCTCAGCCTCCCCTCTCCGATAATTTTCACGAGCTGGGCAACCTTCTGGCACCAAGCTGAAAACCCCTTCAGGCTTTCGCCTACAATGGGCGGCGAAACCATTGACGCCATCGCCTTCGAGGCGAACGAGGAAAGCAGGGATTTATGACCGATTCGCGCAATCTCGAAGCCGCGGGCAATGCCGAGCTCGCCCTTTGCTGTCCGGCGCGGGTGCACACTCTCTCCTGCGCCCTGTCCTCCAGCCCCCTTGGCGCCCCCGTCGCCATCGACGAGAGCCTCTACCTCGTGCGCATACCGTTGCCACACAACCCGCTCAAGTACGTGAACTCCTACTTCGTGCTGGAGTCCCATCGAACCACCGTCATCGACGTCGGCTTCAACCTGCCCGAATGCGAGGCGGCGCTTACGGGCGCCCTTGCATCGCTTGGACGCTCGTGGGACGAGGTGCAGGTGGTGCTGACCCACTCCCATCCAGACCACACGGGCAACCTCGACCGCATCTGGAAGCCCGGCATGCAGGTGGCCGGCAACATCCACTCGTTCATAGAGGTGTGCAACCGCCAGGCGCTCGACGCGGTGGTGTTCGGCCCCGCCGTCGTGCGCGCCTCCACGACCGAGCAGCGCGGCGACCTCGAGATGCGCAACGGCGCGCTGCATCTGCCGGTTTCGGCGGAGCTGCTGCCGCTGCGCCGCGACATACCCTTCCGCTTTCTGGCGGAAGGCGACACCCTCGAGCTGGGAGGCCGTCGGTTCGAGGTGGTGGAGACGCCCGGGCACGACCCATGGCATATCTGCCTCTACGACCGCTCCCACCGCCTCATGATCGTGGGCGACCACGTCCTGGAGCACATCACCCCCTCCGTCACCTCGTGGAACCTGTCCAACGACGCGCTGTCCGACTTCCTGGGCAGCCTGGAGAAGATGAAGCGCTACGAGGTCGACCTGGTACTTCCGGCGCATGGCGACCCCTACTGCGGGCTTTCCGAGCGCTCCGACGCCCTGATCGCCCACCACCGCAAGCGCTTGGGGCAGATCTACAACCTGGTGGAGGAGGGCAACCGCGACATCGTCTCCATCTCCGAGGCGTTCCCCTGGCGCTATCCGAACTGGAGCCGATGGCCCCTGGACCAGAAGTTCTCCTCCATGGGCGAGACCATGGCCCATCTTATCCACTTGGTGCGCAACGGCGAGCTCTCGGTCGAGGTTCGCCAGGACGAGTACCTATTCTCCGCTGCGCACTGACGAACGCCCCCCCCCGGAAAGGCGCTCCCATGACATTCGATCGCATCCTGCTCTCCAACGCCACCTTCACCGGACTGGACGACGACGCCGCTGCCGCCGCGGTAGCCCTCTCGGGCGACCGGATAGCGGCCGTGGGCCCTTTGGACCAGGTGCTGGCCCAGGCGGACGATCCCGACGAGGCGGCGAGGCGGATCGAGGACCTGGGGGATGCGTTTCTGTGCCCCGGCTTCCACGACTCCCACATGCACGTCTTCCATTCGGCGCTGTACTCCTCGCCCCTTGCCTGCACGTTCATGGGGCGAAGCGAGCAGGACTGCGTCGAGCGGTTGCGGGCGTTCGCCGAAACGCGTCCGAGCGGATGGCTTCTGGCCCAGGGCTGGCGGGAGTACCGATGGGATCCTCCCCGCCTGCCCGACAAGCGCTCCCTGGACGCCGCGTTCCCCCATCGCCCCGTCGCGCTCTACTCGGGGGATGCCCACAGCCTTTGGCTGAACAGCTGCGCCTTGGAAGAGCTCGGACTGACCGACGACTCGCTTCCTCCTGCAGGGGGCGCCTACGACAGAGACGGCCAGGGGCGCCTCACAGGCATCGTCCGCGAAGCGGCGGCCATGGAGCTTATGCCCCGCATCACCGCCTCCTTCACCGACGAGGAGCTGGATGCCGCCTACGACGGTTTCTTCCGGACGCTGGCCCCAAGCGGCATTACCGGCCTGTGCGACTTGTCGCTCATGGCGGGGCCGGGCCTGGATTTCGTGCGCGACGACATCTACGAGCGCCTGCTGCGCAACGGACGCATGACCGTGCGCGCAACGCTCTTTCCCACGCTCACCGACGACCAGGGCCGCTACGACGAGCTGGAAGGACGGCTGCGCGACCCGATGCTATCCGTCGGCGGGTTCAAGCAGTTCTTCGACGGGGTGTCCAGCCAGCACACCGCCTGGATCCACGACCCCTACAGCAACGCGACCGTGCCGGGCGAGCACGGCAGGCCCACCATCGACCCCGCCGTCATGAGGCGTTACGTGCTGGAAGCTGCGCGACGCGGACGGGCGGTGCGCATCCACGCCATCGGCGACGAGGCCATACACCAGGCCCTCGACATCTTCCAGGAAGCCCGGGAGCGCTTCGGTCCGCTTCCCGGCGCGAAGCGCCACTGCATAGAGCATCTTGAGAACTTCCAGCCCGACGACATGCGCCGGCTTGCCGAGCTCGGCGTGGTCGCAGCCGTGCAGCCGCCCCACATAACCCTCGACCCCGGCGGCCCGGAGCGAGACCTGGGCGTTGCGCGCGCCAGGTACATGTGGCCGTTCGCCACCTTGCTGCGCCATGGGACGAACCTGGCGTTCGGAACGGACTCGCCCGTGGTCGGCCCGTCGCCTATGGCCGTGCTCTACTGCGCCGTGACCAGGCGAGACCCCGTCACGGGCGAACCGAGGGAGGGTTGGCAGCCCCAAGAGCGCATCGGGCGCGCCCAGGCATTGTCGGCCTACACGCGCGGAAGCGCGCTGGCGGCAGGACGGGGCGAGGAGCTGGGGCTGATTGCGCCGGGCATGCTGGCGGACCTTGTGGCGATCGACCGGAACCTGCTTTCCTGCACCGACGATCAGCTGCCGAGCGCCCAGGTGCTGGAGACCATCGTGGGCGGCAAGACGGTCTACCGCCGAGGCCGGGAAAGCTAGGGCAGCGGATAGAACACGAGCACGGTGCCGGAGGCGATGCCTACGCTGGCCGGCAAGCCCGCAAGCTCGTTGGAGACGCCCCGCGATTCGCGGTTGGTGAGCGGCTCGTCGTCAAGGGAGTACACCATGCCGCGCTCGATCATGCCCGTGCACCGGTCGCTCATGGCTATGACGGACACGGTCCCGCTGTCCATCAGCGGCAGATCCAGCACGTCGGGGCCGGTAAGCGCCCGCACGGCGCAGTCCTCGCCCACCAGCGTCACGCACAGCCCCGCTTCCGAGTACTTGGCCGCCGCCTGCAGGTTGGACAGCTCGAAATCGATCCGGCCGCCCAGAGCGCCGTACACGTAGACGTCGTCGTAGCGCATGGTTTTCGCGCGCTCAAGGGCAAGCTCCAAGTCGGACTGGTCCTTCTCGCGGGGAAAGCGCGAGACGCGCTGACATGTGGGAACGTAGCCGAGGGAGTCGAAATCCCCAAGCGCCATGTCGGGACGCACGCCCAAGTCCTCCAGATAGGCGAAGCCCGCATCGACGGCCATGACGTAGTCAAACAGCCCCGCCTCGTAGCGCTCCCGGAAGTCGCGGGCGTTGAACTGGCTGGCGGCCACCAGGACGCAGGTTCTCACATCGGCCATTGATGTTCCTTTCGCATGCAGGTCGCCGCCTTGTGCCACGCGGCGAAACGGTAAGCTAGAATACCACAGGCGAGCGGGCCAGGCGATCGCGTGCGCTCAGCGCATGAGGAAAGTCCGGGCTCCAAAGGGCAGGATGCCAGCTAACGGCTGGGCGGGGCGACCCGACGGATCAGTGCCACAGAAAAGAAAACTCCCCCGGCTGCCCGCTTCGGCGAGCCGTCCGGGAGAAAAGCTGAAACGGTGCGGTAAGAGCGCACCAGCGCATCGGCAACGATGCGGCTTGGTAAACCCCATCCGGAGCAAGCGCAAATAGGAACGCGATACGGCCGCCCTTCCGTGCGTTCGGGTTGCGTGCTACAAGGCCGCTGGCGACAGCGGTCGCAGATAAATGATCGCCCAACGACAGAACCCGGCTTATCGGCCCGCTCGCCTTACTCCTGCTGCTCCAGCGCGTCGAGGATGCGACTCGGCTCGAACACGCCGCGCTCGGTCACGATGGCGTCGACGAGCTCTGCGGGCGTGACGTCGAAGGCGGGGTTCCATATCTCCACGCCTTCGGGGGTATCCGCCATCACCTCGGCGCGATCCCGCTGCTCTATGGGGATGAGCGAACCGCACGACAGGCTCGCATCCACGGTGGAGGCAGGTGCTGCGACGAAGAAGGGAACGCCGAAGCGCTTCGCCAGCACGGCCACTCCCAGCGTCCCTATCTTGTTGGCAACGTCCCCGTTGGCGGCGATGCGGTCCGCACCCACCACCACCGCGTCCACCATCCCCTGGGCCATGGCGCTGGCTGCCATGTTGTCGCAGATCAGCGTCACCGGCACGCCGGCGCGCGCCAGCTCCCACGCGGTCAGGCGGGCGCCTTGGCCCACCGGCCTGGTCTCGTCGGCGTACACCCGCGCGATCCTACCCTCCTGCGCAGCGCTGTAGACGACGCCCAGGGCCGTGCCGTAGAACGAACAGGCGAGGCTTCCGGCATTGCAATGGGTGAGCACCCGGCAACCGCCCTCCCGCGAAGGCAGCAGTGCCGCACCGAAGGCCCCTATGCGGCGACAGCACTCCTCGTCCTGCGCCTCGACCGCCTTCGCCTCGTCGAAGGCGAGCCGGGCGACGTCTCGGATGCGCCCGCCGTTCTCGATGGCTCGCACGGCCGCATCGCGCACCCTCGACACTCCCCAGGAGAGGTTCACCGCTGTGGGACGAGCCGAGGCGATTTGGGAGGACGCCTGCCGAAGCTCCTCGAGCAATGCGGCTACGTCCGCGAAAGACCCTTCCTCAGACTCGGCCGCTCCGTCGAGCCAAAGCGCTACAGCTGCCGCGCCGCACACCCCCAGAGCCGGCGCGCCGCGCACTGCCAAGCCGCAGATGGCCCCGACCACCTCTCTCCAGCAGTAGGTGCGAACCACCTCCAGCCTACCAGGGAGCACCCGCTGGTCGACGTAATCGAGAAAAGCCCTTCCCCGGTCGTCCCGACCCAAAGTTACAGTGCGCGGCAAGCGTCCCATGTCAACGGGCATAAAAACCATCCCCTCGTTAAACAGCGCGAAGGACCCGTCAGGTCCTTCGCTAATTCTATCAGGTGTTCCGTCAGGCTTGCAGGCTAGACGATGTAGAATCCTATGGCCGGGGCGACGGCGATTATCATTGCCGCGCACACGTTGGCCGCCGCCGCAAGCGCGATCACGCGAGAGGGATGCACGTGCTCCAGCCCCGTCACCGCTGCGCTCGTTTTCGCCTTGCTGCTCCGATTGGCCACTCCGGCGACCGGTTCCGCCGCCCATTGCTTCCTCATTGCACACCACCTCGCTTTCCGAATTACAGGCCACGCTGGATATTCGGCCGCAAACGCCGTCGGAAAGATACGACCGAACGTCCGGCAGGTAAAAGACCTGCGCTTTTCTTTTCTCAACCCAGATGGTAGAAGGCAATTGTGATTAAAATAGGGACTTTACTGGCGCGTAAGCGTTTCGCCGATTGACTGCAACCCCTCCGACCCCTCGCCGTTTTCCCTACGTTGAACATCGCAACCAAACGTAATCGCCCCTCCCGCCGTCTCCCAGCGTCGCCCATAGGCTATAATTCCAACTTAACTGCGCTTAGCGCCGAACCCCCTCGACCCACGAAAGCAGGACCCCATGCTCGAAGGCTTGTCCGAACGACTCCAAGGCATCTTCTCGGGATTGCGCGGCAAGGGCCGCCTGACCGAAGACGACATCAACGAGGCCATGCGCGAGATCCGCCTGGCGCTTCTCGAGGCCGACGTGAACTTCAAGGTGGTCAAGGGGTTCGTCGCCCGAACGAAGGAGCGCTGCCTGACAGCCGAGGTCATGGACTCCCTCACCCCCTCGCAAAACGTCGTGAAGATCGTGCTCGACGAGCTCACCGAGCTGCTCGGGCGCACCGATTCGAAGCTTGTGCTCACCAGCCGCATCCCCAACGTCATCATGCTCGTAGGCCTTCAGGGCTCGGGCAAGACCACCGCGGCGGCCAAGCTCGCCTACCTGCTCAAGAGCCAAGGGCACTCCCCCTTGCTGGTGGCCTGCGACGTCTACCGTCCGGCCGCCGCCGACCAGCTGGAAACCCTGGGCGGCGAAATAGGGGTGCGCGTGTTCCGGGGCGACGGGAAGGACCCGGTGGCTATCGCGGAAGGCGGCATCCAGGAAGCCATCGACAACCTGCGCGACGTGGTGATCGTCGACACGGCGGGACGTCTGCACGTGGACGAGCAGATGATGGACGAAGCCAAGGCGATCAAGCAGGCCGTGCGTCCCGACCAGATTCTCATGGTAGTTGACGCCATGACCGGCCAGGACGTGGTCAACGTGGCCCAGGCCTTCGCCGAGCAGGTGGACTTCGACGGCGTGATCATGTCCAAGATGGACGGCGATGCCCGCGGCGGCGGCGCCCTGTCCATCAAGCAGGTGACCGGAAAGCCCATCAAGTTCATCAGCTCCGGCGAAAAGCCCAGCTCGCTGGAGGAGTTCCACCCCGACCGCATGGCCAAGCGCATCCTGGGCATGGGAGATATGGTCAGCCTCATCGAGCATGCCGTCAGGGTGCAGCAGGAAGCCGAGGAGGCCGAAGCAGCCGAGCGGCTTATGAGCCAGACCCTTACGCTCGACGACTTCATCGAGATGAACCGCCAGATCCGCAAGATGGGGGGCGTGTCGAAGTTCATCTCGGCGTTGCCCGGCGGAGACCGCGCCATGGCTTCGGGCAAGGTGGACGAGGGCGCGCTCGACGACATGGAGGCCATCATCAACTCCATGACCCGTGAGGAGCGCCAGCGGCCCGACATCCTCAACGGCAGCCGCCGCGCGCGCATCGCCCGGGGCGCCGGCGTGTCGGTCACCGAGGTGAATCAGCTGGTCAAGAAGTTCAACGAGACCAAGAAGATGGTCAAGCGGATGATGCCCGCGATGGAATCGCTCCAAGGAGGGCACGGCAAGAAGGGCAGGAAGGGCAAGAAGCGCCGCGGCATGCCGGGGCTGCCCGCCGGCATGAGCATGTCGGACCTGAAGAGCATCGCGAGCATGCTCGACCAGTAAGCGACGCGACGGCGACTACGAGCGCTCGTCGAAGCTCCCCACCAGCGCCCGCGCGAAATCGTGGGCATCGAAGTCCCTCAGGTCGTCGAGCTGCTCGCCTACGCCGATCTTGAGCACGGGCAGGCCCAGCTCGTGACTGACCGCAAGGACGATGCCGCCCTTCGCAGTGCCGTCGAGCTTCGTGACGATGAGCGCGTCAAGGTCCAGCGCCCGGTCGAACTCGCGAGCCTGCTGCAGACCGTTCTGCCCGGTGGTCGCATCGATGACGAGCACCGTGTACACGGGCATCTTCGAACGCTTTCGCACCACAGCGACCACCTTCTGAAGCTCGCGCATCAAGTCGGCGGACGTGTGCAGGCGCCCGGCGGTGTCCACCAGCACCAAATCGGCCCCCACCTCGTCTGCCCGCTCCAGGGTATCGAAGCACACCGAGGCCGGGTCGCTTCCCCGCTCGCGGGTCACCATCTCCACGCCGGAGCGCTTCGCCCACACCTCCAACTGCTCGATGGCTGCGGCCCTGAAGGTGTCCGCGCTGCCGAGCAGCACCGTGCGACCCTGGTCGGTCGCCTCCTTCGCGAGCTTGCCCACCGTGGTGGTCTTGCCCGTACCGTTGATGCCCACGAACAGCACCACGGCAGGGCCGCCCCCCAGCACCTGCTCGCCGCCTTCGGCGAAGGTGCTCGCGATCTCGTCGTTGAGCAGGTCGAGCACGGCGTAGGCGTCCGGAAGCGCCTGACGCGTGGCGCGGTCGCACATGCGCTCCACGATGTCGCTGGCCGCCAAGGCCCCCATGTCGGCCAGGATAAGCGTCTCCTCCAAGCCCTCCCAGAAGCCCTCGTCCACATCGGGACCACGGTCCAGAAGGATGTTCATCTGCTCCTTGAGCTTCGTCCGAGAGCGCGACAGGCCCTCGCTGATACGGTCGAGCATACCCATGGAAACCCTCCTTCGGTAACCGGCTCTCGCCTGGCCGGTATCGTTCTTTACGCGCATCCGTCCCGCAAGGAACCGATGCGAAGCCTACGCTTATTCGGCGTACTGCAGTGCCCGGTCGAGCTTCTGGCTGATCACCTTGGTCACCCCGTCGGCATGCATGGAAACGCCGAAGAGCACGTCGGCCATCTCCATGGTGCGCCGCTGGTGCGTGATCATGATGAGCTGGGTTGTTTGGCGCAAATGCTCCAGGTACGCGGTGAGCCGGCGCAGGTTGCTATCGTCGAGGGCCGCCTCCACCTCATCCAGGATGTAGAACGGGGTGCTGCGCGTCCGGTAGACGGCGAACAGCAGCGCCAAGGCCGTCAGAGACTTCTCGCCTCCGGAGAGCAGCGACATCTTCGCCACGCGCTTGCCGCGGGGCTGCGCCGACACCTCCACGCCGGAGTTCTCCACATCGTCGGGGTCCACCAGGGAGAGCTCGGCCTTGCCCCCGGGGAACAGCTGGGCGAATATCTCGCCGAAGTATCCGTTTACCTCCTCGAACGTGCGAAGGAAGTCGCTGCGCATGCGGTCGTCTATGATGCGGACGATCTTGGCCAGCGAGCGCCGTGCCTGGGCCAGGTCGTCCATCTGCGATTGAAGGAAGTCGTAGCGCGCCTTCAGAGCCTCGTATTCGCGTGCGGCATCGGGGTTGATGGCGCCCATGGAGCCGATACGCCTGCGAAGCCTGGCGGCCTGTTCCTCGGCCTCGTCCCTATCCGTCAAGGGTGGAAGGCCCAGCGCCTCGTCGAGGGGCATCCCGTGGGCATGGACCACGGCGTTCATGACGGCGTCGAGCCGCACCTCCAGACGACCCTTCTCCACCCGCGACTCGGACAGGCGTCCGGAATCCTCATCGTAGGCGTCGTGGGCGCTCTTGGCGGCCGCCCGGGCCTCGGTCACGGCGGAGTATAGGCCCGAGGACGCCTCCTGCGCCTGGGTCGACTGCGACTCCAGGCGAGCGACGCACCCGCGCGCGGCTTGGGCTATGAGCTCCAGCTGCTGCAGAAGCGGCTCGGCCCGGCGCATCACCACGGCCTTCTCGGCCAAGGACCGCCTTGAAGAGCGGTCCTCCTCCTCCAGGCGCTCGACGTCGTTGAGGCGCGCGGTCACCATGCGCTCCAAATAGGAGACGCGCTCGTCGAGCCTCGCCTGCGAAAGCTTCGCCTCGGACATCTCGTCCCGAAGCGCAGCCGCGGCCTTGCGAAGCGGCACGGCCGCGTCCTCGTTGCGGTCGAGCAGAAGCGACAGCTCGGCTGCGCGCGCGGTCTGCTTGGCCAGGGACTCCTTCAGCTCGTCCACCGTCGGCTGAGCGGCATCCACGCTCTTGCGGGCCATGGCGCGCTGCGCCTCGATGTCCTCGAGCTCCCTCTGCTGCGACGAAAGCTTGTCGCGCGTCTGGGAAAGCAGCTGCTCGGCTGCAGACACCTGTCCTTTCACCTGGGCAAGCCGCTGGGAGACGGCAAGGCTTTCCACCTGAAGGGAGCGCAGGGACTCCTCGGCGGACTCGAGGGCGGTTCGCGACAGGTCCTCCCGCTCGCTCGCACGGGAAAGCTCGTCCTTCGCCTCGCGAAGCTGTCCGGCGCGGGCGAGCACCCCGCCCGTGCCGTCGTCGTCGCAGGCAACGGAACCATAGCGCTCCACCACGCCGTCGGGCCGGTACACCACGCCTTCCGGGCAGCAGAACCTCGCGGGCAGCGGGCATTCGTCATGGGCCTTGGCCGCGTCGGCTGCGGAAGGGCACAGCACCACATCGCCGATAGCGCCCTCAACGAGCAGGCGCATGTCGCTTTCGCAGGCGATGCGGTCGACCAGGACGCTGCCCCACCCGTCCAGCGCCGCTTGCTTGGCCGCCGCTCGCCCCGGGGCCGACACGTCGCTGCCGCCGGCCCCTCGGCTTGCCAGGGCCACATAGCCGTCGGCCCCATGGAGCACGAGCGCTTCCACGGCCAGGGCAGAGTCGCGCCCGTCTTGGGTGAAGAGCAGGTTCACGGACTCGCCCATGAGGGCTTCGACAAGCGAGCTCAGCTCCGCAGGGACGTCGATCCCCCGGGAAAGGGGGGTCAGAGCGCCTCCGAAATCCGATTCCGGCCCGGTGAGCCATGCGAGGGACGGCGAGGACTGCGAAGCCGCACGCTCGAGCTCCTCCAAGCCCTTGATCTTCGAGGCGAGGACCGAAACGCTCTCATGGGCACGGTCAAGCGACTCGCGCGCCTGGTCGCGAGCCAGGACGGCCTCCGCCACCCGCGCTCGCATGGAGGACTCCCGCGTCGCAAGCTCCTCGCAGCTTGCCAGTATGCGCCGATGCTCCTCTTCGGCGCGGGCCACATCGTCTTGGGCGGCCTGCAGGCCCGACGACAGCTCGCGGCTGCGCCCCTCGACCAGCTTCATGTGGGCAAGGTTGTTGGCGAGCTCCTCCTGCGTGCGCTCGAGGAGCTGCCGGTCGGCGGCAACGGAGCGCTCCAGCGACCGCCGCTCGTCGCGAGCTTCGTCGGCCTCCCTCTCCAACCGCCTGCGCGCCTGCGCGTTCTCCTGCTGCCGCGCAAGCACCTCGCGGACCTTGGCGGCAGCCGCATCCCGCTCCTTGACGATGCCCGAAAGCGACTCGACGGCGGTTTCGTGCTCCTCCCTTGCGCGCGCAGCCTTCTCCTTGTTCGCCTCAAGGCTCACCTCGAGCGATTCCACGGCATCCATGGCCGAGCGCCGCCTCTCGCGGACGAGCAGGGAGGCGTTGTCTATCTTCTGGGAGAGGGAGAGCGCCTCCCGCAAGTCGCGGGCGATGTCCCCCGCGCCCTTCGCGTCGCTTTGCATCTGCTCCTGCAGTTGCTCAACGCGCGCATCCGCCAAGGCTATGGCCGCCTTGCGCTCCTCCACTGCGGCCTGCAGCTCGCTTTCCCTCCTGGACGCCTCGGTCCAGGCGAACTGCAGGGTGCGCAGGTCGTCCACCGCCAAGGACAGCTCGACGGATGCGAGCTCGTCGCTGAGCGCCTCGTAGGCCCGCGCCCGCTTCGCCTTGCGCTCCAGCGGCCCCAGCTGCCGGCCCACCTCGCCCACGACGTCCTTGACGCGGTCGAGATGGGCGTCCATCTGGGCAACCTTGCGGGCGCTCTTCTCCTTGCGCTGCTTGTGCTTGAGGATGCCCGCAGCCTCCTCGATGAGCGCTCGGCGGTCCTCGGGCTTCGACTGCAGGACCGAATCGAGGGCCCCCTGGCTGATGATGGAGTGCGTACCCGTGCCCAAGCCGGAGTCGTGAAGGATATCGAGCACGTCGAGCCTACGGGCCACCACGCCGTTGATGAGGTACTCGCTCTCGCCCGTGCGGTACATGCGGCGCGTCAGGGACACCTCGGAGTAGTCGACGGGCAGCGTGCCGTCGGTGTTGTCGAGCACCAGCTCCACTTCCGCCACCGAAACGCTCTTGCGCGAGCTCGATCCGGCGAAGATTACGTCCTCCATGGCCTGTCCGCGCAGGTTCTTGGCGTTGCGCTCGCCCAGCACCCACAGCACCGCGTCGGAGATGTTGGACTTGCCCGACCCGTTCGGCCCCACGACGGCAGTAATGCCGGGCTCGAGGGCGAGCGCGCTTCGGTCGGCGAACGACTTGAATCCTTTGAGTACGAGCGACTTCAGATACATGGGAACCTCGCGCAGGCTAGGAGTGCTTCTGCTTCGCGCGCTCGCGCTCGTTCTTCTTGCGGGCCTTCTCTTCGGCCCGGGCCTTCTCCTGCTCGGCCTTGGCAGCGGCCTTCTCGGCCTTGGCCTGCTTGGCGGCCTCGGCCTTCTCGGTCTTCTCCTCCTCGGTAAGACCCAAGCCGAAGAACTCTCCCAGGCGGGCCAGGGTGCTCTTCGCGGCCTGGCTCTCCGCCTCCTTCTTGGTGCGCCCCGTGCCGCGGGCGAGGCCCTGCTGCCCTGCGAACACCTGGGCTACGAAGGTGCGGTCGTGGGGAGGCCCTTGGGTCTCCACCAGCTTGTAGGTGGGCGTGATGCCGTCCTCCTGCAGCTTCTCCTGAAGCGCGCTCTTGGGGTTTTCGGGCTCCTTGGCCATATCGATGGACATGCGCGGTATGAGCGTTTCGCTGACGAAACGCACCGCCTTGTCGAGCCCGCCGTCCAGGTAGAGCGCGGCAACCACGGCCTCGTAGACGTTCTCGAGCGCCGAGTGCAGCCCTCGGCGCCCCGTGCCCGTCTCGGACGAACCGAACACGATCACGTCGGCGAAGCCGATCTTCTCCGCCACGCTGGACAGGCTCGACCCGGAGACAAGCGCCACCTTGATGCGCGTGAGACCGCCTTCGTCCAGATCGTGGAAACGGTCGAAGGCCACGGTGGAGACAATGGCGCCCAGGATGCTGTCGCCCAGAAACTCCAGCCGCTCGTAGGAGTAGCGGACGGACTTGCCCTCGGTGGCGGAAGGATGGGTGATGGCGGAGAGCAGCAGCTGCTCGCAGGTGAAGCGGTAGCCGATGATCTGCTGCGCCAAGCGAAGCTTCTCCTCCTGCTCGGGCGTGGGGTCGAAGGGTTCGGGGAACTCGACGACGTGGAGTTTCGTCAGACTAAAGCTCATGGGCCACATCCTCGGCCGCATCTTCCGCCCCATCGCCTTCCGCGTCGAGCGCGGCGATCTGCTCGGCTATCGCGCGCCAGACCCCGGCGCGAACCATGCGGGCGGTGGTGAGGATGCCGTTTTTGATGGCGAGCTCGTTGGACGAGCCATGTCCCACGATCAGCTCGCCCTTGACGCCCAGAAGCGGACCGCCGCCGTAGGTATCTGGACTGAGCTGGTCCTTCAGCGAGTAGACGGAATTCTTCACCAGCAGGGCGCCCAGAGAGGACACGGGGGTGGCGGTCATGCGCTCCTTGAGCGCGGCCATGAGCACCTTGGCGGTGCCCTCGATGGTTTTCAGGCAGACGTTTCCCGTGAAGCCGTCGGTCACCACCACGTCGAAGGTGGAGGCGAGCACGTCGCGCCCCTCGCAGTTTCCGGCGAAGTTGGGCAGCTCGGCGCGCAGCAGCTTATGGCTCTCCTGCGCAAGGGCCGAGCCCTTCTCGTCCTCCTCGCCTATGTTGAGAAGCGCCACCTGGGGGTCGGCGATCCCCAGAATGGAGCGCGCGAACACGGTGCCCATGGTAGCGAACTGCACCAGGTACTCCGGCTTGCAGTCTGCGTTCGCGCCGATGTCGAGCATCACCGACTCCCGGACGGGGCTGGGCACCACGGTGGCCAGCGCCGGACGCTGAACGCCCTTCACGCGGCCCATCACGAACATACCGGCCGCCAGGCAGGCGCCGGTGGAGCCTGCGGAGAAGAAGCCTTGGGCCTTGCCCTCCTTGACTTGGCGGCATCCGACCACAAGCGACGAGTCCTTCTTCGTGCGGACGACCTTCGCGGGATGCTCGTCCATTGATACGACCTCGGTCGCCGTCACCGCTTGGCAGCGATCGAGGTCGGCTGCGAAGGGCTGCACCACGTCGGCGGGCCCGCACAGCACCACGGACAGGTCGGGGTCGGCCAGAAGCGCGTCGGCAACCCCCTGAAGCACCACGCTCGGCCCGCGATCGCCTCCCATGGCATCCACTGCCACCGTGACCTGCTGCGCCATAGCGATTACTCCGTTTCCTCTATGAGACTATCCTGTTTATTTTGCAGCATGCGCCTGCGGTTTCGGCTTGCAAAGAGCAAGCCGAACAGGAAATGCAAAAGCTGAAAGCCCCTTCGTCGCCTAAGCGCAGGCTTAGATAACGAAGGGGCTTTACGACAGCGAAACCGTCAGAGGCGCGGGAGGGTTACTCCGTCTCGATAACCTCGCGGTTCTTGTAGAAGCCGCAGTTGGGGCACACGCGATGGGGAAGCTTGGCTTCGCCGCACTGCGGGCACACCGAGCGGGAGGGTGCCGAAATCTTGTCGTTCGTGGTACGACGGGCATGGGTGCGGGCACGGCCCATCTTGCGCTTAGGTACTGCCATTTCCTTACGTCTCCTTCATTTCTGCATCGGATCAGCTTTGAGACCCGGTTATTCCAGTGCAATGCACGCGAACGGTTATGTTACCAAACCACGCCGTTGGTAGCAACAGACGGTTTGCCCGCTTCCGCAATCAGCATATTCGCTTCACAGAACGGGTTTTACAGGCCGAACTCGACAAGCAACGCATCAAACCGCTTCGAATCAGCAAGGGCGCCGGCCAGCTCGTCGATACGACCCTCCTTCTCCAGACGCTTCGCCAGCATCGCTGTGCGCGCCCGCTCTTCGGCGATTCCCTCAGCTCTGCCTTCCGCAATCCCTTCGGCGATGCCTCTCGCCATGCCTTCGGCCCGCCCCTCCTCGGCAGCAGCCTTCCTGGCAGCCGCAACCTCGTCGCGCATGAGGATCTGGTAGCGCATGCGCAAGCCGTCTTCCAAGCTCATGACCGATTCCACGTTCCTCACCCACCCCGAATCGTTGTTTGCGTCCCTTACCGCTTCGTCTATCCTGCCGACAAGTCCGCCGCGGTGACGAACCTCTCCTGTAGCCGCATATTCTAGCACGTCGGCCAGCTGCCCATCGTTCGCAGCGGCGTAGGCAGTCGCGTTGAGCACGATCCAGTGGCTCTCGTCCCCAACATCGACGCTCGAATCCTCGACGCAGCATCGCTCCAGCGTATACACGGGAAGACCCCTCCCGAACGGGTCGTGTGTGCAGAGAAAGATTATGAAGCTTTCCGGCAGCACGCCGTAATCCGAGCCCTTGTCCAGATGGCTCACGTCCAAGGCCGCCTGATAGTAGCGGAGGCGCTTTCCGAGGTATGGCTCAAACTGGGTCTGCATCTCGATGTCGACCACCCTGTCGTCCCCCACGGCGACCACGTCCATACGCACGCCTTTCGAGGACAGGGTGGGTTCGAACGTCCTTTCCGCCTGGGGGTCTCCCGCCAGCTCGAAGCGAATCCCCGTCACGACCTCGACCAGGTCTACGAAGATATCGGGGGTGGAAACTACCCGGTTGAACATCAGTCTGTTCGTGAACGTGAAGTGACCGACATGGGCGCCTTCCCCATGCGCGCCCGAGACGAGATCTGCCACGATATGCTCCTTTCCTCAGTGTTCCGTAGGAAGGAGCATAGCCGGGCGCTCTCACAAATCGGTAGCAGAGGGAAGCTCGCACGATACGCCGGGACCATGCCGGTCCCATGCATCCGAATGCAGCGCTTCTTGCAGGCGCATGCGCTATTTGCGCACCGCAGCTTGCAAACGAATACGCTATTTGCTCGTCGCGGCTTGCAGGAAGTCGTCGACCAGGGCGGCTTGGCGGAGAATCTCCTCGCGTTGGCGCGCCGCGACGCCATCGTCGGCGATGCAGCGCAGGAAATGCTCTATGGACCTCTTGAAGCTGTCGTCCGCCTCGAGTGAAATCGTCTGCACCTGGCCGTTCGACGAAAGCTCGAAGATGGGGGCGAACCCGTCGGGCGCCGTCAGGATGCGATGGCTGCGCAGCGTCGCCGCACTGCCCCACACGTCCACGTCGCAGCGGTAGTCGTTGTCCATGCCGAAAGCCACCTGCACCACGGCGCCGTCTTCGCCTTCCAAGGTGGCGCTGCCGAACAGGTCGACCTCGAAGCCGCGGCCGTAGCCCATGGAAGCAGCCGTCACCTTGGCCGCAGGCCCCAAAAGCATGGAGGCAAGTTTCAAAGTGTAGCCACCGCAATCCAGCAGCGCTCCCCCGCCCATGTCCTTCGAGTAGCGGAAATCGGAGCCGCCGCGGAAGGGAAAGCCGAAGTCCACCCGAATGCAGCGCACGTCCCCCACGGTCCCTTCGGCAAGCTGCCGTTGCAGGTAATCGATCTGGCTGTGGAATGCGAACATGTAGTTCTCGTGCACCGCCAGGCCCCGCTCGTCCGAAAGCGCAATAAGCTCTGACGCCTGCGCAGCGTCCATGGAAAAGGGCTTCTCCATCAGCACGTGCTTGCCGGCAAGAAGGGCTCGTTTCGCCCACGGATAGTGCAGCGCGGGCGGAAGCGGAATGTAGAGGGCGTCGACAGCGGGATCGGCGAGCAGGGCCTCGAAGCTTGTCCACACGCGTCCGCCGAACTCGCGAGCGAACTCCTGGGCCGCCGCCAGCTGGCGATCGGCTCGCTCGGCGGCATCCGGCCCGACCGAGGACGCCCCTACCGCGCGCTCCTCAGGGGTGGCGCAGCCGATTCCCACGAACTCGGCGCCCTCCACCTTGGCCAAGGCCGGCATGAACCGCCGCTTGGCGATTTCGGACGGGCACAGAACCGCAATCCTCACAGCGCGATCGCTCAAAGCATTCCTCCGTCTTCGGGCCTCTCCCACAGGTCGATCAGGGAGAGCAGGTTCCTCAACTGTATGTTCAGCACGTTGTTGAACTGAACAAGCCGGTTAAGGATAGCACAGTCGACCCAGAAGCAGTCCCGCGGCAACTCCTTAGGCGGGAGGAGGGCCCCGGCACGGTCGGCGGAGAGGAGGGGCGGGAGGTTAGATGCGAGCCCTTAAGCGACTAGAGCTGGATTTCGCACGTCGTCGCGCTCCGGCGGGCATAGAAATCATATACAGCCTGCACGACGGCATCGACGTCTTCGGCGGCAAGACCGTAGTACATCGGCAACCGCAAGAGACGGTCGGACTCTTTCGTGGTGAACTCGTCGTCGCCGTGGAATCGCCCATAACGTCTTCCCGCAGGCGACGAGTGCAGGGGGACGTAATGAAACGCCGTGGCGATGCCCCGCTCCTTGAGAAAGGCCTGCAGCTCGGTCCGCTCAGCAAGATCGGCTGCCTTTATATAGAACATGTGAGCATTGTGCTCGCAGCCATCGGGAATGAAGGGCAACCCTATGCGACCATCTGCAGCAAGGTCGGACAGACCATGCCGATAACGGCTCCAAGAGGCGAGACGATCCCGGTTGATCTCTCCGGCGCTCTGGAGCTGACCCCATAGGTACGCGGCGTTCATGTCGGAGGGCAAGTAGGAGCTGCCGTACTCCTCCCAGGTGTACTTGTCCACCTGGCCGCGCAGGAAGCGCTGGCGGTTCGTGCCTTTCTCGCGGATAATCTCTGCTCGGTCGTTGTGCTCGGGGTTGCGGATCAGCAGCGCGCCACCCTCCCCCATCGAGTAATTCTTTGTCTCGTGGAAGCTGTAGCAACCGAAATCCCCGATAGAGCCGAGCGAGCGACCCTTGTAGGAAGCTATGACGCCCTGGGCGGCATCCTCGACCACGAGCAAACCGTGCCTGCGGGCTATGCCCATTATCGAGTCCATCTCGCACCCGACCCCGGCGTAGTGAACGGGGACAATCGCGCGCGTCCTCTCGGTGACGGCGTCCTCGATCTTGGCCTCGTCTATGTTCATGGTGTCGGGGCGCACGTCCACGAACACCAGCCTGGCGCCGGCGAGCACGAAGGCCGTCGCCGTGGTCGAGAACGTGTACGAGGGAAGTATCACCTCGTCCCCCGGCTGCAAGTCGCAAAGCAACGCGGCCATCTCGAGCGAAGTGGTTCCCGAGGTGGTCAAGAGCGCCTTCTGCGCGCCGGTGCTGTCCTGCAGCCACTTGTGGCACCGCATGGAAAACGGCCCGTCGCCGCATATCTTGCGGTTGTCCTCAACCGCCTCGCGGACGTAGTCGAGCTCCGTGCCCACGCATGGGGGAATGTTAAAGGGGATCATAAGCATCCTCTCGCAAATTACAGATTCGTTCAAGTTGATCTAGCGCATCGTCTCCAGGGGTCCCGCCGAAAAGCCATAGATTCTCTTTTATGATTGAATCTGGAAGTTCCCACCAATTAGAGACAAGAAGCCTGGAAACGACCTCGTCGGAAAATCTCATTCTGATTTTTCTGGCAGGACTTCCGGCAACAATCGAGTATGGTTCCACATCCTTGGTTACAACCGAGCCAGCGCCAATTACGGCACCGTCACCAACGACCACGCCTCGATTGATAATCGAGCCGCACCCAATCCACACATCATTTCCTATGACGCATTGGCTGCCGAAGCGGTCGTACAGAGGCTCTCTATCCCCCAAAAAGCCGAAATCACTGTTATAGAGCATAGCATGCGTTGTAAGGCGCTCGTAATCGTGATTCGCCCCCCCTATGCTTACACTCCACGAAATAGAGCAGAACGACCCGATGCTGCAATCCCATGCGGTGAAAAAACGCCCCGTATAGCTATGCTTTCCCATGCTGACATCGAACAACGTTTGAAAGCGTTGCAATCTCACACCTTCGCACAGCCTGCTTCTCACCACTTGCGAGTAGTCGCCTACGATCACATTTGCGGCTAGGCTGGAATCCACTATGGAGCACTTATCATATACCTTTGCCGAGGGATGCATGTTGTTCGACATGGCGCTCACTCAACCTTTGCATCATGCTGCAGGCACTCAGAGATATAAGGTCTCGCAGGTGTCACCCGCCTAATAAAGAAAGATCTTTTCCCATTGGTGACCATGTAATTACGGGCTGCATATTCACCGTTGATGCCCAAGGAAAAATGCAGTGTTGAACCGAGCAAGCCAGCACAAAGCAACGCGACGCACATGCCGTCACCGAATACAGTAAAAAAGACGAGCGACGTGATGAATACTGCAAAATACACAGCCGAAAAGACAAAGTTCAAAGCGACCGGCCTCGTCGAAAAGCCAATTAGACCATTCATCCACAGCCCGACAAGCTTAGCCATGGAATAGGTACTCTTGCCCTCAAGCCGTTCGTTTTCAACCATCGGGACATTCACGACGTTCCTGGTGAAAGAGTATATCATGCCAGCCAAATACGGGTATGCTCCATCGTAGCCTCGCAACCGCTGATTAACATATTGCGTAAACGCAAAGAAATTTGACAGCGTTACGCCGCTTGGCTGATCAAGAACGACAGAGTTCATCAGCTTATTAATCCTGCTTCCAGCATTCTTGAAAAAGCTTTGCTTCTTCTTAGGATAATCCGCCAACGCAAAATCGGCTCCTTTTTCGAGAGCGTCTATCAACGCAGGATAGCGCTCGACGGGACACTGCCCGTCGTCGTCTAGTGACACGACGAACTTACCTTGGGCAAAGCGATATCCGGCCATACGAGCGCATGATTGTCCGAAGTTTTTTGTAAGCTCGACAACGACAATATGCTCCTTCTCGGCTGCCAAGTGAACTAAAACGTCCGAGACATCATCGGGTGAGCCGTCGACCACACATATCACTTCAAAGCTCTGCGCGTCACCGTTCTTGTTTGTCGCCTCTTCTATCTGACTTAATACGCGCGGTATTGTCCGAGCGCTTCGATAGCATGGGATCACAAAAGACAGTTTGATCATAGCTGCACCTCAATACCGATGCTCGACAGAAGCGAGATACATTCCTTTAAGGTATTTGCTGTGGCGAGCGCATAACCCACGCTGTTGCCCATGGGGCCTTGACCCTGATTGGCGTATTGGTCGCATACGTTGTAGAATCGCAGTTCTATCCCGCCGATTCTTTCCGCTTTCTCCATTACCTGTTCGAGTGGGTCATCTTTTCCGAGCATCATTATTATTGCGGCCACCGATCCATCGATCCTGCAGCTCCGTATGCCCTCGCCCACGGCAAGCTTGACGATTTCTTCGTAGTAATTTCGACCAATAACTTTGCCCACCATCTCTGGCAAGCCGTTTGCACCGGCACGCGCCGTAAGCTCCAATACAGAAACGAGCCCCTTATTCAACTTGAAATCGATGTTAACCGCGCAATTATCGAACTTACATGCTTTTATGGCCATCACGCCAACCCTGGTCGCCTCGTTCTTGACATCACTGTTAAGTAAGCAAGGGTAGAAATGGCCTCTGGGAAGGACGCTGTTTGACGCGTCCATCAAGTCACCATGAATCAGAAACAGCCTGACTTCCCCGTTTTGAACCAAGGCCTGGGCACCGAACTCGACTCCGTCAGCATATTCCTGGGCAATTACTGTCTGACCAGATTCCGATAGAATACGGAAGTATTCCGTGACATCCTCAATCGACCGGGCAATGCACACGCCTTTGCTGCCTTGCGAGCGACTTTGTTTCAAAACGAGCGTATCGCCGAGCCTATCCCAAGCCTCGATCGCGTCCTGCTCGGTTCGCAGCACAACAGTTTTCGGAATGGGCACTCCTGCTCTATCAAGCAAACCGTAAAGCGCTTCCTTGTCAAAGCAAAGCTTAGCCGAATCGTACGAGACTCCAGAAAGGGAGTACTCGCTATTAAGCAACCCTTGCGCCTCGACACCCGTATCCATGCAAGACGTGGCAACACCAACCAATTCATACGATGTAGACGAGCGTAAGACATTGCAAGGGTCGCTAATATCGACAATGCACCTTTCGTCCGCCAGCTCCAAAGCGGGATATTTGCCCTCGATAGAAGCGGCTATTGTTCGGATGCCCATGCGAGCGCATGCTTCATACAGACCTATCTGCCCTCTTCCAGCGCCAAGTATCATGATGCTTTCCATCGACGGCCTTTCGTAACGTTGATATAGGGGATTGCCCGTCACGGCATCTGGCTCCGGGCGCTTAAAGAATCGCCGTTATTTCGTAACCCAGCCTGTCGGAACTGTTCGAGGCAACGTGCCCGGCGGCAAATGATTTAGTCCCTCTCCTTACAATAATGCGATTTGACGACTGCAGCGCGCAGGGGTTTGAATCACGAATATCATCGTCAGACAGAGCAAACCGAACAGACGATGCAGAATAGTGCGGATGCACAAAGAAACGAGGCGCCCTCCCACATGAGATATCAATGACCATCTCCAAGAAATCATAACCAGTGGATAGCTTTACAAGGTCAGACCCGATATAGTCGCCTCCCATTCGGGCCCCTATTTCAACAATTCGCATTTCGCCTTCAGGCGTGACAAAAAACTCCGTATGGCTGGCCCCAAAAACTACGCCCAGAGCATCCAGACCCTCAATAACCGCGTCCTTAACCTTCTCAACAAGCTCCGCCGAAAGCCCTGAAGGCTGGTCATGTCCAGATTCTATATAGCGAGGATATCCCGAGGTGTACTTCTTGGTTATCGCAAGAACGTTATGCTTGGATTCATAGCTTATAGTTTCACAGCTGTACTCCTCACCTTCGATATACTCTTCTACAATGGCCTCTCCTCTGAAGGACTGTGAACGAGCCTCTCGAATCGCGTTCGCGAGCTGCTCGTAGTTCTCAACGCGCGATATGGCCCTGCTGCCAGACCTGTCAACCGGTTTGACAATAAGAGGGTAAGGTATTTCGCCGTCAAATATCGACAAATCGAGCGCAGGATTACTCACAAGCCAGTGTCCGGGCACTGGTATGCCGTTCGATTCCAAGGCTTCTCTCATGAGAAATTTATTCGTTGTCAGAAGATCGCACTGAGCAGTATTTGACGTCATGCCGAGTCCCCGACGAACAAAATTAACCGTTAGGTTAGCGACATCGGACGCAATCGAGCACACCCCGCAAGGCTCGATGGACTTACATACCTCGAGAATAGCTTCTTTTTCTGTAACACTTATTGGGTAAAAACGGTCAGCTGCCAATTCCCCTTCGTCGCCGCATTTCCATGCAAACACATGGGTTGTATAACCCAAATCGTGAGCCTTACGTATAAGGGGAAGCTGAAACTCATTAGCGCCAATTATCACAAGATCATGCTTAGTACCCATTGCCCAAAGACCTTTCATCCGAAACGAAGGAATAAACCCCCACACCACTGGAAAGAACTTCATCGAGAACGGGCGAAACGGCAATGCCCAATACGCTTTCAAGATAGTCGGCGAACAGATCCGCCGTAGAGCTGTTTTGCACCACAAGCCTTACGTTCTCAGAGAGGAAGAACCAGGCATCGCAAGATTCGTCCATCCCGCGTGCCCTTCTACGCTCCACCGACCAAGGGGCATAGTACTCCCATCCACCCCAGGGAAGCCTGTTGTCGGAATAAGGAACAAGGCACACCGAATTATGCGCAAACGTTCCAGCTGGAACGATAAAGGTCGTTGTCTCGTTGGAACTCGCATAATCATTGAAGTCTTCGTAGCGTTGCAGAGAGCGATCGTAGTTTCGATAGTTATCCGAAAAACGGCTATACTCCGGCAGAAGCGAAAGACCTTGTAGCGCGAATACGACCAACAGCAGCAGAACGATCGAACCGTATGCTCGCTCGCTGTGCCTTCCCTTTGGCAACGGAACAAGAAGGCACAGCACGAGAATCGCAAACGGAGCGACAACGATTATGAAGGATGCCCCACGATCGAGGAACACGTGTACAGCCAGTAATAAAAGGGACGCAGCACATCCGATAGCAGCGAACAATCTAACCGATAACGCACCGCGGTCAGTGGCGACGATGCCCTTCTTGCGAGAAATCGCTCCCTGCGAAAGCACTAAGGACAAGGATGCTGCAGCAAACGATGCAGGGATCGTCACAGATTGCATGGATCGAACGATTAGCCGCCCGCGAATATCCAAAAACAATAGCAACGCAAACGATATCGCCACGATCGCCAGAACGCACAATATGGCTCTCCAGCCGGGGCTAGACAAAGCAAGGACGCACAACAACGTACAAAGTAAGCCAAGATACGCAACAGCCGTTCGGTTAGAAAATGGTCCTGTTTTCCCTAATGCTTGTACGACGAACGAAGTTTCCGCGTTCCATTCGTGCTTTGTTGCGACGTAAATCGATTCGAAGGAATCGGAGTCAACGCGAGAATCCATGAAATACCAATTAGAAACAAGCGTTGCAAGGTTAGCGTCCCATCCTGCCTCGATATAGGGCTCTGGATTAGCCTCAAATCCATCGTGGCTATAGTCCATAAACGAGGAACGTGAGCTATTAACCTTGTCAAACTCAACCCATTCATTGGATGAGTAGGCGACGGCGTGGGTTATCGCTAGGAGCATAAAGGCACATGCTGCAGCAGCGACAGCTTGAAAATCAACGGAGCCTACGACGAAGCTTCTTATTCGGGCGAGTCTGAGAGGTAATTCACGGCAAACAAAGCAGCGCAGGACAGCACACATTAACAGAAACAAAAGGCAGAGTTCCGCACATATTGACCTTGTGCAAAAACCTAAGACGAGTAGCAGCAGAGCGATACTGACGACCCTGCGCTTAGAAGTCATACTCCCCGTTGCCGTATACACCCATAGGATAGCAGCAGAGCCGGCATAGCTTGCCGTCATAGTAAATTGAGGACGGCACACGGGAAAGAGAAACAACGAGAAAAGGATTACTGACGAAAGAACAGCTACGAGCAATCTCGAACAGCGAAACGATCGCTTGAAACACCTAGTCGAGAGTACAGTAAGAATACAGTACTGTGTAACAACCCCCGAGCAAAACAGTACAAAAAATTGGTAAACCGTCCACCACGGAACACCTGGGAACCCATCGAACAGACAGGATACGACCAGACAAGACACGTAGTTGACGAAAACGGCATGCGGTTCGGGCTCAGGTGGGGTAATCCCTGCAAGAATGTTCTGAATACCCACATCGTCATTGGCAAAAAAGAACACGCCACATGCGGCAACGATGGCCGCGAACACCACGATCGTGGTCAATGCAGACACAATCCATCTACTACGAGACGAATCGTCCTTTCCGCGGTTCAATGGTTGTCTTTGGTGTTTGGCCACTGAGTCGCTACATTACGGTTTTGAGCAGACGAATCTGACTACGTACTGAGGCATTCCCGTCAGGCACATGTACGAACGGCCAACGTACTCACCAATCACAAGCATCGATGCAAACAGCACTGCAACAAGCAGCAGAACCGATAGCAGAAGAATATAACCGCAATGCTCAATTGCGCCGGGTAGCAACCCGAGAACTACGACCAACGTCGCAAGAACGAGGGATAAAGCAGAGCCAAATATGGGCAACAGCAAAACGGGCAAAATTGAGAACGAAGTGAAACCACTCATCAAAAGGTCGATCATCGAGCTGATGGTAAACGTGGTCGACCCCGACAGCCTTTTCCTCTCCTCCATCTCAATATTTACCACTCTGGACGTAGCTCTTAGAATGAGACCGCTAAGGTACACATAGGGCCCCTCGTACTTGACGATCTGCTCTTTCACGAGCAAGTTGAACGCAACAAAATTCGAAATCTGCAACCCCTTCGGCTTGCCTATTATCTTCTCCGCCATCAGACCGTTGAGCGAGCTACCGAAGTTTTTAAGCGCACTTTGCTTCTTCTTTGGGTATGCAGCATAAGATGCATCGGATATACCTTGGGCAACGGGTTTTATAAGATTCAGCAGCCCGCTATCGACGGGACATTGGCCGTCGTCGTCGAGAACGACGAACAACGAGCCTGACGCTTCCCTCAAACCGGCAAGTACAGCATTGTTTTTCCCGGCGTTCTTCGCCAAAAGCACGGCCTTGCTCACAACTCCCTCTGCGACAAGTGCTTCAAGAACGGCAAACACGTTGTCTGGCGAGCAATCGCATACCGCTATGATTTCGTGATCGATACCGTTCGACTCGCACACCGAGCGAATTTCCTCTACAACCTGCCGTATCGTCCGCTCGCTCTTATAGCAAGGGATCACAAAACTGATTTTCCCGCGATTCTTCTCCATGATTAAGAGCCCATCAATCCCTGCGAATCTGTCAGATTTCATTTCCGCCTTGAAATCCTCCAAATACTCACGAAACCCGAACTCGGGCTCATACCCTAGCTCTCGACGTGCGGCAGAAATGTCCATAACGTAATCGAATCCATTAGGCATCTCTGGCCTATAAACGATGTTGGATTTTTTCTTCGGGTCGCAAAATACGTCGATAATCATCGTCACCTGATCAGCCAAAGAGGTTTTCACGCCCGTGCCGACGTTGTACGTCCCTCCATCCCTGTTCGAAAGCAGCGCTTTGTAAAGCAGCTGGCAAAAATCTTTGACATAGGGAAAATCCTTTCCGCTCTGCGGATCCCCCCAAACTTCGATGTCATCCCCCGCGCATGCTTGGGCAATTAGCCTCCGATAAGGACTTGTTTGCAAAACGCCGTCCTTGATATATTCAGCATTTGGATGATACATGTAGATGTTCGGGCACCTCAGTATAAAATTACTGATCCCATATTCCTGGTGATAGTGTTCTGCCAAATCAACGGCAGCGCACTTGGAGATTGAGTAAATCGCATGATCTCCCGTGAAAATGGGATTCCGCGGGAGAGCGGGAGACAGCACTTCTTTTTCCGGCAGGTAGCCCATTTGATCGGCCCACGAATGAGCGTACACGATTCTATTGACTCCCACGGCTCTGCAATACTCGAGAACGTTGAGCATACCGACCGTATTGACCTGGAAATACTGTTCCGGGTCGTCCTTCCTCAGGTAAGCAGGCAGAGCGCCGGCCAGATGCACTACGGCATATACGTCAGTTTTCGGAAGCTTATCGAAATCACTTTTCTTTGTTATGTCGAGGCGAACATATTTCACGTTGCGCGAGTCGAAAAAAGACGAATCTCTCCTTCCCGTTGCAACAATCTCGTACTTCTGTCCATCGAGTTTTTCTGTCAAATAATCGACGGTATACACACCCAGGTGACCCAGCGCTCCTAATACGATTATCTTCCTCATCCGCTTTCCCTTCGGCCATACATAGTTCTTCTTGGAATAACACCGCGCACCAATCGCGTAATCGAAGCTGGACGGGTACGGCTCAGGCGTTTTCGTCCTGCTCCTGGTTGGAGATTAGGAACAGGTGCTGGCCGTACTTGGTCTTGTTGGAGCGCGTCGAGGCGATGCGCTTGAGCTGCTCGCGGTCGATGAAGCCCTTGCGGTAGGCGATCTCCTCGATGCAGGA
>CAJTDS010000022.1 GCA_910575165.1 Eggerthellaceae bacterium
GGGCCGCCGCACGATCGCCGCGGCCTCCATACTCAACCGTACGCGTTCGGCTGAGTATGAGAAAAGATGTCGAAAAGAGGCAGGTGTTCGGCTGACAATGAAAATTAACGCGCCTCTGCCGCCCTGCGCATCCACGTGTGGAGTAGGTGCAGGTGGTGACGGAAAAGCTGCGACGGTGGTACAATCCGCGGATATGCACAGGGGCGCCCGTGCGCCTGCCAGACGGATTCTGGCTCTGCTGAGCCTGCATGGAAGGATGAGAGACACCATGGAAATACGCGAGCAACTCGAGTCTTTGGTCGGTGCGGCCCTGACCGCCGCCGTTGAGGATGGCTCCCTTGCCGTCCAGGAGATCCCCGACCCCTCGCTGGAGCGACCCCGCGACGAGAGCAACGGCGACTGGGCGTCCACCGTGGCGTTGCGCCTGGCCAAGCAGGCCCACAAGGCGCCGCGCGACATCGCCCAGGTCATCGTGGAGCATATCCCGGCCAATACCGTGATCGCCTCCACCGAGATCGCCGGCCCCGGCTTCATCAACTTCCGCCTGAGCGACAGCGTGCTGCAAACCGTCGTGCGCACCGTGCGCGAGGAAGCCGAGGGCTACGGCCGCGGCACCGTGGACGAGGGGATGCGCAAGGTGAACCTGGAGTACGTTTCCGCCAACCCCACCGGGCCCTTGCACGTGGGCCACGGCCGCTGGGCCGCCCTGGGCGATGCCATGGCCCGCGTCATGCGCCATGCTGGCTACGACGTGTACGAGGAGTTCTACATCAACGACCACGGCACCCAGATGGACGTGTTCGGCAACTCCGTGTCGGTGCGCTACATGCAGCAGCTCGGCCATGACGTGGAGATGCCCGAGCAGTGCTACGGCGGCAGCTACGTGGGCGACATCGCTGCCGAGATCATCCAGCGCGACGGCGACAAGTACGAGTCGATGTCCGACCAGGAGCGCATGGAAGCCTTCCGCGAGATCGCCTACCGGGAGATGCTGGACCTGCAGAAGAACATCCTGGGCCGCATGGGCACCACCTTCGACCGCTGGTTCTCGGAGCGCAGCCTCTACGTGCCCGACGAGGCCGGCGAGACGGCCGTGTCGCGCAGCCTGGCCGCCATGGCCGACAAGGGCTACGTCTACGAGAAGGACGGTGCCACCTGGTTCAAGTCCAGCGCGCTCGGCGACGAGAAGGATCGCGTGCTCATCAAGGCCAACGGCGAGATGACCTACTTCATGAGCGACGTGGCCTACCACTACGACAAGATGCAGCGCGGCTTCGACCACCTGATCGACCTGTGGGGCGCCGACCATCACGGCTACATCAAGCGCTGCGAGTGCATGCTGGAGGCCTGGGGATGGCCCGGGGCCCTGGAAGTGGTGCTGGGCCAGCTGGTGAACCTGTACCGCGACGGCGAGGCCGTGCGCATGTCCAAGCGCACCGGCGAGATGGTCACGCTGGAGGAGCTCGTGGACGAGGTGGGCGTGGACGCCACCCGCTACCTTATGCTCTCCCGCAGCTCCGACCAGCCCATCGACTTCGACATCGAGGTGGCGAAGAAGAAGGACAACTCCAACCCGGTGTACTACGTGCAGTACGCCCATGCGCGCATCTGCTCGCTGCTGCGCAAGGCCGCAGACCCCACCGACGCCCGCGCCGTGGAAGCCGGCGAGCTTTCCATGAACGAGCTGGCCAAGAAGCTGGTTCCCGAAGGGGCCGACCTGTCCTGCCTCACCCATCCGGCCGAGCTTGCCCTTATGCGCAAGATGGACGAGTTCGCCGCGCTGGTGGCCCAGGCCGCCCGCGACCGCGCGCCCTTCCGCCTGACCCACTACGCCCAGGACCTGGCAGCCCTGTTCCACTCCTTCTACACCAGCTGCCATATCTTAAGCGAGGAGGAGCCCGTGCGCGGCGCCCGCTTGGCCCTGGCCGACGCCACCCGCATCGTGCTGGCCCTCAGCCTGAACCTGCTGGGCGTGTCGGCTCCGGAGAAGATGTAGGCTACGTAGTGAAACGTTGAGGGAATATGGCATCTTCGGAAAATTGCATCTTGTGCAGGCTTTCGGGATGCCATATACTATCTCCTTGCGTTATGGTGGGTGTGGCCTAGTTGGCTAAGGCGCCAGATTGTGGCTCTGGAGATCGAGGGTTCAAGTCCCTTCACCCACCCCAGCTTTTTTGACAATTCATCTTGCGAAGGCATTGCATGTTGGCTATACTAGTCAACCGCTGCTTGAGCAAGCGAATCGCTCCGTTAGCTTAGTTGGTAGAGCAGGGGACTCTTAATCCCAAGGTCCGGCGTTCGAGTCGCCGACGGAGCACCACGAGATGACAGCCCGACGGTCAGACCGCCGGGCTTTTTCGTTGCGGCCAGGAGCTGCAAATCGAAGGCGAAAACAATCATTTACCTGGTGATATTCGACAGGTTGTCTGATAAGACCGTCGCGATTCGCCCCTGCATCGCCAGCTTCGCGAGCAGGCTCCTCCGTCTCTCTCGCCGGCTCCCGCGAGTCGGGAGAGTCGGGAATTTTTCCCGACTCTCCATATTACCTGCAGATTCTCGGTTTGATGCATGGTCAAACCTTACCGAAGCGGGGTCACCCCTATGGCGGCCTCCATGGCCCGCTTGTCCCCGCGCTCGGCCATCGCCCTGACGACCTTGGGAGCGACGCCGAGGTAGAGGGCGGCCTGGTGGCTCGTCGCCCCCTCGTTGAGCAGGGCGGATGCGAAGCTCTCCCGCATGGCGTCGAAGTCGACGGGGGGCAGCTTCTCGCTCAGGCAGAACTTGTCGAGCGCATGCCTCACGCTCGCGGTGTCGTACGGGGCCCCTCCGCTGCCCGAGAGCACGTACTCGCAGCCCTGGGGGGCGATCTTGGCGAGCCTGGCCGCAATCGAGGGGACGACGGGGAGGCACCCTTCCTTCCCGAGCGTGATCCTCAGCCGCACGAGGTCCAGCCCCTCGCACCGCAGGGATTTCATCGCCTTCAGCGTGAGCCCGCAGCCGTAGCCGAGAGCGATGGACAGTGCGGCCGCGGGCTGCGCCCTCTTCGCCGAAGCGAGGTCGATTAACGTCTCGATCTGGCGGAACGTGGGAAGGTAGAGGCATCTCGGTCGAGTCGCTCGATCCATCCTGTCTATCCTCGCTATCGAGGCGGGGTTGTTGCGCCTGACGCCCTTGTGCATCGCGTACTCGAACAGAGCGTGCAGGGCGTTCCTGCAGGCCGTGCTTGACTCCCCGTCGCTTTGCGCCTTGCAGACGGCCTGGACGTCGGCGCGGGTCGTCCCCGCTACCGACAGTCCGCCCGCGACGGGGAGCACGTGCAGGCGCATCGTGCTCATCAGCGCCTCGCGCACCCTGTCGGATGCCGTGTCGTACAGGTAGGGGACGAACTCCCGCTCGAAGAAGCGGGCGATGGTGCCCGCTTCGGCGGGCTCTCCGTCGTGGAGAAGGTCTGGATGGTCGGTCATGGCTGCTCCTTTCGAACAAGTGTACGAAATAGAGCGGCACGGAGAAAAACGAGCCAAAAAGAATATAGCACCGGCTCGCGGATGTCAACGCCCCGTACCGCTGAGCCGACATGCGCCTCGGTTGCAAAATAGCTGCAGCGCGGTAACATGTCGGCACGATACGTGAGGCCCGACTTATCCGGAGCCTAAACGCAAGTGCCTTGCGTATCAAGCAAAAGCGACGGTTCGCGTCATCGGGGTGTAAGTCGCCGCCCCGCGATTCCCGAAGACGCTGCCCAGGGACGGGTACGCCCGTCCCGCAATAGAAAGAGCGGGGAGCCTGGTGCTCTACTTTGCCGGTGGATGCCGGGCCCCCGCTTGCCCCCGCCTGCGGCCGTAACCGCGGCGGGCGTTAACGCGCCTCAGTTAGGAGATGACGCGCTATGGCAAAGCATACACATTCCAGGGCGAAAAGCAAGGCCGCGCCTCGCGAATCAGCCGTCAAAACATACAAGGGATGGACGCACGTCCCCGAGAGCGCCTTCCCTCATCTGTACATGAAGCTCCTGCGGAGCGGAATCCGCCTCCGCGGGGACGCGATGTTCCTTCTCGGTCTCATGATCTCAGACTCGATAAACCGCCGGATCGGCGCGGAGTACCCGGCGCAGGCTGTGTACGAGCAGGAGGAGTTCCCCTTGCTCGACAGCCCCGAAGCCGTCCGCCGTGCTATAAGGCTCATCGAGGGCGCGGGGCTGGTCGCCTACGACGAGGACTCGGACATCGTTTCGATCCCCGACAGCACCTACGCGCTTATCGAGGTGGCGCGATGAGCAGGAAGCGCAACAGGGGCAACGCCCCCGCAAGGCCCGCCGCATCCTGCCGGGTTCGCGACGGCGTGGCCGAGCTGGAAGCGGGCACGGAGAGCGTGCTCGTCTACAGCGTCACCAACGAGCAGGTCGCCCGCCAGGTGGGCGACTCCGACGTGTTCTACGTAAACAGGAAGATAAACCGCCTAATCAGGATGCAAATGTCCTGGTGGTGCATCTACACGTGGGTAACGAGCCTGCCGAAGGGCTGGCGCTTTAGCTGCGAGGGGATGGCGCAGCTCTTCATAGCCCATCCCAAAACAATCGGCCGCCGCGTCCAGCATCTGGAGCGCCTCGGCCTCATGGCCCGCGGGCAGCTCTGGGAGGAGCGCGCCAGCGGCACGAAGGGCCTCGGCCGCGCCGTGTGGGTGCGCTTCGAGCAGCCGGTATCGGGCGCGGTTGCCGAGCGCGTCCTGCGCTCGATGGGGTGCAAGCGCATCATCACGGACGTCGAATCGATGCCCGCGACAATGGGGGAGACCCCCGAGGAGCTCGTCCGCGCGGGCCTGCTCCTCTCCGCCGACGCGGAGGCCCGCAAGCAGCATGCGCGCATGATGGCGCTGGCCGCGAAGAAGGGCGGCTCCCTCTCCGACGAGGGGATCCGCGAGCTCGCCGTCCGCACGCTCGGCAGCGAGGCCGCAGCCGACCTTTTCATGGAGCTTTGGAGCGCCTGCCCCGCCGCGAAGCGGCATGCCGCAGGCCATAAGCATACCGCCGAGGCCATCTCGGCGCTGTCGGACCTCCTCTCGGCCGGCTACGCGCCCGAGGAGATCTCCGACGCCTACGGGGGCTACCTGGCGGCCTACGCCGCCGACCCGTCCCACAGGGACGCCTCGGGCGAGACCGACTGGCGCTACCTGCGCCAGCTGCAGGTCGCGCTGCGCCGGGACGTCCCCGAGCGCATCGAGGGCGCCCGCAGGAAGCAGCAGGCCGAGCAGCGCCGCGCGGCCCAGCTCGCCGCCGCCGAGCAGGCTGCGGCCCGCAAGGCCGAGCAGGCTGCGGCCCGCAAGGCCGAGCGCGACGCGGTCCTTGCCCGAGATCCCGAGTACGCCGCCCTCAAGGCGGCCTACGACCGGGCGGTCGGGGGAATCGTCTCCGCCCAGGGAGGGCTTGCCGCCGCGCGTGCCGCGATGGAGTGCGTCAACGAGATAAAGGCCTGCATGACGGCAAGGGCTGCCGAGCTGCTCGGCGCGCCCGCCGCCTGCGCCGGAGCGTAAGGAGGGCATATGTCCGATGTAGGAGACCAGGCCGCGCAGGAAGAGCTGCGCCAGGCGACGCGCGCCGCCGAGGCGATCCTGCGCATGGCGGCCCGCCGCCTGCGCCGCGACCCCCGCGCCAAGACTATCCGCCAGCGCAGCGCCGGCGCGGCCGAGCTCACCGAGGCCCGCGTGCGGCAGGCGGGCGGGGATTCCGACGCTGTGTCGCGCGACCAGATGCGCGACGTGCAGGCCGCGATCGCCTCCCGCCGCGCCGCGGTGACCGAGGCCAACTTCGAGCCCGGCGCCGACGGCAACGCCGTGTTCACGCTCGCCTGCGTGTCCTGGGACGCCGACTGCTCGCTGTTCCGCGAGCAGATGGACGCCCTGCTCGGCGAGGGAGGCTACGCCGCCAGCCTCCTCTCGGTCGCCGGCGAGCCAGACGCATGGGCCTTCGAGGTCGCAGGCGGGCACATGCCGGCCGTGGCCGAGCTCGTCGACGGTCTCGTCGCGAACGTCAAGGGGATGTCCCGCGACAGGTTCTCCTTCTCAGACAGCGCCCTGGCAGCCCTCGGCCAGCAGCCCCCGATGCCCGTCTCCGGCCGCGACGAGCCCGCCCTCGACGACGTGCTGGTCGCCGAGGTGGACGACGAGGCCCTGGTCCTGCTCGAGGAGGCGTTCCGCGAGTCGGGCTTCGCCTACGTCGCGGAGTACCTCCCCGACGGCGGCGCCCGCATCACGGTCTCGGCCGAGGCCTTCGCCGACGCCGAGCCCCGCATCCGCGCCGCCCTCGAGGGCCTCCGCTCCATGCCCGCCTCCCGCCTCCAGGCGGTGTACGACAAGGGGCTGCGCGCGGCGGCCTCCGCCCGCGGCCCCCGCCCCGCCGCAGCGGTCCGTCCCGCCTCCCGCCCCGCCGAGGACGCATCCCCGGCACGGGAGGTCAAGCGCGACAGCGCGGCGAGCCCGGCGCAGGACCGCAAGGTGTTCGAGCAGGCCGCCCGCGAGCGGGCGGCGTCGGCCCTCTCGCGCGACAAGGACAGGGAGAGGAGCCTCTAGGTTGGCCGCGCCCGCAGGAAAGACCGCATCCCGCCTCGCCGCCCTCGCCGCGGCGGCGGCCCTTATCGGGCTCGCCTCGGCGCGCATCCTCACGCTCGGCGTCGGGACCCCGGGATACGCAACCGGCATCCTCGCCTCGCTCGCGGGCGGCGGCCTCGCCTCCGTGCTCGCCTCCCCGCTCGCCATAGCGTGGGACGACCCGGTCGTCCTCGCCGGCGGCGCAAGTTCGGCGGGGGCGATACTCCTGCTCGCCGCCGCCACCGCGGTACGCGGCCAGCGGCACAACATCGACACCGACGCCGCCCACGGCGACGCCCGCCTGGCCCGCAAGGGGGAGATGTCGGACCTCATGGACGAGCGGCACGCCATGAACAACATCATGTTCTCCCAGCACGTCGGGATCGTCCTCGACGCGACCACGCCGGCCCTGCGCCGGCGGCAGTACGCCAAGAACCTCAACACGATAACCCTGGGCATATCGGGCCTGGGGAAGACCTACAACTGCGTCATCCCCGACCTGCTCCAGTCCGTCGGCGCCGCGCTGCGCCCCGAGGCGCCGGGGCTGCTGGCCGCGGCCTCGGGGGCGCGCCGCAGGGTGGACCCCCGCGGCTGGGAGCGCTCGCAGGCGCGCAAGGACGCCGCATGGGAGCGCCGCCGCGCGGCGCTGGCCCGCGAAGGGCTGGGGGGAGGCTACGACGTCGTGCACTCCGACCCGAAGGGCGACAACCTGCGCGACTGCGGCCAGATGTACCTGGACGCCGGCTACGAGGTCTCCGTGATCAACACGGTGGACTTCAAGGCGTCGCACCGCTACAACCCCCTCGCCGCCATCCCGCCGCGCTGGGTCGACGTGTGCGACCTGGAGGACGTGCCCTTCGCCCTGCCGACGGTCAGCGTCGACGGCCGCCCGCTCGAGCCGAGCGCCCCCGCCGGCCCCGTGGAGGCGCCCTCCGACGGCCCCACGGTCGTCGAGCAGTCCCTCGGGCCCGTCTCCGTGACGTTCGCGCTGTACCCGTCCGTGGAGGAGCGCAGCGCCGCCGACATGCTCAGGCAGGGCTCCGCCGACGGGTCTCCGGACGCGTCCCTTCCCCCGGAGGTCGCCGACTTCTCCTTCCGCCGCACCCGCGCGGTCCTGCGCATCGCGGTTGCGAACCGCGCCCCCGCCGAGGTGCCCTCGGTCCGCGTGGGCTTCGCCCTGGACCGCCGCATCGACTGGCTCATGCCGGACTACGAGGCGGTCTCCTCCGCGCCCGAGCCCTTCCGCGCCTCCAACGGCGGCGACGCCCGGGACTCGGAGTTCGCCTGGGAGATAGACCTGCCCGCCGCCGGAGAGGACGGTCCGAGCGTGTCGTGGCTCGAGATGCCGATCGAGGTCAAGGCGATGTGCGTGCCGGACCCCGTGGCGCTCGCCAAGGTGGTCAACGCCCTGACCAAGAACCTCGGCGCCAAGCACGACCCCAACGGCAAGGCGGAGGACCCCTTCTGGGAGAACTGCAAGAAGCTGCATTTCATGAGCAAGATCTCTTACCTGTTCGAGAGGTACTACCCGTCCTCCGGGTACAGGTACGTGACCATCCCGTGCATGGTAGACATGATCGACGAGGACATGCCGGACTCCGGCGACCCGTCGGACCCGTCGTGCACCTCCGAGCGCATGGAGGGGTGGGAGTACGGCCATATCTGGAGGTCGGACCCGCCCGCGGGCGGAGCGTCCCAGGGCGAGAGGCCCGAGCCGGGCGATGCGGTCTCCGGCGACTGGGAGCCGCTCGACAGCCTGCCGCACAAGAGGGACCGCTCCCTCGCGGTCAAGTGCTACCGAGCCCTGGCAAACTCGGCGGCGGACACGTACCGCTCGGTGGTCATATCGACCTACGCCGCCTGTGTCGACATCATGGGCCAGGACGTGCGGGAGATGCTCTCCTGCGACGAGGTGCACCTCGACCGCCTCGGCGAGCCCGGGCGGGGACATGCGGTGTTCCTGATATTCCAGGACACCGAGAACCCCTTCGAGTTCATCGCGGCCCTCGTCATGCAGCAGGCGATCGACTCGTGCATGGAGCGGGCGTTCTCCCGCCACGGCGGGCGCCTGCCGCGCCACGTCCGGTTCATCCTGGACGAGGCGGCCAACCTCGGCATGGTCCCGTGCCTGGTCCGCGCGCTGGCGGTGGTGCGTTCCCGCAACGTGTCGATCTCGCTGTACCTCCAATCCAAGTCCCAGCTCCAGGAGCGCTACGGCGAGAAGAACGCCCAGTCGATCTTCGACTGCTGCTCGACGATGTGCTTCCTCGGCGCCCAGTCCGAGGAGACGCTGGAGATGGTCAGCAAGAAGATCGGCGACGAGACCGTGTTCACGCAGGTGCTGCAGCACAGCTTCAAAGGCTCGTCGCTGTTCGCGGACAGCTCGGAGTCGCTCTCGGCGTCGGCCCGCCGGGTGAGGACCCCCTCCCAGCTCCAGCAGCTCGACACGGGCAGCATGCTGGTCTTCATCTACAACCATCTGCCCTGCGAGGATGCCAAGCAGGACCCGACGGCGCACCCGCTGTTCCGGTTCGTTCTGCCCGACTTCGCCCGATCGCTCCGGATGCCCCCGGCGGCGCATGCCGGTCGGCTGGATGTCAGGGAGTTCGTGGAGGGCACGCGCGATGGCCCGGCGCAGCCCGCCGTAGGTGCCCCGGCGCATCTGCCGACGGAGCACGAGCCTCCGCCGCAGAGGGCGTCGAGGAGGAGGTGAGGGGGGAGATGGGACGGCCCGCAGCCTTTGCGCCGCCCTCGCCCTCGCCGCCGTAATCGGCAACGCGGGTTCCACCGAGGAGCAGCCCAGCCGCGGGCTCACGAATAGCAAACAGAGTAGCTCTGCCTGCGGCGAAGAGTATAGCACAGGGCGTCTTTTGCATGGAACTCTGTGCTTCGAGCGAAAGGGCAGGACTTACAGAAACAGCCGAAGTCGGCGCTCGCCTATTCCACGGGCACCGCCGGCACAAGGGCTCACGAATAGCGAAAGGCAGGAGCAAATGGAGTCTGTAAACACCATGCTGTCCGGCATCTGCGGTACGGCGTCAATTCTGTGCGTTTTGGCAGCGATCGTGCTGTTTGCCGCCGGCAAGGTCAACGACACGATGGGGGCTCGCGGAGAGGCCATGATGATCAGCTGTATCATCGCCGCCGCGGCCTTCGCCGCCGGCGGAGCCTATATCGCGACGCAGGACCTTTCGATCGCCATCTAGGGGTCTGTTGTGTCTTCTATCAGGGTCCACCAGGACCTGTTCAACTACGAGCGGCGCCGGCTCGGTGGGTTCACGGCGCGCCAGCTCGCCGGGACCGCGGTGGCGGCAGCCTGCCTCGCCGCGGCCTTCGCGGTCGTCTCCTACCTGCTGCCCGTGCCTCCCTACATGGCCGTGACCATCGCTATGCCCGCCGCGCTCCCCGGCCTCGCCGCCGGGTGGGTGCCCGTGGCCGGGATGCCCGCCACGGAGGCCGCCGGCCGCTGGCTCGACATCGAGGAGAGGGGGCCTGTCGTCGTGTGGGCGGGCGAGGAGGTCCCGAACCTAGAGGACGGGCCCGAAGCCCGCGCCCTGGCGGCCACGAATCCCGCGAAGACATACCGGAGGAAGGTCTCCCGCCGGGGGCGCGAGTGCAGCCCCGAGACGGTGGAGTCGGTCAGAGAGGAGCGCACGCGTGAGCGCGATCGTAAAAAAAGATGCAGAGGACGCAAGGGAGACGAGGGAAGAGGAGGCGGCGAGGCCCTGTAGGGCCTGCGGCGGGGAGCTGCCTGCCGACGCGTCGTTCTGCCCCTCGTGCGGCGCGGCCGCTGATTCCGACGCGCCGTCCCCGACCCGCGGCGGCAAGCTGTTCGGAATCGTCCTCCCGAAGCTCGGCAAGGCTTCTGCAGCCCGGCCGGCGGAGGTGCCCGAGAAGACCGAGCCCGGCAAGCCCGCCAGGACGACAAGGCGCAAGGCCGAGCAGGAGGCCCGCAGGGCCGCAGGCGACGGCGCGTCGGTGACCACGGGCGACCTCGTCGGGTTCTCACTCATGTACGAGGACGGCCTGGCCGAGACGGCGCCGGGCGTCTTCTCTCGCACGGTCTCGTTCCGCGATTTGTCGTACGAGCACGAGCGCAAGGAGATCAAAGACGAGATCTACGACCGTTGGTCGGCCGTCCACGCCTCCTTCGCGCCGGGTTGGTGCTACCAGCTCAACCTGCTCAACATGCCCACGCTCACCCGCCGGGAGGAGCGCTACCTGCCCGAGGTCGGCGCCAACGCCGACTACGCGGTCGCGCTCAACGACATCCTGGCGGAGCGCCAGCGCAAGGGCCGGGTCGAGTTCGACCGCCGCAACCTGCTGTCATTCTCGGTCGCAGCAGCCGACAGCGCACAGGCCGACAGGATGCTGCGGACCCAGTTCGAGGCGTTGGCACCGCTGTTCTCCCGACTCGGATCGACTGCGGAGGTCCTCACGGGCGTCGAGCGCGCCCGGATCGAGCACGTGCTCCTCAACGGGCCCGAGGCGCCGTTCTTCCTCGACTACCGCTCCCTCGTCCGCTCGAGGACGCGGGCGCGGGAGTACGTTGCGCCCGCCTGGGCGGCCTACGATCCCGCCGACAAGCTCATGCGGGACCACCTCGTCCTGCCCACCCGGGTGGTCAAGGTGTTCCAGATCAAGGACTTCGGGTCCGACCTGTCGGACAACGCCGTCCGCTCCATACGGTCCCTTCCGATTCCCATGAACATATCGCTGCTCTTCCGCCCCCAGCCCAAGAGGGAGATCGTCGAGCGCGTGCGGACCAACATCAACGTCGCCCAGGCCGCCATCAACAGCTACGCCCAGTCCGTGGCGAAGTCGGGCGGCGACCCGACGCGCCTTCCCCCCGCCCTCGAGGAGAAGGAGGACGAGGCCCGGGACCTTCTGGACCACATCCGCAACGACGACCAGAACATATCCTGGTTCCAGGGCTTCGTCGCCGTCTTCGCCGAGAGCCGCGAGCGCCTGGCGGTCTACGAGCAGATGCTCGTCGACGAGGCCTCGGTCTGGTCGCTGGACCTCGTGCCGATGCCCCTGCAGCAGGAGCAGGCGCTCGCCTCGTCCATGCCGCTGGCGCGCCCGATACTGGACAAGCGCTACCGCTCGCTTTCGACCGCGGAGGGCGCCGCCATGGTGCCCTTCGCGAGCCAGAACATACATGACGAGCCGTCGCGCTCCCTGCTCCTCGGCACGGACACGGTCTCCGGCGAGGACATCCTCGTCGATCCCGACGAGCTCAAGTCGCCGCACGCCTGGGTGTTCGGCAAGACCGGGTCCGGCAAGGGCATGGAGATGAACACGCTGCTGTCCTACTCGCTGCTGCAGCATCCGCGCACCGAGCGCGACCTGGAGACCGGCGAGTGGCGCAACCCCGATCCGCGCTGCCCGCAGTGGCACGTCTTCGACTTCCATGGCGAGTACATCCAGCTCGCCCGCGATTTCGGCGCAGCCGTGGGGACCTTCGGGCCCGGCCGCGAGGACGCGATCAACCCGCTGGGAATCTCCGATGCTACAGGAGGGCTCACGCAGCAGGTCGTCCGGGAGAACATCGACTTCTTCCTGGCCCTCTGCGAGTCGGTGATCGGCGAGGAGCTGCCCCTCCAGGCTCGCTCCGTCATCGACGCATGCCTCATCGAGACCTACGCGCCCTACGTCGGCACGCCCTCGCGCCCCACGCTCGTCGAGTTCCACGACGCGCTCACCGCGGCCGCCGCGAAGGGCAACCGCTACGCCGAGGGCCTGGCCGACGCGTGGCGGATCTTCGTGCACGGGTCGATGGACTCGTTCGCCCGCGAGACCAACTTCAAAGCCTCCCCCCAGCTCAACGTCTACAACATGGCGGAGGTCGGCACCCAGATGCAGACGCTGGCCATGCTCTCGGCCCTGCAGTTCGTGCGCACCTGCACCTTCCGCAACCGCCGCACGGGCAAGCCGACCTACCTGGTGCTCGAAGAGGTCCAGATCCTCTTCGACAACGCCGCCGCCATCCGCATCCTCGAGAGCTACTTCGCGGAGCTGCGCAAGTTCGGCCTGCACATCATCTGCGTCACGCAGCTGCCCGAGCGCGTGCTTCGGCACTCGCGGGCGACGAACATGTTCCAGAACTCGTCGCTGTTCGTCTTCCTCCCGATGTCGGAGCGGGACGCGTCGACCATCGCGCAGATGTTCCGCCTCTCCGCGACCCAGGCCGACCTGATCGGCGAGTCCGCCGACGCGGGCACGGGCCTCGTCGTCGCCGACGGCGTGAAGGTGGCCATGTCGAACCGCATCCCCAAGGACAACATCCTGTACGAGGTTTGGAACACCGACCCGTACAAGCTCGCGCAGGCGGACAGGGGGTAGGGCATGGCCTCGCGCGCATCCCACATGATGAAGGAGGAACGCCGCCTCGGCCGATCCGAGCTGATGCGCGAGGAGGGCCCGCGCGTGCCAGGCTTGGACGCCCGGGACCGCCGCGGCGTCGTCCTCGGCGAGGCCGCCCGCGAGCCCGGACGGGCCGGGGCGAGGGCGTGCCGCCGCGCATCGCGCCCGGCCGGCCTGATCGCCGAGCGCCCCGACGGGAAGGTCGGGCGGGGGGAGGGGTCTCTCGGGTCCAAGGCCCGCCGCCTCCCGGCCTCGGTGCTCCAGGCCGCCGCCCCTGCCGAGCCCGCCGAAGCCGGCTCCCTCTCCGACGGCGACGATGCCTCCCGCGAGCTGGTCGGGCGCTCCGTGACCGCCGCGAAGCGGGTCGCCCGCGCGGCCGCCGCAAGGTCTTGGAGCGCCAAGCGCCCGTCCGTCCCCGAGCCCGCCTTCGCGGGGCGGGGGCCCGGGGAGGTCGCCCTGGCGCCTGCCGGCCCCCGGGAGACCGCCTGCGCCCTGCCTCGGGCCGCTGCGGCCCCTGGCGCCCACGCCGGCAGGCCCCGCGGCGCAGGGGAGCTCGCCCGCGGCCGCGCCGCGCGGGCCATGCGCGCTTCCGGCGCGCGCCCGGACGCCCGGCCTGCTGCGGGACGGCAGGCGACGAGGCGGGCGAGGACCGCCCAGGCGCGGGCCGCCTGGCAGCGCGAGGCGCGCGGCAAGATCGCCGTGCGCGCGGCGTCCTCCGCCTCCCGCAAGGCCGCGGGCCGAGGAGCGGCCGCTGCGGCGCGCAGCGTCCTTCCCAAGGCCGCGGCAGCGCTGGCGCCGGTCCTCCTTGCCGCATGCCTCGTCCTCCTCGTCGCGTTCCTGCCTACGGCCGGATGCACCTCCGCGGTTGCCGACGAGGGCGCGGGATGGGGCATGGAGGGCCTGTCGGACACGGAGCGGGCGATCGCCTCGTACCTGCGCGACAAGGGCCTAGACCAGCTCCACGTCGCGGCGATCATGGGAAATATGTACCAGGAGTCCAACTGCCGCCCGGAGGTCGAGCAGGTCCCCGGAGGCGCCGGCGGGATCGGTCTGTGCCAGTGGGGCCACGGGGTCGACGGCGGCCGCGGCGACGCCATGGCCGCCTGGGCCGCCTCCCGGGGCAAGGAGTGGTCGGACCTCTACGTCCAGCTCGACTGGCTGTGGGCGGAGATGACCAACGAGGGCCCTGCGGCCAACCAGACGAGCTGGTACTTCGCCTTCTCGGGGCCGCTGCAGATGGAGCGGTTCAAGGCGCAGACGACGGTGGCCGGCGCCACGGAGTTCTGGCAGCTGTGGATCGAGGCCGCAGGCGACGCGCGCATGGAGCAGCGCATCGCCTACGCGAACCGCTACCTCGCGATATTCCGGGCCGGCTCGGGCGCGGAATCGCTTCCCGCAGGCAGCGTGGAGGCCGTGGTGGCGGAGGCGCACAAGCACCTGGGGCTGCCCTACGTGTGGGGCGGCACGACGCCCGCGGGCTTCGACTGCTCCGGCTTCGTGAAGTGGTGCTTCGAGCAGAACGGGTTCGACCTGCTGGGCGCCCGCACCGCCCAGCAGCTCTACGACGTCGCCACGCCCGTCGCGGCCGACGAGGCCGTGCGCGGCGACATCGTCTGCTTCACCTACGGCGCGCCCAACGCCGGCGAGTCGATGGGCCATATAGGCATCTACCTCGGCGACGGGACCATGATCCACTCGGGGGGATACCCCGAGATGGTCCAGGTTTCGCCGACCGGGCCGAACGGATACTACGCCCGCTTCGCGGCCCCTGCGGCCACGGGGGAGGAGGATCGATGAGGAAGAAGATCACGGCGGCCTTCGCGGCCATCGTGGCGGTCGTCCTCGCGGCCGTCGTCGCAAAGGCCCTTGCGACGGCGCCCGCGGCATCGGACGCCGCGGACGAGCCCGACGCCCCGGCCGCGCTGGAGCAGCCGGTCGCCCCTGCCGAGGACCCGGCGCCCGACCAGGCCGCCGACCGGATTCCCGACGAGGCCGGCACCGAGGAGGGGCAGGGCGACGAGGCGCGCGAGGGCGCCCTCACCGAGCGCCAGGAGGAGCTGCGCGCGTCCTACTCCGAGATCGAGGCCGAGGCGGCGGCGTTGCTCGAAGCCAACGTGTGGGCCGACGAGACCGGCACCGCGACCCTCTCCTTCGGGGAGGAGGTCGCCGCCGAGCGCAAGGACGGCATGGCCGACGTCGAATGGCCTTGGGCGGTCTCCCTGGCCGAGCGGTCGGAGCAGGCGCGCGCCGACGGGTCCGGGACGGAGGAGGAGATCCTCGTCGTCGTGGACCTCGGCCAGGAGGAGCGCACCGTCACGCTCTCGCGGTTCCATCCGGCGTCCGGGGCCGAGCAGCCCTGGACGGTCTCCTCGGGCGCCTTCCGCTACGCCTCCTCCTACACCGCCGCATCCTCGTCGGCGTCGCTCTCGGTCGTCGACGCCGCCGGCGAGCTGGCGACCGTGTGCGAGGGGGAGGAGAACACGGCCAGGCTCGGGCAGCTCATCGCCGCGATAGCCGCGGCCGAGTACCCCACAGCCACGAAGGCCGTGTGGCAGGGCCAGGCCGAGTACGACTACAAGGCCCGCACCGTGGCCTTCGAGTTCGAGCTAGACAACAGGGCGCGCACGCGGATACGGGTCCTGCATCCGCTGGGCACCGCGAGCTTCGAGACGGACAAGGGGGCCGCGCTATGAGGGACATGCTGAAAGCGCTCGCGGAGCGCATGGCGGAGAGGGTCCTGCGCGCAGGCGGCGCGACCGTGCCGAGGAGCATGCTCCCCGCCGTGCTGGCGGGAGGGTTCGCGCTGGCGCTGTTGGCGAGCACCGTGGTCACGGGCATCGTGTCGTGCGCCGCGGCCGGGGCGGGGGTGGCGTGATGGCCTTCCTCGTCCCAGTCGCCCGCATCGCGCGCGCCCGCAAAGGATGGCTGCTGCTGTCCTTTGCGGTCGCAGCGCTGCTCGTCCTCGCCTACGTGCCCGCGGCGTCGGGCATCGCGGTGGTTCCGCCCGAGGGCGCCATCATCGACGCCGCGCAGCAGAATCCCGGGGAGAGCTTCGGCTTCAGCCCGCTTACGCCCATCAACGACTGGATCGCCTCGATCCTGCGCGAGGTCTGCAACGCGCTGCTCTACTTCGAGGCAACGGTGCTCTCCAACATAGCGACGGGCACAGACCTGTCCAAGCCGTTCACCGACCTCATCCCCTCGGCGATGCCGATCATCGAGGCCGTCCATTGGCGGGTCTCGGTCCCGCTGGCCAACCTGGTCCTCGCGATCTTCCTGGTCGCAGGGCTGGTCAAGGTCGTGTCCCATCTCTCCGCCTCGGAGTCCGGCGTCGACCTGTGGAAGATCATGGTCGTCTTCATAGCCTACGCGTTCATGAAGACCGCCATCGACTCGAGCTGGTACCTGATGGGCCTCGTCTACGAGACGGTGATGTCGTTTTTGCCGGTCATCTCGTCGACGTCGCTGCCGGCGGCGTCGTTCACGCCCCTGCCCGACACGGTCACGGACATCTCGGCCCTCATGCTCACTCTCGTCGTGGCGATCCTGTCGCTCGTCATCGTGGGCGTCTGCGACATCGTCTGCGTGACGACCGTCGTCGTCCGGTCGATCCAGATCTACATACTCACGGCATTCGGGGCCATACCGCTCGCCTTCGCCGTGTCGGAGGGCGGCCGCCACATGACGGCCAACTTCGTCAAGAAGTACGTCGCCCTGGTCTTCTCGGGGCTCATCCTGGCGCTGCTCTTCGCGATGATGGCCTCGACCGTCAACTTCGTGGGGGCCGTCTCGACCCCGCCGGCCTCGGGCGACCTCGTCGCCATCGCGGTCTACTCGATGGAGATCATGACCATGCCGTCGCTGCTGATCGCCTACGCCTTCTGCTTCCTTCGATCGGGCGAGTGGGCGCGCGACGTCATGGGGCTTTAGGGGGGATGAGCATGGAGCACGAGATCGAGGAGTTCGCCCCGGCGACGAAGCCCGGCGCCACGGCGGCCCAGCCGGGCCGGCCGGGCTCCGGGTCGTTCGACGCGCTGGTCGACAAGATAGCCGAGAGCGAGCGCATCTACAGGAGATGGGCCGAGGAGGCCAAGGCCGTGTGCGGCACGGCCGACAAGATCCGCGCATCACTGGCCGACGTCTCGCGGGGCTGCCGCCTCATGGCCGACAGGTGCGAGGCGGCTGCATCCTCGCCGCCCGAGGGTGCCGGCGAGGAGCGGTCGCAGGCCTGGTCCGAGGCCTACGCGGAGATGGGACGCGTCGCCGCCGCGGCGGCATCGGACGCCGAGGCGCTGTGCTCCCGCATAGCCGAGGAGATGGGCTCGGCGTGCGAGGGGGTGGCCTCCCTGGCGTCGGGGCGCCCCGGCGCCCTGCGCCCCGCACCGCCGAAGCCGCCGGCCCCGGATGCGGGCGAGGAGGTGTCGTGGCGCTTCGACACGCGCCTGTTCAGCTTCGCCGCCAAGCGCCACGCCAGGGATAGGAAGAAGAGATGACCGCATCGGAAGGTAAGGAGAAGAGAATGTCCGACGCAGACGGTAAGATCAGGCTGTACGTGAGCCAGCGAGACGCCGGGGCGGTGCGCGCCCTGGGGGCCGAATGGGACGACGGGAGGGGCGCCTACGCGTGCCCCGCCCGCGACGCGGCCCGATTCTCGAGGTGGCGGGAACCCGACGCGGAGAGCGCCGCCCATCCGGCGAAGCGGCCAGGCGACGAGATCGCCCGCTTCGTGCCGTACGGGGAGCGCTTCTACCTCCACGACGTCGCCTACTCGGAGCGGTCCTACGTCCGCTCCCTCGGGGCGGCCTACGACCGCGACGAGTGCGCGTTCTACGCCCCGGGCGGCGCGGATTTGCAGGACTTCATGGAGTTCCTGCATCCCGATCACGCGCTCTACGGCCCGCGCCGCGAGCTCTTCGTCCCCCGCGCCGAGCGGGCCGAGGCCCGCGCCGCCGGGTGCTTCTGGTCGGATACCCAGGGCAGCTGGGTCATGCCCGCCGGGGCGCCCGACGCGTCGCGCTACGACAAGTGGGCCGCCCCCGCCAAGCGGCAGTACGTGGAGGTCGATCCGTCCCGCTCCGAGCAGGCGAAGGAGATGGGCCTCGACTACGACTCTCAGGCCAAGCAGTGGTGGCAGCGCGAGGGCCGTCAATGCGACGGGCTCGACAAGCTCGCCTCGCCCCTCGGGAGGGTCTACCTGAACGTGCCCTACGAGCAGCGCTCCGAGGCCAAGGCCGCCGGCGCCAGATGGGACGGCGAGCTGCGCAGATGGTACGTGCCGGAGGGGTCCGACATGTCGAAGGTCGAGGCGTGGAGCAAGCCTGCGGAGCGGGTCTACCTCAACGTCCTCGGCGCGGCCGAGCGCGACCGGGCCAAGGCAGCCGGGGCGAAGTACGACCCGGCCCAGAGGCGCTGGTACGCCGACGCCGGGAAGATGTCGCCGGAGCTCGAGGCCTTCGCCGCGCCCGTGGCCAAGTGCTACCTGACCGTGCCCTACGAGCAGCGCGCCGAGGCGAAGGCGGCGGGCGCCATGTGGGACGCCTCCGCGAAGTCGTGGTACGTCCGCAGCGGGGCCGACATGTCGCCCTTCGAGAGGTGGACGGCCCGGTCCGAGCAGAACCTCGAGGCCTCCCGCGAGCGCCTGAAGCCGAAGGAGCCCTCGCCCGTCCAGCCCGCATCCCCGTCCGGCGACGAGGTGGTCGTCCCCGCCCCGGACCCCGTGCCCGAGGAGCTGCCCGAGCGCACGGCCTGGGCCGAGCGTGAGGATGCGCGCGACGAGGGCCAGCCGACGCGCGATCTCAAAGACCCCCACGTCGCCGACCGCGACGGGTGGGGAGCCCCCGACGGGCAGGGCCGCGCGCTCATGGGCACGGGCGGGGACGCGCAGGCTCGCCCGCGCCGCGTCAGCGGAGCCGGCGCCGAGAAGCCCGAGCCGAAGGCCAAGGAGGGCCAGCCGAGCCCCAAGGGCGACGCCCGCGCCTTCAAGAGCGCCGCGCAGGCCGAGCGCCTGGCCAAGCGCAAGGCCGAGCGCGAGGAGCGCAAGGCCATACAGGCGGAGTTCGGGCGATGAGGCCGGGCGGCCGCTGCTCCCGCGAGACGAGGACGGAGGGGAAGGCATGAGAGAGAGCTACGAAACCGTCTACGTGACAGAGAAGAAGTCCGTCGCGGCCACGCTGTCCGGCGTGGTCGGGGCAAGGGCCCGCGAGCAGGGGTTCTTCGAGGGTGACGGCATCGCCGTGACGTGGTGCTCCGGGCATATCGTCGAGCTCGCTCCTCCCGACGGCTACGACGGCTGGGCGAAATGGGACGCGGGCTGCCTGCCCATGGTCCCCGCCGAGTGGTCGTTTCTGCCGCGCGAGGGCGTCCAGGGCCAGTGCGAGACGGTTTGCGAGCTGCTCCGGCGCGCGGCCCGCATCGTGTGCGCCACGGACGGCGACCGCGAGGGCGAGGGGATATTCAGGCGCGTCTACTCCTTCGCCGGTGCGAGCGCGCCGGTGGAGCGCCTGTGGGCCTCCTCGACCGAGCCCGCCGCCCTCGTCGCCGCCCTCGGCCAGATGCGCCCGGGGACGGACTACGACGGACTCGCCGCCGCGGCCATGGCCCGCGCCAAGGCCGACTGGCTCGTCGGCATGAACGCCTCGCGGGCCTACACGCTCGCCTCGGCCTCGTCCAAGCCCCTGAGCATCGGGCGCGTCAAGACGCCGACGCTCGCGATGGTCGCCGCCCGCGACGCCGAGATAGCCGGCTTCGAGCCCGAGCCCTTCTGGACGGTCGTGGCGGACATGGGGCTGTGGCAGGCGGCGAGCGAGCGGCTGGGCAGCGCGCCCTTCGCGGCGGCCGTCGCCATGGGCCGCATAGGCGAGCTTCGCGTGGCGAGCGCCGAGTACGGCCCCGCCGAGGTGCGCCCGCCGCTGCCCTACAACCTGGACGAGCTCATGAAGGACGCCTCGCGGCTGTTCGGGTACACGCCCAAGCAGACCTTGGACGCCGCGCAGCTCCTGTACGAGAAGCGCCTGCAGACCTACCCGCGCACCTCGTCGCGCCACATCGAGCCCGCGGACGTCCCCGGCGCCCGCGAGTGCGTGCGCGCCCTGGCCGGCGGGGAGGGCAGCCCGGTGGCGTGCGCTTCCTTCGAGCCAAACTTCGACCGCATCGCGGACGCCTCGAAGGTGGAGGGGCATCCGGCGATCCTGCCGACGCGGACCCTCATGGAGGTCGGATGGGCCGACCTCGGCGAGCGCGAGCGGAACGTCTCGGCGCTCGTGTGCCTGCGCCTCGTCGCCTCCGTCGCGCCCCCCTGGCGCAAGCGCGAGGGCAAGGTGGCCCTAGACGGCATCGCCTACGACGGCACGAGGGTCCGCTTCGCCGCCTCGGGCTTCGCCACCGAGGACGCCGGCTGGAAGGGCATCGTGGACGCGACACTCGAGCGCATCGGCGCCAAGGCCGCCAAGCCCGAGCAGCAGGCGATCCCCCCGAAGTGCGAGGTCGGCCAGACCGTGACGCCGCAGCGCTTCGAGCTCAAGGAGGGCAAGACCAAGGCCCCCGCGGCCTACACGGACGCGACGCTGCTCACGGCGATGGAGACGTGCGGCCGCTCCCTGGACGACGAGCAGCTGGCCGCCGCCCTCAAGGGCCGCGGCATCGGCACGGCCGCCACGCGCGCCGCGATCATCGAGGAGCTGCTGCGCGCGGGCCAGATCTCCCGCGAGAAGGGGAAGATCCGCTCGACGGAGCTCGGCCGGACCGTCGCCGCCTCCGTCTCCCCGCAGCTCGCCAGCCCCGAGCTGACGGGCGAGTGGGAGGCCCGCCTGGCAGACATGCGCGCCCTCGGCGACGAGGACGCCTTCGTCGCCGACGCCGCCGGGTACGCCTCGTCCCTGGTGTCCGACGCCTTCGGGCGGGAGAGCGAGCTCCGGGCGCGCTTCGGCGCCGCAGGCCGCCATGTCGTGTGCAAGTGCCCCCGATGCGGCCGGGAGGTCGTGCGCACGGGGGCCGACGGCAAAGGGGCCGTGGTCAGATGCTCGTCGGTCACGACCCGCCGCAACGAGTCGGGCGCCTGGGAGGACGCCGGAGGCTGCGGGCTTAAGGTCTGGGCCAAGGTCGCAGGCGTCACGCTGACCGACGAGCAGATAGCCGCCGCGATAGCGGGCGAGCGCGTGAAGGTGGACGGGATCAAGCCCAAGGACCCCTCGAAGAAGAGCTACTCGCGGTTCATGACGCTCGACGCGTCCGCCGAAGACGGGTCGGGATGCTGCAAATGGGTGTACGGGGAGTTCGCCAACGCCCCCGCGAAGCCCGGGACGGGCGCCCGCGGCGGCAAGCCGTTCGGCGGCCGCGCATGGGCGAAGTAGGAAGGAGAGGACGGATGGGAAAGAGAAAAGGCAAGGCGGACGTCGAGCGGCGCCTCGCCGCCCTCGAGCGCAGCCTCGCCTCGGCCGCTGCGGCGGCCCCGTGCGAGGCGCCGGAGGAGGAGCCCGAGGAGGACATCGCCGACTGGCGGCGCAAGGGCCGGCCCGTCGGCAAGGCCGCCTCCGTCCTGCTGACGATACAGCTCGTCGCGCTCGCTCTGCTGGCGGCGCTGTGCTGGGGCCCGGTGCTCGCCGGCTGGCAGACCTACGGGGTCGTGTCCGACTCGATGGCGCCGTCGATGTGGAGGAACGACCTGGCCTTCGTGGACCGCTCCGTGGCGCCCGAGGACCTGTCGGTGGGCGACGTCGCGGCGTTCCACCTCGGCAACGGCAAGGTCTGCGGCCACCGGGTCGTGTCGATCGACCGGGAGGCGCGGACCATCCAGACGAAGGGCGACGCCGTGGAGCTGCAGGACGCCGCGCCCGTGCCGTTCGAGAAGGTGTTCGGCGAGACGAAGGGCTCCATCGCGCTCCTGGGCGGGCCGCTCATGTTCTACCAGGAGCACAAGCTCGCCTGCGTGGCCGTCCTCGTCGCCATCGCGGCGGCCCTGTTCGCGCTGACGCTCGTCTTCCCCCCGAAGCCGAAGCTGCGGGAGGAGGAGCCCGCGCCCGAAGAGGAGGCGCTATCGCCCGCGGGCGGCTGGGACGAGGAGCCCGCGGCGGCCTAGCCCGCCCGGGGCGCCCCGAGCAAGGTCTTAGCGGCGGCCCTGCGCCGCCGGGGAGATAAACGCCATGCCCAACGAGACGAAAGGAGAAGGCTATGGCTGAGGAGAAGGAGAAGGGCGCGAGCCCGGAGGAGATGCGCGCGAAGCGTGCGCGCCGGATGCGCACTTGGTCGCGCCCCGCGCTGGCCGTCGCGCTGGCCTGCGCGGTCGGCACGACGGGGATGTTCGCGTACTTCACCGACGAGGACGAGGCGGTCAACAAGTTCACGATCGCCAGCGACGATTTAGGCGTCGTGGTGGAGGAGCCCGGCTGGGACGCACTGCCCGACGATGACGGCGACGGCGTGCCCGACGCCGCGCAGGACATGGTGCCCACGCAGTGGGTGACCAAGGACCCGAAGGTGACCAACACCGGGGAGTCCGCGGTCGACGCCTACATCATGGCGACCGTGTCCGTGCCCGTCGCCGATGTGACCTACGTTGACGAGGAGGGCGAGAAGGTGGAGGGCAAGAACGTCGAGCTGTTCACCTACGAGTTCCTGGGCGGCGACTGGTCAGAGGTCGGCCAGCCGGTGGTGAAGGACGGCTACGCCGTGCACACCTACAGCTGGGGCAAGGTGCTCGCCACCGGCGAGTCCACGACCGCGATCTTCGACAAGGTGTCGCTTATCAACCTGGTCAACGACCAGGGCCAGGCGGGCGCCAAGCAGATCGTCGTGAGCGCGATCGCGATCCAGCAGGAGGGCTTCGACTCGGCGGAGGACGCCTGGGCCGCCTACGAGGGCCAGAAGGCCGCCCTGGCGGCCGGCGGCGAGGTCGTGCAGCCCTAGGCTGCGGGCCTTCCGGCTGGGGGCAGGCGCGTCCGCAGGGGCGCGCCCGTCCCGGCGGCGGCATCGGGGGCGCATCCAGCCCAACTCGGCCGATGCCCCCGCCGGGGCGGCGACATTCGAGAGAGAACGAGAGGAGAGGGGACGGAAGATGGTCTACCGATACGGAGTTCTGCCCTCGCAGGGCGTATGGTTCAGGCGCGAGCAGGAGGGCGCCGCCCGCCGCGCGGGCGGGGGCATCTCCCGCCGCCAGTTCGCCAAGCTCGGGGCCGCCGCGGCCGCCGCGGCCGCGATCGGCACGACGGGGATGTTCGCGTACTTCACCGACGAGGACTCCAAGGCCAACGACCTGTCGGTGAGCCCGGACCTCGACATCGAGGTCGTGGAGCCCTCCTGGGTGGAGGAGGACGCCCGCGACATGGAGCCCGGGCAGACGGTGCCCAAGGACCCGGCCGTGCGCAACAAGTCGGCCTCGGCCGAGGGATGGGTGTTCCTCGAGGTGCACGTGCCGATGGCCGAGGTCGTGGTCTACGACCCCGCCGCGGGGACGGTATCCGACGCCTCGGCCAAGGAGCTGTTCTCCTACGAGGCGGACCTGTCCAGGTGGTACCTGCTCAAGTCCTTCGAGGCCCTCGAGGGCGGCGTGCGCACGAAGGTGTACCGCTACGCCTGGCCCGACGTGCTCAAGCCCGGCGAGACCACGGACCCGGTGTTCTCCGAGATAACCCTCGCGAACCTCGTGAACGACCAGGGCCAGGCCGGGGAGCACGTCGTCACGGCGGTCGGACGAGGCATCCAGTCCTACGGCTTCTCCACGCCCGAGGAGGCGTGGGCGGCGCTCGGGATCGTGGACGACGAGTACGCAGAAGAGCCGCCCCACGAGCAGATCGACGTTGCGACCATTCGGCTCTCAAGCGCTCCCGGTGGCTCCTATGCGGCGAACAGCGCGCTTAAGTTCTACAAGCATAGCGAGGCTCCGGCGGTCGGCCAGGTTGTCGCCGTTAACGCCACCGCCGGAAGCGGGCGCGTCCTTTCCGTCGTCGAGGACGTCGAGCCGATGAAGGCTGGCGACGGGGCCTCTCCGCTCACCGACACCCCGGTCGCCATTTCGTGCATCGATATGTCCGAGAAGGTCATTCCCGAAGACATGTCGTACTGGTTCTCAGGCATGCCCGAACTCTACGAGGTGGACCTCACCGGCCTTGACGCGCAGAAGATGGCCGAGATGGATGGGACGTTCAGCGGCAGCGACATCAAGCCGCTTCTGTCGAACGTCGGCGTGGACGTGTGCGAAGCGACGGCGAGCACGATCGTCCCGGACGTCTTCAGGCAAAGTCGGCCCTTCGTCGTGTACATCGAGAAGGATGGGCAGGTCGAGATGAGGTTTACCCTTTCGACCGACGTAGAGCTCTCGGGTGGCGAGTACCAGGGCTTCAGCATTCTCGAAACGTACGGAGGCGAATGGACTGCTTGGGACTTGCAGCAGGACAGCGAGCTGTGGGTATGGAACTGGCCTTACGAAACAGGGTCCGGCTATTGCATGGACATCTGGCCGAGTTACGATGCGGCAGTAGCTGCAGGCCGGCTCATTCCCGATGCTTCCTCTCTCAAAGGGTTCAACGCTGACGGCAAGTTTGATGCCCTGAACGAATCGGTAAAGAGGGTCTCGTTCGACCGCCCCATGAAGTTCGTCGAGATGGGGCGGTGGTTCGCTCATACCGGCGATTGCGCCTTCGATTGGGCGAACTTGGACACGAGCTATTTGCAGATAGTCAATATGACATGGGCTTGCGCCACTGGAACAGATCTCGATCTGTCGGGGCTGGACCTATCCTCCTGCAAGATCGCGGCTAACGCGTTTCGCAACGCCAGCCTCTCTCGGCTAGTGCTTCCCGCCGGCCTGGAGTCGTCTTGCCAGGTGGCGACGGGCATGTTCCAGGACGCGTCCGTCGGCGAGGTCGACCTGGGCGGCTTCTCGGCGGCCAACGTCGTGGATATGGCCTACGCCTTCGCCGGCAGCGACCTTGCGGGATTCGACTTCGGCGCCCTGCGTCCGGCGAACCTCGTCTACGCGAACAGCATGTTCTCCCAGTGCGCCGGCCTTGCGGGCGCCGACCTGTCCGGCTACGACATGTCCCACGTGCAGACCTGCGAGAAGATGTTCTACGGCCGCCAGTTCCTGGGCGAGGTGAGCGCCCCCTCGCGCATCGCCGGCTGGGACCTCTCCAGCTGCGGGAACCTGTCCCAGATGTTCTTCGGGGCTTGTCTGCCCCAGGACGCCGACTACTCGTCCTGGAGCTTCTGCCAGGCCATCGACACCGCCGACCAGATGCTGTCGCAGGCCGGGATAGTGACTGATTACGGGTACTCGAAGAAGCTGACGCCCGGCGTGGTCGGCTGGGGTTGGGAGGCGCTTGCGACGGCGTCCATCGCGGACTACAACCCCGCCGCGACCATGCAGCCCCTGGCCGAGTACCTGGGGGATGCCTTCGGGGTGTGGAACTGCCCTGCAAATTGGAAGACCTTGTAGGAGGCAAACGATGCGAAAGAGCAACAAGAACGCGCACGCCCTTGCCGCTATAGCTATCTCCGCCGCCCTGGTCTTGGGGCTTGCCTGCGTGGGGGCGGCGCTCGCGTCGCAGGCTGTTCCCGATGAGACGGAAGGCGTGTCTTCCGTCCCTGTGTCGACTGCAAGCGCCTCGACCGGCTCCCTTAAGCCCCTCCCGAAGCCCTCGTCGCAGGAGCCGAACGCCCTTGCTGACGACGGCGAACCCGCGGGAGAGCATGCCGATGCCGTGGGCGAGAGCGCCGCTTCCTCCGAAGCCGAGCCTGCCGGCGGCCTTGCGACGGATACCGCGCCCGTCACGGCGGAGGCGCCGCAGCCCGCTGTCGCCGCCGCCCCGGCGCCCTCTTCCTCGGCTGGCGAGCGCGCCCGGGAGGTTTCGGCGGCCTCAGTGGATGCGCCGGCGTCGCCCTCCGCAGGGGACGCCCCGGCGCCCGAGCCCGAGGTTCCCGCACCTTCCGCTGAGTCCTCCCAGGAGCCCTGCGACGACGAGGGAACGCCGACTGCGGCCCCGGCGCCGCCGGCCGCACCCGAGTCCTCCCAGGAGCCTCCCGAGCCCCAGGAGCCGGCGCACGAGCACTCCTGGCAGCCGGTCTTCGAGGATGCCTGGGTCGTGGACTCCCCGAGGGTGGAGACGCCCGTCTACGAGCGCCTCTACGTCTGCAAGACGTGCGGATGGTCGGCCCAGGGCGACAGCGGCCTTGCATGCATGGACTCGCACCTCGTCTCGCAGGGCCACATCCGGAAAGCGGGAAGGCCGACGATGAACTACGAGGTCCGCCGCGCCGTCGCGAGGGTCGACGTGGTCGAAGAGGTCGGCCACTGCGAGCAGGTCCAGACCGGGGAGCGGTGCGATTGCGGGGAGGCGCGCTGAGGCGGCGCATGCGGGGGCGAATATGCCGATTCGCCCCCGCTTCCTGCGCCTGTAGCCCGGATGGGGTACAATCGGGGCATGAAGTACATCACCGACATACACGCGCTCAACATGGAATGCGACCTGGGAACCATGGGCGACTGGCATCGATCGGGGATAGACTGGTCCCATCCCCGGACGCTCGAATCCGAAAGCACGCCATGGGGCGATTGGGGCATAGAGGTCGGATCGTCGCGGGCGGTGCCCCTCAACCCCGGCCCGCACAACATCGCCAACCACGTCCGCGCGCTCTGCGACATGGTGCTCATGGGCCGCTTCCGCGCCGCCGAGGGTATGGGGGACGAGTTCCTCGACGGAGATTCCTACGACTCCGAGGTCTTCTCGCATATAGTCATGCTCGCGGGCTGTGAGAACTGGGATGCGATCGACCGCTTCATGGCGAGGGAGTACGGCCGGCGGTGGTTCAGGTTTCTCGACGATAGGGGGTTGAGGCGATGCTAGAATGGCAGGCTGCCCACGACGGGGTCATGAGGGAGTTCCTGGGCTTCATCGGCTCCGATGCTGACCTCGTCCTAAAGGGCGGCACGGCCCTCATGCTCTGCTACGGCCTTGACCGGTTCAGCGAGGACCTCGACTTCGACGCGGTCCGCAGGGACGTCTCCACGATCGATCTCGTCAGGAGGTTTTGCAAGCAGCAGGGCTACGAGCTGTTCGTCAAGAAGGACACCGACACCGTCCAGAGGTGCACGGTCCACTACGGCGGCGCGAAGCCCCTGAAGATTGAGACGTCCTACCGCAGGTCGGCAATCTCCTCTCGGGAGATGGACGTTGTGAACGGGATACTGACGTACAAGCTCCCGGCGCTGGCTCTCATGAAGGTGGGTGCCTATCGCGACCGTGAGAGGAGCCGCGACTTGTTCGACGTCACGTTCATCGTCAACACCTATTGGGACTCTCTGCCGGACGAGGTCAAGGACGCGTACGTGTACAGCCTCGGCGCGAAGGGGCTCGAGCAGTTCGACGCCATCCTGGATGACATCGACGAGCTCGTCGACGGCGACAAGCTCGCCGGCGACTTCCTCTCCGCCTACGAGCGCGTCGGACTTCTTGCGGGTTCGGAAACCGTGTACGAGCGCGATAGGCCGCCTTCTCCCGGCTCTCCCGCCGCCACTCTGTCGGACCCTCGGCCCGAGAAGCCCGCGCCCTCTACGCCGGCTAAGGCCCCGACGCCTGCGTCCGACGCCAAGGCGTTCGGCGCGGCGGCGAGGGCGAGGGGAGGGGCCTCCTCGGCCCCGGGCGGCCGCTCGAAGGGCGCGTCCCTGTAACGCGTTCGGCTCAATCCGCCGCGTATCGAGCAGGCCCCGCCGGGGCCTCTTTCCGATGTCCTCTCGGCCACTGCTGGAGACCGCCGGTCCGGATCGCAAACGCCCGATTCCGCCCAGCGGCTGGCGTTGTCCGTTCTCGAGGACGGCGAGTACAGTGTGACAGTTGAGCGCCTGTAGCGGGGCGGGCTAGACGTTCGGCAGCGCACCAGGGGCACCCCTTCTGAACTAGACCCAAAAAGTGGGACGGATAAATAAAGTTCTCAAGCGGCCCTTATTGAATGACCTCGGTACTGTGTACTGCCTCCCATTTCTTGGACACGAGAAATGGGAGGCTTCTTTATGCCATCAGACCTTAGGATCAGATA
>CAJTDS010000023.1 GCA_910575165.1 Eggerthellaceae bacterium
TCGCCGAGAGTACTGCAGCGCAAGGCTGCGGGAGGGTAGGGCGCCGCGCTCGCGGAGGGCGCTTTTTCGCACGCAGGGGCCCCTCGGGGCCCCTTCGGCGTTTCCGGGGGGCCGCCGGGCCCTCCCGCCGGCTGGCCCGCGCCCGCCGGCCCCGGGTGCCGTGCGGGGATGATGCGGGGCTTGGGATTCGCGGCAGTGGTATACTCTTCTCCGAACGAAGTGATTCGGCCGCGTGCGTGGTGGCCGATGGATGCGAAGGAATCTTTTCCATGTCAGAGAACACCGAATCGAAGGCCGGATCCGTCGAGCCGTTGACTGCCGAGCGCCTGGAAACCCTTGTTACGCACCTTGAGGGCCCCTCTCGCCGGGATCGGCAGAGCGCGGCTTCGGCATTGGCGGAGTGCGCCAGGCAGGACCCCGAAAGGCTGGTTCCATCGGTCAGCGCGTTCGTAGACGCGCTCAACAGGCCCGAAGCTCAGACGCGCTGGGAGTGCCTCGACGTGCTGACGCTGCTGGTCCCTCTGGATTCGAGGTCGTGCGACAAGGCGCTTCCCGGGGCGGAGACGGCCCTGTTCGACGAGGACAGCGGTCCGGTGCGCCTTGCGGCCATGCGCTTTCTGTGCAAGCTGGGCGCTACCACCGAGAGCCGTTCCGATCGCGCGTGGCCCCTGATCGACGAGGCGATCCAGTGCTACCACGGCGACTACGAGTACCAGAACATGCTGAGCGCGGTTGTCGAGTTCTCGGAGGGGAAGCTCTCCTCCGAAGTGGCGGCCGCCCTTGCTGCGCGGGTTGCGTTCGATGCCGAGAACGGCAAAGGGGCGCTGAAGCGCAAGTCGCAGCAGATTATCGATAACCTCAAGTAGCCCCGAGCTGCGCACCGCAGCGCCTGCGGCCATTGTTGTAACCGTGCAGAATCGTACCGAGGAGACCCTTATGACCAGCGTCGCCCCCTTCCAGGAGCTGCTTTCCGTCGACGGCAAGGACTACCGCTACGTGCCCGTGGGGCAGATGGAGGGAAGCGACCGGCTACCCTTCTCGCTGAAGGTGCTGCTGGAGAACGTGCTGCGCAACGTGGGGGATGCCGATGAGGCGCGGCGGCTGGCGCAGCGCATCGTGGATGCGGGCTGCGCGGGGGCGCGCGGCGACGAGGTGGAGTTCATGCCCGCCCGCGTGCTGTTCCAGGACTTCACCGGCGTGCCCGTGTTCGTCGACTTCGCCGTTATGCGCGAGGCGTGCGAGGCCCTGGGCGGCGATCCTGCGCGCATCAACCCGCAGATTCCCTGCGACCTGGTCATCGACCACTCCGTCATCGCCGATGCGGCCGGCTGCGCGGGCTGCATGGACGAGAACATGGCGCTTGAGTACGGGCGCAACGCCGAGCGCTACGAGTTTCTGAAGTGGGCCCAGGCTTCGTTCCAGAACGTGCGCATCGTCCCGCCGGGGCAGGGCATCTGCCACCAGCTGAACATCGAGCAGTTCGCCTCGGTGGTCATGGTGGGCGAGGTTGCCGACGAGACGCCGCTGGCGTACTTCGACACGCTGGTGGGCACCGACTCCCATACCCCCACGGCCAACGGCATCGGCGTGCTGGGCTGGGGCGTGGGCGGCATCGAAGCGGAGGCTGCGGCTTTGGGGCAGCCTATCACCACGCTGGTGCCCCAGGTCGTCGGCATCAGGATGACCGGTGCGCTGCAGCCGGGCGTGGCAGCTATGGACGTGTCTCTGACCGTGGCCCAGTTGTTGCGCGAACGCGGCGTGGTGGGGTGCTTCGTCGAGTGCTTCGGCCCCGGTGCCGCTTCGCTCTCGGCGACCCAGCGCGCCTGCATCTCCAACATGACCCCCGAGTACGGAAGCACGTGCACGCTGTTCCCCGTGGACGGGCGAACCCTTGACTATCTGAGGCTGACCGGGCGCAGCGACGAGCAGGTGGCGCTTGTGGAGGCTTATGCGAAGGCCCAGGGCTTCTGGATGGACGGAAGCGACGACGGTTCGTCGCGCGCCTACGCCGACGTGCTGGAGCTCGACCTTTCCGCGATCAGGCCCTCCATGGCCGGGCCCTCCCGTCCTCACGATCGCTTCGACGTGGCTGACGCCGCCGAGCGCGTTCGCGAGGTGGCGCGCGAGCGCGGGCTCGGCGGCGGCTCGGCGACCGTGGAGGTGGGTGGTACGCAGCACGAGCTGGCCCATGGTGCCATCGCCATCGCCGCCGTTACCAGCTGCACCACCGCCACCGACCCTGCCATGATGCTGGCATGCGGGCTTCTGGCCCGCAACGCCGTGGAGGCGGGCCTTTCGTCCAAGCCGTGGGTGAAGACCATCCTGGCGCCGGGCAGCCGCGCCACGCAGCTGCTGCTCGACCGTGCGGGCCTGTCGGACTCCCTGGCGCGCCTGGGCTTTTTCACCTGCGGATTCGGGTGCATGAGCTGTATCGGCAACTCCGGTCCGCTCATGGAGCCCATGCACCGCGTGGCCGACGACATAGAGCTTGCCAGTGTGCTGTCGGGCAACCGCAACTTCGACGGGCGCATCTCCCCGGACGTGTCGCAGAACTACCTGATGGCCCCGGCCCAAGTGGTGGCCTATGCTCTGGCGGGCACTGTGGACTTCGATTGGGAGCGCGATGCCCTTGGAGCCGACGCGCAGGGCAATCCCGTGTACCTGCGCGACATCATGCCGGATGCGGACGAGGTGGACAGGCTTGTAAGCGAGCTGGTGACGCCTCAGCTGTACCGAGAGGGAACGGCCGACCTGTACGCAGGTGACGCCGCTTGGCGAGACCTGGGCGGCGAGCCCAGCGACACGTTCGCCTGGGATGAGGGCTCCACCTACGTGCGCCGCCCCCCGTACTTCGAGGGCATGGAGCTGCAGCCCGAGGCTGGAAAGCCCGTGGAGGATGCGGCGGTCATCGGGTTCTTCGGCGACTTCATCACCACCGACCATATCTCGCCGGCCGGCTCGATCGCCTCCGACTCGCCGGCGGCGCGCTACCTGCGCTCCTTTGCCGTGGAGGATGCGGACTTCAACACCTACGGCAGCCGTCGGGGCAACCACGAGGTGATGATGCGCGGCACGTTCGCCAACGTGAAGCTGCTGAACAAGCTGGCCGGCGGCCGCAAGGGCGGTTGGACGCTCGATCCGGTTCGAGGTGACGTTGAGCCGCTGTTCGACGTGGCCGAGCGCTACGGTTTTGACGGGACGCCGCTTATCGTGCTGGCGGGGAAGATGTACGGAAGCGGCTCATCCCGCGACTGGGCGGCCAAGGGGCCGGCCCTGCTGGGCGTGCGTGCGGTCATCGCGGAGAGCTTCGAGCGCATCCATCGCTCCAACCTTATCGGCATGGGCGTGCTGCCGCTGCAGTTCCTGGAAGGGCAGAGCGCCGAGTCGCTGGGCCTGGACGGTACCGAGCGCTACACGGTGCAGCCCGTCGATTTCTCCGAAGGCCTGCCGCGCCCCGCCGTGGTCGAGGTGACGGCCGAGCGCGCGGGCGGCGCGCCGGTGCGGTTCCAGGCGACCGTGCGCGTGGATACGCCGACCGAGGGCGCGTACCTTGAGAACGGGGGCATCCTCCAGTACGTGCTGCGCCAGCTGGCGTCGTAGGACGGCCTTTCGGGCGGTTCTGGCTGCCTGGGCCGCGAAGGGCCCTTAAGCCCTGGCCGCAACTTGTGGAAACGCGCTTACATCGAGCGGCCGGGTGCTACGGTGCTCGGCCGCTCGGGTATAGTTTGCGCTTAGCAAATGCAAGGAACTCACAGTAAGCGAGGGAAGATGGCTCAATCAGGATTCGATGCGCTCATCGAGGCGCTCAAGCAGTCGGGAATCAACGTCGACGGCCGGTTCGACGCGGACTCGGATGGATCGGGCGGCGCCGGGGCTGGCGGGGCGGCAGCCCCGGGAGGCAGCCCCTTCTCTGGCGGGGCTCGCGGCGGCGGAAGGAGCGCAGGCGGCGTGCCTCCGACTCCCCATGTCGATTTCAGCTTCGGCGACCGCTTCGCCACGTGGTCGAAGAAGATGTTCGTCGCCGCCGCCATCGTGGTGGTCGTGGTGGCTCTGGCGGCCTACTGGTGGTTCCATCCGCCGATCAACATCCACAGCACCGATACCTGGATGTTCGTGGCCGTGTTCATCTTGCTGCCGCTGTTCGTGTTCTTCCAGACGAAGTCGCACAACTACAAGCAGGGCACCTCGAAGGTAAGTCCCAACGCCGGCAAGGCGAAGACCTTCAAGCTGGTGTCCTACGTGCCCGTGGCCGTGGCCTTGCTGGGCGTCGTCGGCGCCGTGGCCTCGTTCTCCTTCATCCCCGGCAACGCGGCCCGCTACGCCAACGTGCTGCAGACCACCGACATGGACTTTGCCGAGGACATCCAGGAGGTGGACTACGACCAGATTCCCGTGATCGACCGCGCGTCGGCCATTCTGCTGGGCAACCGCGAGATGGGCTCCATTCCCGAGTACGTGAGCCAGTTCGAGGTGTCGACTCTCTACAGCCAGATTAACTACCAGGGCCATCCGGTGCGCGTGAGCCCGCTTGCCTACGCAGACCTGTTCAAGTGGTTCACGAACCGCGAGGGGGGCATTCCCGCCTACGCGCTGGTGGATATGACTACCCAGGACGCCGAGATCGTGCGCTTGGGCGACAGCCCCATCCATTACTCGCAGTCCGAGCCGCTCGTGCGCAACATCGACCGTCACGTGCAGCTCAAGTACCCCTTCTACATGTTCGACGAGAAGTCTTTCGAGATCGACGACAACGGCCATCCCTGGTGGATCTGCCCGGTGCAGACCCGCACCATCGGGCTGTTCGGCGGCACCACCATCGACCGCGTGGTGCTCTGCGACGCCACCACGGGCGAGTGCCAGGACCTGGCCATCGAGGACTGCCCCGAATGGGTGGATAGGGTGTATCCCGCCGAGCTGCTCATCGAGCAGTACAACTGGTCGGGCAAGTACAAGAACGGCTGGCTGAACTCGTTTCTGGGCCAGGAGGGCGTAGTGCGCACCACGCCCGGGCTTGACGGGCGCCTGGGCTACAACTACATCGCCAAGGACGACGACGTATGGGTCTACACCGGCGTCACCTCCGCCACGGCTGACAACTCCATCGTGGGCTTCGTGCTGATCAACCAGCGTACGGCCGAGTCGCACTACTACTCCGTGCCGGGCGCCACCGAGGACTCGGCCATGGCAAGCGCCGAGGGCCAGGTGCAGAACCTGCGCTACACCGCTACGTTCCCGCTGCTCATCAACGTGGCGAACCAGCCCACCTACTTCATGGCCCTGAAGGACTCCGCCGGCCTGGTGAAGAAGTTCGCCATGATCGACATCCGCCGCTACCAGAACGTGGCCATCGGCGATACGGTGGCGGACTGCCAGAAGTCCTACGAGCAGCTGCTGGCCACCAACGGCGTGGACACCACCGACGGCATTGTGCTGGACACCAAGCATGTCAGCGGCACCATCGTGCACATGTCCCAGGCGGTACTGGAGGGCAACACCCACTTCTACGTGAAGATCGACGGCGACGATGGCCTGTACGACTTCGCGCTGCCGGGCCTGCTGGACATTGTGGGCTACGGCGTGGGCGACCGCATCCAGTTCAACTACTTGGAGACCGACAGCTCGCCCATCCCCGTGGAGAGCATCGGGGACGCGTCGTCGGCCGGCTCGGGCAGCCCGGTGCCGGGCGGCGCGTCGTCATCGCCCGAGGCTTCCGGCCAGGCGGAGAACAGCCAGCAGGCCGCCCAGGAGGGCGCCGGCACGGTGAACGGCCCCGAGGACGCCCAGGCGCGCCCCTAGGTGCGCGGGCTTGTTCGGCGAGGGGCCTGCTGCCTTTGCGGCGACTGTGGTCGTTTCGCGACGGACCGCGATGCGATTGACAAACTGCTTCGTTCGCCTATACTAGCAGAGCTGCTCTTCGGGGCAGCGTGCAACGTACGCAGTTCCGCTGCCAAAGACAGCAGGCACCGAAAGGTTTAATCGCGCAAGCGGCCCGCCGAGGTGGTTCCGATAAGTTCGCGCTTTGACGACCCTTGCTGTCTTTACGGCGAGGGTCGTTTCCTTTTCGAAGGCAGGCGACCACTCCTTCGCGGGAGCGGAACCCGAGCTTTTGAAGAAGGAGGTGTAGAACATGCCCAATCAGAAGAATCAAGAGACCGTGTCCAGCATCAAGGAGGACCTTTCCGGTGTTTCCGCCGTGTGGGTCGTCGATGCATGCGGCCTTACGGTCAAGGAGATGCAGGCGCTGCGTCATGCAGTGCGCGAGTCAGGGTCGGTCATGAAGGTGTACAAGAACACCCTCATGCGTATCGCCCTGGAGGAGAGCGAGCTGCCCACCCTCGGCGACGTGCTGGAAGGCCCCTCGGCCTTCGTGTTCGCCGGCGCGGATGTGGCTGCCGCTGCCAAGGCGGTGAAGAACTTCGCCAAGGAGAACCAGAAGCTTGAGATCAAGGGTGGCCTCATGGAAGGCAAGGCTGTCAACGCAGCCGAGGTGGAGGCTATCGCTTCCCTGCCCTCTCGCGAGCAGCTCATGGCTCAGATCGCCGGCGCCATCTCCGGTGTTGCCCGCGGCCTGGCCGTGTGCGTCAACGGCGTGCCCAGCGGCTTGGCCCGCGCCGTGTCTGCTGTGGCCCAGCAGAAGGAAGCTGCCTAAGGGCGGCTTGCTGGCAGCCTGACCCGTCCCGGGCGCGGCTGCCCTATTTGAAACTAGGAAACCCCAGACCGGTTTCGCGCCGGTCGACCGAAAGGAAAGTATCATGGCTGTTACTCGTGAAGAGATCATCGAGGCTCTGAAGGAAATGTCCCTGCTCGAGGCTTCTCAGCTGGTGAAGGACATCGAGGAGACCTTCGGTGTGTCCGCCGCCGCTCCGGCCGCCGTGGCCGTTGCCGCTCCTGCCGAGGGTGGCGCTGGCGCTGCCGAGGAGAAGACCGACTTCGACGTGGTCCTGGAGGGCTTCGGCGACAACAAGATCCAGGTCATCAAGGTTGTCCGCGAGATCACCGGCCTGGGCCTGAAGGAGGCCAAGGAGGCCGTGGAGGGTGCCCCCACCCCCATCGCCGAGGGCGTGAACAAGGAGAAGGCCGACGAGCTGAAGGCCAAGCTGGAAGAGGCCGGTGCCGCCGTCACCGTGAAGTAACTTCGCTTCGGCGAACGGCTTCACCGACCGAACGGTCGTCTCAGGGCCCCGCAGTGCGCGGGGCCCTTTTTTCGTACCTAGAGGGTTTGTGCACGAGCGCGGGCGGCTTAAGCGCGGTGGTGCGGTTGTGATACCATGGCAGCCATGATGATCATTTCCAAACATGACACGGGTTCTGCGGTCGAAGACGTGCAGCAGCGGTTGTGCGTCGTGGGTCTTCTGCCGGAGGACGAGGTGGACGGCGTCTTCGGCGACAACACCGAAGCCGCCCTTCGGCGCTTCTGCGAGCAGTCGGGGCTTCCCTTCGCGCAGGGCGTGGACGAGAAGGTGTGGGCGGCCCTGGTGGACGCCTCGTTTTGCCTGGGTGACCGCACGCTGTACCTGCGCATGCCCTACTTCCACGGCCACGACGTGCTGGAGCTGCAGCAGGCTTTGGGCGCTCTGGGCTTCTTCTGCGGGGAGGACGATGGGATTTTCGGCGCCTTCACCGAGAGCGCGCTGCGTAAGTTCCAGCTGAACATGGGCCTGCCCTCAGACGGCATCGCCGGCGCGTTCACGTTCGCCGCCATCCGCAACCTCCATCATTCGTGGGAGGGGAAGAGCCCGGTCCATGCCGCTCCCCGCACCGGGTTCGCCCGGGCCGCCGACGTGCTGGAGCGCCATGCCCTGTGCCTGTTCGGAACCAGCGAGTTCACCCGCTCCGTCGCTTCCCGCATGTCGAACCTGGCCTTGGCCACCAACCCGGCGTCGAAGATCATGAGCGCCGAGTCGCTGCTGGTGGAGCCCGACGACGACATGCTGCTCGTGCGCATCGTGCTCCCCGAGGAGGCTACCGAGGGCTGCCCCCGCGTACTGTTCTCCCCGGCGGAGAGTCTGGCCGTGCGGTTGCAGGCGGCCATCGATGCTGCAGGTGTGGCAAGCCCCTCCCGCATCGCCGTCGAGTTGCCCGGTACCGTGTGGTGCGAGGCCGGTCCCGACCGCTCGGCCCAGCATTTCGCCATCACCCTGCTCGACGCTTTGTGCACAGCGCTTCCCTGATGGTAGAATCCCCTGCACGAATCCTTCGGGAAACCAGGCTCGGCGCATGCTTTCGGCGGCGCCTGCCTTTTCATTGTCGGCTATCGAGGTAAAGGAGCATGCATGGCACGTCCCATGACCATGGCTGAGAAGATTCTGGCGGCCCACGCCCATCTGGACGAGGTGGAGCCGGGGCAGCTGATCGAGTGCGATCTGGACCTGGTCCTGTCCAACGACGTGACGGCGCCCATCGCCATCCGCGAGTTCAAGAACATCGGGGTGGGCAAGGTGTTCGACCCGACCAAGATCGCCCTGGTCCCCGACCACTACGTGCCGAACAAGGACATCAAGAGTGCCGAGCAGGCCAAGATCGTGCGCGATTTCGCCCGCGAGCAGGGCATCACCCACTACTACGAGGTAGGCTGCATGGGCGTGGAGCATGCGCTGCTGCCCGAGCAGGGTGTGGTGGGCGCCGGCGACCTCATCATCGGGGCCGACAGCCACACTTGCACCTACGGGGCCCTGGGCGCCTTCGCCACCGGCGTGGGCTCCACCGATGCCGGTGTGGGCTACGCTACGGGCAAGGCATGGTTCAAGGTGCCCGAGTCCATCCTGTTCCGCATCAACGGCCAGCTTGCCCCCGGGGTCACGGGCAAGGACGTCATCCTGCACATCATCGGCATGATCGGCGTGGACGGTGCGCTGTACCAGGCCATGGAGTTCGCCGGCAGTGCCATCGAGGCCATGCCCATGGAAGAGCGCATGTCCATCTCGAACATGGCCATCGAGGCGGGCGGCAAGGCGGGGCTCATCGCCGTGGACGACGTGACCCGCGCCTACATGGACGGGCGCGTGGAGCGTCCCTACGTTGAGTACCATTCCGACCCGGACGCGGTCTACGCCCAGATCTTCGATATCGACGCTGCCGACATCAAGCCCACGGTCGCCTTCCCGCACCTGCCCTCCAACACCCGTCCCGTGGAGGAGGCGCGCGACGTGACCATCGACCAGGCGGTCATTGGCAGCTGCACCAACGGGCGCATCACCGACATGCGCCAGGCGGCCGAAGTGCTGCGGGGCCGCAAGGTGAACCCGAACGTCCGCTGCATCGTCATCCCCGCCACCCAGCAGGTGTACCGCCAGTGCATGGAGGAGGGGCTCACCGACATCTTCCTGGACGCCAACTGCGCCGTCTCCACCCCCACGTGCGGTCCGTGCCTGGGCGGCTACATGGGCATCCTGGCGGCTGGCGAGCGCGCCATCGCCACCACGAACCGCAACTTCGTCGGGCGCATGGGCGACCCTACCTCAGAAGTGTACCTGTCCTCCCCGGCCGTGGCCGCCGCCAGCGCGGTACTGGGGCATATCGGCCTTCCCGAGGATTTGCCCGCGGTCGAGTAGGCGCCTTCGCGACACAGCCGCCCCATCCGCTCTTCCCGAAAGGACTACCATGGAATTCAAAGGATGCGCCCATCGCTACGGACGCGACATCGATACCGACGTCATCATTCCCGCCCGCTACCTGAACACCTCCGACCCGGCGGAGCTTGCCAAGCACTGCCTGGAGGATCTGGACGTGAACTTCGTGGGCAACGTGAAGCCCGGCGACATTATTGTGGCCGAGGAGAACTTCGGCTGCGGAAGCTCTCGCGAGCATGCCCCCATCTGCATCAAGGCGGCGGGCGTGGACGTGGTGATCGCCAAGAGCTTCGCCCGCATCTTCTACCGCAACGCCATCAACACCGGCCTGCCCATCATGGAGTGTCCCGAAGCGGTGGACGCCATCAAGCAGGGCGACGTGGTTTCGGTGGACGCCGACACGGGCACCATCGTGGACGAGACTACCGGCCAGACCTTCAAGGCCCAGCCCTTCCCGCCGTTCATCCGCGAGATCATCGAGGCGGGCGGCCTTATCAACCGCACGAAGGAGAAGCTGGGGCGCTCCTAGGCCTGCGGAGATCGGCGACGGTTCTGCGAACATGACGAGAGAGGCGCATATGAAAAGCTACAAGATCTGCCTGCTGCCCGGCGACGGGATCGGCCCGGAAATCATCGCCGAGGGCTGCAAGGTGCTTGACGCCGTAGGCCGCAAGTACGGCGTGTCCTTCGACTACACCGAGGCGCTGCTGGGCGGCTGCGCCATCGATGCGACGGGCAGCGCGTTTCCCGACGAGACGCTCGCGGCTGCCCAGGCTGCCGACGCGGTGCTGCTGGCTGCGGTGGGCGGTCCGAAGTGGGACACCACCGACCCGGAGAAGCCCCGTCCCGAGCAGGGGCTGCTGGGCATCCGCAAGGCGCTGGGGCTGTACACGAACCTGCGCCCCGTGCAGATCTTCAACGCCCTGGCCGGCGCTTCCACGCTCAAGCCCGCCATCATCGACGGCGTGGACCTCATGATCGTGCGCGAGCTGATCGGCGGTGCGTACTTCGGTGAGCGCAAGCGCTTCTACGACGAGCCGGGTTCGGGCGTGAACGGAGCGCCGGGGCAGCGCGCCTACGACACCATGGAGTACCGCGAGTACGAGATCGACCGCATCGCGAGGCAGGCGTTCGAGGCCGCCCGCAAGCGCCGCAACAAGGTGACCAGCGTGGACAAGGCCAACGTGCTGGAGTCCAGCCGCCTGTGGCGCGAGGTCGTGCATCGGGTGCACGATGCGGACTACCCGGATGTCCAGCTTGAGGACATCCTGGTGGACAACATGGCCATGCAGCTGATCAACCGCCCTGCCGACTTCGACGTGGTGGTGACCGAGAACCTGTTCGGCGATATCCTCTCCGACGAGGCAGCCCAGATCACGGGCAGCCTGGGGATGCTTGCCAGCGCAAGCTTGGGCGACGGCACCGCGCTCTACGAGCCGAGCCATGGCAGCGCCCCGGACATCGCCGGCAAGGGTATCGCCAACCCGCTGGCCCAGATCCTGTCCGTGGAGATGATGCTGCGCTACAGCTTCGGTATGACCGAGGCGGCCGACGACATCAAGCGTGCCGTGGCCGAGGTGCTCGACGAGGGCTGGCGCACTGGCGACATCAAGGCTCCGGATACCCCTGCCGACAAGATGGTGGGCACCGTGATGATGGGCGATTTGGTGGTCGAGCGCATCCAACCCTCCGGCAAGCCCGAGCAGATCGGCGGCCGCCACCCCGAGGACTGGGACGTGACGCGGGCGAACTAGCCAGGCGGGGCCGGCTTGACCGAGCGCGTTTGCGAGCTCGGGCGGGCTGCGCTGGTTCAGGGAGCGGGCCAGGTCGCTTTGCCGTCAGCAATTGTGAAAGCGGGCCCCGCACATGAGTGCGGGGTCCTTTTGCGTCTGGCAGCAAGCCGTGATGTGGCGGCGAACTGCGGTGCGAGCTGCGTCGCTGACGATAAGATGCGGAGAGGCCGCGGCAGGCTGTACCTCCGCCGCGAAGCTGGGTTGCGGGTTGCGGCTGGCAGCAGGTTGTGGCGCGGGCTGCACCGTCGTCGACAAGATGCGATGGGATCTCCGCCGCCGGCGACAAGATGATTGCCGACTGCACGGGGCGAGTTTCGCGTTAATCGAGGAGTTTGCCCAAAAAGTCCGATTTTCAATAGATTTTTAAAGTTAGTTGCGGCAGGAAATAGGATTACCACGCGCTGAACTGGGGATATACTGCTATTTGAATTCAGAGCCGAGAATAGATAGTGTGAAAACTATTGAAAATCGGATTTTTTGGCAGATGGCTCTTAAGAAGCGGCGAATGCGATGCGATGGGGGACGGTGTGACCCGCGGCACGACGGGGGGCCAACCTGATTCGCAGCGCAAGGGGACGGTGCGATTCGGCGGGGGCTTTCGGAATGGCGCGGGGTTTCCGGAACGATGCGGGGCTGTTCGGCGCGGGGATGCGGAGACGGCGCTGATGTTTGGTGCAGGGCGTGCCGGCGCTCTGCCACGAGGGGTGGGAAGATGGCGTTTGTTGTGGTAACGGGGACCTTGCCGTCCGGCTCACTTATGCGCTTTGTTGAAGGAGAGGACCTGTTCATAACGTCCCCCGAGCATACGTTCGCGATGATGGCGTCGAAGATGGACGAGGTGGGGCTCGTGCGGTTGGGAAGCGAGCTTTGCGCGGCCTATCGCCGGGCGATACCTAATGCAGCCGGGTCCGAAGGCAGTCGCTTCGTGTCGCGCCCGCTGTCGATTGCGACGAAGCGCTCCCTGGCTCGGCATCTCAGCCAGTGCGCTGATTCCGCCTCCATCCGCCGGGCGAAGCGGGCTGCGGCCCGTGTGGTCGAGTACTCGAACTCCCCGATGGAGACGGTGCTTTCCCTAGCGCTCTCGCTGCCGATCCGTCTAGGCGGCTACGGCCTTCCTGCGCCTAAGCTCAACTACCCGATTACCACGCGCAGCAGCATGCTAGGCGCCCCGGTCACCAGGTTCGCCGATCTGTGCTGGCCTGACCAGCGTCTTGTCGTGGAGTACAACGGGGAGCGTTTCCATGAGGGCCAGGAGAGGGTCGCTAAGGATTCCTTCAGGAGCAACGACCTCTCGGAGCTCGGATGGACCGTGCTTGCCGCAACTCGCGAGCACTTCGTTTCCCTCGAACGGCTCGACAGGCTTGCCGAGCAGATAGCCCACATGCTGGGGATGCGTCTGCGGTGGGAGAGGGTGAAGCCGCTCTCGGTGCGCAGGGAATTGCTCGGAAAGCTGATGTCCGGCGAGCTGTCGCTTGCGTGAGTCGTCCTCCGGCGTTAGTTGCGCCCCCGAGCCTTTCGGGTTGCCCGTCGCGCCCTCGGCCTCCGTTTTTGCTCGCTATCGGCTCTTGCGCATCATCTGCCCTCGCCCCTGCCCGCTGCTCGCTCTCGTTTCCGCTCGCCGTTCGTCCCTCGGCCTTGCTTTGCGACACCGGTGTCGTTTCCACTCCCCGCTTCGCCCTGATTCCGGCTCGCTTTTTTCTTCCCGTCTTGCCAAATAATCCGATTTTCAATAGGTTTTCATCGTTGTTGCCTGTTCCCTCCGGTTCGTATCTGGTGTTTTACCAGTTCAGTGATGGTCGTTCTCTGGTTGACGTCTCGCGACCTATTGAAAATCGGATTATTTGGCAGAACGATCGATTGCGCGGTGCTCTGGGCGAGAAGTGCCTACGCGGGGGTCTTGATGGCAAAGGGGGAGTGAGCTTCGGGGGGGGGTGTTCCTATAGTTTTGTCAACTGATTTCCTGGATTGATTTTCGCCAAGAAGGCAATGCTGGCGCGGGGCCCAAGGGCCCTGCGCTTTTCTATGGGGAGCCGGCTTGCTAGGCCGAGTACGGGACCTTGTCCCTCATGATCGCGTAAATCACCTTCAATCTCTTCCTGGCGACGGCCTTCAGGGCCTCCCCGTGGCACATGCCGCGATCCCTGCAGCTGCGGTAGTAGTCGCCGAACCGGCCCTTGCTGCGGGTGAGCGAGTTGCAGGAGAAGATGAGCAGGTTCTTCAGCCGCTTGTTCCCCTGGCGCGACGAGCTGACCGACGATATCGACTTGCCCGATTGCCGGTTCCTGGGCGCGATCCCGCAGTAGGACGCGAGGTGGTCGTGGTCGGGGAAGTCGTCGATGTCTACGCCGATCACCAGCTCGGATGCGGTTCTGGGGCCGATTCCCGGGACGGTCAGCAGGCACGCGTACGTTCCGTCCTCGGCGAGCAGCGCGGCTATCTCGGCATCGAGCCTGGCCGCCTCCCCCGCGGACTCCCTGATGCGCCCGGCGAGCATCCTCACCTGCGGGTTCTCCGCCATGACCTGGTACTCCGACGGCCGCGTCGACGACGCCGCCGCTGCGATTGCCGCGTCTATGCGCGACCTGTCCGCGCCCCGGGTCACGGCCCCGACGGACGCCTTCCCCGCATCGACGATGCCCCAGGGACCCCCCAGGGCCTCCATCATCTTCAGCCAATGGGGGTCCGCCAGGTCGGTCAGCGCCTCGAACGCCGGGCAGCTTTCCAGGAGGAGGCTCCGGAGCCTGTTCTTGTCGCGGGTGGAGCAGGCGACCATGTGGCTCCTCTGCGCCGCCATCGACCTTGCGGCCTCGAGCCTCCCGTCGCGTCTGGGCACGGGCAGGAGCGAGTCCGGGATGCCGAGGGCCGTCTTGGCGATGACGGCGGCGTCCCGCTCGTCGGTCTTCGCGTCGCCCGCGAACAGCTTGGCCGCGCCGTGGGCGGCGATCCCGGGCAGATAGGCGACCGGCAGGCCGGCGAGCCTGGCCCTCGATATCGCGAGGGACCCGATGTTGCGGACCTGGTCGACGACGACCAGCGTCCCGGCATCGACCCTGCCGAACAGCTCGTCCAGGTCGCGCTCGGTGTTGGCCACGGGCCCGCTCTCCAGCACCTCGCCGCGCCCGTTCACGCGGCATGCCCAATGGGAGAACTTCCCGACGTCGAGCCCTATGACGGCTGCGCGGGTGGCGGCTTCGGTCGGCATGGTGGTATCCTTCCAATCGTCGGTCGATCGGAATGCTGCCTCGCGCGACACCCACATTACTTGGCCGTGGCGCTCTTTGGACGGAGGGGCCCGGCAGTTTCCTATCAGTCGTCAGAAGCAGCGGCGCCCGCGTCGGCAACACCCCCCGGGCCCTCGGGGGGCAGGGGCAGAAGGCCGTCCGCGGGCGCCCGATCGGCAGTCCCTCGGGACATATGTCAATCGTAATCCGACTGTCCGGGCAGGGGACTTAAACGGTCGGACCAACTACGATTCAGACTGTAATGGGGGGTAGGCGATGAGGGCCGGCGGGAAGGGGGCCGTGCGAATGAGTGGCCGGCTGGCGGGGGCGTGCGGCGTGCGGCCGGCGGAAGTAGGCGTGCGGATGAGTGGCCGGCTGGCGGGTGCGGGATGGGCAACGGGAAGATATGTCTTTTGTTGACCAGGTAGCGCTTTGATTGCGAACCGGGAGCGGAGCAGGATGGTCGATTCGGTTTCGCTATGATGGGGGAAGGACGGACGGCAGGGTCTTCGCGCGAGAGGTTGGGTGAGTTCGGTTGTGAATCTGGTGGAATACCTTGGAACCGAGATGCGCTCCTTCGACGAACTGCCCTTCGGTGCGGTGGATTCGGCCGCCCTTGCCGAGCTCGCGATGGCGAACCCCTGCGGCATCGTGCCGATGCTTCCTGGCGACGCGGTTGAGGCGGCGGGCGTGCCCTTTGCGGGGGCGGCCGACGGTGCCGGCTTCGCAGGGGATGCGGCTGTGGATTCTGCAGAGGTCGTCGGTATTGCGGATGCAACCTCGACGCGCGCGGGCTGCTTGCCGGAGGGGGATGGCGTCGGCGTTGGGGGCGATGCTGCCAGGGCTGACGCTGCCAAGGTCCGTCGAGGGGCGAAGGGCCTGCTGGGGTTGCTTCGCGGTCGTGGTTTGCCGCGTAGGGCCGAAGCTGACGATGCGGACGGCTGCGCCTTGACCGACGGCGACGCGCCCGGCTTTCGCGACCTGCTGCGTGCGGAGTGCTTCCCGGGCATGTTCGAGGGGCTGCAGCCGGACAAGCTCAAGGAGACGCTGTACGCTCTGGCCGCCAGCCCGCGGTTTCGCTCCGTGCGGCTGAGGGATGCTGCTTCGGTCTTCGACGAGGAGCGCCAGAACCAGTTCTTCGCCGTCACCTACGTGGTTCCGGGGCGATTCGCTTACCTGGCCTTCCGGGGGACGGACACCTCCATCACCGGCTGGCGCGAGAACTTCAACATGATCTACGACTACCCGGTGCCGGCGCAAAAGCAGGCCCTGGCCTACTTGCTTGCGGTGGCCGGCCGGGTGGATGAGCCGCTTTATCTGGGCGGCCACTCCAAGGGCGGAAACCTTGCGCTCTACGCTGCGCTCATGGCGCCGCCCGAGGTGCAGCGGCGGATCTTGCGCGTGTACACCCACGATGCGCCCGGTTTCAGGCGGGACGCTATCACGCAGGAGCGCTGGGAGGCGCTGCGCGACCGCATCTACCGCATGGCGCCCCAGGAGTCCACCGTGGGGCTGCTCATGGACACGCTGGTGCCACTGCACGTGGTGCATTCCACGGGGGTGGGCATCATGCAGCACAGCCTGCATACCTGGGAGGTGAACCCCGAAGGCGACGGCGTGTTCGTGGACGCGGGGTCGCTCGCCGATGGCGCGCTGTCCTCTGCGGCGTCCATGGCTGTGTGGCTGGACCAGTACTCCGACGAGGAGGCGCGCAAGATCGTGGAGTCGCTGTTCGCGGCCATCGAGGCCTCCGGTGCCCACGAATCCACCGAGCTGCTCATGGGCGGCGTTAAGACCATAGGCTACATCGCCCAAGCCGCGCGCACCATGGACGTGCCGCATCGGGACACGCTGGTGGCGGCGCTGGCCAAGCTGGCTGAGATCGCAGCTCGGGGAGCGGTGGGCGATTTTGCGGTGTCCGTGGGCCTTCGCAAGCGCGACGACGAAGGGGACCCCGACGCATTGGTGGGCGGTGCAACCTGAGACCGCCCCGGCGCAGGACGTCCGGAGTCAAGGCGGGTTGCCGGGTGCGGCACGAGAAAGGCCCCGGCTGCGACTCATGCAGCCGGGGCCTTGATGCGCGCTCGCCGCCCGGGCTTTTAGTGGTGGCAGGCCTGGTCGGCGGTCATTTCCGGGGCCTCTCCGGCAATAACGGCGGCCACGGCGTCGGCCACCTTGGGATGCACGTTGTCGAAAAAAACCTTGATGCCCGCTTGGTTGAAGCCCATCATCGGGCGCATGCCCATGCCGGCGGCCACGATTGCGTTTACCCCTTCGGCGGCCAGCAGCCCTACCGGGCGCAAGCAGCCCCCTTCCTCGTGGGGCGGGTTGGCTATCTCGCCGACGGCGGTCACCTGGCCGTCGGCGATGTCTACGATGGTGAACACGTCGCAGCGGCCGAAATGGCCCGAACGCTCCGATTCCATTCCGGCCTCGCCCATGGTGGGTACGGCCAGCTTCAAAGATTGCGCCATAGTGTGCTCCTTCTCTCGAACAGCGGTCGTCATGGCTCCATTATAGGCGCTTGGCAGCGGTTCGGGGGCGAGCGAGTGCGATGTGCGGTGCGAACGAAGGCGTCGCCGACGGTGTCGGAGCAGGTTCGTTACAGCTTGCCCACACCGCCACCGCTTTCGTTGACGGAAATGGTTAGGTTGGCAATACTGGAAATCAGCCGGATGGTCTGCGCCCGCTCTCCATCCCCTTTGCAAGGATAGGCAGAAAGGAAGCGTGGCATCATGGCAAGCACATCGTTTTCGCTTCGGCTTGAGATGGATATGGACGAACGCCGCTACGACCGGGACGCGGTCGACTTCGTGAGGCAGTCCTACGAGCCGCTGGCTCCGGTTAAGGTGCAGACCCACGAGGGACGCACCCGCTTCGCCGAGAACACCATCGTGGTCGTGGTCGAAGGTGCCGGGGAGGGTGCCGACGGCGAGCTGGAGCCATGGCTTGCCGAGCGCTTCGAGGCGCTGAACCAGGCCATCGCCCATGCTCACCGCATGGCTCGGGAGGCCGGGCATGCCGGCTACGAGTGGTCGTGGGTGAAGGTGGTCGCCGACGGCGGCATATTCGTGAACGTCAAGACCGACGCATCCTCCCAGCTGCCCGACGATGCGGCGGCCATGGTGTGCAAGGCCCGATTGGATGCGTCGAAGGGCGTGTTCGGCCCCCAGGCGAAATGCGCGTTCATTCCCTCGAGGGAAAGCTATGCCGAGCAGTTGGAAACTGCCATCGAGGGCGATAAGTCCCGCGACGCTGGCCGAACGAGCGCCGACAACGCCATCAACGAGCGCGCCCATGTACAGGCGACGCAGGCGCTGGACAACGGCAGCGTGATTTCGCGCGAGCTGTACAACCTGGCCCAAGCCGATGGCGAAGCGCGCAAGCTGGACGCGCTGGCCGAGGATTTGGTCGCTTTGGCGGGCGAAGAGGCGCGCGAGCGCGTGGCGCCCGTGGTGCCGCCGGCGTTCGATGTGGATTACACTTTGTGGGAGGTATTCTATCAGGACGGAAGCGGCAAGACCTTCGACAGCGCGACGGTCGCGTTTCGCTAGGCACGGGCGCACGCCGCAAGTACTTTCGGATAGCACGACGATCGCACCATGACCCGCTCACGTATCAACAGCACGCTCACGGCCGCCGTGGCCGCCCTGGTCATAGTGGCGAGCTTGGCGGCGGTGCTGTACATGACGTCGCTGGTGAACGGTCGCTTGTCCAACAATGCGGAACGTCAGGTGGTGCTGTTCACCGAGCAGGTGGCGGAGACTGTCCGGACCCGCATGTACGCGATACAGGACGCCCTCGGTGCGTTCACGGTGCAAAGCGGCGACCCCCGGACGGTGCTGCCGGCCCTGGAGGCGCTGAAGGACCGCATGGGATTTTCGTTCGTGGCGTTCGCGGCCATGGACGGCCGGGGCATTCGGGCTGCCGGCGAGCAGTTTTCGACGGAGAGCCTTCCTGTGGAGGAGACGGCGCTTTCTCGGGGGGAGGAGTCGTACTCTCCCACCTACGAGAACAGCCGCGGCGAGTACGCCCGTATGGCGCAGAAGCCGCTGTACATCGACGGGGAGCAGGTGGGGGCGCTGTACGTGGAGATTCCTTTCGGCCTGTTCGACATATCGTCGATGCGCAAATCCTATGCCGATCCGGGAACCATGGTGCTCGTCGACGCCGGAAGCGGGGAGGTGCTCAGCTACGGCGGCGATGGTTTCGGGGGTATTCTGAGGACGGGCGACTCGCTGTTCCAATTCCTGCGGGATCATTCAGCGCCTATCAGGGAAGCGCTCGACGACACTACCACCGCCAGCACGCTCAACATCACGCGGGTGGGGGACAGCGTGCAGGCGCTCGAGGAAGGCATCGCGCGGCGCCAGACGTGCTTCTTCGCGGCCGAGATTGCAGGCGAGCCCACCTATGCGTGCTTGGTGCCTGCGGGAACGGGCCGTTGGTACGTGGGCACCATGGTTGCCGAGACCGAGGTCCGCTCGGAGGAATCGCTGGTCAATGGGACGTTGTTCGCGGGGGCCGTAGTGGTTCTGATATGCTTGGCCATCGTGACGGCCCTGGGCCTGTCGGCCTACCGCAGACATATCGACTCACGCAACCTCGAGGCTACTGCTCAGCTGTATCAGGCGCTATCCAACAGCGTGAACATGGCCGTGAACCTGTACTGTCCCTCCGATGGCGAGACCACTCCCATCGTGGCCAAGGCGAAGGGCATCATCGGTTACGCGTTCGCCGAGCTGGTGGCTCCGAAAGGGACACTGGCGGGCGTGCAGCTTTCCGAGGAGGGGCGCGACTTGTTCGACCGCCTGCGTCGCGATTTGATCAAGGGCGACGAGCGCGGTGAGTTCTCCCTGTTCAGCGTTGCGGATTCGTCCAGGCGTTGGGTGTCCTACTCGGTTTCGCCGTTGCGGTTCAAGGGCAAGCAGCAGCTGCTGGTGGTGCTGCGCGACGCCACGGCCGAGAAGTCGACCCAGCAGTCCATGCGGGAGGCGATGCTGGCGGCCGAAGCGGCCAACAGCGCCAAATCGGTCTTCCTCTCCCGCATGAGCCATGAAATACGCACGCCTATGAACGGCATCCTGGGCATGCTCCAGGTTATGAGGGGCTGCGTGAACGACCCGGCTGCCATCGAGCACGGCCTAGACCAGATGGACGCGGCGTCGAACCATCTGCTCGGCATCATAAACGACGTCCTTGACATTTCGAAGATAGAGTCGGGGTCGATGACGCTGGTTTCGGAACCCTTCAAGCTCTCTCGTCTGCTCGACGGGGTCTGCTCCATCATTAAGGGCCAGTGCGACCGGAGAAACCAGCTGTTCCGGGATAGGCGCCTGTTCGACGAGGCGCTCGGCGACGCGTCGTACCTGGGCGACGAGGCCCGCATCAGACAGCTGCTGCTGAACCTGCTATCGAACTCGTCCAAGTACACGCATCCGGCGGGCATCGTGACGCTGGAGACGCGCATCGAGCTCTCGTCGACGCGCGGCTACCACGACGTGACGTTTATCATCAGCGACAACGGCATCGGCATGGAGCCGGAGTTCCTGGACCGGGTGTTCGAGCCCTTCGCCATGGAGGGTCGCTCCCACGAGCAGGGCACGGGGCTGGGGATGCCCATCGTGCGCAACATCGCTTCGATGATGGGCGGGTCGGTGGAGGTGCGGTCTCAGGTGGATGCGGGAACCGTGTTCACCGTGAAGCTGCCTCTGAAGGATGCGCCCCGCCGCTGCCGCGCCGACGAGGACCGCAAAGCCCCCTCCTTTGAGGTTACGGCGCAGCCCCTGGAGGGCAAGCGCGTGCTGGTGGTGGAGGATAACGACCTGAACGCCGAGATAGCCTCCACGCTGCTCGGCCAGGCGGGCTTGGCGGTGGAGCTGGCCGGGGACGGGCAGCAGGCCGTGGACCTGTTCCGCGAAAAGCCCGCCGGCACCTACGACGCCATCCTCATGGATATCCAAATGCCTGTGATGGGCGGCTACGAGGCCACCCGGCAGATCCGCCGGAGCGGCAAGGACGATGCTGAAAGCGTGCCCATCATCGCCATGTCGGCCAACGCGTTCTCCGAGGACGTGGCGAAGTCCATGGACGCGGGCATGGACATGCACCTCTCCAAGCCCATAGATATGAAGAAGGTGCTGTCTGCCCTGACTGAGCTGATGGGGTAGGGCGCGCCCGCCGTTCGGCGCAGCCTGCGGGCGCCCGAACGTTACGCCTGGTAGATTTCCTTTTCCACCACCAGGTCGTTCTTGATCTTGCCCACGAGCTTCTGCAAGGCGTCGATGCAGCGCGGGCGGATGTCGGCGCCGATGAGCACGTACATGATGGAGTCTCCCACCGCCAGGTGACCCTCGTTGAGCCAGACGCGCACGTAGTGGACGCCGGGCCAGGTGAGCGCCTCGGCCACGGCCGCATCCACGCCGGCGCCGTCGTAGCTAAACTCGACGAACTCCACCGGAGGGATGCCTTCGGCCCCTTCGCGCATCTGGGCCTTCGCCGTTTGACGCACGACGCCGTTATGGGTGAGGAACATGCCGCACTGGGCTGCGGCCGGATCGGCCTTGGCTTCCTTGAGCCATTGGTCGATGGAGGGTTCCTGAACTGCCATGGCTGCTCCTTTTCCGGACGCCGCATCCAAGCGGGCGCCCTTGACGGACGGTGCTGCGCGCGCGGCGCAGGCGGGGGCCTATTGTAGCGCATTGTCTGCGTATTGCCGGTTGCCCGGGCGCATCTGCGGGGATTGCTGCTAGAATTCGCAGAATGCGTTCGGCGCGCCATTCCGAGAAGAGAGGACGTCCATGGCTTTACCCGCATCGGACAAGACGAAGGAACCGGATTATCGCACCACGATGGAGCTGGGGGCGGTGCTGCCGTTGACGGCCGAGGTGCGCGACGACCGCTTGTTTGTGGGCGGCGTGGACATGGTGGAGCTGGCGCATCGCGAGGGAACGGCGCTCTACGTGATGGACGAGGCCGACATGCGCGCGCGCATGGAGGAGTACCTGCGCGCCTTCCGCACCCGCTACGAGAACTCCGACGTTATCTACGCCAGCAAGGCATTCCTGAACAAGGAGGCGGCGCGCATCGTGGCCGACGAGGGGCTGTGCCTGGACGTGTCGGGCGGCGGCGAGCTTGCCTGTGCCCTGGCTGCGGGCTTTCCCGCCGAGCGCGTGTTCGTGCACGGCAACAACAAGACGCCCCAGGAGCTTCGCGAGGCCATCGCCGCAGGCGTGGGCCGCATCGTGGTGGACAGCCGCATCGAGCTTGCCCGCGTGTCGCAGATCGCTTCGGAGCTAGGCGTCACCCAGAAGGTCTACATGCGCATAACCCCCGGCGTGGAGGCCGACACCCACGAGTACATCCGCACCGGCTGCGAGGATTCGAAGTTCGGGTTCACCATGCTGGAGGACTTCGCCTTCCGTTGCGTGAGGGACGCCCTGGAGGCGCCTTCCGTGGAGCTGGTGGGCCTTCATTGCCATATCGGCTCGCAGATTTTCGCTCTGCACTCCTTCGGCGAGGCCGTGGAGGTCATGGTGGGCCTCATGGCCCGCATCCGCGACGTCTACGGCGTGGTGCTTGGGGAGCTGGACATGGGCGGCGGGCTGGGCATTGCCTACTTCGCCGACGACAAGCCCTCCACCATCGACGACTTCGCGCAGGTGACCGTGGACGCGGTGAAGAGCAGCTGCGAGCGCTACGGCCTTCCGCTGCCGCGCCTTTCGGTGGAGCCGGGCCGCAGCCTGGTGGCCACGGCGGGTCTTACCCTGTACACCGTGGGCATCCTGAAGACGCTGCCGAACGTGCGCAAGTACGTGGCGGTGGACGGCGGCATGTCCGACAACGTGCGCACGGCGCTCTACCACGCCAACTACGAGCCCACCATCGCCAACAAGGCGGGCCAGCCCCGCAGCGAGATCGTGACGCTGTGCGGAAAGCACTGCGAGAGCGGGGATGCGGTGGTGGTCGACATGCCGCTGCAGCATCCCGACATCGACGACGTGGTGGCGGTGTTCGGCACGGGCGCCTACTGCTATACCATGTCCAGCAACTACAACGGCCAGCCCCGCCCGGCCATCGTGTTCGTGAAGGACGGGACGGCGCGGGTGACGACGCGCCGCGAAACCTACGACGACCTGTACGGTCGGGACCTGTAAGGAGCGCCCATGGCGGTACGCATAGGATTGGTAGGAACCGGCACCGTGGGATGCGGCTGCCTTGATTTGCTGGCGAAAAACGGCGACGACTACCGGCGGCTTCTGGGGATAGACGTGGAGCTGGTCCGCGTGTGCTCTCGTCGTCCGGTGCAGGCGGCGGAGCGCGGGCTCGAGGCGATCTACACCGACCGGTGGCGCGAGGTGGCCGAAGCCGACGACGTGGACATCGTGGTGGAGCTCGTGGGCGGCACCGGCGTTGCGGCCGAGGTGGTGCTTGCGGCCCTGGCCGCCGGCAAGACCGTGGTCACCGCCAACAAGGCGCTCATGTCCACGCGCGGCCAGGAGGTCATGGAGGCGGCTGCGGCCCATGGCGCCGAGGTGCTGTTCGAAGCCAGCGTGGGCGGCGGCATCCCCGTCATAGGCCCGCTGAAGCATTCGCTTTTGGCCAACGAGGTGCAATCGGTCATGGGCATCGTGAACGGCACCACCAACTACATGCTCACCCGCATGGCTGCCGATGGCGCCGCCTACGCCGACGTGCTCGCCGACGCCCAGGCCGCCGGCTACGCCGAGGCCGACCCGTCGGCCGACGTGGACGGGCTGGATGCGGCCGCCAAGACGGCAATCCTGGCCTCCATCGCCTTCAACTCGCGCGTGACCTTGGACGACGTGTACACCGAAGGCATCACCAACATAGCGCCGGAAGACCTGGACGCAGCCCGGGACATGGGCTACGCGGTGAAGCTGCTGGCTATCGCCCACCGTTGCGAGGACGGCATCGACGTGCGCGTGCATCCCACCATGATCCCCTTGAACCATCAGCTGGCCACCGTGGGCGGCGTCATGAACGCCGTGTACGTGGAGGGCGATGCGGTGGGGCAGGTGATGTTCACCGGCCCGGGCGCCGGTGCCGCCCCCACGGCCAGCGCCGTCATGGGCGACGTGCTGGAGGCCGCTCGCCGCATCCAGGTGAAGGCGCCTGTTCTGGTGGGCTGCACCTGCGCCCAGGAGCTGCCCATCGTGCCCGTGACCGACCTGGCAACGAAGTACTACATCCGCTTCGTGGTGGACGACCGCCCCGGCGTGCTGGCGGCCATGGCCCAGGTGTTCGCGGATTACGACGTGTCGGTGCGCAGCGTCATCCAGCGCGGGCAGAAGTCGGGAGGGGTCGTGACACTGGCCTACGTGACCCACACGGCGAAGGAGAGCAGCATCCGCGCGGCGCTGGCCCGCATCGCGCAGCTGGAAAACGTGCTCCATGCCGAGCCCAGCGTCATTCGCGTGGAAGATTAGAAGGAATCGGGGGAGAGGACGAACATGGGTCTGCCGGCTTACAAGCAGGAGTTCATCGACTTCATGGTGGAATCAGACGTGCTGAAGTTCGGCTCGTTCACGCTGAAGAGCGGGCGCACCTCGCCCTTCTTCATGAACGCCGGCGCCTACACCACCGGCGAGCAGCTGCACCGCCTGGGCCTGTACTACGCCCAGGCCATCAACGAGGCCTTCGGGCTTGACTTCGACGTGGTCTTCGGCCCTGCCTACAAGGGCATCCCCCTGTCGGTGGTGACCGCCATGGGCATAAGCGAGCTCTACGGCAAGCAGGTGCGCTACTGCAGCAACCGCAAGGAGGCGAAGGACCACGGCGCCGACGCCGGCGGATTCCTGGGGGCCAGCCTTCGCGACGGCGACCGCGTGGTCATGGTGGAGGACGTGACCACCTCGGGCAAGTCCATCGACGAAACCTACCCGCTGCTGAAGGCGGCGGCCGACGTGGAGGTGGCGGGCCTGGTGGTGTCGCTGAACCGCATGGAAGTGGGCAAAGGCGGCCAGGTGACGGCCCAGCAGGAGGTGCAGCAGCGCTATGGTTTCCCCGTGACGTCCATCGTGACCATGGCGGAAGTGGTAGAGTACCTGCATGGTCGGGAGGTGGCGGGCCGCGTGGTCATCGACGATCGCGCGAAGGCGGCCATCGACGAGTACTACGACGTGTACGGAGTCAAAGCCTAGGGAGGGCCGGCCCGGGCGCCGGCGGACGGACAGGGAACCTACGAAAGGAGCCATCATGGCATCGGGAGCTTCCAACGCGCAGCTGTTCTGCGACCTTCTGGACGAGAAGGAGATCAAGTACCAGACCAACGACCTGCAGGACGGCGACGTGCTGGTGCAGATGTCCTGGAACGCCGAGAACGCCCCCACCATCGAGATCTACGTCATCTTGGACGGCGACGGCGAGTCCTGCGCCATCCGGGCGCTGCCCCAGGTGCGGGTGCCGGAGAACAAGTTGGAGGGTGTCTGGTCGCTGGCCAATTCCCTGAACGCGCGCTTCCGTTGGGCGCGCTTCTACACGGACAGCGACAACGACGTGGTGCTGCAGTGCGACGCGGTGCTGACCGAGACCACGGCGGCCGACGTGTGCTTCGAGCTGAGCCTGCGGCTGCTCAACATCGCCGACGAGGCCTATCCGGACATGATGAAGCAGCTGTGGGCCTAGGCGGGACCGCGGCCAAATCTTAAGGGCGGGCTTAAGGTTCGTCGAAACCGCCGCGTGAAGGATGTGCGGCGATGCGGGGGCGCTAGACTTTGGTCCAGCGCCCCTTCGCTTTGCTCGGGGCGAGGGATGGTGCGTTTGGCGCATCGAGCGCGGAAAGCGAAGGAGAGACCCATGTCCGACGAACGAAACGAAACGCAACAGCCGCAAGGCCCCGAGGCTGCGCAGGCGGCAGCCGAGGACGCGCCCGCACTGCAGGTCGAGGCTGCCGCGGCCGAAGAAGCAGCAGTGGATCGGCCCGCTTCCGTGGAGGTGCCGGCAGCCCCCGCGCCTCCCCAGGCGCTGTTTCCCTACGGGGAGCCCTCGGTGGGAGGCGCAGCTGCAGGGCCTGCCGTCCCGCCTCCCGTTGCGCCGGCCGGCGCCTATGCCGCCTACCAGAGCGTAGCCCCGCAGCCTGCGTGCGCACCCGTTGGCGCCTCGTCGCCTGTGAGCGGCAAGGTCGTAGGCGCCCTCGTCTGCGGAATCCTTTCCATTCTCACCTGCGAGACGGTGCTGCTCGGCGTGGCGCTGGGCATCGCCGCCATCGTGCTGGCGGCATCGGCCGCCAAGGAGGGGCTTGCGGACGGCAAGGCGGTGGCCGGCCGGATTTGCGGCATCATAGGCCTGGTGCTGTCGACGCTGACCCTGCTGATGTACCTGGCTCTGGCCGCCGTCGGCATCGCGTGGTTCGACCGCTGGGCCGTTTACTACGGGGCGGACGAGTGGCACGAGGCAGTGCAGGAGATTCTGGACGGCGAGCTTGACGTGGACTACCACGACGGCCACGCCTACGTGCACATCGGCAAGGACTCCGTGGAGGTCCGGGCGCGATAGCCCCCTAACGCCACGGGTCCTCGGCGTCGGCGGGATCGGGGTCGGCGGGACGGTCGGAATAGGGGTCGTAGCCGTCGTCGTCCTCGCCCTCGGGCCGCAGGAACGCCCGATGCGCCTCGCCGTTGCGACGGTGGGGGGACGGGCCGGTGCCGGATGGGTCGCACCGCCTGTCGTGCGGTTCCTGCGAGGGCAGGGGCGTGCTGGTGGGCCTGAGGCTGTAACGGGGTTTCGTCATGGGCCCAGTATAGCCGCTTCGGTTGATTTGCAAAGTCAGCCGAACGCTCTTCTCCGATCAGGGGATTCCATGGTCATCCGAACGGGATGGAAGCACGGTGCAGGGCTTTCGCCGCGGCCTCCCGCTGTTCGGATGGCCCC
>CAJTDS010000024.1 GCA_910575165.1 Eggerthellaceae bacterium
CCATCCGAACAGCGGGAGGCCGCGGCGAAAGCCCTGCACCGTGCTTCCATCCCGTTCGGATGACCATGGAATCCCCTGATCGGAGAAGAGCGTTCGGCTGACTTTGCAAATCAACCACCCAGCCTCCCCACCCCGCCGCCACACCCCCAAGGGCGCCGGGCCGTCGGTCACACCCACCCGCGATACCAGCGCAGCCATCCGCCCGCGGCCCCACCGCGATGCATGCGCCCCACCGGTGGCCCCATCGCGATGCACGCCACCCGCACCGGCGGCCCACAATCCGCCCCTCCACGCCGCCTGCTAGCACTCCCATCTCACCAGCAGCAAGCCACCCCTCCCGTCCCACTTCCTGCGCCCGCAGCCCCATCGCGATGCACGCGCCCCACGCCCGTGGCCCCACCGCGATGCACGCCACCCATGCCCGCGGCCCCACCGCGATGCACGCCGCCCACCAACCACCGCCCATGTAACGAAAGACGTTTATGGCAATCGAAACCTGCCATAAACGTCTTTCGTTACAGAAAATCGTACATAATCGTCTTCCGTTGCAGCGATTTCTGCCATAAACGTCGTTCGTTACACGGGGGATGGCTGGAGCATGCCATAAACGTCTTTCGTTACAGGAAATCGTACATAACCGTCGTTCGTTACAGCGTTTTCTGCCATAAACGTCATTCGTTGCATCGGAGGCCGACGAAGCGCCGCAAACGCCATCGGCTACATGGGGGCGGTTGGGGCGTGCCACAAACGTCGTTCGTTACATGGGCAGCGACCAGAGCCCGTCACAACCAATGGCCCCACGCAGGTAGCCACCCGCAGCCGCCCTTGGCGCACGAACCAACGGCTGCGCACAACCGTCATGCCACCCTGGCAAGCCTTCGCGCTATTCTCCCGAACAGCCCGCACCAATCAAAGAGTCGTCGTAGAGCAGCATATCTAGCTCGGCGCGGGAATGAATGCCCAGCTTGGAGTAGATGTGGCGCACGTGGGTCTTGATGGTGTTGGTCGACAGCACCAAGGTCTCCTCCACAGCATGAATGCTCTTTCCCCAGGCCAGCAGCACTAGAACATCGGTCTCACGTGGAGAGAGCCCATAACTTTCAGCAAGAGCATGGCTTCGCAGCTCGATATAGGTCCGCAGCGCCTCGGAAGCCTGATCGCCGGTGAGCGCCCGGGGGAGCTGCCCCTCCTGCACGCCCTCGGCCCGAGCCGACCCCTTCGCCTCGCAATCGCCGAATCCGACAGCGCCCCTCAGGGGAGAACGGGCGCTACTCGGCGCGTCGCCCTCCTGAACGGCGAACTCGTTAGCCGCGTTCACGCCGTAGAGCCAGTAAGCCGTCGCCACCCCGAAGGCCACAATGGCCACCGCATACAGCAGCTCCGTCCCTAATGTTCGGTTCGCCAGCTCCAGGGTCATGCCGCTCGTGTACCCGCCAGCGAGAAAAGCCACGGTGGTGACGATGCGAGCGGCGGCTACCAGCACCACCACCGGCAGCCCGAACCGGTGCGAGCTGTCGCACAGAAGCATCACCAGCACGATCATGCCCACGGTCTGGGCGACGCTGATGAGTACCCGGGCCGCAGCGTCCCCGTCACCGGCGATAACACCCACCAGCAGACTCACCGCCATCACCGGCAGCGCAATGCCCATCATGCGGTAAATCGACACGCCCGACGAGCGCACGGACGAAAGAGCTACGAGCGCAACCACCAGCCCCCCAGCGCATCCGACCGACAGCAGGTCGAGCGACGTGGACAGCACCGCCCGGCTCACCCCTGCGGCGAAATAGAACACCCCTATAACGAAGATGATGCGCCAAGGAAAGATGCGGCTGTGCAGCAACGAGGCAAGACTCTCGCCGCGCCAGCGATTCGGGGCACCGGACCCTGCCGCCCGGACCAGATAGCCTAATCCGCAAGAGAGCATGGCCGAGCTGGCCAGCGGAAGCGCCATCCCGATCCCCAATAGCATAGAGGCATCCAATGGCCCCAGCCCGAAGTACAGCGCCGAACCCAGCAGGTACGAACCCGCCACGGCCACGCCCGCGCTCGCAATGTCCAGCTTTGCGTACAGCTCGCACCACAGCAAGAAAAACAACGTGTAGACCGCTGACGAAGCATAGGAGGCCAGCTCGAAGACGAAGGGCAGCGCGGCAAAAGGCTGACCCGCCGATGCGAAGCCCAGAAGCAGCGCTGCCGCCGTTCCCGCGCCACCGATGCCCCACAGCACACCGGGACGACGCTCGAGGGGGTGTAGGTGCTTCCACAGCAGCACCGCCACCACGGGTACCAGAATCTGCAGCGACGAGCTGAACACTTTCGGCGCAGCAAAGGGCACTACGAAAGCCTTCCAAGCCAAAAGCAGCCCGAAACCGAAGAAAGCCGGGTGCAGCACAAGCGCCCGTCCCGCTTCCCGTTTCTTTCGTTTACCCATAAATCCCCTTCTGCCAACGCACCGTCCCGGGCAGGCGCAGCGGTTCCTCCCGAACCGCAAACCTTCCGGCCCGCCCTCTGCTGCAACGGCACGCGTGTGGCACCATTGTACGTGAAAGGCCCACATCGAAAGAGGGGGTTCTTCGCGTCGATGGTGCCGCTTGTCCGTTTTCACCACGAATGGGCGATAGGGAATCGCAAATCACCCTGCCTTCGCTATACCGCGTCATCGCTCTCGAAGCTTACCATCCGCCCCGTGAACCGGGTATCGAACGTACCCGCGAGGAAAGGAGAGAGGGATGCAAGCACAAGGATCGTTGAGCCGTCGCGCTTTTCTGGGAGCCATGGCGCTGGGGGGCGCTGCCGCAGCCATGGGTGCCGCCGGCTGCTCGCCGAAGAGCGAGGCCCCCGCAAGCCCCACGCCGTCACAGGACAAGCCAGATGTGAACGCCGCCGCCGAACCCACTGCCGCACCGGCCGCCACAAGCAATGACTGGCTGGGCACCGAGCCCGCAACCCCCGACACCTTCGCCGAGGAAATGGACGTGGACGTGGTGGTGGTCGGCCTAGGCTGGGCAGGCGTCTGCGCCACCCGCGCCGCCTGCGAGGAAGGTGCTTCCGTCGTCGTCTTCGAAAAGGGAGAGAACTTCGGCCTGACGTCGAAGAACGCCCATGCGTTCGGCAGCAAGCTGTGGCTTGAGCACTACCCCGAGAGCGAAAAGTACTGGGACCGCACCGCCATCATCAATGCAGTCATGAAAGGCTGCCTGAACCGAAACAGCGACGCCATCATGAGCAAGTGGCTGAACACCAACGGCGAAGCCTTCGACTGGTTCTTCGGCGCTGCGCTGGAGAACCCCGAAGTCGTGTTCACGTCGTCGGCCGAGGGCAACAAACTGCCCAAGGACGCGACGGGCATTAAGGAAACGTCGTGGCCCTACCCCGCGAACTACAACCCGCTGGAGGAATACTGGCCCTGCTTCCCCGGCACCGCCTGCGTCGCCCCCAATGCCACGCCGTTCTTCGAGGCCAACATCGCGAAAGCCGAGCAGGCCGCAGGTGACAAGCTGCGCATCATGCGCTTCACGCCCGCAATAAAGCTGCTGCACGACAACGGCCACGTAACCGGCGTCATAGCGCAGGATGCCGACGGCAACTTCTACAAGGCCACCGCGCGCAAGGGCGTCGTGCTCGCCACGGGCGACTTCTTCAGCAACCTGGCCATGGTCAACGCCTTCCTGTCGCGCCGCTTCGACGAGGACGGCATCAAGAACATCTACTCGGTCATGGACGCGCAGGGAAACCAGTGCAACGTAGGCGACGGGCATCGCATGGGCGCCTGGGCAGGTGCCATGATGCAGCTCGACGGCTGCAACATGACCCACGCAATCGGCGGCGGCACCTACACCGTAGGCACGCTGCCTGCGCTGGTGCTGAACAAGCGCGGCAAGCGCTTCATGAACGAGGACATCCAGGGGCAGCAGTTCACGGAGCGCCTGTACGAGCAGAAGGACAAGACGGTCTTCCAGCTGTACGACGCCAGCTTCTTCGATCACATGGACGATATGCCCTACGGCCACGGCAAGCATCCTGAGGTGAAGTTCGAGACGGTGCAGAAGGAAGCCGAAGAGGGCAAGCTGCTGACCTCGGACACGATCGAGGGGCTGGTCGACCAGATGGACATCGACAAGGATGCGGCGCTGGCCAGCATCAAGCGCTACAACGAGCTGTGCGCAAAGGGCGATGACGAGGACTACGGCAAGGTATCGAAGCGCATGATCGGGCTGACCACGCCCCCGTTCTTCTGCGACACCTACATCGGCGACGGGTCTATGAAGGGCGTTGGCAATCTGGTGACCATGTCGGGCCTCGAAAGCGATGAGGAATGCCACGTGTACAACGAGAACCTGGATGTCATTCCCGGTCTGTACGCGGCCGGCAACGTGCAGGGCAACCGTTTCAGCGTGGTGTATCCCGAAGTGCTGCAGGGCCACAGCATTGCCATGGCCATGACCTTCGGCTACATCGCCGGCAAGAACGCCGCCGCGGGAAAGTAGGCGAGGCAGGCTTCGGCCCTGCGAGCAAAAGGCGCGAGTAAGCGTCAGTAGCGAAAAAAGGAGTCAGCGCCCAAAGATTGGGCTGCGGAGAACTCGCGAGGACTTCGCAGCCCCTTTCTCGCTGTCGGGGGTGCATTTCGCTATAGCCTAGCAAGAACGCACCCCCCAACAGAAGACATCCGTGCTTTATGCGACTCCCGCCTATTCCAGCCCATTCAGTCGAACGCAATTTGCGTAGGCCAGCTCCTGGAGGAGCCGGTAAAGCGGCTGGACATCGTACTTCTTCGGGAATTCCAGCTTGTGCGACACGTACGTAAGGGAATGGGCCTTCATATCGGCGGTCTGGATATAGGTAAACGTCAGCTCACTATCGTCGAATCCGAAGCCGGCCGTCTCCATCGAAACCTCGACGATCGAGAACAGGTTGATTGACTTCACAGACATCTTGGAACCAGTGGCCCCCTGCTTGTCTGTGAAAATAAGTCTCTTATCCGTGAAAATGAGCGCGTCCCTGATGAGCTTGAAGCCCACCTGTATCTCCTCGCCCTCCATGAGATACATGCCGTACTCTTTGCGCATCTGGTCCACAGACATCTCGCTGTAGTTGCCAAGACCGCCCTGCACCACCCCGCTTGCCGCGTTCTTCATCCCGCCAAGCATGTCCTTCATACCCAAAGCCACAACCAAACCCTTTCTCTCCTGGAACAGCCCGTTAAACACCCGGCCATCGTTCATCATGGCGAACGAAACCTTACCAGATTACAGAAATCCTCACCTTAGCTCAGGGCGTAGACAGGAGCAGGCGGCGGTTGCGCCAGGTCGCAGCGCATGGGCGCGGAAGCGGGCGACAACCGTAACAGACCGCCGCCGATGTTCGATGTAACGGAAGACGTTTATGGCAATCGAAACCTGCCATAAACGTCTTTCGTTACAGAAAATCGTACATAACCGTCGTTCGTTACAGGTTTTTCTGCCACAAACGTCTCCCGTTACACCGGAGGCCCGCGAAGCGCCACAAACGCATTGGTTGCATGGGGCGGCTGAGGCGTGCCACAAACGTCATCGGTTACATGGAGGGGCGGCCGGGCGTGCCACAAACGCCGCTCGTTGCATGGGCAGCAACCAAAGCCCGTCATAACCGATGACCCCACGTAAGTCGCCACCCGCAGCCGCCCTTGGCGCACGAACCAACGGCTGCGCGAAGCTGTCACGCCCCTCTTGGCAGGCCTTCGCGCTGCTCTCCCGAACAGCCCGCACCGATCGAGAAGTCGCAATCATACCCCCGACCTGGGCGACGATGGTGAGCGCTCAGGTCGCAGCTTGCCATGGCCTTCGGGTTCGGCTGTATCGCCGACGAGAACGTCGCTGCGGGAACGCAGGAAACCCGCAACCTCATCGGCAGCGCCGCTAAACGACTGCCGCTTCCCAGCACCGCCCCGCGAAAGGACTCGGGGCGCCTGCCACCGCTAAAGGCAAGCGAACCCGGGTTTCTTCCGCAAACGCAACGGACTTCCACGCGAGAAGACTGGAACATCCCTGTTCGGCGGCTTCATCGGTTTCAGGGGATAAGCGATTTGCCGAAATTTCGTCTACTTGAGTGGAATCGCTGGCTGCACGCGTCGCGTAAGGTTGGATGCGCCGGCGCGACGGCACCCGTCGCCTGGCGTCGGAGCATCCAGCCAAAAGGAGGGAACCTATGGACAAGAAACTCACTATGGACCGTCGCGGCTTTCTGGCCGGCGGTGCCACCGCTCTCGCGGCTGCCGGCCTGATGGGGTTGGCAGGGTGCGCAGGAAATCCCGGCTCGGGCAGCACAACCGGCAACGGGAGCGGCTCCAACGGCAGCGCTGACGGCAACGCGGTCAGCAGTGACGCCGTCGTCAACAGCTGGCAGAACCCGCCGGCGCCCATCCCGGCCGACCAGATCGTGGAAACCGTGGACTGCGACGTGCTCATCATAGGCGCCGGCACCGCAGGCGTGGTGGCAGCCCAATCTGCCGCCGAGGCAGGCGCGAACACCGTGCTCATCGAGAAGTGCGCCGAATTCAGCGCCCGCGGCCACGACGTGGGCGTGGTGGACTGCAAGGTGCAGCGCGACAGCGGCGTAACCATAGACAAGGCGCTCATGCGCGAGTACTACTGCCAGATCACCTGCAACAAAACCGACATGGGCCTGTTCAACATCTGGATGAACAAAAGCGGCGAGGTCATGGACTACTACATCGACCGCCTGACCGCCGACGGCCTGCCCTGCAACGCTGGCTCGCTCGGCGAAGCGGCGGCCAAGTCCACGAACCCCTGCACCAAGGAGTTTCCCACGGCCATCCAGTTCGGCATGGAACAGAAGACCGCCGACGGCGAGTACACGAACCACCTGATGGTGCGTTATATCGAAGGCTACGCTCGCGAAGACGGCGCCGACATCCGCTACAACACCAAGGCCGAGCAGCTCATCCGCGAGGGCGACGGCCCGGTGACCGGCTGCATCGCCTCCACCGACAATGGATATGTACACTTCAACGCCAAGAACGGCGTCATCATAGCCACCGGCGGCATCACCCAGAACGAGCAGATGCTACGCATGTGGGCGCCCCCGGCAGCCCAGACCGACCAGATCCTGTACACCCCCATCGACGGCAACACCGGCGACGGCCTGAACATGGGCATGTGGATCGGCGCGGGACACCAGAAGACCAACCAGGCCACCATGGCTCTGCCCTCCAGCGCAGCGGCGGGCGGCCAGCTCTCCGACGACGGCCGCGGCATCACCTGGATGACCGTGAACCTGAACGGCGAGCGCTACGTGAAGGAAAACTCGCCCGGCCCGAACCTGTGCCACGCCACGCTGCCCCAGCCGGCAAGCGAAGGCTGGTCCATCTTCGACGCCAACTGGGAGACCAACATCCTGAAGATGATGCCCTCGGGCAAGGACTTCCGCGGCGAGGACCTGGTCAGCGACAAGCGCAAGGCCTCCTTCGAAGAGGACATCAAGAAGGGCCTCATGTACAAGGCCGACACCTTGGAAGGGCTTGCCGAAGCCATGGGCATGCCTGCCGAGGCGTTCAAAGCCCAAGTGGATCGCTACAACGGCTACTGCGCTTCCGGCAACGACGAAGAGTTCTCCATGCCGGCCGAGCAGCTGTTCGCCATCGACACGCCCCCGTTCTACGCATCACGCAACCGCTGCGGCGTGCTGGTGGTCATGTACGGCCTGAACGTGAACGCGAAGTCCCAGGTGTGCGACCAAAACGACGTAGCCATCCCCGGCCTGTACGCCATCGGCAACGCCCAGGGCAACTTCGTCACCGACAGCTACCCCATCCTCATTCCCGGCATCAGCCACGGCCGCTGCGTCACCTTCGGCCGCCTGCTGGGCCAGGCGCTGGCGAAGGGCGAAACGCTGTAAACCCGCGCGTAACCAACCGCCGAAGCGAATGCATCGGCAAGGCGGCAACCGAACCGCCCTCCACCCCCTTGCGATACCCCGACGGGACTGTCGCAAGGGGGTCTCGTCGTAGGAGGGCGGAACCTCTACAATGGGAAAGTGCAACCTGCGCGCCGACCTGCACAGAGCACGCGTGCACCAGACATAGGGGAATCGAATGCATCAAGGGGCAGCAGAATGGCTCTATTCCAGAAGATAGCGAAGCTTCCGCCGCGAGCCTTCGGGTTCGGCCTTTGGTGGATGTGGATCTACCTGGCCGTGCTCAGCCCCACGTTCGCGCAATCGCCCTTTGCCGCCCAGCCCATGGGCGGCGCGTCGCTCAGCTTCCTCACCATCGCATCCGGTGCCGTCATCTACGCCGCCGCCATTCCCCTGGCCTGGGCAAAGCCGGGGCTGCTGCAGCGACGCAGCGCAGCGGTCGGCGCCGGGGTAGTTGCGGCGGCGGCCACGGCCGCCATGGCGTTCAGCGGCCTGTTCGGCAGCGCGGGCAATACGGTTTTCATCGGCGGAAGCCTGGTGGCCGGCATGGGTATTTCAGTCATCTACCTGCAATGGGGCGCGTTTTACGCAAGCCTGGAACCCAAGCACGTTGCGCCCTGCACCGTGGTCTCGTTCCTGCTTGCCATCGTGCTGGCGTCGCTTGTGCTCGATCGCGGCGTGCTGACCTCGCTTGCCGCCATCGTCATTCCTCTAGGGGCCGCCCTGCTTGTGCCCGCCGACGCGTCGAAGGGCATCGCAGCCCGCGACAAGGGGACACCTTCCGCGATTGCCGGCGCAGGCCGCACGATAAGCCCCGGTCAGCCGACTCTCTGCACGTCCGCAGCCAAGACCTCTCCACACCGGCCGTTCCCCGCCAGCGTGGTGGCGCTCATCCTGGTGTTCTCCTTCGCTTTCGGGCTGTTTCGCGTGCTGCTATCGCCCGACGGCCCAAGCAGCCACGACATGGGCCTCGTAATGCTCTGTAGCGCTGCCATGGCCTTCGTGATGCTGGCCATCATTATGGCGTTTTCGATTTCGCTGGGCTGGGATTCCGTCTTTTACCTGGCCCTTCCCTTGATTGCAGCCGCGTCGCTGGTGCTTTCCGTCGTAGACTTCGGAGACCGGGCGTTCGTGTGGGCCATCATCGTGGCGGCCGTTCGCGTTGCCGACCTCATCATGTGGATGATCTTCGCCAACGTCGCCCGCGCTTCCCGACGCAGCCCCGTTGCCGTGTTCGCCCTGGGAAAGCTGACCGCGCAGATCGGCGTTCTGGCGGGCTTGCTGGTTGCTCGCTGGCTGGTCGCGTCCTTCACCGTGGAATCGCTGCTGCTTCCCACGGCGCTGGCGTTTCTGGTATTGGTGACGCTGCTGGGTTCGACCGCCGCGCTCAAAAACCGCATAGCAGCCGACAGCCCGACCGTCGAAGGCAGCTCGACGAACGCTCGCGCCTGCAGCCCGGAAGATGAAGCGTCGGCCGCCCAAACCCGCATCCAGGCTATCGCGCAAGCCCGCGGCCTGTCTCCGCGCGAAACCGAGATCTTCCTTCTGCTGGCAAAAGGCCGCACCATTCCCCGCATCGCCGATGAGCTGGTGCTGGCCAACAGCACCGTGACCACCCATGTGCGCGGCCTCTACCGCAAGCTCGACATCCACAACCGCCAAGAACTGCTCGACTTCGTAGAAAGAGTATAGTCCTTGCTCAACGGCTGCATGAAGCTGCAATGTAGCAGTAAATCGATTCGCTACGAGATTGCAGAATGCGACGCGATCGACTTTCCCGGCCACGACTTCGCCTTCAATGCTTGTCTGGGCCGAAGCGACTCGCCTCAACATCGAAGGCAATCCGCTGACCTCCCCCAAGATCGCCGCAGCGCGAGGGTGCGGGAGCAGACTGCGGCGCGAGTGGGCAGAAGCAGGCTGCGGCGCGAGTGGGCAGAAGCAGACGACGGTTGAGGCAGGTTGCAGCGAAAGGGCGCGGAAGCGGGCGACAACCATGACGAACCGCCGCCAGCGCCCGATGTAACCGATGACGTTTATGGCAATCGAAACCTGCCATAAACGTCTTTCGTTACAAAAAATCGTGCATAACCGTCTTCCGTTACAGCGATTTCTGCCATAACCGTCTTCCGTTACATGGGGGGGGCGGCGAAGTGCCATAAACGTCATCGACTGCATGGGGGCGGCCGGGGCGTGTCACAAACGCCATCGGTTGCATGGGGGCAGGCCGGAGTGTGCCATAAACGCCATCGGTTGCATGGGGAAGCGGGCACCTGCTGCTTTTTCCGGCGCCCAAACCGATGCTTCCGCAACGGGCTGTTGCTTGCGCGTGCGCGGCGAAGCTTCATAATGAAACGGTGCCGCAGCACAATCACCCCTACGAAAGGAACCCCCATGGCTATGAGCGACACCATCTCTTCCATCCGCACCGAGAAGGGGCTCACCCAAGAGCAGATGGCCCACGACCTGTACGTCACTCGCCAGGCGGTATCGCGCTGGGAAACCGGCGAAACGCAGCCGGGCATCGACATGGTGAAGCTCATCTGCACCACCTACGGTGTGCCGCTGGAGCGATTCTTCGACATGCCCATGGACTACTACTGCCAGTGCTGCTCGATGCCCATCCCCGACCCAGCGCTGCACGGCACCGAAGCCGACGGCAGCTCCAGCGAAAGCTACTGCAAATACTGCTACCAGCAGGGCGACTTCACGGCGAAGGGCGTGGACATGGACGAGTTCATCGAGGCCACGGCCCAGCTGGAAGCCGACGCCATGGGAATCTCGCGCGAAGAGGCCGTCTCGCTCATGGCCACGCTGCTTCCCCACCTGAAGCGCTGGCGCGAAGCCGAGCAGCAGTAGGCGAAATGACAGGGGCCCGACAGAGGCACGCTCATCTCCGTCGAGCCCCTGCTTAGCCGCCTCTAAGCTGACCAGGTGCCGACCCTCCCGCAGTTCGACGCCGGCGTTTTCTGACGCCTTTATCGGGATTCTAACCAAGATGAGCCTTCAACGCCTCACGAACGACCCAGGACATCGACCTATCTTTAACTTTGGCGCAAGCTGCAACCTGACCGTACAATTCCCTCGAAACCGTAGCCGAGATACTCCTCGCTTTGTGTTGGAGATTGCTACTTTCATTTTGCCCCTCGATCTACGAAGCTTCAGATTCTGCCTTGTCTGGACCGAACAGCGAGAAACGGCCGCCCCCCCCCAAGCATGACGCAGGAGCTTCTAGTCAAGGCTCTGAGCAGTTCGGACGCCATGAACTGCCTCATATTGAGCCGAAGCCAGTCTCATTGTCTAGACCTCAGGAGAAATACTCTCTCACCTCAGAGAACCTGACAAGCGCGCAATCCGTTCTCCACGTTAGGAGATTATTGCATGCGTGAATCCCTGGTAGCATGAGGGCTATCGCCCGGAAGAACGGATTCACGAACAGCCGACCTGACATAGCCAACAGCCCAGGCTGGCGCATCATTCCGGCTTCCCATCCCCTCGCGAAGAGGCTATACTTCGTTTCTAGTTAAAAAGTGTGTCAATACACAAAAAATGAAAACAGGGAACACCATGGAGTACTCTCGCGAAACCTATGTACGCAAGCTTTTGGAAAGCATCGGGTCAGGCCAGATAAAGATTGTCACGGGGATCAGGCGGTGCGGAAAGTCCTATCTGTTGGGAACACTCTTCAAGCGTCAGCTGCTGGAAGGGGGAGTAAGACCGGACCACGTCATCGAAATCGACCTCGACGGCTTCCGGAATCGGCCCTTACGCGACCCAAGCGCCTTTCTCGACCATGTTGACTCCCATGTTCGGGACGGAGAGAAGCACTTCCTCCTCGTCGACGAAGTCCAGATGCTCGACTCCTTCTCCGACGTTCTCAACGACCTGACTCGCTCCGGCTCTCTGGACGTCTACGTTACCGGAAGCAATGCCCGCCTTCTCTCGCGGGACGTCGCAACCGAGTTCAGGGGCCGAGGCGAAGAGATTTCCATGAGGCCGCTGAGCTTCTCGGAGTTTATGGAGCAGTACGAGGGCGACGTCCGCGACGGGTATGCGGAGTATGTGACCTACGGCGGCCTTCCCCCCGTAGCGTTGCGAGAGGGCGACGAGCGCAAAGCTGCATACCTGAAAAGCGCGCTCGACGAAACGTACATCCGCGACTTGGTCGAGCGCTACGGAATCCGCAACGAAGGCGATTTGGGCGACTTGGTGGACGTGCTGTCCTCCAACATCGGCACCCTGACGAACCCCACGAAGATAGCGAACACCTTCAAAAGCGAGAAGCACTCCACGCTTTCCCCGCGCACGGTGGAGCAGTACATCAGGCACCTGGAGGAGTCGTTCCTCTTCGAGAAGGCGGTGCGCTACGACGTGAAGGGAAGGCGATACATCGGGGCGAACGCGAAGTACTACGCGGTTGACCTTGGGTTACGCAATGCCAGGCTGAGCTTCCGGCAGCTCGAGGAAACGCATATGCTTGAGAACGTCGTTTACAACGAACTTCGAGGGCGTGGGTATACGGTCGATGTCGGCGTCGTCACATCCTACAGGAGAAACGGCGCCGGGAAGACGGAGAGGGTGAACTACGAGGTCGACTTCGTCTGCAACCAGGGCAGCCAGCGCTACTACATCCAGTCCGCATTCGCGCTCCCGACGCCAGAAAAGGTGAAGCAGGAGGAGGCGTCCCTCGTCAGGATAGACGATTCGTTCAAGAAGGTTATCGTCACCAAGGACGGCCTTGCTCCCCACTACAACGAGGAGGGGATACTCATGATGAACGTCTTCGACTTCCTGCTCAACCCCGCTTCTCTGCAGCTTTAGCGCTTCGCACGCACAATCGTCTTCTCAACTACGAAGCAACGGCGAAAGCGGCTACGATAAAGAAGCAGTCTCCAAAAACGAGACATCTACCTGGGTGAACGATTCAAGCGCCCGAGCTGCTTCGCGGTAGAGGTCGCCGCAGCTTGCCTGGTCGAGCGCCTGGCAGAACGAGGGTAGCCACGGTCGCACGTGATCGCGCAGAAACTCCCGGGACGCAGACACGTTGACCTTCCACGCCTCGGCGTCGCCCTGCTCGAAAGCCTGCGCGGCCCGCTGCCCGAGCGACGCCAGAAAGCCCAGCTCTATAGCCAGGTGGTCGTCGGCGATGCGCGGGTAGCGCGACGGGATCAGCCCGTGAGCGACATAGGCCTTGCGCACCTCCAGCGTGGAGGGCTGGAACAGCGTGTCGTCCTCGCCGCGATGCGCCGACTCCCACGGAGCCGCTTCCGGACGCCGCGGCCCCACGAACAAGCGCGCATAGGCGCTGCTCAGCGCATCGAGCGCCTCCGCACCCCCGTCCGCACACCGCTGGGCCGCCGCCTGCAGCTCGCCGACACGCACCCGCAGCAGCTCGCCCGCCGCCCGTTCGCTCCCGCCGCCCGCCGCATCGGCGCAGCAGCCGCCAGCAAGTCCGCCCAGCGGCTCGCCGTCGAAAAACAAGCTTGTCACCTGTAGAAGCTCCGGCGATGCCAGCGACGCCACCACTGACTCCTGCGGCTCGCGGCCAAAAAGGGCCTGCATAAGGCTGTAGACCGCCGTGCGCGCCGAAAGCCCCAGCGCAACGGTTTCGCGTTCGTCCATGAAAACCCCTTTCGTCGGGAAGCGGAAAGCTGGAAGCTGAAAAGCGGCCGCCCGGCTCCGGCCAACAGGGGGCGGGGCCAGGGCCGGGCGGCCGCGAGAACCTACACCGTCTCGGAGATGAGCTCCTGCTCTTCGTTCAGCAGCACGCCCTCCAAGGCGCCGTCGGGGTTCAGGCGCGACGGCGAGAACACCACGTTCGGCCCGGTGCTGGTATCCTCCGGCAGCGGCGCGATGGTGGCCACGTCGCCGTACTTGGCTCGCAGCTCATCAATGTCGCCGAAGTCCAGGCAGCGCATGGAGCACGACGCCACGCAGTAGGGCTTCTCGCCCTGGTCCAGCAGGTCAGCGCAGAAATCGCACTTGCGGGCGGTGTTCGTGGCATTGCTCACGTACGAGGCGCCGTAGGGGCAGGCCTGTACGCAGCTGCCGCACCCGATGCACGTGGATTCGTCGCGCAGCACCACGCCGTCCTTGTCGCGCTTCACGATAGATCCGGTGGGGCACACCGCTTCGCACGCAGGCTCGGTGCAATGGTTGCAGGACACCGACACCGAGTACGCGAAGGTGTTGCTGGGAGTGCACGCCCCGTTCTCGTCCACCTCCCAGTCGCAGTTGGCGTAATCGTACACGCGGCGGAACTTCTCACCCAGGGGCAGGTCGTTCTTGTCCTTGCAGGAGATGATGCACGCCTTGCACCCGATGCAGATGTCGGTGTTGTGGTAAAAGCCCATTTGGGTCATGGTCGGTCCTCCTTACAGCCCCGCGGTCAGCGGCGCGCGCTTGTACTCGGGCAGCAGCTCCTCGCCAACGTAGCGCTCGATCTTCACCAAGTTCGAGTTGTACGACTGGTACCCGTCGCCCAGCAGATCGCTCTTGCACAGCGTGTTGGCGTTGGCGCCCACGTCCACACCGGTCTGCTGGTCGATCTTGCGCCAGTTGCCCTGCCCCAATATGACCACCCCGGGCATCAGGTGCGGCATCGGGTTGACGCGCCGCGCCACCGCACCGCCCTCCTTCGTGGTCACCAGCACCCAGTCACCCTTCTTGAAGCCCGCCTGCTTCGCGTCGTAAGCGCTCATGAGCAGGTCGTTCGCGAAGATCTCGTCCAGCTGCTTCACATGGGCGAACGAGCTGTGGGAATGGCGAATCACATGGGCGGTGATCAGCTGGAAGCAGTACTCGTCCTCGGTCTTGGCGCGCTCGTAGCCTTCGGGGCAGGCCTTGTACTTCGGAAGCGCGTCGATGTCGTTGAAGCACGCGCGGTCGTAATAGTCCTTCAGCGACTGGCAGTAGATCTCGTACTTGCCCGAGGTGGTGGCCACGGGATTCGCTTCGGGATCTTCCACGAAGGCCTTGTCGAAGATGTTCATGAAGTGGTCGCCGTCCTTGCGCTCCAGCTGGTAGCCGCCGTTTTTCAGGAACTCGTCCAGCGCCACGATACCCTCGTGCGGCTCGCCCTCCACGCCGTACTCGTCCAGGTCGGCCTGGGTGATGGTGACCAGCGGCGCGCGCGAGCCGTCCTCCTGCAGGATGGTGGCGCCGGCGATCTTCTTGAACTCCGCCTGCTTCACGGTGATGCGGGGCGCCACGTCCTCGCCGATGCCCAGCTTGTCGCACAGCATGAAGTACACCTCGGGGTCGGACTTCGACTCGAAGTACGGCTCAATGACGCGGCGGCCGGCCAGGCAGATCTCGGCCGGAGCCAAGAAGCCACAGCAGCACAGCTCCTCTTCCAGCGTGGTGGTCACCGGCAGCAGGATGTCGGCGTACTGCGCGTCGGGCACCAGGTAGCGGTCCTGGATCAGCACGAACTCCACGGTCTCCTTGCGGAACGCCGGCTCAACCCAGATGCCGCCGCTTTGCTGGTTCGCCGGCTGATGGATGGTGTCGCGCACGATGCAGCGGATGTCGCAGGGCTTCTTCTCGCCGTTGGGGCCGGGCACGGAGTACTCGCCCTCCACGATGGCCTTGAAGGTTTCGCTGAAGGGGATGCCGTACTCCTCTTCGGGATTGAACGCGCCGTTCTGCACCTTGCTGCCGCCGCGGGGCTCGGTGCAGATGGGGTTGGGAGCGTACTTGTAACCGGTGCTGCCGAACGACACCATGGGGGTGCCGCCGGGAGTGCCCAGCTGGCTGTTGGGGTTCGAGGCGCCGGCGGAGATTTCGGCGCCCAGCACGCCCACGTTGCCGGTCATCCAGCCCACGGTGAAGAACAGCTGCGCGTAGCGGTTGCCGTAGTAGGTGCGGGCAGGAGCGCCGGAGGATTTCCAGGCCATGGGCTTGGTGGTGGCTATCTCGCGGGCGAAGGACTTGATGGCCTCAACGGGGGTTCCGCAGATGGCGCTTGCATATTCCGGCGTCTTCGGCACGCCATCGTAGGTACCCAGGATGTAGTCCTTGAAGTTCTCTTCGGAACGCGCGTCCTCCGGCATGTGGTCGGCGTCGAAGCCCAGGCAGTGGGCGTCCAGGAACTCCTGGTCCTGCAGGTCGTTCACGATCATCTCGTAGGCCAGGGCCTCCAGCAGCGCGCCGTCGGTGCCGGGGCGGCAGGGAATCCACTCGTCGGCGATGGCCTGGGCGGACTGGTGGAAGTAGGGGTCGACGAAGATCACCTTGGCGCCGCCGGCCTTCTTCGCGTTCAGGAAATGCCACATGTTGCCGCCCGAAGCGGTCCAGGCGGGGTTGGTGCCCCAGAACACGATGAGCTTGGCATGGCGCAGGGCGATACGGTCCTGGGAATCGGCCACGCCCGACGACCACGCACCGCGCATCTGGCGCGCCACCACGGGAAAGCCGCCCTGGGACGCCTGGCCCCACGTGGTCAAGCAGCCGCCCAGCGCGTTCAGGATGGGGCTTCCCACCAGGCCGCCGTTGATCTTCGGCTCCAGCTCGCCCAGGGCCAGAAACGAGCGGTTACCGTAGGCGTCGCGGATGCGCGTGAACTCCGAGGCGATCATGTCGATGGCATCGTCCCAGCTGATACGCTCCCATTCGTCGGCGCCGCGCAGATGCGCGTTCACGCCCTCGCCGCCGCCCGGCTGCCAGCTCTTGCGCTTCATGGGGTACTTCAGGCGCTCCACCCCCGTGACGAAGCGGCGCGTGCTCATGCCCTTGATGCAGGGACGCAGCTGCGGGTAGTCCACGCTGTCGGGATGGGTGTTGCCCGTACCCTGGCGCACGATGATGCCGTCCACCACGTAGGCCTGGTTGTGGCAGCGATAGGCGCAGGTGCCCGTGGTGCAGTTGAAGGTGATCCACTCGCCGCCTTCCAGGGCCTTGGCCGTGGGCACCTCGCGCTTGGGCTCGTCGCCTTCCGCCTGCGTGGCGTCGTCGGCGGGGTCGTCCACCTCTTTCAGCGTGTTGTCGCAGCCCGCAAGGCCCACGGCCGATACCGCGCTCAGCGCAGCGGCCGCCTGCAGGAACCGACGTCGGTCGAGCGCGGGGCGCGCTGTGTTGTCAACTGTGCTCGCCATAGCGTTCCTTTCTCCTCTGTTTTCCCTCTTGCTTGCGTGCGCCCACCGGCCGAAGCCGGCCCTCTCGGGCGCGGTGGCGCCAGCCGCAGCCGGACGCCTTGCCACGACCAAACGATACGCTGTCGAGCGCTTCGGCGGTATCACTACGGCGCCCGAAACCGCAGGCGAACGTGTAACTACAACGCCGTAATTCGCATCAGGCTCGCGTTTGAGGGAGAGTGGGAGCGGCGAAATCCGTATAATGGTCACGCAAGATTGTTGGGGGTTCGAGAGGGGTGCCATGGGCGTCAGCGAACGGCGCGTGCTCTACACGTTCACGCTCGGCTTCGGCTGCATGCGCGCATGGGCGCTCACGTTCCTGGGCGACAGCGGCGTCACCCCGCCAATGTCGCTGCAGCTGTCCAGCAACATGTTCTACGTGTTCGCACCGCTCATGGTGCTTGCCATGGCGCTGGTCATGGCTGTGGTGCCGAAAAGGTGGGGCGAGATGCGTTTCCTGTCCCCCCGCGGCATCGGGGCTGCAGCCGCGGTGCTGAGCGCGGGGTCGCTGCTGCTGGTGGCCAACCCGATGCCGGGTTCCGTTGTGCCCGAAGCCATATGCGCCGTGGGCTTCGGCTGCTTCCTCATGCAGTGGGGCATTGCGAGCAGCCGCATCCCCGTCGACCGCCTCATGCTGGCGCTCGGGCTGGGGCTGGTGACGGCGGCGCTGCTGTGCTTTGCGCTGTGCCTGCTGCCACCGCTGTTCGCGCACATCATGTTCGTCCTGTTTGTGCCTGCATCGGCCGCAGGGCTGATAGCGACCGCCCGTCATGTGCCCGTCCAAGCAGGCGAGCTCTCGGCGGGGTCCGGCTCGGCTGCGGCGAAAAGTCGCGATGCGGGCAACTCCGCGAGCAAACGGGCACCCATCGTGTTCGCTGTCGCAAGCGAGCGCGGGGCTTCCGACGCCGCAGCCGCCCGCGAATGCGACCCCAAGAAACCGGCTGGTCATGGCGGCGCGCTGCTGCGCCTGGCCCTGGCGATGTTTCTCATGGAGCTTGTCGCCCGAAGCTCCCTGATGCTTTCCGGCGAGTACTTTACCGGCGTGCTGGCCTACCCCTCCTACTCGTTCGAGCTGGCGCGCCTGGCGGGAACAGCCCTAGCTTCCGTCCTGTTGCTGCTGGTCATGCGCCTGTCTTCGATGCCGCTCAAAACGCTTTACATGCTCGTGCCCGTGCTGCTGGTCAGCTCGTGCCTGTTCCTGCTGTTCGAGAACTGGGGCATCCCATTCGTCACCTACGCCATTGCGTTCTCGGCCGGCGCGTGGCTTGAGACCGTGTTCTGGATCCTGTTCAGCCATGCGGGAAGCCGGCTGCATCTGCCCGCAACGACGGTATGGGGCACCGGACGCATAGCTTTCTGGCTGAGCACCTTCGTCGGGCTGATGCTCTGGTCGGCCCAAGGGGTTGCCTTCCCGGACGGCATTGCCGAAAACACCGGCGCCATGACCACGATCACCCTGGTCATGGCCTTGCTTTCCATGGTGGTGTACCTGTTCGTGCTTCCCGAGAAGATCGCCTCCTCCTTCGGTATCGCCGAGAGCGCCGACAGCGAACCGGCGGCCATGCCGCGCAGCATCGACGACGCCGCAGCCGACATCGCCAAGGAGTTCGGCCTGTCCAAGCGCGAGACGGAGGTGTTCGCGCTGCTGGCCAAAGGGCGCGACACCGCCTACATCCAGGAGAAGCTGTTCATCTCGTCAGGCACCGTCTGCTCGCACCGCGATCGCATCTACCGCAAACTGGACGTCCATTCGCGCCAAGAGCTGCTCGACCTCGTGGAGGAGCGCATGGGGTAGGTCGTCCGACCTGCGCCCGACCCGCGGCCGACCCGCCACGCGCCCGGCCCTCCGCGCGCTCGACCCTCGCTCAGCCCGAACTGCGCCTGCGCCCCGCCCCGCGGCCGGCACACGTTCGACTCACACCCCGCCCTCCCTCTCGCCCGACCCGACCTGCGCCTGCGCCCCCCGGACCGCCGTGCACTCGGCCTGCGCCTACGCCCCGCCCGGACCGCCGTGCGCTCGCTCCTCCTGCGCTTGGCCCGACCCGCCACGCGCCCGGCCCTCCGCGCGCTCGACTCTCGCTCGACGCATCGCCACTGTCAACCCGCGATGCAACGAACAGCGATTATGGCAAGCCGACCGCATCCCCCATGTAACGAATGACGTTTATGGCAATCGAAACCTGCCATAAACGTCTTCCGTTACAGAAAATCGTACATAACCGTTCTTCGTTACATCGATTTTTGCCATAACCGTCATCGGTTACATCGCTGAGTACCGAGGGCCTGCCGGAGGGGTTGCCGGAGAGCGCCGAGAGTCGGGGTGTAGCGGACGCTAGGAACTCGGGGGTGCGGGGACGGCCTCCGATCGCGTCGTGCGCTATCGCATGGCGGTAGCGGGGTGCGGGGACGGCCTCCGATCGCGTCGTGCGCTATCGCATGGCGGTAGCGGGGTGCGGGGGTGCAGGGGGTGTCGAGACTTGCCGTGACCGCCGCTTATCGTGCGAGATTCCGCAAACCAATCGCCAACTACAGCTCTTCCCCATTGCAGCTGCGATTCTCTACAGCGAAGGCTGCCGAGGGGCTGGCGCGGCTGATAAGGACACTGTCGGTATGTAGCACCCCAGTCGGCAGAGGCGCTTGTAACCTCGATATTCACCACGACCGCTGCCGGCGTCGTCGATATCCAAGGCAAGTTGCGCTTCAGCCGGCAGAGGCGCTCGCAATAGGTTACGTTTTCGTAATGTCACATGTAGCGAAGTACGTTTCTGCGGTAGCGCATGCAGCGAAACGTGTTTTTGTGGCCGGAGGTCGCACAGAAACGTCGTTGGGTGCGTGAAATCGCTCAGAATCGTCGTCTGTTACAGCCCTTTCGAACAGAAACACAATCGGCTGCATGCGAGCACGCAGAAACGCAATCCGTTACACTGGTTTTGTTCCCGAAACGCAATCGGTTGCACCGTACCCGAGCAGAAACGCATTCGGCTACGTCGTGCCCATGCAGAAACACAGTCGGTTACGCTGCCCTCGCACGAGCGGGCATCGCCCCTGCACAGGAGCGCAATCGGTTGCACCGTGCCCGCGCAGAAACGCGATTGGCCGCGCCCAGCGCGCAGTCACATCCGCACCGAGTCGCTGCCGTTCGAAAGGAGCCAGAATGAGCGACAGTCGCAGAAAACCGAGCACCCCGCGTACAGCGGCGTCGCGCGCTACCGCCTCGCGCACAGCTACGGCGCCGCGCACAGCCATCTCTCGCACGACGGCAGGGGTGCGCGCTACCGCCTCGCGCAGCACGCACCCCACCACACCTACAGGCGATGAACTGGGGAAACGCATCTACTCGCTTATCGCAGGCAGCGACGGCATCACGGCTCGGGAGATCGCGCGGCGGCTGGGCGTCGACCGCACCACCGTGAACCGCCAGCTGTACAACTTCCCGTTCATCCGCGACCTGTGCTATCACGACGACGACTTCTGCTGGCACGGGCTCATCCAGCAGCGCACGCCCCATGACGGGCTCTACGACTACGCAGGCTGGTACGGCACGGTGGCGGAATTCCTGGCGCAGCCCGAGCAGTCGTGGCTGGCCGAGCTCAAGCAAGGTTGCACTCGCATCGGCCGCAACCTCAACGATACGCGCGGCCTTTTCCACTCGTTCGTCGACACACGCGAAACCATGGTGCAGCTCTTCGATGACCTGCGCCGATGCAATGTAAGCTGCGATTCGTGGGAACTTGTTTTCGAACTGCGCATCAAAGTGGGGAAATGGGTGCGCATCTACGCCGACGTGGTGGTGATCGCCCCCGGCAACGCGTTCTCGCTGGAGTTCAAGATGAAAGACGCAGCTCCGCAGTCGGAAGTGGATCAGGCGGCGAAATACGCTCCCTACCTGCAGACGGTCCTTGGGCCGCAGCTGCCCGTAACCCCGGCGCTCGTGCTCACCCGCTGCAGCGACACCTTCGAAATGCTCACCGCCGACGACGGAACCCACGTGGCCTTGGCATCTGGCGACATGCTCATGAACGTATTCGACGAGCGCCTGCGCTTTCTGGCGTAAGAAGCCGAAAACGCGGGCGCTCGAAGGCCGAACGGGCTTGTGGCGACCGATCCAAGGTGGGATTGCCGGCGAAGATTCCGCCGCCAGTCCGAAAACGCACGGCACGCGCTTTTCGTCGGGATGCGCAACCCGCGTCGAGCTGCTTCATCCGGCAACGCGCCCCCCCCCATCTTGAGGCTTTCGGAACGTCCGCGCGGCGGCTCGGTAGCGGCCCTTGCCGGCACCTACTCGGAGAAGCCGAACATTGCCGTGGTGAGGTAGCGCTCGCCGGTATCGGGGAGGACGACCACGATGGTCTTGCCCTTGTTCTCGGGGCGGACGGCCAGCTTTGCGGCAGCGGCTACGGCAGCGCCCGAGGATATGCCCACCAGCAGGCCGTCATGGGCCGCAAGCTCGCGGCCAGCGGCAAACGCCTCCTCGTTTTCGATGGTGATGACCTCGTCGTAGATGCTAGTGTTCAGCGTTTCCGGCACGAATCCGGCGCCGATGCCCTGGATCTTGTGCGCGCCGGCGCGACCCTGGGAAAGCACGGGCGAATCGGCGGGTTCCACGGCCACCACCTTGATGTCGGGGTTCTGGGACTTCAGGTACTCGCCGGTTCCGCTGATGGTGCCGCCGGTTCCCACGCCGCCCACCAGGATGTCCACTTTGCCTTCGGTGTCGCGCCAGATCTCGGGACCGGTGGTGGCGCGGTGGATGGCGGGGTTCGCCGGGTTTGTGAACTGGGAAGGGATGAACGAATTGGGGATTTCCGCAGCCAGCTCCTCGGCCTTGGCGATGGCGCCCGTCATGCCCTTGGCCCCTTCGGTCAGCACCAGCTCGGCACCGTAGGCCTTCATGAGGTTGCGGCGCTCGACGGACATGGTCTCGGGCATGGTAATGATGATGCGGTTGCCGCGAACGGCGGCGATGGCGGCCAGGGCGATGCCGGTGTTGCCCGAGGTGGGCTCGATGATGACGGTCTGGTCGTTGAGCCTGCCCGAGGCCACGGCGTCGTCAATCATGGCCTTGGCAGCGCGGTCCTTGATGGAACCGGCGGGGTTGAAGGACTCCACCTTCCCCACCAGCGTGGCCTCCAGGCCATGATTGCGCTCGTAGTTGGTAAGCTCCACAAGCGGGGTGTTCCCGACAAGCTCGGTCACGTTCTGGTACACGGTCATTGCTGGCTCCTTCGGGTTGAGCGGCTCCTTGCGAGCGCATTTCTTGGGCTAGATGCATAGTCTAGTTGTTTGCTAGGAATTATCAAGCCTGGATTTTGGGGCGAGGGGGCTGCGCGCGGCACGCACACCATCACGGACAGCATGTCGTCCGTGGTGGTGTGCCTCTCTCACTCTTGTCCGCGATTGTACCAGGGCGGTTTGCTGCGAAGGGCACACAAAGAACCAACATTACGCCCGATCAAGACAGCAACTGCGAGATAGTCGCTTGCGCAGGCTACGAGGACGCCGCCAAGGCCGTCGAATCTTCCTCCGAATCAATCAACTGAACCTTATAGAGCTCAAGAACCTTGATTAGGTAGTCAGCATTCCATGTCGACGTTTTGGAGATAGTGTCCCAGATATCTCGAACAGCAAAAATAAACGCGACAAGAGCAAGGGACACAAGACAGAGAGTCCCGAGAGGCACGGCCAGTTCTTTATTGCCATTAGCGAGGGCCGTCAACTGCCCCTGAAAAAGGCTTGTCATAAAACATCCCACGCAGACGGCGAACACATAGCTCCTCAGCTCTCTCGTCCTCTGCACCTTTTCGTCCCGGAAGCTGCGAACGCTCTCGAGAACATCGCAGATGCACCTCTCTGACAAATGCGCGGACGCCAGAAATCCGCTGGCCAGCGATGGTGCCTCCTTTTGCAAACGTCCATAACGATCGAGCGGGCCCCTGTTTCTGGGTGAAAAATCCTCAATAATACTCGTGTACGCCGCAGCGGAGGGGAAAAGCGCGACAAGGCCCGCAAACAGAACTTCAACCTGAGAATTGAGCAATCCCCAGACACACGCCAGAGGAGAAAACGCCATAACAACCGCCAGAAGAATAACCCAGGCAAAGAGCTTAGGCTCTCTCACAGCCAAAGACCAGAACCCCTTCTTCTCCCTTGCGAGAACATCTCCCCAAATAGCCACATAGTCAGAGCCCATCTCTTCTCCTGCCTCACGATATCTTGCAGTTCATTCGAGGTAGTATATCCTCTAGTGCATAGCAGGTATGTACTCTTTAGGGGACATGTTTTTCTGAAGGGGAGGTACTTAGAACACGTTCGCATCAACCTCATTGCGAAGTTGCGACAACGTCTCCCCCTCGTAAGCAAAATGCAGCGGCCCTTGCACGCCCCTCGAAGTTTCTTTACCGAGGAACCTGGCGGCAAGTGCCGAGAGAGAGCAGACTTCGCCCTGGTACTCGACATGCGAGTCGTCGACGACGGTCGCGATCAGCGATGGATTCTTCACGAAAGACACCTCGTCTCCCGGAACAAGACCGATCATGCTGAATTGGAACGGGACGCGCTTCCTTGAAACCTCCTCGGCCGACTCCTCCGTTTGGTATCTAGCTGGCATTGACCATACCCGCAGGCACTCCTCTGCAATTGCGTTCGCTCTTCTCCGAATTGCGTCAATCGACCAGCTCTCTTCAAGACAAATATCTCGAGTCAACGCAAAGCTCGCCTCTGAATACCAGGTCCTCTTTTCCCCGAATTCCCGGTTCGACATCTCGGAGTTATACGACGTCAGCGCCAGGTTACCCAGTTTGTTCAGATAATCGTCGTGCAGCGATGCCTCAGCTCCCAGCTCCGCCTCCCACGCCTCGCTCAGCGTCTTCGGCATGATATGCTCAATGGTGATGTTGGCATCGTCGTAACGAGGCAAGCCCTTTGCCGAAACAGAGCTCTGCTCTAACGCATACAAGAGATACTTAACGCCCTTAGCTCGAATGACCTCGAAAATCGGCCTGTTGAGCAACGCCTCGCGAAACTCCTCGTCGGAAGGATAGGCAAACTTCCCGCCTCCCGAAGTCAGGGCGCGCCAGAAAGCATCAACTATATCCTCGGTGCCATGCTCCGGCAGCCTCTGCAAAACGTTGCCCGCGAACTGTCCGTTGATTCCCGTAGACCTTGTCACCTTTGCCCGAACAACGAGGGTAAGGCATGCCCGAAGCATTTCGCTTGCCTGCCCCTCGGCAATCTCGCCAGCAGCCAAGAGCCCCATTACATAGAGGAGAACCGGACGAGATGCAACAGATTCGTTAAGGTAGACCAGAGAGTATATAATCCGATCGATGTCGCCGAGACTATTCATGTCGATACCGCTATCGAACACAAGCCTTCTGTACACCTCCGAGCAATTGAGCATTTTTTTCAGGATCTGCTCCGTTACCTCGGGAGAATTGGAGTACCTCTCTCTTTCGCCCGCCAAGGAGGCGTAGTAATTCTTCTCTATGTTAGACCACTGTTGACATGGAGTCCTTGAGGATGTCCCATCAACGCCCCGCCTAAAAAGAAGATCCATCCTAGGGTGAAGTCGCCTAAAACCTGACCGGAAGGATGGATC
>CAJTDS010000025.1 GCA_910575165.1 Eggerthellaceae bacterium
GGGCCATCCGAACAGCGGGAGGCCGCGGCGAAAGCCCTGCACCGTGCTTCCATCCCGTTCGGATGACCATGGAATCCCCTGATCGGAGAAGAGCGTTCGGCTGACTTTGCAAATCAACCGGGCGGCAGAGGCGGCCGACGCCGGCTCAGCGGGCGGGCTTGGCGCGGCGGCGCAACAGCGCGCCGCAGGCGATGGCCAGTGCCGACAGCAGCGCGGTGACGCCCACCCAGATAGCGCCCATGCCCATCCAAAAGGCGATGGGATACATGGTGATGAGCAGGCTCTCCCAGGAAAACGTCCAGGTGCCCGCCGTGAAGAACAGCCCGTGGAAGGCGGCGAACATGCCGTCGAAGTCAAGGGCCGCCCACAGCCCCAACGCCAGGAAGATCGCAAGCACCGCGGATCCGGCCGCAACGGCCATGGCGCCCACGCGCCGCCGCCCCCCGGTCGCGCCGGCAAGCGCCAGACAGACCACGGCCCCTATCAGGCACGCGAGCAGCACCGTGCGCGCCGTCGATGCCACGGCGTAGCAGTCGTCCAGATGGGACAGGGCGTCCGGCGTCAGCACGTAGACCTCGTCAGCCGAGGCCAGGGCGGCATCGGCCGAGCCGGAGCCTTCCGCGAAGTCTGGTGCGCCCTCCCCGGCGCGTCCGTCCGCGGCAGCGGCCTCGTTGATCGAGCGCTGGACCGCGTCCAGGGCCGCGCGATCGTTGTCGTCGAAGGAGTAGCGCTTCCCCGCCACGGCCATGGACACGAGCTCGTCCTTGCTGAAGGGCGTGTGCGGGTTGTCGTTGCCCGAGAACGCCGTGGAAAGCAGCACGGTGGGCCCGTCGGTCATGGCCACGACGGCATAGCCGCCGCCCACCAGGCACACGGCCAGAAGCACCGTCCCCACCACCGCAGCTATTCGTCCTGCAACGCCCATAGGGCACCTTCCCTTCGACATCCGCCCGCCAAGCGAGCCCTACCCTTTTCGCTTACGACGCCTCGGAGGCGCCCTTGCACCTGTCCACCCATAGCGTGGCCGCCGTCATGTTCCCCGTGATGATGGGGCGCGGCCCCTGGCGGCTGAACACCCCCACGAACTCGCCGTTGTACAGGTACAGCCCGCTCAGGTTGTTCCAAAGCTGCGGGCAGACGCGCGGCGGGTGCGCCTCGTCGGCCTCCAGGATGCCCGCGTCGGGGGGCAGCACCTCGGTCTTGAAGGGCGTCACGAACTCCTGCAGCAGGAAGGGGACGCCCGAAGCGCCGTCGGCAAAGCGGTCAACCAGCGACTCCCACGTCTTCTGGTCCTGCATGCAGCCCAGAAACACGTCTGTGGCGTCGAACAGGTCGCTCGGCTTGATCACCCATCGGTCCTTGCTCGCCTTCACTGCGGCAAGGTCCACCGAATCCGCAGCCAGAAACGCTGTGAAGGGCACCGTGGCTTCCACGAAGGCGCGCTCCTCATCGGTGAGGATGGCCTTAGCCCGCGGGTCGTGCAGCACCCGGAACACCTGCTTGTCGTGGGTGAGGCTGCCGGCGAAGCTGCCGATCAGGCACACGGCGTCGGAGGTTGCGGCCTCAAGCAGCGCACGGGACTCGTCCCAGCGGGCCAGCACGTCGGACGTGACCGCGCGCCGCCATACCGCGTCCACCACGCCGCCCTCGGCGTCCAGCAGCCGCCCGCCCTCGAAGCGAAGATCGCGGATATCGCAGATGACGCAGGAAAACCCCGCTTCGCGAAACGCCTGGCGGTACACTTCGAACTCCGAAAGCGTGGCCTTCTCCAGGTAGTCGCAGATGGCGATGGCGGGCACCGCGGGCGCCCCCTCGTGGCTCACCGCCCACTGCCGGTAGTCCTCCGCAAACGCGCGGACCCATGAATCCACCAGCTCGCAAGGCTCCACCCTGTGGCGCCTTGCGAACTCGCGCAGACTCTCCGAAGGCAGTATCGAGCGCGTGATCTCGCGGTTCTCGTTCATGCCGGAGGTGCCGTCGGTGTTCAGCTCGCAGAACTTCACCGTACCCGCGTCCTCGTCGAAGAACACGTCAACCCGGCAGACAGGGATAACCGCGTCGTAGCCCCGGGGAAGCGCGATCAGCTCCTCCAGGCGCGCGTCCAGCCGGAAGAGCTCCCGGAAGGACGGGTCGTCCACGTAGCGACGGGTCACCTTCGCCATGATCGAGTACATGGTCGCAGCGGCGTGCTGCAGAATGCGAAAGGAGACGTCGTCGAAGAGCTTCGGCAGAAACGAGCTCTCCACAACCGTCCCATGCACCACCGCCGTGGACGCTTCCATGAACGCCGCAGCTGCGCGCCGGCCCGGCACGTCCCCGCCGAGGCTGCGGACGACGTCCAGGTACTCCGCGGTCAATCGTCGATTGCCGGTAGCCGTACCGGCCCCGCTTTCGGTTCCGCCAGTCATCGCACCGCCCTTCCGCTTCGCATCACTGCACATCGTCCACCCACAGGCTCGCCGCCGTCAGCCCCCCGTGGGAGCCCAGGATGATGGGCTCGGGCCCCAAACGGCTGAACACCCCCGAGAAGCGCCCGTCGATCACGTAGAGGCCGCTTAGGTTGTTGTACAACTCCACCGGCGCCGTCGCATCGCCCGGCTCGCCCCGCAGGGCCACGGCCGGACTCTTCCACGGGGTCACGAACTCCTGCACCAGGTAGGGCTTCTCCACACGCTCCCGCACATGGGACCTCACCACCGCCTCCCAGGCCGCAGGGTCGCGGGCGTAGTCGGGCCCGGCGAACACGTCCAGCGACCCGTACATGTCCGTGGGCTTCACGATCCACCGCGCCGGGTTCGCCACTATGTCGCCGAAGTCGGGCAGGTCGTCGGAAAGCACCGCGGTGAAGGGCACCGTGCGCTCCACGAAGTCGCGCTCCGCCGGTGTGAGCAGCTCCTGAGTGGCGGGATGGCGCAACAGCGCGAAGATCTGCTTGTCGTGGGCGACGTTGGTGGCGAAGGGCCCGATCAGGCACACGGCGCCCGCCCGCACCGCATCCAGGTAGGCGCGGCTCTCGTCCCAATGGGCAAGCACGTCGGAGGCCACACTGCGCCGCCAGATGGCGTCGATGGGCAGCCCCTCGCGGCCCAGGTAAGCCTTCGGGCAGCTCAAGCGCCGGCCGTCGAATCGCAGGTCACGTATGTCGTAGACGCTGAAGGCGCAACCGGCGTCTTCGAACAGGCGCGCGTAGATGGCAAGCTCGGTGACCACCGAGTTCTCCAGGTAGTCCACCACCGCCACATGGGGATGCTCGGCAGCATCAACACCCGCCGCCTTGTCCGCAGGCTGCGAGAGCGCCCGAGCATCGCCTGCGGCCGCCTGCTCGGCCGCCTGCCGCAAGCGGGCAGCGTAGTCGGAGCCGCGGTAGATGCGCAGGAACTCCTCCACCCATCCCTCGAAGAGCCGGCGGCTGCAATCGCGCACCATGTGCCGCTCGCTGAAGCGGCGCAGCGGCTCGCAGCCTGAAAGCGAGTTGGTGGCCTCTCGGTTCTCGTTCATGCCCGAGGAGCCGTCGGTGTTGAACTCGCAGAAGCGAACCTCGCCGGTGTCCTCGTTCACGAAGGCGTCGTAGCGGGCGAAGGGAATGGGCTGGCCGTAGCCGCTCGGCAGCACCATGAGCGACTCCAAGCGCTCGTCCATGTCGAACAGCGCGCGATAGCCCTCATCGGCGCGGTAGTGCTCCACCACCTTGCACAGGATGCCGTGCATGGTCTCGGCCGCCTGGCGCATCACCTCGCGGGTGCGCAGGTCGAACAGCTTCGGGATGTAGGAGGTGTTCACCACCTTGCCGGCATAGGTGGCCGTCGAATGGTCCATGTAGTCGCGAGCGTCGGCACGGCCTTGGCTATCGCCCCCAAGCTCGGCGATGTAGCCCAGGTACTCCTCGGTAAGATCGACGTCTTTCGCCATGCCAAACCCCCGACCGCTCGATTCGCTGATGATTCAGCCCATAGTGACATAAAAGCCCGAAGCGCTCTAGGAACGCCGCTCATTCTTCAGACGAACTATGCCCCTAAAGGCCCCGTGCCCGTAGATGCCCGCATCGGCGCCGCACAGAAACGCCACGGCCACCGTCACGGCCAGATACGGCGCCGCCAGCCACCCGAACACCTCGCAGCCGATGAGGAAGGCGGCAAGCGGGCAGCGGCTCGCGGCGGAGAAGAACCCGACCAGGCCCACGGCGGCCAGCAGCGGAGCATCAAGCCCCAGCGCAGCCCCCAGGGCGCAGCCCAGCAACGACCCGATGCAGAACATGGGCATGATCTCGCCGCCCTTGAACCCGAAGCCCAGCGCCACCACCGTCAGCAGCAGCTTCACCGCGAAATCCCAGCCGGCGACGTCGCCGGCCAGCGCCCGGCCCATGAGCGCGTCCCCCGTGCCCATGTAACCGAACCACCCGAAGGCGAACACCAAGGCGGCGAACAGCGCACCTCCGGCGAACACCGCCAGGTAGGGGTTTCCCACCCGCGAGCGAAGAAACCGCTTCGCGCCCTTGATGCCCCAGGAGAACGCCGTGCCGGCCACGCCGCAGGCAAGCCCCACGAGCACACATCCGCCCAGCAGCTCCACCGACACCTCCGGCACGGCCACGGCGGGGATGACGTCCCCGATACCCGCAGCCCGCGCGATGGCGCAGCCGACGAACGCCCCCACCAGCATGGTGGGCAGCCGATGGACCACGGTGCGGTCGAAGCGCGACAGCTCCAACACGAACATGGTGGCCCCCAGGGGCGAGAAGAACAGGGCGCTGAAGCACGAAGCCATGCCGCAGGCGGCCGCGTAGCCGTTCAGGCGCGCCCGGCTTTCCCGATGCAGCGCCCGCAAGCCGAACGGACGCGAGACGAGTTCGCCCAGCGATGCGCCCATCTGCAGCGCGCCGGCCTCCTTGCCCACCGACCCGCCGCCCAGCACCGTGAGCGCGGTGCCCGCCAGGATGCCCGGGGCAAGCTTCGCGCTCACGGGCCGGTTCTCCCGAAACGTTCGCACCACGTCGTCAGTGGACTCGTGGGCGGGTATCTTGAGCGCTTTGTACAGCAAAAGCCCCAGCACGCCCAGAACCGGCAGCGCGAAGAGCACAAATCTATGGGAGAGCGCGAATCGGTCGGCTGCATCCACCACCAGGCACAGCACGATTGAGCCGGCAGCCCCCGCAACACCTACCACCAGGGCGAAAAGGCAGTGGCGGGCCACCTGGCCCCAGTCGAGAGTGCCGATCCACTGCCCGAAGGTGGAGAAGGTGACCGGCGACGGTTCGTCGTCCAAGGAACCGTCCGAGCCCTTGCGATTTTCGTCCACAGTCACCCACCTCCCGCTTCATCGGTCCGTCACTGCGACCATGGTAGTTTCCAATCACGCCGAAGCTGCGGGGCCCAAGCCCCCTGTAACGGACATGCTAACAGGGCGTAACGCGAAAGCAGCGCCCGTAGGCGCTGCTCGCAAAGGGAAAACGCTTCGTGCCGCCGATGGACATCCCCTACTCCTGCTTGTCGAAGGGAAAGTCCTTCAAAGCCGCGAAGGGGTTCGGGCGGCCGTCGGCCATGATGTAGGGCGCGTCGTCGTCGGCGCCAACGGCATCGCAAGCGCACTGCTCGACGTTTCGGTTAGCGCCGCATTCCGGGCAAATGCCCTTGCAGTCGTCGGAGCACAGGGGAACCAGCGGCACCTCCACCAGCAGCGCGGCCACGATGAGCGGCTCCAGGTCGATCACCTTGTCGGCGGGCAGCACGTCGAACTCGTCACCCTCCATGCCCTCCTGGGACGCCGCGTCGGGCGCCAGCAGGAAATACCCTTCGACGCTTCCGCGCAGGGACACCTCCACAGGTTCGAGGCAGCGGGCGCAGGCGGTCGTCGCCACCCCGTCCACGGTGCCGGCGACCAAAACGGCGTCGCCGGTGTTGGTGAAGTCCACCGCGTAGGAAAGCGGTTCTGCGAACACGTACTCGTCGGGGCCGGCGGCAAGCACGCCCAAGTCCGCATGGCCTTCGAAATGCGCGGTCTCCGTCGGGGAGAACAGCTCGTAGGGAACGGGGATTCGAAGCGTCGTGTCCATGGCACGGGCCTCCTTTCGTAGAGGTTGGCCGAATCGGAAGGGCCGGTAGGAAAAAGCGCGCCCGGCGATGAGCTGGGCGCGCTTCGGGGTGCAGGTTGGCGAAGGGCCGACGCCGTGACTAGCGCCCGGCCGCCATGGAGTTGGCGTTCAGGCGGTCGCGGCAGCGGCGCACGTTGTTCAGCAGCGTGTCCAGGCTCTGCTCCACATGGCCGAACACCTCGTCGGCGTAGTCCTCGGCACCGGCGCGGGTCATAAGCTCGGTCTCGCGTGCATCGGCAATCAGCTGGTCGGCCTGCTGCTGGGAGATACGGACGATCTCCTGCTCGGAAGCGATGATGAGCGCTTGACTGCGAGCGTCCTCGATCATGCGGTTGGCCTCGGCCTGGGCGTCGTCCAGCAGCACCTGGCGCTCGCGGACGATCTGGCGGCTCTGGGCGAATTCAGAGGGGAACGTCTCGCGCATCTCGTCGATGATCTCGAAGACCTGGGAGATGTCCACTTGGCGCATGTTGCTCTTGCCAAAAACCGGCTTAGAGTCTTCCAGCAGAATGGTGAGCTCCTCGAGCAGACCCAAGACTCCTGTTTCGTCCATGTTGTTCCTTCCAACCGACCTTGCTGCGTTTGTGCTGTGTATGGCGGCGTTTTTAGGCGCGCATAAGTCGCATTATTGTATCATGGGCGGCTTGTTTGCAAGCACCGTTCGTACAATGACCAAAACCCGTTACGAAAGCTTTGCCGAAAGCAGCTCGTTGAGCAACTTGGGGTTGGCCTGGCCGCCGGTCTGGCGCATGCACTGCCCCACGAAAAATCCCATGAGGCCCGTCTTCCCGCCCCGGTACTGCTCCGCCTTGTCGGGGTTCTGGGCGATCACCGCATCCACCACGGCCTCGAGCGCGCCTGCATCGGACACCTGGCGCATGCCCTTGGCCTCCACGATGGCCTCCGGCTCGGCATCCTCGGCCATCACGGCGGCGAACACCTGCTTGGCCTGCTTCGACGAGATGGCGTCGCTGGCCACCAGGCGCACCAGGGACAAACAGCGCTCGGGCGTGAAGGGGCTCTCGTTCACATTGAAGCCCTCGTGGCTGTTCATGTAGGCGCCCACTTCGTTGATGATCAGGTTGGCCACCGGCTTGGCCAGCGACGCGGCGTCGCCGCCCGCATCGGCCATGACCGCCTCGAAGAAGGTGGCGGTGCTGCGATGGTCCACCAGATGACGCGCGTCGTAGGCGGACAGCCCGAACTGCTCGCCGAAGCGCGCCGCCTTCTGATGGGGCAGCTCCGGCAGCTTGGTCCGAACGCGCTCCACGAACTCGTCGGACAGGTCGAAGGGCGCCAGGTCGGGGTCGGGGAACAGCCGGTAGTCGTCGGCGGTCTCCTTCACGCGCATGACGATGGTGCGCTTGGCGGAGGGGTCCCAGTGGCGGGTCTCCTGGTACACCTGGCCTCCCTCCTCCAACACCTCGGCCTGGCGGCAGATCTCGTAGGCCAGCCCGTCGTGAAGGCTCTTGAAGGAATTCAGGTTCTTGAGCTCGGTCTTCACGCCCAGCGTCTTCGACCCGCGCCGGCGAAGCGATATGTTGCCGTCGCAGCGCATGGAGCCCTCCTCCATGGAGCAGTCGGAGATGCCTATGGCCAAATAGATCTGGCGCAGCGTCTGCATGAACAGGCGCGCCTCCTCGGGCGTGCGCAGATCGGGCTCGGTCACCAGCTCAATGAGCGGGGTGCCGGCGCGGTTGTAGTCCACCAGACTGTGGGTGGCGCCGGCGATGCGGCCCTCCTCGCCGCCGATATGCACCATCTTGCCCGCGTCCTCCTCCATGTGGATGCGGGTGATGCCCACGTGGGCCTTGTAGCCGGCCTCGGTGCGCTCGATATTCTCGAAGACCTCCCCCACCGACAGCGCCCCCAGGTTGTAGCGCTCCTTGGCTGCGTTGCCGTCCACGTCCAAATCTAGCCAGCCGCGCATGCAGAAGGCCACCGGCCCCTGGGTGGTCTGGAAGTTCTTCGCCATGTCGGGGTACATGTAGGTCTTGCGGTAGAACATCGAGTGCTTCTCGATGTCGCAGTTGGTGGCAAGACCCGCCAGCACGATGGACTCGATGGCGGCCTTGTTCGGCACCGGCAGGGCGCCGGGAAGCCCCAGGCACACCGGGCAGGTATGGGTGTTGGGGGCGGCGCCGAACTCCAGCTTGCAGCCGCAGAACATCTTGGTGTTCAAGGTGGTCAACTCGGCATGCACCTCCAGGCCGATGACCGCCTCCCAGTCTTTGAGCACCTCTTCCAGGGAGCGCATATCAGTTCCCCACCTTTCCGTCGGCGAAGGCCGGGGCCACGGGAGCCGGGCCGTACACCGTTTCCAAAGCCGCGGCGACCCGCAGCATGTTCTCGTCTTTGAACTGGGGGGCGACCAGCTGCACGCCCACAGGCAGCTTCGAGTCGGCGCCCAGGCCCACCGGCATGGACATGCCGCCGTTGCCGGCGATGTTGATGGAGATGGTGAACATGTCGGACAGGTACATCTCGGTGGGGTCGGTCACCTCGCCGAAGCGGAAAGCCGTGCGCGGACTCACCGGAGCCACGATGCAGTCCACCTGCTCGTAGGCGCGCTGGTAATCGCGGGTGATCAGGGTGCGCACCTGCTGCGCCGGGTAGTAGTAGGTGTCGTAGACGCCGGCGGACAGCAGGTAGCTTCCCAGCATGATGCGGCGACGCGCCTCGGGGCCGAAGCCCTTGGCGCGGCTGGCCTCGTACTGGCCGTTCAGGTCGCCGTGGCCCGCGTCGCAGTAACCGTAGCGCACGGAATCGAAGCGCGCCAGGTTCGAGAACGCCTCGCAGGGGCCCAGCACGTAATAGGCGCTCATGGCCGCCTGGGCGTTGGGCAGGTCCACCTCCACAATCTGCGCCCCCAGGCGACGCAGCTGCTCGATGGCCTCCTGCACCTTGGCCTTCACCTCGGGCTGCAGGCCCTCGACCTCCATGAAAGCGGGCACCACGCCCAAGCGCATGCCGGAAACGCCCTCGGCCAGGTTGGCGGTGAAATCGGTGGTGACGGCCTGGCTCGTGCAGTCCATGGGGTCGTGGCCGGCCATGGCGTTCAAGGCTAAGGCCGCGTCCTCGACGCTTCGGGTGAAGGGCCCCACCTGGTCAAGGGAGCTGCCGAAGGCCACCACGCCATAGCGGGACACCACGCCGTAGGCGGGCTTCACGGCCACCAGTCCGCAGAAACTGCCGGGCTGACGGATCGATCCGCCCGTGTCCGACCCCAGGCTTACCGTAGCAAGGCCGGCGGCAACTGCAGCGGCGCTTCCACCCGAGGAGCCTCCGGGCACGCGCTCGGCGTCCCACGGGTTGCAGGTGGGTCCGAAAGCGGAAGTCTCCGTGGAGCTTCCGAAGGCGAACTCGTCCATGTTCAGCTTGCCCAGGGGAATGCCGCCCGCGTCGATGATGCGCTTGACGCAGGTGGCCGTGTAGGCCGACCGGTAGTTCTCCAGCATCTGAGAACTGCAGGTGGTGCGGGTGCCAACCAGGTTCATGTTGTCCTTGAACGCCGCGGGGACGCCGGCCAGCGCACCCGCCGACGCCAGGTTCCCGGCAGCCACGGCCGCATCAACGCGGTCGGCGGCCTTGAGGGCCAGCTCCTCGGTAACCTCCAAGAACGCATGCACCTTGGGATCGGCCAGGCTTATGCGGGCAAGGGAGCCCTCGGCCACCTCGCGGGCGCTGAACTCCTTGGCGGCCAAGCCGCGCTGCAGCTCGGCCACGCCCATCTCCGCAAAGGCTTTGCTCGTCATTATCTGTCGCCCCCCTCTCCCAGAATCGACGGGATGAGGAAGCTGCCGTCCTGCTGGCGCGGCGCGTTGGCCAGCGCCTCGGCCTGGGTGAAGCCGGGCACTTCGGCATCGTCGCGCATGACGTTGGAGAGGCTTCCGATGGGATGGAACGTCGGCTCCACCCCTTCTAGGTCGTACTCGGTGATGGGCGAGAGGCTCTCGATGATGGCGTTGAGGTCCCGCGTCATGGCGGCCACCTCCTCGTCGGTCAATCCGATGCGCACGTACTCCGCGATACCGCGGACGTCGTGGGCGGTTAGCTGGTCGGCCATGGGGTTCGCTTTCCTTCCGGTTGAACGGGCGAGGGCAATGCGCTTGCCTACGCCCCAGACGAAGTCAGGCACCATGATAGCTCATGCGCTGCAATGCGGCCGCCTTCGCGCCGCCCCTCCCCCCTAAGAGCAGAATTGCGGCACTTCGCCGCATGGGCGCCGGTGCGCATCCGCAAACAGCCGTCTCGCACAGGTCCTCCCGCGTCGGCTCGCAGCCTGCCTTCAGCAAGTACCTAGTAGTGCGTCACCACCACGTCCCCCGGCTCCAACATCCCGTAGAGCTCGGCGGCCTTCTCCGTGGGAAGGTTCACGCATCCGCCGCTGCCGAAGTAGCCGTCCTTGTACAGCTCGCCCCCGAACTCGGTCTGCCACCAGGCGTCGTGCAATCCGATGAACGTGCCTATGAAGGGCATCCAGTAGTCTACGTCGCGCCCGAACAGGTGGTCCTCCTCCACCTGCAGATTCCCGTTCTCGTCGATGTACTCCAAGGTGCCCACGCTTCGCAGCTGGGCGGGGCTGAGCTTCTCGGTAACGGTGTACACCCCGGTGGGGGTTTCATACTGCGTGCCCCATACGCCCGTGATGATGTCGCTCTCCCACACCAGATCGCCGTCGTCGTCGTAGAAGCGGGCGTGCTGCTCGGCCATGTCGACATCGACGTAGCGAGGCCCCCAGTCCGCCCCGGGAAGCCCCAGGAAGCCCTTGCCGACGACGGAGCAGGGAATGCTCACATTCGACCCGTCTCCCGCAAGCGCCTCCCTCACGGCCTCCACGGCCGCGTCGGCGTCCTGGGCGCGCCAGAGGTAATCGCCGCCCTCCACCGTGCACACCTTGCCGTCCGGCCGCACGTAGGTGCGCGTGCTCGCTCCCGACAGCAGCCTCCTCAGGGTGTCCAGCCATTCGTCGACCTTGCCCTGGTCGATGCTCGCCTCGTAATCCTCGCCGAAAGTTATCCACTGCGCTGCCTGAGCAGCCCCCACGCGAAACGATGCGGAATCCCCCAACGTGAAGCTCACATCGTAGGCGGCGCACAGCTCGTTGGCGCGCTGCGCGGCCTGCCGCTTCTTCTCGGCATCGGCGGAAAGCTCCGATTGCGCGACGCATTCCGCTGGGACGGCAAGCTCGGGCTGGTAGGACGAGATCGCGCCCTCGCACGCCGCGGCCAACGCGTCGGCGTCTATCACGGCACCGGCCTCGGCCGGTTCGTACACCCACTGGCCCCGGGCCTTGTCGAACGTGATGTCCGGGTCTGCGGCCTGCTGCGCCGCCTCGTTTCCCGAGGCGACGGCTTCGCGCAGGATGTCCAACAGCGCTTCGCGGTCGTAAACCACCTCGAAGAACCTGGAGGCGTCATGGGGCAGCAGGGCCGACACGGGCCAGAGGAGCGTCCCCTGGGCGTCGAGCACGTCCTGCCCAATGTCGTCCGAGGCGAACGCCAAGGAGATGTCGCTGCCCGGGATGGTCAGGTCGAGCCCCTGCCCGCTCACGTGGAGGGAATACGCCGAAAGCACCTCCTGCGCAAGCGGATGCACCTGCTGCACGTCCACGCTGCCGAAGCCCACCCCGTAAGCGCTGGTCGCAGGATAGAAGCTGCCGCGGTACTTCGCTGTCCCCCACCCGTAGCCGGCGATCAGCAGCACGGCGGCCGCAACGACTGCCACGATGCGCAGCGTGTACATCCTGCTCGCGCGCCGCATGCGCAGGATGGCCTCCTCCCGATCGGCGCGGGAGGAGCCATGGGCACGGCCTCGGGCGCCCGCTACCGACCCCGGGCCTCCTCGGCGGGCAACCGGCGCATCGGCGGTTCGTCCCACCGTGGGCGCGGCGACAGCCCGCCCTGGCGCAGGCGCACCGTCGGGCCTCCTCGGGGTCCCGCTGCCCGCAGCCGCTACGGGTGAGCGGCGACCGCGGTCGTTGACCGAGGGGCGCCGATGAACCTGCCCAGCGCCGGCGCGCCCGGGCTCGCGCTGCGGATAGCGCGCACGCGGTGCGCTGCCATTCCCCTGCTCGTTCGTGTACAAGATGCCGTCCGTTTCCCCTCGCATATACCTTATCCGCGCATTATAGCCCGTGCGCGCGGAAACGCCATTCCTCCTACCGCCGTTTCCGCTCGCTCGAACCGAAAAAGGGCCCCGCCGAACTCGGCAGGGCCCCAACGTCAGCGCAGTATGTCGCTTGCCGCCTTCTCTAGCTGGCAAACAGCTCGATGGTATCGCCATCCTTGAGCGTAACCATGGCCTTCTTCCAGGTGCGGGTGCGACCCAGCTGGTAGCGCACGCGCTTGGGCTTCGACTTCACGTTCAGCGTGTTGACCTTCTCGACCTTCACGCCGAAGATCGCCTCGATAGCCTGGCGCACCTCGATCTTGTTTGCGTCCTTGGCCACCTCGAAGGTGTAGACGTTGTGCTCCATCATGTCGTAGCTGTGCTCGGTGATGATGGGGCGGATGATGACCTCGCGGGGATCCTTCTGCATTTTAAGCAAGCACCTCCTCGATGTAGCTCAGGCAAGACTCGCAGATGACCAGAGCCTTGTTGTCGATCAGCTCGTAGGTGTTGATGGCCGACACAGGCATCACATTCACCGTAGGGATGTTGCGGAAGGACAAGAAGGTCTCCACCGCGTCGTCAGGAATAATCACCGTGGTGCGGCGGTCCAGCCCCAGAGCCTTCAAAGCAGCCACGGCGTCCTTGGTGCGGGGCTTCTCGAAGTCGAAGTCCTTCACCACCACCAGCTGACCGTCAGCCAGCTTGGCGGACAGGGCGCTGCGCATGGCGAGCTTCACTTCCTTGTTGTTCACGCGGAAGGCGTAAGAGCGGGGATGCGGGCCGAAGACCACGCCGCCGCCGGTCCAGTGGGGAGCGCGGATGGTACCCTGGCGGGCACGGCCGGTGCCCTTCTGGCGCCACGGCTTCTTGCCGCCGCCGCGCACTTCGCCGCGGGTGCGGGTGTCATGGGTGCCGGCACGCCAGGAAGCGCGCTGGGAACGCACCACCTGGTGCATGACCGGCACGTTCGGCTCGATGCCGTACACGGAGGCGGGAAGCTCGAGCGTACCCGCAGCCTCGCCCTTCGCGTCTTTGATCTCGATAGTCGTCATGAAAGTAACTCCTTACAGGTCCTGCCGGCGCTTAGGCCATGCGGACGCGGACGATGCCGTTCTTGCCGCCAGGTACGGCGCCCTTCACCAGGATGAGGTTCTGGTCCTCGTCGATGCGAACCACTTCCAGGTTCTTCACCGTCACGGTGTCGCAGCCCATGTGGCCGGGAAGGCGCAGGCCCTTGAACACGCGGGAGGGCGTGGCGCACTGGCCGATGGAGCCGGGAGCGCGGTGGAAGTGCGCGCCATGGCCGCCGGGGCCGCCGGCGAAGCCGTAGCGCTTCATGACGCCGGCGAAGCCCTTGCCCTTGGAAGTGCCGGTCACGTCGACCTTCTTCACGTCGGCGAAGGCCGCCACGGTCTGCAGGTCGCCCACGGAGTGCTCCGAGGCGTTCTCCACGCGCACCTCGCGCAGGTAGCGAGTAGGCTCGGTGCCGAGCTTGGCGAAGTGGCCCGCCATGGGCTTGTTCACCTTCTTGGGCTTCACGGCGCCAAAGCCCATCTGAACGGCCTCGTAGCCGTCGGTCTCCTTGGTCTTCACCTGGCAGACCTTGTTGGGCTCAGCCTGGATGACGGTGACCGGGATCACGCGGTCGTTCTCGTCGAAGATCTGCGTCATGCCGATCTTCTTACCGAAAATGGCGTTAATCATATCTACTACACCCCTTACAGCTTGATCTCGATGTCGACGCCGGCCGGCAGGTCGAGGCGCATAAGGGAGTCAACCGTGTTCGGCGTGGGCTCCAGGATGTCGATGAGGCGCTTGTGGGTGCGCATCTCGAACTGCTCGCGGGAGTCCTTGTTCACATGGGGCCCGCGGATGACGCAGTACATGTTGCGCTCCGTAGGCAGCGGGATAGGTCCGGAAACCTTGGCACCCGTCTTCTGGGCGGTGTCCACGATGAGCTTCGTGGACTGGTCCACGATCTCGTGATCATAGCCCTTCAAGCGGATGCGAATCTTTTGACTAGCCACTTGTCATACCTCCAAATTTCGCCTGCGCGCTTACGCGTTGCCGCCGGCCTTGCTGATGATCTCTTCGGACACGCTCTTGGGAACCGGCTCGTAGGAGTCGAACTGCATGGTGTAGGTCGCACGACCCTGCGTACCGCTGCGAAGGTCGGTCGCGTAGCCGAACATGTTGCCCAGGGGCACCTTGGCCTGGATGGCGATAGCGTTGCCCTGCTTCTCCTGGCCCTGGATCATGCCGCGGCGGCTGGGGATGTCGCCCATAACGAAGCCGGTGTACTCCTCGGGAGTCTCCACCTCGACGGCCATCACAGGCTCCAGGATGACCGGGTTGGACTTGCGCAGCGCGTCCTTGATGGCCATGGAACCGGCCACCTTGAACGCCGCCTCGGAGGAGTCGACGTCGTGGTAGCTGCCGTCGATCAGCTCGACGCGCACGTCCTCGACCGGGTAGCCGGCCAGAACGCCGGAGTTCAGCGCCTCCTGGATGCCCTTGTCGATGGACGGGATGTACTCCTTGGGAACCACGCCGCCCACGATCTTGTTCTCGAAGAGGTAGCCGGCACCGGGCTCCTGCGGGTACATGTTGATGACCGCATGGCCGTACTGGCCGCGACCACCGGTCTGGCGGACGAACTTGCCCTCGGCACCCAGCACCTCGTGGCCCGGACGCTCGCGATAGGCAACCTGGGGCTTGCCCACGTTGGCCTCAACCTTGAACTCGCGCAGCAGGCGGTCGATGATGATCTCCAGGTGCAGCTCGCCCATGCCGGCGATGATGGTCTGGCCGGTCTCGTGGTTGGTGGACACGCGGAAGGTGGGGTCCTCCTCGGCCAGCTTCTGCAGCGCCACGGCCATCTTGTCCTGCTCGGCCTTGGTCTTCGGCTCAACGGCGATGTCGATAACCGGGTCTGCGAACTCCATGGACTCCAGAATGATCGGCGCGTTCTCGGCGCACAGGGTGTCGCCGGTGGTGGTGTCCTTCAGGCCCACGACGGCAACGATGTCGCCGGCGGAGCAGGAATCCACGTCCACGCGCTGGTTGGAGTGCATCTGCAGCAGGCGCCCGATGCGCTCCTTCTTGTCCTTCACCGCGTTGAGCACGTAGCTGCCGGCGTCAAGCGAGCCGGAGTACACGCGCAGGTAGGTGAGCTTGCCCACGTAGGGATCGGTCATGATCTTGAACGCCAGCGAGGAGAACGGCCCCTTCGGATCGGCGGGACGCTCTTCCTCGGCACCGGTCTCGGGGTTCACGCCCTTGATGGCGGGGATGTCCAGCGGGCTGGGCAGGTAGTCCACCACGGCGTCGAGAAGTTCCTGCACGCCCTTGTTCTTGTAGGCGCTGCCCACGAACACGGGGTTGATCTTGCAGTCGATGACGCCCTTGCGAAGGGCGGCCTTCAGTTCCTCGACCGTGACCTCCTCCTCCATGAGCACCTTCTCCATGAGGTCGTCGTCGCAGTCGGCGGCGGCCTCCAGCAGCTCCTGGTGGTACAGGGCGGCATCCTCGGCGAACTCGGCGGGGATGGCGTCCATGGGCTCGGGGTAGGTCATGCCCTTGTCGTCGGCCTTGAAGTCCCAGGCGGTCATGGTCACCAGGTCCACGATGCCCCAGAAGCGGTCCTCGGAGCCCATGGGGATCTGGGCGGCCACGGCGTTGGCGCCCAGGCGGTCGCGCATGGTCTGGATAGCGTGGAAGAAGTCGGCGCCCACGCGGTCGTACTTGTTGATGAAGGCGATGCGGGGCACGCCGTAGCGCTCGGCCTGGCGCCATACGGTCTCGGACTGGGGCTGCACGCCGGCCACGGCGTCGAACACCGCCACGGTGCCGTCGAGCACGCGCAGCGAGCGCTCCACCTCGGCGGTGAAGTCCACGTGACCGGGGGTGTCGATGATCTGGAAGCGGTACTCAACACCGTCCTTCTTCCAGAAGCAAGTGGTGGCAGCAGCCGTGATGGTCACGCCGCGCTCCTGCTCCTGAACCATCCAGTCCATGGTGGCCGCACCGTCGTGCACCTCGCCGATCTTGTGCGTCTTGCCCGTGTAGTACAGGATGCGCTCGGTCGTGGTGGTCTTGCCGGCATCGATGTGGGCCATGATGCCGAAGTTACGGGTTTGGCTCAAAGGGGTCTTTGCCATTGTAGCGTCTGCCCTCCTTTAGAAACGATAGTGCGAGAACGCACGGTTGGACTCGGCCATCTTGTACAGGTCTTCGCGCTTCTTCACCGAGGCGCCGGTGTTCTCGGAAGCGTCGATGATCTCCTGGGCAAGGCGCGCCTTCATGGTGTGCTCCTTGCGCTTGCGGGAGAAGTCCACGATCCAGCGGATGGCCAGCGTGGTGGCGCGGCGGGCGTTGACCTCCATGGGCACCTGGTAGGTGGCGCCGCCGACGCGCTTGGGCTTGACCTCCAGCGTGGGGCGGACGTTGTCCATGGCCTTCTTGAACACGGTCAGGGGGTCCTGGCCGGTCTTCTCCTCCACGATCTGGAAGGCGCCGTAGACGATGTCTTCGGCCTTGGACTTCTTGCCGTCAAGCAGGATCTTGTTGATCAGCTGCGTGACAAGGCGGTTGTTGTACTTCGCGTCCGGCTGAACCTCGCGACGGACTGCTGCTGCACGACGGGACATTTACGTCTCCTTCTTCTCCTGCGCGCTTCGGGGCGGCTCTCACCCGCCCATTAGGCTTGCCGTGGTTCGCATTCCTTCAGCGAACCGCGTCGCGCAAGCCCGCGCGGCTTAACGGCTTACTTACTTCGGGCGCTTGGCACCGTAGCGGCTGCGGGCCTGCTTGCGGTTGTTCACCGGCGAGCAGTCCAGAGCGGCGCGGATCACCTTGTAGCGCACACCGGGGAGGTCCTTCACACGACCGCCGCGGATGAGCACCATGGAGTGCTCCTGCAGGTTGTGGCCCTCGCCGGGAATGTAGGCGGTGACCTCCATGCCGTTCACGAGGCGAACACGGCACACCTTGCGCAGAGCCGAGTTCGGCTTCTTCGGCGTGGTGGTGTACACGCGGGTGCACACGCCGCGCTTCTGCGGGTTGCCCTTCAGAGCCGGCGTCTTCTTCTTGTCCACCGACCGCTTGCGGCCCTTGCGGACCAACTGGTTGATAGTAGGCAAAGCTCTATCTCCTTCTTCGTACCTCGGTGCCGGCCGCCGCGTGAGATTGGCGATGGCACCATTGCCTTACCGCTGATGGAATCAGCATTCGCGCGTGTGCGTCCAGCTGAAACGCGCACGAGCAACGCACCTCGGTTTCAAGGCGCGAGGTGGAACTATACCAGCGCTCATCAGGGGTGTCAAACGCCACGCACCCGGGCGTATCTATACTTGCGCTCCTTTGAAAATTACAGGTTGAACTGGGATTTCTACAAGCATCCGGTTCGGTCGCAACGTGCGTCGCCGAAACCTCCACAGCTTCTCGATAATTGAGGAGGCCCGAAGGCCGGCGCCGAACGGAAGCCCGCAAAATCGGCAGGTTCGCGCGTTTTTCCTCCCCAACCTGCCGATTATGCGGGCTTCCCGGAATCTCCGAAACAACGTGCGCCCGCAACACGCTCGTGCATGCAAGCGCGCGAACCCGGCTCACGCGCCCAGGATGCGGGCCGCCACCTGCTTCTTGCGCGACAGGATGCCGGGCATCCAGGTGCCGCCTTCCCCCTTGCAGTCGATTCCGAAGACGCGGTTGACGATGCGACGGTTCCCCTCGCAGAGGAACTGGCTGCCCTCGGCCATGATGTCGGTGACCATGAACAGAACGAACTCGTAGCCGTGGTCGGCAAGCAGCCGGCGCATGTGCTCGCGGATCTCGGCCTCGCGATGCATGACCGCCGGCAGGTCCACCGTCTCGCGCTGGGCGATGAGCACGGTGGCATCCCCGATGATGAATTCCTTGGCATCGGCGCCCACCAGCTTCTCCACCGGCACGTCGTCCTCCCCGCCGCGGCATTTGAACACCGCCAGGCCGAACTCCATGGGGTCGACGCCCGCAATGCGCGACAGGCGCTCGACCTGGTCGCGATCCACGTAGGTGGTGGTGGGCGACTTCAGGATGACGGTGTCGGTCATGATGGCGGACAGCAGGACGCTGGCGATGTTCGGGGGCAGCTCCACCCCGTGGCGATCGAACTCCATGGCCACGATAGTGGCGGTAGAGCCCACGGGCAGGTTCAGGAACTTGATGGGGTTGGCCGTCATGACATCGGCGATGCGGTGATGGTCCACGATCTCCACCACCTCGGCCTCCTCGATGCCGTTGGCCGCTTGGCGCGTCTCGTTGTGGTCGACGAGGATCACCTTGCGACGGGGATGCACCGCCACGTCGGAGCGCGTGACGATGCCGATGGCGCGTCCTTCGTCATCGAGGACCACCGCTTCGCGAAGCGCGCTGGCCATAAGATCCTCCACAGCCTCTTTGAGCAGGCCCTCCTTGTCCAGCACCAGCACGTCGGTCTCGGTGATCTCGCTCACCTTCTGGCCCAGCGACGCGATAAGGTTGCCGGCCACCGCCATCTCGTTTGCGGCGCCCTCCTCCAGCATGTCGGTGGCCGAGATGTAACGCTCGGCGATCATGCGCGTGGTGATGAGCCCGCGGTAGGCGCCGTCGTCGTCGGTGACCACGAGCGCCCGCACGTTGTGCTGCCGCAGCAGCCGGCCCGCCGACAGCAACGTGTCGTCATGGCCGATGGAAATAGGGTCGCACGTCATGACGTCGGAGACCCGCGCGTGGACGTGGGCCAGCACGTCGGGCGCCGGTATGCCGTTTTGCTGGAGCACCCAGGCGCTTTCCGGGGGCAGAGGCCCCAACCGCGCCGGCACGTAGACCGCCGCCGGCTCGCCGCCTTCCGCCTCGCGCTCGGCCAGGCGGTTCTTCAGGTACGCGTAGCCCACGGCGGCGCAGATGGAATCGTTGTCCGGGTTCTTGTGCCCTACGACGATGATGGGTGCCGCCATGAAAGCTCCTTCGCCAAAGGACCTGCACAGGGCAGGTCCTTTCGTAATCTATGGATGTGCTGAAAACCAGCGGACAAGTATAGCGTCCCCGAAACGATTCGCCGACAGGCGCCGTGCCTTATCGCCGAAACCCCAGAAAGCACCCGCAAGCGGCTTTTTTCGTTAATTTTCATTGTCAGCCGAACACCTGCCTCTTTTCGACATCTTTTCTCATACTCAGCCGAACGCGTACGGTTGAGTATGGAGGCCGCGGCGATCGTGCGGCGGCCCC
>CAJTDS010000026.1 GCA_910575165.1 Eggerthellaceae bacterium
ATCGATGGGGCCGCCGCACGATCGCCGCGGCCTCCATACTCAACCGTACGCGTTCGGCTGAGTATGAGAAAAGATGTCGAAAAGAGGCAGGTGTTCGGCTGACAATGAAAATTAACGGGGGAGGCTGGGTTGGCCGATGCGATGGAATGGCGGTGGAGCGAGGCGGGGGCGGCCGGCTCGGGAGGCAGGCTGTGCTAGGATGGTAAGTTGATTTGTCAACAAATGAGGAGGATTCGTGCCCCAACCCAAGGAATGGGCCGGCGTCCGGGTAATCGGCATTCCCCGCGCGTTGCTCTACTATCGGTTCGGAGAGCTGTGGAAGACGTTCTTCGAACAGCTGGGCTACCAGGTGCAGCTCAGCGACCCCACAGACAAAGATATCGCCGACGAGGGCGACCGGCTTTCGGTGGACGAGTGCTGCCTGGCCTCGAAGGTGTTCATGGGCCACGTGGCGAACCTGGCGGGCCGCTGCGACGCGGTGTTCGTGCCCTGCTACTCGTCCGAACAGCCCCGCCACGGCTTCTGCACCAAGTTCCAGTCGGTGACCGACCTGGTGCGCAACACGTTCCGCGACCAGAAGCTGCGCATTGCGTCGTGCCACATCACCGACGCGCGCAGCGAGAAGAACGTCCGCCGAGCCCTAGAGGAGATGGCGGTGCGCATGGGCGCTTCGGTCCGTGACGCGAAGAAGGCGTCGAAGGCGGCTTGGAACGCGCAGGCTGCCCACGACAAGGCGCTGGCAGATTCCCAGGAGCGCCTGGTCAAGGCCATAGAAGCCCAGCGCAAGTCGCTGCGTAAGACCGAGAAAGCCGCCATTGCCGCAAACGCCAAGGCGGAGAAGACCCTGGCTGCGGCCAATGCCAAGGCGCAGCGGGCGGCGCTTTCCGACCACAAGCTTCCCGAAGGGGCCATCTCGAAGGCTGCGAAGGCCGCCGTGGCCGCCGACGAGGCAACTGCCCAGGTCGACGCTGCTGCAGCCCCGCTCTCCATCCTGGTGGTGGCTCATCCCTACATCACGCGCGACGCGTACCTGTCGGGCGCTGTGCTTGAGGCGCTGGAATCCATGGACGTGACGGTGCTCTACGCCGAAGCCGTGGACCACGACGAGGCCTACAAGGAAAGCTTCGAGTTCTCCGACACCATGCCGTGGCTGATCAATCGCGAGCTTATCGGCGCCATCCTGCTGCTGGAGGACCAGGTGGACGGCATCGTGCTCATCAGCGCCTTCCCCTGCGGCCCCGACTCCATGACCAACGACGCCATCATGCGCTGCATCCAGGGCAAGCCCATTTTGAACCTGATGATCGACGCGCAAAGCGGCACGGCCGGCGTGGAAACCCGCGTTGAAAGCTTCGTCGACATCCTGCGCTTCCAGCAGAAGGGAGGCTACGTCCATGAGTAACGGCAACCCCGACCAGTCGCCCTCCGTGGAGCCCCAGGCCATGCTGGAACAGGTGCGCTCGTCCATTGCCTACCAGCACGAGCGCCTTCGCCCGCCCTCGCTGCACGCCGACCGCAAGGCGGCCAAGCAGGCGCGTCACAAGGCGAAGCACCACAAGTACACCAAGGCGGCGTTCTTCCGCTACTGCTACTACGAGCCGGCGTTCAAGTTCTTCTGCGAACAGGTGCTGGACGTTGACTACCTGCCGCTGCCCGAAGCCACGCGCCTTACCGACGAGATGGGCGTGCAGAACTCCAGCGACTATGTGTGCACGCCGTTCAAGCACATCCTGGGCGACTTCATCGAAGCGCTCGACCGCGGCGCCGACATCCTCATCCAGTTCGGCGGCCCGTGCCGGCTGGGCTACTACGGCGAGCTGCAGGAATCCATCCTGCGCGACATGGGCTACGAGTTCATCATGCTCAACTTCTCCCACGGCATCGAGCTGGGCTACGTCGGCTGGGCGAAGGAATGCATCAAGCTGGTGAACCCCAAGATTGACATCCCCCACGGCGTGGTGCAGCTAAAGGCCACGGGCAAGATGATCGAATGCCTTGACGAGCTGCGCGACTTCTACCTGGCCAACGCCGGTTTCGAAGTGGAGAAAGGGGCGTTCGACGCCGCCTGGGAGCGCGCCATGGACGCCTTCCGCACCTGCATGGACGAGCGCGACATCAACGCCGCTTTCCGCGACGCCATGGCCGAGCTGCGCGCCATCCCGCTGGACAAGCCGGCCGACCCCATCCGCATCGGCATCGTGGGCGAGCTGTTCACCGCCATCGACGAGCGCGCCAACCTGGAGCTGGATCACAAGCTGACGGCCATGGGTGTGGAAGTGCACCGCATGCTGAACTTCACGAACCGCTACCTGCGCTACAACGAGCCCAACCTGCGCGCGGGTGCCAAGGATTACCTCACCTACGACATGGGTCCCACCTCCACGATGACGGTGCTGGCGGCGAAGAAGTACGGCGAAGCCGGCTTCGACGGGGTGATTCACGCGAAGTCTGCCGGCTGCACGCCCGAAATCGACTGCATCCCGGTGCTGCAGCGGGTGAGCGAGGACTTCCGCATGCCCATTTTGTACCTGACCTACGACTCCCAAACCTCCGACACCGGTTTGGACACGCGCCTCGAGGCGTTCTACGACATGCTTTCCATGAAGAAGGAGAAGAGAAAATGACGTTGGCGTATCTGGGAATCGACATCGGGTCCATCTCCACGAAGGGCGTGGTCATCGACGAGAACCGCAACATCATCGCCCGTTCCTACCTGTGGACCGAAGGCAACCCCACCGAGGCGTCGAAGAACGTGGTGCGTGAGCTGGAATCGCAGCTGGCCGAGTCGGGTGACGAGGTGCAGATCGTGGGCGCCGGTACCACGGGCAGCGCGCGGCGGCTGGTGGGCGCGATGCTGGGCGCCTCGGTGATTAAGAACGAGATCACCGCGCACGCCGTGGGCACCACGCACCTGCATCCCAACGTGCGCACCATCCTTGAGATCGGCGGCCAGGATTCCAAGATCATCTGCGTGTCCGACGGCATTGCGGTGGACTACGCCATGAACACCCTGTGCGCGGCGGGCACCGGCTCGTTTCTGTCCAGTCAGGCGCACCGTTTGGGCGTGGAGGTAGAGGAGTTCGGCGAGGTGGCCCTGACCTCGAAGAAGCCGGCGAACATCGCGGCCCGCTGCACCGTGTTCGCGGAAAGCGACCTGGTGCACAAGATTCAGGTGGGCTATGCGCGCGAGGACATCATCGCGGGGCTGTGCAACGCCGTGGCGTCGAACTACCTGAACAACGTGGGCAAGGGCAAGAAGATCCTTGAGCCGGTGGTGTTCCAGGGCGGCGTGTCGAAGAACGCCGGCGTGGTGCATGCCTTCGAAGAGCAGCTGGGCATGCCGGTGGCGGTGGACCCGGACGGGCACCTGATGGGCGCTTTCGGCGTGGCATTGCTGGCGGCTGACGCGGGCCCGGTGACCAATGCCGCGGCCGGTCCCTTCGTCAGCGGCACGTTCGACTTCGACGCCATGCTGGACTTCGATTTCAAGACTCGCGAGATCGAGTGCAACAAGTGCGCCAACCACTGCGAGGTCATCTGCGTGTACCGCGACAAGGACATCATCGACAGCTGGGGCAACCGCTGCGACAAGGGAGCCGTGAAGACGGTAGCGTAAGCCGCGCTTTCAGCATGTGCTTGTTGGGGCCGCGCATCTGCGTGGCCCTCTTCACTTTAGGGGCAAGGCGCGGGCACGGCGCGCGGACGCAGGGAGCGGTGCGCGGGCGACTGCGCTGGTGCGATGCGCGGGCGTAGGGCGTGGGCGCGGTGCGTGCCCGCGACTCCTCCAGCCGCCTCGACTGCCTGCGAAGCGGCATCTCGGTTAATTCCTTTCACTATCGAATAAATTCCGCCCGCCGATTGGCGGGTCTCAAAGGACGCATCTCCTGTAGCATAGAAACATTCGCATTTTTTCGACTTGAGAAGTGAAGAGAGGTTTGAATCGGTATGGTATTGGGTGTAGGGAAGAAGGAATTGGTCATGGTGGGCGTGCTGCTGGTGGGCGTGCTGCTGGCGGTGCTGAACCAGACGCTGCTGTCGCCGGCGCTGCCTGCCATCATGGCGGATTTGCAGGTGGACGCCACCACGGTGCAGTGGCTGACGTCGGGGTATTCGCTGGTCGAGGCGGTGGTCATTCCGCTGTCGGCCTACCTGATCGGACGCTTCAGCACCCGCCAGCTGTTCATCGCGGCGTTCGCGCTGTTCACGGCCGGCAGCTTGGCGGCCACTATCGCTCCGAACTTCTGGGTGCTGCTTCTGGGCCGCGTGCTGCAGGCGGCGTGCACCGGCATGTCCATGCCCATGGTGATGACAGTGATCCTGCTGGTGTTCCCGCGTGAGAAGCGCGGCACCGCCATGGGCGTCATCGGGCTCATCATCGGGTTCGCGCCGGCCGTGGGCCCCTCCATCGCCGGCTTGCTGGTGGATTCCGTGGGCTGGCGCGCGCTGTTCGCCATTGTGACGGTGCTGTCCGTGGTGGTTATCGTGCTGGCGGTGGCCGTGCTGCGCAACTACGGCGAGTTCGCCCGCGCCCCCTTCGACGTGCTGTCGGTGGTGCTTTCCACGGTGGGCCTGGTGTGCCTGCTCTATGGGCTTTCCACGTTCGCCTCCACCAGCAACATGGCGGTTACCCTGGGCCTGATGGTGGTTGGCCTGCTGCTATGCGGCCTGTACGTGCTGCGGCAGACGAAGCTGCCCGAACCTATGCTGCAGGTGGGCATCCTGCGCTCGCGGAAGTATGCGACGGCCGTCATCATCATCGTGATCGTGCAGGCGGCGCTTATGGGCACCGGCATCATCACGCCGCTGTACATCCAGGGCGTGCTGGGCTTCACCGCCACCATGTCCGGCGTGGCCATGCTGCCCGGTGCGCTTATCGGCGCGCTCATGGGCCTGGTGAGCGGGCGCCTCTTCGACCGCTTCGGCGTACGGCGCGTAGTGGTGCCGGGCATCATCGTGGCGGTGCTGGGTGCGTCGGGCTTGGCGCGGCTGGGCATCGATAGCTCGTTCATCATGGTGACCATCACCTACACCGTGCTGATGCTGGGCCTGCAGTTCACCATGACCCCGCTGAACACCTGGGGCGTGAATTCGCTGGACAACAACGTGATCCAGCACGCTCAGGGCGTTTCCAACACGCTGAACCAGGTGGCGGCCTCGGTGGGTACGGCGGTGCTGGTGTCGGTTTCGGCGCTGGCCCCCGCAGTCGCTCCGAATGCTGCGCCCCTTGAGCAGTCCTATCTGGGCGATCACATGGCCTACATGACCACGTTCGCGCTGATGTGTGTGGCGTCGCTGGTGATCCTGTTCTTCGTGCGCGACAAGAAGCCCGCCGCGGCAACCGTCCCCAGCCAGGCCGGCGAGCTGACCGACTACGCGACCGGGCTCGATGGCGTGACCGTGGATGCTACCCGCGTGGAGGACTTCATTTCCGCCGCCGACCCCAACCACGTGTACGTGGCCTCCGACGTCATGAACCGTCAGCCGCTGTGCGTGCGCGACAGCGCCACCATGGCCGAGGTCATCAAGCTGATGGCCTCCGACCAAACGAGCGGCCTGCCCGTGGTGAACGACGCCGGCGACCTGGTAGGGTTCGTGACCGACGGCGACGTGGCGTCCTACCTGGGCAAGACCGAGATCTCGCTGCTGGATTCCGCGTTGAACGGCTACCGCTACATTGACGACGAGACGTCGCTCACGCGCCTGCGCGAGCTGATGGCGCTGAACGTGATGGCCGTGGCCACCAAGCGCGTGGTGTCGGTGGACGTGAGCACGCCGGTGGACGAGGTGTGCACGCTGTTCGCCGCCAAGCGCATCAAGAAGGTGCCCGTGGTGAAAGACGGCAAGCTGGTGGGCGCCCTGTCGAGGCGCAACATCATGCGCTCGCTGGCCGAAACCGTGGAAGCGCTGGAGCGCCAGGAGGCGTAGCGGGCCGGCTGCAGAGCGTTTCTAGCCTGATTGGAGTGCGGGTCGGCTTGCCAAGCGCGAGCCGGCCCGCACCTGTGTTTACGAAGTTTTGTCCGCCCCCGACTAGCTGCATCCCGTGCACTCCGCATACCCCGCTCCCTCGCGTTCCCATGTGTCCCCATGCACCCTACCTATCCCGCTCCCTCGCGCGTCTGCCTACTCCGCCCCCCATATTTCGAACCCTCGTATACCTCGCGCACCCTGTGCCCCTTGTTTACGTCCGGATTGCACGCTTTTGGGACTTCGCCCCTGCCCGTAAGGGCGATTTCGGGCCGAATTGCACGGTTTTGGACACGTTGCCCGCGGCTAACAGTACCAAAACCGTGCGATCCGGACGCGAACAGGGCGCGGGAGCCGTGCGGAGGTGCCAAAACCGTGCGATCCGGACGCGAAGATTCGCGGTGTTTGCAGTGCTTGCAAAAAAACCCGGCGGCCGAAACCGTCGGGCTGTTAGTACGGGCGCATTGCCGACCGGGGCTGGCGGGCGCTCTATGCCACCTGCTTCTCGGAGGCGTAGAAGGTGGCGCTGTCGAACAGGTCGTAGACGGACTTGCCGTCGGCGAAGGGCAGGTCCAAAAATTCGCCCAAGGTGGGCACGAGTTCGGAGGCGTCGGTGTAGTGGCCCTTCTCGTTCAGGGCGTTCGTGTCCTGGGCTCGCCAGTAAGAATCGTTGGCGTCGGTGAGGTAGTACAGGGCACCGTCCACTTCCATGTAGGCAGAGTGGTTGGCGTGCAGGTAGGTCTTCAGTTCCTCGCGAGCGATTTCCAGAGCTTCCTCCGCTTTCATGCCCATAGCGAGTCCTTTCTCAAAGGGGCTGACCGATGGAATCATCATAGCAAGAAGCCGCCCCTGTTTGCGTGGGAATGGTAAACGGGTCCAGGGAATTCGGCGCGGCAGAGAGGGGACAGCGCATGAGAGCGGGGTTCCGCAGGAAATCGCGCAGAACCTCGCCCGTGTGCACTGCCGAGCCGCGGGACCGGATGTCCCCTCGATGCCTGCAGGGCGCTGGTATGCCTGCAGGGCGCTGGTATGTCTGCGGGGTGCTGGTATGTCTGCAGGGCGCTGGTTGGTGGAAAAAGAGCGACCCCCGGAGGGGAACCGGGGGTCAAAAGGAGGGGAGGATGCGATCTTCGAAAGATCGCTTCTGCTTTCTCAAGCAGTCATCGTTGGAGGGGATGGAACAACGATGATTCCTAAGTATAAATGTCGGCCTTGAATAACTCGTGATGGTAGCGTGGGCGTCTTATGGAAGCAGCCTTAAGGTTCTTTCAGGATTGCCCTTCGGCTGTTGGCCCGCCGCGAAACGAGGATTGCCCCCTCGAGCTGTCGGCTCGCCGCGATAGGAGGGGCGCGCGACACGAAGGCCGCCCCAACGCGTGGTCCGCCGCGACACGAGGGGTACTGTGACATGAGGACGCCCCCGCATCGTCGAGGGGGTTGGGACGATGCGGGGGCAGACCCGCCAAAATAATGCCGCGACGCTTGCTTGTCGTGCGATGTTTCCGCAGTTCGCACAGCCGCAGCGCCGGGGTCAAGGGGCAGCCGGGGCGGGGCAATGCGTCCGCCGTCCCGGCCGCAGTCAGCTTGCGCTAGGCCAAGGCGTACTCCGCGGCGTTGGTGCCGGCGTTGCGCCCGAAGGTCATGCAGTCGGCGATGGCGTTGCCACCCAAGCGGTTCGAGCCGTGGATGCCGCCGGTGCATTCGCCGCAGGCGTACAGGCCGGGGATGGGGTTGCCATCGGCGTCGCAGGCCTCGGATTCCACGTCCACGCGGATGCCGCCCATGGTGTGGTGCACGGTGGGAACCTTGCGGCATGCGTACCAGGGGCCATCCACCATTTCGGCGTCGGCGGTGTTGTTGGCCACGAAGCCGAACTCGTCCTCGGCACCGTTTACCACGGAATTGTAGGCGTCGATGGCGCCTTGCAACTTGTCCGGGTCCACGCTCATCTGGGCTGCCAGCTCGTCCACGGTGTCGGCGGCCACGATGTGCTGCAGCGCAAGCATGTTGTTGATGGTGGCACCGTTGGCGTCGGGCTCGTCGGGGTCGGGGTAGCGCAGCGAGTTCACCACCACCCAGTAGGTGCCGCCGGGCTGGGCGAAGATGGCCTTGCACAGCGTGTCGCGCTCGGCGCCTTCGTTCACGAAGCGGTTACCGTCGGTGTTCACGAAGATGCGGTTACGGCCGGAAGTACGTATGTCTTCCATGAGGCCCGTGCCCGGCGTGCCACAGGGATGCAGCTGGATGTCGGACAGGCCGATGAGCTCGGCACCGGCGCCTTCCGCCAAGGCTAGGCCCTCGCCCTGGGCGCAGGGCTTAATGTTGGTGCAGCCGATGCTGTCGTCCAAGGTGACTTCGGCCCATACGCCGTCGTTGACTTTCTGACGGTACTCCACGTTGGCACCGAAGCCGCCGGTGGCGATGATGACGGCGGGAGCGTCCACTTCCACTTCCTGGGTACCGTCGTAGAGGGCCTTCACGCCGGTGACCGCGCCGCTGTCGTCCACGATCAGCTCTTGGGCCTGCATGTCGTTCATGAGGGTGATCTTGTCGGCGTTATCCTTGATGAACTGCTGGAACGAGCGGATGTAGGTGTTGCCGGAAGGCGTGGCGGGGTAGTGGCTGCGCTGGCCCAGCGAGCCGGTGGCCGAGCCGCATTCGTCCTTGAACTCCACGCCCAGACTCTCCAGCCAGTGAACGGAATCCAGGGCGTTGTCGGTGAGGTAATGCACCAGTTCCGGCGTGCCCTGCTGGTGGCCGCCTTCCATGGTGGTTTCGTAGAAGGTTTCGATGGAGTCGTCTATGCCCTGCTTCTCCTGACGCTCCGGGTCTACGGCGTTCAGCGCGCCCTCGGAGACGTTGGTGGAGCCGCCGGTGATGCCACATTTCTCCAGTACGATAACGTCGGCGCCCGCCTGAACTGCGGCGATAGCAGCAGCCAAGCCGGATCCGCCGCCGCCCACCACGCAGACGTCGCAGGTGTAAACGTCTTCAGCTTCGGGCTTTTCGGGGGCCGGCTCGTCCTCCAGGTCGGCCAGGGCGCCTGCCTGTTCGGCGCAATCCTTCAGGGCTTCCTGCAGGCTCATGCTGGAAAGCGTTGCGCCCGTGACGGTGTCGATGTTGATGGTCTGGTACTCCATGGCCTCGTCAGCCAGCGCCTTCAGCGCGTCGGCGCCAACGCCTAGGGATTCCTGGTTGGCCGAGGTGTCGATGGCGGTGATGGCGTCGTCGGAGAAGGTGACTGCCACGGTGTAGGGTGCGTTATGGCCGGATACCTCGGCGGTGTAGGTTCCGGGGCACCAAGCCTCGACCACTTCCTCTTCCGGGGTACGGGGAGCGCAGCCCGTAAGCCCCAAGCCTGCGAAGCTCAGGGTGGCGCCGACGGTGGCGGCTCCCTTGATGAAAGAGCGGCGACTTAGCGTCGGGCAACAGTTGGTGGGTGCGTTGGTGCGGGTCATGATGTCCTCCTTTAATGCGCGGGCGCGCGCCTTGTGCGCTTAGCAGCCGCTACCTTAGTTCGGTTGCTCGCCCTCTCGGTTGCGCCATCGAGGGTGATCTCAGCGTTGTCAGGCCATCCTCTGCCTGGCTCGCCTGCGGTCCCGCCGCTTTCGGTTCCGGCCATCTGCGTTTCGCGCTACGTCCGTCGCGTCGCGTGTCGTCGCTGTCGACTTGCTGTCGACTTGCTCCCGACTTGCTCCCGACTTTCCTCCGAGGCGCCAGTCCGTCGTTTCTGCTTGGCGACTGTTGCCCGCGCGTTCGACTTCCGCGTGCCATCGCGTTCAGTTTCCGCGCTACGTTCAGTGTGTGGCCTGCGTTTTCCGCTTTTGAAAGGTGCGAGATCGGAGACGAATCCAACGTTGTGGGGTCATCCTTTCCGGATACTTGGATAGTAGGCGCTTGAGCATGCGGAAAACTGCATGAGAGCACGCTGTTAGAGTTGTGCAGAACTTGTGAAAAGAAAGGTAAACCACTCTGTAATCGTCGCGACAACTAGCGTTCAGAAGAGCCGCGGTAGAGGGTGGTTGTGAACTTTGACGTCCTCCGTCCGTCCTTCGGGACGCTGTGCGACGGCGACTGGTGGGCCAATCCCGCAGAATCGGAAGTTTGGTTAGGATTCGTTGATGAAGTGTACGATTTTGTGGGCATGCCTTTCGGCCCTGCTGACGCTTCCCGGCAATGCTGGCGAGTATGCGAGGTTTTCGGCGAGTGCGCGGGGGCGGCGTATCTTGCGTTTGCGCAATGCGTGTTCGGATATTATGGAGCGAATTGACGGTGACGTAGCGTCATTGACTATGCTCGAAATGTCGAGAAAGGCACTTGGCGAAAGCGGCGTTTTCGGTGCGGGGAAACACCGGGCGGGCGCTAAGAGAGACGAGCGTGCGGCTTCGGGCTGCAAAGGAGCGCATATGGCGGATGCGGAATACATGTCGGTGGGCGATTTGGCCCGGCGCGTGGGCGTTACGGTGCGCACGGTGCAGTACTACGACCAGCAGGGATTGTTGGCACCGTCGGCCAAAGGCCCCAACAACCAGCGCCTGTATTCCGAAGAGGACGCCGCGCTTCTGTACGGCATCCTCACGCTTAAGTACCTGGGCCAGTCGCTTACGGCCATCAAGGACCATCGGGCGTCCATGGGCGACGGAGAGAACCTGAAATCCCTGGTTGTTTCTCAGATTCAAGCCGTGGAAGACGATCTGCAAACGTTGCTTACCCGTATCTCCACCCTGCGGGCCCTCTACGACGATCTGGACGGCGCTGCAGACGCCCAGGTCGTCGATTGGGAGCATTTGGCCGCGCTCATCAAGGAGCGCCAGGGCGAGGATTCCCTGTTCTGGCAGCTCACCTGCATCCGCGACGAAGGCGACGGCCCGGCAGGCGCTGGGACGGACGGCCGCGGCGGCAGCAGCGCCGGCGAGTCGGCGCGGCGCAGCGAATCGGTCACCCAGTGGCACGGGCTCATTGCCGACGCCATTCGCCAGATGTCGGCTGACGAGCCGCCCACGAGCCCTCAGAACCTATCTTTGGCCGAGCGCTACCTGCGGCTTTCCGGCGAGCAGGGCTCGGCGCGCTTCGAAGAGAACCTCATCCTCATGGAAAGCAAATGTCCCCACGCCGGCCGCAAAGACGGCTCTTTTGACAAGCTGAGCCGGTCGGTCTTCGGCTTTTTGGAAACGCTGGCCCAGGCAAACGTCGATCTTGCCCGCTCGACCGAGGAGCCGCCTGCCGTCTAGGGAGTGCGCCCGCAGGCGCCGGGGAAACCCGCGGATTTCGAATCGCAGAACCATGTTTGATAGCGGGGGAGTTGCTCCCCCTGGGACAGTGCGCTCTTCTTTCGGGGAAGGGCAGAAAGGGAAAACGATGCTCGTATCATGGATGACCACCAACCGCTGCAACCTGAAATGCGCCCATTGCTACCAGGACGCCGAAGAGGCCACGGACAAGGAGCTGACCACCAAGGAGGGTATGCGGCTCATCGACCAGATAGCTGCCGCCGGGTTCAAGGTTATGATCTTCTCTGGCGGGGAGCCGCTCATGCGCCCCGACATCTACGACTTGGTGGCCCACGCTCGCGAGGTGGGGTTGTGTCCGGTGTTCGGGAGCAACGGCACCCTCATCACGCCCGAGGTGGCCCGGCGCTTGAAGGACGCCGGCGCCTGCGCCATGGGCATTTCCGTGGACAGCCTGGACCCCGAAAAGCACGACCGCTTCCGCGGGCTGGACAACGCCTTCGAGCTGACCCGCGCCGGTATTGAGGCCTGCAAGAGCGTGGGGCTGCCGTTCCAGCTGCACACCACGGTGGTGGACTGGAACCGCGACGAGGTGTGCGCCATCACCGACTTCGCCGTGGAGGTGGGGGCCATGGCCCACTACATCTTCTTCCTCATTCCCGTGGGCCGCGGCAAGTTCATTCAGGAGACCAGCCTGGAGGTGGAGGAGAACGAGCGGCTACTGCAGGACATCATGCGCAAGTCCGCCGAGGTGCCCATCGACGTGAAGCCCACCTGCGCGCCTCAGTTCACCCGCGTGGCGAAGCAGCTGGACGTGCCTACCCGCTTCGACCGCGGCTGCTTGGCGGGGCTGACCTACTGCATCATCGGCTCCGAAGGCATCGTGCGCCCCTGCGCGTACATGACCGAGGAGGCGGGGGATGTGCGCCAGCAGCCTTTCGACGAGATCTGGCGCACCTCGCCGGTGTTCGAGCGCCTGCGCACCCGCGCCTACTCCGGGGCCTGCGGCACCTGCGACTTTGCCGAGGGCTGCGGCGGCTGCCGGGCGCGCGCGGCGTACTACCACGACGGCGACATCATGGCCCAGGACGACTATTGCGCCCATGGCCTGGGACTTTCCGTGGAGGCTTGTTAACCGGCCGGCTTCGCCGCGGCCGCGAACGCGCTTTGCCCGACCTCGACGCTTCCAGACGCGACGGCCCTCTGCCACGTCGTTCCAGCCCGCTGCCTCCTTGCTGCGTATCCCGCATAATCGGCAGTTTCGTGTGTTTTTCGGGCTCAAACTGTCGATTGTGCGGGATTCCGTCGCGCTTTTTTCCCAAAGAGGTTGCGCTGAGGTCGGCATGGCGGGGGTGGCGGCGCCGACGGCGTGGCGGAAGACGGCGTTCGCAGGGCGGGGAGCCTTGATGGTTTCGATATACAGAAGGAGAAGAGACATGCGTAATCGTTGCATTTCAGTCGCAGGGGCGACGCTGTTGCTGGCAGGCACGCTGGCTTTGGCCGGCTGCACCTTGGGGCAGTCGAGTCCGAACGACTTGGCTCAGGACGAAGGTGGTGCGACCGAAGCGGCGCAGTCCGGAGGTTCCATGGAAGGGGCCGTTTCCGAGGGAGGCGCTCCCGCTGCGACGCCAGCGGGCCCTGTCACGTTCACCGACGACTCTGGCGCCGAGGTGACCGTGGAGGACCCCCGGCGCGTGGTGGCCTGCATGGGCAGCTTCGCCAGCATCTGGGAGCTGGCCGGTGGCACGCTGGTGGGCGCCTCCGACGACGCCTTCACGCTGTCCGACTACGACCTGGCATCCCAGGACGTGCAGAAGGTCGGCGACTTCTCCAGCTTGAATCTGGAGGCCATCCTGGCACTGGAGCCGGACTTCGTCATCATGACCAGCGGCACCGGCGGCCGTGGCGGCGACTCCAGCCAGACCGAGCTCAAGGAAGCCCTGGCCGCCTCGGGCATTCCCACAGCGTACTTCCAGGTGACCACCTTCGACGACTACCTGCGCATGCTGCGCATCTGCTGCGATATCACCGGTCGCGACGACCTGTACCAGCAAAACGGCCAGGCGACCGCCGATCGCATCCAAGCCATCGTGAACAACGTGCCCGCCCCGGCCGGCGACGCCCCCACGGCGCTGGTGCTGACCACCTATTCCGGAGGAACCCGCGTGCAGGCATCGTCCACCATGACCGGTGCCATGCTGGCCGACCTGGGCGTCCACAACCTGGTGGACGACAGTCCCAGCATGCTTAAGGACTTTAGCCTGGAGTCCGTCATCGAGCTGAACCCGGACTACATCTTCGTTATCCCCATGGGCAACGACGAGGAAGCGGCCCGCAAGGCGCTCGAGGACCAGACCGCCGACAACCCGGCCTGGGCCACGCTGGACGCGGTGCGAAACGGCAACCACCTGGTGCTGGACCCGCACCTGTTCCAGTACAAGCCCAACAACCGTTGGGACGAAAGCTACCAGGCGCTCTACGACGTGCTGTACGGGAACTAAAAGGCGCGCGGGCGCGGGCGCGCCAGCGGGTGCACAAGGACAAGCGCAAGTGCACCGACGGGTGCGTGATGGCAAGGCGAGCGCATCGAATCGGGCGCGAGATTCGGAAGGGGGAGGCGAATGGTGCGGCGGATGAGCCCTGCGTTGGCGGCGGTGCTGTGTGCGGCAGCCTTGGTGATTGCCTCGGCGGCGGCCTTCCTGGTGGGGTCGTCGGCGGTGAGCGCGCCGGAGCTGGTGGCGTGGCTCACGGGCGGCGAGGTGTCCGACGCGGCGAAGAGCATCCTGGTGAACGTGCGACTGCCCCGGGTGCTGGCGGCGCTTCTGGCCGGATCGGGGCTTGCCGTGGCGGGCGCCATCATCCAAAGCGTGCTGGACAACCCGCTGGCCAGCCCCAACGTTATCGGCATCAACTCGGGGGCGGGGCTGGCCGTGCTGCTGGCCGCATCCCTGGCTCCCGGTGCGCTGTGGCTGGCTCCGTTGGCAGCCTTTGCGGGGGCCATGGTCACGGCGCTCGTCATCTTCGGCATCTCGCTGGGCGCGAACGCATCCCGGCTCACCGTGGTGCTGGCCGGCATCGCCATAACCACGGTGTTTGGGGCTGGCATGAACACCGTTCTCATCGTGGACCCGGACGCCTACGTGGGGTCGTCCTCGTTTCTGGTGGGCGGCCTTTCCGGCGTGCTCCTGGGCGACATCGGCTGGCCGGCGGCGTACCTGGTGGCGGGCATGGTGCTGGCGATGCTGCTCTCGCCGGTGCTCAACATCATGGCTCTTGGCGACGATTCCGCTCATAACCTGGGAATACATGTGGGAGCATGGCGGCTGGGGCTGCTGGCTTTGGCGGCGGTGCTGGCCGGCGCGGCGGTGAGCTTCGCGGGGCTTTTGGGCTTCGTGGGGCTGATCATCCCGCATCTGGTGCGCTTCTTCGTCGGCTACGACAACCGCTGGGTGCTGCCGCTTTCCGCTGTCGCAGGCGCGGTGTTCGTGGTGCTGTGCGACATGCTGGCCCGCGTGCTGTTCGCGCCCTACGAGGTGCCCGTGGGCATCCTCATGGCGTTTCTGGGCGGCCCCTTCTTCATCTACCTGATTTTGCGGAACAGGAGGGGCGGCCTTGACTAGGGAAGAGGAGGGGTGACGGGTGGACGTGCGAGCGCACGGGGCAGCGTTGGGGAGACGGGCCGACGTGTCGGAGGCAGCTGGCCGTTTGAACGCGGTTTCGGCTATCGTGGGGACGGAAGCCGAGGCGCATGACTCCCGGTTCGCAGCGGAGCTGAAGGACGTGGTGTTCTCCTACGGGAAGCAGCCTTTCATCCAGGGGCTTTCCGCGGGATTTCGGGCCGGCTGCATCACCAGCATCGTGGGGCCGAACGGCTGCGGAAAGTCCACGCTGGTGAAGCTGGTGAACGGGATGTTGCGCCCGTCGGCTGGCCAGGTGCTGGTGGGCGGGCGGCCCGCTGCGGGCTTCGCCCCCAAGCAGCGGGCGCTCATGGTGGCTACACTGGCCCAGTCCATGCGGCCGCCGGCTATGACCGTGGAGGCGCTGGTGGCCTGCGGGCGCTATCCCCATCAGGGGCTGCGAGGGCGCATGGGCGCCGAGGACCGGTGCCAGGTGGAGCAGGCTATGGAGCTGGCGGGCGTGGCGGATTTCCGCAACCACGACGTGCGCACCCTCTCCGGCGGCGAGCGCCAGCGGGCCTGCATCGCCATGACCCTTGCCCAGGACACGCCCACCATCATGCTGGACGAGCCCACTACCTACCTGGACATCGGCGCCTGCCACGAACTCATGGCGCTGGTGCGGCGCCTGAACCGGGAGCACAGCAAGACGGTGGTCATGGTCATCCACGACCTGGACCTGGCCCTTCGCTATTCCGATCGGCTGCTGGTCATGCAGCGGGGAAGCCGGCTGGGCGAAGGCGCCGTGGACGAGGTGCTGGCGTCGGGCTCCCTGGAGCAGGCCTTCGACGTGACCATCCGCGCCCACGACGACCCAGAGGGACGCGCCTACACGGTGTACCGGCGGTAAGGCGTGGCAGAGAGCAGTGAAGCGGCGGGCGTCTGCAAGGTGGGATAGCGAGACAGCCCCGATGCCGTGCGAGCTTCGCCTGCCCCCTCCCTATTACACGCTGTCGACTATCGGGTGCGTGGTTGTGGTGGAGAAGCTGAAAGCCCCGTTGACGGGCGTCCTTGCACAGTGCCTGGGGTTGCACGTTTTACCTGGGAACTTAGGAAGTTCAAGGTCCCCAAGTTCCCAAACAACTAGCAAAGGCTCCCAAGTAACTAGCAAAAGTTCGGCTCTTCGGTAGTTTGTGTGGGTCAATATCAGACAAAAGCGCAGATGACCTATGAATAATTGCATAGATTGATGTGATTTAAGGAGAACGGCCCCGCGAGGGGCCGTTCCCGCACG
>CAJTDS010000027.1 GCA_910575165.1 Eggerthellaceae bacterium
GCCATCCGAACAGCGGGAGGCCGCGGCGAAAGCCCTGCACCGTGCTTCCATCCCGTTCGGATGACCATGGAATCCCCTGATCGGAGAAGAGCGTTCGGCTGACTTTGCAAATCAACCAAGCGGCTTTTTTGCGGCCTAGCCCACCTTCACGATGGGCGCGTAGTCGCGCAAAAGCTTCTTGGTCTGGCCCGACTTCTCGAAGCGCACATGCAGCGTGTCGCCGTCCACCTTCACCACCAGCCCGCGGCCGAAGGTCTTGTGGTCCACCTTGTCGCCCGCAGCGAAGGTTGCCGATGCCTGCTTGGGCGGCTGCGGCCGCGAACGGGCGGCTGCCTTCGAGCCCAAGCCGCTGCCGAAGCCAGCTGCAGACGATCCGCTGCGTCCGGATGCGGAAGCGCCCGCACGCCCCGACGCGCCGAACACGCGGCCGGAGTCCTCCTCCATGAAGCTGGCGAACGACCCTCCCCTCTTGCCAGCCGCGCCCGACCGGCGTCCGTCGGCCCGGCCGGCGGTGAACGCGTTGCTGGAGCGGTCGAACACGCGCCCGCCGCCGGCTTCCGACCCGCTGCCCGAGATGCCCCGGCGGCTGCCGCGCTTCTCCCAGCCGGTGCCCTCGAAGCCGGCCGAGCCCAAACCGGTGGTCTGGCGCAGCTCGGAGGGGATCTCGCGAATGAAGCGCGAGACGGGGTTCGACGAGGTCTGCCCGTACAGTTGGCGGGTGTTCGCGCAGGTGAGGTACAGCTTCTTGCGTGCACGAGTGATAGCCACGTAGGCAAGGCGTCGCTCCTCCTCCACCGAGGAGGGGTCGCTGTTGAAGGTAAGGTGCGGGAAGATCGTCTCCTCCATGCCGGCTACGAACACGCAGTCGAACTCAAGGCCCTTGCTTGCGTGCACGGTCATGAGCGTGACCGCCTGGCCGTCCTCGGACACGGTGTCCAGGTCGGTGCGCAGGCGCACCCACTCGATGAAGTCCGCAAGCGAGTCGCCCCGCAGCACGCGCACGGGCGGCTGCCCCCCGTCGGCGTCCGCGTCCTGCCCGGCCCCATCCGACGCGGTCGGCGCGGCGAACTCGGCATCGGAGGCGCTGTGGGTGTCGGTGAACTCGTCGACGACGCCCATGAACTCCTGGATGTTCTCGATGCGCCCGCGGGCCTCGTCGGTGCCCTGGGCCCGCAGCTCCTCGAGAAGACCGCTCTTGTCCACGATGGTCTCCGCCACGCGCCGCAGGTCCCCGCCGTAGTCGTGGGCTTCCTTGATCAGCTGCACGAACGACGCCACGGCGTTTCGGGTGGCAGGCCGGATCTCCGGATCCACGATCGCCTGTTCGGCGGCCTGCAGGAAGGTCATGTTCCACTCGGTCGCGTTCTGTGCTATGCGCTCGATGGTGGTCTTGCCGATTCCGCGCTTGGGCACGTTGATCACCCGGGTGGCGGCCATGTCGTCGGCCGGGTTCACCGCCAAGGTCAGATACGCCATGACGTTGCGGATCTCGGCGCGCTCGAAGAAGCGGGTGCCCCCCACGATGCGATAGGGAACCCCGGCGCGCAGCAGCATGTCCTCCAGCATGCGCGACTGGGCGTTGGTGCGGTAGAACACCGCCATGTCGTCGTAGCTGAAGCCGGCGCCGGTGAGCTTCTCTATCTCGCCGGCGATCCAGCGGCCCTCGTCCCGCTCGTCGGAAGCCGCGTACACCTGAAGCTTCTCGCCGTCCTCGCGGGTGGCGACGAGCTTCTTCTGCTTGCGCTGGCGGTTGTTGGCGATGACGGCGTTGGCCGCGGCCAGCACGTTGCCCACGCTGCGGTAGTTCTCCTCCAGCTTCACCGTGTGGGCCTGCGGGTAGTCCTGCTCGAACTCCAGGATGTTTCGCAGGTCGGCGCCGCGCCAGCTGTAGATGGACTGGTCGTCGTCGCCCACTACCATGATGTTCTTGTACTTATCGGCCAGAAGCTGGGTGATGGCGTACTGGGCGCGGTTGGTGTCCTGGTACTCGTCCACCAGCAGATAGCGGAAGCGCTCCTGGTAGGCCTCGAGCACGTCCGGATGGTGCTTCAGCAGCAGAAACGCGTACAGCAGCAGATCGTCGAAGTCGAAGGCGTTGGCCGCCTTCAGGCGCTCCTGCAGCTTCGCGTACACCCGAGCGGCCGCCTTGCCCAAAGGGTCGGTTGCCTTCTCGGCGAAGCGCGCCGGGGTCAGCAGCTCGTTTTTCGCCTGGGAGATGCGGCCCATGACGGCGTTGAGCTGGAACACCTTGGGGTTGATGTCCAGCTCGGCCATGATCTCGCGGTACAGGCGCTTCTGGTCGTCGGTGTCGTAGATGGTAAACGACGGCGAGAAGCCCAGCCGATCGGCGTCGGCGCGCAGCATGCGCACGCACATGCTGTGGAAAGTGGACACCCACATGCCGCGCGAGCGCGGCCCCACCAGGCTGCTCAGACGCTCGCGCATCTCGGCGGCTGCCTTGTTGGTGAAGGTGATGGCCAGGATCTGCCAGGGTGCCACGCCCTTGTTCTCTATGAGGTTCGCGATGCGGTAGGTGAGCACGCGCGTCTTGCCGCTGCCGGCCCCTGCCAGCACCAGAAGCGGGCCCTCGGTGCATTCCACGGCCTCGCGCTGGGCGGTGTTGAGCCCTTCCAGGTCGATGGCCATTATCGGCTGCGCTCCAGGAACTCGGCGATGCGCTCGGAGTACTCCAGGTTGTCGAAGCCCTCCTCGGCGGTCAAATCGACGATGGGGGCGTCGTTCCACAGCTGCTCCAGGCGGTAGTAGTCGCGGGTTTCGGGCTGGAACACGTGCACGACGAAGCTGCCGTAATCCAGAAGGGACCAGGTGCCGTCCTTGGAGATCTCGCGGTGCACGGGCTTCATGTGGCCCTTCACGCGACACTGCTCCTCGATCTCGTCGATGATGGCGTCGACCTGGCGATTGTTGGCCGCCGTGGCGATAACGAAGTAATCGGTCACGCCGATGAGCTCGCGCACCTCCTGCACCATGATGTCGGTAGCCTTCTTGGAATCGGCCGCACGGGCGGCGATGAGCGCGCACTCCCTCGACGGCAGCGGACGGGCGTCGGTCGCCTCCTCCAGGATATCCTCAGCCATAGCTCTCTCCTATCGTGTTCTTTCGGACTGCACAGTTTAGTACGCAGACGCCCTTCGCGCCCGCTCGATGTAGCGATTCCACACGTTCACGCTGGCCGGATGCACGCGGTTGCTGCGAAGCACCAGCGAGCTGAGCACCTCGCGCATGGTCATGACGAAAAGCTGCTCCAGGCTCGCACGCCCCACGGCATCCCGTATCTCCTGCACCCCGGGATAGTCGCGCCCCGGCTCGATGGCGTCGGCCACGTAGATCACCATGTCAAGGTCGGTCATGTCGCAGGCACCCTCGGTATGGCGGCTCACCGCCTGGATGACGTCGGCGGGGACCTGGGGGTAGCTGCGGGCCAGGGCCGCGGCGGCGGTCTTGCCGTGCAGCACCTTGGGCATCGACTCCAGGACGTAGGGGTCGACGTCCACCGCAAGGTCGCGCGCCCGCTGGGTCACCTCCTCGTCGGAGTAGCCCTTGTCCCAATCGTGCAGGATGCCGGCCAGGCGGGCCTTGGCGACATCGGCCCCGTACGCGCGCGCCAGCTGCACGGCCGTATCCGACACGCCCTCGCTATGGCGGAAGCGCCGCTTTCCCACGCGGCGGGACAGGTCATCCTTGCGCGCGCGGAAGAACTCGTCGGACAGCGCATCCGCGTCATCGGGGGTGAAGAGGTCCTTCTCCTGCCAGCCCATCATGCATCTCCTTCGCTTCGGTACAAGCCCCGGTCTTCGATGTAGGCGATAACCCCGTCGGGCACCAGGAAGCGCACGGTCCTGCCTTCGGCCAAACGTCGCCTCACCTGGCTCGACGAAACGTCAACGGTACTTGCCGGCACCACGGATACGCGAAAGCCCGCGGCCTCCAAGCTTTCGGCCACTTCCTGGGCGTCGGCCTGGCCCGGGCGTTGCACCAGGGCCACGTCGGCCAGCCGTGCGACCGCTTCGGGCTCCTTCCACTGCGGCATGGAGACAGCCGCGTCGGTTCCCACGATGAAGAACAGGCGCGCGTCATCCGGCAGCACCCGCCGAAGCTGGCGCAGGGTATCGGCCGTGTAGGTGACGCCGGGGCGGGCGACCTCGATATCGCTTGCCTCCCAGCCCTCCACGTCCCTCACGGCCAGGCGCGTCATAACCAGGCGGTCGTCAGCGGGAACGCGGCAGCTGTCCTGCTTGAAGGAGGGCGTGCCTGCCGGCATGAAGACCACCCGATCGAGCCCGAGCGCCTGCTGCGCCTGGTCGGCGGTGAGCATATGCCCCAGATGCGGAGGATCGAAGGTACCCCCCATGATGCCCAGGCGAAGCGGTCGGCCCGCCTGCTGCGACGACAACGCCTCAGTTGACCCACTCGCCATCAGGGACGCACCTGCCCGGTTCCGCGCAGCACGTACTTGTACGAGGTGAGGGCTTCGGTAGCGAAGGGACCGCGCGCATGAAGCTTCTGGGTGGAGATGCCGATTTCGGCACCCAGGCCGAACTGGCCGCCGTCGGTGAAGGCTGTGGAAGCGTTGGCGTAGACAGCGGCAGCATCCACTTGGGTGAGGAAAGCATCGATGGCCTTTGCGCCCGCAGCGGAGACGGCATCGGCCACGATGGCTTCGGAGTGCTTGGTCCCGTAGCGGTTCACGTGCGCGATGGCCTCGTCCGCCGACCCGACGCAGCGCACCGCAAGCTCCGGGCCCAGGTACTCGGTGGCCCAGTCCGCCTCGGTAGCGGAAACCGCCTGGGCACGCTCGCCGGTCACCGCCAGCCCCGCCTGCTCGGCTACGGCCAGGGAAAGCGGGTCGCAATGGAGCAGCACCCCTTCGTCGGCCATGTCGCGAAGGACGGGCGGCAGCAGCTCGGCGGCCACCGACTCGTCCACGAGCAGCGTCTCCGCAGCATTGCATACGCCGTAGCGGCGGCATTTGGCATTGCGGATGATGGCCCGCGCCATCTCGCGGTCGGCCGAGGCGTGCACGTACACGTGGCAATTGCCGGTACCGGTCTCGATGACGGGCACCTTCGCATGCTCCACGCAATGCTGGATGAGCCCGGCTCCTCCGCGGGGAACGAGCACGTCAACCAAACCGCGCAAGCCCATGAGCTCGTCGGTGGCGGCACGGTCGGCGAAGGGCACGCAGCTCACGCAGGCACGGGGAAGCCCGACGGAGGCCACGGCGTCGGCCAGCACGCCGGCGACGGCCTCGTTGCTACGGCCCGCCATGGAACCGCCGCGCAGAATGGCGGCGTTGCCGGACTTCAGGCAGATGCCGGCCGCGTCGGCGGTGACGTTGGGCCGCGCCTCGTAGATGACGGCGACCACGCCCAAGGGCACGCTCACCTTCTCGAGCTCGACGCCGCTTTCCAGCGTGCGTCGCTCGAGAGTGCGCCCCACCGCATCGGGCAGCGCCGCCACGTCGTCCAGCGCGTCGGCCATGGCGGCGATGCGGTCCGAATCAAGCGCCAGCCTGTCGATTAGGCTCTCCTTGGTGCCCGCCTCGCGAGCGGAGGCCACATCTGCCTCGTTGGCCTCCACGATGGCCGAGGCGTTGTCGCGCAGTGCCTGGGCCATGGCGCGCAAAGCCGCGTTGCGCTGCTCGCCGGACGCGCCGGCCAGGGCGACCGAGGCCTCCTTGGCCCGCTCGGCGATGGCGCGCACCTCTTCCTGCAAAGACATAGCGAACCTCCTATTCGAAGAGCACGAGTTCGTCGCGGTGGATGACGGGGCCGTCCGCCAAGGGGGCCAGGATGGCGTTGGCGGCGATCTCCTCCCGGGTGCGCCCGGCCGCAAGCTCCAGCAAATCGCTTCCCGCCGATGCCCGGCCGCGGGCGAACACATGCCCGGAAAAGTCTGCCACGTCCACGATGTCGTCCAGCCCGAAACTTCCCTCCACAGACCGAACGCCTACAGCCAGAAGGGACTTCCCGTGCTCCACCAGGGCATTCTTTGCCCCCTCGTCCACCTTCACAGTGCCGCGGGCGGAATCGCCCAGAGCGATCCACAGCTTGCGCGGCGTTATCTCGTGAGGCCGCTCGGGGGCGGCGAACAGCGTGCCGACACCTTTGCCTGCAGCGGCATCGACGACGACGTTCAGACGACGACCGTAGGCGATGACCATGGGAATGCCTGCCGCCATGAGCACCCGTGCAGCCTTGACCTTGGTCTGCATGCCGCCCGACCCCACCGACGAGCCCGCGCCGCCGGCCGACGCCAAAATGGCGCCGTCTATGCGGTCGACCCGCTCCACCAGCCTGGCATCGGGGTCACGGGCAGGATTGGCCGTGTACAGGCCGTCGATGTCCGAGAGGATCACCATGAGGTCGGCGTCGATGAGGCAGGCCGCAAGGGCCGCCAAGGTGTCGTTGTCGCCGAAGCGGATCTGCTCGACGGAAACGGTGTCGTTCTCGTTGACGATAGGCACCACGCCCCAGTCCAGAAGCTTGCCGAAGGTGTCCCGCGCATGCAGGTAGGCCGTGCGGTCGGCGGTATCGCGCCGGGTGAGCAGCACCGTGGAGGTGACGATGCCCTGCTTGGCGAAGGCCTCGGCGTAGGCGGTGGCGAGCGCGCTCTGCCCCACCGACGCCGCCGCCTGCAGGCTGGGCATGTCGGTCGGGCGCTTCGCCACGCCCAAGGCCTCCAACCCGCAGGCGATGGCGGCCGACGTCACGATAACCGGCTGCCAGCCCGCTTCGCGCACCGCGGCCACCTGCGCCGCCAGGTCGTCCAGAAAAGCGTAGTCGATGGAGCTTTCGGAGGTGGTAAGCGTGGACGAACCGATCTTCACCACCAAGCGGCGCCCAGCAGCGACTTCGCCCGTCATAGGTCGAGCTCCTGATAAACGTCCTCGTGGGCCGTAGGCGATTCGAACTGGAAGGCCCGGCCCACGATGCGGATCTCGTCACCGTCCTTGGCGCCGGCCTTCTCGATGGCGGTGTCGATGCCCGCCCGCTTGAAGCGGTGCTGCAGGAAGGTGACCGCCTCCTCGTTCTCCCAGTCGGTCTGCACCACCCAGCGCTCCACCTGGGCGCCCTCCACGCGAAACACCCCGCCGCCCAAGGGGGTGACGGTAAAGCGCTTGTCGCGCTCCTCGCGCTTGAGCTCCCACACGTGCTCGTACTGGACGTTTGCAGCCTCGCGGTCGCGTGCCTCTTCGCGAAGCTCGTGCACCTTGGTGGCTATGGCGGCCTTCAAACCTTCCACTCCCTCGCCCGTAAGGGCGCTGATGCGGTAGAGCTTCGGGTCGATGGGACTCGGGGCGAACTCGTCGCCACCGGCTGCCGCCACCGAATCGGCCTTCACGCGCTCGGCCAGCTTGCGGGCCACCTCCTCGGTGCCGGCCACGTCTATCTTGTTCGCCACCACGATACGGGGGCGCTTCGCCAGTGCGTCGTCATACAGGGCCAGCTCGCGGTTGATGATCTCGTAGTCCTGCAGCGGGTCGCGGCCCTCCCAGTCGCCGGTCAGGTCAACCACGTGCACGATAAGAGCCGTACGCTCGATGTGCCGCAAAAACTCATGGCCCAATCCGCGGCCCTCGTGGGCCCCTTCGATGAGCCCGGGCACGTCTGCGATGACGAAGGACAAATCCCCCGACCGCGCCACGCCCAGATTCGGCACCAAGGTGGTGAACGGATAGTCGGCGATCTTGGGACGCGCGGCGCTCACCTTCGCGATCAGCGACGACTTGCCCGCCGAGGGCATGCCTACCAGCGCCGCGTCGGCCATGAGCTTCATCTCGAGCTCAACCCAGCCCTCCTGAGCCGGCTCTCCCAGCTCGGCGAAGGCCGGGGCACGCCGCGTGGAGGTGACGAAGTGGATGTTGCCGCGCCCGCCGTGGCCGCCTTCGGCCACCACCACGCGCTCGCCGTCCCGCGTCAGATCGGCTACAAGCTCGCCAACTTCGCCCGTCTCCTCGAAGTACTCGCGCACCACGGTGCCCACAGGCACCTTCAGCACCAGGTCCTCGCCGGTGGCGCCGTGCATGCGGCTGCCTTTGCCGTGGGTGCCGCGGGCCGCCTTGAAGTGATGCTTGAAACGGTAGTCGATCAGCGACGACAGGCTGGCGTCAGCCTCGATCACCACGTTGCCGCCGTGACCGCCGTCGCCGCCGTCGGGACCGCCCTTGGGCACGTGGGCCTCGCGGCGAAACGACATGCAGCCGGCACCACCATCGCCGCCCTTCACATGGATGCGTACCTTGTCGATGAACATAGCCTCACCACCTATACAAAAGTGCCCTCTGGCAATCAGAGGGCACCATGGCTGCGTATCCGGGCACCCGGCCGAAGCCGAGCGATGAATACGTCTTCCCTACTCCTCGGGCAGGACGTGAATCTTGCGCTTCACGCCGCGGGTGAACTTCAGCGTGCCGTCGCACAGGGCGAACAGGGTGTCGTCCTTGCCGCGACCGACGTTCTCGCCGGGGTGGAAGTGGGTGCCGCGCTGACGGACGATGACGTTGCCCGTGCGGACCTTCTGGCCGGCGAACATCTTCACGCCCAGTCGCTGCGCGTGGGAATCGCGGCCGTTACGAGTAGATCCGAGACCTTTTTTGTGTGCCATGGAAGCTCCTCCTTCGTTCTACTCGGCGTCGGCGGCGACAACCGCGTCGGCGGCAGGCTTCTCGGCAGCCTTCTTCTTGGAAGCCTTCTTGCCGATGGAATCGATCTGAATGCGGGTCAGCTGCTGGCGATGACCGCGCAGGCGCTTGTAGTTCTTGCGCTTCTTGAACTTGAAGACGATCTGCTTGGGGCCCTTGAACTGCTCGACGACGGTAGCCGTCACGACCGTCTTGGCCGCCTTCTCGGGATCGGCTTCCACCTTGTCGCCGTCCACCACGCAGATGGCGGTGAGCTCGACCTTCTGGCCAACCTCGACGGGAAGCTTCTCCACGTTGAGCTTGTCCCCGACGGCAACCTTGTACTGTTTGCCGCCCGTTTTCACGATTGCGTACATGCTTGCTCTCCTATGAATAAACGTAAGGCGATAGCTTGTAGGCGTGGTCATGGCGCTTATCCGCACGACCGACGCGTATCATCGCGCTTATTCCTGAGTCACGCCCTTTTGGGCGCAACTTGATACATGGTATCAGAACCCGTTCGCGAATCAAGCGTTTGCTTTTCCCATGGGCGCGCACTCACAAATCGTCCACGGAGCCGCCGCGAGCACGCACCCGGCGCCTAATGGGCCTGAGCCCAGTTGTCGCCCCAGGTCACATCAACCACAAGCGGAACCTTCAACTCCACGACGCCCTCCATGACCTCGCGCACCATGGCGGAAAGCCGCTCGATCTCGGCCTCGGGGACGCTGAAGTCAAGCTCGTCGTGCACCTGCAGGAGCAACTTGGCCTTGAAGCCCTCGGACAGGAGCCGCCGCTGCACCTCGCTCATAGCCAACTTGATGATGTCGGCAGCGCTTCCCTGCATGGGATGGTTCATGGCGGTGCGCTCGCCGAAGCCACGGGTGGCGCTGTTCTTCGAGCGGATGTCGGGCACGTGGCGCTTTCGGCCGAACATGGTGAGCGCGTATCCGGTCTCGCGGGCCTGCTCCACCGTGGAGTCCAGGTAGGCGCGCACGCCGGGGTACGCTTCGAAGTAGCGCTCGATCATCTCCTTGGCCTCGGGGTACGGAATGCCCAGGCTCTGGGCCAGCCCATAGGCCTGCTGACCGTAGACGATGCCGAAGTTCACCGCCTTGGCGCGGCTGCGCAGCTGGGGCGTGACCTCGTCCACCGGGATGCCGAACACGTGCGAGGCCGTGGCCGCGTGGAAGTCGGCGCCGGAGTTGAAGGCGGCCACCAGATGCTCGTCGCCGGAGAGGTGCGCGAGCAGCCGCAGCTCGATCTGGGAGTAATCGGCCCCCAAGAACTTCTCGCCCTCCGCCAGAGGCACGAAGCACTCGCGGATATGGCGCCCGAAGTCGGTACGTACCGGGATGTTCTGCAGGTTCGGATCGGACGACGACAGGCGCCCGGTGGTGGTGACGGTCTCGTTGAAGGTGGTGTGCACCCGCCCGTCGCCCGCCTTCATGCGCGGCAGCGCGTCTATGTAGGTGGACGAAATCTTCGCGAGCTCTCGGTACTTCAGCACCAGGTCGCAGATGGGGTTGTCGGAAGCTAGCTCCTTGAGCACGGCGGCGTTGGTGGAGTAGCCGCGCTGGTTCTTCTTGAGGGGCTTGAGCCCCAGCTTCTCGAACAGGATGACGGCCAGCTGCTTAGGGCTGTCAAGGTTGAACTCCTCGCCGGCGATGGCGAAGATTTGGCTGCGCAGCTCGGCCAAGTCCGCCTGGGTGGACTCGCCGATGCGCTTCAGGTGGGCGAAGTCGATGGCGGCGCCCACGCGCTCCATAAGGCAGAGCACCCCCACCAGGGGAAGGTCGATGCCGAAGTAGGGCTCGTGCGCCCCGTCCGCTTCAAGGGCCTCGCGCAGCGGCTCGGCCAAGGCGAAGGCTGCCGCAGCTTGGGCGATAGCGGCCTGCGGAGCGTCGGCGGCCTCGGGCAGAACCCCTCCCACGTAGCGGTCGAGCAGCACGTCATAGCTGTACTCGGACACCGACGAGTCCAGCACGTAGCCGGCCAGCGACAGGTCGAGCACGTCCGCGTCCAGCACCTCTTCGGGCTTCACCAAGGCATCCAGGGACGTGTCGTTCGGGAACACGTGCCGTATCAGGGCCTTCGCATCCAGCGTAGCGATGGACCCCGCAGCCACGAGGCGGGCAAGAGCGCCTTTGGCCTCTTCACCCTGGAACAGCAGCACTCCCTCTTCGGAGGCCACGGCCAGGAACAGCTCGGGCTCGAACAGCGACTGCTGGGCCGGGGCCGCGGCGGATACACCCACCCGCGTGCCCGAGGCAAGCAGCCCCTCGAAGGATGCCGCAGCCTCGGCGCCGTCGAGCACCGGATCGAGCACCAGCTTCGCCTCCTCGCGCACGGCCTGGGCGCCCTGCAGCGCCAGCACCCGCGCAAGATGGGAATCGAAGCGAATGCGCTTGAAGGCGGCTTCCACGTTCACCGGGTCGAAGTCGGGGAAGCTCGCGTCCTCCAGATCGAGGGGGAAATCCAGGTCGCGCACGATGGTGGCCACCTTCTTGCTGAGATAGGCCGACTCCTTGTTCTCCTCGACGTTGACCTTCTGTTTGCCCTTCAGCTCGTCGGTGTGGGCGTAGAGGTTGTCCAGCGTGCCGTAGGTGGCCAGCAGCTTGGCGGCGGTCTTCTCCCCCACCCCGGGGACGCCGGGGATGTTGTCGGAAGGGTCACCCTTAAGCCCCAGGAAGTCGGTCACCTGGTCGGGCCGCACGCCGTAGCGCTCCTGGACCTCGGCCGGTCCCATGATGGCCACGTCGGTGATGCCCTTCTTGGTGGTCACGATCTTCGTAAGGTCGCTCGCCAGCTGATAGGCGTCCTTGTCGCCGGTCACCAGCAGCGTCTCGAAGCCCAGCTCCTCGTCGCGCGCGGCGATGGTGCCCAGGATGTCGTCGCCCTCCCAGCCGGGGATACGGATGACGGGCACGTTCATGGACTTCAGCAGCTCCTCGATGATGGGAAACTGCGCCTTCAGGTCGGGGTCCATGGGCGGGCGCTGGGCTTTGTACTGCTCGAGCGCCTCCATGCGAAACGCCGGGCGCCCCGCGTCGAAGGCGCAGATGACCGCGTCGGGATGGGCCGTGTCGACGAACTTCATGAACATGGACATGAAGCCGAACACGGCGTTGGTGGGCGTGCCGTCCGGCGCGTTCATGGTGGGGGGCACCGCATGGAACGCCCGGTGCATGAGCGAGTTTCCGTCGATAACGGCGATCTTCTTGGTCATAGGTGCTTCCTTGCCTACGCGTCGACACGGCCGCCGACCCTCGCAAGGAATCCGGCAACCAGCCTTTCACACTTTCCGCCCATGATAGCGGGCACGGCTATCCCGGGTGCCCCGAAGCCCGAATACCCTTGCAATTTCCTTGGTCAACCGAAACGCTCAAAACGCGGCACGCTGGTGGACGAGGGCCTCGACGTAGGCCGTATCGCTTTCGGGGTAGTAGGTGTAGACAAGGTCGAAGGGATTCACCGCGATTTTGCGCACATTGCTCCCGAAGTCCCTCTTGATGGATCTCGGAACGAGGCTCGACCCGATATCGCCGAAGCGCTCGATGTTCTTCAGGTTCTCTAGAATGCGCTGCTCCAGCTTCGCGGTCTCCACTCGGGACAGATCGTCGGCGAACCGCTCCGAGAAAAGCAGCCTAGCCACGGGAGGCGCGTTTCTTCTCGACAGCGCTCAGCAGCCCCTCGAGCGAGTCATAGCTGCGCCCTGCCTCGAAATCCGCCCGCGACTGCGCAAGCGCCTCGTGCATGCGGGCTTCGTAGAGCGCCTCCTCCACCGCATCGGCGACATAGCGGTCGAGCACCGCTTCGGACATGAACGCGTAGGCGCCATGGCCGTTCTCGGTGATGTAAACGATCTGCTCGTCGGCAAGCGCCTTCATCTCGCGTTGCCTCGTCTTCAAAGCGGTCGACGGATATATTGCCTTCATGGCTACCTCTTTCTAGTACTGAATTAGGTGCTTTATTAGGGTAGAATAGCACGAGTCACCCGCATGTACAACCCGACTCGCAGACACGAAACCCATGCGTTCTCCCAGAAGGAGTCTTGCATGGCGCCAAAGAGAGCCCCCCCTACATCAAAGGAGCAATAGGATTCAAAGGACGGCCGTCCGCAGCAAGCCCCCAATCCTGCATGAGCTCGTCCTTATGCACCTCCGCCCACGCTAGTATGCATTTGAGCTGCCTGTTCGGGAGAGCACCCTCAAACACGCAACCGCCCAGGATATCGACGAGCGCTCCGCAGCCAGCGTACTCGGCATGGAAATAAAGCAGACCACAGTTGCCGTAACACATGGCCACGGGAGCGCCCACAAAAAGGGCGTCTCCAGCACATCGCCCTCCGGTAACAGGTTGCCTGCTCCAATCATACCAGACCGATGCAGCAGACGCGAAAGCAACGAAATGCCAGCGGCCACGGGAGCGAAGGCAATGACAGCCTGCTTTGCATAATGCGCTGGCAAGAAAAGACAGTTGAAAACAACACACCGCACATGCACCGCCCTGTCGGGAAACAACGCCAGACGAGCTCCTCCAGCCAGATCCGAGCGCGATGGTGCGGTACAAAGAGCCGCAAAAAGCGGGTCAATTGCTAGGGACAACCGCTCCCACAAAAGAACCTGCAGCGCAAACCGTAGAGGAGCAACCCGATCAGAGAAACACAAGACACGACCGCCCCCATACCGAACCATCGAGGAAGGTACCGAACCCGAATGACGTGCTCACCAGAATTAACAGCAACGCCGAGAAGTCCGCAATCAACGCAAACCGCCTCCGCAGGTTCGCCATCGACCAATATCGACCAATTGTCCTTTTCGTAGGGAGTCGCGACGAGCAGAACGCCCCTGTTGGAAGCATCGAGATCGACAACATAATCGCCTTCGGTTAGCATTTCTATTTTCACGATGTCGTTCTGCTTTATAGCACTGTCGACAACATCCCGATCAGACAAATCACCCTCGCCAGCTTGCTGCAGCTCCGAAAGAAGCGCGGCGTTATCCTCAAGTACGACGGACGAAAGGAGCGCGTCGTCCTTTTCCTCGTAGGACATCATCCTGTAATCAGATTCCGAAATCGCACTTTCGAAGAAGGATGCAAAGGGATAGGACCCCTTGTTTCTCCACACAGAGCGCGATTCGCTCGAGAGGTCTTCGTCGAAAGCAAAGTAATCGGGCAGATCAGGCGCGCCGCCTATGGTAATGTAGTACTTGACGCCCAGCAGAGCCATAAGCTTATAACGATTCCCAACCCCATTGATGTAGTTTAGATTCGGACCGCTTACGTCGTAGGGCGATTCGCACAAAGAGAGGTCTGCTGCAGGAAACGCAACGAAGACGCCCGCTGCACGCAAGAAGTCTATAGCGCCTGATGCGTTCATGGAATTGTAACTATGCGTTCCAAAATAGTTTTGAACCATGGAGTCGTTGTCTGATTCGTACGGTACGCCCCAATCGACAACAACCGAACCGTGGTCCTTTTCGATTCGGTAAAACGAATCATCGGCAAGGCGTATGCCACGAACAGTCTCCAAATCCGAGTCGAAAAAACCCGTCCCGTTCTCGACCATGTTGGAAAACTGCTCCGAATAGCTTCTCGAATCGGGCCAGTTCCTGTACGCAACGCCCATCTCAATGACAAACAAAAGGGCTGCAAAGGAGAGAAGCGCCGCTTTGGCAAAATGACACGCCGCCAAACTACCCCTTCGGGCATGCGAGCCCGTCTGTTTTCGCGTAAAAATCAACCCACTGAGAAGAAGCGCATAGGAGACCACTACAAGCAGCGCAAATGTTACCCTTTTCGCCCGCCCGAAGACGGAGTCGTCCCCTACAGGCAAAAAGACAGGAAGCGTCGCCACGCTTGCAAGGGCGAACAGGGAGCACACGCAGGCCGTAGCCTTCCAGCTCCATCGCTTTTTGGTTAAAACAAGATCAAGACCCATGCCTGTCGCCAGCGAAACTATGGGAGACCAGACGAACAGCCAGCGATAAGAGAAATCGCTGAAACCGTTGAACACCCAAGCGACCACGGGGAAGAGCACCGAGAGCGCACATAGAAGTCCGACAGAGGCAATCCTCCTTCTCAATTTGAGATTCGAAAGCGCCCATAATTGAGGGATTGTCGCAATCGACACGAAAGTCGCATAGGTGGTCAGATTAAAAAGTCAGACGAACCCGAGTAATTAGAGGCAGACCCGAGAACGTCTATGCCCAAAACCCTTGAAATCGCCGTCAGCAATGCCGAGAAGTCTGGAGTAACAAGACTTGCGAGGTCGAAGTCTGTTCCAAGACGAGATCCTTGCAGGACAGCATCTATCGAAGGAAGGAGCCATGCGGCGCTTAGCAAAGCTCCAAAAATAAGAGGCTTCGGTAGTTTGTGTGGCTAGAGGGTTGCATCGCTAAGCTGCTTTCTTCACCGGAACCGATCGGTTCCATGGCAGTTGCGGCTTCGCGTCCGAACATCTCAGCATCAGCAGCGCTATGAGGTTGTCGGTGTTCCTG
>CAJTDS010000028.1 GCA_910575165.1 Eggerthellaceae bacterium
CCCCCGGAAACGCCGAAGGGGCCCCGAGGGGCCCCTGCGTGCGAAAAAGCGCCCTCCGCGAGCGCGGCGCCCTACCCTCCCGCAGCCTTGCGCTGCAGTACTCTCGGCGATGGCGGGCTTAACTGCCGGGTTCGGGATGGGACCGGGTGATCCCCGCCTCCGTGGCCGCGCTCGCGGGGGGCGCTCCCCCGCGGCGGATGTGTTCCGCCGCCCGGGCCGCTCCGGGCGACCCTGGCGTCCGCATGGCGAAGACGACGCGACCGCCCCAGACTGGAGGCCTCGGTCTCGTGAAGAAGAGCTCGGGCTATTAGTAGCGCTCGGCTGAGCGGGTCGCCCCGCTTGCACCTGCGCCCTATCGACCTCGTGGTCTACGAGGGCCCTTACCGGAGAGAGGACTCATCTCGGAGACGGCTTCCCACTTAGATGCTTTCAGCGGTTATCCGTGCCGGACGTAGCTAGGCAGCCGTGCCGTTGGTCGACAACTGCTGCACCAGAGGTCCGTCCACCCCGGTCCTCTCGTACTAGGGGCAGACCTCCTCAATCCTCTTGCGCCTGCGGAGGATAGGGACCGAACTGTCTCACGACGTTCTGAACCCAGCTCGCGTACCGCTTTAAACGGCGAACAGCCGTACCCTTGGGACCGACTTCAGCCCCAGGATGCGATGAGCCGACATCGAGGTGCCAAACCTTGCCGTCGATGTGGACTCTTGGGCAAGATCAGCCTGTTATCCCCGGAGTACCTTTTATCCGTTGAGCGACGGCCATTCCACTCTGAGCCGCCGGATCACTAGAACCGACTTTCGTCCCTGCTCGGCTTGTCGGCCTCGCAGTCAAGCCCGCTTGCACTCTTGCGCTCTCGGGACGGTTGCCGACCGTCCTGAGCGGACCTTTGCGCGCCTCCGTTACGTTTTGGGAGGCGACCGCCCCAGTCAAACTACCCGCCTGGCACGGTCCTCCCGCCGGGTCGCGGCCGGGAGTTAGGCCGCCGGAACGACGAGGGCAGTATTCCAAGGGCGGCTCCACGGGAACTGGCGTCCCCGCTTCGAAGCCTCCTGCCTATCCTCTACGCGCCGAGCCAACGGCCAATGCCAAGCTGCAGTGAAGGTTCACGGGGTCTTTCCGTCCTTCCGCAGGTAATTCGCATCTTCACGAATAGTACAATTTCACCGGGTCCACGGTTGAGACAGCGCCCAAATCGTTACGCCATTCGTGCAGGTCGGAACTTACCCGACAAGGAATTTCGCTACCTTAGGACCGTTATAGTTACGGCCGCCGTTTACCGGGGCTTGGCTTCGGCGCTTCGCGGTTGCCCGCTGACGCTTCCGCGTAACCTTCCGGCACCGGGCAGGCGTCAGACCCTATACGTCGCCTTGCGGCTTTGCAGAGTCCTGTGTTTTTGATAAACAGTCGCTTGGGCCGTTTCGCTGCGGCCGCCGCAGGCTCGGGCAGCACGTGCCTCCACCCGCAGCGGCGCTCCTTCTCCCGAAGTTACGGAGCCAGTATGCCGAGTTCCTTAACCGTGGTTCCCCCGATCGCCTCGGTATGCTCTACCCGCCCACCTGTGTCGGTCTTGGTACGGGCGCCCGCGGGCCTCCCTAGAGGTTTTTCTCGGAAGCATGGGCTCGCCGGCTTCGCCTGATGGCTTCGTCTCGCGTCTCAGGCCCTATGGCGAGCTGATTTCCATGCTCGCCGCCCTACGCGCTTTCACGGGGACGTCCAGAACCCCGCCCGGCTACCCTTCTCCGTCGCCCCTTCGGTGATAGCGGCCCGCAGGCGGTACAGGAATGTCCGCCTGTTGCGCATCGGCTACGCCTCCCGGCCTCGCCTTAGCTCCCGACTGACCCTGGGACGATTAGCGTTGCCCAGGAACCCTTGGGCTTACGGCGGCGGCGTTTCCCGCGCCGCTCTCGTTACTCATGCCAGCATCCTCGCTTCCGCGCGGTCCACCGAGGGTCGCCCCTCGGCTTCGCCCCTGCGCGGAAGGCTCCCCTACCGCTGAAATACATCAGCCCGCCGCTTCGGCGCCGTGCTTAGCCCCGTGAATTGTCGGCGCATGTCCACTTGACCAGTGAGCTGTTACGCACTCTTTAAATGCATGGCTGCTTCTAAGCCAACATCCTGGTTGTCTAGGCAAACGCACATCCTTTGCCACTCGGCACGGACTTGGGGGCCTTAGCGGGCGGTCTGGGCTGTTTCCCTCTCGAGCGCGCAGCTTAGCCCACGCCCTCTGACTCCCGGCCTCTGATCCTGCGGCATTCGGAGTTTGGTTCGCGTCGGTAGGCGGTGAGGCCCCCTCGACGATCCAGTGCTCTACCGCCGCAGGAGAACGGCCGGGGCTAGCCCTAAAGCTATTTCGGGGAGAACGAGATATCTCCGGGTTTGATTGGCCTTTCACCCCTATCCTCGGGTCATCCCCTCCGTTTTCAACCGAAGTGGGTTCGGCCCTCCACGGGGTCTTACCCCCGCTTCAGCCTGCCCAAGGATAGCTCACCCGGCTTCGCGTCCGCGGCATGCGACTCACTCGCCGTCTTAAAGGCTCGCTTTCGCTGCGGCTCGCTTCCAAGCTTAACCTCGCCGCATGCCGCGACTCGCTGGCTCATTCTACAAAAGGCACGCCGTCACACCGCACGGGTGCTCCGACTGCTTGCGGGCGCACGGTTTCAGGCGCTGTTTCACTCCCCTCTCGGGGTGCTTTTCACCTTTCCCTCACGGTACTGGTTCGCTATCGGTCGCGGGAGAGTGTTCAGCGTTGGAGGGTGGTCCCCCCTGCTTCGCACCGGGTTTCACGTGCCCGGCGCTACTCGGGAGCCGCCTTCCGAGCCGCCCATGCTACGCGTACGGGGCTCTCACCCTGTTCCGCCGGCCTTCCCAGGCCGTTCCGCTGCATGCGCGGTTTGTAACTCGGTCGGGGAGCTTGGGCTCCCCGTGCGGGCGGTCCCGCAACCCCTGCGACGGCAACGCCCCAAGGCTTTAACGCTCGTCCAGGTTTGCGCTGGCCCGGTTTCGCTCGCCGCTACTCCCGGGATCTCGGTTGATTTCTCTTCCTCGGGGTACTTAGATGTTTCAGTTCCCCCGGTTGCCTCCCTCCGCCCTATGCGTTCGGGCGGGGGTACCCAGGCATGACCCTGGGTGGGTTCCCCCATTCGGAGACCTCGGGATCGGCGGGTGTTTGCCCCTCCCCCGAGCTTATCGCAGCTTGCCGCGTCCTTCGTCGACTTCCCGCGCCAAGGCATCCGCCGTGCGCCTTTGGTATCTTCTTCTCGTAAGTCCAGTCTAGTCGTCCTACTATGGTAACTATGGGTAGTATCCATATCGAATCGTATTGCGATCGTGAGATGCGCGGCCCCCGAGGGGGCCGCATATCTTGTCATCGTCTTTCGCTATGCGGATGTCAAGGTGCCCGGGGCGGGAGCCCCGGCAGCCGGATGCTGGGACGGGAAGGGGGCCGGGCGGTCCGAGGGTTGCTCTCCCTAGAAAGGAGGTGATCCAGCCGCACCTTCCGGTACGGCTACCTTGTTACGACTTCACCCCCCTTACCCTCCACACCTTCGACGCCTCCGCCCCTCGCGGGTTCGGCCGGCGGCTTCGGGTGCAGACGACTCGGGTGGTGTGACGGGCGGTGTGTACAAGGCCCGGGAACGTATTCACCGCGGCGTGCTGATCCGCGATTACTAGCAACTCCGACTTCACGGAGGCGGGTTGCAGCCTCCGATCCGAACTGGGGCCGGCTTTGCGGGATTCGCTCCCCCTCGCGGGGTGGCAGCCCTCTGTACCGGCCATTGTAGCACGTGTGCAGCCCAGGGCATAAGGGGCATGATGACTTGACGTCGTCCCCACCTTCCTCCGGCTTGACGCCGGCAGTCCCCCGCGAGTCCCCAACTGAATGCTGGCAACACGGGGCAGGGGTTGCGCTCGTTGCGGGACTTAACCCAACATCTCACGACACGAGCTGACGACAGCCATGCACCACCTGCGCTGGCTCCTCTCGGCCACCGGGTCTCCCCGGCTTCACCAGCATGTCAAGCCCTGGTAAGGTTCTTCGCGTTGCTTCGAATTAAGCCACATGCTCCGCTGCTTGTGCGGGCCCCCGTCAATTCCTTTGAGTTTTAGCCTTGCGGCCGTACTCCCCAGGCGGGGCGCTTAATGCGTTGGCTGCGGCACGGGGGGCGGGGCCCCCCACACCTAGCGCCCATCGTTTACGGCTGGGACTACCAGGGTATCTAATCCTGTTCGCTCCCCCAGCTTTCGCGCCTCAGCGTCAGTGTCGGCCCAGCGAGCTGCCTTCGCCATCGGTGTTCTTCCCGATATCTGCGCATTCCACCGCTACACCGGGAATTCCACTCGCCTCTACCGCACTCGAGCGCGCCAGTCCGGGACCCGGCCCGGGGTTGAGCCCCGGGGTTAGAGGTCCCGCTTGACGCGCCGCCTACGCGCGCTTTACGCCCAATGAATCCGGATAACGCTCGCCCCCTACGTATTACCGCGGCTGCTGGCACGTAGTTAGCCGGGGCTTCTTCTGCAGGTACCGTCGGAATTCGTCCCTGCTGAAAGCGGTTTACAACCCGAAGGCCTTCGTCCCGCACGCGGCGTTGCTGCGTCAGGGTTTCCCCCATTGCGCAAAATTCCCCACTGCTGCCTCCCGTAGGAGTCTGGGCCGTATCTCAGTCCCAATGTGGCCGGTCGGCCTCTCAGCCCGGCTACCCGTCGAAAGCTAGGTGGGCCGTCACCCCGCCTACTACCTGATGGGCCGCGACCCCATCCCCCGCCGCCGGAGCTTTCCCGGCGGGGCCATGCGGCCTCGCCGGAGTACCCGGTATTAGCGCGGCTTTCGCCGCGTTATCCCGGAGCGGGGGGCAGGTTGGTCACGTGTTACTCACCCGTTCGCCACTCTATGTCCGCCCGAGGGCGGTTTAGTCGTTCGACTTGCATGTGTTAAGCACGCCGCCAGCGTTCATCCTGAGCCAGGATCAAACTCTCCGTTGAAGGAAGGGGGACGCCCGCGAGGGCCTCCCCCGATCGTTCGATTTGAAGCTCTTTGAAAGAAATTGTCTCTGCGCCGGGCCCCTCTGGGCCGCGGCGCCGGATCGTTGCTCGGCTTATGTCTTCCTGTCCACAGTATCCGGTTGTCAAGGTTCCCGCCGCGCCCCGCCTCGCGAGACGCGCAAGGAGATACTCTACCCTGCCGCCGCCTCCCCGTCAAGGGGTGATTTTCGGATTCTCGGAAATTTCTTTCCGGCCCTCCGGGGCGGC
>CAJTDS010000029.1 GCA_910575165.1 Eggerthellaceae bacterium
GCTGGCCTGCTCTACCGTATCTGGCAGGCTGGTATCTCTGATGCGTCCCTGGTCTCCAAGGGCTTCTCGGACGTTATAGCCGCCCTGGATACTCGCGAGGTTGTCATCACCGGTGATTTGACCTTGGGTGACGTCACTGTGGACAATTCAGGCATTGAGGATAGGCTCGACACCATAGCGGGGCTGCTGCTCCTCGCCGGAGCTAAGGACCTTCTATCTGACTTCCTGGGAGATTTTACCCAGATCGATTTCGCGCCTTCTATATCGTCCGCCCAGGCTGCCATGGCGCAGGTTTTCCCGTTCTGTATCCCGATGCTTTTCAACCAGGTTCTCGGCCTTCTGTCGTTCGAGGGGTCGGCTCCCGTGTTCGAGTTCGACATAGCCGGCGCCCCGCTCGTCCTGGACTTTTCCGCTGCCGAGGACTTCGCGGCCATTTCCCGCTGGGTCACGTCTGTTTCGTTCGCCTTGCTTCTTCTGGCCAATACGAAGCGCTTCATCTTCACTCTCTCGAAGGAGGTCTGACGTTGGTTGCCAACATTGTTTTCGGTGTTTTCTCGCTCTTCATGTCCTTGGTACTCTTCCTGCTTGGCCTTCTGCCCGTGGTCGATTTCGGAGCCTTCGGCGTCATCGTTCCGCCGCAGGTCTCCGCTGCGCTCTCTGCCCTGAACTGGTTCGTCCCGATGGGAACCCTCTCTCTTATCCTCACCGTCTGGATCGGGCTCCTCCTGGCTCTCAACGCCTTCATGTACGTCGCCAGCTTCGCGCTGCATTTCTCGTCCAGGGCGTGATCGGCGTGATATACCTTTACTCTGGCACGCCCGGCAGCGGTAAGAGCCTTCACACCGCTAGGGATATACGCGACCACCTGCGTATTAGGAAGCTGCCCGTCATCTGCAACTTCGCCATTAACGAGAGGACGCCCAACTACAGGCTTTTCAGGTACGTCTCCAATGCCGACCTTCATCCGTCGGATCTGATGGAGTTCGCCCGCGGCTTCTGGGGAAAGAAGCCCGTTCGGGAGGACTCCATCCTTCTCGTCATCGACGAGGCCCAGCTCGTCTTCAACTCGCGTTCCTGGAGCCAGGGCGAGCGCATGGAGTGGGTGAGCTTCTTCTCGCAGCACAGGCACTTCGGCTTCAAGGTGATACTGATTGCGCAGTTCGACCGGATGATAGACCGCCAGATCCGGTGCCTCATCGAAATCGAGGTCAACCATAGGAAGCTCGGCAACATGGGCCTCAAGGGGCTTTTGCTTTCCCTGCCGTTCCGGGGGAGGCTCTTTGCTGCCGTCTCGTATTACTACGGGCTCAAGGAGAAGGTTGGCTTCGAGTGGCTTTTGCCCCGCAAGGCCTATTTCCGCATGTACGACAGCTACAACCGCTTCGAGCTCGCGCCCGGCTCCTAGGCCCCTCTGCGGGTGGATTGCGCGGGGTGCGGGGTCCCCGCGCGATACGCCCGCAGAGGGGGGAGCGGCGCCCGATCGCGCATCGTCGCTGCCGGGGCTTCCGGCGCCGCTGTCTTCGGGGCTCACGTCCCGTTCCCGGGGCCCTGCGGCGGCGGGCGCTATATTAACTTGATTATATGGGGACAATTGAACCAAGAGGAGGTTTCCGGTGGGGGAGTGCGATACCGTTGTCTACCCTTATGCCAAGGTCGTCCGGACGGCCCACTCGTCCGTCGTCACGCTGTGCGGCCATGTTCCCCCTGGCGATTCCTCCATCGTTTATCTGAACCAGGACTATTACCTTCTCAGATCCGATGGGCGAATAGGAACTTTCGACCGCTCGGCCGAGACGAAAGGGGACGGGCTGCGCGAGGTCAGGCGTTCTTTTAGCCGCTTGAAGTCGCTCATAAACGCGAACTACGACTCGCCGTCGCAGGTGCGCTTCCTGACGCTCACGTACGCCGAGAACATGACGGACAATTCCCGCATCGTCGACGATTGGCGGCAGTTCATAAAGCGCGTCCGGAAGATCTGGGCGCCGAGCCGCTACATCTACGTGAAGGAGCAGCAGGGGCGCGGCGCGTGGCATCTGCACGTGATACTGTTCTTCGACGGCGAGGCTCCCTACATGGACAATGCGGAGGTCGCGGCGTGCTGGGGGCAGGGCTTCGTGAACGTCAAGGGCTTTCCCGACGACATCAACAACCTCGGGAACTATCTTTGCGCGTATCTGACCGACGACGAGAAGGCGTCCAAGAAGGGAGCCCGGCTCTGCAACTATCCCAAGCACGTTAGGCTCTATAACTGCTCGCGGAACGTCCGGCGTCCGGACGAGTACGCGCTCGGCTGGAGCGGCTTCCTGGACGAGTTCGGAGCTTGCGAGCCCATGTCCGCCTATGATAGGGTGGTGACGCTCGAAGACGGCTCCGTGAGAACTTTCAGATACCTCCTATACATCCACGATGTATAATATGCAGCCAGGTGAGCTGGTGATTGCAAGTTTACATAAGATATATTATCAATAAAACCGTTTGCGTATGAGGGGCGGGGGCACAATCCGACGCGATGGCGGGCTAAGGTTGTCTGCCGAACGTTTGAAAGGATGTGTAATCATGTTCACGCAATGCAACGGTTTTGTTCTGGACGAGAACTCTGGCGTTTTCGAGGCTGAGGACGGGCGCAAGGTCGAGTTCCACAACGCGCGCGTCTATGACACCGACCTTGGCAAGCTCTTCAAGGTCAACGTTCCCAAGGGCAAGGTTCTTCCCGAAGCTCAGGAGCGCCACGTTTTCTTCTTCAACGTGAACGCTGGCGAGAAGTATTGCCGTCTCGAGTTCGATTCCTGCGAGTAACTGGGCGGTGGTCGCTATGCGTCCTAACAAGCTGCTCATTCTCCCGTTCGAGCCGATACCCGATGTTGCCGAGGTGCTGGACGTTCCCCGTGGCGAGCTTTTCCACATCGCCATGAACCCTTACAACGGCAACATCGTGTTTACCTACCAGGACAACCCGAACGCCCGTCTGTTCATCCGTCTTGTCATCGACCAGCTGGCGAACTCTGATGACATGTTCTCGGCTCCCTACGAGCCTTCTTTCAGCGGATGCGAGCTTGTCTATGGCTGATCTCAAGTTTCTTCCCAAGCCCGAGGAGGTGGCCGACGGTGTGTTCCGTTCCGTGGAGGGAGACGGCGCCTATGAGGTTCCGTCGGATGATGCGCCTGCGGTGGGTTCTGCTGCTGCAGATGATGAAGCTTCGTCCTCTGCTGTGGTTCTACAGCCCGGCTTCGGCGAGTTCGCCGACGATTGTATGCAGCATATGAGCATGCAGACCGTTCTTCTGTCGTTCCTTTTGCTCTCCGTTCTGCTCCTGCTCGGCGCCAATCTCTGGCTCTCGTTCTCTGATAAATGGAGGTCTTAGTGCCGGCTCTTTTCTTTGTTACTGGTTTTGTTCTCTTGCTCTATTTGGTCTTTTTGTTCTATCTCTTCGATTGATGGAGGTTTTGACCGTGGATGCTCTTCTCGTTGTCCTGTCCGTCGTCTCCCTGGTGTCCGTCGTGGCCTTCGCTTTCGTGGTCTACCAGCTTTTCAAGTGCCTTTACCAGTACTTCGGACTCATGTTCGACGGCTCGGAGGATGCTCCCTTGCTCTTGCGCCTGCCGTCGCGTGTCGTGTCGCTGCTGTTCGTCCTCTGCTTCGTTTTCCTGGTGCTGTAGATGGACGCTCTGACGCAGCACTTGCCCGAAGGGTTCCTGGATTTCGTCCTTAACCTTTTCGGCTTCGTTCCAGTCGGGTTTCTCTTGTCGATGTTCTGCGGCCTGGCCAGCTTCGGGGTTTTCGGCTTGATTAACGTATGTAAACGCCTTCTCCGATAAGGAGGGAAAGAATGGAGGTTACCCCTATGGAAACCATCACTACCGCAATGACCACCGCTATCACTGGCCTTGGCTCCAACCTGCAGAGCGCCATTGGCGCGAACCTGCCCGCTATTTTGAGCGTCGCGGCTATCTTCATCGTGGTTCCCGCCGTGTGGGGCTTCGTGCGCCGTTTCACGCGCGGCTAGCATTCCCGCCCTTTGCGGGCTTCTCCTGCCCTGGGGCGCTGATACTCGGTCGGCGCCCCTTCTTCGTTTCTAGGTGGTGTTCCATGCCCGATTGGACTAACAGCAAGCTCTTCAGCGTCCTCCTGGCCGCAGCCCTGGCGGTGTCGTGCTATCCTGTGCCCGTAAGGGCTTTTGCTGATGACTTAGAATCCGAGGTGGTATCTGATGCGAGCAATACCGATTCTGGTCACGATTTGGCTGGCGGTGTTCGGCCTGCTGAATCAGATGATATTTCCGCTTATCCTGGCTTTTCTGATGTTGTGGTATCTCCTGGCGACAATGAGGGAGAAGGGGTTGCCCAGGAGCCAGGGTTCGAATCGGACGGGGTCTCCCTGGGTGGTTCCCCCTCGGAGGAGATAGCTTTTTCTGGTCTTGATTCCGTTTACCTTTACGGCCTTCTCCCCGATGGTTTTGACGAGACCGATTTGGCTACCTACCCTGATTGGGCTATATACAGCGATTACATCGGCCTGGGTTATGACCAGATTTCTTCCGTTATCGATGGCCTTACTGAAAAGCGTTATGCCGAGACGCTTTCGTACGACGAGACGATTACGTATTTCCAAGCCTGCTATGCTCTTCTCCTGTTGCTGCAAGATGAAGGCTATGACTCTTCTTCGTACGGCTGGGGCACTGTTTCTACTATTGTCGGCATTTTCGATACCGTTTTAGGGTGGTCGAATCCTAGCTCTAATAGTGATTCCAAGCTTGCTACTGTCTTAACTGCGCTTGTCTACGGAGTGCAGGTTGATTCCAACGGCAACATATCCTTTCCCCTAGATAGCGCGTATAGCTCGCGTGGTATTGCTGGCTTGCTTGTCAATCAGTTGAATTACCTTGCCAACATCTCCTCCAATTCCAATACCAGTAATTCCAATCTTTCCATCATTGCCTCTAACTCTGCTAATTTGTCTAATCGCTCCATCTATAACGGTTACTCTTTTGCCCGTATGCTTTACGGCATCTGGGATGACCTGGAGAAGGACGGCTACAGCGCCGCCGATTTTCTGGCTGCCATTGATACCAACCTTCATTCTAACGGCTATGGGGCTGCGCGGCT
>CAJTDS010000030.1 GCA_910575165.1 Eggerthellaceae bacterium
GTTCAAGAAGGGCGGCGCCGACAGACGCGAGCTGCTGTTCCGCCACGCGTCGGCCGGAACGTACCGGACCACGAGGCGCGGCTACGTCGACCTGCTTCGCCCCTTCATGGATTACTGGGGCGTGTCAACGGTGGTCTAACATAGAGATCATATTAAGAAGATCGAAAAGATAAAGTGCGTCATCTTTGCTTTCGTTCAAATTAAGCGTACCTGGATGGACTGACTCATTTCCGCTAATCCGGATAATATCAAGAGCCTTTATCAAGCTACTATCAATTGGCCGATCCTTCAGTTTCTTAATATCTTGAAAAATATTTCCGGAGGATTCCTCTTGCAGGACTTCTTTAAGCAACAATTGCAAAGCAAGCCTAAGTAATGCAGCGGCTGAAACTGGAGATAAAGCTATAACCTTGGAAGCTTCGATATATCGATTTCGAACACTTTCAGGCATATCAGCATTTGGTTCATTGACTGGACACGTAAAAGGATGCACTATTTCATCGTTATGCCAAACAGCAATTTGCCCACAGTTCTCACATTTCGAGAACAGCCACTCCGTAAACGCGTCATCGGAAATGACTTCCCCGAAAAATTGAAGAACGCGATCTTCCCGTCCTGAGACAGACACTAGATGCGCAGAAACCTCATTATCTCGTCCATACCATTTCTGTTTCGCTGTTACATCACAGTATGGGCATGTAAAAACATTTGAAAGATATTTAGGAGTAACATATGTTGGCATGAAGAACCTCTACTCCCACTCTATAGTGGCAAAAGCGATATTTGACCAGTTCAGAGAGTGTATTTTGATCATAGCGGAGGACTTTCGGAGGACTATTTCACAGAACTTACCTGTTGAGAGGCTTATTCCTCTTGGATTTCAGTCATTATATTAGCATACTTATCAACCGCACGGATCCGTTCCTCCATATCCGCATGTTGATATATCTGTAGCGTAAGCAGCGGCGAGGAGTGCCCCGCTAACTTCTGGGCAACCTTAGGATGAATGCCAAGATGCGCGAGGGCGGTAAGGTATCCATGGCGGATATCATGCTCGGTATATTCGGACATGCCAAAGCGAGCGCGATGGTTTACCCACCAAGAGGATTGAGCGCCTGGACCTACGGGTCTTCCCATTTCATCACAGACTACAAACACATCGGCGAAGTCGGGTTCTTTCTTCAATAGTCCACCCTTGACGGAGCGGCGGATATCGCGTTCGACTATCGCCTTTCGCAGTTCAAGAGGAGCGACTAGAAAGGGCGGCATAGGAAGATCGCGGACGCCGTCTTCAGTCTTCGGAGAAGATAGAGCGCAGTTCATCTGGAGATTATGACGAATATGAATGACCCTGTTCTCGAAGTCTATATCCTGCCAGCGGAGGGCAAGACTTTCGCCCCGACGGATACCGAGGGAGGCTTGGAGCAGGACGGACATTTCATATTTCGAAGCGGGATCCATTTCAGCGATCAGAGAACGAAGTTCATCGGGCGATGGCGCTTTCCTCTCTTCGGTCTTTCCCGAGGGGCGCTTACATTGGGAAACAGGATTACGAGTGAGAATACCGTCCTTCACGGCATCATTGAATATGCTCGACAAATGCGAATATAGCGAAGCAACGTAAGACGGTTTACATGGATTGCCCGACGGTCCCTCAACGAGAAGGGCGTTCATCTTCTTCTCGATGATATGGGGGCGCATCTGGGAGAGCGTGATCGATTTGCCAAATATCTTAATAAAGGTATCGACAACGGCTTTCCTGTTCTGATATGTGCTGTATTTCCATAACGGGCGATGACGCTCGAGATAGTTCTTCGCGTAGTCAGCAAAAGGGCAATCCTTAGAAGTGATGCCTAGACATTCATTCTCGAACTTAACGAGTTCCTTCTTCGCTTCGGTCAGAGTTCCCCGGACGCGTTTCGACTTCTGGAGTTTCTTCCCGTTCTCGTCACGTCCAAGGAATACATAGAGACGCCAATGGCGGGAACGATGGCGGGGCTTTCCGTCAATAGGAGACATGGATCCCATTTGTCCTCCATTCCACATGGAATAAAATCCCACTACAGAGCGCGCATATATCCATTTATATCTCTAGAGTGAATAGTTGTAAATATATTTCCCAAATAATAAAGACACTACAATATATAGAGATGACATCGGGGAAAACGCTCTCTAAAATCTTATTCAGGAAACAAGATAGACGAGGAGCGATACATGGAATGGACGATGTTATTAACGATATTTTGGGACAGGATGCCCGATATCCTAAACGTGAAAGACGTATCGAAAGCGCTCGAAATCAGCCCCCGGAGCGCAAGAGGTCTAATGGAGAAAATCGGGGGGATGAAAATCGCGGGCAAATGGATGATCGCCAAAACGAAAATACGGACATACTTCGAAGAGTAAGGAACGAGGAACGATGAAACGAGTAAAAGATCCCACAATATGCCCATATTGCGAAACGCAAGGTATCATCAAAGAAGAAGACGGACCAACGAAAATATGGGGATGCCCCAAATGTGGAGCAATCGGGGGAACAGGCGACAAAGACAAAAACGTTCTATGGGGGACGCATAACGAAATAGGTGACGAGCCCTATATTCTACTTCAGCGAGAAGACTAAAAACCAAAATCGAGATCATCGTCCCAGGAGGCGGCAAGGACAGACGAAGGCGGAGGCGCATAAGGAGCGGGCGCAGGTATCGAAGCGCGCCCGGCTGGAGCGCCCTCGGACGGATAGAAGAGACTATCACGAGCAGGACGCAGCGCGCGCTCGTCAGCCAAGGCAAGAGCAGCGCCCAAGCCAGACACAGGGCGGCGGCGAGACTTCGACAAGGACGCACGACGCGCGCTAATGCGTTCTATAGCGCGATCTATGCGCTCCGCCTCGGCGCGTTCTTCTTCGCGATGGATCGAAGAGAGGAAATCGGACTGTTCTTCAGATATCGCGGCGATGACGGCGGCGGTATCCACGCCCTCGACATCGAGAGCGGCGGCGACATCTTCATAGAGAACGGGGCGGAGTTTCAGATTACGGCAATCATGGTCCCTATATCGGGCGGCATAGTCCCGTTGTTGTCGTTCCGCCTCGTCGTTCAACCACGCAAGGGCGGCGGCGATGTTCTCATTGAGGCGACGCTCAAACTCGAGACGGCGCGCCTCGTCCTCGAGATAATGGGCGTGCTCGTATTCGATATTCGCGACGACGGCGGCGTCCTTCCTTTTTTTCTGCTCCATATCATCCATATCGAGCGCATCGCGAAGCCCGCGAGAAAATCTAATATGACGCCGCCCCTTCTGTCCCTTGTAGAAGTCAAGAAAAAGAGCGCGGTCTTGTCCCGTGGCGCCAGAGTTCAGCAAGTCGAAGGGATGGCGCGATCCCTTGTCCTTGTCCCCGTCAGAGCAATAGACGGATATCGCCTTCGCGCTATATTTAGCAACGCGAGAGACATCGGGATCATCGGGCGATCCGAGTTCTATCAATTCAACATTGAAACCGTGGCGCTTCGAGATATGCTGTCCCGCCTCAATGAAAACCACGCGATCCCATAGGTCCACGAAGTCCGCGCCGATACAGGCGGCGAGATCGAACGCATCGAGATCGGTATCGAAGAAGAAGATCGCGTGTAGGTGGGCGTGAGTCCCATTATCCGTCAGCGTGTAATCGAGGCACTTGATCGCGCCGATATAGCCGTATTTATCCTTAATGGCACGAAGTCGGCGGTGCTGTAGGAACTTGTTATAGCACTTATTCAGGCGCTCGATCACGAAAGCAGAGGAATGCGCCTTCCTATGGGGAACGGTGAACGTCAGGAACAGGCAAGTGTAGCCTTTCGCGTTCGCGGATAGCAGAGCCGCCTCGATCTCATCGGCGCGGGAGGCGGCGCGCTTCGGGGCGCATATGGGGCACGCCCAAGACTTACACGACTTGTGATTGTGGTATTCGTGCCCCCTGTCATCGAGATAAACCGCGATCGGCGCGTGTTGTATGGGCGAGCCGCAGGAGCAGATACCATCACGCGGATCCTTATGGGATCGCGGATGGGCGCGGCGGTATGCTTCCCGTATGATATCGCGCGCCGTAGTGGCGCGGTCATACGCTAAAAGCGCCTTATGGCGGCGGTATTCTGCCCGCTCTTCGGAGGAATATTGTTTCTTCTTTCCCATCGTTTCGATGTCCTTTCACGAGATAGGGTAGGTGATATTGAGTATATGGCGGTGTTCGTGCTTGGAAAAATGGGGGTTAAGCAGGGAGAATGTAGGAAATGGTCAATAAAACCGAGGCTTCGGTAGTTTGTGTGGCTAGAGGGTTGCATCGCTAAGCTGCTTTCTTCACCGGAACCGATCGGTTCCATGGCAGTTGCGGCTTCGCGTCCGAACATCTCAGCATCAGCAGCGCTATGAGGTTGTCGGTGTTCCTG
>CAJTDS010000031.1 GCA_910575165.1 Eggerthellaceae bacterium
CCGCCTCTGCTCGATCTCTTCCGCTAGGGCATTGAATCGTTTTAAGATCTCGTTCTCCAATTCCAGCTCGCGCACGCGCGCTTCGAGCTCCTCCTCGCGGGAGGAGAAGGCCGGCACGGCCTTCTTCGGTCGTCCCTTCTGCTTAGGAAGCAATGCATCCGGGCCTCCCTCGCGATAGAGGCGGCACCAGGCGTTGATCTGGGTCATCGACTTGAGGCCGTAGGTCTTCATGGCTTCGGGCTTGCTCATCGTGCCCTCGACAACGGCCTTGGCTGCCTCGACCTTGATGGCGTGAGGGTATGTTCTGTGTTCGGTCACGAATAGGGCCTCCTTTCCGAGCGCCCTGTAAGTGTAGAGCCACTTCTTGACAGTGGTCTGAGAGATCCCCAGCAGCCTGCCTACGACCTTGTTGGCAAAACCCATCTCGAAGTACCGGGCCGCCTCAGCCCTGACGTCCATTTCGTGCCTCATTGCATCACCCCTTAAAAGCAAGTGGGACTGGAAACTTTTGTTTCCAGTCCCACTATCGGGGTTCAGTTCATCGGGGGTGCCTTCTTTTTTCGCGTATAAATCTAAACAGGAAATTTTAGGATTTGTCTTGAAAACCTAAACTCAATTGTTTATATTTAACAGGCAAGGTAAACGCCGTCGGAAGGGACGCATTGTGAACGTAGGGGAAATTCTCGCCAACTGGGATGGTAACCACGAGTACGACGATTGGTACGCAATCGACATGTGCAAGAGGGGGAAGATCCGGCGCGTGGCGGTCGGACCGGGCGACGACATCAAGCGCCGCGCGGAGCTCTTCGTCACCGGTGCCAACATGGTGCAGGGGGACGAGCCCTGCGAGCCGGGCGAGTTCGGGCTCCCGGAGGACGTGCCGTTCTGGCGGGTGCTGCTGATTCCCTCCTCGGAGGCGAAGGAGCACTTCGATGCGATCTGGAGCGGCGTTGAGGCCGTCTCGAACTCGGAGGCGGCGGAGATGCTCGGAGTGAGCCGGGGCCGCGTTTCCCAGCTCATTTCCGCCGGCATCCTCGAAACGGACGACGAGGGATGGGTCACCGTCGAGTCGATAGAGCGGCGGATTGCATCGAACCCGAAGGCTGGCAGGCCGCGAAAAGCCGTTGAAGAAGGGTTCTGCGCGGCGATATAGCCTTCTGCCTGGCGACGACGCTTCTGCTCGTCTCTATTTTCGCCGCCCGGTCGGCGACCCCCTTGGAAAAGATTGACGCGCGCCGTCAATCTCGTCCGAAAGACTGTACCTAAAAGGGTACTCGCTGTATAATCGTAGCCAGGACAAACGAGTTTGAGCTGGTATTACGGCTCGGAAAGAAGGGAAGTGTCATGTTGGAAAGCGCCTTCCTCGCACCCACGGCCTCCGCCCTGTGCCTCGGCATCGCACCCGTCGCCGCCGGCCTCGCCGTGATCTCCTCGCCCGCGCTCGACGGCAGAGACGCCTTCCTTCGTCGTGCCCGGCATGCCGCGGTCGCCTTTCTGGCGCTTCTGGTCGCAGGGTTGCTCATCCCGCACGACTTCGACGCGACACCGACCGTCCTCCTCGGGCTTCTCTCCTTCGTCCTCTTTGTCGCTGTCAAGTGCCCTCTGGTCACTGTTCCTAAGGGAAAGCGCCCCGAGCTCGCGTTCGCGGCCGATATCGGGATCACGGCCCTCGCCGCCACCGCCGCAGCCTTCGCCGTTCTCTTACTTTTCGCGGACTTCAGGAGTGCGGTGTCCGCGGCGCTCTCCGCCCCCGCCTCCGCGCTATCCGCCCTGCTCCTCGTCTCCGCCCCCGCCGTCGCCGACCTCATCGTCATCTGCTCCCTCGACAGCGACAGGCGATCCTTTCTCCGCTACGACGAGATCGCTGCCGGCGTGTTCCTGTCTCTTCTGGTCGCAGGGGTGCTCATCCCGCATGATTTCGACACCGCGCAGGTCGTCCTCCTCGACCTCCTTGCCTTCGTCCCAGCAGCCCTCTTCGCGTACCCTCTGTCCGAGCAGCTTGACTCGCCCGCGTCGGTTCTGTGCGGCGAAATAGCCTTCTGCCTGGCGATGACGATTATGTTCGTCTCCATTTTCGCCATCGGGCTCAGCGCGAACCATGCCTTCGGGCCCTTCTGCCAATAGCGTCCCCCAACCGCAATGCCTTCTCCCGGTTCGAAGGCTCTTCTCCGCCCTCAGGGCCGCCAATTTTTTTAGGTAGGCGTTCTCCGCCTCGAGCTTTCGGACGCGGACTTCGAGCTCTTGCTCGCGAGTCATCCCTTCCTTCGCGGCCCCGC
>CAJTDS010000032.1 GCA_910575165.1 Eggerthellaceae bacterium
CAGGAACACCGACAACCTCATAGCGCTGCTGATGCTGAGATGTTCGGACGCGAAGCCGCAACTGCCATGGAACCGATCGGTTCCGGTGAAGAAAGCAGCTTAGCGATGCAACCCTCTAGCCACACAAACTACCGAAGCCTCAAAAGTTCTCAAGTAACCACCAAAACTTCTCTAGTCACTGCCGGAAGTTCCCAAGTTAGTTGGGAAGCCTTTTGGAAGGCGAAGGGGCGCGGGTGCGGCATTTCGGCATCAGGGGAAGGTTGCATCTGCGCATCAGATTGTCGGTCGATCGCGGAGGGATGGTAGGCTCGTGCCACGTGTGCGAGGCGGGCCGAAACGGCGGTGGCGCCGCGCGCTAAGTACGAAGCGAGTCGAGGTATGTGATGGCTGAAGCGAAGAGTGACGAGAGCGCGCAGCGCAATGGGGAAGGGCGCGATGCGGATGCAGGGTCTTCGAGCGCGTCCAACGACCCTGCCAAGGAGGCGACGGTCTCGAAGGACGCCCGCAAGCATCCCCGCTGGCCCAAGGTGCTGGGCATTGTCGCTGGTGTGCTGGTGGGCGTGGCGGTAGCGGCGATTGTCGGCGTGAACGTGTTCGTGCGCGTGGCCTACGCTCCCTTCTACCAGCAGGCCGAGGCGGCGTTTCCCATTCCGGGCATCAATTCCGGGTTCGTCTGCCAGGACCTCGACCGGCTGGAGCACGGCGACGCATGGCTGTTCAGCGGTTATACCACTGACGGCGGGCCCTCTCCGGTTTACCGGCACTCGGCCGACGGCTCGGTGCAGCGGCTGCTGTTGGCCGCGCCCGACGGCGAGCTTTACGATGGGCACGGTTCCGCCATCACCAGCAGCGGGCGCTACGTGTACGTGGCTTGCGAAGGTGGCTTGCTGGTGTTCGAGGAAAGCGACCTGGTCAATGCCGCCGATGGCGACACGGTGCTGGCCCTGGGCAAGATAGACCTGGACTTCACCCCGTCGTTCGGCAATGTGGAGGGGGAGTATCTGCTGGTGGGCAACTTCTATCGGGCGGGAAACTACGAAACGCCTGGCGAGCACCGCATAGCAACGCCCGACGGCTCCCAGAACCCGGCCGTTATCTACGCCCATCCGCTCAGCGACACCGCTCAGTGGGGCCTGGCCGACGCGCCCGAGGCGGTGCTGTCGATCCCCGAGCGCATCCAGGGCACGTGCCTGACCGCCGACGGCCGCATCGTGCTGTCGCAGTCCTACGGGTTGGCCACGTCGCACCTGCTGGCTTACGACACCGCCCGCCTGACCCAGGACGGCACGTTTACGGCTGACGGTCAGGAGGTGCCGCTGTACTGCCTGGATTCCCGCAGCTTAGTGGCCGATGTGGCCGCCCCGCCCATGACCGAGGGCATCGAATCCTATGAAGGTCGCGTATACGTGAGCGAGGAATCCGCCAGCAACCGCTACATTTTCGGTAAGCTGTACGGCGCCGGCATGGTGTACGCGCTGGACATGGATTAGCGGGGCAGGCACGCTTGCGGGCGCAGACCATGCGGTCGGTGCGGCTAGCAACGTGGCCGGAAAGCCCGCATAATCGGAAGGTTCGCGACGTTTTCATGACGAAGTGGCCGATTTTGTATGGTGCCCGACGCGGGCCGGCCGTGCCGGCGGTCGACGCCGGATGCAGGGTGTATGAAAGCCGTGCCGGCGAGCGAGGCTGGCTGCAGGGGGCAAGGGCTCCCGCGGAAGGGTTCGGGAAGGAAAGGAAGCGCCATGGCGTTGGAGATTCGCCCCTATCGCGAGAGCGACCTGGAGGGTATGCGGGCCATCTGGAACGCAATCGTAGAGGCCGGGAACGCGTTTCCGCAGGTGTATCCGCTGAGTGCCGAAGAGGCGGCGAAGTTTTTGGCTCTTCGGTAGTTTGTGTGGGTCAATATCAGACAAAAGCGCAGATGACCTATGAATAATTGCATAGATTGATGTGATTTAAGGAGAACGGCCCCGCGAGGGGCCGT
>CAJTDS010000033.1 GCA_910575165.1 Eggerthellaceae bacterium
GGCGGCGCCGACAGACGCGAGCTGCTGTTCCGCCACGCGTCGGCCGGAACGTACCGGACCACGAGGCGCGGCTACGTCGACCTGCTTCGCCCCTTCATGGATTACTGGGGCGTGTCAACGGTGGTCTAACATAGAGAATAAAAACAACGTTGCACAGTTTCTTGCGGCCAACAACACTACGTTCGTTATTCCGGTCTATCAGCGTAACTATGACTGGACAGAGGAGAACTGCAAGCAGCTTTGGAGCGACATTTGGTATGTTGCCCAAGGGGAAGACGGTCGCACTCATTTTCTGGGGACGATTTGCTCGAAAGGCATCACGAGTCGCGAGAAAACAATTATCGATGGCCAGCAGCGCATTACCACTATCACTCTGCTGTTGAAAGCGATGCATGACTACGTTGAAAACGACGACTTCAAGCGCGACATCGAGGCCACGTTTCTGCGTAACATGGGATACGGCGTGTCTGAAAATCACAAAGTGAAATTGCACCTTAACAGGCGAGACGATGTGATTTATCGCAAGTTGCTGGAGTCATTTTCGTTCTGCGGCGCGGATGGCCTTACCAAGCAGGAAAAGGAATCGAGTGTATATCAGAACTACGCCTTCTTCTACAACCAAATGAAGGGGCTGGAAGAGGGGCAGATTGCCAGTATTCGTGCCGCGCTCGACAGAATCGTTATCGTCGACCTGGATGTAGAAGGCGAAGATCCTCAGGAGATTTTCGAGAGCCTGAACTCAACCGGGCTCGATCTTACCGATGTCGACTTGCTGCGGAACTATCTGCTCATGAGTCTGGATTACGAGAACCAGCTTCGGCTGTACAACGAGTACTGGTACAAGATAGAGGAAAACGTCAATCCGCGGAACATGGTTCGTTTCTTCATCGACTATCTCATCTATGTGAAGCGGTCGGATGCGATTATGATTCGCGGACGCAGGGCTCATATCAATGAGGGCAACCTCTATACAGCGTTTAAGAATTACTCTATGTTAGACCACCGTTGACACGCCCCAGTAATCCATGAAGGGGCGAAGCAGGTCGACGTAGCCGCGCCTCGTGGTCCGGTACGTTCCGGCCGACGCGTGGCGGAACAGCAGCTCGCGTCTGTCGGCGCCGCCCTTCTTGAAC
>CAJTDS010000034.1 GCA_910575165.1 Eggerthellaceae bacterium
CCGCCGGCGAGTATGATTCCCCTCATCGGGCCCCCCGATCCGCGGTCGGCCCGCAACAGGGCGCAAAGAGGCCGGCCCGGGAGGCCAGCTTTTCATAACCCACGTTATCAGACCTATTGATTTCGGTTTCCATGTTCAAACAGGTTAGTTGCGCTTCTGGACTATCTCCAGCCCGAGCCTCACGCTCTTGATGCGGCCGCAGATGCTCATCTCCAGGTAAGCGAGCCTTTTATGGCGGTCGATCTTCTTGATGAGGCCGGTGTGGCCCATGAGGGGCCCTTTGAGGATGATCGTCCTGTCTCCCTCCACGATACCGCTCGAGCAATCGATGACGCGGTGACCGGGAGAGCAGAACGCATTCAGGAACTTGACTTCGGAATCGGCGAGAGGAAGAAACATATCGTCGTTGCCAAGCAACCGGGTGAACTTCGGTATCCCGCGCAGCACTTCCTCCACCTTCTCGGGGTGCCGCGTATCCGCGAACACGTAGCCGGGAAGGAGAATCTCCTTGCGCATGACCCATTCGCCCTGGATGCGCTTCATGATTTCGTACTCGGGGATGAAGAGCTCCCTTAAGGAGCACTCGTCCCTGCGGGCTTCGATAAGCGACAGAACCTTGCGTTCCTGACCGCCTACGGTTTGCACTACGTACCACATGAGGCCGCCTCCGTTGCAGAGCAAGCGTAAAGCTTCGCAATGCTTCGCGAAGCAGTAAGCAACAACGATATTCATTCTCTCGAGCGACCCGAAACACGCACCCAGCGACGATCCCGTTACCCTCGGAGTGTCCGCCGCCCTTGCGGGCGACGATGCCTCCCGTATCGGAGCAAGCCGAGACGAGGGCATTTGTCAGATATGATAGCGCTTTGTCGCCCGGCAAGGCAACCTATGCACAAACTCTCAAGACGAGCGGTCTGGGATACGGAATAACCGCGCATGGGGCATTCATGGGTCAAGGCTTCGTCGGGACAAGATCTTTTTGCCCGAAAGCGTGATAACGTGGGTTATGAAAAGCTGGCCTCCCGGGCCGGCCTCTTTGCGCCCTGTTGCGGGCCGACCGCGGATCGGGGGGCCCGATGAGGGGAATCATACTCGCCGGCGG
>CAJTDS010000035.1 GCA_910575165.1 Eggerthellaceae bacterium
GCGGGGCCGCGAAGGAAGGGATGACTCGCGAGCAAGAGCTCGAAGTCCGCGTCCGAAAGCTCGAGGCGGAGAACGCCTACCTAAAAAAATTGGCGGCCCTGAGGGCGGAGAAGAGCCTTCGAACCGGGAGAAGGCAGCGGCCGTAGCCGCGCTCTCAGGGCATTACCCGCTCGCTGATCTGCTGGAAGCGGCGGAGATGGCGCGATCGAGCTACTACTACGCGCTGTCGCATCCGAAGGCGCCGACCCGACCGGAGCTATGGGACGCCATAAGCGAGATATTCTCACGGACTCCCAACGGCTGCGGACATCGGCAGATCGCCATGTGCCTGCGCGCCGAGCGCGGCGCGCGCATCGCGGACAAGACGGTGTTGAAGGTCATGCACGAGATGGGGATCAGCTGCGGCATCCGCCGCGAAACCGACTATCACAAGTACAATTCGTACAAAGGCCTCGTCGGCGAGACCTTCGAGAACGTGCTGGGGCGCGACTTCGGAGCGGAGGGCCCTTGGCAGAAGATGGGCACCGACGTCACGGAGTTCAAGCAGGCGTGGGGCAAGGCCTATCTCGCGCCGATATACGACTTCGGGAGCAAAGAGATAATAGCGTGGTCGGTGTCGAAGAGCGCGAGCATGGCCCAGCAGCACGATATCCTCGATCAGCTTTTCTCCAGGATGCCGAAGGGCGCGACACCGATCCTGCATTCGGACATGGGCTGGCAATACCAGCAGAGGGCCTGGGCCGAGCGACTGAGAGAGCACGGCATCGTGCAGAGCATGTCGAGAAAGGGCAACTGCATCGACAACGGGGCTACCGAGCAGATCTTCGGTCATATCAAAGATGAGTTCTTCAAGGGTCGGAAATGGGCTACCTTCGAAGAGTTCAAGAAAGATCTGGACGCTTACATCGTTCATTGGAATACGAGGAGACGACAGGTTAAACTGAAAGGACTGACTCCGGAGGAATTCCGAAATCAGTCCTTAGCAGCTTAGTCCTTACTAATTCGTCCAAGTTTTGGGACGCAGTTCA
>CAJTDS010000036.1 GCA_910575165.1 Eggerthellaceae bacterium
CCTTCTCCTCCCGCGAGGAGGAGCTCGAAGCGCGCGTGCGCGAGCTGGAATTGGAGAACGAGATCTTAAAACGATTCAATGCCCTAGCGGAAGAGATCGAGCAGAGGCGGCAGATTCGCTAAGGCATGAGTACCCGCTCAAGCTCGTGCTCGACAAGCTTGGGCTTCCCAAGAGCACCTATTACCGGTATGCGGGAAGGAGAAACCCCAAAACCGATAGATGGGCGGACGTGCGTCCCTTGGTGCGCGAGATATTCTCCCGCACTCCCAACGGCATGGGATACCGCCAGATAGCCATGGCGCTCAGATGCGAGCAGGGATTGGCCGTGAGCGGCAAGACCGTGCTGAAGCTCATGCGGGAAGAAGGGCTTTCCTGCCGCATACGGCGAAGGCGCTACGACTCCTATCGGGGAGAGCAGGGCAAGGCCGCGAGGAACATCCTAGGTCGCAACTTCGCGGCCAGCGGCCCCATGGAGAAGCTCGCCACCGACATCACCGAGTTCAAGGTGGCGGGCGTCAAGGCCTATCTGTCCCCCGTGATGGACCTGTACAACAACGAGATCGTAGCGTGGTCGGTGTCGAAGAGCCCCAACATGGCCCAGGTGACAGAGATGCTGGACGAGCTGGAGCATGTGCTCTCAGGTCCGGCCCTCCTGCACTCCGACCAAGGATGGCAGTATCAGCAGCTCCCGTANTGGGGCTGACGCAGAGCATGTCGAGGAAGGCGACCTGCCTCGACAACGCCTGCATGGAGGGATTCTTCGGGCACCTGAAGGACGAGTTCTACCGCGGTCGCCGCTTCGACTCCTTCGAGCAGTTCAGGGATGAGCTCAATGCTTATATCGTCTACTGGAACACGGGGCGCTATCAGGTACGTCTAAAAGGAATGACCCCGGTGCAGTGAACTGCGTCCCAAAACTTGGACGAATTAGTAAGGACTAAGCTGCTAAGGACTGATTTCGGAATTCCTCCGGAGTCAGTCCTTTCAGTTTAACCTGTCGTCTCCTCGTATTCCAATGAAC
>CAJTDS010000037.1 GCA_910575165.1 Eggerthellaceae bacterium
AGGAACAGGTGCTGGCCGTACTTGGTCTTGTTGGAGCGCGTCGAGGCGATGCGCTTGAGCTGCTCGCGGTCGATGAAGCCCTTGCGGTAGGCGATCTCCTCGATGCAGGAGATGTAGATGCCCTGCCGCTTCTGGACGATGCTCACGAACTCCGCGGCCTCCAGCAGGTTGTCGTGGGTGCCGGTGTCCAGCCACACGCAGCCCCTCGACAGGCGCTGCACGTGCAGGCGGCCCGCCTCCATGTAGGCCTGGTTGACGCTGGTGATCTCCAGCTCGCCGCGGGGGCTGGGACCGATGCCCCGGGCCACCCCGGCGGCGGCGCCGTCGTAGAAGTACAGCCCCGGCACGGCCAGGTTCGAGCGGGGGAAGTCCGGCTTCTCCTCCAGGGACAGCGCCCGCCCGTCGGGCCCCACCTCCACCACCCCGAAGGCCCGCGGGTCGTCCACCGGGTAGCCGAAGACCACGGCGCCGGCCTGGCCGGACTCCACCTTGGCGCGGGCCTCGGCCAGCACGCTGGAGAAGCCCGCGGAGTAGAAGACGTTGTCGCCCAGGATGAGGGCCACCGGCTCGCCCCCGGCGAAGCCCTCGCCGATGGTGAGCGCCTCGGCCAGCCCCCGCGGCTCGTCCTGCACCGCGTAGGAGAACGACATCCCTATGTCCGAGCCGTCGCCCAGCAGCGCCTCGAAGGAGGGGGTGTCGCGCGGCGTGGAGATGACCAGCACCTCGCGGATCCCCGCCAGCATGAGCGTGGACAGCGGGTAGTAGATCATGGGCTTGTCGTAGATGGGGATGAGCTGCTTGGAGACGGCCCTGGTGGAGGGGAACAGGCGCGTCCCCGAGCCGCCGGCGAGTATGATTCCCCTCATCGGGCCCCCCGATCCGCGGTCGGCCCGCAACAGGGCGCAAAGAGGCCGGCCCGGGAGGCCAGCTTTTCATAACCCACGTTATCA
>CAJTDS010000038.1 GCA_910575165.1 Eggerthellaceae bacterium
GTGATGACAACCTCGCGAGTATCCAGGGCGGCTATAACGTCCGAGAAGCCCTTGGAGACCAGGGACGCATCAGAGATACCAGCCTGCCAGATACGGTAGAGCAGGCCAGCGGCGGTATATGTGTTGTTGCCGGTGACGTACTGGAGGCGGTTACGTATCTGCTGCGCGAATCCGGCAACAGAGACAACAGAGCCGTTATCCCCCAAAGAGAGCTTGCCGTCAACGGTCCCGAGCCTGTCGTAGGTCATCGATGCCAGGGAGCCGAGACCGTAAGTGACGCCGTTCCTATCGGCGCCGAGACGGCCGCGAATATGCCCGAGAATCTGGGCAGCGGACAAATCGCCGCCATCAACCGAGGTATGAAGGCGACCGTCGACCGTCCCGAGCCTGTCATAGGTCATCGACGCCAGGGAGCCGAGACCGTAGGTGACGCCGTTTCGGTCGGCGCCGAGACGCCCGCGGATATGCCCGAGAATCTGGGCGGCGGAAAGAACGCCGCCATCCACGGAAGCACTAAGGGAGCCGTAGACATCGGAGAAGCCCTTAGAGACAAGGGAACCGTTGTTGACCACGTGGCCGTCCAGAATCTCCACGTCCTCCCAGATGCCATAGGCAGAATGAGCAACGCTGTAGGACTTGCCAGAAACGGAATACTCCAAATCATCCCAAACCTCGTAAAGAAGCCGCGCAGCCCCATAGCCGTTAGAATGAAGGTTGGTATCAATGGCAGCCAGAAAATCGGCGGCGCTGTAGCCGTCCTTCTCCAGGTCATCCCAGATGCCGTAAAGCAT
>CAJTDS010000039.1 GCA_910575165.1 Eggerthellaceae bacterium
TGCCTTCTCCCGGTTCGAAGGCTCTTCTCCGCCCTCAGGGCCGCCAATTTTTTTAGGTAGGCGTTCTCCGCCTCGAGCTTTCGGACGCGGACTTCGAGCTCTTGCTCGCGAGTCATCCCTTCCTTCGCGGCCCCGCTCCCTTTGGGTCGGCCCTTCGGCTCGGGGCGCAGGGCTTCAGCGCCGCCCTCCCGATACGCTTTGCACCACTTGAGGAGCGCCGACCTCGAGGCTATGCCGAAAGACGCCATGGCATCGGGGACCTTCTCGCCGTCCTCGACCACCGCTTTCGCGGCGGCCAGCTTCTGCTCGTAGGTGTATCTGACCTGTCGTCCGCCCATCTGCAGCAATCCGTCCAATCCAACAGCGCCGAACTTGTAGCACCATTGTTTCACAACGGAAGGAGGAAGCGCTAGGACGGTCGCGGCCGCGTGATACCCATAGCCCTCCTCGAAGAGCTCCGCTGCGGCCCTGCGGACATCGACGTCGTATCTGATCCTAAGGTCTGATGGCATAAAGAAGCCTCCCATTTCTCGTGTCCAAGAAATGGGAGGCAGTACA
>CAJTDS010000040.1 GCA_910575165.1 Eggerthellaceae bacterium
GGCCCGAAGGGCCGCGTGCCCTGGGCCGCCGGCATCCCGCCCATGTCCGTGCGCTCCCTGGCCTCGGCGCGCCTCATGGAGCTGTGGGCCCACAGCGTGGACATCTACGACGCCCTGGGCATCGACCCGGTCGTGAAGGAGCGCATCACCTCCACGCTGTTCCTCTCCTGGCAGGGCCGCCCCAACATGTACAACGTCAACGGCCTCGAGTTCGACCCCGAGGTGCCCATGTACCTGGAGCTGACGCTGCCCTCCGGCGAGGTGTGGGCCAAGGGCGAGCCCAACGACCAGAACTACATCAAGGGAACCGCCAAGGACTGGGCGCTCGTGGCCATCCGCCGCCGCAACTGGATGGACACCGACCTGGAGGTGGTGGGCGACGAGGCCCGCAGGTACGCC
>CAJTDS010000041.1 GCA_910575165.1 Eggerthellaceae bacterium
CGGCACGGCCTTCTTCGGTCGTCCCTTCTGCTTAGGAAGCAATGCATCCGGGCCTCCCTCGCGATAGAGGCGGCACCAGGCGTTGATCTGGGTCATCGACTTGAGGCCGTAGGTCTTCATGGCTTCGGGCTTGCTCATCGTGCCCTCGACAACGGCCTTGGCTGCCTCGACCTTGATGGCGTGAGGGTATGTTCTGTGTTCGGTCACGAATAGGGCCTCCTTTCCGAGCGCCCTGTAAGTGTAGAGCCACTTCTTGACAGTGGTCTGAGAGATCCCCAGCAGCCTGCCTACGACCTTGTTGGCAAAACCCATCTCGAAGTACCGGGCCGCCTCAGCCCTGACGTCCATTTCGTGCCTCATTGCATCACCCCTTAAAAGCAAGTGGGAC